>NZ_AOJE01000017.1 GCF_000337915.1 Halorubrum saccharovorum DSM 1137
GGCGCCATCAGAGATGTGTATAAGAGACAGCGCCGAGCGCGCCCTTCACGAACACCGCGTCGGACTCGCGGATGGGCGGTTCGTACGCCGCGACCGTCTCCGAGCCCACGTCGAGGTACCCCTCCGTCTTCTCGTCGATGTCGTCGACGGCGACCTCCGCGCGGTCACCGTCAGGGCCCTCGTACGCGAGGTCGGTCGCGAGCCGGATCGCGTCGCCGCGCTCGTCGAGCACCGACTCGATCAGCTCGCGGTTCTCCTCCCACTGCTCGTCGAACAGGTCCATCCCCCCTACGTCGTGACCGACGGGGTGGCCCGCGGCGCGCAAGAAGAGCTCGCCGGCGACGCCGCCGAGCAGGAAGCGGTCGACCCGGTCGTCCAACGCGTCCATCACGCCGATCACGTCGGTCGCCTTCGTCCCGCCGACGACCATCGTCACCGGCCCGTCGAACTCCCGTGTCGCGATGGCGGTGTTGGCCTCGTACTCCGTCTCCATCACGCGACCGGCGTAGGCGGGGAGGACGAGCGGGAATCCGACCAGCGAGGCGTGCTTCCGGTGGGCCGCCGAGTAGGCGTCGTTGACGTAGGCGTCGAAGCGCGGCGCGAGCGTCTGAACGAACTCCGTCTCGACCTTCTCCTCGGGCGACGCCTCGGGGAGCTCGTCGTCGCACATCCGGGTGTTCTCGAGGAGGAGCACCTCGCCCGCACCGAGCGCGTCGATCGCCGCCAGCGCCTCATCGCCGTAGGTGTCGGCAACGAACGCCACGTCGCGATCGACGTGGCCGGCGAGGATCTCGGCGTGGCCGGCGAGCGACGTGAAGTCGTCGCGGCCGGGGCGGCCCTGGTGGGCCATCAGGACGACGCGGTGGCCGGCGTCGGCAAGCTCGCAGACCGTCTCCGCGTGGCGCTCGAAGCGGCGGTTGTCCTGCGGTTCTCCGTCCTCGATCGGGGAGTTGAGGTCGAGTCGAACGAGGACGCGCGAGTCTGCCGGGAGGTCGTCGATGGTGTCGAACGTAGCCATGGGTGAACGGTCGTCGATGAGATATTTAAGCGGTGGTTCTCCGGGGGAACGTTGCCGTCGGCGAGCTGTGCCGCGGAGCGGGTCGACCGCTTACGCCTCGTCCTGAACGTACGCGGCCATGTCGAGCATCCGGTTCGAGAAGCCGTACTCGTTGTCGTACCAGGTGAGGATCTTCAGGAGCTTCCCGCCGGCGACGACGTTCGTCGACTGCAGGTCGACGTAGCTGGAGAACGGGAGACCGACGATATCGCTGGAGACGACCTCGTCGTCGGTGTAGCCGAGCACGCCCGCGAGCGGGCCGGAGTCGGCGGCCTCGCGGAAGGCGGCGTTCACGTCCTCCTCGGTGACGGTCTCGTCGAGGCTGACGACGAACTCGGTGATCGAGCCGTTCGGAACCGGAACGCGCATCGCCATCCCGTCGATCTTCCCCTCCAGCTGCGGGAGGACTTCCTGGGCGGCGCCCGCGGCGCCCGTCGAGGTCGGCACGATGTTCTCGGCGGCCGAGCGGCCGCGGCGGGTCTTCGCCTTCGGGCCGTCGATGAGGCTCTGAGAGCCGGTGTACGCGTGGACGGTGGTGAGGGTGCCGGCGTCGATGCCGAACTCGTCGTCCAGCACCTTCGCGACCGGCGTGATGGAGTTGGTCGTGCAGGAGGCGTTCGAGATCACGTCGTCGCCCTCGTACTCGTCGTGGTTGACGCCGTAGACGAGCTGTTTGACCGGCTCCTCGCCCTTCGGGGGCGCCGAGATGATCACGGTGTCCGCGCCGCCGTCGAGGTGCGCGCTCGCGTCCTCGCGGGTGCGGAAGACGCCCGTACACTCCAGCGCCACGTCCACGTCGAGCTCGTCCCACGGGAGGTCGGCGGGGTCCTGCACGTTGTACAGGTCCACCGAGGTACCGCCGATCGCCAGCGCGTCGCCGTCGCGCTCGACACCGTCGAGCCGCCCCATGACGGTGTCGTACTTCGCGAGGTACGCCATGTCGTCGAAGTCCATCACGTCGTTGATCCCGACGAGCTCGATCCGCGGCGACGCCAGCACCGCGCGGAAGACGTTTCGCCCGATCCGACCGAACCCGTTGAGGCCCACCCGAACGACCTCGTCGTCGCTCACGTCGTCGTCCGCGGCGAGATATGATTTACTCATGTTCGAAAAAGGCGAGCCCAGATACTTAAATCCGACCGAGTCGCCACGAGACAGTCACTATCGTTCGTTTTCGTTACGATCGGCTCGGTCTGCCGGCCGGCCGGTCCGCCGGCCGGCCGGGGCCCGTCGGTTCGGGGGTCAGCGGGAACCGACGACACTCACAGACGCCGCGTACCGTACGCACAGCCCCGAACAGCGGCGAGGACGGTCGTGGACAGAAGGCTTATCGGGATCAGCGTCGTCACGTGAGACATGGACAGAGACGACCGTGACGATCCGTTCGGCGACTTCTTCGAGGAGATCGAACGGATGATGAACGAGATGGCCAACGGGAACCCCGGAAGCGAGGACGCCGGCTTCGGCTCGGCGACGCACGTCGACGCGTACACGACCGACGACGGCGTGCGACTCATCGCCGATCTCCCGGCCGTCTCGAAAGAGGAGCTCTCCCTGCAGTGCGACGGGGAGGCGCTCACCATCTCCGCGGCGTCCGACCGGCGGGAGTACGACGAGACCGTCGAACTCCCCGTTCCGGTCGACGAGCACTCGGCGGACGCGACGTTCAACAACGGCGTGCTGGAGGTCGCGTTCGACCGCGACGACGACTCCGCCTCGATCGATCTGGAGTAGCCGCCGCACCCCTCCGACCCGCCTTCCCTTTCACTCTCCAGCCGCCGCGGTCCGCTCGATCAACGCCGCGAGCCGGTCGTAAAAGTCTGGCTCGTACTTCGCGGCCGCGTCGACCGTCGGCCGCGCGTTCGTCTCGTTGACGACCAGCCGGCCGTCCGCCTCCAAGAGATCGACGCCGAGATAGTCGATTCCGAGCGCTTCAGCCGTTCTTTCGGCCAGTTCGCGCGCGCGGTCGGGGAGGTCGACCCCCGTGGCCGCCGCGCCGCGGTGGACGTTGTGTTTCCACCGGCCCTCCTCGACCGCGTCGGTGGGGAGTTCCCGCTCGACGGCGCCCGCGTACGCGCCGTCGACGACCATCGCTCGGTAGTCGCGCGCGTCGGGGAGGAACTCCTGGATCAGATACGACTTGTCGCCGGTCGCGCGGTAGTCGTGGACGAGGTTCAGGTAGTCGACGACGCCCAGAAGCGAGTCGAGGTCGCTCGCGGTCGCGACGCCGACCCCGCGAGTCGCGGAGTTCGGCTTGACGACGACCGGGTAGGAGAACGGCTCGACGGCCTCGGTGACGACCGCCTCGTCGACGGGATTCGACACCATGGTGGTTCGCGGCGTCGGGAGCCCGGCGTCGGCGAGCGCGGCGATCACGCCCGCCTTGTTCCGGGAAGTGAGGACGGCATCCCGGTCGTTCACCCACGGCACCGACAGCCGCGCGTCGACCACGGCGCCCTCCATGAGTCGGGAAGGGTAGACGAAGCCGGCGTCGAAGCCGTCGAACTCGCCGGCCGGTTTCCCGCTGGGTCCGTCCCCCGACCCGCCCCCGGAGACGCGGAGCGACCGCTCTGTCGCCTGCACGTGGACCACCGCGATTCCGCGGTCGGCGAGCGGCTCGCGCACGCGCTCGAACGTCTCCTCGCCGGTCGTCATCGCGAGCCGGAGCATACGTTCGCTCGGAACCGTTCGGACTTAAAAATCGCGAGAGGCGAGTCGAGCCCCGTTCACTGGAGGTGACCTTCCTCGCGGAGCTGTTCGGCCTCGCTCTTCTCGTAGCGCCACGAGATGTCACCCTTCTCGTCCTGCCAGTCCCACGGCTCGACGAGGACGATGTCGTCTTCCCGGATCCAGACGCGCTTTTGCATCCGGCCGGGAATCCGCGCAGTCCGCTCTTTCCCGTCCGCACAGCGCACTCTGACTCGGTTCGCGCCGAGCATCTCGACGACCTCCGCGAACACCTCGTCGTCGTCGGGCATCCGGAGGTCGTTTCGACCGTCGCCGTCTCCGTTGCTCATGCGTACGCGGTGATACGCGCTCTCAAAGATAAAAGGGCCGCTCTCCGCGCGGAAACACTCTTTTTAAATCGCGACGCGGCGATGCGGGACGCATGCGCGACACCCTCGGGTCAGAAGGCATCGCCGGCGTCGTGGTCGTCCTCATCGCGGTCGGGGTTCTGACCGTCCACGACCCGATCGTCGGCGCGGGTGTTATGATCCTGTTGGCCGGCCTCGCGCTGATAGCGAAGGGGATCGCGGATTCGACGATGCGGGCGTTCGGACTCAAGTAGCGGTCACGCGTCCCGTTGGGGGAGTTTCGAGGGGGCGCGTTTCGCCGCGCTCCCGAAAGAGTGATAATCCGCGACCGCCGCGAACCGATATGGTCGACGTACCCGCGGTCGCCGTCGAACTGATCGAGCTCCTCGCCGTCGTCGCCGGCGCGGGCGCCGCCTCGGCGATCGGCGTCCTGCTGGAACGCTTCGGGCTCACCGCGGCCACCGCCGGCGACCTCGCGCTCGGCGCGTGGGCCGTCGGGATGGGCCTGCTCGCGCTGTACGTCGGGGTCGTCGCGCTCGGCTACGAGCAGGCGCTCCCCCGACTGCAGCGGCTCGCCGCCGGCGAGTGAGGCTCCGGCGCCGGCCGCGACGGCGACCCGCGGTTACAACTCCCCGTCTGCCGCCAGTTTCCTGACCGTGCTCGCCCGCTCGCGGATCGCGGCCAGTTCCGAGTCGCTCTTGTCGTCGAGGTGCGAGTACATCAGGCCCATCCGACCGGTGCCGCGCAGCGTCTCCTCGTTCTCCGCCAGGAAGTCCCAGTAGAGCGCGTTGAGCGGGCACGCCCCCTCGCCCGTGGTCCGCGAGACCGCGTACGGGCAGGACGCGCAGTAGTCGCTCATGCGGTTCACGTAGCTCCCGGAGGCGGCGTACGGCTTCGAGGAGAGCACGTCCGTGCCGAACGACCCCATCGCGACGACGTTCGGCGTGGTGACCCAGTGGTAGGCGTCGACGAAGCCGAGGTGAAACCACTCGTTCAGTTCCGCCGGGTCGGTCCCGTAGAGCAGCGCGACGTTCGAGAGCACCATCAGCCGCTCGACGTGATGCGCGTAGCCGTGCTCGCGGACGTGGCCGACCGCCTCGGAGAGGCAGCGCATGTCGGTGTCGCCGTCCCAGTAGGCGGGCGGGAGGTCCGCCGACTGCTCCAACCGGTTCGCCGCCGCCAGCGCCGGCATCGCCTCGCGGTAGACGTGTCGGGTGAACTCCCGCCACCCGAGCACCTGCCTGACGAACCCCTCGGCGGCGTTGAGCGGGACGGGAGCGGCGCCAGCAACCGACGCGCGACCCGACCCGAAGTCGTCAAGCGGCGTCGCGTTCGGATCGATCCCACCGTCCTCCTCGGGGTCGTACGCGCCCGGCTCGACGCCTCGGTCCTCGTAGGCGACCTCGACCGCCCGGACCGGCTCGCGCGGATTCAGGAGTCCGAGGTTGATCGCGGGCGAGAGCAGCGAGTGCGAAAGGAACGGCTCCCCCTCGACCATCGCGTCCTCGTAGCGCCCGAACGACGGGAGCCGGTCGCGGACGAAGGCGTCGAGCGCCGCTCGGGCCTCTCCGCGGGTGACCGGCCACGCGAAGCCGTCGAGCGAGTCGCTCCCCCACGTGTCGAACCGCTCGCGGACCCACGCGTGGGTCTCGCGGGTGAGGTCGTCGGGATCGAACCGCGGCCGTTCGGGGGGTTCCCAGTCGTCGGGCGGCGTCTCTCGGTTCAGGTCGTCGTAGTTCCACTCCCCGCCGACCGGCTCGTCGCCGTCCATCAGCACGCCCGTCTCGCGGCGGACGTGGCGGTACCAGTTCTCCTGTCGGTAGCGCCTGTCGGCGCTCCCGTCCTCGCCGACGATCAGTCCCGCCGCTTCCCCGTCCGGTTCGCCGGCCCACTCGTGCCAGTCGGCGGGCGTCGTCCAGAACAGCTCGTTGTCCAGCAGCTCCAGCGAGCCGCCGCGCTCGGCGACGAGCTCCCGGAACCGGTCGCCCGCCCCGTGGCTCGCGGGGCGCATGAGCCGGAGGTCGGCGTCGCCAGGCGCGCCGGCGAACTCCTCGCCGAAGAACCGATCGAGCCCGTCGCCGAACGACTCGGCTCGGAGATACGTCACGTCGTGACCCCGGTCGCGGAGCCGATCGCGGAAGTGGCGCATCGCCGAGAACACGAGCGTCAGCTTGTGGGCGTGGTACGGCTTCCGGTCGGCGAAGCCGTGCGCCTCGATCAACAGCACGGCGTCGGCGTCGGAGAGCGCGTCGAGGTCCGGGTTGAGCTGATCGCCCAGCAGCCAGAGGACGGAGTCGTCGCTCATGGCGGAGCACACGGACGCGGGCGACGTAGGTCTACGGGCACGGGAGCCGCGACCGCCGCCGGCGACACCCGCGCTTTTTTACTCGGCCTCGATGAGGAAGGGGTATGGACGATATCCTCACGAACTGGCTCCTCGGTCTGATCGCCGCCCTCCTCGCCGTGCTCGTGCTCGACTCGACCGGACAGTCGTTCCTCAGCCCGCTCGCGCCCGTCGCCAACGTGCTCGCGCTCGTGACGTTCCTCGCGTTCGTGCTCCTGACGGGCGCGTTCCTCGTGTACACGGCGTCGTTCCGGGACGCCTAACTCGCCCTCGCGGCGATCTCGCCCGGGCGGGTAGCTTTTTACTCCCGCTCCGTCTGCTCGGCGTATGGAGTACACGACGCTCGGAAGCACCGGGACGACGGTCTCGAAGATCTGTCTC
>NZ_AOJE01000018.1 GCF_000337915.1 Halorubrum saccharovorum DSM 1137
AGAGATGTGTATAAGAGACAGCCGCAAACATGTACTCGAACGGCGAGTCGGAGCGCGTCCTCGGCGAGGCGCTGGAGGGCCACCGCGAGGAGAGCGTCGTCGCCACGAAGGCGTACTTTCAGATGGACGAGTCGAACCCGCACTCGGGCGGGCTCTCGCGGAAGGCGATCGAACAGGAACTGGAGCACAGCCTCGATCGGCTCGGCATGGAGACGATCGACCTGTATCAGCTCCACCGCTGGGACTACGAGACGCCGATCGAGGAGACGCTGGCCGCGCTCGACGACGCGGTCCGGCGTGGCAAGGTCCGTCACATCGGTGCCTCCTCGATGTGGGCCCACCAGTTCGCCGAGGCGCTGCACGCGAGCGACCGGGAGGGGTACGAGCGGTTCGCCACCATGCAGAACCACTACAACCTCGCGTACCGCGAGGAGGAGCGCGAGGTGCTCCCCCTCTGCGAGAAGGAGGGAATCGGCGTGATGCCGTGGAGCCCGCTCGCGCGCGGGTACCTCACGCGCCCGCACGAGGACGTGGACGCCACGCTCCGCGGAGAGACCGAAGAGCACCTCTACGAGCACCCCTACCGCGAGGGCGGCGGCCCGGCGGTAAACGAGCGCGTCGCGGAACTGGCCGACGAGAAGGGCGTGAAGATGGCGCAGATCGCGTTGGCGTGGCTGTTCCACAAGGAGCGAGTCGACACCCCCATCGTCGGGACGACCAGCGTCGAACACCTCGAAGACGCCGTCGAGGCGCTCGACATCGACCTCTCGGGGTCCGACATCGAGTGGCTCGAAGAGCCGTACGAGCCGGTCCGCGTCTCCGGTCACGAGTGAGTGACGGAGCGGCCCCGTTCGGACCGCTCCGACGGCCTAAATGATGTTTTAGGAGTATATCGGTAACCTATTTGTGTGATACTTGTTGACAATGGTGTATGACCGACGACACCGAGCGGCCGTCAGTCCGATCGAGCACCGAGTACGCGCGCACTCGGACGCGGTGTCCGAACTGCGGCGATCACGTACCGGCCGCCGGCGGAGACGCGGAGACCGCGGAGTGCCCGAACTGCCACCGCATGGTACGGACGTGACCCCGAGTCCGGGCCGATCGCGCGGCGGATCTCGACTTGAGCGGTCGTCGCGGTTTATAAACGCACCGTCACGGGCGGCACGGCAACCCTTTTCGGCCGGGACGCCGAACCGAGGCCCATGGCAGACGACGACGCCACCGACGCCGGCGAGGAACAGGGCGACAGCGCCGCCGGAGCCGAGGGCGACGACGGCGAGGAGAAATCCTTCCGCGAGCGCGTCGAGGAGATCCGCGAGCGACGCGAGCAGGAGCGCGAGGAAGGCGACCGTCCCGATCCCGAGGAGATGATGGGCGGCGGCGGCCCGCCCGGGATGGGCGGCGGCGGTGGCGGCGGCGGCAACCCCTTCGCGCAGATGATGTCCGGGATGATGGGCGGCGGCGGTCCCGGCGGCGCGGGCGGCCCGCCCGGGATGGGCGGCGGCCCGGGCGGTGCCGGCGGGCGCGGCGAGGACCGCGGCGATCAGGCCGGCAACGAGGAGCTCGTCCGCGAGGTGCGCCAGCTCCGCGACGAGGTCCGCGACGCCACCCGTCAGCTCCAGCGCATCGCGCAGGCGCTCGAAGACGACTGACGACAGTTTTCTGCGGCCGCGGCTTTCCGTTTTTCGAAGCGTGGGAGCCTCGCACCCGTCCGCCGATCGACGGCGGGAATACGTGTGTCGGGTCGACAGAGATGCGTCTGAGTGGGCGAGGGTTGTCGCTCGCGTCCTGGCACCGTCGAAAAAATCGCGTCGTCGAACAGCTCGTTACCGCCGGTCAGACCCGTCTAACACTCCGACCAGCCGCACGACTCGCACGTCTTGCAGCCCTCGGAGTAGTAGAGGTTCATCCCGCCGCACTCGGGACACTCGGGCGACTCGCCCGCCGCGATCAGCTCCTGCATCGCGTCGTCGGCGCCGGTCGCGTCGTCCGCGGCCTCGGAACCGCCAGCGGCGGGGGCGTCGGTCGCCGCGCCGGCGTCGGTCGCGGTACCGGCGTCGACCGCGCCGCCGTCCGTCTGGCTCGGCGGCTCGGCGACGCCTTCCACGTCGTCGAGGCTCTGCTGTTGGGGAATCCCCTTGTCGATCTCGTCGTCGAGGTAGCGGCGGAGCGCAGTGCCGATCGCGTCCGGGATCGACTGGATCTGCTCGCCTTTGTCCCACGCGACCTTCGGGCTCCGGGTCCCCTGCAGCTCGTCGACGATCTCCTCGGGGTCGACGCCCGAGCGGAGCGCCGTCGAGATGACCTTCGCGAGCGCCTCCGTGAATGAGTTGGTGTAGCCGCCGGAGTGACCGATGTTCGCGAACAGCTCGAACGGCAGCCCGTTCTCGTCCTCGTTGATGGTGACGTACAGCTTGCCGTAGCCCGTCTCGACCCGCTGGGTGACGCCGTTCAGGGAGTCGGGGCGGGGACTGCGCTCGCTGTAATCGATCTGGGGCTGCTCGCTGGCTTCGAGCAGGTCCGATATCTCCGCGTCGATCGCCGCCTGCACGTCCTCGTTGTCGAGGAACGCCTCGATGCCGCCGAACACCTCGCCGATCTGCTCGACGATCGCCTCGGCCGCCTCGCTCTCGTCGGCGAACTCCGTGTTCTTCGCGCGCGTCGTGAGCACCTGCTTCGAACGGGTGCCGTCGCGGTAGACGGTGACGCCCTTCCCGCCGTGGTCGTAGATGTAGCGGTACACCTCTTCCATCTCCTCGGCGGTGGCGTCGTTCGGGAAGTTACACGTCTTCGAGATGGCGGAGTCGACGCCCTCCTGGCACGCGCACTGGACCGCCGCGTGCTGCTTGCCCGAGAGGTCGCCGGTGACGACGAACAGCTCGCCGATCGCGTCCGGAACCGTCTCCAGCCCGTCCACGCCGTCGAACTCGTTCGTGGCCATCTGCTCTTGGGCCTCCTGTTTGACCGCGTCGACGTCGACGTCGTTCGCCTCCAAGGTGCGCAGGAAGTAGTCGTCGAACTCGACGAGCATCTCGTCGCCCTGCACGTCGTCGGAGACGTTCTTGTAGAAGGCGACGTTGTAGATCGGCTCACAGCCGCCGGTGGTGTTGCCGATCATCGACGTCGTGCCCGTGGGCGCGATCGTCGTCGTGTTGTGGTTGCGCATCGGGAAGCCGTCCTCCCACTCGTCGGCGTCGAGGCCGGTGTAGTGCTCGAACCAGTCGCGGTACTCGGTGGGGTCCGCGTACTTCGAGTCCTCCCAGTCGTTGAACGTTCCGCGCTCTTTCGCGAGCTCGTGGGAGGTCTGCTTCGACGCGTGGTTGATGTGGGTCATCAGCTGGCGGGCGACCTCGTTGCCCGGCTCGGTGCCGTACTGGATCCCGAGCTGGATGTACAGCTGCGCGAGCCCCATGACGCCCAGCCCGATCTTCCGCATGTCTCGGACCTTCTGTTCGATCTTCTCGACCGGGAAGTCCGACATCGTGACCACGTTCTCCAGGAAGCGAGTGCCGTAGTCGATCCGCTCGTCGAACTCCTCGAAGTCGATCGCCTCGTCCAGGAAGGCGTCGATCGCCGCCGCCTGCGAGTCGTACTCGTCGGCGTGCTCCGCGGACCAGACCCGCCAGTCCGGCGCGTCCTGCGCCGCGAGCGTCGAGAGGTTGATGTGCCCGAGGTTACACGCCTCGTACTCCTCTAACGGCTGCTCGCCGCAGGGGTTCGTCGCGAGGATCCGGTGGTCCGGGTGTTCCTCGGTGTCGAAGGAGTGCTCCTTGTTGACGCGTTCGAGGTAGATGACGCCCGGCTCGCCGTTCTCGTGGGCGCCCTCGATCATGTCGTCCCACAGCTCCTGGGCCGGGATCGAGAGGACCTCGCCGACCTCGACGTGCTCGCCGAGGCCGAACATGTCGTAGATCTCCTTCGTCTCGGGGGTCGCGACGTGCGGCTCCTCGGTGCGCGGGTTGGTGAAGGTGAACTCCTCGTCGTTGTACAGCGCCTCCATGAAGTCGTCGGTGACGCCGACGCTGATGTTGAAGTTCGAGAGGTGGCCCTCGACCGCGTTCCGGAGGTGTTCGGGCACCTTCCCGTCCTCGTCGATGAGGTCGCGGGCCTCCTCTAAGGCGTCCGCGAAGGAGTTGTGCGTGAAGTCGTCGGGGTCGTTCAGCCGCAGCGAGTGGGCCAGCGAGACGTCCTTGTTCTTCGAGTGGATGAACTGGATCACGTCCGGGTGCGAGACGCGCATGACGCCCATCTGGGCGCCGCGGCGCGCGCCGCCCTGCGCGATCGTCTCGCACATCTGGTCGAACGTCCGCATGAACGTGATCGGGCCGGAGGCGATACCGCCCGTCGAGCCGACGGAGTCGCCGTAGGGGCGGAGCTTCCAGAACGCGTACCCCATGCCGCCGCCGGACTGGAACACCTCGGCCGCCTCCTTGGCGGTCTGGTGGATGTCCGTGATGTCGTCGTCGGGGGAGTCGACGAAGCAGGCGGAGAGCTGCTGGAGCTCGTCGCCCGCGTTCATCAGCGTCGGCGAGTTCGGCATGAAGGAGAGCCGTTCCATCCCGTCGCGGAACCGGTCCGCGGTCGCCTCGACGTGATCGCGCACGCTCTCGGGCAGTTCGGGGACGACCGTGTCGTACGCGAACTTGTTGACGTTGTGCGCGGTGAGCGTCGTCTCAGCGTCGTCGTCGGCGGTCGTTCCGGTCCCGAAGACCTCCTCGGCGAGCTCGTCGCGCCGCGGGTGATCGGGCTTCAGCTGGTCGGGCGTGACCGTGACCTCGACGTCCTGCTTCTCGGCCTCGAAGACCGCCTCCGCGAGCGCGACGTTGCGCGCGACGCGGTCGAACAGTTCCTCGGGATCTTCGATCGCCTCCCCGTCCGCGTTCTTCCGGAGGTAGCGCGCGGGCAGGATGTTGTGGTAGGCGTTGGCGGTGAGACGCTCCTCCATCGTCTCGCCCGTGGTGCGTTTGATCGGCAGTTCGAGTTCGTCTGCGGCGACGCCGTCGCTGCTCATTCGACGGCCACCCCGCTCGGTTGGCGTGGGATATGGATCATCTGTAGTGTTGGGGTACTGGCGAGGCGGGCCCTTGTACGTTCGGATGTCCGGACCCGACAGGCGCCTATATGTACGATTCGTTATGCAACGTCCGTTCCGGGCGTCTGACGCTGGATTTCGGTACGTCGGCAACGGACGGGCTCCGGACACATAAGCGTAGCCAGACCGGAGTGAAACTGATCGACGACCGAAAAAACCGCGGCAACGGGGCGTCTCCCCACCGGAACAAAAGGGGGGTTGTTCGACGGCGATCCGCCGACGAATGCGGCACGGTACCGCACTCGCAGCCGCCGCGGTGGTGATCGTTCGTCGCGCTCAGCCCCAGTTCTTGCGCAGACCTGTCAGAAACGGATAACTGCTGTCGGAAACAGGTGACCGATCGGTCGCCCTCGCCCCACAAGCTTATACCGGGCCTCGCCGTGGACCCGGACATGACCGCTTCGCTCGCCGCGCTCGCGGCCACGGTACCGCTTCAGGCCGGCATCCTCGCCACCCCGACCGGACAACTGCTCGTCGCACTCGTCGCCGTCGCGGTCGTGATCGTCCTCGGGAAGTTCGTGTTGAAGCTCGCGTGGCGGCTCGTCACGATCGGGATCGTCGTCGTCGCCGTGCTCTACCTGCTGTCGACGCTGGGCGTCGTCTAAGCCGAGCGTCGTTTGACAAAATCCGCAGTTGCGGGCCGGTCCGGATTCGGACCGACTACTGGAACGCGGTTCCGGGTTCGGTCTCCGCGGACTCGACCTCCGACCGCTGGAACTGCTTTTCGATCTCCTCGTAGCGCTCGCGCGTCTCGGGGGTGACGCTCGGGTTCACCTCGTCGAGGGCGTCCTCGAAGTGCTGCATCGTCACCCGGACGTTGCCGACGGACTCGGTCACTTCCTCGCGCGAGACGCTGCCGATGAACTCCCGGGAGGCGTTCATCGACGCCTCGCGGGCCACCGCCTCGATGTCGGCGCCGACGTATCCCTCCGCCTTCCGAGCGATCGCGTCCAGGTCGACGTCGTCGGCCAGCGGCTTGTTCCGCGTGTGGACCTCCAGGATCTTCCGGCGCGCGTCCTCGTCGGGCACGGGGACGTGCACGTGGCGGTCCAGCCGGCCGGGGCGGAGCAGCGCCGAATCGATGAGGTCCGGGCGGTTCGTCGTCGCGATGACGACCACGTCCTCCAGCGACTCGAGCCCGTCGAGCTCCGTCAGCAGCTGGGAGACGACGCGTTCGCCGACGCCGGAGTCGCCGGAGTTCTTGCCGCGCTCGGTCGCGATCGAGTCGATCTCGTCGAAGAACACGATCGTCGGCGCGTTCTCGCGGGCCTTGCTGAACACCTCGCGGACGCCCTTCTCGGACTCGCCCACGAACTTGTTCAGCAGCTCGGGCCCCTTGATCGAGATGAAATTCGACTCCGCCTCGTTGGCGACGGCCTTCGCGAGCAGGGTCTTCCCCGTT
Source organism: Halorubrum saccharovorum DSM 1137 (assembly GCF_000337915.1). Taxonomy (GTDB): domain Archaea; phylum Halobacteriota; class Halobacteria; order Halobacteriales; family Haloferacaceae; genus Halorubrum; species Halorubrum saccharovorum. The sequence goes on from NZ_AOJE01000018.1 coordinate 6,498, forward strand.
CCCGGCGGGCCGTACATCAGGACGCCCTTGGCGGCCTCCATGTCGAGCTCCTCGAACACCTCGGGGTACTCAAGCGGCCACTGGATCGTCTCGCGGAGCCGCTCTTTGGTGCCCTCTAAGCCGCCGACCTGGTCCCAGCTCACGTCCGGGACCTCGACGAACACCTCGCGGAGCGCGGAGGGTTCGATCCCCTTCATCGCCTCCTTGAAGTCGGACTCCGTGACCTGGATGGAGTTCAGCACGTCGGCGTCGATCTCGTCGCTTTCGAGGTCGATCTCGGGGCGGATGCGACGCAGCGCGTGCATCGCCGACTCCTTCGCCAGCGATTCGAGGTCCGCGCCGACGAAGCCGTGGGTGTTGTCGGCGTACTCGTCCAAGTCGATCTCCTCGACCAGCGGCATGTTCCGCGTGTGGACCTGCAGGATCTCCTTGCGGCCCTCGCGGTCGGGGACGCCGACCTCGATCTCGCGGTCGAACCGGCCGCCCCGACGGAGCGCGGGGTCGATGGCGTCGACGCGGTTCGTCGCCCCGATGACGACGACCTCGCCGCGCTCTTCGAGCCCGTCCATCAGCGAGAGCAGCTGGGCCACGACGCGACGCTCCACGTCGCCGCCCGCCTCCTCGCGTTTCGGCGCGATCGAGTCGAGCTCGTCCATGAAGATGATCGCGGGCGACTCCTCGGACGCCTCCTCGAACACCTCGCGGAGCTTCTCCTCCGACTCGCCGTAGTACTTCGACATGATCTCCGGGCCGGAGATCGTGTGGAAGTTCGCGTCGATCTCGTTGGCGACGGCCTTGGCGATCAGGGTCTTCCCCGTGCCCGGCGGGCCGTGCAGGAGGACGCCCTTCGGCGGGTCGATCCCGAGGCGCTTGAACAGCTCCGGATGCCGCATCGGCAGCTCGATCATCTCCCGGACCTGTTCGAGCTCGTCGTCGAGCCCGCCAATGTCCTCGTAGGTCACGTCTGGCCCCTCGCCGGAGCCGTCACCGGCCTCGCTCCGGTCGGTCAGCTCCTCGGCGGCGACCTCGGAGATCTCGATCTCGGTGTCGTCCGTGATGACGACGGTTCCCGAGGGAGTGGTCGACGCGACCTTCATCGGTACCGCCTGCGACTGGCCGCCCATCAGGCCGAAGCCCATCGACGTGCGGATCGTCTGCCCCTCGGTCACCGGCTGCCCGGAGAGCTTGTCGCGGATGAACGGGGCGATCTGCCCGCGGACGCGGAGCTGGCTCGGGAAGGCGATGGTGACCGACTCCGCCCGCGAGACGTCGACCGACTCGACGGTCACGCGGTCGTCGATCCCGACGTCGGCCTCCTGGCGGAGCCGACCGTCGATGCGCACGACGCCGGTTCCGTCGTCCTCGGGGTACCCCGGCCAGACGCGGGCGATCGCGGCCCCATCCGACCCCTCGACGCGGACGATGTCCCCGCCGGAGAGCCCGAGCTCGTCGGCTGCGACGCGGTCGATCGCCGCGAGGCGGCGCCCGGCGTCCTTCTGTTTCAGCGGTCTGACGGTGAGCTTCATCGCTGGCCCTCCGCGGTGTCGCCCTCGGCCGTGTCGCCCTCCACGGTGACCACGCCGTTCTCGACGGCGACCGAGTCGGCCGCGCCCGGGAGCTCGAACTCCGACTCAACGGGCTCGCCGTCGCCCTCGATCACGACGATCGCGGTGTCGCCGACGGTGTCGACGGAGACGTTCTCGGCGTCGGCGCCCAGATCGGCGGCGACGACCCACCCGTCCTCGTACTCGTACCGGCGGAGCAACGCGCCGTCGCCGGTCGATCGGGTCTGTTGGTGATTCATGCTAACTACAAGTTAGGCGCGAGAGTATATAAATATGTCGCTAAAAATCGCATGACGTGAGATTTCAAGGGGCGCATCGGTAGTGTTGCGGTTCGGGATCGGCGAGGGGGAGATCCGGTCGCCGCGTCTCCCGCCAGTGCGTCCGGCGGGGGCGCCGGACGTTTATCAACTCCCGCGCGGGAGGACGAGTATGAAGCGGGTCACCCACGACGGCCGCGACACCGCCTATCGGGTCTCCGACCGCGGCGGCGACGGGCCGACGGTGTGTTTCGTCCACGGGAGCGGCGGGAGCAAGGACGTCTGGAAGGCGCAGGCGCGCGTGGGCGATCGGTTCCCGGCCGTCGCGCTCGACCTGTCGGGCCACGGCGACAGCGACGACGTCGACGCGTCCGCCGGGCGCGAGGCGCTCGACGCGTACGCGGACGACGTGGTCTCGGTCGCCGAGGCGACGGACGCGACCGTCCTCTGCGGGAACTCGCTGGGCGGGGCCGTCGCGCTGTGGGTCGCCTTGGAGCGCGACCTCGCGCTCGACGGCCTCGTGCTCGCGGGGACGGGGGCGAAGCTCGCCGTCGCCGAGCCCCTCCGCGACGCGCTCGCGAACGACTTCGACCGAGCGATAGAGCTGCTCCACGAGCCCGACCGGCTGTTCCACGACGCGCCGCCGGAGTACGTCGAGCTGTCGCGCGCCGGGATGCGCGACTGCGGGCGCGCCGTCACCGAACGCGACTTCCGCACCTGCCACGCCTTCGACGTCCGCGACCGGCTCGAGGAGATCGCGGTCCCGTCGCTCGCGGTCGTCGGCGAACACGACGCGCTCACGCCCGTCGAGTACCACGACTACCTCGCGGACCGGATCGACAGCTGCGAGCGCGCGGTGGTCGAGGACGCCGCCCACCTCGCGATGCTCGAACAGCCGGCGGCGTTCAACGCGGCGCTCGCGGCGTTCTGCTCGCGGCTTTCCGCGGAGTCGTAGCGGCGGCTGGCCGTCTTCTCACGCGGATACTAAAAGGATGCGGCGAGCGAAGCGGTCGTCCAGACCGCGTTCCCGTCCGGAGACGCGGCCTGTGCCTGGAAGCCGTCTGGACAGAACTCGAAGCGATACCTCCCGGTCGTCGTCGGCCGTCGGTTTCGGTCTTCGATACGTTTCTCACTCACCTCGTGATACATGATAACACACAACACTACTTAAATCGTTCGACGCCCCTCGTCTCTGCCGATCGCCGGTATCCTTTTTAAACGACGGTCTCGATCGGAGCCCAATGGACGGCTCCGGCTCCGACCGCGGCTCCGATCGCTCCGGCTCGCAGGAGGGTTCCGGCTCCCGGGGGAGTTCCGACTCGCAGGGAGAGTCCGGCTCTCGGGAGGGTGACACCGCGTCCGACGCCTCGCGGGAGCCCGGCGCCTCGATACACGGCCCCGCGGACCCGGACATCAACGACCTGCTCGCGAAGCTCGACGCCCTGAGCGACACTGTCGACGAGGGGCACGAGCGCGAGAAGGTTCGGCAGACCATCTCGCTCGTGGAGCGCATGCCCGGTAGCGCCGCCTTCACGACGCGGATCACCAAGTACACCTCCCGCGACATGGCCGAGGCGTTCGTCGGGTCGGTCCTCTTCTCGCTCCCCCTGCTCGTGGAGGGCGGCGTCTTCGAGATCGCCGCCTGGTTCGCCGCGGCGACCGTCGGGGGCGTCCCCGTCTTCCTGCTCGCGCACGTGGCGTTCGTCCTCGTCATGACCGCCGGACTGCTCTACTTCGCCGACTTCCGCCAGATCGAGATCAGGCACCCGATCTTCGGTCTGATCCCGCGGCGGTACGCCGGGGTGTTGCTCGTCTCTCTTTTCACCTCGACGCTCATGCTGCTCCTGTGGGGTCGGCTCCACGAGGGGGACCCGACCGGGGCCGAGCGGGGCGCTCGCGTGCTCGTCGTGTGGGCCGCCGCGGCGTTCGGCGCCGGGCTCGGAGACATCGTCCCGGGCGAGTCGCAGGGGGAAGACATCGGCGAGATCGACCTCGACTTCGACCGGAACGGCTGATCTCGGCCGAGCGGGACCGTCCCCCCTTTCCACACCTTTTTCGCCGCGGCGACCGTACCCGTGTGCATGTCAGCGTTACGCGACGCGCTCCGGGACCTCCCGGACGCGGTGTTTGCGGACCTGCTCGAATCCGACGAGGGGTACGTGCTCGTCGTCGACCTTCCGGGCGCGGCCGCCGAGACCACCGAGGTGCTCGCGGAGGACGGCCGGATCGTCATCGAGGGGCGCCGCGAGAAGGAGGCCCCCGAGGGGTTCCGCTACGTGCGCGAGGACCGGCCCCTGTTCCTCGACGCTGAGCTCCCCCTCCCCGCAGACGCGGACGGCAGCGGCGCCGACGCCGAGATGGACCGCGGGGTGCTCGAAGTGACGATCCCCAAGCGGACCGGCGACACCTCCCGCAACATCCCGGTCGACGAGGCCGGTAATGAAGGGACCGACAACGGCGGCTCCGAGGCCGACGCCTGACGGGTGGTTACGCTGGTTAACCTCCGCGCGTACTGGCGGTTTTTCGTGGTCATGCGGCAGTTCTCGCCGCTGATCGTCGCCTACTGGCGGGACCGGAAGCGGTACTTCCTGTTCGGCGGAGGCCGCGAGGTCGACGCCGAGACTCAGCGCGAGCGCGCCGCCGTCCTCCTCGACATCCTGCTGACGCTCGGCCCCACGTTCATCAAGCTCGGACAGATCCTCTCGACGCGGCCGGACATCCTCCCGCCGGCGTACATCGAGGTGTTGGAGGGGCTCCAAGACGACGTGCCGCCGGCCCCGTGGGAGGAGTCGAAGACCGTCCTCGAAGACGAACTCGGGGCGGTCGACGAGACGTTCGACGACTTCGACCGGGAGCCGATAAGCGGCGCGAGCCTCGGGCAGGTGTACACCGCCCGCTACGAGGGGACGGACGTGGCGGTGAAGGTCCGGCGTCCGAACATCGAGTCGCTCGTCGAGGCCGACCTCCGAACGATCCGGTGGTCGATCCCGCTGATCAAGAAGTTCATCGGCAGCGGGCGGGCGTTCTCCCTGGAGAACCTCGCCGACGAGTTCTCGAAGACGATCCGCGAGGAGATGGACTACAAGCGCGAGCGCGAGATGCTCGAGGAGATCCGCGACAACTTCGCGGACGAGGACCGGATCCGGATCCCGACCGCCTTCGAGGCGGTCTCCGGGCCCCGCGTGCTCACGATGGAGTACATCCCCGGTACCAAGATCAGCGACGTCGGCGCCCTCGACGACGCCGGGATCGACCGGAACGCCATCGCCGAGACGCTCCAGGAGGTGTATCTCCAGATGATCATCGAGGACGGGGTGTTCCACGCCGACCCCCACCCGGGGAACCTCGCGGTCGACGACGACGGGCGGGTGATCTTCTACGACTTCGGGATGGCGGGGCGAGTGGACCCGTTCGTCCAGGAGAAGATCGTCGACTTCTACGTCGCGGTCGCCCGGCAGGACATCGACGGCATCCTCGACACGCTGATCGCGATGGGCACCCTCTCGCCGGAGGCCGACCGGGAGGTGATGGGGAACGTGATGGAGCTGGCCATCGCCGACGCCAGCGGCGAGGACATCGAGCAGTACCAGGTGAACCAGATCATCGAACAGGTGGAGTCGACCATCTACGAGTTCCCCCTCCGGCTCCCGCCGAACCTCGCGCTCGTCCTCCGCGTCGCCACCGTCGTCGAGGGGGTCTGCGTCACCCTCGACCCCGAGTTCGACTTCATCTCGACCGCGACGGAGTACCTCAAGGAGGAGGGGTACTACGAGCAGACCGCCCGCAACCTCGCCGAGGACGCCGGACAGCAGGCCCAGAAGACGGCGGAGGCGCTGTTCACGGTCCCGCCGAAGGCCGACGACTTCCTCGAACGAGCGAACCGCGGCGACCTCCACGTCGACGTCACGATCGACGACGGCTCGAACGTCCTCGACAAGCTCGCGATGCGGATCGCCTACTCGGTGCTGCTCGCCGTGGGCGTGCTCTCCGCGACGATCCTCTACTCGTTCGCCCAGTCGTGGCGGCTCGCGGCGGTCGTGCTCCTGCTCGCCGCTCCCCTCGCCGTGGCGCTCTACCGCTCGTTCCGGAAGAAGCGCGGTATCCGCGCGAAACCCCAGTTCACGAGACAGGGGATGAAGAAGCGGCGCGAGGACTAGCGCCGGTCACGCCGGGGCCCGTCGGGACTGTTGTCCGCCGAGCTCACGCCGAGACGACCTCGACCGGAACGAGGAGGAAACAGAGCGCGCCGACCGCGAACGTTCCGATTCCAACGGCGATCCGAGGCCAGCCGAGCCGCTCCTCGTCGGCGGGATTCGCGGGACCGTTGAACGCGATCACGAGCGAGAACACGCCCCAGAACGCCCACAGCCCCACCGACTGGTCGAGCCCGAATCCGCGCCAGAAGTAGAGGTACGCGGCGATCGAGAAGAGGACGCCGGGGACCAGCGCCGCGACCGTCTCCTGTCGCGGGCCGATCATCGACCGGACCATGTGGCCCCCGTCGAGCTGGCCGACCGGCAGGAGGTTGAGCAGGGTGAAGAACATCCCGACCCAGCCGCCGATCACCACCGGGTGCGCGGAGAGGGTCGGGTCCTCGTACGCCGTCGGCTGACCGAGGAGATCGGCGATGATACCCAGGAGCGGCGGGTTGTTGAACCGGATCATCGTCCCCGACGCGTTCGCGATCTCGGCCGGAACCCGGATCGGGTCCAGCGAGAGCCCGATCGCGGTGACGACGACGGTCGCGACCAACCCCGCGATCGGGCCGGCGACCCCGATGTCGAACAGGGCCCTCCGCGAGGGCATCCGGCCCCGCATCCGGATGATCGCTCCGAGGGTTCCGAAGGGGAAGACGAACGGGATGACGTACGGCAGCGAGACGTCGACGCCGTGGTACCGCCCGGCGACGTAGTGCCCGAGCTCGTGAGTCATCAGGACGCCGAGCACCGCGGCCGTGAACGGCCACGCCCGCAGCATGACCAGCGGGTTCGCGGCGATCTCCTCCCACCCGATGTAGTACCATCCGTACGCGCCCACGAACAGCGTCGACAGAATCGTCGCCGCGAACATGGCGACGTTGACCCACGGGATCCCGTCCCGCCCGTGGTTGAACGGCGTCGCGACGACGACGTGGCCGCCCTCGACCGTCTCCAAGTCGACGTCGTACCCGGCGTCGCGGAACTGCGGGACCAGCTTCCGCAACAGCGTACGTTCCGGGATGTACGACTCCCCGACGTACCGAACGCGGCCGTCCTCCCGGCGGACCTCGTCGATCCGGAAGAACGTCCGGAGCGGCTCCGGACGCGGAACGTCGGACGCCGCCGACGGCTCCCCGTCCTCGTGTTCTGGCATCGTCGGTCGTAACTGGTCGGCGAGTATAAACCCCGCGTCGGGCGAGGCGTCCGCCCCGATCGCTTCGCCGGCGGCGAAACGTGCGCCGATCGGCGGGACGGCGATCAGTGGCGGTTCAGAAGGACGAAGACCGGTCACCAGCGGAGAGGAGGGGACCGGGGGATCGGCGTCGGCGTCTGTCAGCGTGGTTGTGGAGACCTGCCAGCGTGGTTGTGGAGGCCTGTCAGCGTGGTTGTGGAGGCCTGTCAGCGTGGTGTGATGCGGGGACGCGCGCGAGCGCGCTGTTCGACGGTGACGCTTCCGGAGATCAGGCGGGCTCGACGCGCCAGGTCGTCGCGCCCGTGTACGACCACTTCTCGACGGTGAGCTCCGTGGCGGAGTCGCGGAGCTTCACCATCAGGGCGCCGATCTCCTTCGGCGAGAGCTCGACGTCCTCGGAGATGAACTTCCCCTTGAAGTACATCTCGCCGTCCTCCGCGCGGTCGAGCAGGTACCGCTTCAGCCGCTCTTCCTTGCTGAGGTCGTCGGTCGTTGTCGCGGTCGTGGAGGGGTTCGCAGTCGCGCTCATGATACACTCACCGCTTGTCCCCGGAGGGTGTTATAAAGACACGACCGTTGGGGGGCGTTCAGCGGCTTTCATGGCGTTTCAGGCCACGCGGGAGCGGTGAAAGGTGTCAGACAGACCATTCACAAACGTTCGAGATCGCGTTAGACGTTTTATAGACTCCTGAGAACAGTTCGATTTGGATCGATCCGAGTCTATCAGGTTCGGGTCAGTCGGTGCGCGATCCCGGCATCAACCGGCAAAAACAGCCGACAAAGTGCGCGGAGTCCTCGTCCGCGCGGTCGACGCCCGCCTTCCGAGCGCCCGCGTCGCCATCGCACCGCCAGCGCGTTACTCCCGCTGGTGGACCCAGAACTCCTCGGCCTCCGTGGCCTCCTTTTTGAATATCGGCACCTCGTCTTTCAGCCGGTCGATCCCGTCTTCGACGGTTCGGAACGCCTCCCGACGGTGGCCCGCGAGGACGACGACGAACACGATGTCCTCGCCCGCCTCGATCACCCCCGTCCGGTGATGCATCCGGACCTCGAACACGCCGTCGCGCTCGGCCAGCTCGGCCGCGATGGCGTCCATTCGTTCGGCGGCGACCCCCTCGTACTTCTCGAACGCGAGGTGGGTCGTCCGGTCGTCGTCGGGGGCGTCTCGCGCGCGGACGCGTCCGGTGAACGTCGCGATCGCGCCGGCTCGGTCCGCGTCCGCGGACGCCTTCACCCGGCGTACGAGCATCTCCCGAGTGATCCACGGCTCCGCGTCGGCCAGGTCAGCGACGACTCGGTCGAGGTCGATCCCGTCGGGCGCGTCGGCGGCAGCGACGACCGACCCGGGGACGTCCGCCGGCTCCGCGTCCGCGCCGAGCAGGACCGTCGGGACGCGCAGACGGGATTCCCCGACCGCGACGAGGTAGTCGTGATCGGGCGCGAGCCCGTCGAGGAGGTCGTCGAGCCCGTCCACGCGGCCGCGACCCGTCCACGAGCCGTCGGCGTCGACCGCGATCGCCGTGTCGGCGGCCGCTTCGGTCGCCGGTCCCCCCTCGTCGTCGGGGCCGTCCCGTCGCACCGCGATGCCGCCGTCGGTCGCCTCGGGATCGGCGGACCGGCGGGCGCGCTCACTTTCGCCTGCGCAGTCGACGATCGCCACCCGCCCGTCGAGCCGGTTCGCGATCGGCCCCGCGAGGTCGGTCGCTCTCGGGCCGACGATCGATATCGGTTGCATACCCCAACGCGGGCTGCGAACGGCTTAGGCGTTTCCCGGGCGGAGGGGCAAACCCGCGTTCGTGCCGGCGCCCCCGCTGTCTCCGCCATCCGCCAGTCCCGCTTGATAATCCTTAAGACCGCGACAGGGGTATTCGGCCGTAATGAGAGTCGTCGTTTCTATCGGCGGGAGCGTGCTCGCGCCCGATCTGGACCCCGACCGGGTGGCCGCGTACGCCGAGGCGATCGAGCGGCTGGTGGCGGACGGCTGCGAGGTCGGCGTCGTCGTCGGCGGCGGCGGCGTCGCGCGCGAATACATCGAGACGGCGCGGGGTTTGGGCGCGAACGAGGTCGAACTCGACCAGCTCGGTATCGGGACGACCCGGCTCAACGCCCGCCTGCTCATCGCCGCGCTCGACGGTAGCGCGAACCTCTCGCCGGCGACGGGGTACGACGAGGCGGCCGCCGCCCTCCGCCGCGGGGAGGTAGCGGTGATGGGCGGTGTGACCCCCGGCCAGACGACCGACGCGGTCGCCGCCGCCTTCGCGGAGTCGATCGACGCCGACCTGCTGGTGTACGCCACGAGCGCCGACGGCGTGTACGACGCAGACCCCAACGTCGACGAGAACGCGACGCAGTTCGGGTCGATGTCGCCGGCGGAGCTCGTCGATATCGTGCTCCCGATGAGCCGGAACGCGGGGGCGTCCGCCCCCGTCGATCTGCTCGCGGCCAAACTGATCGACCGCGCGAGCATTCGTTCGATCGTCCTCGACGGCACCGACCCGAGCGCGGTCGTCGACGCCGTGCTCCGCGGCGAGCACACCGGCACCGACGTGGTTCCGACCGGAAGCGACGAGCCGACCTACTGGACGGGGGCGAGCGACGCGTGAGCGCCGACGACGCCTCCGCGGCCGACGCGCCCGGTGATTCGGCGCCCGGCGATTCGGCGCCCGACGACTCCCCGCACATCCTCTCCGAGCAGGCCCGCGGAGCCGGCTCCGCGGAGGGAACCGACGACGAAGTCGGCGAGGACGACGGCGGGGAGTTTCGGGCTTTCTGGGCCGACGTGGTCGCCGACGAGATCGAGGCGCGCGACCCCGACGAGCCGATCGTGATCAAGGGCGGCGTCTCCCCCTCGGGGGTCGCCCACCTCGGCAACTTCAACGAGATCATCCGCGGCTACTTCGTCGCCGCGGTGCTTCGCGAGCGCGGCCGCGAGGTCCGGCAGGTGTTCACCTCCGACGACAAGGACCCGCTCCGCAAGCTCCCCCGGAAGCTGGCGAACGCCGACGGGGAGATCGTCGGACTCGGCGAGGTCGACGCCGGCGCGCTCGGCCGGAACCTCGGGAAGCCGTACACCGCGATCCCGGACCCGTTCGGCGAGCGCGAGTCGTACGCCGCCCACTTCGCCGCCCTCCTGAAGACCGACGCGGACCGGCTGGGGATTCCGGTCGAGATGGTCTCGAACACGGAGCTGTACGCGGACGGCTCCTTCGACGACGTGACCCGGACCGTCCTCTCGGACCTCGACGGCGTCCGGGAGGTGCTCTCGCAGTACCAGGACAAGGTCGACGGCGAGTACGTCCCGTTCAACCCGGTGTGCGCCGAGTGCGGGAAGATCACGGAGACGGTCACGGGCGTCGACGTCGACGCCGAGACCGTCGAGTACGTCTGCACCGACATGGACGTCGGCGACGAGACGATCGAGGGGTGCGGCCACGAGGGGACCGCCACGTTCCGCGAGGGGAAGCTCCCGTGGCGGCTGGAGTGGCCCGGCCAGTGGGACGTGCTCGGCGTCGACTTCGAGCCGTTCGGGAAGGACCACGCGGAGGGGTCGTGGCCCTCGGGCGTCGACGTGGCGCGAAACGTCCTCGGGGTCGAGCCGCCGGTGCCGATGGTGTACGAGTGGTTCACGCTCAACGGCGAGCCGCTCTCCTCGTCGGCCGGTAACATCGTCACCGTCCCCGAACTGCTCGAACTGCTCGAACCCGCGGTGCTTCGGTACTTCTTCGCGCTCCATCCGAAGAAGTCCCGCGACCTCGATATCGAGCGTCTCGACCAGCTCGTCGACCGCTTCGACCGGTTCGAACGCGCGTACTTCGGCGAGGTCGACGACGAGGACCTGACCGCCTTCGCCGAGCGCGCCTATCCGTTCGTCGTCGGGCGCGCGGACGACCCGCCCGAAGAGAAGCCCGTCCGGCTCCCGTACACCTTCGCGGCCGTGCTCGGGATGGTCGACGACCCCGACTTCCGCGAGCGGCTCGCCCGCGACGAGGGACACATCCCCGACGACGCCTCAGACGAGGTCGTCGAGGCCGCTCTCGCCCGCGTCGAGAAGGCGCGCAGCTGGGCGGAGCGCACCGCCAACGAGTACGACTATCGGCTCCAGACGGAGCTCCCCGACGTTGACTTCGACGCCGATGTCGCGGCCGCACTGGACGACCTCGCTGACTTCGTCGCGGCCGGCCACGACGGCGACGCGATCCAGTCGGAGATGTACGAGACGGCGCGCGCACACGACGTGGAGGTGAGCGACTTCTTCGCCGCCGGCTACCGGCTCTTCTTCGACGACACGCAGGGCCCCCGCCTCGGCGAGTTCCTCGGCGAACTGGAGCGCGACTACGTCGTGGCGCGGCTCCGCCGGGAGGAGTAGATGCCCGAGGACCGCTCGCTCGACGAGTTCGGGAGATCGAACGAGGATACCGAACCTGCCGAGGCCGCGGACACCGACACCACTGGCGGTGACTCGTCGCCCGTCGAACCGGACCGAGCCGCCGTCGACGACCCGCCCCCAGTCACGGCGACGGCGACGTGGACCACCGACGGCGCCGACTGCGAGCGGTGCGGCGAACGCGTCGAACGACGCTGGCTCGACGAGGGCGATCGGGTCTGCCTCGACTGCAAGCCGTGGTGACCTCAATCAAGGTTTAATACGTCCCGGTGATAGCCGTTACTTACCTCGACAACTGGCTGGGTTTAGTGAACTATAAATGAAATTAAAATCCGATCTCGTCTTCGGCCGTTCCCCGCGGGAGCTCGCCGTCGCGTATCTCTGTCTGGGAGCGGTGTTCGTCGTCTCGACCGATCTCGCGGTCGCGTCCGCGGTCGGGTCGCTCTCGACGTGGACGCCGGTACGAGCCGCCGACGGCTGGGCGTTCGTCGTCGTCTCGTCGCTGGTCCTCTACGGCGCGACGGCGTACCAGCAGCGACGTGCGATCGCCGCTCGGAGCGAACTCGAGACATCGAATCAGCAGCTTCAGGTTCTGAGTCGAGTGTTCAGACACAACGTGCGGAACGACCTCAACGTCATTCAGGGATACACCGACCTGCTCTCCGACCGGATCGACGACGAGCGGAGCCAGGAGTGCCTAGAGACGATCCGGGAGACGACCGACGACGTGGTCGAAATCAGCGAGAAACTGCGCGTCATCGAGGACGCGTCGCCGGCCCCCCCGAGCGGGCGGATCGATCTCGTCGGCGCGGTCCGCGAGGCCGCGGCAAACATCGACCGCGCGGACGTCTCGCTCACCGTCGACGCGCCCACCGAGGCGTGGATCCGCGCGGACGAGTCGGTCGAGTACCCGATCCGGGAGGTGTTCGAGAACGCCGTCACGCACAACGACGAGTCGGTGCGTCGAATCGACGCCCGCGTCACCGAGAACGGGTCGACGACCTGTCTGGAGGTCCGCGACAACGGGCCGGGGATCCCCGACGACGAGCGGGCGGTGCTGCGCGCCGAGGAGGAGACGCCGCTGTCGCACGCGAGCAGCATCGGACTGTGGCTCGTCAAGTGGATGTGCGAGACACAGGGCGGAACCGTCGGGTTCGAGACGACCGACGACGGGACCACGGTCCGGCTCCGGTTCGAGTCGGTCGACGGTCCGACCGCGTCGACGGAATGCGCCTGCCGAGAGTCACCGAGCGGGGGCGACACGGCGGGAGCCAGCGCGGTCGCGGACGGGAGCGGTGGAAGGGCTGTCGACGACGGCTAAGGGGAAGCAAACGGCCGAACCGAGAGAAGGGAAACCACTGAGCCGGGAGGTGACGGGGGACCGAACCGAGGCGGGCCTAGTCGAGCTCCGTGATCGTGACCGCGTACACCGCGCCGCAGTTCCCGCATTCGACGTGGACCCCGCGGCTCGTCTGCCCGCGAGTGAACTCGGAGATCTCCTCCGAGCACGAACACTCGAACTGGACTTTCATTACTTCCGGTACGATGCTCTAGTATTTAAAAGAAACCGTCTCGAAATCGGATCTGAAAACCGAGGCAGGCCGGTCGCCTCCGACCGCGGAATGTGAGCGGCGATCAGTCGCCGCGGATCGGTTGCCGCCGCCGATCAGTCGTCGTCGACGATCACTTCGACCGGCTCGTCGCTCGCGTCCGCGTCGTCGTCGGACGCTCCGGCGGACCCGCCCGATTGGGTCTGCTGGTAGTAGAGCCCGCCGGCGACGGCGAGGACGATCCACGACCGCCAGTTCGCGAGGTTCAGCGTGTAGCCGATGCCGAACGGCTTCTCCACGAGCATTCCCTTGTCGGGCTGCCAGTACGACGAGAGCAGCCGGCCGAGGCTCGGCCGCTCGAAGTTGTACGGGATCCCGAGGATCTCCCCCGAAGACGGTTTGTCTGCCATACCGGTACATCACTCGCCGGGCATATAAAGCGTGGCGCAACGCGGCGTCGTTCGTGGTCGCCGCCGGTTCACCGATCCCGCCCCCGGCCGCTCACCGGTATCGCCCGCGACCCCGCACGTCGCGGAGCCGTTCGAGAACGTCGTCGTCGCCGACGGCCGCGTATCCGGTCTCGAACGACTCGATAAGGGGGTCCGGATCGGTCGCAGTCGCACGGACGGACCCCTCGAACACGTGGAGATCCATGGCGCGGTCCTCAACGTGACCGGTGTGGTAGGCGAGCCCGAAGTCGATGAGCGCGGTCCGGTCGTCGACGGTCGCCGCGTCGGCCGCGCTTGGGCCGCCGGCCTCGGTCGACGACCGCTCGCCGGATCCGCCTGCGCCCACCCGCACGTTCCGCGTGGTCGGATCACCGTGAACGATGCCCGCGTCGTGGAGCCGAGCGAGGTGCCGCCCAACCGACGCCACGCGCTCTGTCCCTCCGTCGAGAGCGGCGGCGAGGTCGCGGTCACCGACGTACTGGAGCGTTAGCGTCGCGTTCGGCACGTCGGTGTCGTACACCAGCGGGGTGGGAACCCCCGCGCGGCGCGCCTCGCTCGTCAGCCGGGCCTCCGCGACGGTCCGGTCGCGCCTGAGCGTCCGGTCGAGCGCGGGGTGGCGGTACTCCTTCGGGACGCGGCGCTTGATCACGCGTCGGTCGAGGGCGTCGGAGTCGCTCCGCCCGTCGCCGCCCCCTCCGCTTTCGTCACCTCCCGCAACGATTTCCACCGTCGCTTCGGCGCCCCGTCGATCGGCGTCACTCCCGGAGGTTCCCTCCCCGGGAGCGCGCCCGCGAGCGACCGACTCGCCGCTTCGCCACGTCACCGGCACCTGATCCGGGCGGAAGTTCGGGTCGATCGCGGACTCCGGGATCGGAACGGTGTCGCCGGCCCGCGCCATCTTCTCGCCCAACACGGCGATCATCCCGGCGTTGTCACGGAGGAAACGCGGCTCCGGGGCGTGGAACTCCGCGCCGCGGGCCGCGCACATCGACGACAGCATCTCGCGGAGCCGGTCGTTCTGCGCGACTCCCCCGCCCAAGACGAGCTCGTCGGCGCCCGTCAGCGAGAGGGCGCGCTCCGAGACCTCGGTGAGCATCGCGAACACGTGCTCCTGCAGCGAAAAGCAGAGCTCCTCGACGGACGTCCCGTCGTCGTACGCGTCGTTGGCCGCGGAGCTGATCCCGGAGAAGGAGAAGTCCATCCCCTTGACGACGTACGGGAGGTCGAAGAGCTCTCCCGGGTCGTCGCTCGCCTCGGCGTAGCGCCGCGCCGCCGCCTCGACCTTCGGTCCACCGGGGTGGTCCCAGCCGACGTGGCGAGTGAACTTGTCGATCGCGTTGCCGACGCCGGCGTCCATCGTCTCCCCGAGCACGCGGTAGCGCCCGTCGTGATAGCCGAGCAGGTGGGCGTTCGCGCCGGAGGCGTTCAGACACACCGGATTCTCGAAGCCCGACTGATGGCGACCGATCTCCAAGTGCGCGACCATGTGGTTGACCCCGACGAGCGGCACGTCGAGCGCCCCCGCGAGCGCCCGGGCCGCGGTGCCGACCGTGCGGAGGCAGGGACCGAGGCCCGGACCCTTCGAGAAGGCGACCGCGTCGATCGCGTCCGGACCGTGTTGGGCCTCCGCCGCCGCGAGAACCTCGTCGACGACCTCTGGGATCGCCTCGGACATGTGCTCGGCCGCCTCGCGCGGGTGAATGCCGCCGCTGTCCGGCTCGTAGGGGTTCGATTCGATGAGAACGGAGTCGGTCTCGGCGTCGTACAGGGCGGCGCTCGCACACCACGCGGTCCCCTCGATGCCGAGAACGCGCATTCGGCTGGCGTTAGGCCTCTTCGGCGTCCGCGTCGCCCTCGCCGCCGATCTTGTTGCGTTCGAGCATGTACTCCTGCTCGACGTCGAGCGCGTCCTCGGCGCTGTCGTACACCTTCGCGTAGCCGACCGTCTTACGCATGCCGAACTTCGTGTCGAGCTCGTGAACGACGACCTCCTCGGAGGCCTTGTCGAGCTTGGCCGCGAGCGAGTCGCGGACCGACAGACGGGAGGGCGTCGCCTCCTCGTGAGTCGTCTCGAATCGGATGTCCGTGCGGTGCAACATCGGGTTCTCCTCCTCGGAGATGATATCGACGTCCATGGTTCAGTTAGGCGTATATCCCCCCGAAAGCTGTAAAAGGATTTCGAAGCGGGGGTGCCGTCGAGATCCGTTCACGGTCGCCTTCCGACCGGATCTCACTGATCGCCGTCGGGGGCCCGACCGAGCGCCTCGTAGGCCGCCTCGACGTCGCCGTCGAGCGCCTCGAACAGCTCCCGGGCCTCGGCGCGGGACTCGGGGGTAACGGGGACGCGGACCATCCCCTCGCCCGGCTGTCCGTAGACGACGCTCGCGCCGTCGGGCGCGGTGAGAATCGCCGGCAGGGCGGCCAGGTCCTCCTCCCCGGTCACCTCGATGATGACCGGGTCGGCGTCGGAGAGCGCCTCGCGGAGCGCCGCGAGCAGCTCCGCCGACAGCGCCGCGGCGGGGTTCTCCACGGCGATCCGGCGGGCGTCCGCGGCCGAGAGCGCGGACTCGATCGCCGCGTCGACCGCCTCGCGCTCAGTCTTGCCGTCGATAAGCGCGACGTCGGGGACGCGGCCCGCCTCTCGCAAGTGGTACGTGACCACATCTCCGACGGCGATTATCGGGGCGTCGGGCGCGACCCGCTCGGCGCGGGTCTCAGCCGCGCCCGCAAGCAGCTCGTCGGCGTCCGTCGTCACCGGGCCGAGCGGCTCCTTGAAGGCGTCGCGCAGGGATTCGGGGAGCGTGAGCATGAGTGGGAGCGTGGTTGAAACCGTAACTGCGACCCCTCGCCGCGAACCGTCGTCGTCCTATCGGACCTTCAGCGCGTACGAACCGGGCTTCGTGACGTTCATCTCCTCGGCGATCTGGCTCTCCTCGGGCTGGGTGATGATGACGTAGCCCGCCCAGTCCTCGGTGAGCGACGACG
Organism: Halorubrum saccharovorum DSM 1137; assembly: GCF_000337915.1. Lineage (GTDB taxonomy): Archaea > Halobacteriota > Halobacteria > Halobacteriales > Haloferacaceae > Halorubrum > Halorubrum saccharovorum. The sequence continues at coordinate 23,079 of NZ_AOJE01000018.1, forward strand.
ACCCGCAGTGTTCGCAGGTCTGGGAGTCGGGGTCGTTGACGTGGTGGCACTCACGACACGCCAGGCGGTCCTCGGCCATCAGTCGGCCTCCTCACCGGTCTGTTCGCGGTGTTGTCGCTGACCCTCCAGCCAGTCGTGCTTCCCGAGACCGGGCTGTTTCGCGGTGAGCCCGATCTTCGAGTCGCGCGGGTTGCGCTCGTCGATGCTCTTGGTCACCACGCGCACCCGGACGGCGTCGTCGACGCCGAGGGTCTTGTCGGAGTCCGAGGAGGCGAGCTGCTGGTTCGCCCCGTCGAACGTGAGGTACTCGTCGGTGATCTGCGAGACGTGCAACAGACCGTCGACCGGGCCGATCCCGACGAAGGCGCCGAACTCGACCGTCTCGACGACCGTTCCGTCGGCGACCTCCTGCATGTCGGGGTCGTACGTCAGCGCGTCGAACTCCGCCTCGTAGTAGACGCCGGGACGGTTGTGCAACACAGCGCCGTCGCCGATGTCGTGGACCTCGATGACGCTCACGACGCTCCCCACGTCCTCGTCCATTCGTCCTTCCAGTTTGTCCTGCAGCAGGGCTTTCACCCGCTCGTCGGTGACGTCCGCCAGGTGTTTCGGCGGTACCTCGACCGTATCCTTGAGTCGAACTCGTTTGTACATATTCGTTGGTTGTCCGCGTCCGCTAGGGTTCCGTTATCGCCAGTGTGTTCCGACCCCTTAAACCGATTACTGGTGCGCCCGCCTCCAGCACCCGGTTCGCCAGCGGTCGATCGTTGGTGACGACGCCGTCGACCCGGCCCTCGACGGCCAGTTCGACGAGCGCGTCGTCGGCGTACGATTCGTTCGTCTCCACCGTCTCCGCCCGCGTCGCGAGGTCCGCGCCCACGCTCGCCGCGGTCGCCTCCGCGCCGTTCCCGCCCTGCAGCCGGTCGAGCTCCGACACGACCGCCGCCGGGACGACGGCGTCGTGGGCGCCGAGGAGCCGGTCGAGCTCCTCGAACAGCCGGAGGTCCGCCTCGACCGGCGCCATCAGCGCGCTCGCGTCGAGCGCGACGACCCGGATATGGGCGGCGGCCTCGCCGGCGTCGCGGGCGTCGTCGGTCACGCTACGAGAGCGTCCCGACGCCGATGAGCCGCCAGCGCGCGCCGACGCGACGGTTGATCGCGATCTGCGCGCCCTCCTCGGCGCAGACCGGTCGCTTGAGGCTCACCTCGCACTCGCCCTCGCGGGCGCTCGTCACCGCGCCGACCGTCGTCGCGGTGCCGACCGTGAGCATCAGGGGCTCGCCGGTGTTGATGTCCTCGATGTCGCTCTCGCCGCTCTCGTCGTCCTCCTTCCCGACGACGCGGTCGAGGAGGTCGACCTGCATCTCGAACTCGTTACGCGTCGGCGGGAGCGTGCCGGGCTCGCCGGCGACCTGCCCCGCGAGCGCGTCGCCCTTCGTCAGGCTCGGGTCGAGCCCGGTGCCGACGCCGAGCAGCCCGCCGGGGCGAGCGCTCTCGACGTCGTTGCTGCCGGCCTGCAGCGAGCGGACCGTCGTTTCGAGGGGCCGCCACTCCGTCTGTCCCTCTTCGTCGACCTCGCGGCCCGGTCGGATCTCCAGCCCGTCGCCGACGGACAGCTCGCCGCTGACCAGCGAGCCGCCGACGACGCCGCCCTTGAGGTCCGCCGCGGTCGCGCCCGGGCGGTTGATGTCGAACGAGCGAGCCGCGTACATGCGGGCGCTCTCGCCGGGGTCGCGGTCGGGGGTCGGGATCTCCGTCTCGATCGCGTCGATGAGGAGGTCGAGGTTGACCTCCTGTTGCGCGGAGACGGGAACGATCGGCGCGTCCTCCGCGACGGTGCCCTCGACGAACTCCTGGATCTGCCGGTAGTTGTCGACGGCGCGGTCGCGGTCGACCAGGTCGACCTTGTTCTGCGCGATGACGATGTTCTCGATCCCGATGAGATCGAGCGCCATCAGGTGCTCCTCCGTCTGCGCCTGCGGGACGTCCTCGGTCGCGCTCACGACGAGGACCGCCCCGTCCATGATCGAGGCGCCCGAGAGCATCGTCGCCATCAGCGTCTCGTGGCCGGGCGCGTCGACGAACGAGACCGTCCGGACGGGCTCGCTCTCGGAGCCGTCCTCGCACTCCTCGTCGACGGTGTAACACTCGGGCGCGTCGACGCCGGGACAGCGCCGGAACGTCGCGTCCGCGTACCCCAGCCGGATCGAGATACCGCGTTTCATTTCCTCGCTGTGCTGGTCGGTCCACGAGCCGGACAACGCCTGCACGAGCGTCGTCTTCCCGTGGTCGACGTGACCGACGAGACCGATGTTCACCTCCGGTTGTGTGTTGGCTTCAGTCACTGTTGGACCTCCTAACGGAGTAGTCTTATGCGAAATTCGCCCCGTGCGAGTGATAAAGTTGCTGTTATAGGTGCGAAACGCGCACGCGGTGAAGCGTCGACGAGCTCTTCGGACCCACCAGCGCGGTGCGGTGGCGCGTGCCTGCGAGTGGCCGCCGAAGGCGGCCGCGAGGAGCACGCGCGAGGGACGCCGCGAGCAGAGAGGGACCGGAGGTCCCTCATGCAGCCGGCGCGCAGCGCCGGCGACGAAGCGAGCGGCGAGGCTGGGGAGGCGTGAGGCTGCGGTTACGGTGTGGGTGGGACGTGGGTGGGCCGCAAAGGGGCAGCCGCGAGGACTCGCGGCTGGGGCTTTTGCGGCGTCCGTCGGCGATCCAGTGTCGACCGTTTATAAACAAACGGCTGAGACTTTGTCGGTGTTCACCGTGTCGCCATCAGCAACGCCTCTCAGACGAACCACTGATCGCGAGCGATCCGCGTTCGACGCCGATTTACGCCTCACGCGTCAACTCGGAACGTAATGGGATACGCGTGCCCCGTCTGCGACACCCCGCAGCGCGACGGCGAACACCTCGCGCACCACCTCGCGTTCACGGCGATGTTACACGGCGGCGACCACGAGGCGTGGCTCGACGAGCGCGTCTCCGACTGGAGCGATCGGGAGCCCGCGGGGCTCGCGGCCGAGGTGACGCCCCACGCCGAGGACGCCGAGTACCACGAGGTGTTCGAGGACACCGTCGACCGCGGGCGCCCCGACGTCGACCTCGGAGCGCACGACGGCGTCGGATCGGGCGGTCACGACCACGCCGGCCACGATCACGGCCACGATCACGGCCACGGTCACGCCGGCCACGACCGCACCGCGGGCGGCGCCCCGGGAGCGGGCGACTCGACCGGCGAGACCGATCCCGAGGTTGCCGACGCGATCCGCGAGGCCCGCGAGATGGCGCGCGAGGCGGGCGACGACGAGAACGACGAAAGCGATCCGAGCGATAGCGGCGGATCCGAAGACGCCGACGGCCCGTCCGCGTAACGGAACGCCCTTTTCAGTCGACGGCGAACGGCGGGTATGGACACCAGAGGGACGTTCGCCCCGGAGACCCGCGCCGACGCGCTCGAACGCTACGAGGAGGTCGGACCCGTCGCGCAGGTCGTCGTCCGCGAGGCGACGAAGGCGATGTCGTTCGACGCCGACGAGTACGACAAGCGGGTCACGCCCGAAGTGATCCGGACCGCGCGCGACGCGACGTTCGCCGAGCTGCTCGCGGTCCACGTCGGCGAGGACGGGGAGTTCGACGAGTGGCTCGCCGACAGCGAGTTCGACGAGGATAGCGTGGTCCGGATCGGGTCCGACAACGTCGACAACGTCGTGTGGCATCCGATCCCCTTCGCCGACACCGTGGTCGCGGCGACGTACCAGGACGAACCGGACGCGGCCGCCAGCACCCTGCGGCGAAACGCGTTCGGGCGGGTGTACCGCGAGGAGTTCTACGAGTCGGGGCGCTAAGCGAGGCCGCTTTCAACCGCCAGCCGCCGCTTTCGGACGGAAAAGGAAAGTACGAGACCGCAGCCGCGGGATCGTCGGCTATCGCGAGTTCTCGACGCCTATTCGAGCGTGCCCTGAGTGACGAGGGTGTCGTCCTCCAGGTAGTGCTCTACGTGGTGGGCGTGTTCCTCGACGCCTTCGAGGATCTCGCGGAGCAGCTCCTCGGTGTTGTAGTCGCCGAGGTTGTTGGCGAGCTGGACGTGCTCGCGGAGCTGCTCGATGATGTCGCCGAAGATCTCCAGGTCGTTCTCCAGCGAGGTTCGGATGTCGTAGGCGTCGGCGTCCTCGGGGCTCACCGGCGCGTGCTCCTCGTAGTTCGCGCCGCCCGAGAGCGGCACGCCGCCGAGCGCCTGCGCGCGCTCGGCGATCACGTCGGCGCCCTCTTCGAGGTCCGCGGCGACCTCGCCGAGGTACTCGTGGATGTCGTGGAACTCGGCGCCCTCGACGAGCCAGTGGTGCTTTTTCACTTGGTGGTAGAGGACGTACGTCGCCGCGAGATCGCTGTTGAGCGCGTCGACGAGCTGTTCGGCCTTCTCCTCCGGGATGCGCAGCGCTTCGCTCTCGTGAACGTCGCCGTACCGCTGACGGGCCTCTTTCTGTGTGCTCATAGCTGTTTCAACATACGCGCGCGACCCACTTAATAGTTCTTACATCGGTAATAGAAATTCTATATATTGAAAGTATTTTTTGTTCACTCGCAATACCGGTCTACACCGCTGTCAACACCGCCCGCGAAGGGAAACGTCTTAATGGAGTACGCGCGCAGTTTGTGGTGTATGAGCAACGGCGACGACGACCCGGCCGACGCCTCCGAGGGGGCCGACGCCGCGGACGACGCGGAGGAGGCGGGCGGCGCCGGCGAGTCGACGGACGCGGCCGCCGCGCCCACGCTTCCCGACGAAGCGACCGAGGAGTCCCTAAACGAATACCTCGACGAGATCGCGGAGCGCCTCGACGGCGCCGACACCGAGGCGGACCTCGACGACGTCGACGCGCTCCTCGACGACGCCGAGGAGGGGGTCGCCGAGGCCGATCTCCCCGAGCCGGACGAGGACGACGAGGACGCCGACGACCCGCGGGGCGACCTCGAAGACCGGATCGCGGAGCTCCGTGACGGCGTCGAGGAGGCCCGCGGCCCCTACGCCGAGGACGTGGTCGACGCGATCGAGGCGGCGGCGTCGACGCTCGGAGACACCGAGTGGACCGCTGCCGGGCGCGACGACGCCGCAGACGCGGTGGTCGCGTTCGTCGACGCGGCCGCAGACGCCGTCGACGACGGGGTCGACGCGGACGAGATCGACCCGGACACCGTCGATACGGGCTCGGCCGACACAGAGGCCGCCGATGCGGACGCCGCCGAGGAGACCGGCGGCGACCGGACCGACGACCTCGTCGCCGCGCTCGACGCCGTCGCCGAGGCGGTCGCGGGCGCGGGTCTCGATCCCGACGACGACGCCGAGACGATCGCGGCCCTGATCGACGCGGCCGACGCGCTCGAAGCGGGACTCGACGACGCCGAGGAGTGGGACGACCTCGAGACCCACGAGCAGCTCCGCGCGCAGGGATACTACGACGTTCTCGGTCACTACAAGGACTACCCGGTCGAGTGGGCCGCGCTGAAGGAACACGAGGCGCGCGGCAACGTCGACATGATTCTGCTCGCGCTCGACTCGCTGCAGTCCGACTTCATGGAGCGCCACTGCCTCGAAGCGTTCGAGCGCATGGGCAAGCGCGGAAAGACCGAGGCGTCGGTCGAGGAGCTGCTCGGCCGCGCCGAGAAGCGCGACCGGCCGTCCATCCGCATCCTCGGCAAGATGGCGGCCGAGGAGGCGACCGAGACCCTCGTAGAGTACGTCTCGGAGGACTCGAACCCGCAGCTCCAGAAGACCGTGTTCAAGGCGCTCGGCGAAATCGGCGCCGCGGAAGCGGTTCAGCCGCTCGCGAACCAGCTCGATCCCGAGAGCGACACGGACGATCTCGTGCGACCCCACGCCGCCCGCGCACTCGGACTCATCGGCGACACCCGCGCGATCGACCCCCTCGCCGGCGCGCTCGCCGAGGACGAGTCGGACGACGTCCGCGCCGCCGCCGGCTGGGCGCTCCGTCAGATCGGTACGCACGAGGCGCTCGAAGCGGTCGCCGAGTACGGCGACGAGCACTCCTTCATCGTCTCCACCGAGGCCGAAAAGGCCGAACGCGCGCTCGACGAGGCGGCGCCGACCGCCTGAGGCCGAGGCCTGACGCCGACCGCCGTGCGACCGACCCTTCTTATCCGATGCCGCGAGCAGACGCCCTGTGTTGCCCGCATCCCCCCGTTCCGCGAGCGTCTCTATCGCGATCCTCACCGCCGTCACGCTCGCACTGCTCGTCCTGACGACCGCCGCGCCGGTCGCGACCGCAGGTGACGCCGGAACCGGCTCGGGGATCGCTGGACCCGATCCGGGGGACGCCGTCCGGCAGTCGAACGAGGGGACGGAGAACCGGACGCTCGTGGCGATGAAGCCGCGGATCCTCGAGCTGTTTCCGAATCCGACGGCGGCCGAGAACCGCGGCGAGTACCTCGTCGTCCGGCTCCCCGAGCAGGGGAACTGGTCGCTCTCGGACGGCTACCACGAGGCGTCCATTCCGGCGAACGCGAGCGGGGTCGTCGCGCTCTCGATGGACCCCACGAATACGACGGCGCTGCTCGACGACGAAACCGCGAGCGCCGGCCGCGGCGGCGTTGGCGAACCGGTCCTCCGCGAGCTCGACGGGTACTTCCCGCTCGCTGCGTCCGGCGACCGGATCGAGCTTCGCCGAAACGGGACGGCGGTCGCCGTTGTCGATTACGACCGCGCGCCCGAAGGGCACCGCTGGCGCGCGGACTGGGGAGAGTGGCGACCGCGGGGATACGATCCGCGACCCGTGGCCAGAACGGAGAACACGACCGTGACACCGTTCGTGCTGCCGGACAGCCCGCAAGTCCCCGTCGATCCGCTCCGTGCGGCCGACGACCGCCTGCTGCTCGCGGGGTACACGCTCGGGTCGGAGCGTGTCGCCGACCTCCTGGTGGGCGCGGCCGATCGCGGCGTTGAGGTGCGAGTCCTCGTCGAGGGATCGCCGGTCGGCGGCTTTTCCGCGCGGAGCGCGCGGCTTCTCGACCGGATCGCGGCCGCCGGCGTCGAGGTCCGCGTGCTCGACGGCGACCCCGAGCGGTTCCGCTTCCACCACGCCAAGTACGCGGTGGCCGACGGCCGCGCGGTCGTCCTCACGGAGAACTGGAAGGCGTCCGGGACGGGCGGGCGGACCAACCGCGGCTGGGGCGTCGTCACCGGAGCGTCGCGGTCGTCGAGCGTCGGCGAGACGACCACCGATGAAGCGACCGACGGCAAGACGGCCGCAGACGATCTCGCCGCCCTCTTCCGAGAAGACGCGACGGCGCCCGACGCCCGGTCGTGGTCGTCGTTCCGAAACGACACCGAGTTCCACGAATCGGGGACGGCGAACGGGTCGTATCCGGTGCGGTTCGAGCCGCCGGCAGCGACGACGGCGGACGTGGAACTCCTGACGACGCCGGGCAACGCCGCCGACCGATTGGTCGCGCGGATCGACGCTGCCGACGACCGCGTGTTGGGTGTGGTCCCGCGGACGGGCGGAGCGGATAACCGGATCGTCCGCGCGCTCCGACGGGCCGCGGACCGCGGCGTCGACGTTCACCTCTTGGTGTCCGGCGCGTGGTACGACCGAGAGACGAACCGCGCGCTCGTCGACGAACTCGCCGACGAGCCGATCGACGTGGCCATATCCGAGCCGCGCGGCCGATTCGGGAAGGTGCACGCCAAGGGGCTCGTCGTCGACGATGCCGCCGTCGTCGGGAGCCTCAACTGGAACGAGGGCGCGGCGACGGAGAACAGGGAAGTGATGCTCGCGGTGGAGGACGAATCGGTCGCGAACTTCTACGCCCGTGCGTACGCGGCCGATTGGCGCGGCGGCGGAGTCCACCTGCCTGTCGGGCTGCTCGGGGGGCTGGCGGCCGCCGCCGCGGGCGCCGGCGCCGTCGCTCGCAGAGAGGTGGCGTTCGCGTAGACGGGTTGAGGAACGACCGGCGAGCCGGCGTCAGTCGTCGATCGCGGCCGTCGACGAGAGGGCCTCGTCGATCTCCGCTTCGGCCATCTTCTCGACGAGCGTCTCGATGACGGCGCTCCGGCGCCCCTTCACGAACTTGATCGAACCGACGACGAGGTGGCCCCCGCCGGAGACACCCGCTTCGGGAAGCTCCTCGTTCAGCTCGGTCACCATGTTCGGGATGTCGAGCCGGACGCCGTCGGAGCGGAGCACGCAGAAGTCGGGACCGTAGCCGATGGTGATGACGGGGTCGCCCGTCTCCTTGACGCGGGTGTCGTGGAGCTCGCCGGTCGTCTTCCCGGGAGCGGGATAAGTGAACCGGTGGGCGTACTCGTCGAGGTCGATGCGGTAGAGGTGCGCCCCGGAGGCGAGCCGCTCGTGGTCGACGTGGTCGTCGACGGCGTCGAGCTGGCGCTGCACGTCGCGGTCGGCGCGCTCGGAGAGGAACTCGACCAGCTCCTCGTGGCGGTCCCCGTCCTCACAGCCCACGTTGAGGGCGTCGTTGACCAGGGTCTTCCCCTCGGAGTAGCGTAGCCAGTGGGCGGCGTAATCGAGCGCCTCCCCGATGTCGAGCAGGTCGGACTCGTCGTAGCCGGCCTCCTCCGCGAGCGCGACGTAGTCGTCCATCGCCTCGGCCTTCGAGCGGTCGGAGAGCCCGGCGACGGCCGGGACGTGCTCCAGCTCGTCGGTGATCGACGGATCGATCAGCCGGGCGAGCTCGACGCACATCATCCCCGTCGTGACTCGGTAGTCCTCGTCGTGGAGGTACGGGTTCACGTGGGCGTCGAGCAGCGGCTCGACCGCCTCGGGGTCGGGGTGGTGATGGTCGACGGCCGCGATGGGGATATCGTAGTGCGCGAGGTTCTCGTAGGCGGGCACGTCCTCCTCGGTCGAGCCGTTGTCGAGCATCAACAGGAAGGGGAGCTTCTGCCCGTGGCGGGCGCGCCCCTCCAGCGCGAAGTTCAGGTCGCGGGTCACGTCCTCCATCTCGTAGTACGGCGCCTTGCTCGGGAGCCGCTTGAACAGGTGCCGGGCCGCGTCGGGGTCCTCGTGCACGTCGCGGACGAAGTTCTCCAAGGCGAGCTGGACGGGGATCGCGGCGCACATCCCGTCGCCGTCGGCGTGATGTCGGACGCGGATCGGGCGGCCGGAGAGCACGGTACGACGGAGCAGCCGGGCGAGCTCGCGGAGGTCGTCGTGGATCGGCTCGAACGCCTCCCACTCGACGAGGGGGTCGAGGTCGGCGGGCTCGGCGCGCTCGTCGAGGGCCGCCTCGAAGCGCTCGCGGGCCTCGATCGCTCGCTCCTCGGGGAGGCGCTTCAGCGAGTCGACCTCCAGCTGGAGGGCGTTCTCGCGGGTCTCGATCGTCCCGCTGACGTGGACCATGTCGCTGACCTCGACCTCGGGGTACGCCCGGACGCCGGCCTCCTCGAAGGCGGCACAGGAGACGACGCCGGAGGCGTCCGCAACCGCGAAGATCGTCGGGCCGCCCGTCTGTTTCGCCTGCACGACCTCGCCCTCGATGGTGACCTCGTCGCCGGGGGCGAGCCCGCGGACGCGGGAGACGGTCGGTTCGTGCGCGACCGTCTCGGTGCGGTAGTCGTCGAGATCCTCGTCGTCGAACGCCACGTCGCCGTTCTCCTTCACCTCGGTCAGCCGGACGACCAGTCGGTCGCCGACGGCGTAGGTGCCGTCGAGGTTGGACTCGTGGACGAGCCCCGAGAGGGCGTCCGAGACGTCGACGAAGATCCCGTAGTCGACGATGCCGTTGACCTCGGCGTGATACAGCTCGTCGACCTCGGCGTCCTCGAGGGTGCAGTCCGGTGCCAGATCGTAGACGGTCGGCCGGTCGTCGGCCGCCCCCTCCGCCGCGTCAGCGTCGGGTTCGGGGCTCGAATCGCCCCGCGTGCCGGAATCCCCGGCGGTGTTCTCGCTCATGGAAAGTCATCGGGAACGGCCGGTGTTAAGCCTGTTCTCTCGCGTCTCCGCCGCCGTCGAGTGAGGGGATCCGGACTCGTGTCCGGCAGGGGGACGCGTCGTTCGCCCCGCGGTCCGGAATCCATATGGGGCGACGGCGCCTTCCTTCGCGTATGCGACTGTTCCGCTCGGACGAGCTCCTCGGGATCGCCCGGGAGACCATGGAGTTCGTCCTCGAGGCGAGCGAGGAGAGCCACCCCGACGAGTACATGGGGTTCCTCCGCGCGGACGACGCTCGGAAGCTCGACCTCGACCGGGACGGACAGGTGATCACCGACGTGCTCGTGATCCCGGGGACGGAGTCAAGCCCGACGAGCGCGAGCGTCCGCACCAACATGAAGCCGAACGACATGCGCGCGGTCGGCTCGGTCCACTCGCACCCGAACGGCGCCCTTCGCCCGAGCGACGCCGACCTCGCGACGTTCGGACAGGGGCGGGTCCACATCATCGTCGGCGCGCCCTACGGGTGGGGCGACTGGAAGGCGTTCGACAACGAGGGGAACCAGACCACTCTCGACGTGCTCGACGTGGAGGTCCCCGACGAGCACTTCTTCGACTTCACGCAGGAGGACATCGACCGCGAGATCGGCGAGGAGCGACGCGACGGCGGCGGCTTCCTCTCGTGGTTCCGATGACGCGGGTCGTCGCACAGGGGACCTTCGACCTGCTTCACCCCGGTCACGTTCACTACCTGGAGGACGCCGCGACGCACGGCGACGAGCTCCACGCCATCGTCGCTCGCCGCGCCAACGTCACGCACAAGCCGGCGCCGATCCTCTGTGCCGAGCAGCGCCGCGACATGGTCGCCGCGCTCGGCGCGGTCGACGAGGCGCACCTCGGCCACCCCGAAGACGTGTTCGTCCCGATCGAGCGCCTCGATCCCGACGTGATCGTGTTGGGGTTCGACCAGCACCACGACGAGGCCAACATCGCCGACGCGCTCGCCGAGCGCGGCATCGACTGCCGGGTCGAGCGCGCCTCGGCCCGCGATCCCAGGTACGAGGACGAACTGCTCTCTAGCGGCGACATCGTCGATCGGATTCTGAAGCGACGGGACCCCGACCGCGGCGACGGTCGTGACTGTCAGAACGGCGATAGGCCTCGCGGCGAGCGGGGATAACAGTCGTCTCGCCGCCGACGAGCGCGACCGATACGCCGAAGCGCGGAACATATATGGGTCCGCTCCCAACAGCGACCAAGTGACGATACCCGACCGATTCCCCGCGGTTCTGGCGGCGGCGGCGATGGGCGTGTACCTGCTCATCGTCGTCGGCGCCACCACCTCGCTCACGGAGGCGGCGACCGCCTGCGGAGGCTGGCCGGCCTGCGGCGGCGGGACCGCGCTCCCCGCCGAGACCGCCGGGTGGGTGGCGCTCGGGCACCGACTGCTTGCGGTCGTCGTCGGGGCTCTCGTCGCCCTCTCCGCCGCCCTCGCGTGGCGCGACGGCGCGAGCAGCCGGATCCGAGCCGCACTCACCGCCGCCCTCGTCGTGTATCCCGCGCAGGCCGGCGTGGGCGCGCTCGTCGCGGTCGGCGGGCTCCCGGCCGCGCTCGGGCCCCTTCACCTCCTTCTCGGCGTGGGCATCTTCGCGGCCGTGCTCGCCGGGCTCGCGTGGTGGCTGGAGGCCGAGACCGGCGACCCGGACGACGCGCCGGTCGACTTCCAGCCCGGGACCGACGACCTCCCGCCGGTTGAGGAGGCGCCGGAGCCCGAGATTCCGACCGCGACCGTCCCCCGACTGCGGGCGACCGCGGCGGCGTACTTCCGGCTGATGAAGCCGCGGCTGATGTGGCTGCTCTGTCTGGTCGCCGCCGCCGCGATGGCGCTCGCCGGCGGGCAGGGGTTCACCCCCCGCGTCGTGGCCGCGACGCTCGTCGGCGGCGCGCTCTCGATCGGCGCCTCCGGGACGTTCAACCACGTGCTCGAGCGCGACGTGGACAAGCGGATGCAGCGCACGAACGACCGCCCGCTGGCGACCGACCTGGTGCCGGTGTCCCACGCGCTCGCGTTCGGCGGGCTCCTCACGCTCGTTTCCGTCGGCCTGTTCTGGACCGTGAACGCCTTGACGGCGGCGCTCGGGCTGATCGCGATCGTGTTCTACAGCGTGGTGTACACGCTCATCCTGAAGCCGAACACGGTGCAAAACACCGTGATCGGCGGGGCCGCCGGTTCCCTGCCCGCCCTGATCGGCTGGGCCGCAGTGACCGGCGAGATCGGCGGCGGCGGGCTGTTGCTCGCGCTGGTCATCTTCCTGTGGACGCCGGCGCACTTCTACAACCTCGCGCTGGCCTACAAGGACGACTACGAGCGCGGCGGCTTCCCGATGATGCCCGTGGTCCGCGGGGAGACGACGACGCGCCGGCACATCGTCTGGTACCTCGGGGCGACGCTCGTCGCGGCCGTCGCGCTCGCGGCGGTCGCCGAACCGCTCGGCGCGCTCTACGCCGTCGTGGGCGTCGGGGTCGGCGCCCTGTTCCTGTGGATGGTCATCCGACTCCACTACGAGCAGACCGAGGCCGCGGCGTTCCGCGCGTTCCACGCGTCGAACGCCTACCTCGGTCTCCTGCTGTTCGCCGTCGTCTTCGACGCGCTGGTTATCTGAGCGCGGCCGGCGCCGGTTGGCCCTAATTATTGAGTGTGACATCTGGCTGTGCGTTATTTATATAGCCCCGCGAAAAAGCGGTCACAGTCAAATGGACGTCTCGTCAAGAGCGGCTATTCGCTCGCTGTGGCCCGTCTGGGGTCTCGGCGTCGTCCTCGTCCTGTCGCTCGTCGCGGAGACCGCGACGGTCTCGTTCGGGATCGTTACTGTTCCCGACGGCTACTGGGTCGGCCTCATCTCCTCGGTACTGGTCGTACTCGGGATCGGATACGTCGTCCGTAACATTCCGGGATCCGAACTCTCGCCGGCTCGGTATCCGCGACTCAATCAGTGGTGTTTCGCGGGGGCGTCTGGCTTCCTCCTCATCAACGTGGGGTTCATGGCGGCGCTGCCGACGGAAACGACGTTTCAGATCGTCGGGTGGGTCCGCTGGGCGATTAGTTTCGGCGGCGGGATCGGGCTTCTGATCGGATTGTTCGAAGCGAAAACGATCGAACGCGAGGTCGCCGCGGAGCGAAGTCGTATCCGACAGGACGAGCTCCGACGGGAGCGAGACCGACTGGAGGAGTTCGCTGGCGTCGTGTCTCACGATCTCCGAAACCCGCTCAACGTCGTCCGTGGTCGGGCCGACCTCGCCAGACGAGCACATCCAGAGGACGAACACCTCAAGGAGATCGAGCCTGCGCTCGATCGGATGGACGAGATAATCGAGGAGACGCTCACGCTCGCCCGAGAGGGGAAGAGCGTCGACGACGTCGACGACGTCGATCTCGCCGAGTGCGCGCGCGAGTGCTGGTCCCGCGTGGATACAGCGGACGCGACGCTCCAAGTAGACGGATCGACGACGGTCCGGGCCGACCGCGACCGACTGTCTCACGTCTTTGAGAACCTCTTCCGGAACGCGGTCGAGCACGGCGGCCGGGACGTGACGGTTCGAGTGGATCTACTCGCCGGCGGAAACGGCTTCTATGTCGAGGACGACGGCGTCGGCATCCCGGAGGCGGACTTCGATCGGGTACGCGAGACCGGGGTCACGTCGTCGAACGACGGGACGGGATTCGGGCTCGCGATCGTCGATCGGATCGTCGAGGCGCACGGGTGGGAGATGCGGATCGGCGAGGGAAGCGAGGGCGGCGCGCGGTTCGATATCAGCGATGTCGATCGCCGAACGTAGAGACCGACAAGAGATACGCGGTGCGTTTTTAAGTTCTTTCGGCACGAACCGGAGACCGTATGACCCGCATCGAAGTCGAGTACTGCGTCCCGTGCGGCATGTTGAATCGCGCCCAAGACGTGTCGGAGGCGGTCCTCAAACAGTTCGGTGAGGGGATCGACGAGGTCGCGTTGGTGACCGGCGACGACGGCGTGTTCGTCGTGCGCGCCGACGGTGAGGTCGTCTTCGACAAGACGGAAGACGAGTACGACGTGGACGCCATCGTACGCGCGGTCAAGCCGTACGTCGGCGCGACAGCGTAAGCCGACGGCCCTCCGGTCAGGCGCGGGGCGGGTCGGAAGCGGGCCGCACCCGCCGGGGGAAGTTAATTGTTCTTCCCTGACAAACTCGGGGGTCGATGGCGAGCCAACCGAGACGGGATCCGAGCGAACCGGGGGGAGACGCGTCGGACGAACACCGGGACTCCGGGGAGACGGAGCAGGACGCCGATCCGGGCCCGAGTAGCGGAGCGGTCGGCACCGAGTGGCTGGATCGGGTCTGGTACCGGTCGCGCGTCGGTATCGCGCTCGTCGTCGGCGATCTCCTGTTGACCGTCACCCTCGTGGCCGCAGCTATCGTTCCCGCCGAGGGCCCGTTCGCCGGAGCGACGGCTCTGTCCGGCGGTATCGTCCCGAGGTACGTTCCGGTGTTCAGCCTGCTCGGCGCGTTGGGATTCATTTTCACGACGCTGATCGAGCGGTTCGACGGCTCGACCGGGAGGCTGCTCCGACACAACTTCCATCTCCCCGCCGCGCTGCCGCTCGGCGTCGGGATCTTCCTGCTCTCTGACATCATCCTGGGCGAGACGCCGAACAGCGATCCCCTCGTCGTCGGTTTAGTCTTCCTCTCGGGGCTGTACGTCAACCTCGGCTACAAACGGCTCGGCGCGCTGGCGAGGCGGCTCCTCCCGGGACAGAAAGACCGGTCCGCGTCGGACGGAGCCGAGGAGTCCTCGTCAGGCGAGAGCGCGAGCGAGTCCTCGGGATGAGGTGCGTGACTGGAAGCCGCGTCATCGGGTGTGACTGGAAGCCGCGTCATCGGGTGTGACTGGAAGCCGCGTCATCGGGCGTGACCGGACGCGGCGTCACTCGGTGTCGACGACCGCCCGGGCAGAGTTGCTCACCACGAGGAGACTGCTCGTCGCCATCGCGACCGCGGCGAACAGCGGGTTGAGGACCCCCGAGACCGCCATCGGGATCGCGACCGCGTTGTAGACGAACGCCCACCCGAGGTTCTGCTTGAGTCGGCGATTCGTCCCGCGGGTGACCGCGAACAGCTCCGGAATCGCCGACAGGCGGTCCTCCAGCAGGACGGCGTCGGCGGCGTCGGCCGCCAGATCGGTTCCGCTGGCGACGGAGACGCCGATGTCGGCGGCCGCGAGCGCGGGCGCGTCGTTGCTCCCGTCGCCGACCATCGCGACGCGCTCTGTCAGGGTCAGGCGCCGGACCGTCTCGGCCTTCGCCTCCGGGGGGACCTCGGCGAACACCTCGTCGATGGCGGGGTGCGCCTCGAACCGCCGGGCCGCGGCCGGGGAGTCGCCCGTGAGCACGACGACTCGACGCCCGTCCGACGCCAGCTCCTCGACGACCGCTTCCCACCCGTCGCGCACCTCGTCGCCGACGACGAGCACCCCCCTGACGCGCCCCTCCCATCCGACGTACACGGGGACACGACCCGCGTCGCGCGCCTCCGCGCCCGCCGCGTCGAGCGAGGTTGGCACGGTCCACGCCTCTCCCTCGAACAGCGAGCGGTGGCCGACGACGACCTCGTCGCCGGCTATCCGTCCCGTGACGCCTCTGTCCGTGACCGTCACGTCCGTGGGTGCGGGCGACGGTTCGGTCGCGGTCGCCGTTCTGCCGTCGCCGGCCGCCGTGCCGCCGTCGGTCGTCGCGGCCGGACGGCCGGCGGGCTCGGCGCGTTCGGTTTCCTGTCCAGTCATCCCGGCGACGATCGCCTCGGCGATCGGATGGGCCGAGGCGCGCTCCAGCGCCGCGGCCCGCTTCCGGACGGTCCCCGAGTCCGACCCGTCGGTCACGGTGTCGATCAACCGCATCTCGCCGTCGGTGAGGGTGCCGGTCTTGTCGAGCACGACCGTGTCGACGTCGGCGGCCTCCTCGAAGACGGCGTCGGAGACGATCACGATCCCCCGCCGGGCCGCGTCGCGGATCCCGGCCGCGACCGCGAGGGGAGTCGCGAGCCCGAGCGCGCACGGACACGACACGATGAGCACCGTGAGCCCGACCAGCGCCGCCTCGACGGGCGCGGCGCCGAACGCGAGGGTCGCGCCGGCCGCGAGGACCGCCACGGCGACGACGAGGGGGACGAACACCGTCGCGAGCTTATCGACGAGCCGCTGTATCCCCGACCGCGAGCTCTGTATCTCCCACAACATCCGCACGAGCGTGTCGAGAGTGCTCTCGGCGTCCTCGCCCACCTCGACGACCACCGGGGCGTCGGTGACGACGGTGCCGCCGCGGACCTCGTCTCCCTCGCGTTTCGTCGCCGGGAGCGACTCGCCCGTGACGAGGGCCTCGTCGACCGCCGCGGTCCCCTCGACGACCGCCCCGTCGAACGGCACGCGCTCGCCGGGGCGCACGAGGAGTCGATCCCCGGGGTCCACCGCGTCGGCGGCGACCGTCTGACCCGCCTCGGTCCGGACCTCGCGGTCGGTGGCCGTCGTCAGTTCCGACAGCGCGCCGGTCGCGCGGCGCTTGATCAGCGACTCGTAGTGGTTGCCGGCGGTGACCACCAGAACGACGGCGATCGTCACGTCGAAGTACAGGTCGGTCCGCCCGAGGAACATCGCGAGGGTGCTGTAGGAGTACGAGCTCACCGCCGCGAGCGACACCAAGAGGTCCATGTTCGGCTGTCGAGCGCGGAGGCTCACGTAGGCGCCCCGCAGGATGGGGTACCCCGTGTAAAACAGGACGATCGACGCGAACACCCAGATCTGCGTGAACAGGTAGAGCCCGGAGACCCCGCCCAGATCGAGGAACGGCTCGTAGCCGAAGTAGGTGGGGTACAGGAAGACGACGTACCACAGCATCGCCATCATCCCGAAGAAGCCGCCGCCGATCAGGAACCGGACGACCGCGTCGTCGCCCTTCGCGTCCGGGTCCGCGCGGTTGCTCGCCGAGTATCCGGCGACCGAAAGGCGCTCCGGGAGCTCCTCGGCGTCGACGGCGTCGGGGTCGTAGTCGACCCGGATCGTGTCGGTCGCGTAGCTCGCCTCCGCGGCCGCGACGCCGGGCTGTTCGCCCGCCGTCATCTCCAAGAACGACTCGCAGGTCGCGCAGTGCATTCCGTTGACGTGGAGGAACGTCGTCTCGCCCTCGAAGTCGTCGTCCGGCTCGTCGTCCGGCCGACGAGCTTCGACGGCGTCGAGCCCGCCGTCGAGCCCGTCGGTCCCCTCGCCGTCGCCGAGCGACCGCGCGACGGCGAGACAGCCACGACAGCAGAACTCGCCGTCGACGTCCGGGGCGGTGTGGGGATCGTCCCCGGTCGGCAGATCGCAGAGTGTACAGCCTGACATGTGTTTGGTCCCGGAGTTCCGCAGGGGGTTCTCGGCACGGACGGGGCGACCGAGATTCGACGCGTCCGGTCGCCGGCCGTGTCCGGGCGACTACGCTCGGTCCGGGTCCGACGCGTCGCCGTCGCCGAACCCCAACAGGCTCCCGCCGGTCGCGATCCGGAGACTCGCCCAGATGAGCAGCACGTTCACCAGCGTGATCGCGACGAAGATCTCCGCGCGGTCCGCGATGAACACCGCCGCGGGGACGAGCCCGCCGAGCACGAGGAGCACGGCCTGTTGAAGCGAGAAGTCCATGTCGTGACCAACGGTCCGCGGAACATATATAACATCCGTGTTTTCAGGGTGTGAGAACGGATAGACCTTATATAGTTGTTTACCATCAACACGACCCATGGGCCGAAACGAAACCGCACACGGGTCGGCGGACGACGTGAGCGGTGACATCGAGGAGTTCGATCCGATCGGGACCCTCACGCTCATCGGGATCTACTTCGTCATCCTGGTGCTTTCGTGGGTGTACATCTACTACATCGAGTTCCTCGGCCGTGACCTGGTCGTCGTGGGGTGATCACAGCATGCACATTCACGCCTACGAGAAACTCTGGCTCGCGGCGTCGGTGCTCCTGATACTGCTCCTCCTCGGCTCGGT
This sequence comes from Halorubrum saccharovorum DSM 1137, assembly GCF_000337915.1. Taxonomy (GTDB): domain Archaea; phylum Halobacteriota; class Halobacteria; order Halobacteriales; family Haloferacaceae; genus Halorubrum; species Halorubrum saccharovorum. The sequence continues at coordinate 41,044 of NZ_AOJE01000018.1, forward strand.
CACATATGGCGCCGTCGGACCCGGCGTCGCGATGGTGAGCGACAGCGAGCCGGCGATCGACGCCGGCGCGCTCGACGAGGACGAGCGGTTCTCGGAGCCCCGGGTCGAACAGGTCGGCGAAAACGAGTACGCGGCGTACGTCCTCGCCTTCCAGTTCGGATTCCAGCCCGACCCGATCGTGGTGCCAGAAAACAGCACGGTGACGTTCTATATCACGTCACGGGACGTGATCCACGGCTTCGAGGTCGTCGGAACGAACGCCAACACGATGGTGGTTCCCGGCGAGGTCTCGGAGATAACCGTCGAGACCGACGGTCCGGCCGAGTACGGGATCGTCTGTAACGAGTACTGCGGCCCCGCCCACCACGGGATGCAGGGGAAACTGGAGGTCGTGAGCCAGTCCGAGTTCGACGGCCGGACGAACGGAGGTGAGGGCGAATGAGCGAGGCGATCGAAGCGGAGCAAACCTTCTACGACAAGTTCCCCGAGGAGGCGCGGATCGTCCGCGCCGCGCTGCTCGGGTCGTTCCTCGCGCTCACGCTCGGCGCGATCTTCGGGATCATCCAGACGCTCCACCGGACCGGCGTCTTCCGCGGGCTCATCTCCTCCACCGATTACTACACCTCCCTCACCGCACACGGGGTGTTCCTCGCGCTCAGCTTCACGACGTTCTTCCTCGTCGGGCTGTTCACGTGGGCGGTCGTGCGGAGCCTCGATCGGCCGCTGATCGACATCAGGATCACGTGGACGTGGTACGGGCTCATGGCCGCCGGAATGACGATGACGGGGATCTCGATCCTCGCCGGCTTCAGCAGCTCGATCGACATGAGCGCGGACGTGTTGTTCACCTTCTACGCCCCGCTGCAGGCGCATCCCATGTTCTACGCGGGGCTCGCCGTGTTCATCGTCGGCTCGTGGATCGCCGGCGCCGACTGGTTCCGGACGTGGCTCGCGTGGAAGCGCGAGAACCCCGACGAGCGGATCCCGCTGCAGACGTTCATGGTGCTGACGACGATGGCGATGTGGTACATCGCGTCGTCCGCCGTGGCGGCGTCGGTGCTCATCTTCCTGCTACCGTGGTCGCTCGGGCTGATCGATCAGGTGAACCCGACGCTGACCCGGACGCTGTTCTGGTTCTTCGGCCACCCGGTGGTGTACTTCTGGCTGATGCCGGCGTACCTGCTGTGGTACACCGTCCTCCCGAAGATCGCCGGCGGGCGGCTGTTCAGCGACCCGCTCGCGCGCGTCGTGTTCGTGCTGTTCCTCCTGCTTTCGACCCCCGTCGGGATCCACCACCAGTACCTCGATCCGGGGATCGCGGAGGGGTTCAAGTTCATCTCGATGACGAACACGATGTTCCTCCTGTTGCCGAGCCTGCTCACCGCGTTCACCGTCGTCGCGAGCGTGGAGTACGGTGCCCGCCAGCGCGGCGGGAGCGGGCTCCTCGGCTGGCTCACCGACCTTCCGTGGCGGAAGCCAGAGTTCACGGGGATGATGCTCGCGGGACTGATGTTCGCCGCCGGCGGCTTCTCCGGGATGGTGAACGCCGGGATGAACATCAACTACATGATCCACAACACGATCTGGGTCCCGGGCCACTTCCACCTCACCGTGGGGACCGCGGTCGCACTCACGTTCATGGCGGCCACCTACTGGCTCTGGCCCCAGATCACCAACAAGCCGATCTACAGCCGAGCGATCGGGCTGTTCCAGGTCGTGCTGTGGTTCATCGGCATGGCGCTGATGTCCAACGCGATGCACGCACAGGGGATCATGGGCGTCCCGCGTCGGACCGCGGAGCCCGAGTACTCCGGGTTCGACTACCCGACGATGTTCGGCGGGTTCGAGGAGCTCAACGTTCAGATCGCGATCGGCGGGACCCTGCTGTTCGTCTCGACGGTCCTGTTCATCGGGAACCTCGTGCTCACGATGGGGAACCCGAAGGTCTCCGGACTCGCGGAGACGCTGCCGCCGGCGCTCTCCGGCCCCGACGACGCGCCGCGGGTGCTCGATAACCTCCGATTATGGGTCGGAATCGCGGTCACGCTCGTCGTCCTCGCGTACGCGCTCCCGCTGGCGGCGATCATCAACCGCGGCGGGCTGCTCGGGCCGGGCGTCGGCACCTATCCGGTGTGGCTCGCACCCGTATACGACGCGCTCGCACACGCGGCACCCGGCGTGTTCGGCGCGGTCGGCGACGCGTCGTCCGCGCTCGTCGAGGTGGTCAGATGAGCGTCGACGTGACCCGCGGCGGACTCCTGGTGACGCTCGCGATCTTCGGCGTGATCGTCTACGAGTTCCGGACGGTACTCGACTTCGTCGGCGTCGAGCTCCCGCTGATCCCGTATATGGCCGCCGTCTTCGTTCTCGCAGGCGCCGCGGTCTGGTTCGTCATACTCAAGGGCGGTTGGCGAACCGAGACCGAAGGCGACGAGCCGGCGTAGCGACGACAGTTCCGGTTCGGTCCGGCTATCCACCGTTTTCCGCGCTCCCCGCGGCCGCACCGGGAACGCGACAGTTATGTAGAAGAGGTACAAGACACGCGCATGGACGGAACGCGCGTCACGGTTCGGTGTCGCGACTGCTCGTTCGCGGCAACCTACGAGAGCCTCCGCGACGCCAGAGCCGCCGTGGACGACCACGAGTCGACGACCGATCACGGCGTCGGCTGGACCATCGAATCGCTCGCCGCGGGCGTCTCGCAGGCGGGGGCCGACGCCGGCGTCTGCGGCCGCCCCGAGTGCGCGAACGAGGACTCTCCGCTCGTCGATCCGGCGCCGCCGGAAACGGAGCGGTAGCAGTCGTGTGCGATCGCGTCGGCCACCAGACCGACACCGACACGGCCGGGACAGCTCGACTCGTATCTCGGTGACAGCACCGACACACCGACCGGGAGACCGCCTTTCGGAGAGTGCTTCACCCGAACCACGTCGCTGGTGAGATATGCGTAACTGAGCCACCCCGCACCCGAACGCGTGTGACCAGAAGGGTACCCGCGCACCGAGTCCCCCGAGCGCGGATCCTCCCCGGGCGACAGCCCGCTCACGCGCGACGAAGTCGTTCGAGTCGATCGGCGACGAGATCGAACGCTGAGTCGGGAGCGACGTCCGTGTCTCCACGGCGTCGTGGCGCGTTTCCGTCGCGAGGATCGCCCGGCCGACGAGGGTTATGAGATCGCGTGTGACTGGTGGGCAACGCAAGCTGGGCAGCGCTCGGGCCGAGCGCGCTGTACGCCCGCCGGAAACCCCTCGCCGAGCGGTGTGGCGTGACGACCGCGGACTCGGAGTTCGAGACCGCCCGCTTGCCGCCCCGGTGGCGAGTCGGATCCGGACGTGATCGCCGTCGATCCCGAGCCCGAGCCCGATCGCGATCCGCACGAGGTACTCGGCGTCATACCGGACGCACCCGATCCGGTCGTGAAGAGCGTGTTCCGAGCGCTCGCGAAGGAAGCTCACGCCGACCAGGGCGGTAACGAGGAGTGCGACGTGAGCGAGCTGAAGCGGGCGCGAGACGCGTTCCTCGACGCGCAGCAGTCTCGATCTTTTGCAGGAAGGTAGTGCGTAGACGCGAAGCGACGCCGACAGCGGTCGCTCAGCGGTCGAGGCGTGGCGTCATAAAGAGAACCGTAAGGGGTCGGCCCGTGAGGGCCGATAGTTGGTTAGTGGCGAATCGTTGCTGCGTTACTCGTTACGCCGCGTAGCGAGGAGCGCAGCCGCGATGAGGGCGACGAGAGCGACGAGGGCACCGAAGCCGGGCGTCCCGTCTTCAGAGCCGCCGTCGCCACCGTCACCNTACGCCGCGTAGCGAGGAGCGCAGCCGCGATGAGGGCGACGAGAGCGACGAGGGCACCGAAGCCGGGCGTCCCGTCTTCAGAGCCGCCGTCGCCACCGTCACCGCCGTCTTCACCGTCACCGCCGTCGGCACCGTCGCCGCCGTCGGCACCGTCACCGTCACCGCCGTCGGCGCCGTCGCCGCCGTCGTCACCGTCGCCGCCGTCGCTGGCAGCTTCGATGGTGAGCGTTCCGGTCGCCTCGTCGTCGTCGGTGGCCACACCGTGCGTGTAGTCACCGGCTTCGAGGCCGGACGTGTCTGCGGTGAACTCGACGGTCGTGCTGTTGCCAGCACCGAGCGTGACGTCCTGACTGTCGAGCTCGTCGCCGTCAAGCGTGAGCGCGACACTCTGGGTGGCTTCCTGACCGCCGGTGTTCTCGACCGTCGCCGAAACGTCGACCGAGTCACCAGCCGTCGCGGTTGCCTCAGACGGGCTCAGGTCCGAGACCTCGAAGGTCGCGGGCTCCTGAACCTGCTCGACGACCGTCCCTTCGACAGACGGGTTCTCGTCGAACGCCGTGTTGCGGAGGTTGATGTTGTACTCGTCGCCGACGGACTGTTCACTGAAGTCGAAGTCAGTGGACCACATGCCGTCGGGGTTCACCGTCACCGTGTCCGATTTCGAGAACGCCGGGCGCGTNCCGTCGGAGCGCACGCGGAGCGTCAGTTCCGTACCGGGCGCGAGGTTCGTCGTGCCCGACACGGTCTGACCCTCAGCGTTCGTCACGTTGTACGGGTCCTGATCGAATTCACCATCGGCGTCAACGACCTGGAAGGATCCCGTGGCCGTCTGGTGGAGATCAGAGACCTCGTCAACGTCGCTGTCGGTCTGCTCAAGACGGTTGTACTCGAGCAGGCGCGCGTCCTGAACGCGGAAGCGCGCGTCGATGCCCACATCGTCGTCGCTCGCGTCGAGCGTGTCACCGTTGTCGAATTCGATCGAATTCGTGTCGACGATGACGTAGACCGTGTCGCTCTGCTCGTCGACGACGGCGTCGACCGTGGTGTTCGCGAGATCAACCGTGCGGAGCTGCGAGTTCGGACCCGCGCTCTCGCGCGTCTCGCGAAGCCGCAGGTCGAGACTGTTGTTCTCGGCGTTGTCGACACCGGCCTCGGTGTTACTGTCGAGAACGTCGTTGTTCAGTGCGTCGAGCAGCTGATCGGTGGAGCTGTCCTCACCAGTCGCCTC
>NZ_AOJE01000019.1 GCF_000337915.1 Halorubrum saccharovorum DSM 1137
AGATCGAGATCAACCGTGGTGTCACCGGCGTTGTCGACCGAGTCGTCAACGAACTCCGTGCTCAGCGTCTGAACCCGCAGCTCGAAGGTCTCATCGAGACCCGGCCGCCGCGGCAGGTCATCCCCGGAATCGTCAACGAAGTAGTCGCCAGACTGATAGCTCGCCGTACTGAACGTGACCTGGTTAGGGGACACGTCCGAGAGGTCGGTCACGAACTGACTGTTGGTGACGTTACCGCCGCTGGTGTCCGTCACGCGGCGCAGCTCAAGCTCGTCCGACGTGGAGATCGTGTCGTTCGCGAAGGTCACGTCCTGACCCTGGAACNCGCAGCTCAAGCTCGTCCGACGTGGAGATCGTGTCGTTCGCGAAGGTCACGTCCTGACCCTGGAACGGGTTCGCAGGCGAGTAACCTTCGGTGATCGTGATCGAGAGGCTTGCAGTCGCCTGTGAGAATCCAGCGTCGGGGGCGGAACCCACAGTCGGAGCAGAGGTACCATTTGTATTGTTCCCTTGAACAGTGTAGGAGGTACCTGTCTCAAGATCACCAACATCCACACCAGTGAAGGTGTGTCCGTCGGCAGCTTGGCCTGTTGCCTCGCCACTAACTACGACATTACCACTAGTGTCGTTCACAATGGCGTATGCGTAGTCAACTTCGTTGTCTGAACTCGTTACTTCAATGTCAGTAGTCGTGTCGTCGTCGGCGAGGTCAACCGTGCTAGGACTAAGGTTGACGCCGTCGGCGGACGCAGCTGCAGGAGCGGCCGCGAAGCCGACTGCAACCATGGAGACGACCATGACCGCCGCGAAGAAGACCGCGTTAGCCTTCTTGCGATAGTTTGTATCGTTTGTCATTGTTGTTGTGTGTTATCTGCGTCGCGCTGGCAGCTTTCTCCGTCACCTGTCGCCCGATCATCGATCGACCAACACCGCGTCGAGGGCGCAACTGGACTCGGATCGAGATTACTTGCTTCCACGCGTTATATGGGTAGGGGTACTGCATCTGTAACACACACCGGTTCTGGTAAATACTTTGTGTCTATGCCGTGCATGTGAAACCCCACCAAATTGGCGGCTCGGAGCATCAGGCGCCGGATCTCGATCTCGCGGGTTTGGTGCCGTTCGGGGTGTCAGCGGGCGTTCGTGTCGACCTCTCGCGCGTCCGAAACGTTTAGACGGGCTGAACCGATGAGTGAGATGGGAGCGCCCAGCCGGACGACGCACGCGACTCATTGATAGGGGTACGGCGTCGTCCACACGGTTTTCACGCTCGTGAGCGACAGGTTTTGCTCGCGCGCGGTCCACTCTGGTGGTCGCCTTCGCGTTCCCCGATGACCGAACCGACGCTGAGACGCCGCGAGCCCGCACGACCCGCGCTCGCCGATCACCGCACGCGCGGCCGGTATCGCTTCAGGGCCGCCCGACGCCGAAACCGCGCGGCTTCGCGGCGCGTTCGGGGTCCCCGGCGGCGACACGAGCGGTCTCGAGGAGACCGTCAACAGCCCGTCACACCCGTTTGCCGGAGCTGTTGGAGTAGCCGTACGAAGGGTGTCCGGCAGCCTCTCGGCGAGCAGTGCGAACGAATCGGAAAGCGTTGCGGGTCGGAGACCCGCAGATATCCGCTATTCTGAACCGAACATCTGGCGCATGTTCTGTGGAGTTCTATATTTATTCTATAAATATTTATTAGTCGAACTTCCGTGGGTACGCGCATGCCCAGAAACGGGAGAGATCAAATCAACATTGCCGTGCAACCCGAGGTGAAGGCCGAGTGGGAAGAGGCCATCGAGGAGACAGGGAGATACGAATCGATGACTCAACTCATCCGAGACTCCGTAGAGAACGAGTTGATTAGAATCGGGTACAAACAAGGAGTCACGGAAGACATCCCAAGTGGTGGCTCTCAGCCCGTTGATGTCGATCTGGGTGGGATCGAAGACGAGATCGCGGAAATGAAGGCCGAGCTTCGGGGGGTCAATCAGCGAATCGAGCGAATTAGCCTCGCCACTGACGCTCAACAGGATACCGAGTTGATGGATCTGGCGAGCGAGCTGCACGATGAATTGCCAAGAGTCGCCGACGCTGAAACATTATCGGAGGAATCTCCGACCGATTCCGGAGCATGGGAGGGGCAACCCTGGCGGCTTGCACAGGACGTTGACCACCCAGAATATGATGTTACGCGCGCGCTCGCGCTACTCGAACAGCAAATGAGTCGGGTGAAAAGCACGACCGTCATCGTGGATGGATCCCCGCACGACGTGTACTATGTCCAGCAATAGCGAACCAGACGCCGATCCGCAAGAGCTCACTGGCACCCACCGAGAGCTTCACGACAAGTACTGCGCGTTTCTCAAAGGGAGCGGGAAGGATACGACACTACAGACGCGGCGATCGTGTCTACGTCAGTGGATGGTCTACTGCCAACAGAAAGGAATCGATCCGAAAACCGCAGAAGAGAGTGATGTTCGAGAGTTCGTGGATCAGAATCTCCACAAAGCGGACACCATGGTCGGGACGCTACTGTCCACAGTCTCAGTATTCTACGTTTGGGCTTGCAACCGGAATTACTGTGAGACCAACCCAGCAGAAAATGTATCGCTAGATGACACCGATTACAACCACATTGACCCGCAAACATCCCAGAAAGTCAAAATCCTCCAACAACGGGGCGACACTGACGACGCCGTCGTCGCCATCTCGCCTGAGGATGTACAAAAAATATTCGAGAAGCCAGGCACACCCGCGATACGGAACGAGCTGTTACTTAGGCTGCTCTACCAAACCGGTGTTCGATCGGTGGAACTCGCTAACGTCCGCCTCCAAGATATCGACTTCGGAAAACGAAAAATCCGGATCACTTCCGCGAAAGCTGATCCGGGTGACGAGAACTACATCAGGTACGTCTACTACCACGAAAATTTGGACTTTCTCATGCGGGAGTGGATCGAAAAGCAGCGCCACTCGTACGCAACGGCCGAAGAGTCGGAATATCTCTTCTTGACGCATCAGAAGGCCCAGATGCGGCCAACATACATCAGCCGGATCGTAAAGGAACAAGCCAAGGAAGCAGGCGTGAACGAGCCGATCAGCGAAGATGCGAATGGGAATACGAGATGGCTCGTGACTGCACATACACTTCGCCACTCTATGGCCTCCCACTCGGCGAATGGCACGCACCCCGCTGATCCTGAGAGTGACGGGATTCCTGTTCACATGTTAGCCAAAATTCTCGGGCATCGAAAGCTGGATACGACAATGAAGTACGTTTCGACAGACTGGGACCAGATAGAGAAGGTCGTTCAAGAGCGTGGTCCACGATGATATTGAGTGCTTACCTACGAGTTCGAGAGATCATCAACGCCAAAAACAGAGAATTAGATTATTGCCAGCTAAACTGATGAACCGTGGTTTTTCACCTTCTCAATGAGTTTCAGCGGTGTAATGCCAATTTGACTTGCCTGGTTCTGAACTGCTGGATTGTCTTTGGTGAGTTGATCTTCCGGAATAGTCTGTAAGACCTCCACAGCTTCCTTTATTTGGGGGTCTTCCTGACCCTCTTGTTTCTCGATCTTCTCTTCGATCTCATCCCTTTGTTTCCGAAGTCGTTGTAATTTGTTTTCTGTTTCATCTATCTCATCCTCAATACGATCGAGACTTACTTCGAGAGCTGCCTTCATTTTGTGAGACGAATTACCCTCAAAAAAGTAGCACTCAACAAGTTCATTCACTAAGGCGGAGAAGTTTAGCTCGCTCCTTCTATCAATTTCGTCTGCGAGATGTGGGTCGATGGTCACCGACTTCTGAAGCTTACCCATTCACACCACCCCCGTATGGGCAAAGCCGTGAATTAGTATCATAGTATTATTCGATTGATCTGAGCGAAGATCTCCAATTGTCGTAGAACAGGGGTATGAAGCCTCTATCTGCGCATCTACATCTACATTATAAATAATATTTTTATAGCATATAATATAGCGGACCCCCCCTGTACTCCTATTCATTCTTCGTCCTCCATCTGAGCAATCATGTTACGCAGCTTATCGAGTTCAGTTTCGATTTCGCGTTGCTGTTCTTCAATCTCAGTCAGTCGGATCTCAAGTTTAGGGACGACGCCTTCGTACAGTCCATTAATATTGCCGTCTAGTCGGCTGATCTCAGTATCTAGGTCCTCAGGATCAGAACTCATGATTGATTCACCACGTGTGCCGACACGTGTGGTAGATCAACGGCAGTATGTCGTACGGACTTCGCTACTATCCTCGTCCAAACGCGGATTCCATGTCGCATTGCATATGAGAATATTTTATATTGAGTGCCGGAGGTTTCCGCCACGACCCTTTAACAGGGTACATTTATATGTCTTCGATCATGGACCCAGATGATTGGAATTTGGATCAAGATCGGCCACTCTCTCCATACGGACTTCCGACCAAACAACGTGAATTCCTCATTACGGGGAATACTGGGAGTTACTCGCAAACTAGACTCAAAAGGGAAATTTCGGAGAAATCCGCAAAGCAGATGGATCGGATTCAGGATTTGCTTGACGATCTCTACCTGCTCTGCTACGGAAATTACCTAGCCGAATCGGAGGAGCAGGTACGAGACGAAATTAGTGATCTCAATTTTCCCAGTAAGTCGTCCGGTGCCCACGATATTTCACAGAGTAGAGAGCATAAAGATAACTCAGTGGCAAACCTTTCTTTTGAGATCGGTTTGCTATTCCGAATGGCAGGCCTAGATGGGCAGCGGACCCACGAGATTGTTTGGAGTTTTCTATTGGGATTAGTTGGAACATCGTCTGGTGACTTTCAGCGGGAGAGTGAGCGTATCGGGGATATGCTTGAAGAGATTAATACCCTGTATGAACAACGAGTAGTTCGAGAAGGAACAAACCAGGTGACCGGCAAAACAAACGATATATCTGAGTTACACAAAATCACAAAGAGTGTATTGAGGGACGCGAACATCAATCCCTCTATTCCATTGACGAATGCTGTTGTTCAGTACCATCTTCGTCCAAATGAGTCTAATCTTGCTCTCAGTGTTCGTTCTATATCCGAAATGGAAGCTGTAGAGTGGCAAAGTAATGATGGCCCAGAAAGGCAGGTGAATGGGATTCAACCTCGGGATCGAGATGAAACGACTATTGATACAATAGTACAGCGACTGCTGTCAGAGACACCTCTTAGAGAAGTGGAACATCTCCGGGACGATTTGAAAATTGACAGGCAGCAGATCCTGACACGAGAGAAATTTGGTGCGCAAGCAGATGAAATATTTCATGGACTACCCCCTAACGGTGCCCGTGCGGAGCGAGACAATCTTCGTGTCCAAATTGATACTTCCGTTGAGATGCTTACTGCTGTGCTTAATAGGTTATCTGCTAAGTCTGAGCATCCATCGTGGACTAGTCGTCCCGTCGTAGAAGAATCTGCTGAGAAGAAATGGTCTCTGACGAAGTACGGACAGCTACTTCATAAGACTATGTCTAGTGGAAAAAGAGATAATTTTTGGGTCCATTATATAATCGCCGACCCGGAAGAACTGTCTATACAAGATAGGGAGCTCCTCAGGGAAGTAATGGGGGACGCTGATGTATAAAACAGTTGCTTGTTTGAAATGCGTTATCCGGGATAGCAATTAGGCTAGGTCGTATCACAGAAAGTACATATTTCGCTCTTGGGTAGAGGATTGTTGGTCAGTTCTCAGCAGTCGCTGGAAGTCACAGAGGGAGAGGGAATCCCGGTCGCATCACTCGACGAACGATGTTCCCAGTGAGGACGTTCGTCTCGGAGCTTCGGGCCGCGAACCTGCTGGAAGAGGTTCGTTGGCGGAACGGCGTCTATTGCCCCCGCTGCCGTGCCGAATACGTTATTCAGTACGGCAGCTATCCCATGTTTCAACGGTATCTGTGTGAGGATTGCGACCGCACATTCAACGACCAGACCGGTACTGTATTCGAACACTCAGCGTTAGCACTCAGAAAGTGATTTCTCACTATCTACCCCTACATCCGCTTCAACACGAATCTCAGACAGTTAGACGTGGGAATCGACATTCGGTACAAGACGACCTGTTGGTGCGTCCAGCGCTTCCTGCGAGCGCTGGCGCCTCAGCCACAGGTTGAAGACCCGATCGAAATCGATGAACTGTACGTGAAAACTCGTCTCAAAGGCCGCGAGCGCGACGGCTCGTCGCGCTCGCATGACTTGTCCACGCGCGGACGTGGAACCTACGCTGAGGACGAGCCGTCCGGTTTTATTCTCGCTGATCGAGGTAGTGTGACCGGTACGTGATCCCCACGAAAGCCGCGAATGAATCGACAATGCAACTCCTGCTGGCAGTTGGCCAGCAGGAGTCGTTGACCGTCTATGCTGACGGCTTTCAAGAGTATGGACCACTAGACGAGGACGACGCATTCACTCGTGAATACGTCGTTCACAGTGACAGCGAGTACGTTGATGGAGACGTTCATGTGAACCCCTGCAAGAGCCACACGTCGCTAACGCGACAGTGGCTCTCGCCGCATCGAGGTGTCCCCAAAGACAGATTCACACCGTATCTCCGAGCGTTCCAACTCCGCCGCAAGGTCTTCCGAAAACCAAGGAAGAAAGCAATAAAATTTTCCTCGAAGCTACACCCTAACTCATCAATAATCTACGCCGCAAGAGCGAATAAGTGAATTATACACAGCAACTAGCACCTCATAATCTATAAGTCGTTCCAATACGTGCCGAAAAAATGCCAACAAATGTCATCCAATATTAGCTTTTCTAACCAAGAGGTTAGGTTCGTCGATCAACATCGTGAGACCCTAATCTCATTAGGAGAGAAAATCAACAGATATGAACCAGATTATATTATTGCAGTAAGCAGATCTGGACCAAGAGTTCTTGAAATGCTTGAAAAAGCAGGGATATATTCAACAACAGTCCCAATATATACAGAGAAATCCCTTGATTTTGTTCCTAAAAAAGAATTAGAAGGGAAAAGGGTAATCGTATTTGATGATATCACAATTACCGGAACTACAATTTGGGAGACAATTGATCTCGTTCAACATCATTATGATACTGAGGAGATTATTCCACTCACTATTGGATATGATAAGGACACCGCTCAAATGGCCCCCAGCGTTGTCCAGCCACAGCTGGAGTTGTCTGCTTCAAAACGTCACGAATTCATTAAACAAATGACTCAGTCATTTTCATATCTTAACAAACCCTATGATATTGATCACGCAATTATTAATTTAACAATAGATAAAGATACATTCAAAAGGTTCGAGGAACACAATTCCTCGTATGAATTAACAACTGTCCATCAGCGTGATGTTGGACAACGCCGATTTACTTTTATTCCAGATAAAGAGGCTGAATGTAAAAATCTTCTATTCAAGTTATTTGATGGTCCAGATACAGTACCTGGTATTGAAAAGTTCAGAGTATATCATAATGAAAAAGAAGGCAGATTCGTTATTGTCCCAATAGTTACTTTTTCTCTTAAAAAGGACGCAATTCGTGGAGAGACTATTTTTTCCGACTCATTACCTAGAGAATTTAATGAGATTGTGGAAACCTGCCGTGAGATCTGTATAGGCGAGGCAACAAGCTACTTTTATAATCGTGAAGAAGAGCGAGTAGAGCCAGTTTATCGACTCATCTGGTACCTTGTGAGCTACCTGTATGGAATCGCTTACCAAATTGAATATGAGGAAGTGCTACCATCCGTATCCCCGCCTGGGTCAGCACTAAATAGAAAGGATATGGTCTACCTCTTTGGGGAGACGGTAACGGATCATATACTATCGAAATTAAATAATTGCTTTGAGAGTACAATCAAGGATCTTCAAGAGCTGCTTTCTACTAATTACCGGCGGGATGAAGTTGAATGGACCGTTGAGCGTATAGAGCCGTTTCTTGATTCGCAACAAGAGGACCTCTATAATGGAATACTTCCGTATTTACAAAAACATGTTAACGATAGGATGACATATTCTGATAAGTTATCGACCGTATTTGAGGGAATTCAGTTGGAATTTGAATCAAAAACTGACCGGGAGCTACAGGAGAGTACCTCGCCAAGTATTCCTCACAGGAAATCACGGAATACTGCCTTGAATGTCCGTCAATTAAAGAATTTGTTGCTTGACGCCGACGCATCCATCGAGAATGAGACAGAGTTCTCCTTAGCGATGGACTTTCTTATCGACGCTGGCGTACAAATTCCTTGTTTCTACTACCGTGATGACACAGAACAGTTTGAACGAAGCTACCGCCACGGCGAGGGGGCATTAAATAGGATGGGATATGAGTATGTTGTTGATGAGGTGATAGGCGGGTTGTTTAATTATGCTCATCAGAAACACGATGAAGAGATAATCCCTCGTATCCTATTGGAAAAAGTTGGTGTAATGATCACTGACCGGCTACATAAAGGTAGATTCTGGGAACAGGCAACAACAGATGCAATCTACGAATCGTTGGCAGGAAATAATCAACGTCAGGAATTCAATGTAGCTCCCCAGTTTTACCGCCATGGAAGAGTTGTCTTATTAGAAGATGAAAGAGAGCACCAGAGATGGTTCTTTACAGACTGGTGTAAAAATAGGGGATTAATTAAGAATACTGCGGGAGGAGTCATGCGATCTACCAGTTGGCAAGAAGAAAATAACCGCGACATCAACGAGGTAGCATCCACAATATCTTCTTCGGAACGTGCATCGTTAGAGGTTTTAGCACAGTTGTTATATGAAATCGATAAGTCAGTAGACCCGGCCAATAATCAAGATTACCTCACAGCTCTCACTACATGCCGTAGCGAGGAAGCATACGTACAAGCAATCCGCAAGGAGATACAGCTGTTTTTAAGTAGTAATGACTGGTCAATTAGCGATTCTATAGATAATGCTCGAAGAATCCATGACAATTATGAGTCATATAATGTTGATGGGTTAACTGATTTTGATCTTTCAAATCTTCAATCTGATTTAGATTCTACTCAAGATATGTCAAGTAAGGCTACGTCGGCTATTAACGGGATTCAGAACAAACAGCGTCTCAGAGAGGAGCTAAACAGTTCAGAGATCATTACTAAGATTCGAGAACATTTTGAATCCCATCCACAGCGAAGTAAGACTAAACAATACGAACAAAACCTAGAACCCTACCTAGATGCAGTTGAGGAGATTAAAGATTTTTCAACAGTGGAGACTCAGAAGCTTATTGAGAAAACAGAATCATTCGGCAAGATATGTATACAGTTTTGTGAAGTTTATCGGAATATTATCTCTCTTTCTTCTCAAGTTGCTGCAGGTGGGAGCAACCTTAGAGTTGAGTTTACCGAACTTCAGGAATCGATATCCAAATATAATAAATTAGTAGACAAAAATAAACAACGAATGTACAGTGGTATTGCGATAGATGATCTTCCCCGTTTCGAGGAGGAAGATTGTAGGATAAACAATATTGTGAATGGGGAGTTCAAAAAGACTCTCTTTACCGATCAGAGTACTGCAATCATTCTTATAAATGATTTATTCCCAAAAATATCCAATATTCATGATTTACTTATAGATATTTACGATCAATATTTCGAAGAAAATAAATGGAATCAAAAGATACAGGATCTCTTTGAGAAGGAATCACAGATAGAAGCCCATTGGGTCGTTTGGTATGATATTCGGGATTCATCTAATCCGGAAAACAAGGAAAAAACAAAAAGACTTAAAAACCGTATCAGTGAGAAACTTGACGTTATTAGCACCGGGCTCAATGATGGAGAGTATGAGGATTCGGATGACGATGAGACTCATATCTTTATTCGAGAGTCAAAGCACGTATTGAGGTATCTCAGTGGACTTCTGGAAGTTGCATCATTTAATGATATGAACCTACGCATGAGCGTTTGTAGGGTTCCTTCTGGGTATATTAGAAAGAGCGCAAATAATACAATAAAATCAAACAAGGCCCATGTTAGGAGTGTTAGAATTGGAGAATATCTAAATAAAACTGGTGCCGAGGTAGATTCAGCCCACTATATATCAATAACAAACTCCGCAAAAAATGAACTGTATGAAGATGGACTTCCAGAGTCGATACTTCAAAAGAATTGGTCTGTAACATCCAAAGAGAACTCCTTTCGCCCAAAGGATGAAGATGTCAAGATTGATTTTACTACCTACGAATTAGATCAAACAACATAATTAATTAATAACCAAATGTGAAGTGCCTAGACGACGAGGATAGATACACGGGTTTACTTGGGGTAGTGATGCGAGTGGATGGGACCCACAGCACTATTACAGTTTCACTGGTATCTGATCCGGGACAGAGACAGATAACCTTCGGTGAGACAAAAAATGTCTGATCTTACGCCCGATGAACTGGTTACCCGAACTCATGATCATTTAAATAGGTATATAACCTTAGCAGACAACAAAGCCTCTATTCTGCTCACTGCACAGTTTGCGTTTTTAGGCCTATTCGCAAATGCCATGCGGATACTCACAATTGAATCAGAACTCGTGTGGTGGTGTGCCCTACTGGGTGCCGGATCGGGAGTTATCGGTGTCTTCTTATCTGGATGGATAGTATATCCAAAAACACCTAAGCCTGAAACTGGCCTTATTTTCTGGGAGAATATCGTCGAATACGGGTCTGTCGATGCATTTCAGAAGTCAATCAGCGACTTAGAAGATGGGGATACGAGGGAACAATTGGTTCAAGAAAATTATGAATTAGCGAGAGTAGCGAGTAATAAATATCATTATCTTCGATGGTCGCTCCGCTTTTCTGGTGGAATGTTGATACTGTTTACAATTGCTGCGATCGATTACCTATCCTTCTGAAGTTATATCTGTGAATTTCAACAGAGCTATATGATAATCTTAGTTATATGATAAGAATAGAAGCCCTAGATGCCGCTGAAACGTGCCTGTTCAATTAATATACAAATATTTTTTATAACGGACTCACTATTTAAAATTGGCTGAAAACGCCCCCCGGTGCTAGGACACCGGGGAACAACGCTGCCAAGGATGACAGCAAATGACACTAATCGTGTCGGGAGTGATAACTCTGACTTTCGGACGGCTGAGGACACAGAAATCATTTCCGAACACGATGAACAGGACAGGCGTATCGTCGAAGGAACACGTGCCATTAGAGGAACGACGACCCGCAGGGACCTCCTTTCGAAGACGGATCTGACTCTCGATGGGTTAGAGAACCGACTTTGTACACTCGCTGATGGGGGGTATGTCGATCCGATTGGTGAGTCCGAGTGTGAGTTGGTGGTGCTTACTTGTCGTAGTGAGCAGGTCGCGGGAGGGTTCAGATGACGGGTATCGACCAAGATCGGGCCCTACCGATCGATCCGGATGACGCGTTCCAAGCGGTGTCGAACAGTCGTCGTCGGCAGGTGCTCCTGTCGCTTGCGCAGTCAGACGGGCCAATAACTGCCTCAAAGCTGGCTCGTGAGATTGCTGCGATCGAGAACCTCGTCGATCCTAGTGAGGTGACGAGTGAACAACGCACCCGGGTGTACATCTCGTTGATACAGTCACATCTGGAGACGTTGGACGATTTGAGTGTCGCTGAGTACGATGAGCGGGGGAAGCGGCTCATGACTACTGAGGCAACGAAACCGATTGCCCGTCACATTCGGGAGATTTCGAGGTCCTGCTACGAACCGGAGGAAGGTGAATGACGAGGATCTCGGAGGACGTGCTGGATGACGACCAGGTGGCTCTGAAGTTGACGTACCAGTTCGATCGGGTGCTGCAGCTCTTGGAATGTCTCGCTGCGGACGCAAGTAGTGAGACGCCTTTCGTGAGCGTGATTGAGTCCTACACGTGTCGGCAGGTGGAGCTCGCGGCTGAACAGGTGCTTTCCGGGTGGTCGTTGCCGCGTGGGGTGACGTGTGACAGTTGCGATCAAGCACTCGCAGCGTCTAAGTCGATTACTGTTCGAGCTCGGAGGCCGATGGGGCTCCTCACGTGGTTTCTTGATGCGTGTGCCTGTGAGGACTGCGAGGTGATGCTTGACCCGGAGCCGGATGGAATTGACGTGGTTGCGTCCGCCCGGATCACGCGATGGGATGATCCTGAGGGAGAGCGCCCGTTGTTGTTGAGCGAGGTTTCCGTTGAGGAAGTAAGTGGGACGCAGTACTACGAGAGTCAGAACGTGGAGGTGACAGATGGGCCGTAACGATGGGTACAACACGTTCCCGACGAGGGTCCGAGAGGAGATTCTGGACCGCGACAGGTACCAGTGCCAGGTTTGTGGGCGACTGGGTCCGGAGCGAGGTGGGAACATCGATCTTGAAGCCCATCACATGCAAGAAGACCCAGATCTGGTGGATCGAGATCACCCGGACAACGGGACGACGATGTGTATCCCGTGTCACCATCTGGTGACTCACCGAATGACGGTAGACGACCTTCCGTTCGATCTCGATGGCGTCGCCGCAGAGGTGAATCTGCTGTACAAGGATATCGAGATTCTCACGTACCTCTACGAACACGGTCCGGCGACGACGAGTGAGATCCGTGAGGTTACGAGTGGGGCTGCCAGGACGTCGATCATCGAACGGCTTTGGACGCTGATGTCGGTCGATCGGAAGGTGGATTCGTTGGATGAGCCGCTGATCGATAAGGATCTGGACACGGACGAGTGGGGATATCCGAGCGATATTGGGAGAACGGTTCGCTGCCGGATACCGGAGAGTGAAGAAGAGATGATGGACCGGTTGCGGGATGAACTCCTGCGGCGGCTGCTTGATGCTGGAGTATCTCGTTCGACGGTCGCGCTATTCTTTGGACGGTCGCGTCGTGCGACCTTCTACATCAGTAAGAGAGCTGGCGCGCTACGGATCCCCTTCGACGACGACGAGCATCCGAACATGGTGATGGACTCAGACGAGTTCGATGAAGTCGTTGATCAGCTTGTAAGGCTGTTTCAGGAGTCTACGGCATGACCGGTAATGGTTCATGGGATGGTGCTGTAGGAGCGTAGACGACGACTCATCGAAGATTTATGGAAAGCAAGCAGGGAGGTGGTGACTGGGCCGAGAGTGGGGAGCAATTGATGCTTCACGTCGGTGACGAAGAGCTGGTGTTCGAGAGGGCTCGCAGGTGTCCGCGGGCAACGGAACTTGTCGCGTCCCCGGTTGAGCTTCACCAGCGGAACGTTCAGCGACGGCTTCGAGAGGCGAATCTCTCGAAGGATGCCTTCTCATTCGTAGCTCCGGTTGGAATCAGCAAGAAGCTGCTTGAGTCCGCAGGACGGCCGACAGCGACGATCGATCGGATTGACCGGTTGAGTCTGCTCCACGCAATACTTGAGGACCCACCGTCCCGTGCGTCATCTGAACTTGCGTTACCGCCCAGATTGTCATCGCGTGATCCGCAGCAGATCGAACAGATTCGCACAGAGGTAGAGACGGTGACTAACTTTCATCCAGAGCGGATCGCAGCTTGGCGAGACACGGCGGATGATCTCTACGATCCGATCGACGCAGAGTCTTCAGAGCTCCTCAACGCTGCACTGTTCGTGGAACAAGGTCTTCGGGATCGGATCACGAAGGCGGTCTCGGAGACAGAACTCGTTCGGCGGGCGACGAGAATGATCGTAGCGACGGACGGGGTAGGGTGGACGGAGGCATACCCACATATCGACCGACTCACGTTGCTTGGTCTCAGCAGCCTGTCTGCGCCGCACACGGATCTCGTGCATGCGGTTCTTTCGACAACGCCTGTCGAAGTTCACATTCATTTCCGCTCCGAAACTGGAACGTATCTGAAACAGCGGTTCGACGACCTCCTCACTCGTTCCAAACCTGGGACGGAGGTGTTCGAATGACGGCTTCTAACCGACACAAGCTATCACAGCCGATCGATCCTCCCGAGGTTCCGACGGTCGAAATTGTGTCGCCGACGCGGCGAGATGAAGTACGGGCTGCCATGGCGGTCGTCGCCTCACTCCGAGACCATGGGGTGCCGATCCGTGACATCGTAGTCGTGGTACGAGATCTCGATGCGTACGAGGAACCGTTGTTTCGAGCGGCGATTCAGTACGAACTCACACCCGTGTTCTGGACTCAACTTCGAGTGACTCGAACGCGGCCGTACGCGCTCATCGAGGCTGTCTGTGATGTTCTAGACGAGGAGCGTGTAGATGTGGAAACGCTGCTTCGACCGCTCGAACTCTGCTGGTCACTCCGATCGACACCCGGTCGGGATGAGCAGTCTGTGTCGACAACTTGTCAGTGGCCGATCGATCCCGCGACGGTGTCCCGAGTGATGGAGCGCCTCCCGGACGGGACGCGAACGATTCCCGAGTGGGTGGACGTGATTAAATCGACTGGAGATGCGGATGGGCGTTTCCAGCGGTTTGTAGAGTGGATCGATGATGCACCGATGCCCGAGCCGGAATCAGTGAGTACGCTGCTGGGCGACGTCATCGAGGGGTATGCCGAGCATGGACTCCCGGAGACGAAGGCTGGTGACTCACCGGCGCTACTTGAAACGGAGACTGACGCGCGGGCGGTTGTGCGTGTTCGGACGCTTGTCCGGCAGTTACGCCACAAGTTCGCTGACCGGCTCGAAGAAGGAACAGTCGATCAGTCGTGGGGTGACGTCGCTAACTTAGCCAGCGTGATCGCCACACAACGGCCCGGTCGAAGAGAACACTCGAACGCTCGTGCGTTGGACGTGTTGGAGGCGAACGACGTCTGGGCGCTTGACGTTCCGTACGTGGTGGTGCTTGGATTGACCGCTGACCAGTGGCCACGACCACCGGAGTCCGTCTTACCGCCGGAGTTCCAAGAGGCGGTTCTTCAAGGGGACGGACAATCAGGGCTGCTCGCGCCACAGCCCGCGTGGATCGGTGGACGTGACCGTGACCAGTTTACAGATGCACTTCGCGCTGCGGGCCAGTGTGCCGTCGTGACGCGGTACACGCAGACCCGGGAGGGGAACGAGGTCCAACCGTCTCCGCTTCTGGGATACATCAACACGGAGCGGGTTGGTGAGACAGATAGAGAGCGGCTCATTAGTGCTGATCGACGACTTCCACCGGAAATACGGGGATTCGTCACGGCAGAGACGGAGGATTGTGATGAGTAACGATACGGCAGATGAGGATATCGAACCGATCGTACTGAAGGGTGCGCAGCGAGCGATCAGAGAAGCGTATTTTGACCACGAGACAGGATTGTTCACTTTGAACTGCGTTCCCGGGTCGGGTAAGTCGGTCGTTGCACACCACATTGCCGCCGAAGACATTCTGCGACGATACGTGGCAGGCGATCCAACGCCGGAGCAACACGTCGCGGTGATATCGTTCAACCGGGACGAAGCCGCCGGCATCATCCCGGCGGTGTGTGACCGGTTACAGACACTCGTAGAACACGAGCTCGTCTCAGCCGCATCGGAGATCACCGACGCGGAGCTCCAGTATCTCCTACAGCGTACACGACAGGCACCGTACACAGGAACTGTTGACAGTCTCCTACGTGGCATCCTACAGGACATCGCCCATGATGCCGGCTTCGAGGACATGCCATCCGTCGGTAACAAGGCGCTATTGAAGCAGGTCCATCAGGAGTGCTACGAGAAAGTCTGTGGGTCTCCAGCGTACGAACAGCGGCTGCGTGATTTTGAAGCTGCGTATCCAGATGGTGAGTACGATGAGAGCGTAGCCGAGATGCTGGAAGCCGCAGTCACGTTCTGCCGCGATCAACGTCTCTCAACCGCACAGTTCCAGTCAGAACTGGAACGGACACAGGACGCAACGTACCCGAATGGCAACCCTGAGAGATTCGACGACATCGTGCAGTCCGTTACACGTTTCGTCAGTGGTGGTGACGGGGCCATCGAGGATCGCGTCAGGGATGCGGTGGACAAGTCCGAACGCGATCGACTGCTTGATGCCGACCGTGAGCTGTACGACGCGTGGTGTGATCGCATCAACGACTTCTGTACAGTTCTCTCAGCGTATCGTACCGCGTATCAAGAGCGCGTTCGAGAGTACAGTGTCGTCTCACATACCGACGTCGCGTATCTCGTGGACGCATATTTCGATGAGTCCGGCAATCGGTCTCAGCTCTCGGAGCCGCTGCAGGCGATAGATGATGCGCAACGGGATCGAGTCCGGCGAACGTATCGATCACGGATTCGCAGTCTGATCATCGACGAGGCACAGGATGTCTCGGCTATCCAGCACGCTGCGCTATCCCACATCGTCACGAGTAACTCGCGCGTGTTCGCCTGCGGCGATGTCCGTCAAGGGATCTACCTGTGGCGACACGCCAACCCAACATGGTTCGATACCGCGACCACTACGGGAAGGTACCTCGGTGTAGACTGGGAAACACGCGAGAACCGAACCGCGACGACGACCTATCGCTGTGTTCCCGACATCGCGGCAGGCATCAATGCGATCGCCGACCCGATGTTCACCGATCCCGCTCGTGGAGACATCGGTGATCTTGACGTTACGTACCCACAGTTGGAAGCAGCCCGTGATGGCAACGAGACTCCTGCGGTACACGTCTCCTCGTTCGCCGGTGTCGGTCAGCCAGGATCAGAGACGTGGGCAACTCCCGACACGGGGATTGGTGAGGCGAACATACTGGCGACACACATTGCGAAGGGACTCGCTGACGGCACGTTCTGCGACGAGGACGGCGATCCACAGGACATCACGGTGTTGTTCCGGCGTGGAACGCGGTTGCCCCAGTACGAAGCGGCGTTCACTGCTGAAGGACTTCGCGTATACACGGCGGCAGAGGGATTGTTTGAGTGTCCCGCGGTCAATACAGTATTCGACGTCTGTGAATGGTTGGAAGCGCCCGACTCACCCGAACGAACAAAGGCGTTCCTCACGGACTCCGAACTCAGGATAGACGTTGACACGGGCGTCTTTAAGTCTCATTCGTGGAACGTGGACAAAGTACTCGATACGACCGAGACCGACATCCCGCCAACGCAGCGGCAAGTGTTGTGCGGGCTCCGCCGACTTCGTGATCGGCGTGACGTGTTTCACAGACAGCCGGCGAGTGTGTACGTTGAGGAGATCATCGAGTCGCTCGCACTGCGGGCAGACGCTAACGAGTGTGTTTCCGATGTCGATTCCGCGCAACGAGTTGCAAATCTCGATGCGCTCGTTGAGATACTCTCCGAATGGGAAGGAGAGACACAGTACTCACCAGCCGAATTAACCGAGCTGATTGAACCGTTCCGCGAGAGTCCCGACGACGGACCAACACAGCCGAGCACGACCGGGGAAGCGTACGATGTCAAGTTCCAAACGGTCCATCAGGCGAAAGGCGACGAAGACGATGTCGTCGTGATTGCTGATCCAGGATTCAACGTGTGGTCACGCGGCCCTCACACGCAGCGACTCGTGACGCAAGGGTCGATCGCAGGGCTCGCCCCACCGATGAACACGAACATCCCGGAAGACATCACACTCCCACCGTTCGAGGGTGGCCTGTACGAGCCGCCAGGAGGGTGGGATCGAGACACCGGACTTCGCTGGGCAACTGCTCATTGGAGCGACACTGTCTGCGAGTCCACGGATCGTGACGAACTCGTCAATCCCGACCGACTCAGTACTGTCGCAGCAAACGAACGGGCAGAGGTGTGGCGATTGCTGTACGTGGCCATGACCCGCGCGAGAGACCACCTAGTTGTGCCGCTGCCCCACTCAGATGTCGAAGCCGACCACCTCCGTGATCGGTGGATGGACACGATCCGCGATGGGCTCGAATTCGAAGAGAGAGGAACGGACTCCTACACCCTAGGACTGAATGGTTCGGAACCGAACACGGAGTCGATCGACGTTGGCGTTAACGACGTAGATCTGTTTGCGCAGCGTAACTTGCCTGCTTTACCAACGGCTAACAACGGAGTTTCTGAAATCCCACCACGGCGTGACGATCTCGAACCATGGCTCCCGCGGTTCCTGAATCCCTCAACGATGTACCCGTTGACCGAGGATCTCAACGAGCACACAATCGCCCACCTCCTCGGCGAACCACTCCACACGGACGCGCACGACGTGCCTGATGACCTTCCGCTCTCGTTCGATCAGGTAGGCCCAGATGGCGTTGGGCGGTGCCTCCATGCTGTGCTTACAGAACTGGTCGCACGGGGAATCTCGGAACAGTCGCTGCGGGGCATGGATTCTGAAGTTCGAAGCGTCTTCGACGACATCGTCGCAGACACCGTGCCAGATGTGAATCCGGATGAGAACGCAGGAATGTACGCGTTCTTCGAACACGTCCTTGCCGGGTTTGTGAACACCGAACTGTGGGAACAGATTGAAGATCCGAGAACGACCGTTAGCGTTGAACAGCCGATTGACGGACTTGTCAAACTGAACGGCGTGGAGTTCGAGATCCACGGTCAGACAGATTTCGTTATCGAATACCCAGACGGAGAGCGCGTCCTGACGGACGTGAAGATCGCGTTAGCTGAACCCACTGCAGAAACACGCCAACGCTACGAATTACAAATCGCCGCATATGCCTACCTCACCGAGCAAACAGAGAAGACTGACGCGCCTGTTCGGGGAACGATAGAAACACTCGGCGTCACAACCGAGACAACCACGTCCTCGTGGCCACCCGACATCGTTCAGTCACGGTTACAACGACTCATCAAAGAGTGAGAAATCCAGATCGATGGCAGCTTATTGATTCGCCCGAAATTCCGTTGTCGTGACGCCGCTCTTTCAGCAGATCCGCCGAGGTGAAACAGCCGTCAAACTACCATATTTCATAAACTTACCCTTTTCCGAGTATCCCTCTTAGTTCTATGAGACATGACCTCTCCGAATGTCCTACCGTCTGCCGATAAAGCACTGAGTACAGACGCCTACTTCCGGCTCTACCAGGGCGCATTGCAGATCGAGAATCGTGAAACCCGCCTTGTCGCTTGTACCGTGATCTTGCTCGCCGGTCGCCTCGGACTCCGGTTACAGGAGATACAGCATCTCCGTGAGGAATGGATCGACTGGCGACGTGGCGAGATCCATATCCCGGCCTATGACCCCTGTGGCTGCAAGCGCTGTTGGATCACGGCTTTTGATACCTGGGGCCGACGAGGGTTGAAAGAACTACAGGAACACGGCGAGTGGGAGAGTGGAGCCTCGTGGAAGGACCTACTGGTGGCAGACCGTGAAGAAGTCGTACAGTTGTCCGACTACTGTACGGTGAAGAACCTCGAAGAGATCCTTTACACTGAGCGTTGGCAGCCCAAATACGACCGGTCGGCGCGGGTCATTCCGTTTGGGTGGAGTGAACGAATTACTGCCTGCCTCATAGCCTTCTTCGACAACCACGACTACATCGACTACCAGCAGTACCCTATCAACCGACTGATCCGAAGGGCGGCGGAGAACGCTGACGGCCTTGATTCCGGGGCAATCTCGGCGCACCCGCTCCGGGCAACCGGCCTCACCTTCTGGGCAAACATCGTAACCGATCCGAAGACCATGCGGGATCTCGCCGGCTGGCAGGACATCGAGACGGCGGTACAATACCTGCGGGTGAGTGGCCGACTCACGACACACAAGGTCTACAACTTGATGGGCAAAGCCGACGAAGCTCCGCCGGTCGTACCTACAGAACCAGAGTATTGCTTTCCGATCGTGTCGAACCCGGCCCCATTCAATAATGAGCCATTTACCCCTCTCACGCCGGACGGCGTCTACTGTGACGAGGACGTTCGGATTGCCCGCTATCACGAACAGCGAGACAATACGATCCCTCTGTTGCACCCGCGTGCCGGAAATGTCCCCCATGGCAGGACAGGGTTCCCCGATGAGGATCAGCTGAGCTACGACCCCTCGCAGCATGATCTCCCCGGCCACCT
This sequence comes from Halorubrum saccharovorum DSM 1137, assembly GCF_000337915.1. Classification (GTDB taxonomy): domain Archaea; phylum Halobacteriota; class Halobacteria; order Halobacteriales; family Haloferacaceae; genus Halorubrum; species Halorubrum saccharovorum. The sequence continues at coordinate 19,889 of NZ_AOJE01000019.1, forward strand.
GTCCCGGGATTCCGATCGGGTGAGCGTTGAGGACGGGCAGCCTGTGACGGTTGCGACTACGCTGGCAGAGCTTGAGGACGTACACCGGATCGATCCGAGCGAGCGCGCCGATCCCGGCGAGTATCGAGCGATGAACGTGAATTCACAGCTCTTTGATTATCATGACGAGGATCGGGACAGCGACATGATCCCGGCGGCAACCCTCGGTGGTGCTGCCGCCCTTGGCGTCGGCCAACTCGGGGCCCGACTTGATCGAGAATGGTCAGAGTACTGGCTCGCCGGCAACGGCGCTTCTCCGACCGCTGAACGAATAGCAACCGGAACCGTGGTGTACACCTTGCTTGTGGTTCTACCGTTGTCCCTGAACCTCTCGCTGCTTTTCGGTTGAATACTCGGCCTGATTCACTCTGTATCGATGTTTTGACTCTGTTCAATCATCCCAAGCTGTATCCGACGGGTGTTGTCGGTTATACCGACCAACGCCACAGACGCACCGGACTGTATCAGGTGGTTGGGAAGCAATTGTAATTGTAGAGCTTGGCGTTACTATCGGAATCGCTATCAACACTGCCGCCGCCGTCAGATACGATCTCGAAGAACGTTTTGTCGCTGCTGGCGATGCCATTAGGACAGTGAGGAGCGGGTTGTTGAAGATCGCGGGCGAGACGAATTCAGCGAAAGTGATTTACGATTGGACTTACCGGGCGGTGCGGGGTAGTACGATAGAGTACACGTCGTCAGCAAGTAGATATCTAACGAGTTTTGTGAGGTACCAAACTTGACTGTCAGGACGACAATTCCGATCAGCACTTCATTCTCTAAATAATGATTATTTAGAGAATGAAAATGAACTGCCTATTACCCCCCCAAACCACATTCCGAAGAACCGCCCAAAACGAATAAGTCATTATCCAAGTAATCATTAGACGAAGAATGACCTTCTACAACAGGATCGATGAACTGGAGACTCTCAACACGGCATTCGAGTCACCGGGGCACGATTTCTACGTGGTCTATGGAAGGCGGAGGATCGGAAAGACCGAACTCCTGAAAGAGTTCTGCCGACATCAACCTCATATCTATTTTCTCTCCGCTCAGGAGGCTGAGGAACGACAACGGGAGAAGTTCGTTGAGCAAGTAGCGGATTACTTCGACGATCGCGTACCAAGAATCGACGGATGGGACGAGGCGCTTGAGTACCTAGGGGAAAAGATCGCAGACGAGGATCTCATCGTCGCCATCGACGAATTCCCGTATCTCGTCGAAGAGAACGATTCACTTCCGTCCTACCTCCAGTCGTTCGTGGACGAACATCTGCAGGAAACGGACTCAATGCTCGTTCTCTGTGGATCGAGCATCAGTACGATGGAGTCAGAAGTGCTCGGTCACGAGAGTCCCCTCTATGGTCGCAGAACTGGGCAATTCGACGTCCAGCCGTTCTCGTTCCGGCAAGCACGCGAGGTCATCCTATACGATATCGAGGACGCCATCCGCTCCTACGCAGTCACTGGGGGAACGCCGATGTATCTCACGCTATTCGACTATTTCGACTCCTCACTCGCGGACAACATTCGATCGCAGATCCTCTCGCCGTCAGCAGTACTCTACAACGAGCCAGAGTTCCTACTACGGACGGAGCTGCGAAGTCCAGCACGCTACATGAGCATCCTGGAGTCCATTGCCCTCGGCCACACGACACCGAACGAAATATCGGGAGCAACCGGGATCGACTCGGGACCACTCTCGAAATACCTTCGTAAGCTCCAAAAACTACGGCTCATCGAGCGGGAAATTCCCGTGACTGCGTCAGCAAAAAAGTCGAAGCGCTCCAAGTACTACGTTGCAGACGAGTTCCTCCGGTTCTGGTTCCGCTACGTCGGGCCGAACCGATCGAGTATCGAGGAAGCACCGGGGATCGTGTACGAGAACACGATTGAACCTGATCTCCCGAACCTCGTCGGCGAGACGTTCGAAGACATCTGTCAGGAGGCGATCTGGGAAGGAATTCGACGCGAAGAGTTTGAGCAGTACTCGGAGATCGGTCGATGGTGGTACGGTGAGAACGAGATCGACATCGTCGGGCTTTCGCCGGCTGACGATAGAATTCTCTTCGCTGAGTGCAAGTGGACCTCTGAACCGGTTGGCTGCGGGCTCGTCGAAGACCTCCGGGCGAAATCCGAACACGTACAGTGGGGACCGGATTCGCGGACTGAACGATTCGCGTTGTTTTCGAGGAGTGGGTTTGTAGAGGGACTCGATCAGGAGGTGGACGATTCTTGGTCCCTGTTCAATGTAGGTAGCATAGACCGGATATTAGAAAGTCCGACCGAGATCTGATGTTCAACTACCGAGGTGCGGCTCTGTTGAAATACCTCAGCAAGAGATACATTCTGACCCAGTCTGAGTCAGTACATGGGACTCACGAATCGGTCAGTACAGGCGAGGAATCTAACGCGAGACATATCGATCTATCCATCAGCTGGTAAGACACCCGTGCAAGATACAGAGAGTGGATACACCACAACCCTGTATGTCCCTCATCCAGTGAGATTCAGAAATACTGCTGGATTTATCTTCCGTCTATTCAATTACAATTCAATAGAGAACAATGACTAATAATGCCGAACTCATCGATATTGAATATAGTCTCTGGAGGTTGGAAGGCCTCTTTCACAAAGAGGATCACTTTAAACTGGAATTCGGCTTCCTCCTGAACAAATTAATTCAGGAGCAGGGAATAACAGGAACGGTTAGGCTTGAATGGAATACAGAGCAGGCAGGCGACGTTGATCTTGCAATACGAACACAGAACGGTGTAATCCCGATTGAACTCAAATACAAAACCAAAGCAGCAGACGTCCACGATACCAGTTTTAATGAGAGGTTCCACATCTCTCGCCAGGGAGACTACAATCATGGAACGTATAGTTTCATAAAGGATATCTCAAACTTGGAAGCTCTCACACAAGAATACGACACTCAAGGTTACGCTATATTCCTCACTAACGACCCAAATTATTGGGAAAAGAGAGAGGGCGCGGTATATGACCCGTTCCGAATTTACGATGGTAGAGTTTTAGAAGGTGAATTTGACTGGGTCGAAGAACGAAGCTGGAAACAAGGTGATCCCATACATCTCAACCATCATTACAAACTGAATTGGAACAAGTATTCGCATAGGCCAGATATTATCGTTGAGGGTGCGAGTGAATTCAAATCTTTAGCCGTCAAAGTACCTCCAAATTCGGAATAGTCACTCACTCTCTGTTGACTATGCGCGTTGTATGTAGCAGCAGCTTCACCAACTACTCGGTTACTATCAGTAGCAGCGTGAGCGATACAGAGGGTGAGTCACTGGGGAATCGTGGTGTGCTAGTCGTTCAGATTTCGGCAACTCTGATAACGTAGCGCTTACCATTATGATAGTAGTGTAGCAATCAACAACTGACAGAACATTATCAGACCATACCTATTTTACAGCCGACTGCCAACAGCAAAGACATTCGCATGGGGCTCTCAGATACCGAAATAGCGGCACGACTCAGACAACTCAACGGATACAGGTTTGAGAAATTTGTGGCCGAACTCTGGCAACGAAGGGGTTGGGATACCACTGTAACCACCGAATCGAACGACCAAGGAATCGATATCATCGCCACTCAAAACGGTCGCGTTAAGTTTGGCGTGAATTGTGGTAGACTGCGAGGGCTTCGAGCCAATTTTGAGCTGTCTCGAACGCGACATTGCTGAAACT
>NZ_AOJE01000020.1 GCF_000337915.1 Halorubrum saccharovorum DSM 1137
TCGATCCAGGCGATACGTTCGCTGAGGCGGTCGAATTCTGTCATAGACACTCAGAAATCGTCCGCCTCATCCTCTAACTTAACGCGACCCTCAAAACACCCCTTATCATGAAAAGGAACTAATCCAAGCGAAGAGATATCAAGAGGGCAATCGTGTCGGTGGACCTGAGGTTCAGCAGTACGCCTCATTACGGCATCAAGAGGATAACGTGGACAAGGTCGTGATTGTAACGACGAGTGGTTTTACCGATAGTGCCCTCTCTATTGCAAAGAGGGCAAATCTGAAACTCATCGACGGGGCAGGGCTTGCTCAACTGGTTAGTACACTTAATGCATCGGACTTAGTTGAAGATTATACATCCAAGGCTAGTGCCTCATCCGAAAGTAAAGTCCCGAAGACTACAGTTCAACAACCGGAGGAACAGCAGGGGGGTAATACAGTGGCGCTATCGGATACAAGCGAATCCTTATCTATGGAGATTGTTGGGATGGGTCCAATCGAAACAACGACCCAAGGAGGGATACTTCAAGACACTACCCATATCGACGGTATAATATTTGCATTAAAACTTTTCAACCATATTGATGCAGACAGTCTTATTGAAGATCTTAGTGCCTTTGATTTGATTGACGAGAGAGGGAACACGTATTCTCCGGCGAATCTTGGTGCAGGCCAGTTTGATGGAGTCTGGGAGAAACACGGTGGTAAGGGTAAGAGCCTTGATTTCAAAGTAATTGAACCGGGGTCACGAATGAAATACGCCATCGCGTTCAGTATCCCTGACCGCGCGAAGCTAGCTGAGTTGAGGTTTGACCGATACAATATCGAGATCCAATTCAATCACGAATCACGCAAGCGTATTCCTGAGCTACCTCCCGAATTAAAAGGGATGACTTGAGACGGTCGCAGTTTTGATTGCGCGGAAATGACCGTTTTTACGGTGTATTTCATATTAGATCGGGTCGGACCTTCATGCACAGTCAGCGCTATGCATCTTACATGGATCTCAAAACATCACTTGGAACTGGTAGGATTCTCGTTAGTCAATAAGCAGCTCTCATCTATTGGTTGTTTTCAGGTGAGAATCTGTCCAGGGAATAGAATTTCGACGGAGCCCGGTTAGCTTTTCGTGTGGAACTGATCCTGTAATGGCTCAGAAAGGTGAGTTTCTGATACACACCCAATTAGTACTAAGTGTATGGCTATGATTAGTACTAATTATCCATGCCCGAAACCACCGTCACGAAGACGACATCAAAGAGCAGTGACCGCGAGATCGTCCAGTATAGAATGACGGTTCCCAAAGGCCTCGCTGAGTCGTTCGACTTAGAGGGAAAGAAGCTCAACTGGGAAGTCGCGTCTGGCAACAAGTTCGAACTGACGATCGTGGACGATGATCATGAGTGAAACAGCCGTCGGCTACATCCGCCTCTCGCAAGACGGGAAGTCACTAGAGCGCCAACGCCGCGACGTCGAAGAGTATGCCGACGCAGAAGGATTCGATCTCGTAGAAGTGTACAACGAGGGCCGACACGCATCTGGCTTCGACGAGGACCGTCGGGAGTACCAAGCGCTGTTAGAGCAGGTCAGCAGCGGCGACGTCGGCGCAGTCGTCGTGCCGAACATGTCTCGCCTTTCACGCGACCGGAAAGAGCGCTTGCGGCTGCTCTTGGATCTTGACACGGCCGACGTGGAACTACACTCACACGAGCTTGGGCGCGCAGTTGATCTCGATGATGACTGGGAACTTGTACAGCAGTCGATCCAAGCGACCGCCGACGATGTCGGGAAGCGAAAAGAGATCGAGCGATCGAAGCGGGCGACTGAAGAGCGAATAGAAAGCGGGTTCGATCACGGCCGGCCACCGTTCGGTCTTCGATTCGACGACGCCGGCGAGTACTGGATACCCGGCGAGGATTTCGAGGACGCACTGGAAGTCATTTCGTGCCGAAAAGATGGCCTCTCGTGGCGAGAGATAGCCGGCGAGACCGGCGTGAATAAGGACACCGCACGGCGAGTTTGGGAAAGACGTGAGAGGTACCTAAAGGAAGTCGAAACTGCCTGAATCACAGCCCCCGTGAGGCGCTAAATAATCCTCGGAACACGCTCAAGCCGATGGTGGACGGGAAAGTGAAGCGCGGGTCATTGATGATCGTCGCACACGGCCACTCAGCGACATTGGTAACCAGTCACGGAACGACGCAGGGTAGTTCCAAGCTCAGGGAGAACACAGAAACAATGAAATCTGCAAAATCGGGGTATTGCGCAAAGATAAGATCTCAGATACTCGGGTAAAATCCGGCATTTGGTGCAATTATCTCGCGTATTGATCCCAAAAACCTTGATTTACTAGCCTTTTTAATTATATGGTTGTTGGATGTAAATGTAGTATGATCGGAACGGAGACTCAAGCTAGGCTACAACGACGTGCCCGAGAAGAGGGCGAAAGCACCGAAGAAATCATAGTTCGGTTACTCGATGAAACTGCGCCAAAAGTTGAACTCAAACAGGTTGTCGAAACTGCTATCGAGCAATACGGCCACGTGCCACAAGTCGCAGTTGAGCACCAGTCGTTAGAAGAACCGAGGGATCTCGTGATCCTGGTCTGGGGAGCAGATTGCGTCGAAGAAGGGCTCAATGCACTACCAGTAGATGCACAGGTCGTCATCAATACGAAGAACGGAACGATGCAGCTTCCAGTTGAGATGAGGGGGTTAGGGTATCTCCCTCCCAGCCGCGACAGTCGAATGAGGACAACCGTGTATCAGGAAGCTGATGACGAGGTACGCGTTGATATTGAGACGGGAGTTGAATACTTGGAGGAGAAGCTCCGGAATCCAGAAGTGTGGAAGGAAGAATGGTCCGGTAATTCGTTCGAACCATTCGAAGTCAAGCAGTAAACAGCCCGTCCCGCTATTTTGGTCAATCTATTTGACTTCTGAGCCTCATTCACCGTTCATGAGCGACGAAGACGATAGTGAGGCTGATGTTGACGGAGTAGTTGGTCAGTCATCTAGTGAATACTTAAAAATCGACGACAGCAAGCACGCCGAGGAGCGCCATCTCCAGTGCGATGTTGATGATTCTGGATCTAGTAATGACACCGCCGTCGGGAAAACTGAATACCCGGACAATATTGACCAGACGACGCAAGGACACCCTGACCAGGATGACATGGATATTATCGATGAGCCGGACCCGAACGCTGGGAAAATACCGTATCCCGACGAAGTCACAGACAAAAACAGTCAGTAGAATAAGCTTCTCAGTGGGCGTACCGTACTGAGCGGCTCGTAAGTATCTTTTATTAATCGTAGTCGGCCGGAATATGCCATCTGCTGAGATGCCTAACAGAGCCGCTACTTACCATCAATTTTGTTAGCACCCGATAACAAGTATTGTACATGTTGGATGTTGAAGAGTTCGAGAACAAAACCGAATATCATGAATATATCCCATCAGATCGGCTCGTAAGCGCCATCACATTACTGGTGATGGTTGTATTATTGTTCCCTGTTTTCCCGGGCTGGATAGAGTGGATCATGAGTTTCGACAGTGACTACGTAGGTCTTCTAACCACTCTTTCCGACGAAATCGTGTTTATCATCGCTGTAACACTCATTCACGAGTACATCCACTACGCCGTGGGGCGGGCACTCGACTATGAGCCAGATTTTGGAATCGCGCTGAAGAACACCTTTTGGCTGATCAAGGAACCGGCACCATACGTCGTGATAATTGAAGAGTTCGTGTCTCGTGACGAGAATATTCTGGTGCTGATAACCCCGTTTCTACTGATAAGTGGAACAGCACTCGCGGTCTTACTCGTGCCAACACCGGCCTGGGTAACGCACTACGCAGGCGCAGCGTTCGTGTTCAACACAGCCGGCTCGATGGGAGACGTATACAACTGCGCACAGCTACTTTCCCCCCCCCAAGACACTGAATTCGTTAACGTGGAAGATAACGGGATTCGGACCTTCTACAGCACAGCCGAGTGATTCACCGGGTTGAGATGGATTTTATAAGTACTGGGCTATACCTATCTGAAAATGGGTAATTCGTCGGACGATACGTACACGCTGGAAGATGCCGAGGGTGAGATCAACATCCTTCGGCGTGTTGAGGACGACGTCGTTGAAGCGATCGAGAACGCTGCCAGTGAGGAAGTCCTCCAGTACCTCATTGAGGAGCAAGAACTCGATATAGCCCACGACGGTAAACGCGGCCTCGGAAAGGTCCGGCAGGCAGTTTTGGAGTCGCGCCTCGCTTCGGATCGACTGAAGCGTCTCGTGAGCCTCCGTGGAGACGAGACTCCCGAGGACATACTCGTCCCTGAAGACGTCATGCGGAACGCTAAGGTCGCGCTTGAAGCCGGGAAACCTGTTGTACTCTACGGGCCGACAGGAACCGGGAAGACGACATTTGCGAAACAGCTGGCCCGAGAGACGGGTATCGGATACTCTCTCCACACTGCGACGCCCTCTTGGACGCCCTCAGACATTATCGGCGGGATTAGTCCCGACTACACCGGTGAATCGCTCAGCTATCGGACCAAACTTGGCTGTGTCTCGGAGGGCGTTCAGCGTGCTCGCCGGTTCGACGTCGAATACGGGGTTATCCTAGATGAAATCACTCGGGCCGACATCTCCAAAATCTTCGGGCCGCTCTACACCGCGATCGAAAACCCCCACCAGACAATTTTTGAGACCGATGAAGGGGAGACCATCGAACTAGACGAGCGGGTGAACATCATCTGTACGATGAACATGTCGGACCGGACGGTGAATGAGCTTGACAATGCGATCCCCCGCCGGTTCGCCATGATCGAGCTGGACGAGTACGAGGAGGACAAGCGACGACAGCTGTTCCAAGACTGGCTCGATACACACGTCTCCGGACAGACGGATATCGACGACGGCGAGTTGCTCCGCCTCTTTGAGCGTGACTACGAAGGAATCAACCACGGCAACGAATCCACCGCTCAGGGCGCAATCATGCGGTTCGGTCCGATGCACTACCGCGACGTCGCCGTCTTCGTCGGTGTCGCCTGCCGCGACGGGGGGGAGTACGAGTACGACCAGACTGATTCCGTCGGACAAGCCTTCCGGACGTACATCGTTCCCCGGCTGTTGAACTCCGCGGCGTTCCCGCAGGTGGAGCGTATCGCGGAACATTACCGGGCACTGAACGACGAGTTCGAGGAGTTTGACCTCTCTCCGGCGGCTGAGCTCGCCGAACGCGAGCTTGAACAGGAGCGACGCCAGATGGGTTCCTACGAGTAATGAGTAGCATCGACGAAGTCTACCAGTACGGGCGGGATACGTTCGACGTCCCAGAGCGGGGCGAAATTCGGATCGAGGACTGTCCGTCGTCCATCACTGATCAGCTTCGTCGCGCGTCCTTCACACAAGAGAGTCCCGGAGTATTCACAAAACACCAGGAGTCTCTTGACTCCGATCAGCAGTACGACGTCATCACGGTCACTGTGGAAGGTGACGACGGCGACGTCATCCATGTTTCTGCAACCGATATTGTTGGAGCGGTCAGTCTGACTCCGTCGTCGAAGGTGACGATCTCTCCGAAGATCGACTGGGGACCAATCTTCGATATGCTCCTGGCGGTGTACGACCAAAATCGATCCATCGATTACCACGGGATCCCGCTCCAAGACTTCCTCTCCGACGACATCGAACTTGACGACGTGCTCGTCGTAATGGCGATCAACTACCTAGAAGGACTGGAGACGATCCAGCGCAACGGATACATCCGAGACCTGATCCTCCGACGGACCAACAGCCTCGAAGGACGGGGTGAGATCGACGTCGAACAGACCCTCCTGAATCATGCCCGCGGAACCGTCGAACCGAACTGGATACGGAACGAGACGGAGTACGACAACGCCGCGAACTCGTTGCTTCACTACGCCGGGAAGACGTTGTTGCGATTGTTCCGACAAAACGCCTCAGAGTACGAGCATCCCGGGTACGATCGCATCTTCTCGGAAGTCCACCGCGAAGTCGAACGATTGGAGGGGATGGGCGTTGACAGCGGGCTGGGTCGTATCGACGAATATCGACGCATCACCCTCGGCGACCTTCCGAAACAACGCCAGTACTACCGGAAGGCGTTCGACGTCGCAAAGGCAGTATTGTCGTCGTCGCTCGGCCAACAGCTCAAGGATGGCCCCCGAGAGCTGGTCGTGGACTACGTACTGAACATGGAGTCACTGTTCGAGCAGTACTCCCAGGTAGTGATCGAGCGCGAACTCTCGTACATCAAATCGTACGACCACTTCGACTCGGTCGCCAACGTCACTCCCGCCAGATCGCCGTCGGTCAACCCGTTCGAGGGAGAGAACCAGATCTATCACGAGCCCGATCACGCCCTCCAAGAGGGTGAGGAGACGATCGCTGTCCTTGACTCCAAGTACTACGCGGAGGGACACGACCCGGTCAAGGAGTCACCGTCACGGTCCCGGCTGTTCAGCTACGCCTACCTCCTTCACGCCGACAGGCTCGCGTTCCTGTGTCCGTTGCTCGAACCGCGACGCCGACGTGTGACACAGACGGGCGCAGAATTGGAGATCGTCTCACCAACAGGAGACTTCTCGCTGGAAAAGTACGACGAGGTCGTCCACGAGTATCTTCATAGTGTTCTCGAAGAGATCCACTCCGAGCTTGAGCCCTTCCGCGCCATCGCGGAGAACGAGCTCTGTCTGGATGGTGTGAACGAGAGCGATCTGAGTAAAGCCGCAGACGTGAACGGGCCGTTCGCATTTCAGAATCCCCAGGATTTCTCGCTCAAGGTTGTGAAAGCGGCTGCGGACGAGTACTCGTACAACGTGCGGAACCGATACCATCTGGAGCAGGACGGAGATTGGACGCGTGACCAGATCGAGACCCGGTGTGGAAGGCGCAACGAGTACACGTGGACCTGTCTGCCCGTATTCTACGAGGAGGGGGGACGAGACTGGATCGACCTATACTTCCTCAAACGGGATACTGGAGAAGTTGAGAAAGAAGGGCCGTTGAAGCTCTTATGAGAGGAGTCTCAGAAGGGCGTAACGAGCCAGTCTCCACTCTCTTTCCGTTCGAGTTGTGGCCCGAACACGTCCTGTAAGGAGTGAAGTTCGTCATCGTAGCGGAGATCGTACGTTTTTCCCTGCCGATGGAACGATCCTTCGACGACAAACTGGACCGTCGGGTTCTGGTACTCCAAGTCATTCGCGCGCCGATCCATCGCGTCAGCGAGTTCGGCACGAAGATCGTCGTCCGAGAGCGCCTCTTCGAGTCCGACTATAGAGACTTCCGTGGGGACGTCGTCGTTTCGAAGGCGCTCAATAAACTCCTCGATCGGCATCCGGTGGTCGAAGGTATCGTACGCATCTTCGATGACGAGATTGTATCGTCCGGGGATCCGTCCAGGGCCAGCCATTAGTTGAATCACAGTTTCACAGGATAAAAAACGGGATGCTGTCTCCCGGTTATCCAGCAAGTTCGGTTGAGATGGATCACACCACGATATAGATCAAGTCTGGCCGGAAGAACAGCAATCCTCCCACTCCCATCACCATCAGTGATTTCGGATCTGCGTACCGAAAATTGTCGATCGAGGCATTGAACGCGATCATGCCGGCGATCAGGATGAGACCAATTCGCTGACCGGCGATGAAGTTTTGAGTAATAGCTGAGACTTCAGCTCCGATTAGGCCCTCGCCATACTTGATGAACAACCCGAGAAAGAACGTGGTAAGGAAGAACGGGAGTGCTTCGATCTTCCCCGCAAACTGATCTCCGGACCACGCTGTCTTTGTGTATCGGTCACCACTCTCAAAAATCAGGCCACTGATTGAAGCTCCTATGAGACCATAGATGAACGCTTCCATCAGATTAGCCGATAATTGTTCGACCATCTAATCCCGTAATTCACAGAGAATACATAAGAACCCCTACGGAAGAACAGGTTCTAATTTTCTCTCTACTTATGGGAATACTCCGTTCTGTTATCCAAAAATAGAGTTGAATCGGTACCCCATTATTCGCCCCACTATCTTGAACCCAAATACTGTCGCGTCTCGTTCAGAACTCGGAGAGCCCTCTTTGTGAATCGTCATCGGTGAAATCCTGTCCGATGAACTTCATGGACTCAACCTTTGAGATGGCTTTTACCGTGAGCTCGTCCGGACCAACTTCGTTAAGTCGCATATTCAACGCGTTCCGCTCCGCCTCAGAAAGCATCAGTTCCTCCCGATCCGCGAGATCGAGGATGCGAAGTTGGGCATCCAGAGACCGAGACTCAAGTTCGCTATGGCATGATCGACACAACGAAACCAGATTCACTGGGAGGTGCGCATCGTACTCGTCAGGTACACGGGAATCTGGAACAAGATGATGGACGCTTAGTCGCACGTCTCCTTCTGCTTCCTCACAACGGCGACACCGCCCTGCGTCCCTGTTTCGAACCGAGAGAGAAATCTCCTCGAATCGTTGCATTCGATCTTGGTGGGAATCATCAGACATACATCCTGCTACCGTCGGGGACGTTTTGGATTTATCCCTGTACCGACATGGTCCGAGACCGGGACCGCATGAAAATGGAGATACCTCATGAGGGATTCGTGGATTCTCTTGGATCGAGGTGTTTCAGTAGCTCGTGATATCCCGATCGCCGAGTACGCGAGTGTAAGTGTCGTCGCCGGTCACGTCCGCTAGCCGGCCGGCAAGCTCGCGGAGGTCGTCATCAACGCCCCACTTCTCCACGTAGTTCTGGACGGACTGGCCCTTCTCGTAGCGGTAGCGGAGGAATTGAAGTTTATCAAGATTTGAGAGATGTTTGTCACCGTTACCGTTGGTCCGCTCTTGGATGTACGCCTGGCGCTTCTCGTTGTCCCACGTGCCGATCTCGAAGCCGTCGTCGGTGTTGTACAGGCACATCTCCTTGAGGTCCTCAGGCGCGGCGTTGGTGCCGCGACAGAGCTTGTTCACATCATCGAACGAGGGGTCTGGACTATCGAGCAGATCGATGAACACGTCTTCGACACCGATGTCGCTGGCCTCCTGGATGATGCCGTAAATCTCCTGAACGACCTCCTTCGCGGACATAATCTCACCATCGCGCTGTACCTTCCCGTGGTGCTTGGAGTACTCGCGGAAACATGCACCCATCTCCATCACGCCGATATCGCCACGGGAGAGTTTGCGGTTCTCTTCAAGTTGCTTCCGGGTACGGCGGGCTGTGCGGTAGATGTCACGCCGAAGAGATTTCCAGGAAGCGGATTCAGTGTCATCGATTGGGCGGGCGACAACGACAATATCAAAGGATACAGCTTCGCCCTGAATGAACTTGTTCAGGTCTGATGAGATGGGATACGTAGCTGTTACCTCAAAGCCGGTCTCGCAGAGGGACTCTAGTAATTCACCCCAAGATTCCGAGTCAGAGTGGTGATACGTGAAAGCCAGTAACCCGTCAGACTTGAGATGGTAGTGAATATTCTCAAACGCCTGTCCCAGCTCAGACTCAAAATCCTCTGCTGTTTTCCCGTGGAACGGATTTGTGACAATACTATCTGCGCGAGGTGTTTTTTTATCATCGAACCCCGGATAATCACCTTCTAGCAGAATTTTCTGCCAAACGTAGAAGTAGTCAGCAACTTCAGAATACATAACATTATCATAGTACGGAGGATCGGTAATTACTGCGTCAAATTCGCTTTCTCCGAAATCAATTGTTCTAGCATCACCCAAGTTTAGAGTGTGATTTCCACCAATCTCTTTGGAAAATGGCTCTGACTCCTTTGTCTCTCCATCGTCAATATAACGTTCAGTGGGATTTGAGGCGTACTCTACAGCACTGAAGACTTTGTCCATCGTGTTAGAGAAAGTCCCCCGTCCGAATTTGGTACCCCATAGATTGTTCTCAACGAAATCTGTCTGAGGAACGAACGAATTCATTCTAAATGTGCCTTCGATCTTGTTAGCGTTTAGATTGTAGATGGAAAAGGTACTATTGAACATCAAGCTGTCAGAGAAGCCCAGAAGCAACAGTTCCTTGAGATTGCTGTCCGACACATTCTGATCAATTGAGCGTAGAAGTGTACTCAGACCGAACAGCTGTCGATCGGTGAACATATCCTGCCAATTTGCATATCCATGGTCAAAGATGGGATTTCTTTCTGAAGGAATGTGCCCCTCAGGAATTTGCTCGGAAGGGGCATAGGAATGGAGATCTTCGTTGGTTTCCCACGCCTCTTTAGCTTCATTAAAAAGCTGGATATCAGCATCTTCTGCCTTTTTATATCCCTTGTACAGACTTCTATCTTCATCTGCATCTTCGCAGTGTTCACAGTAATACTCTAAAGCGTAGAGTCGCGTTTCATACCCTCCCTGTTCCTGAATCGCATCAGTAATCGCGTACTTCTGGCCACAGTCGGGACAGTTGTAATTCCCCCCCCGCGAAACGTTCCCCTCCTTCGGAACGAACCCATGCCCGCAGTCGTTACAGACGCTCTCTGACTGCCAATCGTCCACCAGCGTCACCGTGCCGCAACCGGGACAGAGAACATTGTACTTGTCGCCGTTCTCGTAGCGTCCCTTCGCTACGCGATAGTCTTTGAACAGCGGGACTGTATGCCCACACGACACACAATCTAATTCCTTTACCCAGAAGTTGTACATCACGTCCGCGTCGTGCTCACCATCACAGTTCGGACAGGGCGTCTTGTAGTATCGCGTGATCTCGTCGGCGACATCCTCCTTCACTTGCTTGAAGGCCTCTTCAAGCTCCCCGACATCTGTCTGTCCAGCTTCGAGTTGCTTTTTTGTGACGAACCACGCAACCGGGTTCAGATCATTGCCGATAACCTCTGCGCCGAACCGTGACGCCTCAACGAGAGATGTGCCGCCACCCATGAACGGGTCAAGAATCTTCTTGTCTTCAACACGGACGTCCTTCGGATAGAGCTCCCAGAGGCTCTCTGGGTCCGTCATATCTACACCGTTGAGGAGCGACGCGATATCGAGGTCAGACCCGCTATCGTCGTCTCCGTAGGCCGCGAGCGTACTACCCTTGTGACCTGGTTCGTAGACAGAGACCTTCTCTGGATCGTCAAGTAGTGTGTAGAGTGAGATTGCACGGAAGACGCAGCCGAGTCGGCGCGCCCACCACTTGTGCATCGTGTAGATCGGGCGATAGTGCATCTTTGCTCGGCCTTCTTTCGCGGCGATCTCGTTCACGCGCTCGATCGGGAACCCGCGTTCAATGGGGAGTTCCGTACGCTCGTGTTTCTCCTGCGGGGGCCCGGATTGCTCAGACATGATTCAGTGTATAGAAAGAATTACTCAGGGCCCTCATAAATGTGGGTTCTCAGCTACTGAATCAGCAGAGCCGACAACTCCTTACTAGCACATGGGTCTAGGAAAGATTATTTTATCTGTCACTCAGAATACAATTGATTGATACTACGGCGATCTCAGAGAATTCACATAGAGTACAACATTAATCAAATAATTCGCTCTGGTTTCTGCTCAAACCCAAGTATATTAATCCCGTCTGGTCCATTCCCCTCTATAACGCCTTTGTGCCCAACAAAATAACCCAATTCTACTTCTTCCGATCCGATGATCGACGGATCATTAGCGAGGAATGGTTTATCAGATTTAGAAACTAATTCGGCATCTTCGCCGACCTTTACAAAGGCACCATATTCCAAAAGCTGCTGAATGCCGCTACGAAGATATTCGATACTAGTTGAGTGCTTAACCTCGCCAACAAGGATTCGCTCGATTTGAGGAGTCTCACTGTTGGTTGCAAGCTTTATTAAAACAATATCTGGAGTTTTTTTATCCGGATTATATCCAAACACTGTCGTCTCAAGTCGATAGCGGTTACTCAGGACGTTCCGTATTCGTAGATTCAAATCCTCTCGTTCAGAACGGCTATTGTTACTTTGATCCCCTTCCTCATCATCTTCAGGCAAGAGATCTTCTACAGTTGGGATGTCGAATCGCAGATATTCCTTGTCATTATATTTACCATCCCAGTCATTGAATAGGAGATAGGTTGCGTCGTCTTCTTTCCATTTAGCAATGAGATTCTCATCCGAAGCCATAGTGAATAGACTACGCTTTGAGTCATTGTGGGTGTCTAATATTCTCAGTATCCAATACATTTCGTATAGTGTGGACACCGCTTCATCGTTATCTGGTGGCTGAATAATCCTTGAATCTAAGAGCCTTTTAGCCAGATCTTCATCCAAATCTTCCCTGACTAATTGTCGGTACATTGCTAATAACTCTGCAGCCTCTCGATATAGTGGCGTCCGGTCACCTCGGACTTGGTGTATTTCAGCATCAGAGATGCTGATAGATACCCTATCCAAATTGGAAAGTTGAGTTCGACTGAGAGTCGTATCAATAATTGACCGGAGATTGATCGGCTCACGTTCTCTTTGCCCTGGATGCTCTAATTCACCGCCAACCGCAGACTGGGTTTCAATTTCCTCAATAGGAATACGATCCTCTTCTTTGAGCCATGGATAAAACCATTGAGGTGCCCTATTTCTGTCTATTCGCTTGTCAAACCGGGTGTATATGTTTTTAATTGTGTATAGGAGTTCGACAAGAATCTTGTTTCGAGCAGATCTTATAGTGGGTTGCTGGATTTGGACAGCAAATGTTTGTCCCCGAAAATCTCCAGTCAGACATCGGTTCTTAATGGTCTCATTCCAGTCAATGTGACCCGGAGCTTGCCCTTGATAAATCTCAGTTTTTTGTTTGGTTTCGGGATCAAGTGAACGCGATCTCAATTTAAGTAGAGATACAAAGTCACGTACTCCAATTGAACTACCGTGAATATCCGTAATAGGTGTGTTTTTAATTTCATAATTTGACCTAGATGGTTTATTCAATGGAATCTCTACTCCAGTAAGTAAAAAGTAGTATTCCAACAGCTCTGTTATTCCGTCTATGTTGATGTTTGGGGTGAAATTATCTAGTGCCGGTTTAATCGAGATCCCCTCTCCTATGTAACCGACGAGATACTCAGCAATATCAGCAACAAGCTCATCTCGATCCGGTTTTTGAAACGAGTTATCAGACATTACTCAACATTTGCTTAGCAGTACGATTTGGAACTTCCTTGGAGAACTGAGACATTCCAGAACTATTGGCTTCTATTCGTCCATGTAGTTGATTTATTATATCAGTCGCGGTTCCAATTGGCACACCCTCAAGTTGAGGCAGAATATGTGCTGCAAATGCGTTACCGTAGTCCAACTCGCCTGACGCATTTAATTCGGAGAGGGTATGCTGGAGTGTATCCTTGATTAAGCCTGGTCCAATCGTGAGGTCTGCTTCGTATCCGTCATCGTTAAGCAGAACTTCCCACAAAATACTCAGATCCTTGTAAACTTGTTCAGCAGGTTCTGAGACGTCATCATCAATGCCAGCCTCAGGCCAAATCTCGGCTTCGGAATCGGGAATATCAACATCGTCCCAACAATCAATATATCGCTCAACAATTTCAGATGAGATCTGGTCAGCATCAGGTACTGGAACAGAAATAAAGGCGAACCGTCGCATAAACGCATATCCCATTCTGTAGAGTGAGGATTTATCAACCGTGTTCATTGTCGCAAGTAGACGCCAGTCAGCAGGAATATAATAATTATACGAAGTGATCGGGGTTGACTCAAGTGAAGCAGGGTTACCATAGAGCATCACTTGGTATCCCCCAATATCAAACGAGAGTGATATATTTCTCTTAGTAAGTGCTGAAAAAAGAGAACCGAAAGCCTTCGCAATATCAGCGCGATTTAACTCATCAAGAACTAACCATTCGTTTTTTGATTCGGGGACAGACGGATCAAGCAATCGTTGTAAAAATACACCTGGTTTGAATTCCAGTTGACCGTCTGATTTAGGTCGATATCCACCAATTGTATCGAAAGTTGACCAGTCAGCGGTTGCTGTGGCTATCGTATAATTATCAGACACGTAGTGTCTACAGATATATTCGGCAAGCGCTGTTTTTCCTGATCCGGGCGGTCCAGTTATGATAACATGTTTTCCTGATCGTATTGCATCGTCAATCTGGGCAGTTACTGGTCGCTCATTTTCTTTCTGGGGGAAGTATAGTCCATCTGGTTGGGAAGGACTAGAGGTTGAATCGATCAGATTATCAACATTATCCCAAGTTCCGTTAGAATGTTGTGGGCCGACCGTATCTGTTTCAGGAGACTCAACAACGGTGGACTCCGATTTCGAACGTTCCAGATCTTTCCACGTTTCTTCGATCTGCTTTAGTCGATCATCAAATACATCCGTTAGTGTATTTCCAGCGCCTGAGTCTTTTTTGAGATCTTCATTACACTTGGATTGTACCGTTTCAAGTTTCACATTTTCGTCTTCTGCGACAGCTTCCTGAGCAAATTTACGCCGTTCACTGATTGAGTGTTTTTCACTATTATATTCTTCAAGAAATTGTACAACTGTTTCCTCGATTTTATAGTGTTTGCTTGCTGAATTTTTCCACTTTTTGGGAAAATGATCATCTATTATTGATCTGATTTGTGTTCGTTTGTACCTCTCAATAAGGGCGTCATCCAATGAGTCAGGCCTTGCGGCTAGCGCTACTTCTGTACGTGGCGTTTTTTTCAATCTACGTTTTTGTCTCCCAACACCGTCTCTAAGTGCTTTGTCCAGTGTAGATTCTTTAATCTGTATCGTCTGGGAGTACGAGAACTCTTGCTGCAGATATGCATCCCAAATAGCAAAAACGTCTTTTTGATCGTTATAACCTGCAAGCAAAACGAAAGACTCCACATTTGTATCCAACTTTCCGTCTCCTTCTGGTTCAATTGGTTGGACATTAAATTCGCCTTCTCGTGTGGAATGGGTAAGGCTGAGGAGGAAGGTTCGAATCTTCTCAGGCAACGGCTGTTTTAGCTCTACTTCGAATGGTACATCTGGACTACCAGTGTCTACAATATACGAATCTAGGGCCTGAACAAAAGCCGTATGACGCTCTTCAATTGGAACGCGCCCATCTGACATAATGAAACCATCGTAATGATACTGTAAAATACATTCGCTCACAGGTTCACGGTTTCTATGAATGATGTACTACTAGGTGTGTTATTATGAACTCACACGTATGTCCATGGTCGTTACATAGAGTAATTGTTGGAATCTTGACTCAGTAAAAGCATACATCATTCGATATAGTGACTAATCTTGGAATCAATCCTCAGAGATATGCCCTATTTTTGGAAACTGATCTCGATTTTTAGACTTGATGCTTCGTCAGGCATCCGCTCGAATAGATCCTGTACCTTAGTGTAATCTTGTTCAGATCGTAGCGTCAAGCTCACTTGCGAGCGTTCGATCTCGGCTGTTCCCTGGAGCGCGCTCGGGACGCCCTCACGGTCCGGCAACATGAACGTGACGTCGCCGTACTCTACGGTCCCGGTTTGGTGGTCCCGACGCCACTTTTTGCGCATGGCGGCGACGTCGTCGCCGTTGTACTCGAACCGCCACGTCTCCGAGCCGACGTCGGGAATCCGGAACGGGTACCCAGGAACCCAATCGGACGCCTTCTCGGAACCCGTCGGCCCGACAATGTACACCGGATCCTCTTCGCGGCCGAGGTTCTGCAGCAGGAACGTCTGTACCATGTCCTCTCTGACCGTGTTGTCGAAGCGATCGGCGACCTTACTCACGGTGAACTGGTCCCCAGTATCTAGGTCGTCCAAATAGTCCAGAATCTCTCCGCCGATCCGGTTGGAGACCGTCGGAACGATTTTCACGGTCATCGGGTTCCGATCACCGAGCGAGTCAAGATACCGCCCGCCAGCTTCCAGTACGTACTCGTCGATGAGGAACTCGTTGACCGCCTCACGGGCTGCCGTCTCGGTCTCGTCCGGCGGGAGGAACACTGATTCGTCTGCGCGTATCTCGCCGATGATCGTTTCGACGTTCGCGTGTCCCTCCGCCTCGATGGCCTCCTCGATGCGCTCGGCAAGGTACGACCCGCCGACAGTCGTCGCGCTTCCGACATCGCGGAGTGTCGCGTCCGACTGCGGCTTGTCAAGGATCTCGTTACCTCGGACAATCACGTACTGGTCCTCACGGTTCATACGCCCGATTGCTCGCATAACGACGTCGTGGCTGTCGCCGTCGATCCAAATTTCTCCGTCTTCGACTAGTTCCAGTTCGAAGTCACCGATATCCAGTGCAGTCGTCCCGCTTCCGAACCGTTGGCGGAGTTCCTGTTCGACGTCGTCCACTCCCCACAGCTCTACGTCATCCTGCCTGATTAGGACGGTGTCAAGCGAACTCCCAGAGAGGTCGTCACGGAAGCCGCCGGAGTCACGAGCCAGTACCGGTTTCCCATCGAGCGCCTTCACCGTCGCGTTCAGTACGTCGTTCGCGTTCCCCGGGACCGGGAGTTCCGGGTCACGGAGGAACTGCTCGTACACTTCCTCGATAGATATCTCGCCACGGCGCTCCAGTAGGTCCGTTACGATGGGCCACACATGCGACTGTAGATCAAACGGATCGGCCGCCGCAGAATCCACGATGTTCGAGGCGTCAAGCTCCGGCCCATCGGACACGTAGACATCGAGATCCATCGGGGCCGCGAGATCGAATTCCTGGAGCAGGTTGTCGCCGTCCAGAACCTCCCCATAGAGCAACTGTAGCTCTTCGCGGAGCTCGCTCTCCTCTTGATCCTCCATCGACTGAATTGATTCGCGGATCTCGTCGTCAAGCGATTCGTCGGCGAGAACTTGACGAGCTCCCTCGATGTACCGTGCCTTGTCGATATACCGAGTCCCCGACTCGATCGCCTTGTCCCCGGAGGGCTGGACGAACACCAGTGTGTTCCGCCACTGGCGTCCGCGACTGTCGTTCGTGATGACGCGTTCGACCTCCTCTTGGGTCCACTGGTCGTCCTTCACGACGACCTTGATGTCGCGGTCGTCCGGGACGTCCCGAATGTCATCAGTCCGGAAACCGACCGGATAGGCGGTCGATCCGAAAATCTCGGTGATGAAGTCGGCAATCTCAGCCTTCGCAGACCGCTCCGACACATCGACGGCGGCGTTCCGAATGAGTGCGTTTGGATTCTGACGGTCCCGGATTGCGTACTTCCCGTTCAGCTTGTGGAGGTGCCACGCGACGCCGTGGAGCCGTTCGAGATTGAGCACGACGTCGGAGACGAGATCGCCCGTCTGGTACGCACCCATCACGATCTCAGAGACCTCAGCACCCTCCCCTTCGCTCGGCTTCAGCGAGTAGAGAAGAATGGTGTTGAGGATGCGACGGCCGTGGGGGACGTCGTCCTCATCCACTCGATTATTGATGTCGCCGGTCGCCGCGTTCAGTCGTTCGTAGTTGATCTTGGCGAGTTCGTCCTCGAATTTGATCCCGTCAATATCTCCATGCGTGATCAGGTCCGTCTCGTCCTGCATTTCGATGAGGACCTTCGAGAAGAGATAGATCATCCCGCGCGTGTTCTGGTTCCCCTCGTCGGCGTAGTACCGCGTTTCAAGCGCGTCTAGGAGGACTGGATGGAACGGGTAGAGGTCGTGCATCTCCGACAGGAGATCGTCGGGGATGGTGACGTGGTCGGACTGATCGTAGGCGTCGAAGTACCCGTTCACGATCTCACGGGCAGCCGATTCGTCCGTGTCCTCGATCAGGCGGTGGTGGAGGACCTGTCGCTTGTCCACCTGATTGTTCATGTTGACTTCGACCGCCTGTTCTCGATTCAGGATATCGTGGACCTCCGAGTCCTCGCGGAGAACCGAGACGATGGTGTAGAGCTCCAGATCAGACAGCGCCGTCGATTCGAGTAGGGACTGGAGGAAGGCCTTGTTCGCGCTTTTCCGATCTCCCTGAAGGGTATCGAACCAGTCCTCAAGCTCGTCTACGAGGAATGCGACGGTGTCGTCGCCCACGGCGTCCTGAATCGTCTGCATGTCCGGGTAGCCGCCGGACTCGTACGTTCCAGGATCGTAATCGAGCGCCTCGAAGAACGGCTCCCAGAGGTACTCGTACTGCTCGTTCTGCATGGCGACCGTGATCGGAACCGCCGCCTCTGGAAGCGACGATTCGAACCCTTCGATATCGTCGGCAGCCCACGAGCCCGCTGCGGCAGGATCGTCGAAGCAGTGATACAGTGCCACCATCTGGTGAGACTTCCCACTGCCGTAGGGACCGTAGAGAATGTGCGTGCCACGTGGGTCATTACCCGTCAGGGAATCCCGGAGGATCGACAGGGCCTCTCGAAGTCCCTGGGTCATTAACGTGCGATCGAAGAAGAGCTCGGCGTCAGACTCGAACTCGTTCTCGTCATCCACGTTGTAGAGTTTTACTTGTCCGTCTATCTGTCCGTCCTCTCGAAGCTCACGGCTGAGCGTAACCGTGTCTTTGAGAGTCTTGGACAGGGAACCTACTTCGGACATGCGTTGATGTATACATAGCTCACCACTAACCAGATAAGCACTATGGTGAGGGGACACCGTTTCCATTAGATGAAAATTGCGTGGATTGGGATCTCAACTCTCTAATTCGAACCGAGACAGATCCAGGCTGTCGGGTGGCTCCTCAGTTCTGAGCTAGGCACGCATCCCCGGTGTCGCTCCAGTGTTTCGGTGGTAAGAAATGCCCGAACGCGAGTTAGAATCCATCTCGCCGAGACGTGCGAAGGAGATGTATCTTGAGGTATGGAAACACGAAGTGTCCGAGAGTACCCTCTCCGGGTATCACTATCGTCTCAAGCACTTCGGTTCGGTGGTGTGCTGAAGAAGCGAGCATAGACAATATGAACGACCTCACGGGGCGGAAGTTCCAAGATTTCAAAACGTGGTGTCGGGATGAGAACGGCCTGAAACCCATCACACTCTGGGGACAACTAGCCACGCTCCGTATCTTCTTGAGGTGGTGTGAATCTATTGACGCCATTGAGAAAGGACTTCACGCCAAGATTGTGATGCCGGTGCTAAAGAAGGATGATGGGCAAAGTGAAGAGATACTGCGCTCAGAAAATGCCGAGAATGTGCTTGCGTACCTCCGGCGTTTTTAGTACGCTTCACGGTGGCACGTCATCTTGGAACTCTTGTGGCACACGGGAATTCGCCTCGGGGCGCTCTATTCACTTGATGTGGATGACTACGATAGCGAGAAAGAACGTCTGGGATACGGAATCGCTCGGATAGAGGCACTCCACTAAAGAACGGAAATGAAGGTGAGCGAATAGTCGCACTAAGCGTTGACGTCTGTTGGTGTGCGGGATTTATGAGACTCGGATGGATTGGATGGATATATCCCAATGTCTCAAGAGACGGGTCACTCTGCTGAAGAAAGTGAACAGAAGGAATCTCCAATTCATCGAGCGTTCCCTATTGAACAAGTCAATAAAATTGCCGAAAAAGAGGCACGGGGTATTGCGAAACGTTACTACCGGCCTATCTACACGATGCATAAATGGTGGGCACGAAGGCTCGGATGTACATTTCGCGCGATCTCGCTTTATACATTGTTAGATGATGCAGATAATGTGAGTGTGTACGAACCGGGAGAGAACGGCACGTTAAACAACTTTGATGGTGAGTATGATGGTTTATCAGAATTGATTGATGAGGTCAATATTGAAAATCCGGACTCACTTTGGGAACTTTATTCTAAAGATATACGGATTGATGGGAAGAAGGTCTTAGACCCATTTATGGGGGGTGGAACAAGCGTTATTGAATCCTCCCGTTTCGGCGCAGAAGTTGTGGGCCACGATTTGAATCCTGTTGCTTGGTTTGTTTCGAAAAAAGAGGTTGATACCGGCCAAACCGACGTGGCGGATATCGAAGAAGCATATGAATCCCTGACGAGGGTCGAAGACGAAATCAAGCAGTACTTCAAAACCTCTTGTCCCAACGGCGATCACGAAGCTGAAGTGATCTCTTACTTTTGGGTGAAGGAATTAGATTGTCCTTCCTGTGGTGACTCTGTACCGTTGTTTAATGATTACCGAATTGCGAAAGGGCGTTACGATCACAAAGGGGAACAAATTGTACTCTGTCCTGAGTGTAACTCATTCGAGTATGTAGATGATTGGCAATCGGAGTGTGACTGTAGCGAATGTGGAAATGAATTTAATCCGAGTAATGGCACTTCTGCGTCCGGTGGTTCAAAATATGCTTGCCAAAGTTGCGGTCAAATCTACCCGGTCACTGATGCTATTGGAGAACAGGATGGATTCCATCTCAATTTGTACGGGTTAGAATACTTCTGTGAAGAATGCGACAAGCGGAGTGATCTAGACAAAGGCGATTACAAGGCATACAAACCCACCTCTAAGGCCGATCAGGAGCTATTTGAAGCAGCTAAGCAGGAGTGGTCGAACAGCCCCGATTTGAGGGCATATATTCCGGATGAAGATCTTCGTCCGGGTCATATGATCAGCGACCGCAATCCGGTGTTTGATCACGGTTATACAAAGTGGGAAGATATGTTTAGCGAACGGCAACTCTTATCTCTGAGTAAACTTCTCAAAGCAATCGATCAGATAGAGGATCAAAACGTGAAGGAATTTATGCTTCTTTGCTTCAGTGATTCACTCCGCGGTAGTAATATGATGGTCACATATCAAACGGGAGCTAATGCAATTGATCATATCTTTAAATCGAATTCCTTTGACCCGCCAAAGCGTCCTGCTGAAAACAATCCGTGGGGTGCGAAAGAAGGCTCCCGAGATTTCAAAAGAGCATATGATCGCCTAAAAAAAGGTGTCGAATACGGATCTGCCCCTTTCGACCGATATCCTGATTCCGATGGAGAAATGGTGAAATCACCTCCATTTAATCAGCCTGTTGGCAAAAATGCGACAGTATTCCAAGGTGATTCAAAGAAATTAAACTATGAAGACGAATTTGATGCAGTTATTACAGATCCACCGTACTATGATAATATAATCTATTCTGAACTATCTGATTTCTTTTATGTATGGCAAAAAATCGTACTCAGCAAGGAGTATGAAGAGTTCAAAGGTGAAGCCACGCCGAGAAGTGATAGTATCGTTGCAAACCCGTTTGAGGGAAAAAGAGAAGAAGAATTTGAAAAAGAGCTTGGAGAAGTATTCAGCAATATAATTTCTGCCCTCAAAGAAGATGGAACATTAGTATTCACGTATCATCATAGTGGATCGGAATCTTGGGGGCAAGTTCTAGAATCCCTGTGTGAGGTCGGTTTCGAAGTAACCGGCGCTTATCCGATAACAGCAGACTTGGATAAGCTAGAGAAGGGCGAATCGGTTTCATTCGATATAATAATAGTGGCCCGCCCGGTGAAAAGTCGGGAGCCAATAAGTTGGAACTCACTTCGTCGGAACATCTTCCGAACCGCAAAGCAGACCCACGATCAACTGAAAAACGAACGTGAATTATCGGCAGGCGATATTGGTGTTATTGAGATGGGTCGATGTTTCCAAGAGTATTCTAAACATCACGGGAAGGTTCGACGTGGGGGTGAGCCAATGTCTGCCAAAGAAGTCGTAGACGAAATATATGGTGTGATCCAACAGGGCAGTGATATTGGGGAAATCGATGTTTTCCTTGACCTGCTTGAGACACCTAATGCTAGCTACGATGACTTGAACAAGCTCACTCGGGGAACAAATGCTAGTCCTGAGCAAATGAGAGATATGAAGCTTTACCGTAGAGATAACGGGAACTTCGTCCTCGGGACGTGGGATGATGAAAAGCGGATGGCCTACATCCAAGAGCGAGTCAACGGCGACGACGAAGCCCTGAACGCTCTTGATAAGGCCCAATTCCTTCGGTATCGCTACGAACAGGGTAAATCCACACAGAATTACCTCTCAAAGTGGGACGTTGACGACGAACTCCGCGAACTCTGTGAAGGGCTAGCCGACGCGACCGGGGACGATACTTATCAGCGTATCCTTGGGGCAGACACGACACTCGGAGACTACTGACACCACGGCAATTCCCCAGTGCCCCGTCAGTTCCCCTGACGTGTTCCCCAGCTGGCCACACACTACTCTTTGTGGGTGTTCCCTATGTCTCAAGACGCTATCAGTAGTCACAGAGCTCCACAGAAGTGTGTTTACAGACGTTGCTGAACATCAACAGCCGTTGTGGCGTATCGGGTTCTCCCTGATTCTAAAAGCGTGTTTCAATTCCATAGGTTGGCAGTCTGAGTGTTCTGTAATAAATATTGAAAACTGTCGTGGACAGAACACATCGCTACACAACATATTTGACGGTCAACTAACTCTCCAACTACATGAGCGATTTTGACCTCGTGGATATCGAGGTCACCCATGAGCCAGCGGACGATGTTCTACACTTAGACCCTAGCGAGGCAAGTGAAGGTCACCTTCATACTATTCAGGCGGTTCGTCTACAAGCGGGCCAACCGGACTCCGAACTCCGGTCGCTGAAACAGCTGGACGAGAATTCGGTCAAAATGCTCGAACATCAGGTCGATGCGGCGTATCGGGCCTTGTTCGAGATGGATGGAAAGGCGTTGCTCGCCGATGAGGTTGGACTGGGGAAGACGATCGAAGTTGGGATGATCCTCAAAGAGATGCACTTTCGGGATACGAATGACTCCGTCCTCATCTTGACGCCCGCTCAACTGGCCAAGCAGTGGCAGGCAGAACTCCGAGAGAAGTTCGGACTGGAGTTTGTCTGTAACTACGACGACGAGTTCAACGGGTTCGACAGTCACGACTACATCATCGCCAGCATCGATACGGCCAAAAGCGACAGATACCGACAGACGGTTCTCGCCCGCAACTGGGACGTACTGGTTCTGGACGAAGCCCACTACGTGAAGAATGAGGAGACAGACCGGTACGAGCTGATCGACCAGCTCTCGTACAACTACGCATTCTTCCTCACGGCGACACCGATACAGAACGAACTTACAGACCTCTACAACGTCGTCTCGCTACTCCGCCCGGGCCTGTTCGGAACACGTGACGTATTCCACCAGTACTTCGTCAATA
Organism: Halorubrum saccharovorum DSM 1137; assembly: GCF_000337915.1. Taxonomy (GTDB): domain Archaea; phylum Halobacteriota; class Halobacteria; order Halobacteriales; family Haloferacaceae; genus Halorubrum; species Halorubrum saccharovorum. Next base: position 23,029 of record NZ_AOJE01000020.1, read on the forward strand.
GCGACCAGGAGACCCTCGTCAACCGTAACGAGCTTCAAGACCGGTTGAACAAGGTGATGATCCGGAATCGGCGTGAAGACACAGACGTCGATTTCACCGAACGACGGATCGATACGCGGAAGTTCGACCCGTCCCCGGCGGAACGCGAACTCTACCAGGCCGTATCCGACTACGTCAAAGGAGCCTACAGCCAAGACCAAGGGCAGAAACTGGTGTTGATGCTCCTCCAGAAGGAGGTTGTCAGTAGTCCTGAGGCGCTTGAGACGACGATACGAAGACGCCTTGACGACCAATCCGAACTCACACAGACAGAAGAGCTGGAGTCGATCTTGGACCTGATTGATGACGTAGACACCGTTACCAAACAAGAACGGTTACTCGATATCGTCGAAGAAGCGCGTGATAACGTTGAGAAAGGTCGTGTGATCGTCTTCACGCAATTCCGCGCTACACAACGCCGCGTAGCCGAACGACTGGCCTCAGAAGGGTACACAGTCCATTCGTTCCATGGCGGTCACTCAAGCCAGGAGAAAGAGGAAATCATCACGAATTTCGAAGAGCAGGGCGGAATCCTTGTTTCGACAGATGCGATGTCCGAGGGACGCAACGCACAGTTCTGCAATATTATGGTGAATTGGGACCTGCCATGGAACCCTATGCGCGTTGAGCAGCGTATAGGTCGGATTCATCGGATCGGTCAGAAACGGCAGGTCTACGTGTTCAATATGGCGTTGAAGGATACTATCGAAGAATACGTTCTTGAACGTCTGTATCACAAGATCGACCTCTTCCAACAGAGCGTCGGCGAGCTGAGCGAGATCCTCACGAGGTTGGAGGAGTCCGGGAAGAGCTTCGAGGACGAGATCTTCGAACGGTTGGTCAACGCCGATTCCGAGATCGATCTGGAGAACGATTTCGACGCGATGGCGGTCGATCTTCAGGAGCAACGTGACTTGGCTGAGAAGTTAGAGGAGTTCAACAGCGGTGTCTTCGAAGGATTCGATTTGGGGGCCAGCGATGACTGATGCCGCTGTTCCAGTGACCCAATCTGCGGTTGAAGATTTCACAGCCCGGTATCTCCGCTCCATCGGTTCTCAAGTGGAAATTCAGGGAGACAAATGGGAGGTACAGATCCCGGAGGATGCCGAAACGGATCTACCGAAAGGTCATTTCACCCTCGTCTGTGGTACGATCGAAGAGATAGATGAGGGTCTCAAACAACTACACCCGGAAAGCCCGTTCTTCCAGGATGTCCTCGAAGATGCCGCTGACAATGCGCCCCTTGGCGGTGTTTCGATCGACGCGTCCCACACGGAGATAATCATACCTGACTGGCTCCAAGAGGCCGACATCTCGGTTACCGACGCTGAGTTCCTTCCCTACTACGATCGACGGGCACTCGCAGTTCTCTTTCGGGTGAGCATCGAAACGGTGAGCGAATATCAACGCGAGTTCCTTCGCGCGATTGCCATCGACACTCGGTCCGAAGAGACTCTTCCAAATCTTGATCAAACGTTTCTGGACCTAACTGAACCCGGGAGAGACACTATTACATCTCACGAAATGACGACTGAGATGAAACGGATTCAGGAGCTCGTGGATGCCTCACGGAAGCCTCTCGTTGAGGACATACAGCCCACGATCGACGAAACCCATCAAGAGGCTTCGCGGGCCGCTGATGCAGAACTCGAAGAATACCGTCAGCTGCAACAACAGCGAGAGGAAGAATTGGCCGAGAAGCTCGATCGTCTTCAGTCGCGGATTGAGGAATTGAACGCGATGATCGATGATAGCGAACAGGAAGATCGAGTTGAAGCTCTCAAAGAGCGCAGAGATCGTAAATCGGACCAAGAAGATATCGAGTCTGAGCTCACGAAGTTACGCCAACAACGTGAACAGGGCTACCCCGAGCAGCAGAGAGAGATCCGTAATCGGCATGCTCTGGAAGTGGTCGTTACTCCAGTCACTGTCACCGAGATCGAATACGAGCGAGGTGATGCCGAATTCAAACTCACAAACGGTGGCGCCAAACAGACAATAACGGTCGGATACGGTAGTGGTGTCGGTGTTACCGAAGAGGTCAGTTGCGATGAGTGTGGACAGCCTCTTACAACAGATAGGCCACTTGGAGGATTCAAGGAAAAATTACGGTGTGTAGAGTGTAACTAGCCGGTCTCCACTCTCCTAACTTTGAGCAGCAGCTAGATAATGTATGGTCTAATTATGTGACAAAATTAATATAGATGGGGAGGAATCCTGAAACATGTCTGTTGACAATATACTTTTGCTCCGGGTAGGTATTGATAGTGGAACTGGAAACGGTCACGGACCCCTATTCGAGGATAATTCGTTCGAATATATCCCGATTCCAGAAGGACCTGAAGGCCCCTCAACGACCGAAGGGAGAACGTACGATGAAATCGCCGGTCGGTACGGGGGATCGCTTGCTGATTACGTGCCACACCTCTCTAACGGTACTCCCCACTTTGACCCTGAGTTTGAAACCTACACCTATGGCGATCCAAGTCCTAACAAGCGTAGTCAGTTGTCTAGGCTATCTTCGGACGATCTTCTGATTTTTTACAGCAGTCTGTCGCCCCAGGATGCCGACATCAAACCGCGTCTGTGCGCAATTGGGGTTTTCACTGTAGACGCCACGTACGACTTAGAAGCGATGTCGCCCGATGAACGAGCGGAGGCTCTCGATCAGGTTCAGAATAATGCACACGCTAAACGGACTGGTTTGACCCCGGATTCGCCAGTCCGGGATAACTTCCCTGTAATTGTGAAAGGACGTCCTGAGGAGAGCGAACTTTTTGATATACCTCGTCCACTCGGGAATAGTGACCGTTCAGTACTTTCTTGGGTTGCGGATATAATCGGATTTAGCGGAGACTTGACCCGTGCAGGTGTCGCTCGTGTATTGGACGAATCAAATGCGGATGAAATCAAAGACTGGTTACAGCACGGGAGCGATCTGTTGATTCGAGATGATCGAGCGCTCCGGTCGTATGTGATGACCTCAGATACTGGATTTGCTCCAAATGTAACAGGAGATGTCTGTACACTCGCTACGTGTAAACCTAGGGTGCGGGAGCATGCACAGGTTGGCGACTGGATTCTAGGGACTCCCTCACGGTCTGCTGGTGAAGAACACCTAATCCATCTCAGTCGCGTTGAGGAAACTCTCTCCTATGACGAATACTACCGAGACGATAGATTCCAGGATAAAAAGCCAGAGCATGATCCGAATGGGGATAACATCTATTACCTGAAAGATGGAGTTCTAACTCAGGATGAAGGAACGAACCATCATAAGAGCCGAAACCACCGGGAGCGTGATTTGAAGACAGATCGCGTGCTGATTAGCGAGACCTTCTGGTATTTCGGAAATTCTGGTGTAGCTGTCCCAGAAAGACTACGACATGATGTGATCCATAAGTACAACCAAGATAGTCGTCGGTTATATTCGAAGTCGGAATCAACATCGCTCCATGATCTCGTAGAGTGGTGTAGTCTCAGATTTGATCTGGGAGACCATGGAACCAGAGATCTAACTCTTACTGGTCCGTCTACCTCCGGATCTGGATGCTGATGTGTCTCTGGCTCTGTTGAAATCCTCTCAAGGTTACACATCTCAACCCGCTGCGGTCAGCACAGGGGACTCACGTATCGGTCAGTATAGTCGAACGCTCTAACACGCTGGCAGCCAACTTACTCTGGATCTCTCAGGACCGGTTTGATGAATATTCTGAGGGAACGATCTATCTCAACGATCACCGATTTCTGACTTACTGTAAGTTAAAATCAAACCTGACGATTGAATCTTTCCACCGTCCGAAGTAGACTCCTATAATAGGGGATTTACGAGTATTTCCCTGAAGGGCCTTGCTCACCCAGACAGCGCGGTACAGGGTATTCAACAGTTTCTAGACACACTGTGAAGAAGTTTTATTAGTTATAACTCTGATAAGATAAATCAATATGCCAATCACTACTCCCGAAGAGTTGGATTATGATGACGAGTTGTATGAAACGCTGAATCCTCGGAAGAAAGACCTTCTCTACCAACTCTTCAATCTGTATAATGACCGGATAGACCATCGAGAGATAGTCAAAGATACGTACACAACCGATGAACTGCGGAAGATACTAGCGAGTAGACTATCCGAAGAGACGCGTACATTTCTGGAACAGCACCGGAAGCTTAGCGAAGAGGGGGTCCGAACTGGTCCTGCGATAGATTATCTTGCAGAACATTACGATATCGATGAAAGCGATTTAGAGATCAATACACGATACGAGCTTCTACTTCTTCTCCATCAAGAGGGGCTAATTGACCGATTGAATGAATTAATGATTCGGTCTCGCATTCGGTCATATTCTGCGAGACGGACCTACTTTCTAGAGGAAGAGCTTGACCTGAGCGGACTGGAGGACGGACTTGGTCAATTTCATCACGAATGGAACCGAGAACAGGAGGATCCGAGTGCCGTTTTAGTTGACGTGGAGTTTGAGACAGAGCAGTTGGTTGTTTTGAAAATCTATCAGGAAGTTGGGCCGAAATATCCGAAGACGTTCTCATTCCGGATTGACGATACCGAGGATGAAAGAGACGGTGTACCAACTGAGCCAGAGCTTTCACAGATCAATTACCACCAACTGAAGACTATCCGCTTCCAATTAGAAATTCTGTCTGATGAAACTGAGATCGTCTTTACAGAATCATTCAACCGCTGGCGTAGGACCCTTAGCCACTTCTTTGATACGGCATTCGGTGTCGATGATTTCTATGACAAGCTTCAGGAACGGACTTCGGACATCGCTGAAAAGATCGAGGATGAAATCGTTGAAAGCGTGGAGGAACGAGACGAGTCTATTGAGGCGGCTCGTGAGACAATAGAGGCTCACCGTTCTGAAGCGATTGATAGAATTGCCCGTCTTGATATCCCAGATGAGCGGAAAGAGGACTTGAAAACGCGAATCCAGACGATTGAGATCAGTGGATCAGAAATCTTTGACGACCAATCAATTGAAACACAGGAATTCCGGTTGATTGCGACCCTAGATGGCCTTTTTGACTCTGTTGATGGAATAGAAGAGGGATTCCGAGAAATGATCAAAAACGCCGACACCGAGAGCCAGTCGTTCGTTCTCACAATTAGTGATCGACCAGTCCAGTTCAGTAATGGTCTGTGGCAGAGTGTCGGAGCAGGAACGCTACCGGATCGAGACCAGCGTGCGCTTGAAATCTTCTTTGATGATGAGAACGATGAATGAAGAAGTAATTGGCGCGTTAGATGAACTCCTTACTCTTGAGGAAGGTAGCACTTCCTTTGAAGAGAACGAGATTCCAGAAATATTGGTAGGTACTGAGTATATTGAATCTGAGATCAGGCATCCGACTCGCTGTCCTATCATACCTTCCTGCCGAGAGCCATGTGAATGTGACCAAGACGGTCCATCGATTGTTGTCCAGTGTGATGCCGGGCATGAAGGGAGCATATCCACGAGCGAATACACCTACTACGACATCAATTTTGAAGCGGTTATTCGCTCGATAGCGGACCACATAGAGCGAAGCTTGGTGAATGTCGATACGAGCACTCAACCCCGCTATGTGTCGGGGATTACCGGCGATAATTTAGATATCTATCTAATAATCTCACCGTCTGATTACCAGAAGGCTATCAATGAGATCTGCATAGCGACTCTTCGGGAGGAGACACCTGCTCTGTTGATTACTCCTGAGGAAAGTGTCACAGAATTGCTTGAGATTCAATCTCTGTTCGCGGGGGGGAATCTGATTTACACGATTCCATTCACTATGCTCACTGCGATTGGTGAGATCCAAAGTTCACTTGAAACGATTGATGAGATCAAATCCTTGGAACGGGAATTTATCGAAGAACAGGCTGATACTGAGCATCCGGTTGTTCTTCGTGTAAACTCGAATCCGAGATACATACTCACAGAGCTCAACCAGATGCGGTTGCTTCGAATGGCAGGTGAAATCCCCCAATCCTCAGGAAAACGATTGGAGAAAATCGGAGAATCGGTCTTCTCGCACCTCTTCGTAACGTATCCTGACCGAGGGGGCGAAGATGACCGGGGGACCAATCTCCCTGATTCAATCTTCTATATTGCGGACAACGGATTGCCGGATGATTGTGAGTCCGTTCTCGGGATCGTCGATACCAAGTCAGGAGAAGATGCAAGCTTCCGGACTGAGTCTGTGGAAGGGAAACATGATGAATATCTACGGCGGGGCCGTCGTCAGTCAGTTGCTGCCGATGTACTTGCTCATACCTTTGTGATTCTGGAATTCGACGGACAGCAAGAACTTGATTTCTTTGATCAGATGGCAACACGGTATCACGATGGCGAATTTATGGTCATATTCACAGCAGAAGCGTTGGCAATGATTATGGCAGCTTATCTCGCCCATACTGTCACAAACGAACTGACACTAGTTGAAGGAAACTTCCAAGCGACCATCTACCCATTTTTCAATAAGGAGCACTTTCGAGAGGCGGGACTCGCTGGCATTACTCGGGATGTTGGGAGAAACCAAGAAGACTACAATGATGCATATATCCAGCGCGATAACCTGCTAATCGTTACAGAAAGCGTTGTGGAAGAACGATTAAAAGACTGTATTGATTCCCCGAATGAAGTCGAACAGATTTTATCATCCTATTATCGAGAAATGACAACAATATGATATTCGTCTTGATTTCAGGCTATCTATTCCAGCATAGCGTGTCATAAAAGTCGAATACATCACCCCAGTCGTCTTAGACGATAGGTACGCACTCTTCAGCAACCGGCTGTTTCAGTCGATAATGTATCTGAAGAATAGAATTTCAATAGAGTCGAATATCTCTATTAAACGAGTACGAGAAGGTGCCGTAGTTTCGGTGGTAAACCTGCGGATGAGAGTGTTGGTGAGTAGTTCAACCTAGTCGTAACGCCACCTGGGTCAAGTAAAAATTGGAACGCAAGCCAGTAGCCCCCAATACTAGGTGGATCTAGCCGCCTTTGTTCGAGCGCGTTCATACAGGCGGCGTTCCTCAATAGCTGTGGCCCAGTCGCCAAGTTCTGTGTAGACGTTGTCAATCTGTGCTTCGTCGAATTCGAGGGTGTTGACTTCAATAGGCGAATCAGCGTCGTACTCGTCTCGGTATTCCTCAATACGGTCGGTCAGCTCTGACACTCGGGACTGCAACTCGCAAACAGTGCTCTCTTGGGCCAGTTCGTACACCCGCCGCCACTCGAAGTAGTCATTATTACGCTGGTACCGAACTGGCCGACCCCCGTGGCGGATAACAATACCAAGTTCAGTATAGAAGGACAGGTGTGTCCGTGCTGAGTCCACCGAGCAATCCGCCCACTCGGCGATTTTGGAGACTGCTGTTGGCTTTCGGGCATGCAACACCGCTCCGTATACGCGGTGTTTTGTATCCCCACCCTCCATCGGCCTATCAAATGAGGGTGGACCGTCGCGGTGAACATCGTCAGTCATACTTATCGATCCAGATTAGGATATCGCCCAGGCGTATTTTTGTAGTTACCTGCATAAAAACTGTATCTGACGTAGACCCTGATCATCATATTCCAAACGGATAATCCAGTGAATTCCCCGTATCTCTAATGTCGTGACAAATCATTATTTATCAGATCGTCTCATCTGTTCTGAGCGGCAACGTGTTGATCTAGTTAGGGACCTAATATGGGCCCAGTAAATCTATGATGCGCCAGTTGTTCGTCAGATGAACCCAGCTCAGCTATTACGGACATATTGGTTTGAGTTTGAAGATATCACGGACTGAGCGTGGGTAACACTCATGCGTCAAAAAGGCGAGAGAGGCTCGATAGCCAGTGCTGAATATAAAGCTAGCCTCGAAGTCAGCTAATCGGTTTCAATAAAACAGCGTAAGAACGCCTAGAACGCCCGTTTACGTTCTAGAATTGTTCTTACTCATTCCCAAACATCTGGCGCATCATCGGGTGCATCTCCATCAGCTGCTCTTCCGCGATCTCCTCGTACAGCTTGTACGTGATAGAGACCGCGAGCAACAGTCCGGTTCCGGAGACCTGCCCGATGGTGCCGAGCAGGTTCGCCATAACGGCGAGCAGCCCGACGAGGGCGCCGCCGATGACCGTTACCTGCGGGATGTACCGTTCCATGACCTTCTCGACGACCTGCGGGTTCCGTCGGAACCCGGGGATCTGCATCCCGGAGTTCTGGATCTGTTTCGCCGTCGCCTCCGGGCCCATCCCGGTGGTCTCGACCCAGAAGATGGCGAAGATCGCGCCGCCGACGACCATGAAGGTGAGGTCGATAAGCAGTCGAACCGCGATCATCCACGGCTCAACCGACGCCGGTATCTCACCCAGGAACCACATCCAGTCGGTTCTGCGCTGGATCGGGTTCAGATAGTAGAACAGCCCGGAGATGGGCTGACCTTGGCCGCTGTAGACGCCGAGCCAGCTCGGCATCCCCGCCCACTGAGAGGAGAGGAGCTGCCCGAGGAACTGGATGTTCGCCTGCAGCGCGCGGACGAGGATCATCGGCAGGACGGACGCGTAGATGAGCTTCACCGGGAAGCGCCCGCGAGCACCCTTCACTCGCGCGTGCGACAGCGGGATCTCGACGCGGACCGACTCCGCGTACACGACGATCCCGAAGATGAACAGCGTGGTGAAAAGCGCCAAGATGTTCCCCGGGTCGAACAGCAGGTTCTGGAGACCCTCCGCCGTGAACGGCGAGAGCGACACCGGCACGTCGCCGACGATGATGCCGTACCAGCTCGCGAAGAAGCCGGAGGCGCCGAGCGCGGAGAAACTGAAGAACCCGCCGACGATCTGCTGGCTCACCGCCGCGATGATGAACAGCCCGACGCCGGAGCCGACGCCCCACTTGCTCACGATCTCGTCCATGAACAGAAGGAGGACGCCGCCGACGAAGATCTGTACGAAGATCAGCGCCTCGACGCCGAACGTTCCGATACCGAGCGACTGTCCGACGGCCGGATCCGCAGGCAGGAACTCGCCGGTGAACACCATGGGCGCGGCCGTCAGCGCCGTGACGATAATCACCAGCAGCTTCTGGAGGCCTTGGTACAGGACCTGATCGCGCGGGTCGTCGGTGTCGAGCCCCAGCAGGTTCGCACCGCCCAACAGCTGGAGGACGATGGACGCCGTGACGATCGGTCCGATACCGACCTGCAACAGCGAGCCGGACGAGCCGGCAAGCACCGACCGGAACTGCCCGAAGAAGTCAGACCCCTGGCCGACGGCCAACCCGAACGGGTTGATGTTGGTCAGGAAGAAGTAGACGACCAAGATGCCGGCCGTCCACATGAGCTTCCGCTTGAACGGAACGTGACCCGCGGGCCGCTCCACGACGGGCATCCGCGTGAGCACCGGTTCGGCGACCTCCTTCCAACTCATTGGTTACGCCTCGTCGTCCTCGTCGTCAGAAGTGTTTTCCGATTCGTCAGCGGCCGCTTCGGCGCGCTCAGAGAGCGTCGCCTCGCCGCCGGCTTCCTCGATGAGTTCGACCGCACCCGCCGTGAACGCGTCGGCGGTGACGCGGAGCTCGCGACGGACCTGTCCGCCGCCGAGCACTTTCACGACGTCGGCCTCGTGGCCGTCCTCGACGACGTCGCGCGCGTCGATGACGTACCCGTCTCCGTCCTCCTCGGCGAGGTCCTCAGCGGCGTACAGCGCCGCGTCCTCGTCGATCTTCTGGACCTTCACTTCGAGGACATCGGTCTGCGTGCTTTCGGGACGCTTGAATCCGTACTTGCCGAGCGGACCGTAGTTGTGGAACTCGTGTTTCGCGCGACCGGCCGCGCCGCGGCCGCCGCGGTGACCGGCGCCGCGCCGGTTCTTGTGCGTTCCGCCGCCGTGCGTTCGGGAACCGCGCTGTCGGCGTTTCTTGCTCGTCATCGCATCGCCTCCAGGAGACTGTCGATCTCCTCGGTGCTGTGTTTCCCGAGTTCGCCGCCCTCGATCACGGGGTGTTTGATGCCCTCGTGACCGCCGCGGGGAGCGTGGAGCCGGAGCGTCGGCGAGAGGCCCTGCTCGCGCAGAGTCGTCTCCTCGTCGACGAGCGCCTCGGCCAGCGCCTCGAGATCGGCGTAGTCGGTGTTGTCGTCGATCCACTCGTCGTCGATGTCGGCCGAGCCCTCCAGGGGCTCTCCGCGTCGCGCGACGGTTCGCGCAACGGCCTCGACGCTCGGTTCCCCGAACGCGACGACATCGTTCACCTTGGTGATCATGCCGTGGTACGAGTCCGTCTCGGGGACGAACGTCGCGTGGTTGACGCGCCCGATGTTCAGCATGTCGAGGGTGTCCTCGACGCCGTACCCCAGGTTCACGTCACCGCGGAGCTGCACGATCGCCTGCATCACTCGCTCACCTCGTCGTAGTGGACCTCACGCGCGTGCTGCGGAGTGCGGGACTGCGCCGCGTTCTCCAAGGCGTTGAACGTCGCCTTCGCGAGGTTCACGGTCGTGCGGGTGTTGCCGTCGGAGTTCGTCCAGGCGTCCTCGACGCCCGCGAGCTCCAAGATGTTCCGAACCGTCTCCGCCGCGGCCAGCCCGAGCCCCTGCGGGGCGGGCTGGATCTCGACGGTGACGGAGCCGGCCTTCCCCTCCGCCTTGCGGGTGAGGGAGTTCGTGCCGCCGGGCTGGTCCTCCCAGGACCCGGAGCCGCGGTCGACCTCGATGATGTTCAGCTTCGCGACGTCGATCGCCTTCTGGATGGCGCCGCCGACCTGGTCGTCTCGGGCCTGCGCGTAGCCGAGGTAGCCGTCGCGGTTGCCCACGGCGACCACGCAGCGGAACTTCACGCGGCGGCCGGAGTCGGTCATCCGCTGGACCATGTTGATGTCCAGCACCTCGTCTTCCAGCCCCGGGAGGAGCTGGTCGACGATTTCGGCCTCCTTCAGCGGGAGACCGGAGTCGAGCGCCTGTTCCATCGACGAGATATCGCCGTTCTGTACCTTGCGGCCGAGTCGCGTCCGCGGTTCCCAGCCGTCGTTGTGTCTACTCATGGTCCTCCTGGATTGTCGCGAGCACGTCGTCGAAGTGCTCGGGTAGGTCGGCCGCGTCGAAATCACCGCTGTACAGCGGCTCGTCGAGCTGCTCGGCGTACGCGGCGATGTGCTCGCCACGCGTGCGCGACCAGTCGGCCAGCACGTCGTCGTTGTGCGGGATCTCGAGGCCGGCGTCGATCGCTCCTTCCTGTACTGCGAACGTCTTGTTGCCGGGCGTCGCCGTGTTGAGCCCGATGTCGAGGACGGCCTCGTCGAGGCCGGCGTCGACGGCGCGGGCGCCCGCGAGGTACCCGGTGAGGTACGCGCTGGGGAGGTTGCCCGTGGGGGCGTCCCAGCCGTACTCGCCGAGCTCCTCGCTGGAGGCGGCCGCGTGGGTCTCATCGCCGTCGGATCCGGGAGTCACCAGCTGCGCCCTGACGTGAGCGTTGCTCACCCGGGCGACCAGGCGAGGCTTGCCCGATTTCAGCAGGCGCAACCTCTGATGGTAATCCGTCCGGACCTCTCGGCGGCGACGCATCGGCACCTTGTATCGTGGTCCTGTCGCCATTAGTCCGTCACCTCGTAACCGTACTGCGTCTGGATGTACGCCTCCAGCCGCGCGACATCCTCGAAGTCGCCACCGCTCGCCTTGTTGTAGAGCGTGCGGTACTCGCTGGCGTCGAGCACGTCCTCGTCGTCGCGGAGCTCCTTCAGGCGGGCGCGCTGCGCACGGATCCGCGCCTTCCAGTCGTCCTTCGTGTTCTGTCGCGCGCCGGCCTTCCCCTTCCGGGTACCGGCGCCCGACTGGTGACCGTACGAGCGCTTCTCAGCGCGCTCGCGGGCCTGACCGCGGGAGTTCGTCTTCGCGTCTTTCGCGCGGATGGTGCCCTGTTCGATGAGTTCGCGGACGTCCTCTCGCGTGATGGCGTCCTCGATCTCCTCCTGTGCCTCGGGATCGAGCCAGACGCGGCCCTTGCCGACGTCCAGCTCGTCCGCTGCGAGCCGTTTCTGCGCCTTCAGATCACTCATCGTCGACCTCCACTTCGACGTAGGTCGGGTTCAGCACGCGGATCTCGCGCTCCTCCGCCTCGTCTTCGATCAGTTCGCGCTTGCGACCGCCGACCTTCGAGGCGATCCGAACCGCCTGCGTGTCGCCGTCGACGCCCTCGAGGTCGTCCGTGTTGTGCACGCGGACCTCCTCGAAGCCGCTCGGGTGCAGGTCGCGCGACGCCTTCGGCGATCGGAACCCCGCCTCGACGACGGGCCCCTTCGCCTTCATGCGGCGGCGCTGCTTGGAGAGCCCGCCGCGCGGCTTGCGCCACGACGTCGGGATCCGCTTTTTCTTGTGGTAATCCTGCCGGTTGAACTGCGGTTTCCCCTCGCGGTGCTTCTGTGCGAGCGCGCGAGCGGTCTCGTCGTCCAGTTCCGGCGTCTTGTCGGCGTGACCGCGGGGGCGAAGCTCCGTCTCGACGTCCTCGTCGGCGTCGGCCTCGTCGGCCTCCTCCTCCTCGTCCGTCTCGTCTTCGATCTCCGCGTCCGCCTCCTCGTCGACCTCCAGCCCGCCGACGTCGGCCTTGATACGCGCTGCGAGCGCGTTGCCGACGCCGTCGACCTCGGAGAGCTCCGACTGGGAGGCGGCCTTCACGTCCTCGACCGTCTCGTAGCCGGCCGCGCGAAGGGCGTCCGCCTTCGAGGGACCGACACCGCTGATGTCTTCCAGTTCTTCGGCCATTGGTTAGGCACCTCCGGTGGGCTTCTCGACGATGTACACGCCGTCTTGGAAGACGCGCGTGTCCTTGTCGGTCACCTTCGTCAGCTGTTCGATGTCGGCGGCGGTCTGCCCGACGGCCTCCTTGTCGGAGCCCGAGAGGGTGACCGTCTCGCCGTCGATCTGTACGTCCGTGTCCCCGCGGATCGGGGTGCGTCGCTGTGCCCGCTCGCCGAGGAAGTTCTCGATGACGACCTCGTCGCCCTCCACGGTCACCTGCATCGGGAAGTGGGCGTAGTACACTTCCATCGTGTACTCCCATCCGTCGGTGACGCCGTGGATCATGTTGGCGACGTGGCTCTCGAAGGTGCCGACCGTGGCGTTCGTCTTCGCGTCCTCGTTCTCGGAAGCGATCGCGACGACACCGTCCTCGACCGTGACCTCGACGTCGGGGTACCAGAGGCGTCGCGTAACGCTCCCGTTGGGACCCTCGACGGTGAGTTCGAGGTGGTCGGTCTCGGCGGAGACGTCGTCCGGAATCTCGATTTCGACTCTGTTCATTGTTAGTAGACGTATGCGATCACTTGGCCGCCGATGCCCTCTTCGCGGGCCTCGTAGTGGCTCATAACGCCGTGGCTCGTCGTGACGATGAGCGTCCCGTAGTCACGGGCGGGGAGGTATCGCTTCTCCCACTTCTCGAACTCGTCGGCACCCGCGGAGTAGCGGGGCTTGACGGCGCCACACTCGTTGATCGCTCCTTTCAGTTCGACCTCGAACTTCCCGGCCTTCCCGTCGTCGACGTACTCGAAGCCGTCGACGTACCCGCGGTCGTAGAGGACCTCGAGGACGGAGCCGATGATGTTAGAGGCGGGCTCAACCGTGTACGACAGGTGGCCAACGCTCTCGGCGTTGTCCATGCCGGCCAGCGCGTTGGTGAATGGATCGTTTCCCGTCATGATCAGCTGTACTTCTCGAATCCCATGTCTCGGGCAACCTCGCGGAAACACTGCCGGCAGAGATTGATGTCGTACTTGCCGACAAGTCCCTGCTCGCGGTCGCACCGCCGGCACGTGTGCCGGGAGTCGGTGCGTTTCGACGCGTGCTCGCCCGTGTCGTTGTTCGCTTCGCTCATTCCGTTACCTCAACGTCGAAGTTCGTTTCGAGGAACGCGGCCGCGTCCTCGGCTGTCATCCGGTGTTTGGACGGGATCGAGGCCGTCGCCTTGTCCCGCTTCGACACGCGGTAGCCGGGACGGACGATCGTCGTCGTCACGTCGAGGCCGTAGATGCCGATGCTCGGGTCGTACTCCTGGCTCGGGAAGTCGGTGTGGTCCTCGACCCCGAAGCTCAGGTTGCCCGTGTCGTCGAACTGGCTCCGCGAGACGTCGACGATGTCGAGCGCGGTCGCGAGGAACTCGTGTGCGTCCTCGGCCCGCAGCGTCACCTTGACGCCGATCGGGTCGCCCTTGCGGATCCCGAACTCGGCGATGGTGCGCTTCGAGGTGGTCCGGACCGACTGCTGGCCCGTGATCTCCTCGATGATCTCCTCGGCGTCCGCGAGCGGCTCACCGCCCTGCCCGACGCCCATGTGGACGACGACCTTCTCCAGGTACGGCTCGCGCATCTCGTGGGACGCGCTCTCGGATTCACTCATCCGAATCACCCGCCTCGTCGGCGTCGTCGCCGGTGAAGTTCTCGTCGATGACGACGAGGTACTCTTCGACCGTCTCGTAGCCGTCCTCGTCGTCTCCGACGAAGACCGTGTTCGAGCCGGAGCCGAGCGTGACGTCGATGTCGGCCACTTCGCCGATACGACCGGCGTGTTGACCGGCGACGGCGGTGACCAGAGCGCCCTCTTCGTACTCGAAGTGGGCGACGATCTCCTTCGACTCGTTGTCGACGACGATCGAGTCCTTCGTGTCGTACTCGGCGTCGTCGTCCACGAGGACGTTCGTCCCGTCGTGGAGCGTCAGCTGGACGTCTCCGCCGGGGACGACGGACTTGTTCGTGATCTTCCCGAGCCGGCTGCCGGCGGCCTCCTCGTCGACGGGGGTCAGCGCGAGCCGACCGCCCTCGTCGGGGAAGACGCGGAAGAACTCCCCGCGCTCGGGGAACGCCAGGATGTCGAACATCCCGATCGGACGCTGTTCGTCCGAGACCGCGTCCCCGTTGACGAGGACCGAGTCGTTGTTCAGCGCGTAGCGCGCCTCCTTCGTCGAGTCGACGTAGCCGAGCACGTCCCGCAGCAGGACGACGAGCGGAACGCCCGCCTCACCGTGCGGGCCGGCGCCGGCCTTGACGGTGAACGTGTTCGTCTTGCGCTCGACCGGCCAGGAGTTCGGTACTGCCAGTCGCTTCTGATGTCGCGTCATTCGTTATCCTCCTGGAGCCGCGCCTCCCGGCGCTCGTCTTCCAGGTCCAGATCGATCACCCGGACGTTGCTCGCCGGGATGGGGCGGGGAACCTCCTCCCCGTCCGCCTTCTCGACGGTGACGTCCTCGACGGTGATCCGTTCCGCGGACAGGTCGACCGAGATGACCTCGGCCTCCGTGCCGGCCGCGTCGCCGCGAAGCACCTCGACGGTGTCGCCGGCGTTGACGCGGACGTTCCGCTGTCCGTACTCCTCGCGGAGGTCGTCCGTGAGGGTGGCCCGGACCTGGTTCTGCCGCTCGTGGAGCGGCGCGGTCTCCGACCGTTTTCGCTGTTTGCGTGGCTGTTTCGTCATGATTAGACGATCATCGTCGCGGTCGAGGCGATGCTCCCGAATCGTTCGGCGACCTCGCGGGCGACGGGGCCTTTGATCTCCGTGCCCCGCGGCTCCTCGAGGTCGTCGATGATGACGGCCGCGTTGTCCTCGAACTTCACGCGCGTGCCGTTCGGACGGCGGATCGGCTTGCGCTGGCGGACGACGACCGCCTCCAGCACCTGCCGCCGCATCTCCGGGGTCCCTTTGGTGACCGAGACGGTCACCTTGTCGCCGATACCTGCCTTCGGGTGGCGGTTCTTCGTGCCGGAGTAGCCCGACACGGAGATCACCTTCAGCTCACGGGCGCCGGTGTTGTCGGCGCACGTGATGAGCGAGCCCTTCGAGAGCCCCTGCGTGACGTCGGCCTTGAGCGCCTCCATCACTGATCACCCGACAGGTTCTCGACGACGACGTGGGACTTCGTCTTCGAGAGCGGTCGCGTCTCCGCGATTTTCACTTCGTCACCGACTTCGAGCGAGTCGAGCACGCCCGGCACGTGGGCCGGGATGCGCGAGCGACGCTTCATGTACCGATCGTATTTCGGTACGAACACGTCGTACTCTCGCTCGACGATGACGGTCTTTGCCATATCCGTCGACACGACCGTTCCCTCGCGGGTCTGGCCGCGGACGGAGAGCTGCCCGTAGAACGGGCACTTCTCGTAGTCGTAATCCTCCGGGTTGTCTGGCTCCGGAGGCGTGGGTACGTCGATTCCTATCGCCATTGTGTGACACCTTGTTCGGTGCGTTCGGCGGGTCGATACCGTAGCCGCTCGCCATCCACCGTCGCGTAGACCACGTCTTTGCACTCGCCGCGTCGGCTCGCCGGACCCGCGTCGTCACCGGTGACGACGCTTGTGGACCCGGACGGGCCAGACTGACGGGGGCGGACCCCCGTAGTATCCGACCCGAGTTGGGACGTAGACCCCGACGACTCGTCGTCGTCGGCGGCTTCATCTGTGCGGGCGGTCGGTCGATCGACGACCGCGAACTCGAACGTCGCGCCCGACTTGGGCACGCGTTTGTCCCCCGATCCCGTTCGCACCACAAGGGTGCCGAACGTCTCGGACAGCACGCGACCGGCGATGCCCGCGTGGGCGTCGCTCTCGGCGTCGGCCACCCGAACCGGGAGGCCGACGAGTTCGTGCCGAACGAGTGTGTCGGGGGATATCATCGTTATTCGTCGTCGAAGTCGCCTTCTTCCGCCTGGATCGTCTTGATCCGCGCGATCGTCTTCTTCATCTCCTTGACGCGGCCGGGGCTCTCCGGCATGCCGCCGGCGGCCCGCTGCGCCTTCGAGTTGAGCAGCTCGGTCTCGAGCTCTTCCAGTTCGACCTGGCGCTCGGCCGCGGTCATGTCGCGGATCTCGTCGGTATAGAGGATCGCCATTTATTCGTCCTCCTCGCCTTCGTCGGCGGCTTCCATCTCTGCGACGAGGTCGGCCGCCTCGGATTCGATCTCCTCGTCGAGCTCGTCGATGTCCTCCGCCTCGGCGTCGCCGACCGGCTCCTCTTCGGCGACGTCGGTCGCCTCCGTGGCCGTCTCCTGGGTCTCCTCGACCACTTCCTCGACGATCTCCTCGTCGATGGCCTCTGCGGGGTCCTCGTCGGGGATCTCGACGTCCTCGTCGGCTCCCGCGTCGGGCACCTCCTCGGGCTCCTCTTCGAGCAGCGACTCGACGCCCTCCTCGGCCTCGGCGCCGACCGCCGCCTGCTCGACCTCCGGGACCTCGGCGTCCTCGCGGATGTCGAAGTCGTCCGGGAGCTGTGCGCCTGGCGGGATGATCTTCACGTTGACGCCGATCGTCCCGAGCTTCATCACCGCGACGCCCTGGCCGTGGTCGACGACTTCCTCCGCGGGCTCACCGTTGTGCTTGATGTAGCCGCGGTTGAACTTCTCGACGCGCGATCGCGCGCCGGTGACCTTGCCGGACAGGACGATCTCGGCACCCAGCGCGCCGGCGTCCATGATCCGGTCGATCGTCGTGTGACCGGCCTTCCGGAAGTACCAGCCGCGCTCCAGTGCGTTCGCGAGACGGTCCGCGACGATCTGGGCGTTCAGGTCGGGCTCGTCGACCTCCTGAACGTCGATCTGCGGGTCGTCCATGTCGAATCGGTCCTCAAGCTCGGTGGTGATCTTGCGGATGTTCTTCCCGCCCTTCCCGATCACCATACCGGGCTTTTCGGCCTTCAGGACGATCTGAGTGCCCATCGGCGTCTGGGCGACGTCCATGCCGCCGTAGCCGGCGCGGCCGAGCTCGTCCGCGAAGAACTCGTTGATCTGTGAACGGCGCAGGCCGTCCTCGATGAATTGGTGTTCGTCAGCCATTATTCGTCAGCCTCCGGGTCCTCGATGATGAGTTCGACGTCGGCGAGGGTGGTGTTCCATCCGGTGGCGCCCGCGGCTCGCGGGTTCCGACCGGGTCGCTCGCCGACCTTGTGGGGGGCGACGTGTTTGATGACCATCTCGTCGCCGTCGAATCCCTGTTCGTCCGCGTTGTTCTTGACGTTCTCCAGGAGCTTCAGGAAGTCCTTGGCGGCCTTCTCGGGGTATCGTCCCGCGTCCCAGCCGTCGATGTCGGAGCGGTGCCCCGCGCCGGCGTTGTGCTGGCGCATCGGCACCGAGGTCTCCTCGTCGATGACCTCCTGGAGGAACTCCTCGGCGTCGGCGACCGTCTCGCCTTTGATCTCCCGGGAGATCTCTTTGCTGTCCTTCACGCTGATGGGCCGATCGCGGAGCATCCCCTTTGCGGTGGTCTCCGGGTCGGCCTCGACGCTGTAGTTGATTCCCATGGGTTACTTGAGGGGCACGAACTTCGAGGACCGGGTCGCGCCGATGCCGGCCTGGCCGTGTTCGACGGTGCTTCGAGTCAGGTGGAACTCGCCGAGGTAATGACCGATCATCTCGGGCTCGACCTGCACGCGCTCGAAGCTGTGTCCGTTGTACACGGAGAAGGTGACGCCGACGAACTCCGGCAGCACCGGCATGTCGCGCAGATGCGTCCGGATCGGGTCGTCCGCCGTCGTCTCCTTGTCGCGGCTCCGGACCGTCTCCAACAGCTTCTGCTGTTCGGTGCCGAGGCCGCGAACGATGCTTCGCCGCTGGCGTGCGGGGAGCAGTTCCGCGACTTCCTCTACGTCCATCTCCTGCAGCTCGTCGAGCGAGTGACCGCGGTAGGCGAACTCCTTGCCCTCGCGGCCGGTTCGGTAGTCTGAACTCATTTGTTGCCACCTCGTCCGGTGCGCTTGGATGCGATGTCACCGACCTTCCGTCCCGGCGGGGCGTCCCGCGAGACCGATTTCGGCTGGCCGGGGTGTTGGCGACCACCGCCGCCGAAGGGGTGGTCGACGGCGTTCATCGCGACGCCGCGCACGCGCGGGTATTTGGTCCCGCGCGCTTTCATCTTGTGGTGTTTGTTACCGGCCTTGACGAAGGGTTTCTCCGTCCGACCGCCGCCTGCGACCACGCCGATCGTGGCGCGGCACTGCGGGTCGAGCCGCTTCACTTCGCCGCTGGGGAGCTGGACGACCGCGACGTCGCGGTCGTGGGTGAGAAGCGTCGCCGACACGCCGGAGGCGCGCGCGAACTTCCCGCCGTCCCCGCGGTTGCTCTCGACGTTACAGACCGGGACGCCCTCGGGGATCTCCGCCAGCGGGAGCGTGTTCCCGGGCTTGATCTCCGCGGAGACGCCGACCTGAATCGTCTCGCCCACGCGCACGCCTTCCGGCGCGAGCACGAGCCGACGGTCGTCGTCCTCGAACTCGATCTCCGCGAGCGGAGCCGAGCGAGCGGGGTCGTGTTCGATCCCGACGATCTCGCCGGTGATCGTGTCGACGTCTTCGAGCTTCTTGTGCGACAGTTCCGCCTTGTAGCGGTGGGACGGGGCCCGGAACGTCGGGCCGCCGCGTCCACGCCGCTGTCCTTGGATTCGTCGTCCCATATCAGAACACCCCGATGCGCGATGCGATCTCGGTCGCGTCGTCGTCGTCGGAGAGCGTGACAGTGGCCTTCTTCGCGCCCTGCGGGGTCACCTGCGTGTTCACGTCGACGACGGAGACGTCGTACCGGTCCTGCACTTCCTCGCGGACCTCGGGTTTGGTCGCGTCGATGTCGACGAGGAACAGCAGCTTGTTCTTGAAGTCCATCTCGTTCATCGCCTGCTCGGTGACGATCGGGTGCTCGATGATGGAGTTCATCGGTCGGCCACCTCCTCAACGGCGCTCTCGGTCCACAGCGTGAGTCGGCCCGGGTGCGCGCCCGGCGCGAGGTCCTCGGCGTTGACCTCTCGCGCGGTCGCGACGTCGACGCCCGACAGGTTGCGGGCGGCGCGGGACGGCTCCTCGCTGGTGACGACGAGCACCGACTTCGGCTGGCTGTACTTGCGACCGCGGGTCTTCCCGCGGCCGGCTCGGACGGAGCGACCCTCCTCGGCGCGCTCGATGTCGGCGTCGACACCGACGGCCTCGAGCACGCCCAGGGCCTCCTGGGTCTTCTTGAGGTCCTCGAACTCGTCGCTCACGACGAGCGGGAGATCGAGGTCCTCGTCGAACGCGTGACCGCGTTCGGCGACGAGCTCGGCGTCGGCGGTGGCTGCGATGGCCGACCGAATCGCGAGCTGTCGTTCCTTGTCGTTGAGGCTCTTCGTCTGGTCCTTCTCGGCCTTCGGCGGGTGCGCGGCGCGGCCCGAAACGGCGTTCGGGACGCGTCGGGCGACGTTCTCGGAGCGCGGGATGTGTGCGAGCCCTCGCCCGGAGCCGAACGACTCCGCGGGGGTTCGCAGCCCGGCGAACTCGTCGGCACCGTAGGCCTGCTTCCGGTTAGCCTGTGCGGCGGAGACCGCCCGACCGATGAGGTCCGGTCGGAACGCGGTCTTGAAGATCGCCGGCAGCTCGACGCTGCCCGCGTCCCCGCCGTCCAGGTCGTGTACTGTTGCGTTCATGGATTATCCCTGGTTGGATGCGGTGGATACGTACCGGACCTCGGGGTCGAGGCGCGGCTGGTCGTTCGGCCGGATGGCCGGGCGGAACCGAAGCAGGCGCTTGTCCGGACCGGGCAGCGAGCCCTTGATGAGCGCGTAGTCGCCGTCGACCTCGCCGTAGTTGACGAAGCCGCCGTCGACGGAGGCGTCGTCGCCCTCGCCGAAGTCGATGAGGCGCTTGTTGAGCTCGGTGCGCTGGTGGTAGCCGGTCTGCCCCTGCTGGGGGACGGTGGAGCGCACGCGGGAGGGGTTCCACGGACCGAGGTTGCCGATCCGGCGCCGCCATCCCTGGCGGGCGTGTTTGCCCTTCCGCTTTTGAACGCCCCAGCGCTTGACGGGACCCTGGGTCCCCTTCCCCTTCGTGATGCCCGACACGTCGGTGTACTGCCCCGCGCGGAAGACGTCGCCGAACTCGTGGGCGCCGCCCTCCGCGACGAGGTCGAGCCCGAAGTCGACGCGCTCCTCGAGGGAGCCGCCGCCGACTCGGGTCTCCATGATGTCGGGCTTCTTCTTGGGTACATTCGAGAGCTCCGAGGGGACGGTGTGCGTGATGACGCGGACGTCGTCGACGGCGTCCTCGTCGAGCAGCGCGCGCAGCTCGTCAGCGTCCTCCTCGAAGGTGTCTTCCGCCGGGAGGTCGAGCGCGCGGTCGAGCTCCTCGTGGAACTCGGTCGCCCAGACCTCTTCGACCGGCTTCTTTCCGTACGGCGTCTGTTCGTAGGCGCGCAGGGCCACCGCGTACATCGGCGGCGTCTCGACGACGGTGACGGGAACGGACTCTTCCATCCCTTCACGCGGCGAGTTGGCCTCGTCGTTGACCATAACGACGTGCGTCATTCCGGCCTTGTAGCCGGCGAACCCCTGCAGTGCGGGGGCTCCGTCGTCGTCTGGCCACGATCGAATGCGCGGGACCTCTCGGTCTGCGCGGGTACGCGGGCCGTAGCCCAGCGAGCCTTTTCGTGGTCGGCTTGGTTGTGGCATGTGTTTACTCCGTGAGTGTGAGCGAGCCGAGAGTCACGAACAGAGCCTCCTCCGTCCGGACGACCTCGCTCGCCTGTGCCGGGATCGTGTTCAGCCAGAGGTCGAACCCCGGATCGGGTTCGACCGAGCGGCCGTCGGCGACAGCCGCCCGAATGCCGTCGGGCGAGAGCCCGAGCATCTCCGGAAGCCCTCGCTCGGGCGAGCCGAAGGCGACGGTGTACCCGCCGGCCTCCCGCGCGTCCGAGACGATGGTGCCAAGCCGCGAGACGGAGAGTTCCTCCCCGTGTCGCGACGTCGCGACGGCCAAGCCGTCGCCGGCGAGCGCTTCCGACAGGTCCGCTTCCACGACCTGGAAACCGTCCTCCGGCTTCCCGGTGATGCGGGCGCGGACCGGTTCTCTCGAAGAGACCCTGATGGTGACGCGCTCCCCCTGCTCGACCTCCATTCCGGAGGGAACGAGCAGGGAGATCGGGTGTTCCCGCAGCGGGGAATTGACCCGGACGCGGCCTTCAGGTCCGACCTCGGTCACGAGTCCCTGTGTTTTCGACTCTTCCCCGCTAGGGGTCGAGCCGGTCCGCCACGGCACGCGGAGCGGCGGGAGCACGCCGGCGTACCGGAGTTCGTCGCGCTCCCCCCAGAGGTCCTTGCGGAGCCCCGGAGGGGTCGCGGCGTACCCCAGCACGGTCCGAACGTACTCGCCGCCCCGTCGCCGCTCGCCTTCCCCGTCGGGGAAGACGACCAGTCGATCCGCCCGGAACACCGCCGCCGCACGGGCGACGTAGCCGAGTTTGCGAGTCGCCTCGCGAGCGTCCTCGGCCTCCCGGACGACCGAAGACGGAATGCAGATCGTGAGTCCGTCTTCGGTACGCATCGTGGCGAGACTGTACCCCTCGATTTCGGACGGCGGCCTAAAAGGGTAGCGGTACCGATTTCGCACTGTGGCGCGTTCACACGGGGTCTGGCGGGGGTTTTCGGCCGCGGATCGAGAGAGTCGATCGCACGGTCCGGTTCGGGCCGGAGGTCCCCCGTCGTGCTCGTGAGGGCACGCGATTCCGGTCAGCGACTGTACGCCTGCCGTCGCCGGCGCCCGGCGGCGGTCACGCTTCGAGACAGACGTTCGTCCGGGGCACACAGACCCGGTTCACTTCCCGTTCGCGCGCCGCACGCCGGAGTCGGTCGGCGAGCGGTTTCGGGCCGTAGCGAACGACGATCGCCGCCGT
The DNA here is from genome assembly GCF_000337915.1 of Halorubrum saccharovorum DSM 1137. GTDB lineage: Archaea > Halobacteriota > Halobacteria > Halobacteriales > Haloferacaceae > Halorubrum > Halorubrum saccharovorum. Next base: position 45,707 of record NZ_AOJE01000020.1, read on the forward strand.
GACGGCGACGGCGATCGCAGTCGGATACGTGACTGCGACGGCGAGGCCGAACGTCGCCGCGAGCAGCAGCGCCGCTCCCGACGCGATGTCGCTCGCGTCGGCGCCGGGGACGGGGTTCGGTGCACCGCGTGACGGCCGTTCCGTGTCAGGTCGCATACGAGATACGTGGGGCGGACCGGCCTTAATGATAATCTGTATGACGTTTTTGTAACGTTCCTTACGGTAATTCGTTTGAGTAGATCGGTGCGAATCGCTCCCGCCCTCATTCGGGAACGATCCGCACGACCGGGGCGTCGGCGTCGTCGACCGCGACGTAGAGGTGGCCCGTGGTCTGGTCGACCGCGATCGCGCGCATGCGCCAGCCGCGGTCGACGAGGAGAGGTTCGCGCTCGGTCACCGCGGCGTCGGCGACGCCCGCGCCCTCGACCGTGAACCGACCGAGATACTGTCCGGCGAGCGTCCCCGCGAAGAGGTCGCCGCGCCACTCGGGGAAGGCGTCGCCGTCGTAGAAGACGGCGCCGCTCGGCGGGAACCCGCCGGAACCGCACGGCCAGTAGTGGACCGGGGCGACTGCGTCGTCCCGCTCGTCGTGGCCCGGCGCGACGGGGTCGTCGGTCCCGTAGCGACACGCCTCGCTGGCGACCGGCCAGCCGTAGTTGCCGCCGCGCTCGATCACGTTGACCTCGTCGCCGTCCTCCTCGCCGTGCTTGCACTGCCAGATCGCTCCCGTCTCGGAGCGCACCGCCATCGCCTGCGGGTTCCGATGGCCGTAGCTGTAGATCGCGTCCGACGCGCCCCGTTCGTCGACGAACGGGTTGTCGGAGTGGGCGTCGCCGTCCGGGGTCAGCCGGAGCGTCGACCCCAGTTCGTTCGACCGATCCTGCGAGACGTGGTCGGGGCCGAACTCGGTGTCGCGCCGGTCGCCGACCGTGACGAACAGCGCGCCGTCGGGACCGAACGTCGCCCGCGAGCCGAAGTGCAGGTCCGTTCCGCGGAACGGCTCGGCGACGAAGAGCGCCTCGAAGCCCGACAGCGCCGGGGCGTTCGGGTCGAGCCGTCCGGCGCCGACGTGCGTCGTCGCGCCGCTCCCGTCGGCGGGCGAGTCCTCGGTGGTCGCCGCGTACGAGGTACACGCGCGCGTCGGCCGGGTAGTCGGGGTGGACCGCGACGTCGAGCAGCCCGCCCTGCCCGGCCGCGTGGACCGCCGGGGCGCCCTCGACGGTCGAGCGAGATCCGTCCTCGGGGTCGACGAGCGAGAGCCGACCGGTGCGTTCCGTCACGAGGAGGCGGCCGTCGTCCGGGAGGAACGCGAGCCCCCACGGGTGTTCGAACCCCTCAGCGACGCGCTCGACGGCGTACTCGACGTCGCCACCGTCGGCGGGCGGGGCGTCCGCGCCGTCGGCGCCGTCGGCGCCACCGTCGCCGTCACCGCCGTCGGCCGGGCCGTCGTCGCCCCCTTCGCCGAGACAGCCGGCGGTCGACAGGGCGGCGAGGCCGCCGGTCGCTCGGAGCACGCTGCGTCGATCGGCGACGGGGGCGAGGTGGCTCGTCATGGAGGTCGTCCCGTGTGCGTCTCGGTCGCGAGGCCGATGACGCTTCCGGCGGCGAGAGCGACGGGTGGCGGTGCCACGTCGACTGTCGTTCGGAACCCTTATATCTCCGACTCGGGCTATGTGAAGATGCGAAGCACGCACCGGTAGTGTAGTGGTATCACGCAACCTTGCCATGGTTGCAACCCGAGTTCAAATCTCGGCCGGTGCATCTTCTCGAACGTAGTGAGAGAAATCACCGAGCGATTTGAACTCAGAAAGACGCAGCGGCGAGCGTAGNCATCTTCTCGAACGTAGTGAGAGAAATCACCGAGCGATTTGAACTCAGAAAGACGCAGCGGCGAGCGTAGCGAGCCGACCGTCTTTCCCTCGTTCAAATCTCGGCCGGTGCATCTTCTCGCTCCGCTCAAAGAGACACCGCCCTGACTCCCGCTCGCGCTGCTCGCGGGGAGTCTCGGCCGGTGCATTTTGCGCACGGACTACCCGAGTAGCGTTTGCTCCGCGGCCTTCCCCGACCGATACTTTCAATCGGCGATCCGCCGAACCCGTGGCGTGTGACCGTTCCAACGAAAACCCTCCCGAGCGGGGCCGAGCTACCGGCGCTCGGACTGGGCACGTACGATCTCGGAGATCAGACGGCCGAGAGCGTCCGCGCGGCGCTCGACGCCGGCTACGCGCACATCGACACCGCCGAGGGGTACCGCAACGAGGCGGCCATCGGCGACGCGCTCGCGGCGAGCGACGTCGACCGCGACGACGTGTTCCTCACCTCGAAGGTGCTCGCCAAGAACCTCAACTACGAGTCGGTGATCGAGTCGTGCGAGGCGTCGCTCGACCGGCTCGGCACCGACTACCTCGACCTGTACCTCGTCCACTGGCCGAACCCCGCGATCTCGCTGCGCGAGACGCTCCGGGCGATGGCGGAGCTCCGCGATCGCGGGCTCGTGCGCGACGTGGGCGTCTCGAACTTCAGCGCCTACCAGCTGAGCTGCGCGCACCACGTCTCGGACGTGCCGATCGCGGTGAACCAGATCGAGTACCACCCGTGGTTCCAGCGCCCCGACCTCGTCGACTACTGCCGAGAGTCCGACACCGTGATCGAGGCGGCGGCGCCGCTCGCGCGGACGGACGTGTTCGGCGACGAGGTCGTCGCCGAGCTCGCCGAGAAATACGACACCCACCCCGCGCAGGTCGTGCTCCGGTGGGCGCTCGACAACGGCGTGGTCGCGCTGCCGCGGTCGTCGACCCCCGACAACGTCCGGGCCAACGCCGACCTCGACTGGGAGCTCGACCCGGCCGACCGGCGGCGGCTCGACGAGCGCGACCGCGACGAACCGGTGTACGACACGCCCGCCCGCGACTGGACGGACGACGTGTACGGGATCGAGCAGTAACGGCCCCGCGGCCTCCACCGCGCCCGTTCACCACGCCCCGTTCACTACGGCCCGTTCACCACGGCCCGTCGTAGTTCACTCGCGGGCGGTCGACGTCGACGCCGATCTCGCGGAGCGCCGCGGTCGCGTTCTGGACCGGGGAGGGCGTCAGTCTGTCGAGCGCGTCGGTCGTCGCCTCGGCGAACCGCACCGTCCAGTCGCCGTCGATCGCGACGACGGCCCGGCGCGGGATGTCCGAGTGGCCCTCCCACGACTCCGCGAGCAGGTCGTACGACTCCGCGATCCCCCCGTGGAAGTCGGAGACGATCGGGAAGGGGAGATCGAACCGATCGGCGTACGCGAACCCCGCGTACAGCGAGTCGTCGGTGAGCGCGACGACGGCGAGGTCGTCGCGGTCGTGCCAGCCCGCGTCGCGGACCGCGGCGAAGGCGGCGGTGCAGGTCGGGACGAAGTTCGCGGGGGCGAAACAGCAGACGACGGCCTCGTGTCGGTCGACGAGCCGGAACAGCTCCAACTCGGTCGCCCGCCCGCCGGCGACCGCGGGCGCGATGAAGTCGGGGGCCTTGACGCCGACGTCGATCACGGTTACAACACCGTCCCGTGTTTCTTGTCCGGCAGGTCCTTCTCCACGTCCTCGTAGAACGCGAAGCGGGCGGCCAGCTCCTCCCGGAGCGTCGAGGGCGGGACGATCTCGTCGATGACGACCTCGCTCGCCATCCGGTGGACGTCGATGTCCTCGCGGTACTCCTCGCGCAGGCGCGCCTCGGTCTCGGCGCGCTCCTCCGGGTCGTCGATCCCGGCGAGCTTCCGGGCGTACACCGCGTTGATCGCGGCCTCCGGCCCCATGATCGCGATCTCGCCGGAGGGGAGCCCGATCACGCTCTCGGGGTCGTAGGCGGGCCCGCCCATCGCGTAGATCCCCGCGCCGTACGCCTTCCGGACGACGACGGTCTGTTTCGGGACCGTCGCCGAGGAGGTGGCGTAGATCATCTTCTTCCCCTTCTCCAAGATCGCGTCCGTCTCGACCTGTGAGCCGGCCATGAAGCCGGGCGTGTCACAGAGGTACAGCAGGGGGATCTCGTAGGCGTCGCAGGTCCAGATGAACTCGGCGGCCTTCTCGGCCGCGTCCGGGAAGATGGCTCCCGATCGGACCGCGGGGTCGTTGGCGACGACGCCGACGGGGCGGCCGTCGATCCGGCAGAACGCGGTGAGTATCTCCGCGCCGTACCCCTCCTTCAGCTCGAACACCGACTCGGCGTCGGCGATCCGGTCGAGCAGGTCGCGCACGTCGTAGGGGCGGTTCGGCGACTCGGGGATCAGCTCGTCGATGCCGTCGGGCGAGTATTTGGGGGGTTTCGTCTCTCGCTTCGGGGGCTTCTCGCCGGCCTCGTCGGGGAGGTAGCCGATCAGGCCGGCGACGAGCTCGCGGGCGTGCTCCTCGTCGCGGGCGACCAGGTCGGCGGAGCCGGACTCCTCGGCGTGAACGCGGGGGCCGCCCAGCTCGTCCAGCTCGATCTCCTCGCCGGTGACCATCTTCACCATCCGCGGCGAGGCGATCGCCATCGCGGACATCCTCTCGACCATCACGGTGAAGTCGGCGAAGACGGGCGTGTAGGCGGCGCCGGCGATACAGGGGCCGTAGAGGACGCAGATCTGCGGCACCGCCCCCGACAGCATCGAGTGGTTGTAGTAGTACTTCCCGATCCCCTCGCGGTTGGCGAAGAAGCCGGTCTGCTGGTCGATCCGCCCGCCGGAGGAGTCCATCAGGTAGAGCACGGGGTTCCCCGTCTTCAGCGCGCGCTGCTGCATCCGGAGGAACTTCTCGACGCCCTTCGCCGCCATCGACCCCGCCTTCACGGTGAAGTCGTTGGCCATGAAGTGCACGTCGCGCCCCTCGAACTCGGCCGCGCCGGTGAGCAGGCCGTCGCCGGGGAGGCGGTCGCTCGTCTCCTCGGACCCGTCGCCCTCGCCGTCCTCGTCGCCCTCGCCGTCCTCGTCGCCCTCGCCGTCCGCGTCTCCATCGTCTCCGCCCCGCCCGGCCCGCCCGGGCGCGTTCGGGTGCCAGTCGTCGAACGCGGCGAACTTCCCGTCCTCGAAGTGGATCCCGGCCGGGCCGCCCTCCGCGGCGCTCGCGTCGCCCGCGCCGCGGGTCCCGCCCTCGCCGCCGAACCAGAGGTCGAGCCGGTCGCGGACGAACAGCTTCCCCTGCTCGGGGAGGCGGTCGCGGTACTTTTCCGGCCCGCCGTCGAGGATGTCGTCGATCTCGGCTTTGAGGGCGCGCTCGCGGTCGGTGGGCCCGAGGTCGTCGTCGAGGGGGTACTCGACCTCGGGGGGCTCCGCGCTCGCGGCGGGCTCCGCGCTCTCCCCGACGTGGACGTCGACGTCGACGCCGAGGTGCTCGGCGAGCGACTTCGCGATCGCCTCGGCCTCCTCCGGCGTCGCCGCCGCGCCGACGTGGACTTTCATGGGCGCAAGATTTGCGGTAGATCCTAAACAGTTTTCCATGCACGTCTCCCCGGCGCAGAGAGGTCGGCCGCAGGAAGGGTCGCGAACAGCGAGATCAGTCCAGCGCCGCCTTCAGCCGCTCGACGAGTCTCTCGTTGCCGACGTAGAGGGGGACGCGGTCGTGGACGCCCTCGGGTTCGACGTCGAGGATGTCGACCTCGCCGTCGGTGGCCGCCCCGCCGGCCCGCTCGACGATGTAGGCGATCGGGTTCGCCTCGAACGAGAGCCGGAGCTTCCCGTCGGGCGCGTCGACGAGGGCGGGGTACGCGAAGATGCCCCCGTAGGTGAGCACCTGGTTCACGTCGCCGACCATGGCGCCGCCGTATCGGAGCTTCAGCTCGTCTTCGACCTCGCGGGCGTAGGCGGTGAAGTCGTCGGGCCAGTCCGGGACGCGCCCGCCGAAGCCGTAGACGAGGGGGTCGTCGGGGAGCCGCAGGTCGCCCTCGACGATCGAGCGGTCGACCGACCCGCGTTCCGATTCCGTCACCACCTCCTCGCGGACGCCGTCGGCGTCGGCGACGACCATCGTCGTGATCGGGCCGTACAGCACGTAGCCGGCGGCGACGAGGTCGCGTCCGGTGGCGGGAAGCGGGGCGTCGTACACGCCGACGACGGTCCCCATGGCGTTGTTCGACCGGAGGTTCGAGGAGCCGTCAAGGGGGTCGATCGCGACCGCGTACGCGCCCTCGCCGACCGCGCCCCCGGCGTCGACGGCGGCCTCGCGCTCCTCGCTGACGAACGAGCCGACGCCCTCGACCGCGGTCAGCGCGTCCGCGAGCAGCTCGTCGGCGTAGAGGTCGCCGGCCAACACCGACTCGCCGGAGGGGTTGTCGGTCCCGCTCTCGACGCGTCGACCGGGGAGCGCGGCGCGGATCTCGGGCGCCGTGGCCGCGACCGCGTCGAAGATCGCCTCGACGATCGGGTCGCTCTCGGGCGGATCGCCCCCGTCGGCGGCGGGGTCCGGGTCGGCCATCAGTCGGCGCTCTCGGCGATCGCCAGCGCCTCCGCCGGGTCGACCTCGTCGAAGACCACGGCTTCGAGCGCGTCGAGGATGCGCTCGGGCTCGTCGCGCTGGAAGACGTTCCGGCCGACCGCGAGCCCGGTCGCGCCCGCGTCGATGGCGTTCGCGACGTTCCGGAGGAACGCCCTGTCGTCGCGCATCGTCCCGCCGGACATCACGACCTTCGTGGGGCCCGCCATCCTGACGGCCTCGCCCATCGCCTCGGCGGAGCCGGGGTACTTCACCTTCACCACGTCGGCGCCGAGCTCCAGCCCGAGCCGGGCCGCGTACGAGATGGTATCGGGGCTCGTGTCGTTTTTGACGCCCTGTCCGCGCGGGTACGACCACATGACGACGCCCATGTCGTGCTCGCGGGCGCCCTCCTGCGCCTCGCGGAACTCCTCGGCCATCTCGACCTCGTAGTTCGAGCCGCCGTAGAGGGTGAACCCGACGGCGTCGGCGCCGAGCCCGGCGGCGTACTCGGCCGAGCAGTTGACGGGGCTGTCGGGCTCGCCCATCCAGAGATTCGAGGTGCCGTTCAGCTTCAACAGGAGGTTCACGTCCTCCTCGTAGTCGGGGTAGTACGCCTCGGCGACCCCCTTCTGTACGGCCAGCGCGGTGACCGCGTCGTGGGTGGCGAGCTCGAACAGCCGCTCCGGGTCGGCTGTCGACGGGTTCGGATCGAAGTCGACCGGACCGTGTTCGAGCCCGTGGTCGTATGCGAGGATCAGCGACTTGCCGTCTCGCGAGATGGCGTCGTCAGCGTGGGGAAGCATCAGTTCGTACTCCCGTTACATCCGTAAAAAACACTATGGTCGTTCCGGCGGACGTAAAGAAACGAATACGACTGTGTCAGCCCGTTTCTCCCGTATCTTCGGCACATCTATCGCACTCATACTTACTACTCGGATAGTTAATTACCGGGGGCGTCGAATCGGATCGCGGACCGCCACCCTCGGAGCCGCAATACTTACCCCCGCCGCCGCGACAGCGTCTCGCATGCGGGAGCTATCCGACATCGGCGTCGTCGGCGTGGTGGGGGCCGGCACGATGGGCAACGGGATCGCGCAGGTCGCCGCGACCGCCGGCTACGAGGTCGTGATGCGCGACATCGAGACCGAATACGTCGAGCGCGGGCTCGGTGACATCGACGACAGCCTCGCCCGGCTCGGCGGGAAGGGCCGACTCGACGAGGAGCCGGCGGCGATCCGCGACCGGATCGAGGGCACCACCGACCTCGGCGCCCTCGCCGCCGCGGACGTGGTCGTCGAGGCCGCGGTCGAGGACCTCGACGTGAAGCGGGAGGTCTTCGCCGACCTCGACGACGTGACCGACGACGACGTGGTCCTCGCGACCAACACCTCGACGCTGTCGATCACGAGCATCGCGAGCGCCACCGACCGCGCGGGCGACGTGGTCGGGCTCCACTTCATGAACCCGGTGCCGATCATGGACGGCGTGGAGGTCGTCGTGGGGGAGCGCACCGCGGCCGCCGTCGTCGACTTCGCGCACGCGTTCGCCGAGGACCTCGGTAAGGAGACGTGGGAGGCCGACGACAAGCCCGGCTTCGTCACGAACCGCATCCTGATGCCGTGGATCAACGAGGGCGTCCGCGCGTACGACGAGGGCGTCGCCGACAGGGAGGACATCGACCGGGGGATGAGGCTCGGGACCAACGTCCCGATGGGCCCGCTCGAACTCGCCGACCACATCGGGCTCGACGTGGTGTTAGACGCCAGCGAGACCCTTCACGACGAGCTCGGTGACCGCTACAAGCCGGCGTACCTCGTGAGGCGGAAGGTGGAGGCCGGCGACCTCGGCAAGAAGACGGGGAAGGGCTTTTACGAGTACGAGTAGCCGCTATCAGGTCCCTTCGGCGCCTTCGCCGTCCGTGTCGTTGCTCGCGGTCCACCGGCGCGCGCCGGGGAGCAGGCCGACGAGCTTCGTCACGTAGCCGAACCTGAAGAGACCGAGCTGAGAGAGCGCGCCGAGCGCGAACACGGCGAGGAACGCGGGACCGGTCACGTCGAACAGCAGCGGCTCGACCGTGGTCTCCGAGGCGGCCGCCTCGAGCGTCGCGGGGGTGATCGACCGCGACGCGAACGCCGCGCCGATGAAGGCCGTCGAGACGACGAGCGTCGTCCGGCTCAGCACGAACCCGAACAGCGCGCCGACCGCGACGCCCGCCAGCGTCGCGCCGACGAGGAGGAGGGTCCCCTCCATCCCGGCGGCGTCGGCCGCGTACATCGGCCCGACCGCGAACCGCCCGGCGAAGCCGCCGACGAGCCCGCCGATGGCGACGACCGCGAAGGAGAGCCCGGCGTACGCGAGGAAGCCGCCCACCGCGGCGCCGAGCCCGGCGGCCGCAGCGGTCAGCACCAGCCCGTCGACCGCGATCAGCCCGGCGAGGTTCGGCGCGGCGACGTAGCCCGCACCGGCGCCGACGAGGACCCCGGTCAGCGTGACGGCGTAGACGGAGACCGCGGCCCCGACGAACGCGAGGAGCAGCCCCGCGACGACGAGCCCGGCGGAGAGTGGCGTGATCATGTCTCCACGTGCATTCCGATCCGACTTAAAAGGTCGCGAGGCGGGAGCGTCGGCGGAGCGGGACGGCCTGACGCACTCACCGCCCTCGACGCCCGGCCTGTCGATCGATGTACCGCGTGTAGCCGCCGACGGCGAGGCCGAACCCGGCCACGATCAGCCCGAGCCCGAGCATGCGGGTCGTTCCCAGCGTCATCAGCGCGAGGATGCCCCCGAAGACGAACGCGAACACGCCGGCGACGACGACGCCGACGTCGAGGAGCGGAGACGGTTGGACGGTCTCGCAGTGGGGACATATCCGCGCGTCGCTCGGGATCGGCTCCCGGCAGTCGACGCAGTGGACGCGGTCGCGGGACACGACCGCCGGTTCGCCCGTCGGAGACTTATAAGGATCAGTCGAGGGCTACGGCGTCCACGCTCAGTCCGCCGCGGCGGCGTCAGCGACGCCCTCATCCGCCCCGAGCGTCTCCTCGACCTGCGTCGCGACGCACGCGAGCGCGACGACGGCGAGCGCGGCGCCGACCGCGAAGGGGACGACGAAGCCGAAGCCGACGAGCCAGCCGGACGCCAGCGGGCCGATCGCGACCCCGAATCCGAACCCCATCGTGAGCACCGACAGCGTCGTGCCGGACTCGCCCTCCCGCGCGAGGTCCCCGGCAAGCGCCAGCGACGGCGCGAACACGCACGCGACGGCGATCCCCTGGCCCAGCCGGACGAGCGTCATTATCACGGGGTCGGTGACGATCCCCTGCAGGAGGGTCGTGGGAGCGAGCAGCACGAACCCGGCCAAGAGGAAGGGCCGTCGCCCGATCCGGTCGCTCGCCTGACCGATGGGAACCTGGAACAGGACGTTCGCGACCGTCACCGCACCGAACTGGAGCCCGAACCACACGGGCGGCTGGTCGAGCCGGACGTTCACTTGGTTCTGAAGGGTCGCGAACAGCGCGATACAGATCCCCATCGCGACCGTCGCCAGCCCGAGCGCGAACACCGGGTCGAGCAGGCGCCCCTCGCCCCGGACGCGGATCGAGAGGTCGTCGCTCGCCTCGCTCGACTCGGCGGCGTCGCGCACGAGGAGGAAGACGAGGGCGAAGCTGAGGTACGCGCCGGCGCAGGCCGCGACGAACGCGGCGTCGAACCCGTCGAGGACCGGGAGCCCGACCGCTGAGAGGTCGTACGGGCCGCGCTCGACGACGGCGCCGGCGAGGACCGGTCCGAAGCCGAACCCGATCAGTCGAAAGGTGTTGTACACGCCGAAGTTGCCGCCGCGGTCGGCGTCGCTCGCGGCGTACTCGTTGACAAGCGCGACCGTCGCCGGGATGATGAGCGCCGCGCCGAGCCCCTGGGCCGCGCGGAGCGCGATCAGCTGCCAGTAGGCGTCCGCGACCGTGTAGAGCCCGCTGGCGGTCCCGAGGAGGGCGATACCGGCCAACACGAACGGGCGTCGCACGCCCGTCCGGTCCGAGAGCCGTCCCGTGAGTGGCTGGGAGAGGCTGTTGAGGAAGCCGAACAGCGAGAGCACGAGCCCGATCAGCAGCGGCTCGGTCAGGGTCACCGACGCCGCGCCGACGCCGACCGCCGTCCCGAGGAGCGACTCGATGTCGATCAGGTCGCTCGCGATGTACAGCGGCAGGACGACGATGAGGAAGGAGTTGCCGGCGGCGCCGACCATCCGGGCGAGCGCGAGCACGATGACTCGGCGGTCGGTGTCGACGACGCCCGAGAGCACCCCCATCGACCGCGCGTTCGCCCGCGAGCGCAAAGGCGTTTGCGAACGGGGGGCATCGATCCGGTTCCGGTGCGGGATCGCCTCGACTGCGGGGAGGATGTCAAGAGGGTCGTTCGATCCCGCGGATCTCGAACCGCGCGCCGCCGTCGGCCGCGTCGACCGCCTCGACGGTCCACCCGTGAGCGGTGGCGATCTCCTGGACGATCGCCAGCCCGAAGCCGGTGTTCCCGGCGGTCCCGCTCTGCCCGGGCTCGAAGAGGCCGTCGCGGACCGACTCGGGGATGCCGGGGCCGTCGTCCGCGACGTAGAACCCGTCCGGGAGGTCGCCGACGCGGATCCGCACGCCGTCGCCGGCGTGTTCGACCGAATTGCGGACGAGGTTCTCGAACAGGTTGCGGAGCCGGTCCGGGTCGGCCAGCACCTCGCCGTCGGCCTCGTTCGACAGCGACACCGACCCGGTGTCGACCGTCTCCCAGCTGTCGGCGGTGACCTCGGCGAGCGCGACCGGCTCCGGGTCGCCGACGGTCTCCCCCTCGCGGGCGAGGGTGAGCGTGTGCTCGACGATCGACTCGATCCGGTCGAGCGCGTCGGCCGCGGCGTCGAGCTGGGCCGAGCCGTCCGTCGCCTCTCGCGCCAGATCCACCCGCCCCTGCGCGACGTTGAGCGGGTTCCGGAGGTCGTGCGAGACGATGGCCGCGAAGGCGTCGAGCCGCTCGTTCTGGCGTTCCAGCGCCGCCTCGCGCTCCTTGAACGCCGTGATGTCCTCTTGGAAGCCGACCCACTCCGAGACCGACCCGTCGCCGTCGAGGATCGGCGCGACGCTGACGCGGTTCCAGAACGGCGTGCCGTCCTTCCGGTAGTTCAACAGCTCGACGCTCTCCGGCTCCTCGGCGTCGATCGCCTCACGGAGCCGGGAGACCGGCTCCTCGTCGGTGTCCTTCCCCTGCAGGAACCGGCAGTTGACGCCGACCGCGTCGTCGCGGTCGTAGCCGGTCACCTCGACGAACCGGTCGTTGACGTACACCATCGGGTTGTCCGGGAGGTCCGGGTCGGTGATCGTGATGCCGACCGGGGCCTCGTCGAGCGCCCGGTTCTTCGTCTCCAGCTCCTCGCGGCGCGCGCGCTCGTCGGACACGTCTCGGAGGATGCCGACGCTCCCCTCGAAGCAGTCGCCCTCGTACGGGAGCGCGGCCATGTGGTCCCGACAGGGGATCGGCTCGCCCTCCTTCGGGACGATGTCGACCGAGAAGCGGTTCACGTCGGGGCCGGAGCTCGAGAGGACCCGTCCGAGTCGGTCCTCGGCCTCGTCGACCGCCGTCTCGTCCTTTATCAGCGCCGGAGTGCTGCCGACGAGCTCCTCGCGGTCGTAGCCGGTCAGCTCCGCGAACGGCTCGTTGACGAACCGGAAGACGCCCGTCTCGTCGACGACGTAGACGGGGTACCCGAGCGCGTCGATGACCGTCGAGTAGCGGTCGGCGATCTCGCGGGTCCGGTGCTCGTCGACCGCCTGCTCGACCCGGTTCGCGAGCCGGCGGAGCTGCTCGGGACCGCCCTTCTGGAAGTACCCGGTGACGCCCGCGTTGAGCGCCTGACTGGCGATCTCCTCGGACCCCTTCCCGGTGTAGAGGACGAACGGGAGCCGGCGGTGCTCCGCGTGGATCGCCTCGAAGAGCTCCAGCCCGTCCGTGCCGGGCATGTCGTAGTCGCTGACGACGCAGTCGAACTCGCCGTCGTCGAGCCGGTCGAGCGCGGCCGACGGCTCCGCGACGGTCGTCACCGCGACGGACCCCAGCTCGCGTTCGAGGAACGCCTCCGTGAGGTCCAGCACGGACGGGTCGTCGTCGACGTGTAACACGTCGATCCGTTCGGACATGGCGCGGTCTTCGCGGTCGGCGGGTAAACGAATATCGGCTCGGGTATCAGTTCTGAGGCCGTCGGCGGCTCCGCCGCCGCTGCGGCGTCGGTTCCACTACCGCCGCGCGTGGCGGATTCTTAAGGCCTCGCGGCGCGGAGCCTCGGGCGATGGCGGGCGGAACGCTCCCCGGGACCGACGCGGACGACGACGCTGGGAGCGACCGCGTCGTGTTCCACGTCGACATGGACTGCTTTTACGCCTCCTGCGAGCGCCTGCGACGCCCCGAGATGGCGGGCGAGCCCCTCGTCGTCGGCATGGGCTACGAGGCGGGGGAGACGATCGGCGCGGTGGCGACCGCGAGTTACGAGGCCCGCGCGTTCGGCGTCGAGAGCGCGATGCCGATCTCGGAGGCGCTGGAGCTGCTCCCCCGACGGGCGAACGCCGACCCCGACGATCCGGACGCGCCCGACCCCGACGAGGCGGGCCGGTACCTCCCCGTCGACCTCGACTACTACAAGGAGGTCGCGGGCGACGTGAAGGCCGTCCTCCGCGACTGCGCCGACGTGCTCCGCGAGGTGAGCGTCGACGAGGCGTACCTCGACGTCACCGACCGGACGGCGTGGGACGCCGCCGGCGACTCAGCGGATCTCCCGCCGAGCGCCGCGGCCGGTCCCGCCGAGACCCGGACGCTGGCGGAGGGGTACGCCCGGCACGTCAAACAGCGCATCGAGCGCGAGGCCGGCGTGCCCGCGAGCGTCGGCGTCGCGCCGAACATGTCGACCGCGAAGGTCGCCAGCGACGCCGACAAGCCGGACGGGCTCGTCGTCGTGCCGCCGGGCGAGGTCGAGCCCTTCCTCGCGTCGCTGCCGACGGCGGAGATCCACGGGGTCGGGCCGGTGACGGAGCGGACGCTGGCGGAGATGGGGATCGAGACCGCGGGGGACCTCGCCGCCGCCGACCCGGACCGGCTCGGCGAGGAGCTGGGCGACCGCGGCCGGGAGCTGTACCGGCGGGCGCGGGGCGAGGACGACCGGGAGGTGACGCCCACGGGGCTCCCCAAGAGCCTCTCGCGAGAGTCGTCGCTGTCGGCGACGGCCGACGAGGACCGGAAGCGCGAGACGGTGCGCGCGCTGGCCGCCGACGTGGCCCGTCGCGCCCGCGAGCGGGGGTGTCTGTACCGCACCATCGGGATCAAGGCGGTCGAGCCCCCCTACGAGGTGAACACCCGCGCCCGGAGCCTCCCCGGCCCCGTCGACGACCCCGACCTCGTGGAGTCGGTGGCGCTCGATCTCCTCGACGAATTCGCCGGCGACCGGGTCCGGAAGCTCGGGGTGCGCGTCTCGAAGCTCGACTTCGCCGAGAGCGACCAGGCGACACTCGGCGGGTTCGACGCAGGCGACGGGCCGGGGGACGGGAGCGACGGCGCGGCCGACCGCCCCCGCAGGTCGGATGGCCGGACGACCGCCACCGACGGCAACGGCGGAAAGCTCACCGACTGGGTCGACGGGGAGCCGACCGCGGAGGGCGACGCTCCGGGGGCCGACGCCGAGCGCCGGACCGGCGACGGGCAGGCGTCGCTGGGCGACTGGGAGTGAGTCCCGCCTGACGCGTGGATTTATGAGGCGGCTGAAACGATCCGCGAGCATGTCCCTCGCTCGCCGCGTCCTCCTCGGCTCGAATCCGAACGGCTCGCCGCGTCGGCATCGACTGCTCGTGCCGCCGCTGCTCTTTCTCGCCTCGTTCGCCGCCTACGGGCTGGGCGTCTTCGCTCACGCCGGCGGGGTGGTGTTCCTCGCGTTCGACGCCGCGGCCCTCGGGGTCCTCGTGACCGCGGGCCTCGCCTACCGAGGGGCCGGGGTCGCGCTCGCGTGGCTCTCCGTCTACGGGGCGCTGCTCGGGAGCAACGCCGACCACTACCTGCTCGGGCTCTCGGGACGGCCCCTCGGAGAACGGGTCGCCGCGCTGCTGGAAGTCGACGGGCTCGTCTTCGTCGGCGTCGAGGCCCTCGCGCTGGGGACGCTCGCGTGGGTCGCCGGCGCGCTCGCGGGCCGGGCGGTCGACGAGGTCCGCGACCGCCGGCGGGACGCCCCCGCGGAGTAGCGTCTCCGCCGGTGGCCCACCGGGTAAGTGACGCCCCCCGCCGAGTGAGGGGATTTAGGTGCCCGAGCGCCGACCCCGACGCATGGACGACTCCGCCGACGAGCTCGCGTGGGAGACGCTCGACACCGAGATCGACTACCGCTGTCCCGGCTTCGACGTGCGCCGCGACGAGGTGCGCTTCCCGAACGGCGAGACCGACGGGTACCACTACGTCGACGAGGCGCCGGCGGTCGTGGTGCTCCCCCTCACGCCCGACGGCGACGCCGTCGTCATCGACGAGTGGCGGCAGGCCGTCGGGCGGGTCAACCGCGGGCTCCCCGCGGGGTCGGTGGAGCCGGAGGACGCCGACGACCTCGAACGCGCCGCCGCCCGCGAGCTGGCCGAGGAGACGGGGTACGAGGCCGACTCCTTCGAGCGCCTGACGACGGTCGAGCCGACGAACGGGATCGCGAACTCGGTCCACCACCACTTCCTCGCGACCGGCTGCGAGCCGACCGCCGAGCGGGACCTCGACCACAACGAGTCGATCGCGGTCGAGACGGTGCCGTACGACGACCTGCTCGCGGACGTCGTCGACGAGGGGCTCCGCGACGGCCGGACCGTGACCGCCGTGCTGTGGTACGAGCTCCTGCATCGGTGAACCGGAACCGGAGCGGGCGACGGCCACCCGGAGTCCGGCGAGTGAGGGAACGACGGACAGGCCTTTGGGCGATCGGTCCGTACGGGTGGCAATGAGCGATCCCTCCGAGTTCGGTACCGAGTCCGGCGGCGGACGAGAGCGCGACGGCGCGGCGGACCCGACAGAGCCGGCGGCCAGCGACGGCGGCGAGCCCACCGACGCCGGCGCGGTGGTCGACGCCGCCGACCCGCCCGACGAGGGGGGCCGGGGGTCCCCGCTTCGGGCGGTCGGCGTCGCCTTCGGGCTGGGCATCGCGGGCATTCTCGGCCTCCTCGCGGTCACCACGATCGTCGGTGGCGCCGTCTTCGCCGTCGCGACGCTCACCGGGCGGCAACCGTCGCTCCTCGGCTCGTTCGTCGCGCCGTTCGTCGTCGGGCAGGTCGGCGCGTTCGTCGGCGTCAGCCTCGGCTATCTCCGGTGGCGAGGACTGAACCGCGAAGACATCGCGGCGTACCTCGGTATCCGGCGGCCGACCGTGGTCGAGTCCGTGATCGCCGTTATCGGTCCGGTGCTCGTGCTCGTCACCGCGCTGACCGTCAGCTCGATCGTGTTGCTGGTCGGGACGGAGCCGGCACAGAACCAGGGCGCCCAGATGACCCTGGAGAACCCCTCGATCATTCCGGTCATGATCGTCGCCATGCTGCTCGTCGTGGGGCCGTGCGAGGAGCTCCTGTTCCGCGGCGTCATCCAGAGCCGCGCGAGAGAGACCTTCTCCGCGGTCCCCGCCATCCTCCTCGCGGCCGCCGTGTTCGCGCCCGCCCACGTGGTCTCGCTGAGCGGCGGCGTGGGCGCGATGCTGACGACGATCAGCATCCTCTTCGTCCCGAGCCTGATCTTCGGCGCGGTGTACGAGTACACGGAGAACCTCGTCGTCGTCGCCGTGATGCACGGGCTGTACAACAGTTTCCTCCTGACGATCGGCTACATCGTCATCACCTACGGGCCCGAGATGGAGAACGCGGGGCAGGCGGGTGCGGCGCTTCTGGGAGTGTAGGCGGACCGCGTCGGCGGCGACGGCGAGAGCCGTAACTACGGAGTACAGGCGGACTGAGGGGAGTAAGCCCCCTTCGGTTCGTCCCGACATTCGGCTGAGCGTCCGCGCCGTGGCCGGACTACCTTGTGGCGCGGACTTGCACCGGCGAGGATTCGCCGTTCCATCCGTTCCCACCCGTCGATCCTCATCGGGTTAGCTCCCTTCCCTTGCGGGTCGGTTCGCGCGGTCGCGGGTGACCCCGCGGCCGCCGCGGTCGCCGAATCGACCGCGCGAATCACGGGTCGGGGTGGGGGGTGTCGTTGCTGTTCCAGAGCCAGCCGTCTCCGACTCCGGGCGTGTGCCCGGTCGCCCGTCCGGCCGGTGGGGGGACTTTCCTCATGCCAGAGGCACGGGAGTCGGGCTCCCTCTGTCCGATCGCGTGTAGCCGACGCCCGCGAATAAGGGGTTCGGTCGCCGAGCGGGGACAGAGACGGCCGAGGCGGTCGGCGACGTCGAGAGCGGTCGGCGACATCGAAGTGGTCGGCGACGTCGAGAGCGGTCGCTCCCCGCCACGCTCCCCCGGGGAGCGGGGACGAGCCGCCGAGTTCGCAAGGGAAGCGTTCAAGTCGTCAGCAACGTAAGGGACTATCATGTCCGAGGCTCAGACCGTTCAGCTGTCGTACGACGACGGTGCACGAGCGGTCGAACTCGCGCGGGAGGCGGTCGAGTCGTTCGTCCGACACGGGCAGCGCGAACAACCAGGGAGTATGCGCGAGGCGTTCTACGCCCGAACGGGGGCGTTCGTCCGGTTGGAATCCACGAGGGGACGCGGGCGGCTCCGCGGCTGCGCCGGCGCGTGGGAGACCTCCGATCAGCTTGGTCACGCCATCGTCGAGGCCGCCATCAAGGCCGCCTCCGACGACTCCTGCGGCTCCGAGGTCGAACCAAAGGAGCTCGACAACATCACCGTCTCCGTGTTCGTCGTCTCGAACACGGTCCTCACCAACGACCCGCTCGCCGACCTGAAGGTCGGCACTCACGGCGTCGCCGTCGACGGCGGCAACTCGCACGGCTGGCTCTATCCGACGGTCCCCGTCGAAAACGGTTGGTCCGGCGCCGAGTTCCTCTCGCGCGCCTGCCGGAAGGCAAAGCTCGCGCCGAACGCGTGGGAGGACGAGGAGACGATGGTGACGCTCATCGAAGGGCAGGTGTTCCGAGAGCGCGCCGACGGCGGCGCGGTCGAAGAGCTGTAGCGGCCGCAGACACCCGTTTTCTCCCGATCCGTTACTCTACCTCGTCTCTGTCACTCCGCCTCGTCTCTGTCACTCCGCCTCGTCTCTGTCACTCCGCCTCGTCTCTGTCACTCCGCCTCGTCTCTGTCNCTCTGTCACTCCGCCTCGTCTCTGTCACTCCGCCTCGTCTCTGTCACTCCGCCTCGTCTCTGTCACTCCGCCTCGTCTCTGTCACTCCGTTCCGTACCCCACCGCCTCCGCGTCCGCGAGCGCGCGCTCCGCCGCTGCGTCGAGGTCGAACGCGTCGTCGGCGACCACGTCGCCGTCGCGGATCACCGGCTCCATGAGCGACTCGGCGCCCTCGGGGCCCGAGCGGTCCGCCAACCCGACCGCGTGGGCGCCGTCGGCGGTGCGGTACACGTCCTTCGCGTCGGAGAGCTTGCCGCGCTTGGCGGCCGGCTCTCCATCGACTTCCACCACGTCGAGCGCGAAGTCGACCGGGTCGGCGTTCGAGACGTACCCGCCCACGCCGAACCCGTCGACGACGTCGCGAAGCCCGCGGAGGTCGTCGGGACCGAGCCCGCCGGAGACGTACACGTCGATATCCGCGTGACCGCGGACGTCCAGCTCCCACTGCACCTCCCGAACGATGTGCCGGAAGTCGCCGCGGCGCGAGCCGGTGGTGTCGAGCCGGACGCCGTCGAGGCGATCGCCAAGCGTCTCGACCGCGCGCAACACCTCGTCGACCTCGTCGGAGTAGGTGTCACACAGCGCGATCCGCGGGACCGACTCGTCGACGGCCTCGTCGAAGGCGCGCCACGCGGCCTCCTGTTCGCCCCGACCGAAGCAGATGGCGAGGGCGTGGGGCATCGTCCCCGACGCCTCTCGGCCGATCAGGTCGCCGGCGGCGACGTGCGAGAACCCGTCGAACCCGGCCAGGAGCGCCGAGCGCTCGACCGCCGCGGTCATCGAGGGATGGACGTGGCGCGCGCCGAACGAGAGGACCTGCGACTCCGGCGCCGCGACCCGACAGTCGAGGGCCGCGGTGGCGATCCCGGAGGCGTGCGAGAGGAAGCCGAGGAGCGAGGTCTCCAGCCGCGCGAACGCGAGGTACGGCCCCTCGATCCGCATCACCGGGCCGCCGTCGAACAGCCGCCCCTCCGGGATCGCGTCGACGTCGACGGTTCGGCCTTCCAAGAGCGCGACCGCGTCTTTCAACCCGGCGAACAGCTCGAAGTCGCCGTCGGGGAACTGGTCCGCGGTGACCTCGACGACGACGCGAGGATTTCTCCCCGCGTGTTCCAAGGCGGCCTCGGTCCGTTCGAAGTACGCGTCGGTCGCCCGCCCCTCGCGGACCGCGGCCGCGTCGACGATGTCGAAGTCGGTCATAGCCGACGGTTCGGCCGCGAGGGAGGAAAAGCCCCCTGAGTCGGGCGGGCGACCTCGGCCGAGCCCGACCGCTCAGGGACGCACGCGACGCGCGAAGAGGGCCACCGCCGCGAGCAGGCCGACGAGCGCGGCCGAGACGCCGAATCCGGGCACGCCGTCGTCGGTGGCGGCGTCGGGACCGGAGCCGCCGTCGTCCGCGTCGCCCCCGTCGGGGCCGGCGTCGTCGCCGTCGGAGTGGTTCCCGTCGTCTGACCCGACCTCGCCGCCGACGCCGTCGTCCCCGTCAGCCCCGTCACCGTCGTCGTCTCCGTCGTCGGTCGAGGGGAGTTCGAGGTCGGCGTCCGGTCGGAGTTCGAGCACGTCGGCGGGCTCGGGACCGTGCGCGATCGTCACGGTGGTCCCGTTGCGTTCGACGCCGTAAGCCCCGCGGAAGTCCCCGTCCGCGACCTCGTACACCTCGCCCGCGGTGTAGTCGTCGCCGCCGTGGGCGGTCAGCATGCGCAGGTACGTCTCCCGGAACTCGGTCGCGTCCGCGGTCGTCTGCCACTCGGTCACCCAGACGTACCCGTCCTCTCCGTCGACCGCGGTCGTGTCGTCGCCGCTCCCGTCCGCAGTGGCGTTCCCGTCGTTCCGGTAGGGATACAGCTCGTCGCCCGCCCAGCCGGCGGTCGACTCGTGTGCGTAGTTGTAGTTCGCGCGGGTCCGGAGCTGCTCGTCCGGCTGCGTGTGAATCCGGATGTTCTCCCGAACCGTCGCGTCCGGGTCCAACACCGCGTGGCGGTACTCGTAGCTCTGGTACCAGAACATCACGAACATCGACGCCTCGCCGGCGGTGTCCGATCCGTTGACGCCCTGGTCCGGATACGTCTCCCAGCCGTCGGTCGCGGTGTCCTCGAAGGCGACCTCGCTGGTCTCGTAGTCGGGGTCGCGGTGTATCACCTCCGAGGTCGCGTTCGGCGGCCGGTTCATCGTCTCGTTGACGGCGCTCCACCCTCTCTCGTCGACGAGCGATTCGACGTAGAGCGCACCGTCAGAGTACGGCTGAAGGACGGTCTGGAGGATGCCGAAGTTGTAGTTGGGGACCGCCCCTCCGCCCCCACCGCCGGAGTCTGGCGGGGCGAGACAGCTCCAGTTGGCGGCACAGCGCGCGTCGTAGCGCTCCTCGATATGGACCGCCTCGCCCTCGACGATCCCGTCGACCGCGAGGTCGGCGTCCTGCGTGGCCCCGACGTAACGGGGCCGCGTGAGGTCGTGGTACTGGTCCTGCATCGCGTGGACCAACTCGTGTGCCAGCGTCGACGGGTCGATCTGCGGGTCCTCGCCCTCCGGGACGACGAGGACGATCCGGTCTTGGCCCGGCGAGTAGAACCCGGAGACCGCGCCGCCGTAGACGCTGTCGATCGCGTCGGACGCGTTCTCGTCCTCGCCGACGACGAACAGCGCCTTCCACACCTGGTCGTTCCAGCGCCGGAACTCGGCGTCGGAGCCGCCCGTACCCCCGCTCGCGGAGCCGTTCGTGAACTCGGAGCGCGTGACGGTCTCGACCGGCACGTCCTCGCGGAAGGGGCGCTCTCGGACGTGCTCGACGCGGGCCATCGTCAGGTGCGTCAGCTCTTCCAACTCGGGCTCGGTCAGCCCGTCCGTCTGGTTGAACGCGAGCTCGTCCTCGTAGTGGGTCCCGTTCCAGCAGCCGACGAGGTCGGTCCCGTCACCGACGCCGCACTCGGCGGCGGTCGCGCTGGCCGGGGCGTCTCCCGCGATCGCGGCCCCGGGAGAGACGGCGGCGGCCCCGCCGGCGCCGAGCGAGAGGAGGGCGATCGCGGCCGCGACGAACGAGAGGGTGAGAACCCGTCGCATAGGTGCGATTACGGCCGACCCGATAAGTAGTTTGTCGGTGTGATCGCGGCAGCGGCGCGACCGCGAGCGACACCGGGGTGACATCGGACTGCGAGCGGCGCCGGTGGTTTTTGAGCCCGGACGCCCAACCTCCGCGCATGCCGTACGACCCGACCGAGACCGCGGTGATCGTCGTCGACATGCAGAACGGGTTCTGTCACCCCGACGGGAGCCTCTACGCCGAGCCGAGCGAGGCGGCCGTCGAGCCGGTGACCGCCCTCGTCGACCGCGCCCGCGACGCCGGCGCGAGCGTCGTGTACACCCGGGACGTGCACCCCCCTGACCAGTTCGAGGACACCCACTACTACGACGAGTTCGACCGGTGGGGCGAGCACGTCGTCGAGGGGTCGTGGGACGCCGAGCTCGTCGGCGACCTCGACGTACGCGAGGAGGACCACGTCGTCGAGAAGCACACGTACGACGCGTTCTACCAGACGGATCTGGAGGGGTACCTCGACGCGCACGGCATCGACGACCTGCTGATCTGCGGGACGCTCGCGAACGTCTGCGTGCTCCACACCGCGGGCAGCGCCGGGCTCCGCGACTACCGGCCCGTCGTCGTCGAGGACGCGCTCGGCTACATCACCGAGGAGCACCGCGAGTACGCGGTCGACCACGCCGACTGGCTGTTCGGCGAGACGGAGGGGCGCGAGTCGATCGCGTTCGAAGAAGCGTGAGGCTGAGAAGCGTGACGACGGGAGAGTCGAGGATCTGCTGAGAGATTCGGCGAGTGCGATACCACGGACCGGATGTCGAGCGCCAAAATGTCGCCGTCCCTCGTGGTGCGGAGCTACCGTACCTCACCCCACGTGCCGACGAGTTCGCCCTCGTAGAACCGACGCTGCTGGAACCCGAGCGCGTTGCAGATCATCGTATGGCCCATGAACGAGACGGCGTAGTCGGCCATCCCGAACGGGTGGAGCTCACGCTGGTTGGCCGGTGGAAGGATAGAGCCGAGGAGACTGATCTCGGCGTCGCCAGCCCCGAGTGACCCGGCGGCCACGCCGTCACCGACGACCTCCTCGCCCTCCGATGACTCCTCGACACCCTGCATCCGTCCGGCGATGTCGCCGCCAGCAGCCGTGAAGGCGTCGTCGTCGATGACTGTCGCCGGTTGGTCGTTTTCATTGGGAACGTACCCGATCTGCGGACTCTTCCACATCTCGCGCTGGAGCGGCCTGATGTCGTCGAGCAGGTAGTGGTCGAAGTCCCGATCCGCCAAGTTCGCGATCCCGACCTCGATCGTCTGGATGTCCTCGGCAGACAGCGCTCCGGCGTCCCCCACGTCGAGTCGGTCGAGGAGGTACAGGCCCGTGTCCGTCAACACGAGATCGCCGCCCGCCTCGACAAACTCCTCGATCGCCGCGACGTACTCGTCGCTGTCACGACCGACATCGTGAGAGACGACGAGTTTGTCGTACCGACGCTTGCCGGAGTTGCCACGCATCAGGCGGCCGATCTGCACGTCGTGGACTCGCACACCCTCCATGCTCCCAGACTCCAGGTTCGGTTCGAGGTCGGCGAAGAACTGCATCGGATTGACGACGTACTCCTCCTGGGAGTACCCGAAGGCCTCCTCCGGGTCGGGGTGTTCCTCCTCGCTCTCGACGGTGACGAAGTCGGCCTCGACCGCTCCGTCACCGTCGAACTCGATCGACCAGTCGCCTTCCGCCGGTCTCGGGACGTAGAAGCTCCGGTCGTCCGTCTCGCCGAGATCGATGGTCCGAACGGCTTGCCCTCCCGGATTGATCAGCTTCACGACGCCCTCGTCGGTCCCGCTGTCTGAGAGTCGCACTGCGAGGGAGTGCGTCCGACTCCGAGCGGGGGCGTCTGCCCGTCCGGACGGGCCCGGCTGCACCGTCCCGTGTCGGGTTTGGACCTCGGTCGCCCGTTCTCGGCCGGGGGCACCGCCATTTCCGGGACCACCGCCATTTCCGGGGCTCTCGTCGGTGTGCGACAGATCGGCCGACTTACGGGTGAGTTCCGAGGTCGTTACGTAGGCGGTGTCCTGACCGCCCGTCGCGACCGTCGCGTCGGTGTCCGCTGCGCACATCTCGGCGAACTCGCGCATCGAGATCCGATAGGTGGTCGCCAAGTGGCGCTCGATGTACGGGCGCCAGTTCACCCAGGCCCGCATCGCGAGTTCGGGGGCGACCGTGACGGCACCGAGACCGCCGAACTCCTCGGGCTGACCCGCCCATCCGAGCAGTCCGCCGGTGATGTTGTAGCCCAGCGAGTCGTAGATCGAGCCGTAGTCGAGCAGCTCGTCCGGAACGTAGTCGTCGGGGTCGCCGAATATGGTGTCCTTCCCCGCACGGGTAGTGTCGGCGGCGATCGCCTCCGGACTCTCCCACCGGTCGGTCATCGCCGCGTCGATGCGCTTGTTCACCTCGTCGAGGTTGTGGGTGCCGTCGTGTTCGTAGGCAGCGTTGGACTCGAGGTTCAACACCATCGTGTCCGCGAACCCCATCATGTGGTAGTCACAGAGGTACTCGACGTTGTCGTACCCGCGGAGGTGGCCGACGGTCGACAGTGCGTCCGGGACGACATCGTCGTACCCCACGTCGTAGCCGGGTCGTACGTCGGGGGCGTCCCCGTGGTCGGCCGGCCAGAACGCGGGATTCGCCCATCCGATCGTCGGGTACTGTCGGTTGGTGTCGACTTCCGACGCGTTCCCTCGGTAGTGGCCGTAATGGGGTGAGCCGAAGAAGGATTCGTACGGGTTCGGTCCGAACTGCGGCTTGCGGACCGTCCAGCCGTCCGGGTTGACGTAGACCCAGACGATGACGATGTCGTCGAGGAGGTCGGTGAATTCGTCGGCGTCGCCGCTGACGGCGTCCTCGATGATCCGGCTCCCGGCCTCGACGCCGGCGCGCTCGTTACCGTGGATGCCGACGATGAAGACCGCCTTGTCCTTCTCCTGGAACGACGCCTCGTCTTGAATGTCGTTGGTGAGTTCCGCGACGTAGATGTCCTGCGGGTCGGAGTCGTCGCCGGTGAAGAAGTTCTCCCAGCCGGGCCCCTGCCCGATCCGGTGGACGCGGACCATGTCCGGATACTCCGCCGCGAGGTGGTCGAGCCCCTGACCCACCTCCGGATGCGAGAGGAAGTCGCGCGCGTTCTCGACGTCGGGGAAGACGCTGTCCGCGTAGGGCTCGTCCAGCCGCCAGAACGGGTTGGCACCCGGCGAGAAATCGACGTGGTCGATGCCGCCGATCTCGTCGAAGGCGAACGCGAGTTCCTGTGCCGTGACGTTGGCGTGTGCAGACGGACTGGGACTGTCACGCGTCACCGCCTTCGGCGCTCGGTCGTCCTCGTCGATGTCCCAGTCGGGGTCACCGAACTCGTCGTAGAACGCGTCCAGCGACCCGCCGTCCGCGAACTCGATCGCGAGAGCGGCCTCGTACTCCGCGGGCGTCGAGTTGACGACGAACTCCGCGAGGTCCGTCATCGAGTCGTCCGTGACAGCCATTTGGGCCTCGCTCTGCCCGGCTGCCGCGCCCGGAAGCGAGAGCGCCGCTCCGGTCACGGCCGCAACCCGGAGGAACGTCCGTCGATCGACCGCCTCACCGTCGAACCTGTCTTCGTCCAGCGCCACCGCCTCTCGATAGGTGTACCGGGACGAGGTACCCGCTCGTTCTCCTGAAGCGTCTTCGCCTGTCTCTGGTTGTGTCATTGTGTAACGTGGGTGTCGCCACCGATTAGCAGAGTGACACCTACAGGCTAATAAGTTTAATCACCGCCGTTCACATAGGATTTTTTTAGTTTATTGTCGAGCTCGCTGACGGGATCAACACGCTCCGGCCGGATCCGCGCCGAGAGGATAGGCGGGAAGCTCGGTGAGCAGTAGGACCGGATCCGACGCGGTCTCGACGGACTCCCCGACCCCGTTATCAGCCGCGTGAATCGGCGTGTAACCCTTTTTACCGGCGACGGGGACCGTCGCGTATGGAACTCTCTCGACGCGGTATGCTCGGCGGGGTCGGGGCGGCGCTGGCGGTCGGCGCCGTCGGGTTCGCCGGCGCTACCTCGGTGGCGGACGGCGTGGCGATCGGCGGCGGGACCGCTTCCGGCTGGGACACGGTCGTCGGCGGTGCGATCGACGGCGACGCGGCCGGCGACGACGAGAGCGACGAGTCCGGGTCGGTCCCGGTCGATCCCGACGCCCCGTTCGAGGCGCGACTGCTCCGCGACGGCGACGACGACCGACGGCTCTTCGGCGCCGGCGACTTGGACCGCGTTCAGGGCGTGATCGCCGAGGGCGACGAACACCTCGTGTACGTCTCGCTCGGCGACGCGGGAATCGACGCGTTACAGGCGGGGCTGGCGGACGCCGGCGCGACGGACGATCCGGAGGGGTTCGTCGTGTCGATGACGCTCGACGGGACCGAGGTCAGGCGGGTCGAACTGGACGGGGCGACGGTGTCGGCGCTGACCGACGAGGAATGGGGCGGCGTGTTGACGCTCCCGTTCGGCGAGGAGTCAGTCGCGAAGTCGGTGTACGACTCCTTGGCCGACGCCTGACTCCGCGCGACCCACCGGTACGGCGCAACTCCAGATCGGTGCCCCTCCCAGATCGGCGCCCCTCCCGGATCGGCGCCTCTCCCGGATCGGGTCCCTCCCGGATCGGCGCCCCTCCCGGATCGGCGCCCCCGCCGAGGACAGCGGTTATGCCGGACGGGTCCGTTTGACCGGTATGAGCGACGCCGAGGAGAGGGCG
The DNA here is from genome assembly GCF_000337915.1 of Halorubrum saccharovorum DSM 1137. Classification (GTDB taxonomy): domain Archaea; phylum Halobacteriota; class Halobacteria; order Halobacteriales; family Haloferacaceae; genus Halorubrum; species Halorubrum saccharovorum. The sequence continues at coordinate 71,273 of NZ_AOJE01000020.1, forward strand.
AACGGCGCCGGGGGCGCGGAGAGTGCCGGATCGGGGGCGACAGCCGACGCCGGCGGCCGGCCCTGTCCCCTGTGTGAGACCCCGATGTACCACCGCCACTGCAAGTACGTCTGCCCGGAGCACGGGGTCGTGTACGACTGCTCCGACACCTTCTACTGACGCCGGCGATCGCGGCGGGAGAACCCGACCGCCGGCGGCCGGTGAGGCATCCACCGGATATCGAACTGTGCTGTGCGAACTGTTATGTTCTTGCAGTCCGACCCGTATGTTATGATTGGCGACCCGCTATCGACCTTCCCTGCCGGCTGTCAGAGGTCAGCATGGTAGAGAAAACGCAGGTTGCCCGGGGGAAGCGGATCCAGCGTCGGACCGGGAAGACGTTTCACGTCGCGACTCGGCTGCTTCCGGAGCGGATCCGTCACCCGACGTACGTGCTGTACGGCTTCTTCCGGATCGCCGACGAGGTCGTCGACGCCGCGGACACCGCGCCGCCGGACGAGCAGCGGGCGGAGCTCGACCGGCTCCGCAGGGCCGCGCTGGGCGAGGAAGCGACCGACGATCCGGTGTTGGAAGCGTTCGCCGCGGTCTGCGACGAGCACGGCATTCCCGATGCGGACGTGAACGCGTTCGTCGACGCGATGGCGAGCGACATCGACACGGACCGGTACGAGACCTACGAGCAGCTGGAGTCGTACATGGACGGCTCCGCGGCTGCCGTCGGCCGGATGATGACGGCGATCATGGAGCTCGACGGGGAGGCCGAGTCGAAGGCGCTCCCCCACGCGACGAAGCTCGGCGAGGCGTTCCAGATGACGAACTTCATCCGGGACGTGCGCGAGGACGTGGTCGAGCGCGACCGGGTGTACCTCCCGCTGGAGACGCTCCGTCGACACGGCGTGAGCGAGGATCAGCTCCTGAACCTGGAGTTCGACGCCGACGTGGCGGCCGCGATCCGCGAGGAGCTCGCCCGGACCGAACGGCTCTACGAGGAGGGGGTCGCCGGGATCAAGTACCTCCCCGAGGACTGCCAGCTCGCGGTGTTGCTCGCGGCGGTGCTGTACGCGGACCACCACCGGCTGATCCGGAACCTGGGGTACGACACGGTGTCGACGACGCCGGAGCTGTCGTTCACTCGCAAGATCTCGCTGCTCGTCCGGACCCGCTGGAAGTGGCAGTGGAACAAGGATCCCGAGGCGGTGTTCTACGAGATGTGCGGCGGCTTCGACGCCGGCCGCGACCACCGCGAGCACGGGCCGCACGGGCCGGGGATCGCCCAGTCCGACTGAATGGGAGGCGGGGAGACGTGAACAGGTCCCGGTTCGTCGGTCTCGCTCTCGCCGCGTTCGGAATCGTCTTCCTGTCGTTCGTCGTCCGCGGGACGACTCGGCTCGTCGCGCCCTACGAGGTCGCCGTGGCGCTGTCGGCGCCGATCCTCTTCGCCGCCGCCGCGTTGTTGGTCGGGCTGGTCGCGCTCGCGACGCTGGACGCGACCGGGATCCGGCCGCTGGAGTGAGCGGGGGGTTCGGCGCCGGGGCGAGAGTCGGAACGCCCTTTTGACCGCGGCACCGAGTCCGGGTATGGATGTACGAACCGTCGCCGACCTCTCGCCGGCCGAGCGCCGCGCCTTCTTCGAGCGCGACGCGGGCGTCGACGCGGTCCGCGACGACGTGAGCGAGATCGTCGGTCGGGTTCGCGAGGAGGGGGACGTGGCACTGCGGGAGTTCTCCGAGGAGTTCGACGGCGTGACCGTCGGCAACATCGACGTGACGGACGACGCGGAGCGCGCGCACGCCGAGCTCGACGACGCGGGCGACCCGGTGCTCGACGCGGTCCGCGAGGCGGCCGCGAACATCCGCGCGTTCCACGAGCGACAGCGCCCCGAGGACTGGCGCGAGGCGTTCGGCGACCGCGAGCTCGGCCGCCGGTTCCGCCCGCTCGATCGGGCCGGGGTGTACGTGCCCGGCGGCGCGGCGGCGTACCCCTCCAGCGCGCTGATGGGCGTGATCCCGGCGACCGTGGCGGGCGTCGACCACGTCTCGGTCGCGACCCCGCCCGCCGAGGAGCTGAACCCGGTGACGCTCGCGGCGATCCACGAGGCCGGCGCCGACGCGGTGTACCAGGTCGGCGGCGCGCAGGCGATCGGCGCGCTCGCGTACGGCACGGAGACCGTGACGAACGCGCAGAAGGTCGTGGGCCCCGGCAACAAGTGGGTCACCGCCGCGAAGGCGGTCGTGCAGGGCGACGTGGAGATCGACTTCCTCGCGGGGCCGAGCGAGGTGCTCGTGCTCGCCGACGGGGGGGCGGACCCCGACCTCGTCGCGGCCGACCTCGTGGCGCAGGCGGAGCACGACCCGAACGCCTCCGTGGTCGCGGTCACCGACGACGCGGACCTCGCTTCGGCGGTCGCCGAGGCGGTCGACGAGCAGGTCGCGGGCCGCGAGCGCGAGGAGACGATCCGGGCCGCCCTCGACAACGAGGCCTCCGGCGTGCTCCACGCGCGTTCGATGCCCGAGGCGGTGCTGTTCGCCGAGGAGTACGCGGCCGAGCACCTCTCGATCGTCGCCGACGACGACGAGGCGCTCCTCGATCGGATCTCGAACGCGGGCTCGGTGTTCCTCGGCCCGTACTCGCCCGTGGCCGCGGGCGACTACGCGACCGGGACGAACCACGTGCTTCCGACGAACGGCGGCGCGAAGCGCTACGGCGGGCTCTCGGTCGATACCTTCCTCCGGTCGTCGACGGTCCAGCGGCTCGACCGCGACGCGCTCGACGGGCTCTCCGACACGATCACGACGCTCGCGGAGGCCGAGGGGCTGGAGGCGCACGCGGAGAGCGTCCGGAAGCGGTTCGAGTAGCCGCGGTTCGGAAGATCCAGTCGTCGGCCGTCGGCAGGCACTCGCCGCAGAAACGGTTATCTCTCGCTGTCGCGTCTCAGGCGACATGATTCCCTCCCTGCCCGCGTTGTTCGAAGGGCTCACCGCGGTCGAGGCGACGGTCGCGGTCCTCGCGGTCTCCGTCGTCGCCGCCCTCGGGATGGAGTTCGTCGTCCTGCGTGTCGCCCGCCGGTACGTCTCGGCCACCGACTCCGGGTACGACGACATCGTCATCTCCTCGCTTCGCGCGCCGCTCGTCGTCACCGCCGCGCTCGCCGGGGTGTTCGTCCTCACCCAGGTCCCCGCGATCCGATCGTCCGTCCTCGTCGACCCGCAGCTGCTCGACGACATCTTCGGTCGGCCGTCGCTGTCGGTCATCGTGCTGGTGTGGGCACACGCCGCGAACGGCGTCGTGAACCGGGTCGTCGCCGCCGTCAACGAGGAGGGCAGCCGGTTCGACTTCGCGCCCGTCTTCTCGAACGTCTGGACGCTCGCGGTCCTCGTCGGCAGCGCCGGGACGCTGCTGTGGCTGTGGGGCATCGAGATCACGCCGCTCCTTGGCGCCGCGGGGGTCGCCGGCATCGCGGTCGGCTTCGCCGCGAAGGACACGGTCGCGAACTTCTTCGGCGGCATCGCGCTGTACTTCGACGACACCTACAAGATCGGTGACTACATCGTCCTCGACGACGGCACCGCGGGGACCGTGATCAAGGTCGGCGTGCGCTCGACGACGCTTCTCACCCGCGACGAGGTGCTGGTGACGGTTCCGAACGCCGCGCTCAACGCCGCGAAGGTGACCAACGAGTCCGCGCCGCAGAGCCGGCGTCGCGTCCGCGTCCCGATCGGCGTCGCCTACGGGACCGACATCGACGCGTTCGAGGCGCTCGCGGTCGAGGTCGTGGGGGCGGAGCCGCTGGTCCTCGACTCCCCGAAGCCGCGGGCGCGGCTCCGCTCGTTCGGGGACTCTGCGCTGCAGTACGAGCTGCTCTGTTGGGTCAGGGGACCGACGCGACGGCGGCGCGCCCAACACGAGCTCAACCGCGCGCTGTACAAGGCGCTGGCCGCGGCCGACATCGAGATCCCCTACCCCAAGCGCGACGTGACGGTCACCGCCGCGGCCGACGGCCCCGATCCCGGCGTCGCCGACAGGCAAGCGGGCGCTCCGTCGCCCGCCGCCGACGAGCCGGCCGCGGCGGCGCGCGACGGCGACCGGGCGGGGTGAGCGGGGCAACTCGATCGTCGCCTCGGCGCCGCCGAGCGCCTCGGCGCCGCCCTCAGGACCGGTCGGCGAAGACGACCGCGTCGCAGTCGGCGCAGGCGCGGACGGCGCGCTCGGGGTCGCCGCTGACGCCACCGGGGCCGCCACAGCAGTTCCGGAGGGTCGTCTCGCGGACCGGCCCGTCGCAGACGGGACACGTGTCGAGGAACGCGCGGAGCGGCCGCGCCGCCCGCCGGGCGACCGCGTCGTCGACGCCCCGCTCGCGGAGCGTCTCCGCGGCCGCCGTCTCCGCCAGCGCGACCGGGCGGCTCAGCCAGGCGTCGCGCCCGCCGGCGAGCAGGATCCGGCCGTCGTGGACCCGGCCGTCGATGCCGGGGCCGGCGAGCGCCGCCGCGCGCTCGGCGAGCGCCTCGTCGGGGCCGCGACGGAGCGCGTCGATCCGGTCGGCGAGCGCGGCGCGGAACGAGTCGTCGAGGAGGAGCGTCTCGCCGTCGTCGACGAGCACGCCGGCGTCGACGAGCGTCGCCACGAGAGCCTCCGGGTCGACCGGACCGCCGTCTCCGCGGCTCTCATTGCCCTCGTCGTCCGCACTCCCGGCACTCGGGGCGATGCCGGCGTCGTGTCCGGGACCGAGGGCCGGCTCGCCGACCTCCGCGTCGCCTTCCGCCGGTTCGCCGTTTGCCGGGTCGCCCTCAACCGGGGCGCTCTCCGCCGGATCGCCCTCAACCGGGTCGCCCTCCGCCGGATCGCCATCGGCCGGGCCGTCCCCCGCCGCTTCGACCGTAACCTTCCCGTCGGCGAGCGAGTCGGAGTCGATCCCCGCGCGGTGGTCGGGCCCGACGTCGATCGGGAGCGGGGCGACGAGCCGCGGGGCGAACCGCGGCGTTCCGGGGACGACGTAGCCGCGGAGCCAGATCGCCGCGCCGCCGAGGGCGGCGGCGAGGAGGCCGAGCGACCGGCGGCGCCGCGAGAGCAGGCCGGCGACGACCGCGACGCCGAGCGCGTTGACGAGGGTGCAGGGGAGACAGCGGTTCTCGCCGGTGTGCTCGGGATCGGCGAGGGCCTCGACCGCGTCGCGCAGGGCGCCGGGGCCCGACCGGTCGTCGCTCATAGGTCCACCCCGGGAGTGTGCTGGAGCGGCTCGCCGTGGACGGCGCGGTAGGCGCGGGGGAACGCCGCGAGCCCGAGCGGCTGCACGATCCCGCCGAGCAGGGCGAGCCACAGCGAGCCGGCCGCCGTCGCCGCCGCCGCGACCCCGACCGTCGAGAGGAGGAAGAGGGCGCTGAAGTAGCCGACCCGAAGGGGGAGCGTCGCCAGCTCGCCGCGGCGCGGCCACGCGCCGACGTCGAGCGTCTTCGCCCGGAACAGCGCGAGCGCGACGCTCCCGAACCCGATCGCGAGGAGCCCGGCGATCGGGACCGCGTCGGGGGAGCGCGTCTGGAGGACGAGCACCGCGACGAACGCGGGCGACGACAGCAGCGATATCTCCGCGCCTCCGAAGAACACGCGTTCGAGCCACTGAACCGCCCCGTCTCGTAGCCGTCCCACGGTCGCGCCGGTTGAACCCATGACTGACAGCCACTCGGCGCTCGGGATCCATAGCCGTTCCGACGGAACCGAGAGGAGACGCGCGGGAGTCGAGAAGCGCGGTCAGTCGGCGGTCCGTCGCGAACGCGCGCGCTCGATCAACAGTGAGTGTTGGCAACAATAATTATATATAGGCGGATTTAGTAACAACAGCTGTAATGGTCGACAGTGAATCCGATCACGAGACCGGACGTGTGGGGGTATCGCGGCGACAGTTCCTGGAGGCGACAGGCGCCGCTGGGGCGGCCGTCGGGCTCGCCGGCTGTTCCGGCGGCGGGGGCGGCGACGGGCCGATCCAGATTACGATGGACAGCGAGTGGGCGGGGATCTCCGACTCGGTCAGCCAGAGCCTCCACGACGCGGGGCTCGACGAGGAGATCGAGATCGAGATCCTGCCGGGCGACTTCGAGTCGGGCGCGCGCCGGTCCGAGTTCACCTCGGCGCTGGACGCCGGGCGGGCCAGCCCGGACATCTTCATGATGGACTCCGGGTGGACGATCCCGTTCATCGCGCGCGGCCAGCTCGTGAACCTGAGCGAGGAGCTCTCCTCCGAGACGCTCGATTACGTCCAGAGCGACTACCTCGACAGCGCGGTGAGCACCGCGAGCGACCCGGGGAGCGGCGACCTGTTCGGGCTCCCGCTGTTCCCGGACTACCCGGTGATGCACTACCGGAAGGACGTCGTCGAGGACGCCGGCTACGACCCCGAGGGCGAGAACTGGGCGACCGAGCCGATGAGCTGGCAGGAGTTCGCCGAGATGGCCGCCGACGTGTGGGAGCAGAACGGCGGTCCCGACGGCGACGGCTTCGACTACGGGTTCACCACCCAGGCCGACAACTACGTCGGGCTCGCCTGCTGTACGTTCAACGAGACGATGACCGCCTTCGGCGGCGCGTACTTCGGCGACCACGAGAACCTCTTCGGCCCGATCGGCGACCGGCCGATCACGGTCAACGAGGAGCCCGTCCACGACACGATCCGCATGATGCGGTCGTTCATGGAGGGGCCCGACGCGGAGTACGCCCACCCCGACTTCCCGCAGATCTCGACGACCGACCTGCTGTCGTTCACCGAAGAGCCGGCTCGCGAGCCGTTCACGTCCGGGAACGCGATCTTCATGCGCAACTGGCCGTACGCGATCCCGATCAACCTCGACTCCGACAGCTTCGACCCGGCGGACTACGACGTGATGCCGCTCCCGTACGGCGTCGAGGCGGGCGAGGGCGCCTACGAGGGAACCGGCGGCCCCGCCGGGGCGCTCGGCGGCTGGCACCTCACGATCAACCCGAACACCCAGCGGCTCGACGAGTGCGTTCAGGTGCTGGAGGCGTTCGCCAACGAGGAGGTCATGACGAGCAACTTCGCCGAGGGCGGGTACCTTCCGCCGGACCCGTCGGTGACCGAGTCGGTCGACCCCGACGACGTGGGGGCGCTCGGCGACTTCCTGGACACGCTCGCGGTCGCGGGCCAGAACACGGTCCCGCGCCCCGTCACCGTGGCGTGGCCCGACCAGAGCCCGCAGGTCGCCTCCGAGGTCTCGGCCGCCTACCAGGCCGATAAGTCGCCGGAGCAGGCCATGTCCGACCTGCAGAGCTCGCTCGAATCGATCGAGTCAGACCTGGCCGAGTAACGAGGGCCGAGCATGTCAACCGACACGCGAGCGGACGAGGGGGGATCGCTGCTCGCCCGGCCGCTCAACTGGCTGGAGACGCAGAGCGAAGAGGTGTACGCCTACGTCCTGTTAGCTCCCGCGTTCCTGCTGCTCGCGGTCGTCGCCTTCTACCCGCTGATCGAGACGTTCCGGTTCTCGCTGCTCGCGGACGCGGTGGCGTCGGCGGATCCGTTCGGCGAGTTCATCGGCCTCGACAACTACGTCGACCTGCTGACCGGCGACACGAACTTCACGCAGCAGTTCATCTCGGTATCGACTACGGACTCGTTCCCGTTCGTCGAGTTCGGGGCGCCGTTCCTCCAGCAGGCGCTGTTCGTCACGCTGGCGTTCGCGATACTGAGCGTCCTCTTCGAGACGCTGATCGGGTTCGGGCAGGCGCTCGTGCTCGATCAGGACTTCTACGGCCGCCGGTGGGTCCGGGTGTCGATCATCATCCCGTGGGCCATCCCCATCGTCATCCAGGGGATGATCTTCTTCCTCCTGTTCAACCCGACCATCGGCTTCGGGACCGAGTTCATGCAGTGGCTCGGCGTGTTCGGCGACAACCCGCTGTCGAGCAGTTCGGACTCGTTCATGATCGTGTTGGTCGCCGACATCTGGAAGACGACCGCGTTCATGGCGCTGCTCATCCTGGCGGGGCTCCAGAGCATCGACCGCGGGCTCTACGACGTGGCGAAGGTGTCGGGCGCCTCGCCGTGGCAGCGGTTCCGGTACATCACCCTGCCGCTCGTGGCGCCGGCGCTGCTCGTCGCGATGCTGTTCCGGACGATGGACGCGATGCGCATCTACGGGCTGATCGACGCCACGGCGGGCTGTGAGACCGTGCCGTCGCTGACCTGCCTCGTGATCATCGCGCTGCAGAACAGTCGGCGCTGGGCGACGGCCTCCGCGGTGGCGTTCCTGACTGCGGTCGTCATCAGCGCGTTCGTCGTGTTGTACCTGCTCGCGCTGCGCAACAGCGAGGGAGGTGTCGCATGAGCGCCGACCCCACCGCCGACGAGTCGGCCGACGGGGACGACCCGACCGTCGAGATGGCGGAACAGGCGAAGGCGGACGAGCCCGAACTCGACCGCGGCCTCGTCGAGGCGTGGGCCGCGAAGATGATCTCCAACCCGGACCGCGCGTACCGGGCGACGTTCTACGTCGCGACGATATTCTTCCTCGTCACGACGCTGTTCCCGTTCTACTGGCTGCTCGTGGTCGCGCTGACACCGCGGAACAACCTCTCCGAGGTCGGCGTGTTCCTCCCGGCGGGGTTCAACCCGGCGGCGTTCATCGAGGTCTTCCAGACGCTGCCGTTCCACCGGTACGTGTTCAACAGCTTCCTGATCGCGACGATCGCGACCGTCGCGGTGCTGCTCGTCGGGAGCCTCGCCGGCTACGTGTTCGGTCGGCTCCGGTTCCGGGGACGCAACGCGATGCTGCTGTTGGTGCTCGTCACGTCCTTCTTCCCGCCGGCGGCGTTCTTCATCCCGCTGAACCGGCTGTTCAACACCAACGTCGACGTGTTGCGGCCGCTGATCTCGGCGGGGTCGCTGTACAACACCCCGTACGCGATCTTCATCCCGCTGTCGGCGATCTTCCTGCCGCTGTCGATCTTCATCCTGATGACGTTCTACTCGCAGATCCCCGACGGGCTGGAGGACGCGGCCCGCGTGGAGGGGACGACCCGACTCGGCGCGCTGTTCCGGGTCATCGTCCCGCTGTCGGCGCCGGGCGTCGCGACCGCCGGCGTGTTGACGTTCATCTCGGTGTACAACGAGTACTTCTTCAGCTCGCTGATGACCGACGGACGGCCCGGGAGCTGGGCCCCGATGCTCGAAGGGATACTGCGGTTCCAGGGCGAGTTCGAGGTGCTGTACAACCTCATGGCGGCGGCCAGCATCGTCGCGGTGCTGCCGGTCGCCATCCTCGTCGTCGTCGCGCAGGAGAAGATCGTGAGCGGACTCACCACGGGGGCGGTCAAGGAGTAACCATGGCATCAGTCACACTAGAGGGAATCACGAAACGGTACGAGGACGTAACGGCAGTCGACGACATGAACCTAGAGATCGAGGACGGCGAGTTCGTCACCTTCGTCGGCCCCTCCGGGTGCGGGAAGTCGACCACGATGGAGACGATCGCCGGCCTCACGCTGCCCACCGAGGGCACTATCGAGATCGGCGGGCGCGACGTGACGAACCTCCCGCCGAAAGACCGGGGGATCTCCATGGTGTTCCAGAACATCGCGCTGTTCCCCCACATGGACGTGTACGACAACATCTCCTTCGGGCTCCGGCTCCGGAAGTACGAGCAGGAGGAGGTGGACCGGCGCGTCGAGGAGGCGGCCGACATCGTCCAGCTGGAGGGGATGATGGACCGGATGCCGAGCGAGATGTCCGGCGGGCAGCGCCAGCGGGTCGCGATCGCCCGCGCCATCGTCCGGAATCCGGACGCGTTCCTGATGGACGAGCCGCTGGCGAACCTCGACGCGGAGCTGCGGGTCCACATGCGCACCCAGCTCCAGCGGCTCCACCGCGAACTCGACACGACGATCATCTACGTCACCCACGACCAGGCGCAGGCGATGACGATGTCCGACCGGATCGCGGTGATAAACAGCGGCGTCCTCCAGCAGGTGGCGCCGCCGCTGGAGTGTTACAACGAGCCCGCGAACCTGTTCGTCGCCGGCTTCATCGGGTCGCCCGCGATGAACTTCATCGAAGGGGAAGTCGTGGACGACGGCTTCGAGTCCGTCTACACGCAGATCGACTTCGACCCGGAGACCCACGGCGTCTCGCCGGGCCAGGAGATCACGGTCGGGATCCGCCCCGAGGACGTGTTCTTGGAGGCTGACTCCCGGAAGGCGGCCTCGCCGACGAAGGCGTTCGACGCCGTCGTCGACGTCATCGAGCCGATGGGGAAGGAGGTGAACGCCTACCTGCTGTTCGACCGCGACGTGGAGGCGAGCGCCGAGGGGCGCGGCGAGGGGCAGCTCCTCATCAACCTCGCGCCCGACACGGAGATCGCTGAGGGCGACGACATCCGGATCGTGATGGACCGCGAGAACGTCCACCTGTTCGACCGGGCGAGCGGCGACGCGATCACGCACTCACTGGAGTGACGGGGTCGCCGGGGGAGCGCTCCCGGCGCGGACCGAGTTTCCGAACGAGAGACGCCCTTATTCGACGCTCACGACCGTGATCCGGTGGGCCTCGACGGCCTCGACCATCGCGCCCCAGCCGCCGACCTCGACGGGGCCGTCGTCGGTCTCGACCACGAGGGCGACCCGACCGCCGTAGCTCGCGACGGTCTCGGCGGCCACGTCGTCGTCGCCGGTGACGATGACCTCGGAGAGGGGGCCTTCCACGACGCGGTCGGCACCGGTATCGGTGTCGGTCCCCTCGATCCGGACACGGACCGTGTCGCCGTCCCGGAGGAGCGGGGCCACGTCGCGGACGCAGTACCGGATGTCGATGTAGTCGATCGGCGGATCGTCGTCGAGAGCGGTGTAGATCGGCTCCCAGGTGTCCCACTGGGTCGTGAGGAAGTACCAGTGGAACACGTAGGTGTGGGTGCGGTCGTCGACGAGTACGCCGTACTCGTTGGTCGACCCGGCGTGGGGCGCGAAGCAGGTCCGCGTCCGGTCGACGATCACCACGAACGGGGAGGGGAGCCGGCGGTGGCGCGCCTCCGAGCAGACCTCGGCGAGGTCCTCCGCGTCGGGCAGCGACTCGGCGTCGCCGTTCGGCGTGTGGACGGAGAGGTTGACCCGGACGCCGTTCTCGGTTGCGGCCCGCAGCGCGGGGCGGAGCCGCTCGAAGTGCTCGACGCCGAGCGAGACGTTCACTTGCGTGTCGGCGTCGCGGATGAACTCGTCGGCGTTCTTGATCACCGTCTCAAAGCGGGTGACGATGCTGACGGTGGACTGCTCGACGGAGGGCTCGTTCCAGCGCCGCTCGATCTCCTCGGTCGCCTCGGTGAACCGGTTCGCTCGCGTCCGGAGGTCCTCGGTGATCTCGTCGAGGCTGTTGGCGCGGGCGTACAGCGACTCCTGCTCGTAGGTCTCGATGTAGCCGGCGCTCTCCAGGTCGCGCAACACGTCGTAGATCCGGGGGTCAGGGACCCCGCTGGCGTCGGCGATCCGGGTGACCGGCGCGGAGCCGAGTTCGAGGACGGTCACGTAGGCGTCCGCCTGATACGGCGAGAGCCCCGCGTCCTCCAGGGTCTCGGTGAGTTCTTCGCGGTCCACCTTCATCCTCCGCGTGCGGTTCCACGGCGGCTCGCGCGGTCGCGGCGACCCGCTCCGTCCGCGCGATCGCAGCCACCCGCCGCGCCCCGGGCGACGGCGACGCCTTTCGGTCGATATCGGTCGGTACGTGGTCCTGCCATGTCCTCAACTACCACGGCCGTGATAAAACGTTTTATTTCCGTGACGAGGGATCGCCGCCGACCGACCGCCGGTCCGACTGAAAAGGCTTTATTCGGTCGCTGACGGAGGACGCGTATGCACGAGACGCCGGAGAGCGACGGCGGTCGCTCGCGGTCGCGGTGGACCAGAGCGCAGGCCGCGTCGATCGAGCGCCGCCACGGGAACGTCGCGCCGCCGGCGGGCGCTCCCGCGGCCGACCCGTTCCCGGAACTCCACGTCTGGGACACGTGGCTGCTCCGCGACCGACACGGCGATATCGCCGACGTGGGCGGGTACCGACTGGCGTTCTCGCTGACGGCACCGGCCGACTTACTCCCCGGGAAACGCCACGACGTGGCCGAGATACGGTGTTTCTACTCGCCGGACGGGAGGGAGTGGCGCGACGCGGGTCCCGTGTTCGACGGCGGCGCGCTCGGCCAGCGCCAGTGGGCCGGCTCCGCGCTGTACGACGACGGGGAGGTCTACCTCTACTACACCGCCGCCGGCGACGAGACCGCCGACGAGATGACGTACACCCAGCGGATCGCGGTCGCGCACGGCGGAACGGTGCGCGCCGACGAAGGCGGGATCGAACTCTCCGGCCCGTGGACCCACGAGACGCTGCTGACGCCGGACGGCGAGTGGTACGAGACCGAGGCGCAGTCGCGCGGGATGACCTACACCTTCCGGGACCCGTGGTTCTTCGAGGACCCGGCGACCGGCGAGACGCACCTCCTGTTCGAGGCGAACGCGCCCGCGCCGGAGCGGGAGGGCGACGACCCGGCGACGGCGCACCGACGGGAGTTCAACGGCTGCGTCGGCGTCGCGGTCTCCGAGTCCGGCGACCCGCTCTCGTGGGAGCTCCGACCGCTTCTGCTGGACGCGGTCGAGGTCAATCAGGAACTGGAGCGCCCGCACGTCGTCGTCGCCGACGGCCGCTACTACCTGTTCGTCTGCAGCCACGTCCACACGTTCGCGCCGGGCGTGACCGGTCCCGACGGGCTCTACGGGTTCGTCGCCGACGCGCTCGACGGCGAGTACCGCCCCCTGAACGGGTCGGGACTGGTCGCCACGAACCCGCCCGAGGCGCCGTTTCAGGCGTACTCGTGGATGGCGTTCGCCCACGACGAGGAGGTGCTCGTCCAGAGCTTCCTCAACTACCACGACTTCGCGGGCGATTCGCTCGACGCGATCGCCGACCTCCCCGAGGCCGAGCAGCGCGAGCGGTTCGGCGGGACGCTCGCGCCGACGCTCCGGCTCGCGGTCGACGGCGACCGCACTCGGCTGCGCGGGACCCTCGACGCGTGGCGGATCCCCACCCCGGACGAGCCGCTGCCGCCGGCCGACGACTCGGAGCTTCCCGACGGCGACGCACTCGGGGGGCGAATCCGGGAAGGCGGGAGCGCCGGGGGGTACGTCGCGGGACCGAGCGGGGCTGTCGACGACGGGGCGGTCGACGACGGGATGATCGACGACGAGTCAGCCGACGGCGGAGGGGGCGAGTCGCTCCGCAACGCTGGATCCGGAGAGAGCGACGGTTCCCACGGCGCGATCTGACGGTCAGAGTTCCTCCGAGCGGTCATGGGCGGGAGAGCCGGCCGACCCCCGGACCTCGGTAGAAGGCTTATGACTAACCGTCCGATAAGTTCGGGCATGGAGCGAAGGACCTCGCAGAAGCGGCCCTGGCTCGCCGCCCTGCTCGGCGCGCTCGCGACCGGATTCGGCCACCTCTATCTCCGGCGGTGGCGTCGCGCGATCGGGTGGTTCGCGGCGCTGTTCGCGGTGAGCTACGCCTTCGTCGACCCGGCGGCGATCGAGGCGCTCGCGGCCGGCGATCCCGTCGACCCGCTGAGCGTCGCCCCGACCCTGATCGTGGGCGGCGCCAGCGCCGTCGACGCGTACGTTCTCGCCCGGGCGCAGAACGCGATCGCCAGAGCGAGAGACGCCGCCGACGGGTCGGTCGCCGCGGACGCGAGGGCGAGCGACGAGACCGGAGAGAAGGCGGAGAACTGTCCGAACTGCGGCAGGGAGGTAGACCCCGAGCTCGACTTCTGCCACTGGTGTACGGCGGACCTGTCGGGGAGCGCGGAGAGCGATGGCGTGGACGGGGGCGATAGCGGGGGCGCCGAAAGCGAGCGGTCGGGGCGCTAAGCGTCGACCCGCCGGAGCGTCGCGTCGACGTACTCCTCGGCGGTTGCTCGGGCACGCTCGTACTCGCTCACGTCGTCGAACACCACCGACCGGGTACGGGCGCCCTCGACGATCGTCAGCAGCGACCGCGTGACGCGGTCGGCGTCGACGTCCGCGAAGGCGTTCTCGTCGATCCCGTGATTGATGACGGCCTTGACCAGGTAACGGACGTACTCGTCGTTCTGCCGGAATCGCTCGGCGAACGCCTCGTTGTAGGGCGCCTGACTCCGCATCTCCAGCAGCGCGACGGACAGGTCGGGGTTCTCCTGCGGCGCGACGAGCAGCTTGTCGAGCAGAACCGTCAGGCGCTGTTCGGGGTCGGTGGTCTCGATCTCGCGGATGGAGGCGACGAACCGGTTCAGGATGTAGTCGAGAAACGCCGCCAACAGCTCCTCTTTCGTGTCGTAGTGGTAGTGTATCGCGGCGGTCGATTTGCCGTACTCCGCCGCGATCCGCTTTATCGTGAGATCGGCGTACCCGTACTCGCGGAGCGCGCGGTAGGTCGCTTTCATGATCTCCTCGTCCGTCTCCGAGAAGGTCCGCCCCGATGGTTCGGCCATGTCACGACGCTTCCGGCCACGGGCGAATAACGATTGCGGCCGAACGCGCGAAACACCTGTAAGAACTTACCGTGCCGTCATCCGTCAGAGACGGCTGAAAAGCATAGAAGCCAGGTTTTCGTAGTATTCCTCGGCCCAGAACATTTTTGACTGACTAGTTAGTAAGTTCGGTATCGACCACGATGGATGATAGAGCGACGGTGAACCCGACGACTGCGTTCCGTACCGGCCCCGAACGGACAGACACGGGGGGTCGCCCCTCGGTCGACGAACTCCGAAAGCGCGCGAGGGCGTCCCGCTGATGGGGCTCATCGAGCGCATCGACGCCCTGTTCAAGGGCCCCGAGGAGTTCGATCTCACGTCGGGCGGGATCGCGAAGCCGCTCTTCTTCCTCTCGATGCCGATCGTCGTCACCAACCTCTTCCAGACGGCGTACAACCTCGCGGACACGTTCTGGCTGGGGCAGTACAGCACGGACGCGCTCGCGGCGATCAGCTTCGCGTTCCCGATGGTGTTCCTGCTCATCTCGCTCGGGATGGGGATCTCCGTCGCCGGCAGCGTGCTCGTCGCCCAGTACACCGGGGCGGACGAGGCGCGCGAGGCCGAGTACGCCGCCTCGCAGACGGTGACGTTCGCGGTGATCGCCTCGGTGCTCCTCGGCGGCATCGGCTACTTCTTCGTCGGGGAGTTCCTGGATCTGATGGGCGCCTCGGCGGACGTGTTACCCCTCGCGTCGAGCTACATGGAGGTCATCTCGCTGGGGCTCGTCGCCATGTTCGGCTTCGCGGTGTTCATCGCGCTCATGCGCGGGTACGGCGACACGATCACCCCCATGCTCGTGATGTTCGGCTCCGTCGTGCTCAACATCGCGCTCGACCCGTTCCTCATCTTCGGGTGGGGGCCGTTCCCCGCGCTCGGGATCGAGGGCGCAGCGATCGCGACCGTGTTCTCCCGGGCGCTGGCGCTGATCGTCGGGCTGGCGATCATGTTCCGCGGAGTGCGCGGAGTCCGGATCAACCTCCGCGATATGGTTCCCGACGCGAGCTACCTGCGCCGGCTCCTCCGCATCGGCCTGCCGGCCTCGATCGAGGGGACCGGACGGGCGGTGTCGATGAACCTCCTGCTGTTCATCGTCGCACTGTTCCCCGACCCGGTCGTCGCCGCCTACGGGATCGGCACGCGGGTGTTCTCCGTGGTCTTCCTGCCGGCGATCGCGGTCGCCCGCGGCGTGGAGACGATGACCGGCCAGAACATCGGGTCGGGCAAACCCGACCGGGCCGAACGGGCCGCGAACCTGGCGGCCAAGACGCTGTTCGCGGTCCTCTCGGTCGCCGGCGTCGTCGTCTTCCTCGTCCCCGAGCCGATCGTCTCCGTGTTCGTCGGCGCCGAGCAGGCCGACGCCGGCCGCGTGGTCGCAGTCGGCTCGCAGTTCCTCCGCGTCGTCGCGCTGACGTTCGGCTTCATCGGGATCATGCGCGCGTACACCGGGAGCTTCCGCGGCGCCGGGAAGACGCTCACCGCCGCGGCCATCTCGGTGTTGATGCTCGGGATCGTCCGGTTCCCGATCGCGTGGGTCGCCGCCGGGCGGATCGGCGAGACCGGCATCTGGCTGTCGTTCGCGGTGTCGAACGTCGTCGGCGCGGCCGTCGCGTACGCGTGGTACCGGCGGGGGGCGTGGCGCCGCGGCGACCTCACCGACCGTGGCGTCGCCGGCGACATCGACGAGCCGGTGGCGGCCGCGGAGTCGACGGACGACTGAGCGACGAGGCGTCCGTTCGCCGATCGACGTTTCGGCCGCTCACTCCCCGCCGGTCGGCATCGCCTCGCCGAGCGCCCACGCCGACAGCGACGCGATCTCCGCGCGACCGCCCTCGGCGCGCATGGAGACGCCGACCGCGTCGTCGCGGGTGGGGTACACCCGGCTCGTGAGACAGCGCCGCCCGTTCGCGTAGATCTCGATCACGGAGCGGTCGAGGAAGACGCGCACGGAGAGCGGCTCGTCGTAGGGGGGGACCGCCATCGACTGTTCGTCGGCGAACGCGCGGGGGTCCAGACTCGACGGGGCGCGGTCGACCGACAGCGTCCCGTCGCGCGCGTAGCGGATCGGAGTGCATTCGGCGCGATCCGGCGTCTCGAACACCGAGAGCTCGACCAGCTCGGCGTCGTCGAGCGCGATCTCTGCCCGGATCTCGATCGCCGCGCCCGAAAGGTCGAGCCGGCGGCGGTCGTCGGGCGCGAGAGATATCGCCTCGTCGGCGGCGATCCGCTCCGTCCGGAGGTCGGTCACCTCGTCGGCGGGGCGCTGGCGGAGGTCGCCGTCGGGGCCGGACTCGATCACGCGGGGCAGCGAGAGCGCGCCCGACCAGCCGGCGTCCCACTGCGCGTCCACGTCGCGAGCCTCGGGGAGCCACCCCCACGTGAGCGAGCGGCCGGCGCCGTCGTCCGCGTCGCCGTCGTCTCCGTCGTCGCCGTCGTCGCCGTCGACACCACCGCCGTCGGCGTCGCTCCCGCCCGCGTCCGTCAGCGACTGCGGCGCGTAGAAGTCGCCGTGGTCGAGCAGCCCCTCTGACTCGACCGCGAACTCCCCGTCCTCGACGCTCCCGAGGAAGTAGACGACGTTCTCGTAGTCGGAGACGTGGAGGAGCCGGCGGTCGCCTAAATCGAGCAGTTCGGGGCACTCCCACACCGCGGCGGCGTCGGGTCCCCCGGCGAGCAGGGGACCCTCGTAGGTCCACTCGGTGAGCGTCTCGGAGGTGTACAGCAGGGCCGCACCGCCGCCGTCGGCGAGACCCGTTCCGATGAGATGGTACCAGCGGCCGCCCTCGCGCCAGACGTTGTGGTCGCGGAACTCGGCGCGCCAGTGCTCGGTTTCGAGCACGTCGAGGTCGGCCGGCGGCGACTCGATGACGGGATTACCCCCGTGCTTCTCCCACGACCGAAGGTCGGGGTCGTCAGTCGTCGCGAGGCAGGGAAGCTGATCGCGGCCGTTGCCGCCGGTGTACAGCAGGGTCGGGGTGCCGTCGTCGTCGACCGCACAGCCCGACCAGCAGCCGTCGCGATCGGGGCCGTCCGGGGAGGGCGAGAGCGCGACCGGCTCGTCGCGCCACGTCACGAGGTCGTCGCTGACGGCGTGGCCCCAGTGGATCGTGTTGTGGAAGGGGCCGGCGGGGTTGTACTGGTAGAAGACGTGATACCGCCCGTCCCACCGGATCAAGCCGTTCGGGTCGTTCAGCCAGTTCGCGGGCGGCGTGAGGTGGTACTTGGGGCGGCCGCCGGGACCGTCCTCGCCGGCGGCGTCGACCCGGTCGCGGAGCCGGCGCATGTCGCCCGCGTCGGTCGGGCGCGCCGGCGTCCCGTGGTCGACCGCGACGCTCCGGAGGCAGCCCGCGACGAGGCGGTCGCGCGTCTCGGCGAGTCCCGTGGCGTCCGGGTCGCGGGGCTCGCCGTGGCCCCCGTGACCGTCGCCGCCCGGCGGGTCGGCGAACAGGACGGGCGCACCGAGCCCGACGATCGCACCTCCGCCCTCACCGCGCTCGTCGAGTTCGGCGGGCTCGGCGCGACCTCCGACCCGCCACGAAACGGCCGTCACCTCGTCCGGGACCGCGGTGTCGCCGCGGACCGTCGAGGCGAGCGCCTCGCCGCGCCGGGGGAGCACGCGCTCGTACCCGACCGCCGGGACCGTGCCGCGGTCCCGGACGTGGTGCCGGAGCCCCTCCAGCGACGCCGTCGCCGGGTGGTCGGCGTACAGCGAGCGCCACAACACGCCGGTCGGTTCCGCGAGCGAGTCCTCGCCGACTCGGTCGGGCGGGACCGACTCCACAGAGAGGCGGTCGACCGACGCCATCGCGCGGAGCGTTAAGAGGAGGCCGCCGCCGTCGACGAGGTACGACTCGATCGTCTCGGCCGCGTCGCCGAGGGGGTCGCTCCCGGCAAGTGGCGCCGCGCGATGCCACCAGAGCGCGTCGAAGTCGGTGGAGACGTCGCGGTCGCTGAGCCCGTCGAACGCGACCGTCTCGACCGCGATCCCGTCGCGCGCGGCCAGCCAATCGGCCGCGGCGCGCTGCTCCTCGGAGAAGTCCCCGTCGGTGAGCATCCCGACGCGGGACGGCGACGCCGTCATACGCCTGTTCACTCGCCACCGAGTCAAAACCGTGTCGCCCGCCCCGCCGGCGCCGGCAGGGGTTTTATCGTGCGGACGGAACGTGTTCGCATGAGCACCGAAACGGTCGACACGGGAAGCGACCCGGCGATCGAGGTGACCCCAGACGCCGCGGAGGAGGCGCTCTCGCTCTTAGAGGGCGAGGGCCTCGACACGGAGGAGGCCGGACTCCGGCTGTTCGTCCAGCAGGGCGGCTGCGCGGGTCTCTCGTACGGGATGCGGTTCGACACGGAACCGGAAGACGACGACCTCGTCGTCGAACACCACGGGCTGCGCGTGTTCGTCGATCCGGCGAGCCGGAACTACATCGGCGGGAGCAAACTCGACTACGAGCACGGCCTGCAGGCCGCCGGCTTCGAGGTCGAGAACCCGAACGTCGTCTCCGAGTGCGGCTGCGGCGAGTCGTTCCGGACGTAGTCGGGTCGGTTGCGGTCCGCGGCGGACCGTCGGCGGTCTCACGGTCGAGTCACGCTTTTAAACGGTTCCAGCCGATACGGACGGGTATGAGTCTCGACGCGTCGACGACGGCCGACGGCGAGCGGGTGTACACGGACCGGACGCAGGTCGAGCGGGGCGCAGAGGGTCCCTTCTACGTCGTGTTCGCCGACGCCGACGGGTCCTCGCGGTGGGGGTTCCAATGCGGCAACTGCGAGTCGTTCGACACCGCGATGGACACGATGGGGCGGATCCAGTGTACGGAGTGCGGCAACCTCCGGAAGCCGGACGAATGGGACGCCGCCCACGAGTGAGCGGCGACTGTGTCAGAGGGCGGTACAGAGCAGTACGGGGACAGAGCGGTACGGGGACAGAGCGGTACGGGTGAAATCGCGAGCGATCGCGCCCGCGATCGCGAACGGCCGAAATCGTGAGAAAGTTTATCACGAAAGCCGGCCAACGTCGGAGTAGATGGCCACTGCGAGCATCCCACCGACGACGGAGGCCAGAGACGTCTTTCGCGAACTCGGGTACACCGTCTCCGAGGGCGGACAGGAGTTCGTCGCGGAGCGAAAATGGCGGCGCGTGCTCGTGACCGTGTTGTGCATGGAGGACGACGATCTCGAGCCGTATCTGGCCGACGGCGGCGACACACCGCGGCTCCGCTGTTTCGTCACGTGGCGCAACCGGGCGGGCGACCTGCGAGACCGGCTCGTCTCCACGAAACCCCCGTACGACTGGGCGGTGATCGGCATCGACGCCGACGGAGAGGACTTCGCGGTGATGGAAGGTGCGCCCGGCAGCCCCTGACGCCGGCACCCCGTCCCCGACAGCGTGCCCCCGTCCCCATCGCCTCCTTTTATATTACCGTGTGTCCAACTAGCGCGTGACATGGTGTTCAAGAAGATCACGCTGATCGGGACGAGCGAGGAGAGCTTCGACGACGCCGCCGACGACGCGATCGATCGCGCCGAGGACACGCTGGAGAACGTCTACTGGGCGGAGGTAGAGGAGTTCGGCGTCGAGTTGGAGAGCGCGGCCGACCGGCAGTATCAGGCGGAGGTCGAGGTCGCGTTCGAGCTGGAAGGCTGAGATCGGGCCGCGCCTCGTCGAGCGCCGGTTCGATCTTTCGGCGATCGGTAGGAGTTGGGCGGTTCTCGGGAACTTGCTTATAAGCCGTTGAGACGGGACCGGCAGCGAATATCGCAACTCCCGGCCGCGACGGCTCGCGCGCCGACCGCACGTCTGTTTATAAGCGATCGCCGAGGCGCCCACCTATTTATCCGACCGCCACCACGGACCGCCAATGACTGCGTCACGCGCGCCGGCGGAACCCGACGTTCGGGAGTTCGAGGCGACGGTCGAATCGGTCGACGGCCGAGAGGTCGTCCTCGACGAGACGTACTTCTACGCCGAGTCGGGCGGCCAGCCGGCGGACCGGGGAACGATCGACGGGGTCCTCGTCGCGGACGTGACCGAGCGCGACGGCGAAGTGGCCCACGTTCTCGACGAGGGCGCCGAGACGCTTCCGGAGGCCGGCGAGACGGTCTCGGCGGTCGTCGACGACGCGTTCCGGACCTACTGCACCCGTGCGCACACCGCCTCGCACGTGCTCTACGGCGCGGCGCGCCGGACCTGCGAGGACCTCGGCTACGCCGGCTTCGACATCTCGGAGACGAAGGTACGCGTCGACCTGACGACCGCCGAGCCGCTCGACGACGCCGACCTCGTCGAGTTGGAGCGGCTCGCAAATCGGGCCGTCTGGGACTCGCTGCCGGTGTCGTGGGAGACGCTCCCCGAGGACGAGGCCCGCTCGCTCGACGGGATCGCGTTCAACACGAAGACGGAGGAGGGCGCGATGAGCGGGACCGAGGCGGTCCGGGTCGTGACGGTCGGCGAGCGCGGCGGGGAGCGCGACGAGGAGGACGGGGAACGCGACGAGGCGGGCGACGAGAGACGTGACGGAGCGCAGGAGAGCGGGAACGCGCCGACCTGGGACGTGGCCGCCTGCGGCGGGACCCACGTCCGGAACACGAGCGAGATCGGCCCGGTCTCCGTGCTGGACCGGTCGAACCCCGGCGAGGGCGTGACCCGCGTGGAGTTCGCGGTCGGGCCGACCGCGATCGACCACGAGGCCGCGGTCCACGCGGCGGCGCTCGACGCCGCGACCGCCCTCGACGCGCGGATCGGCGACCTCCCGGACGCGGTCGGCCGACTCCGCGATCGGGCCGACCGGCTCGAGGCCGACCTGCAGGCCGCCACGACCGACCTGCTCGCCGCGCGCCTGCGCGAGTTCCCGGCCGTCGAAGCCGACGCCGACGGCGCGACGTGGGCGGTCGGGACGGTCGACGACGCGGACCCGAACGACCTGCGCGAGCCGGCTCAGCGCGTCCTCGGGGAGGCGGGCGCGCCCGACGCGATCGCGGCGGTCGGAACGGGCGACGCGCCGTTCGTGGTCGCCGCGGTCGCGGAGGAGGCGGCCGGCGGGGGCGGCGACGGCACGTCCAGCGACGACGGGGACGCCCCCGACGCGGGCGCGGTCGTGGCCGCCGTCACCGACGAGTTCGGCGGCGGGGGCGGCGGCGGCCCGACGTTCGCGCAGGGCGGCGGGCTCGACGGCGACCCGGACGCCATCGTCGCGCGGCTCCGGGAGCGATGACCGGGAAACTCGGCCCCGAGGCGCTCGCGGAGGTGCTCGCGGCGACCGGCGCCGACGACGCCGCGGTCGACGTGGGCCCCGCCTACGGCGAGGACGCGGCCGCGATCGATCTCGACGGCGCGGAGTCGACTCTCGTCGTCGCCGCCGACCCGCTGTCGCTGGCGGCGGACGCGGTCGGCGAGCTGGCGGTCCACGTCGCCTGTAACGACGTGGCCGCGAGCGGCGCGGACCCGCGGTGGCTCACGCACACGCTCTTCCTCCCCGACGGCGACCCCGACCGCCGGCGGACCGTCACGGACCAGGTCGACGCGACCGCCCGCGACCTGGGCGTCGCGATCGTCGGCGGCCACACCGAGGTGTTACCGTCGCTGGAGCGCCCGCTCTGCTCGATGACCGCGCTCGGCACCACGGACCGGTTCGTGTCGAGCGCCGGGGCCGATCCGGGCGATCGCCTCCTGCTCACGAAGGGCGCCGGCATCGAGGCGACCGCGATCCTCGCGACGGACTTCCGCGAGGCGTGCGCCGAGGCGGGGGTTCCGGCGGAGACCCTCGACGCCGCCGCCGGCTTCCTCGACGAGGTGAGCGTCGTCCCCGACGCGGCCGCCGTCCGCGACGCCGCGACCGCCATGCACGACCCCACCGAGGGCGGCCTGCTGACCGCGCTGGTCGAGACCGCGAGCGCGAGCGGGACCGTCCTGTCCGTGGAGCGCGACCGAGTGCCGGTTCGACCCGAAACGGAGGCCTGCTGTGAGGCGCTCGGCGTCGACCCGCTGGCGACGTTCGGCTCCGGCGCGCTGCTGGCGGCTGTCCCCCCAGAGCGCGTCGACGAGGCGACCGAGGCGCTCGCGGGCGCGGGGATCGCGGTCGGCGAGATCGGCGAGGTGCGGGCGGCGGACGGCGGGCGAGGCGGATCCGAGGGGGCCACCGCCGACGACGGCGACGGAGCCGCCGCCGGAACGGTCCTCCTCGACGGCGACCGGATCGACGAGGCGCCGCGCGACGAGCTGTACCCGCTGTGGGAATAGCGCGCGGGTCCTGGACCCTGGGCGCGGCGCGTGGCGGGGTCGCCCCTCCCCACCCCCGATCGCTCACCTTTTTCAGTATGAGATCGAATCGGACGGTATGACTGGCGCACGCGTCGGCTCGTCGCTCACCGACGAACAGGAGGCGATCCGCGACCTCGTCCGCGAGTTCGCGGCCGAGGAAGTCCGACCCGAGGCCGGCGAGGCCGACGAGGCCGAGTCGTTCCCGGAAAACGTCTGGGACGGGCTCGCCGAGCTCGGCCTGACGGGCCTGACGGTGCCCGAGGAGTACGGCGGCTTCGAGGCCGACGAGACGACCTACGCGGTCGTCAACGAGGAGCTGGCGTACGGCCATCTCGCGGTCGCGACCGCCCTCTCCGTCCACTGCCTCGCGACTTCCTGTATCGCCGAGTTTGGGAGCGAGGCCCAACGGGAGCGCTGGCTGCCGGAGATGGCGGCAGAGGGACGCCCCGTCGGGATGTTCTGTCTCTCCGAGCCGCACGCGGGGTCGAACCCGGCCGAGATGTCGACGACCGCCGAGTACGACGCGGAGACCGACGAGTACGTCCTCGACGGAGAGAAGCAGTGGATCACGAACGGGGAGCGCGGCGGGGTCGCGATCGTCTTCGCGAAGGCCGTCGACCCCGACGCCGAGAAGGCGACGGGCGAGGGCGACACCGGCGACGCCCGCGGCTCGATCACCCAGTTCCTCGTCCCGGCCGACGCCGAGGGGTTCGAGGTCGGGAAGAAGGAGGAAAAGCTCGGGCTCCGGGCCTCGGACACGACCGGCATCTCCTTCGACGGCTGTCGGGTCCCGGCCGAGAACCGTCTCACCGAGGAGGGGAAGGGGCTCTCGGCCGCCTTCCGGACGCTCACCGGCGGCCGGATCGGGATCGCGTCGCAGGCGGTCGGGCTCGCGCAGGCCGCCTTCGACGAGGCGACGGCGTACGCCGCGGAGCGCGAGCAGTTCGGCGGCCCGATCGACGACATCCAAGCGATCCGCCACAAGTTCGCGGAGATGGCGACCGACATCTCCGCGGCCCGGCTCCTGGTTCGCGAGGCGTGCCGGCAGGCCGAGGCCGGCGAGGACAACCGCGTCGCGGCCTCGCAGGCGAAGTACCGCGCCAGCGAGACCGCGATGTCGGTGACCAACGAGGCCGTGCAGATCCACGGCGGCTACGGCTACACGACCGAGTTCGACGTGGAGCGGTTCTACCGCGACGCGAAGATCACGCAGATCTACGAGGGGACGACGGAGATCCAGAAGACGATCATCGCGCGGGGGGTGGTGGGCGAATGACGGCCGACGACGCGCGGGCGATCGAGACGGCCGACGACGCGCGGGCGATCGAGACGGCCGACGGCGAGCGAGCGGTCGAGACGGACGGAGACGCGCCCAAGAGCGCCGCCGGCGTCGTCCCGAGCGTCGACCGGCCGATCGATCTCGCCGCGTACGACGCCGTCGTCTACGACCTGGACGGCACCCTCGTCGAGCTCGCGGTCGACTGGGGCGCGGTCGCGGAGTCGGTGCTCGACGTGTACGCCGAGCACGCGATGATCCCCCCGACCGAGGAGCTGTGGGGTCTGCTCGAAGCCGCCGGGGAGTTCGGGATCCGCGACCCGGTCGAGGACGCCATCGCGGTCCACGAGCGGGCCGGCGCGCGCGACTCGGTCCTGCTCCCGCTCGGCGGGCGGCTGATCGAGGCCGTCGAGGAGATCGACGGTGCCCGGAACGCCCCTCCAGCGGGCGTCTGCTCGCTCAACTGCGAGGAGGCCTGCCGGGTCGCCGTGGAGACCCACGGGCTCGGGGGCGCGCTCGACCCGGACGCGATCGTCGGGCGCGACACGGTCGACACGCACAAGCCGGACCCGGAGTCGCTGCTCGCGGCGGTCGAGCGGCTCGGCGCCGAGCCGGCGCACGCGTTGTTCGTCGGCGACTCGCGGCGCGACGCCGTGGCGGCGGAGCGCGCGGGCGTCCCGTTCGCATGGGCGGCGGACCTGATCGACCGGTGATAGCGGTCGGGTAGGGGTTCAGTCGCCTGCGTCGTCGGGATCATCGTCCGCCTCCGCCACCCCGCCGTCGCCGGCGTCGGTGCGCCGCGCGTAGACGGCGACGGCGACGGCGGTGACGAACCAGATCGGGGCACCGACTCGGACGGCGAAGGCCGCGCGGGCCGGCCACGAGTCGAGGGTGACGAACGCGGAGAGGGCGGCGACGACCGGCGCGCCCACGAGGATGGTGACGACGAACGTCGTCTGCATCACCCAGCCGTAGTCGATCCCCTCGTACTCGGCCCGCTCGACAGGTTGCACGACGAGTCGTCCGTGGCGGACGTGCAAATCGGTGACGGTCCGCAGACGAGGGGAGAGGCGATCGGTCGCCTCCGAGGTTCCGGGGGCGACCGGACTTCCGGATTCCGGCGACTTTAACGGGTTGCCCGGCAGTGTACGAGCCATGACCACGACTCGGGGACTCCGGGAGGGCGACGATCCGATCACGATGCTGACCGCCTACGACGCCCCGACGGCGGCGGTCGTCGACGAGGCGGGGATCGACGTCATCCTCGTCGGCGACAGTATGGGCAACGCCGCCCTGGGCTACGACTCCACGCTCCCCGTGACGATGGCGGATGTCGAGAGCCGGACCGCGGCGGTCGCCCGCGCGGCCGAGGACGCGCTGGTGGTCGCCGACATGCCCTTCCTCTCCTTCGGCGTCGACGAGGCGGAGTCGGTGCGCAACGCCGGACTGCTCCTGAAGGAGGCGAGCGCCGACGCGGTGAAGATCGAGAGCGGCCCCCACACCGTCGAGATGACCCGGCGGATGACCGAGGTCGGGATCCCGGTGATGGCGCACCTCGGCTTGACGCCCCAGCACGTCAACCGTCTCGGCGGGTACACCCGACAGGGGACCGATCAGGACGCCGCCGAGGAGATAATTGACCTCGCGGGCGCGCACGCCGAGGCCGGCGCGTTCGCGCTCGTGTTGGAGCACGTCCCGGCGAACCTCGCGGGGGCGGTGACGGAGGCGCTGGAAATCCCGACGATCGGTATCGGCGCCGGTCCGAACTGCGACGGGCAGGTGCTCGTGATCAACGACGCGGTCGGGTTCGGCGAGTGGTCGCCCCCCTTCTCGGAGCAGTTCGGCGACGTGCGCGGCGAGATGCTCGACGCGGTCGCGGCGTATCGCGACGCGGTGGAATCCGGGGCGTTCCCGACCGAGGAGCACTCGCACGTCCAGTCGGATCTCGACGACCTGTACTGAGGAGCGCGGCGATCCGCGTCGAGTCCCGCCTCCGAGCGCCGCGCCGAAACCGCCGCACCCGGCGTGGAGTATATACGCGACAACTACCTACACCACGTGTGACTACCCGGACGATCCGCGCCCGCGACCGGCCGGTGTTCGGCGTCGACGTGCACAGCGGCGACGTTCGCGGCGACGACCCCTCCTACGCCCTCGTCATCCTGGACCCCGTCGACGAGGACGACCCGGACGCGCCCGACGCGGACGGGCCGATGGCGCGGGTCACCCGCGACGTGGTGTCGTTCCGGAAGCTCTGCCGGCTGATCGACGACCGCGAGCCCCTGTACGTCGCTACCGACAACGCCTACGAGCTGGCGGCGGACAAAAGCGAGCTCGTGGGGTTCCTCCGATCGCTGCCGGACGGCACGCGGCTGGTGCAGGTGACCGGCGCGGAGCGCCCGGAGCCGCTCTCGCGGGTGGCCTCCAGACACGGGATCCCGTACGGGAAAGAGCCGATGAAGGAGGCGGAGGCGTCGGCCCGGCTGGCAGCGGCCAACGTCGGCCACGAGGTGACCGCCTTCACCGACGAGACGCGGGTGAAGGTGTCTCGCGGGCGCTCGACCGGGAAGGGCGGGTGGAGCCAGGACCGCTACACCCGGCGGATCCACGGCAACGTCCGGAAGCGGACCCGACAGGTCCAGTCGAAGCTCAAGGAGGCGAACCTCGACTTCGAGCGCGACGTGACCGAGAAGTACGGCGGCTACGCGAACGCGACGTTCGCGGTCGAGGCGCGCCCCGAGGACATTCCGGTGTCGAACTCGCGCGCCGGCGACGTGCGCGTCGAGGTCGAGCGCGAGCGCCGCGACGGGATCGAGTACGAGCCGCTCGTGCAGCGGCGCGACCGGGTGATCGTCGGTATCGACCCGGGGACGACGACCGCGGCCGCCGTGGTCGGGCTCGACGGCACCGTCCACGCGCTCTACTCCTCGCGGACCGCCGACACCGCCGACGTGACCGAGTGGATCATCGAGCAGGGCCGCCCGATCATCGTCGCCGCCGACGTGGAACCGATGCCGGAAACCGTCGAGAAGTTCCGGCGGTCGTTCGACGCCGCCGGGTGGCGGCCGACCACCGACCTCCCGGTCGACGAGAAGCTCCACCGGACCCGCGAGACCAACCACGCGAACGACCACGAGCGCGACGCGCTGGCGGCGGCGCTGTACGCCTACGACGACCACGAGGACCAGTTCGAGCGCATCGCGGCGAAGACCCCGCCCCGGCTCGACCGCGGCGCGGTGATCGCCGGCGTCGTCGCGGGCGGGTCCTCGGTCGAGGCCGTCATCGAGGATCTGAGAGACGACGAGAGCGGCGGGAGTGACGGGAGCGGCGACGCGGACGCCGACGAGACCGATCCCACCGAGTCCGAGCGCACCGAGGAGGAGGAGACGATCCGGCGACTCCGCGATCGCGTCGACCGGCTGGAGTCGCACGCGGAGTCGCTGGAGGAGGACCTCGACGAGCGCGACGAGCGGATTTCGGAGCTGGAGGGCGAACTGGAGGAGGCGAAACGCGAGGAGCGCATCGAGGCGCGGAGCCGGCGCGCCGTCTCGCGGCTCGAACGCGAGACCGACCGGCTGGAGCGCGAGCGT
This sequence comes from Halorubrum saccharovorum DSM 1137, assembly GCF_000337915.1. Taxonomy (GTDB): domain Archaea; phylum Halobacteriota; class Halobacteria; order Halobacteriales; family Haloferacaceae; genus Halorubrum; species Halorubrum saccharovorum. Next base: position 98,930 of record NZ_AOJE01000020.1, read on the forward strand.
GACGAGGCCCGAGAGCGGGTCGCGGAGCTCGAAGGGAAAGTGGAGACGCTGAAGGAACTGTGGCGGCTCGACCACTCGAACTTCCACGACGTGGCCGACGACCGGGGGCTCGTCAGCGTGAAGGTCGTGGAGCAGTTCACGCTCGACGCCATCGAGGCCGCGGACGAGGCGTACGGGCTCGTCGCCGGCGACGTGGTCTACCTCCGTGACGCCTCGGGCGCGGGGCGCCGGACCGCCGAACGGCTGGCGGAGACGGAGCCGCGCGCCGTGATCCGCGACGGGAACCTCTCCGACGTGGCCGATCAGGTGCTCTTCGATCACGACGTGCCGGTCCTCCCGGCCGACGCGGTCCCGGTCCGCGAGGTGGACGAGCTGGCGGTCGCGAGCGAGGAGGCCGTGGCGGCCGCCGTCGACGACTGGGAGCGACGGGCCGAGCGGCGGCGGAAGGCCGAGAAGCAGGAGCACCTCGACCGGATCATCTCGGAGCACCGGGCGGGGCGGACGCTGCCGGAGACCGAGGAGTAGGGGAGAAGGCGGACGGGAGGTCTGCCGGACCGTCCGCCGGCCACCTCCTACTCGCCATCCGTCCGCACGCATCCAGAAGTCATATGACCGACAACCGCGCAGTCGGGAGTATGGACGCTTACGAGCGGATCACCCGGAACGCGGCCGAGGTGGTCACCGAGGAGGAGATCGAGGCGCTGGCCGACGACCCCGACGGGAAGCGGGCGTACGTCGGCTACGAGCCCTCGGGGGTCCTCCACATCGGGCACATGCTCACCGCGAACAAGCTCATCGACCTCCAGGAGGCCGGGTTCGAGGTGACGGTCCTGTTGGCCGACGTGCACGCCTACCTCAACGACAAGGGGTCGTTCGAGGACATTCGACACACCGCCGAGCGCATGCGCGACCAGTTCATCGCGTACGGGCTCGACGAGTCGAACACGCAGTTCGTGCTCGGCTCCGACTTCCAGCTCGACGACGATTACACGCTGGACCTCCACTCGTTGGAGCTGGAGACGACGCTCGCGCGGGCCGAGCGCGCGATGGCCGAGATCACCTCCGGCGACTCGGTGAAGGTGTCGCAGGCGGTGTACCCCCTGATGCAGGCGCTCGACATCCCGTACCTCGGCGTCGACATCGCGGTCGGAGGGATGGAACAGCGCAAGGTCCACATGCTCGCGCGCGACGTGCTCCCGAGTATCGACCGGGAACCGCCGACGAGCCTCCACACCCCGCTGATCGCGGATCTGGGAACCGGCCGCGGGAAGATGTCCTCCAGCGAGGGCGTCACCATCTCGATGGAGGACTCCCGCGAGGACATCGAGTCGAAGGTGAACGACGCGTACTGCCCGCCGACGGCCGACCCCGAGCCGACCGACGACGGCGAGGCGCGGGAGAACCCCGTCTTGCAGGTGTTCGAGTACCACGTGTTCCCGCGGTTCGACGCCGTCGTGGTCGAGCGCCCCGAGGAGTACGGCGGCGACCTGAAGTACGAGACGTACGACGCGCTGGAATCCGATCTGGAGTCCGGCGAGCTCCACCCCGCCGACGCGAAGGGCGCGCTCGCGGAGTACCTCGACCGGCTGATCGCGCCGGGGCGCGAACAGCTCGCGGAGTAGGCGGCTTCAGTCAGTTTCCGCGCTGTTTCTTCCCTCCCGCCGCGTGTCCCTCGTGCTCGCAGCTCCCGTCCAGGCAGCCGCGACCGGCGGCCGTCTCGAAGATCGGGAGTCCGCAGTCGCACTCGTCGACGACGACGCCGGAGGGGATCGAGAATGAGGTCTCGCACTCCGGACGGTTTTCACACGCGAGATAGACGCGGCCGGGCGCGGATTGGACGGCGAGGTCGCCCTCGCAGTCCGGGCAGTCCCAGACCCGGTCGAACCGATCGCTGACGGCGGCCTCCATGGGATCGCACGCGGGGTCGAGACAGAGGTGGAACGGCTCGCCGCGCTCGATCCGGATCTTCGGGAGCCCGCAGTCGTCGCAGACCCCGTCGGTGACGCTCGCGCCCGCCGGGAGCCCCCACCGCTCCTCGCAGTCGAGACAGACCACGTCGCCGCGCGAGCGCACGAGCACCCCGCCGTCCGCCGGGCAGGTGCCGACCGGGAGCCCGGCTTCGGTGATCGGCAGAGCGCGACTCGCGGTCGCCTCCTCGGCGACGACCCGGAGCCGGCGGGCGCCGTCGCGGGCGGTGACCGAGAAGCCGTCGCCGTCGCCCTCGACGACGACGGAGTCCGGACGGGTGAGCCACGCGACCGGCTGGTAGCCGTCGGCGTCGTGGACGAGCGTGGTGTCGTCGGGCTTGATCAGGACGACGACGCGCCCGCGGTGGGTGCGGGAGCGGTCGCCGCGCTCGGTCACTCGGCAGTCGCCTGCGAACACGCGGAGTCGTTCGGGCATACGTCGGGTGGCGCGGGATGGGTGAAAAGCGGTCGGAGCGTGGGTTTATGCGGGATGTAGAGCGGTCCGCCGACCGAGCACCTACGCCACTCGAACCGTCCGCGTCGCTCTGACGGGCATCAGCGGCAGGTCGGGGAAGACGACCTCGACGACGAACTCCAGCTCGTCGGCGTCCGGCGGGCCGAACACGCCGACCGGGACCGTCGTCTCGCCGTCGAGGTACGTCGTCGTCGCGGTCATCTCCACGTCGTTGACGGTCACCCGGATCCCCGCGCGGGCGCTTCCGGAGACGGCCGCCACGGTGACCTCGCACATTTCGTTTTCGCCGACGGCAACGGTGTCGGGGAAGTCGCCCCAGTCGACGTCGACCCGGGGGCAGTCGCGGGCGGCGTCGACGATGCGCTCGGCGACGGAGCCGCTCAGGCCGGCGTTTTCGAGTTCGTTCGCCCCGGCGTCGACGGCGGCGGCGGGGGAGGTGAGCCCGGCGTCCGCGAGTCGCTCGGCGCGGCCGGAGCCGACCCCGTCGATCGCGGTGAGCGCGACCGCCTCGCGGGAGACGCCGTGCTCGACGCGCGCCTCGACGCGACACGCGAGGTTGGCGGCGCGGGGGCCGGCGAAGCGGTCGAGGAACTCCGAGAGCGCGGCGAGCAGGCGGAGCGCGTTCTGCCGGATCACCCACGCGTCCGAGCGCAGGTCCGAGGGGATCGAATCGGCCATCCCGGCGAGCAGGATCGCGAACACCTTGCGGTGGCCGTCCTCCAACTCCGTGTCGCGGCCGTCGAGGATCCGGTCGATCGCGTCCGACTCGGCCGAGCGCGCCGAGACCGAATCGAACTCGCCGGCCGACGCCACGGTCTCCAACACCGAATCGACCGTCAGCGTCTCGCGGTCGGCGAGCCGACGGAAGCGGCGGGCCGTGTCGAGCCGGAGGTAGTACTTCGAGGCGAGGCGTCCGAGCGCCGTCGGCTCGATCGCGAGGTCGTCGTCGGCCGCGACGAACCCGTCGTCGACGAGCGATTCGAGGGTGTCGCGGACGCGGTCGCGGAGGGTGCCGAACCCGTACTCGTCGGGCTTCGACTCGGCGCGGACGTAGTAGAAGGTCGTCTCCAACCACTCCATCACGTCCTCCAGCCCGCGGATCGTCCCCATCGAGATCTCGGCGTTGAGGTGCGACTCCAGTTCGGCGGCGAGCCGCGACTCGATCTCTTTCCCCTCCTTCAGCAGTTCGCGGTACTTGTCGGCGTCCGCGCGGTCGCAGACCACCCACCCGTACCCCACGTCGTCGTAGCCGGGACGACCCGCGCGCCCGAGCATCTGGAGCACGTCGAGCGGCGAGATGTCGGTCTCGCCCTCCAACGGATCGTGGTACTTCGTGTCGCGGATGACGACGCACCGCGCCGGGAGGTTCACCCCCCACGCGAGCGTCGACGTCGAGAAGAGGAACTTGATCTTCCCCTGCTTGAACCACTCCTCAACGCGGTCGCGGTCCTCCTTCCCGAGCCCGGCGTGGTGGAAGCCGACGCCGTCGGTGACCGACTGCCGGAGGGTGTCGTTGGTGAGCTCTTTCGCCTCGTTGTGGAAGTCGTAGTCGCCCCGCGAGTCGATCGGGATGTCGCGGTCGGTGATCTCGTCGCGCGCCTTCTTGGCCGCCTGCACCGTGTCCTGCCGCGAGGAGACGAAGACGAGCGCCTGCCCGTCCTCGCGCACGTGCGGCTCGGCCAGGTCGAGCGCGCGGTAGAGCCGTCGGTACTTGTCGGCGAAGGCGTTCGAACCGTGCGAGTACGTCTTCACGCCGGTCTCCAGATCGACCGGGCGGTACTCCTCGCCGAACTCGTAGGTCGTCTCCGCGGGCGCGTCGAGCCACTCGGCCACGTCCGCGACGTTCGGCATCGTCGCCGAGATCGCGACGACCCGGGGGTCCTGCAGGCGGCGGAGCCGCGAGACGGTGACTTCGAGCACCGCGCCCCGCTTCTCGCTGTCGAGCAGGTGGACCTCGTCGATGACGACGCAGTCCACGTCGGTGATGAAGGAGTATCGCCCGGAGTCGTGTTTGCGGGTGGCGCTGTCGGCCTTCTCCGGCGTCGTCACGAGCACGTCCGCGCGCTCCGCGCGGCGGGGGTTCAGGTCGCGCTCGCCGGAGACGACGTACACGGAGTAGCCGAGCTCCTCGAACCGCTCCCACTCGCTCTCCTTCTCGTTGGTGAGCGCGCGGAGCGGCGCGACGAAGAGCGCGGTTCCCCCCTCCGAGAGCGTCTTGCAGATCGCGAGCTCGGCGAGCGCGGTCTTCCCGGAGGCCGTCGGCGCTGAGGCGACGACGTTGTGATCGGTCTCTAAGATCCCCGGCAGCGCCTCGCGTTGCATCCGGTTGAACTCCTCGAACCCGAAGGCGTCGGCGAACTCCGGCACCGCGTCCGCGACCTTCACGGCGGACCACGCCCGTGGGCGACTCGACGGCGACCGAGAGTCGTTCGCATCACGTCGAACGGGGGGCTTCGAGAGCAAAGGCGTTTCTCATGCGGTCGGCCCGACGGAGCCGATCGGGAGCCGCCGACCCCGAGCGTTTACGTGACCACGGGTCGACCGCCCGGTATGTTACCGTCGTCGCCGGTCGTCATCGGTGCCGCCGCCGTGATCGCACTGCTCGTTCTGTTAGTCGTCGTCCGTCGCCTACGCGCCCCGTCCTCGGAGGCGCGCGAGTCGAAACGCGCCCACGACGCCGCCCAAGAGCGCGAACCGCCGGTCGAGATCGGCGAGACGTACGAGTTCGGCGTCACAGAACTCACCGACCACCACTCGGGCGAGGAGGTCGCCGTCGGTAAGGTCGAGGGGTTCGTCGTCTTCACCGAGGACATCCCCGGCGACGTGACGAAAGGCGACGTGATCCGCGCGAAGGTGCTCTCGTTCAACGACGGCCGCACCTCCGCGGACGCGACGTTCGTGACGAAGGCCTGACGCGGAACCGCACCGCCCGGCACCGATCGGTTTTCGCCGACACGGATCACCTCCGCTCCGAGCATGAGGTTCATACGTGGTGGCGCCGAAGTGGTTTCGTAATGGCTCAGGCCGGGAATCAGGACCTCACGGAGCGGTTCATTCAGTTCTACCGTAACTACTACCGTGAGGAGATCGGACAGCTTGCGCAGCGATACCCCAACGAACAGCGCTCGCTGTACGTCGAGTACGACGACCTCTACCAGTTCGACCGCGACCTCGCCGAGGACTTCCGCACGAAGCCGGAGCAGATGCGCGAGTACGCCGAGGAGGCGCTGCGGCTCTACGACCTCCCCGCAGACGTCAGCCTCGGGCGCGCGCACGTCCGGATCGAGAACCTCCCCGAAGGCATCGATATCCGTGGCATTCGGGTCCACGACGACCACATCGGAAAGCTCGTCTCGATCAAGGGCATCGTCCGCAAAGCGACCGACGTGCGTCCGAAGGTGACCGAGGCCGCCTTCGAGTGCCAGCGCTGCGGCACGATGACGTACATCCCCCAGAGCGACGGCGGCTTCCAGGAGCCCCACGAGTGCCAGGGGTGTGAGCGACAGGGGCCCTTCCGCGTCAACTTCGATCAGTCGGAGTTCATCGACTCTCAGAAGCTCCGCATCCAAGAGTCCCCCGAGGGGCTCCGCGGCGGCGAGACCCCCCAGAGCATCGACGTCGACATCGTCGACGACATCACCGGCGAGGTGAGCCCCGGCGACCACGTCACCTGCGTCGGCGTCCTCCACATCGAGCAGGTCGAGCAGGGCAACGAGAAGTCCGCCATCTTCGACCTGTACATGGACGGCGTCTCCATCGCCATCGAGGACGAGGAGTTCGAAGACATGGACATCACGGAGGCGGACAAACGCGAGATCATCGAGCTCTCCAACCGCGACGACATCTACGACGCGATGGTCGACTCCATCGCGCCCGCCATCTACGGCTACGAGGAGGAGAAGCTCGCGATGATCCTCCAGCTGTTCTCCGGCGTCACCAAACACCTCCCCGACGGCTCGCGGATTCGGGGGGACCTGCATATGCTCCTTATTGGCGACCCTGGTACCGGAAAGTCACAGATGATCAGTTATGTAGAGAATATTGCTCCGAGATCAGTTTATACTTCGGGTAAGGGATCATCCGCTGCAGGGCTGTGTGTCACCGGCGATACGAAAATACACACTTCAGACGGGTTCGTACCGATCCGCGAGATCGCGACAGAGTACCATCCGAAACCGGTCGATGTGGAGACGAGTAGCACCGCAGAGCACGATCTCTACACCTTCGATCGAGCGTCTGGAAGGATCGACCTCGCCGAGAGTTCCCACGTCTGGCGGATGCCGGAGAAGCCGTGTCGGCGAATCGAGACCGCGCACGGAAAGGATCTCGAAGCATCTGTCAACACGCCCGTCCTCGTCTGCGACGAGAACGGGATCGAGTGGAAGTCGATCTCGGACGTCGACGCTGGCGACCACATCGGGGTACCGAAGTACACCGACATCGATCGTTCGTCCCCACCAGTCGGTGAGTACGTCGAATTCACGGAGGAGAAGATCAAGCCGACGGCTGAATCGGTTGAGTTCCTTCGCGGCGAACTCACGGACGAGTTCGGAACGCTCCGCGACGCCGCGGCCGAACTCGGCCTTTCCGAGGACTTCGTGTACGACACGCTCTCAAACCGACACATACCACTCGATAAATTGGACACGGTTCTCGCAGCGATCGGTACCGCTATCGATGATATCGACATCGATCGTGTGATGCTTCGCCACGGCAGCGGTGTTACGATACCCGATGAGTTCGACGCGGATCTAATGTATTTGATCGGACTCGTCTTCGGCGACGGTGACGTGATGGTTTCCCGTCGTGGTGGAAATCGCGGTCACGTCCGTATCTCGAACTCCGACGAGGAGCTGCTGGAACGTGCCGCAGACATCATCGAGACGAAGTTCGGCAAGTCTGTCGATATCGAGTATCAGGAGGATCGTGTCCCCTGTGTTCGCCTTCACAGTGCGACGGTTGCCCGTTTCTTCAGCAACGTCGGCGTCGAGTCGCCAAAAGACGATATCGCCCTCGATCCGAAGCTCACGACCGCCGAACACGCCGACGCCTTCCTACGGGGCCTGTTCGACGCTGACGGATCCGTGTGTGGACGCGATAACGGCGGATCCAGCGTTCAGTTTTCGACCGTCTGTAGCGAACTCGCCGAGCAGGTTCAGCTGATGTTGGAAACGTACGGCGTACGGTCTCGGACACGCGAGCGCGATCGCCGCGGGACCTACGAACGTGCCGACGGCCACGAGATCGAGTCGACATCGGTTCAAACGCATCTAGCGATATATGGGAAAGAGGTCGATCGGTTTGCCGGCCAGATCGGATTCCGGTCGACGAACAAGTCCGGTGCGTTGGACAAAATTGTCAACGACGCACCTCGACGCGGCGAATTTCTGCCTATCGGAAGTACTCTCGCTCGTACCGATGGAGGCGCAGGTAAATACTGGCAGAATCTGAACCGTGGCGAGGACCCGAGTCGCGAGCGGACTCTCTCGATGATCGATGACCTCGATCTCGGCGACGTTGGCCCCGACGTAGAGGAGGTAGCCAACGCGGATCTCGTCTGGGACGAAGTCGTTGACACCGAGGACACCGGCGAGAAAGAGGTGTTCGACCTAACGGTTCCGGACACGCACAACTTCCTCGGGAACGGACTCGTGACACACAACACCGCTGCGGCCGTGAGAGACGACTTCGGCGACGGACAGCAGTGGTCGCTCGAAGCCGGGGCTCTCGTCCTCGCAGACAAGGGGATCGCCGCGGTCGACGAGCTGGACAAGATGGACTGCGTCACGGGCGACACCCTCGTCACGCTCGCCGACGGCCGCGTGGAACGGATCGACGAACTGGCGAGAGAGGCCGCCGAAGACGGCGAGATCGAGGAGCTCTCGAACGGTCGCCGCATCCGCGACGTCGACCTCGACGTCTGGTCGATGGACGAGGAGGGAGAGCTGGTCGAGCGTCCCGTGTTCTCGGTCCACGAGTACGACGCACCCTCGGAGCTGACCCGCGTGACGACGGAGACCGGCGAGTCGCTGACGGCGACGGCCGACCACCCGTTCTTCGTCCTGGACGACGGCGAGCGCGTCGAGCGCGAGGCGGCCGCGCTCGACGCGGGCGACTGGGTGTACGTTCCCCGCGAGATTCCGACGAAGGCGGCCGACGGCGGAACGATGGCCGCGAACGGCGGCGATCGGCCGGCTGCCGAGCCCGTCGACGACGAGGGAGTCGACCCCGCGACCGCGAGCGTCCTCGGGTACCTCTCCGGCGACGGGAACGTCTACTACGACCGCGACGAGGGCGTGTACGGCGTCCGGTTCACCAACGCGGACGACGAACTGCTGGCTGACTTCGAGCGAGCGGCGCGGGCGACGTTCGGCTCGGAACCGAGGCGTCCTCCGAGCGAAAAGCGTGAGACCGGCGTCGAGACGGTCCGCGTCACCGGAAAGGAGCACGCCGACGCCGTCCTCAACGCCGGGATGAGCCTCGGCCGATACGACGAGAAGTGCTTCCCGACCGCCGTGTCGGCCGGAAGCCGCGCGGCGAAATCGGCGTTCGTCCGCGCGCTGGCCGACAGTGAAGGACACGTCGACGAGTCGGCCGGGAACGTTCGGATCGCTTCCGCGAGCCGGGACCTGCTGGAGGGCACGCAAACCCTCCTCTTACAGTTCGGCGTGTCGAGCCAGCTCCAGCATCGCGAGCGAGACGAGAGTCGAGACGTGTACTACCTCACGGTGACCGACGCCGACTCGCTCGCGGCGTTCCGCCGCGCTATCGGGTTCACCGCCTCTCGAAAGGCGGAAGCGATCGACCGCGTCGTCGACGCCGCCGACGGCGACCGCACAATTCTGGACGTGATTCCGGAGATCGACGGCGTGCTGTCGGAGTGTCGCGAGTCGCTCCGGCTTCACCAGAGCGAGTGCGGACTCGACGCGGTCACGTATCACGACTTCGAGAGTGGAACGGCGAACGTGTCGCTCCACCGCGCCCGCCGGGTGCTCGCCGCGTTCGAGGACAGATTGGAGGCGGCGACCGCGGACCGATCGATGCTCGGCGACGATCCGTCGTGGGAGACTCTCTCCGAGATGCGCGGCCGGTACCACGTGTCGCAGTCCGAACTCGCGGAGGGAACGGCGCTGTCACAGCAACAGATCTCCCGCGGGTGGGGCGAGAGCGACGAGGTTCACCAGATAGTGACCGACCGACTCCGAGAGACGCTCGTTGCGGTCGAGGAGACCGATCTCGGTAGCCTACGGGAGTTCGTCCGCGGAGACGTGAAGTGGCGCCGGGTGGAGTCGGTCGAAACTGTTCCCCCGGAATCGGCCGAACACCGCAGCGAGGTGCTCCGGCAGCGGCTCGCTGACGTTCTCGGCGGCCCCGTCGAGAACGTTGAACAGCGCGCACGGAGCCTGATCGAACGCGGTCCGGTCGGAGACAAGAGGGTGGAGTTGGCGTCGGCGCTGGAGGCATACGGCGTCAGTCAAGGGGATGTCGCGTCGTCGCTCAACGTGGATCAGGCGACCATCTCGCGGTGGCTGTCCGGTGCCGTTGAGACGGGCCGACTTGAGGACCTACGAGACGCGATCGCGAGCGAAGTGGACGCCGTCAAGGCGGAGCTCCGGTCGATCTTGGCCAGAATCGAGGACGGACGGACCCCGAAGGTGTACGACCTGACAGTCGAGGAGACGCACAACTTCGTCGCGAACGGCGTGGTCGTTCACAACTCCTCCGACCGCTCCGCGATGCACGAGGGCCTCGAACAGCAGAAGATCTCCGTCTCGAAGGCGGGGATCAACGCGACGCTGAAGGCGCGGTGTTCCCTGCTCGGCGCCGCGAACCCCAAGTACGGCCGGTTCGACCAGTACGAGCCGATCGGCGAGCAGATCGACCTCGAACCCGCGCTCATCTCGCGGTTCGACCTGATCTTCACGGTGACGGACAGTCCGGACCCGGAACACGACTCCCGGCTGGCGAAACACATCATCAAGACGAACTACGCGGGGGAGCTGAACACCCAGCGCGAGGAGCTGGCGAGCTCGGAGTTCACGCCGGAACAGGTCGCGGAGGTGACCCAAGAGGTCGCGCCGGAGATCGACGCGGAACTGCTTCGGAAGTACATCGCCCACGCGAAGCGCTCCTGTTACCCGACGATGACGGAGGAGGCGAAGGACCTCATCGAGGAGTTCTACGTCGATCTGCGTTCGAAGGGCGCCGACGAGGACGCGCCGGTTCCTGTCACCGCCCGGAAACTGGAGGCGATGGTGCGGCTCTCGGAGGCGAGCGCGCGGGTCCGTCTCTCGGACACCGTCGAGCGCGAGGACGCCGATCGGGCGACCGACATCGTCGAGTCGTGTCTCAAGGACATCGGCGTCGATCCGGAGACCGGACAGTTCGACGCCGACGTGGTCGAGACGGGTACCTCGAAGAGCCAGCGCGACCGCATCAAGAACATCAAGGGACTCATCGCGGACATCGAGGAGGAGTACCAGGAGGGCGCGCCCGTCGAGGAGGTGCTCGACCGCGCCGGCGAGATCGGGATGGACCCGGGGAAGGCCGAACAGGAGATCGAGAAGCTCCGGACGAAGGGCGAAGTGTACGAGCCCAAGCAGGGCCACCTCCGAACGACGTAGATGGACCGGATCTCCGCGATACGGAACGTCGAGGACGCGCTCCGCGCGTTCGAGAACGGCGACGCCGACCTCGCCGACACCGAGCGACGCGTGGCTGCGGTCCTCCGGACGTACGCCACCGAGTTCGACGGCGACGGCGACGTGTTCCGTGCGGTCGGCGAAGAGCCGGTCGACGGGACGATCGTGGTCGCGCCCTCGGCGCCCGCGGCGCGGGAGCGAGTGCTCTCGCTTACCGGCTCCGATCGTTTAGAGTATCAGACAGAAGATGAATCCGACTCTGTCCCCGAATTCGACGTGGAACGAGTGTGATCGCCGTACCGGTTCGGAACCGATAAGTTCCGGAGCCGATCAGCCGCGTTCGTGCTGCTGGTCGTGACGTATTCGGCGGCTGCTCGCACCGGCCTCCGGAACCTGTGCCGCCGCCACGAAGAGGCCGTCGCGCGGCGATTCGGACGCGCGGCGCTGCTCGACGGGACGGTGTACGCCGCGTTCCTCGCGCTCCGACTGCGCGAGTCGTACGGCGGAGACGTACAGATCGAGCGGACGGAGCCGTTCAACGAGTTCGTCGCGCTCGACGAACGGGTCCGCGAGGCGGCAAGCGCGTACGCGAACCGCGACGCGAAGTCGACGCCGTACGCCGCGTTCGCCGCCGGGACCGACCATCCGGACCCGGACTCGATGCGAGGCGACGAGCTGTGAGCGGTGCGGACGGACGGTGCGATCGAGAGGGGTCCGGCGAAGCGCCCGAAAGCGACGCGACCGCCGTCGCTCCCGGGCCGGAGCTTCCCGAGCCGGACGCCGTGATCGGTCGCGTTCCGACGGGAGAGAGCCTCTGGCGTGAGCTCGCGGCGGCGGCCCGGACGCGCGGTCTGGCGTCGTCGATCGGAGACGAGCTGATCGAGATCCGCGACGCGCTCGCCGCGATAGAGGTCGAGCCCGTGGATCTCGACGCGGCCCGGCGTCGGGTCGCGGCCGCGAGCGGCGAGGAGGAGCGGCTGAAGGAGCGGGTCGCGGCCCTCCGCGGGGGCGTACAAGCGCGCCGGGAGATCGAGGCGGAGACCGAGGAGGCCCTCGGCGACCTGGAGTCGGCGGCCGCGGAGCTGTCGGCCGCACAGAGCGATCGTATCGCGGCCGAGCAGGCGCTTCACCGCGCCCGCGAGCGAGCCGCCGACGCCCGCGACGCCCGCGAGCGACGCCTCGAGCTCCGGGATCGGCTACGGAACCGGCGCCGAGACGCGCGCCGAGAACTCGCGCGCGAGGTGTACTCGGCGTTCCGCGACGCGCTGTCGGTCGTTCCGGGCGCCGATCCCACCGACGCCGGCGCGGATCCCGGGGCGTACGACGGCCCGCCTCTCGCGGCGTCGCTGGCGGCGGTCCGGATCGCAGAGATCGACGGACCGGTCGTGCTCGGTTCGGGGGCGATCAGGTGGATCGCCACCCGCGGCGGCGCGGTGCCGGAGTCGGTGATCGACGCGTCGGTAGTCCGGCCGTGTCGGCGGTCGCAGTAGGTTAAAACGAGATGTGTGAAGTCGATCCGGGACCGTCGTCGCCGTCGTTCACGCCGCCGTCGTGGAGGTACTCGTAATGCTCGTCGGTGAGCAAGACTGTGTCGTCCTCGACCGCGATATCGACCCCGGGGAGCGCGGTTCCCGACGCCTGGCCGTTGTCGCACTCGCCGGAGCAGGCGTCGAACATCGACCCGTGCCGCGGACAGATGATCTCGCCGTCGCGGATCGCCGCGCCGCGACCCGTGTCGAAGCGCTGGTCCTCGTGCGTGCAGTTGTTGACCCACGCCCTGACGCCGGGGTCCTCCTCGCACGGGACGAGGATGACCTCCGTCTCGTTCCCGAAGGCGTCCGCGGCGGTGAAGCGGTACGAGCCGCTCGCCGGGACCTCGGTGCGGTCGGCGATCGGGGTTGCGTCCGACATGGGAACGGCGTAGGGGCGTCCGGTCGAAAAGCCTGCCGACCGGTTCGGCCTTCGGCCCGCGTCGAGTTCGGGATCGGCCCGTTCGATGGGTTTTATCCGACTGTACCGCGTGGGTCCGGTGTGAGTCAGTTCGATCGGACCGCCGGCGCGGACACGGGAGCGGAGACCGACGCGGCCGTGGAGACTGACGCGGCCGTGGAGACTGACGCGGCCGCGGAGACCGACACCGACACCGACGGCGACCTGACGCCCGCCCTCCGGACGGAGTCCCGAGTGCTCCCCGCAGAGGTGTTCGCCACGCTCGGCAACGACACGCGAGTCGACATCCTGCGCGCCCTCCTCGAACTCGGCGCCGACGAGGAGCCCGTGAGCTTCACCGATCTCTTCGAGCGGGTCGACATCGACGACAGCGCCAACTTCAACTACCACCTCCGCCAGCTCACCGGCCACTTCGTCAAGCGGAGCGACGACGGCTACGAGTTCCGATACCCCGGACGTAAGGTCGTCAGCGCCATCTTCACCGGGACGCTCACCGATCGCGCGCAGGTCGGGTTCTTCCCGGTCGAGGGGTCGTGTTACGACTGCGACGGCGACCTCCACGGCTGGTACGTCGACGACACGCTCACCGTGGGCTGTGCCGACTGCGGCACGATTCAGGTGAGCTACCCGTTCCCCTCCGGCGGGCTCGACGACCGCACGACCGACGAGCTGTTGCAGGCGTTCCACCACTACGTCCGCCATCACTACTGCCTGGCCGCGGACGGGGTCTGTCCCGAGTGCACCGGCGCGGTCGAGACGACGCTCGTCCGCGATCCCGACGACGAGGACCTCGACGTCGCCGTCGAACACGTCTGCGGGCGGTGTAACTACCGGCTGCGGTCGACGGTCGGCGTCACGCTCTTGGACCACGCGGAGACGCTGCTGTTCTTCTCCGAGCGCGGCGTCGACCTGAACACCGAGCCGTTCTGGGGGTTCGACTGGTGCGTGAGCGACGAGCGGACGACGGTCGTCTCCGAGGACCCGCTCCGGGTCCGGCTCTCGCTCCCCTGCGGAGGCGACGAGCTTCAGGTTGTCGTCGATGAGTCGGTGAACGTGGTGGAGACGACGCTGATCGAGTGAGTGGGAGAGAGTAAGCCGGCATACGCGTCGCTCGCGGAACGAAAGCACCCGCCGAGCGGGCCGAACGAGCCGGCGGGTGAAAGGTAGAATACCTCGCTGGATCGGCCGAATCCGGACCGATCGAATGCCCGTCGAGGTTCGTTACTCGAACAGCTCGACGGCCTGCTCGTAGCGGGTCGCGGGCTCGTCCCAGTCGACGACCTCGAAGAAGTTGTCGACGAACTCGCCGCGGGCCGGGCCGTAGTCGTGGTAGTAGGAGTGCTCCCACACGTCCAGCGCTACGATTGGGTGACCG
>NZ_AOJE01000021.1 GCF_000337915.1 Halorubrum saccharovorum DSM 1137
GCGCCGCCCGACGACGAGAAGTCGCCCGCCTCGCGGTTCTCCTCGAGCGTCTCCTCGGCCGAGTTCCACCCGTTCACGTACCCCTGATGGTGGGTGTCGTGATGCCATTCCAGCACCTGCTCGGAAATGTGCGGCTCCAGCGCGTCGTAATCGTACGGCAGCGGATCGAGTTCGTAGCTCATGTTACATTCCTGTCTATGCGCGGGACGGGGAAGAACGTTCTCTGTAGCGCATTTCAGTAACAATATTGTTATTTCTTAAATACTATATCATACAGTTATTCGCCTCCAAAACTGTATCTGGGGAAAAACAATACGCAATCTGTCTATTCTCGGCTACCGGCGGCGCGGGGCTTATCTGTGCCGGACTCATCAGATCGAGTATGACACCGGACGAGACGACCGCGGGCGGCGTCGAGCCGCTCTCCGGCGAGACGGTCAGACACGGAACGGGCGTGAACTCCGACCGCGCGTTCCCGACGGACGGCCATCCCGACAACCTCGATCCGTTCGTGCTGTTCGAGCGGTTCTACATCGACCCGGACAAGGGGTTCCCGATGCATCCGCACAAGGGGTTCGAGATCGTCTCGTACATGATCGAAGGCGGGATGGAGCACGCGGACTCGCTCGGCGTCGAGCACACCGCCCGCGAGGACGAGGCGATGCGGATCACCACCGGGAGCGGGATCCGTCACTCCGAGTTCCCCGCCGACGGCGAGGCCTGTAACGGGCTCCAGCTGTGGGTGAACCTCCCCCGCGAGGAGAAGGAGGCGGACCCGGACTACGTCGACGCGAGCGCCGAGGAGCTTCCGACGAGTGAACTCGACGGCGCGACAGTCACGACCGTCGTGGGCGAGGGCTCCCCCATCGAACTCCACACACCGATGGAGTACCTCGACGTCCGCGTCACCGACGGGTGGACGTGGGAGATTCCCGATGAGTGGACCGGGTTCCTCTACGGCGTCGAGGGGAGCGGGACCGTCAGGGACGCTGCCGGCGACGATGCCGACGCCGCCCGCGAGTTCAGCGCGGGCGACGTGCTCCCGAACGCGGACGCGCGGGACGTGATAGTCGAGAGCGACGAGGGCGAAGAGCTCCGCTTCGTCGCCGTCTCCGGCCGACCGCACGGCGAGCCGATCCGGCAGCAGGGGCCGTTCGTTTTATAACGACTCTCGCCCGCCATCGGGCGGCGGGCGGACAGAACGAGGTATGATAACACGGGCCGCCAAAGGGGCGACCGAATGTCATTCGACCCGGACCGCGTTCGGACCGTTACCTTCGACTCGTACAGCACCCTCGTCGACGTGGAGGCGGCCGAGGCGGCGCTCGCCGACCGTGTCCCCGACCCGGAGCCGGTGTCGCGGCTCTGGCGGTCGCGCTCGCTGGCGTACACGTTCGTCGCGAACGCGATCGACGCCTACCAGCCCTTCTACGAGATGAACCGCGACGCGCTGACGCACGCGCTGGCGGCTCACGGCGTCGACCTGCCGCCCGCCGAGCGCGACGAGATCCTCGCGGTGTACCACGAGCTGGAGGTGTTCGACGACGTGCGGTCGGGGATCGAGCGTCTTCGCCAGGGGGGGTACCAGCCGTACGTGCTCTCGAACGGGAACCCGGAGATGCTCGACTCGATGGTCGAACACGCCGAGATCGGCGACATCGTCGCCGGAACGATAAGCGCCGACGAGGTGGAGACGTTCAAGCCGGCGGCCGAGCTGTACCGCCACGGCGCCGCCCGGACCGGGACGCCGATCGACGAGATCGTCCACGTCACCGCGGGCTGGTTCGACGTGCTGGGCGCGTCGCACGCGGGGATGCAGGCGGTCCGCGTCGACCGGAAAGGCGCGCCGTGGGAGCCGTTCGCGGGTGAGCCGGACCTCACGATCGAGTCGATCCACGAGCTGGCCGACGCGCTCGGGGTCTGAGTCGGAGATCGGGGGTCGGTATCGGCGGCGTCGCCGCGGGCTCACTCCCGCTCGGCGATGATCGTCTCGCCGGCGCGCACCGCGTCCCCCTCGCTCACGAGGAGGTCGCTCTCGTCGACGTCCGCGGGGAAGATCACGTCCGCCCGCGAACCGAACGAGACGTGGCCGACGCGCTCGCCGCGGTCGACGGCGTCGCCCGGTTCGACCGAGGGGTGGATCCGCCGGGCGAACCAGCCGGCGATGACCAACAGCTCGTACTCGCCGAAGTCGATCGCGACCTGCTCGTTTCGGTCGGACTCCTTGTCGAAGGCGGGGCGGTTCGCGCCGGGCCGGTGGCGCACCTCGCGGACCTCGCCCGCGAGCGGTGCGCGGTTGACGTGCACGTCGGTGACGTTCATGAACACGCCCACGCGAAGGCGCTCGCCCTCCTCGCGGACGACGCTCACGGTGCCGTCGGCGGGCGAGACGACGACCCCGTCGCCGTCGGGCGCCGCGCGCTCGGGGTCGCGGTGGAACCAGAGGATCCCGAACGCGAGCGCGAGCAGGCCGATTCCGACCGGGGGGAGGAACGGGAGCGTCACCGCGGCGGCGAGCGCGGGCGCGAGCGCCAGCCCCCACGCCTCGTCGACGACATCGAAGGGGAGCACCGTCGCGAGCGGGGGGTTCCGGGCCATGGATCAGGCCTCCACGGGGTCCCGCAGGTCCGGCCGGAGCTCGGTGCGGCCCGCCGCCCACGCCGCGAGCAGATGGGTGAGATGGGTCCGGTCGTCGAGCCCGTCGACGAGGTCGAGGTCGGCCTCGCCGGCGAGGACGTGGAGCCGCGCGAGGTCGTCGCCGCCGTACTCGGAGCCGGCGCGGGCGACGCGCAGGGCCTCCCGGAGGAGTTCCTCGCCGTCGTACCCGCCCTCGTCGAGAAGGTCGTCGAGGGTCGAGCGCGCGTCCTTCAGATCGCCGGCGCGGGCGTCGGCGAGCGCCTCTCGGATCGCGTCGTCGTCGCCGACCTCACCGAGCGTCTCGTAGGCGGTCGACATGGTGATCTCGTCGCCCTCCACCGCGGTCGCCTGCGCCGAGAGGATCGCCTCCCGGAGGTCGCCGCCGGCCGCGCTGGCGACGAACTCCAGCCCGTCGCCGTCGTAGTCGACGCCCTCGCGCTCGCAGATCGTTTCGAGGACGTCGATCGTCTCGTCGGTGGTCGGCGCGCGCACGCGGACCGGGAAACACCGCGAGCGGATCGGCGCGATGAGCTTCGACGGCTGGCGGGTGGCGATCACGAACTGGGTGGTGCGGTGGTGCTGTTCCATCACCCGACGGAGCGCCTGCTGGAAGTCCTCGCGGATCGCCTCCGCGTTGTCCAGAAGCACCGTCTTGTACTCGCCCGACATCGGCGCGTACGACGCCGACTCCTTCAGCACGCGGTTGATCATGTCGCGTTTCGCCATCCGGCTGCGGCCCTGCAGGAACCCCTCGAACCGGGGGTCGGTCCGGATCTCCTTTTTCGTCCGACCGAAGAAGTCGGCGACGTTGATCTCGATCAGATCGCTCTCGGGGTTCTCGTGGGCCGCCCGCGTCAGCGCCCGCGTCGCCGCCGTCTTCCCGACGCCGGGCGGTCCCTGCACGACGAGGTTCATCGGCTGGTCGACCGCGCGCTCCAACCGCTCGCGGGCCTCGTCCTGTCGGATCTCGTCGAGCGCTGGGGCGTGCGCGTCGATCCATAGCGGTCCCTCCATGTCGCGTCCTCCGGGCCACGCGCTCAAGAATCGGTCGGTCCGGCCGCCGATCCGCGCCGTGGTGATCGACGCCGCCGGTAGGAGCGCCACGCCGGCGAGAGGAACACGTCAGACACCCGCTATCGCGGCGTAAACCGGGCGACACGAGCGGTCTGGGTTACTCGCGAACCCGATCGACCTCGCGCCGGAGCCCGTCGCGGACGCGGTCCGCGATGTCCTCGGCGTCGCCGCGGTCGGCGGTCTCGGCGTCCTCGGTCTCCAGCAGTCGGTCGAGCTTGCGCTCGAACTCGCGCTCGTCGATCTCGCCGCGGGCGTAGCGCTCGCGGAGCGCGCGGAGGGCGGGGTCGTCGGGCGCGCCGGCGTCGTCGCCGTCGCCGTCCTCGTCGGGCACCGGCTTCGTCAGCGTGTGGAGGACGGGCAGGGCGACGCAGAGGCCGAAGAACCAGACGAGCGGCAGCGACCACCAGAGCCCGGTGAGAAACGGGGCGGCGACGCCGGCGCCGACAACGAGGACCGCGAAGATCCGCCGCCAGCGGTGGCGGACGTTCCACGCGATCCGCCGGGGGAGGCCGTTCATGACTTGGTCGACGCCCGCGAGGGGCAAATCGGTTTCGTCGCGGTGGAGCGGGCTCGAAGCGAGAGAGCGGGAGCGTCGGAGATCAGTCGAGATCGAAGACGAGCCGATCGCCGGGGTCGACGCCGTTGCGCTCGCTCCAACCGCGCGGCACTTCGAGGACGTACTTCCCCGTGCCGCGATACCGAGTGTACGGGCGCGATCCGGGCTCCGCCTCGCGGATCGCGGTGACGGTTCCGTTCGGCGCGAGGAAGACGATGTCGAGCGCGAACGCCATGTCCCGCATCACGTAGGCGTGTTCGCCCGCCTCGTCGTGGACGAACAGCATCCCCTCGTCGTCGGAGAGATCGTCGGTCTCGGAGAGGCCGACGTACCGCTTGGCGAGGCCGTCGGCGACGCGCGCCTCGACGGTCGCGAGCGACTCCCCCGTCTCGCCGTCGACCGCCTCGGCGGTCGCGGTGTCGTAGCCGGCGATCAGGAGGGACGGGTTCACCGCGATCGCGGCGGCGAGGAGGAGAGCGAGGGCGACTGAGGCGCCGGCGATCGCGAGGAGACGGCGGTTCACGGCCGATCCTCGCGCCGGAGAAAGAAACCGTTTTCCGCTCTCGGCGGGTTTGAAACCGTGAGGGCTCGTGGTCTAGCTGGTCATGACGCGGCCTTTACAAGGCTGAGGTCGGCGGTTCGAACCCGCCCGAGCCCACTTCCTGCGGCGAGCAATCCGCGAGCCCCAGGCTGTCTCTTATACACATCTCTNGCGCCATCAGAGATGTGTATAAGAGACAGAGCGAAGCGAGTCTCGCCATCGAGTTCGAACCCGCCCGAGCCCACTAATCGGCGCCGCGAACAACTCGTGAGCGGCGCCGTTGTGACTGTTTGAGAGCGGGTTCGAAGCAGGGAGCGGAGCGAGCGAGGCGAGCGGAGCGAGCGAGGCGAGCGGAGTGAGTGAGGTTCGAACCCGCCCGAGCCCGAAGTCTCCCGGTCCTCGGAACGAGCCGGGATCGGCCACAGCGTTTTGTGCGCTCGCCGTGACGTGGTTCCCGTATGCCCGAAGAAACCGTTCACGAGTCGCGGCAGTCGCGGAGCCGACAGGCGCTTGCCACCTACTTCCGACGCATCGCGCGGGCGCTCGGCCGCGGAGAGCCGGTTCCCGTCGACGACGCCGGCACGGTGACGGTCGATCCGGCCGCGAAACAGGAGGTCGAGATCGAACTCGAACGCGCGGACGGGACGGTCCACTTCGAGGTCGAGATGGAGTGGCCGGAGGCGGAGGGGCAGATCGACGACGAGGCCGCCGCGAGCAAGGGGACCTTCGAGCTGTACGCGGACAACGCCGACGAGTGGCGCTGGCGGCTCGTCCACGACAACGGGAACATCATCGCCGACGGCGGCGAGGGGTACTCGGACAAGCGGGACGCCGAGTCCGGCATCGAGAGCGTCCAGCGGAACGCGCCCGGCGCCCACGTGATCGACGTCTCCCGCGACGAGGAGACGCCCGACGAGGGGGGGAGCAACGCCACCTTCGAGCTGTTCCGCGACAAGGCGGACGACTACCGCTGGCGACTCCGCCACACCAACGGCAACGTCATCGCCGACGGCGGGCAGGGGTACGCCTCCAAGCAGAAGGCGAAACAGGGGCTCAACAGCGTGAAGTCGAACGCGCCCGGCGCCGCGGTCGAGGAGCCGGGAGACGACGAGGCGATCGACGAAGAGGGTGAGGAGGAGTAGTCGAACGATGGTCCCCGACGACACCACCTCCACCGACGACATCGATTCCGCCGACGCTGCCTCCCAAGCCGTAGGCGGCACCGCCTCGAACGACTTCCTGACACCGGGAGACGACGCGCCCGCCGACCTGGTCGACGTGCTCCTCTACGGGCTCGTCGGCGGCATCGCCGGCTCGGTGCTGTCGTTCGTCCCCTTCGCCACCGTCCTCGGCGGCGTGATCGCCGGCTACCTCTGTGGCGGCCGGACGGCGGACGCGCTCAAGACGGGCACGGTCGCGGGGGTCGTGATGACGCTGCCGTTCGCGGCCATCGTGTTCTTCCTGCTGTTCGTCCTCGGCTTCGCCGGGGCGCCCGCAGAGTTCGGGATCATCGCGCTGTTAGTGGTCGGGGTCGCCGCCGCCTACACGCTCGGGTCCGGGATCGTCGGCGGGGTTCTCGGGCACTACCTCCGCGGGCAGTTCTGACCTCCCGTTGATCCCGTCCGCGCCGCCGCGGACCGCACCGCTTATTCGCCGCCCGTTGCTACCTCGGCCCGGACATGGACGCGCTCGACGCCAAGTACCCGTTCTTCGCGACCGCCCGTGAGGCGGTCGCCGACGCCGCGGTGTCGCTGCCGGAGCTCGTCGCGGCCGACGCGCCGGCGGTCGAGCGCGCCCGAGAGCGCGTCGAGCGGGCCCTGATGGACGGGACGATCGCTTCCGAGAGCGGCGCCTTCCCCGCCGAGTCGGCGTACGACGTGCAGGCGGAGCTGCTCTCGTACCCCATCGCTCGGATCCTCGTCTCGCTTTTAGACTCCGAGCCCGCGATCGAGAAGTACGCCGCCGCCGAGGCCGCGACCGCGATCGACCGTATCCGCGAAGACCTCGCGACAGACGACGAGCTGCGGTCGACGTCGACGCCGACCGTCGCGCTGGACGACGTGCTCGCCGAGTTCGACCTCGCGGACGCGGTGCGACCGGAGTCCCTCCGATCGGACGTGGGAGCCGCCGGTGCGACCGCGACCGGAAGCGAGTCAGGCACCGGCCGAGACCCGGAGCACTACTGGATCGCCGTGGGGCCGTACCTCCGGCTCACGTCGCCCTCGTGGGGCGAGTCGTGGCGGCTCGTCAACCGCGCGCTCGCCGACGGCGAGGTGCGCGTCTCCCGCGAGGAGCTGCTGGACGCGCTCGAAGCCGCGGTCGAGGACCGAGTCCGCGAGGGGCTGCCGTTCGAACTGGCGGCGGGAGAGGGGATCGCCGCGGAGCTCGAGTCCGGCGTCGCGGACCTCAAGCGGTTGCTCTCCGAGCGCACCTACGCCGGCCCGGTCGACGTGGTCGCGCCCGACCTGTTCCCGCCCTGCATGCGGAACCTGATCGAGAAGGCCGAGCGCGGCACGGATCTCTCCCCGCCGGAGTCGTTCGCGCTGATGGCGTTCCTCGTCGGGATCGGCATGAGTCCCGACGAAGTGGTCGCGTTCTGCGCCGACACGAGCCTCGACGCCGAGGGGATCCGGTACCAGACCGAGTACCTGAGCGACGACCGAGGGAGCCAGTACCCGCCGCCGACCTGCGAGACGCTGGCGAACTACGGGATCTGTCACAACGAAGCGGACCACATGCAGGTCGCCGCCGACCCGCTCGCGTACTACGAGCAGCGCGTGGCCGAAGCCGACGAGATCACCGACTGGCGGGAGGAGAACGCGGCAGAAGCTGGGAGCGAGTAGCCGCCCTACGCGTCGTCGCCGTTCGCGCGGATGAGGTACGCACCGACGAGCGCCATTAACAGGACGAACGCAGCGAGCAGCGCGACGAGGGCGATCGCACCGGTCTCCGGCAGCCCGTCGGGACCGCCGAACGCGACCCCGATCCCGACCAGTCCGGCGACGAAGACCGCGGCCGCGGACAGAGAGACCGCGATCTGCCGACGAAGCTCCGCGTCGATTTCCATGTCCGCGAGTTTCCGTCGCCGCTAAAAAAGGACTTCGATGAGGGCGGCGAGGTCGTCGTGACCGATCCGGCGGAAACAGTTCGAACGAAGAATATCGCCCGTTCGACCCGTCTCAGCGGCGGTCTTATCCGTTTCCGTCCCCTATTTCGGCGCGAAGCGAGGGTCTCCCTCGCGATCATCCATGACGCACGCTCGAAACACACCCGCGTCAGCAGCCGCCGAACAGGCCCCGTCGCGAGAGCCGTCCGCAACGCCGTCGACGGCACCACCGTCGGCCGCCCCCGACACACCCGACGACCGTTCCGCGCGCGCCGCCGCCGAGGAGATGACGGTCCGCCCGCTCCGCGACCGACGCTACGTCGTCGAGACCGACGGCGGCACCTACGTGGTCGCGCTCGACGCCGGCACCTGCACCTGTCCGGACCACGCGATCCGCGACTCACGCTGTAAGCACCTCCGCCGCGTCGCGATGGAGGTGACCGCGGCGTCCGTCCCCGCGCCCGACCAGCGCGTCGGCGCCTGCGCGGTCTGCGGCGCGGAGACGTTCGTCCCGTTCGACGCCGGCGGCGCGCACCTCTGTGACCGGCACGCGTTCGAGCCGGGCACGGTCGTCCGCGACCGCGAGACGGGGAAGCGGCTCGTCGTCGTCGAAGTCACGGCCGAGCGCGCCGACGCCTATCGGACCGAGGAGGGACGCGCCGTCGCCGAGTACCCGACGAACGCCGAGTACGGCGTCCACGAGCCCGTCGTCGAGGCGGTCTACGCGGAGTCGGTCCGTCCGGGCCGGAGCGTCGCGGACTGCGACCGGTACGGGTTCCCCGCCTCCAGGCTCACCCGGCGAGGTGACTGATGTCGCGGCGGAGCGTGTATCCCTTCGGGACCCCGACAGCCCCCAGACAGTCCTCGCACAGCACGCGCTCGTAGTCGCGGTTCGTCTCCTTCTCCAGCAGCGAGACGGCTCCGATCGGGAACACCGACTCGCACCGATCGCACTCGACCTTGTCGCCGTCGACGATCTTCATCACCTCCCCGTTCCCGAGATCGGTATATAAAGTCGCGGACGGCGTTATCACTCCGGATAGCGGGTTCGATAAAAGTGGAGTTCGAGAGTCGTCGACGCGGTCTGAGTCTCGGTGGTCGTCCGGCGTTAGCCGAAGAGCTCGCCGAGGCCCTCGCCGCCGTCGCCGTCTTCCTCGTCGTCGTCCGCCGCTTCCTCGGCGGCTTCCTCTTCCTCGTCCTCCTCCTCGTCGGCCTCGTCGGCCTCAGCGGCGTCCGCGGAGCCGCCCGAGGCGGCGCCGGCGGCGGGGGCCGCGGCGGCCGTCTCGACGGCCTCCTCGATGTCGACGTCCTCCAGCGCGGCGACGAGCGCCTTGACGCGGGATTCCTCGACGTCGACGCCGGCGGCTTCGAGCACGCCGGTGACGTTGTCTTCGTTGATCTCTTCGCCAGTCTCGTTCAGGATGAGCGCAGCGTAAACGTATTCCATTGGTGTGTCCTCGTAGTGTTATCCGAACATCGCGCCGAGACCGTCGCCGCCGTCGCCGCCGTCGTCGTCGGCGTCGTCGTCGGTCGCCTCAGCGTCGTCCGTGTCGTCTTCTTCCTCCGCCTGTTCCTCCTCGTCGGCGTCGTCCGTCTCGGGAGCCGGGGCGGCTTCGACGCCCTGCAGCTCCTCGGGGAGCGCCTCCTCGTCGTCGATCTGGGCCGCGAGCGAGCGGAGCTGGGCGTCGGCCTTCCCGATGAGGTCGGGCACGACGTCCGGGCTCTCGATCTCCGCGAACAGCCCGACGGACTTCGCCTCGCCGGACGCCTTCGCGAGAAGGCTTCCGACCGTGGCGGCCGTCGGGTACTCGGCGTTGATCGAGAGGTTTCGCGCGGCGGCGGCCGCCGAGCGGATGTCCGCTTCGTACTCGTCGACGTCGATTTCGAGCTCGTCCGGCTCGAACAGGACGCCCTCGGAGTAGACGCCCTTGAGGTCGAGCCCGACTTCCTTCGGCTCGATGCCGAGCTCGGTCAGGACGTTCGCGAGGTCGTCGTCGACGACCTCGCCCTCTTCGAGGACCTTGGAGTCCTCGGTGACCATGATCGAGCCGTCCTGGATGCGGGCGGCCGCGCCGACCGTCTGGAGCTCGCCGACGAACGGCCCCGGGTCGACGCCCGTGTCACCCTCGGGGATGACGACGTCGTTGGGGGCGACCTCGCCCGCGTTGATCGGGGCGGGGGTCTTCGAGGCTTCCAGCTGCTTG
Source organism: Halorubrum saccharovorum DSM 1137 (assembly GCF_000337915.1). GTDB lineage: Archaea > Halobacteriota > Halobacteria > Halobacteriales > Haloferacaceae > Halorubrum > Halorubrum saccharovorum. The sequence goes on from NZ_AOJE01000021.1 coordinate 10,119, forward strand.
AAGAGACCGAACGGGTTGTCGTTCGTGCCGATGAGCGCGACCTGACCCGCGACGTACTGGGTCAGCTCTTCGACGCCGTCGTTCACCTCTTCGAGCGCGCGGACGGTGAGCGTGTTGCGGCTCATCCGGACGTCCGCGGAGCCGTGCAGCTCGCGGCGCATGGCCTGGAGCTGTCGGCTCGGGATGCCGGCGACGCCGACGATCCCGACGGAGTTGAACGACTCGATGAAGTCGACGAGCTCGTCGACCTCCTCCTGTTTCCACTGCGGGATCGTCTCGGTCTTGCGGACCGAGCTCATACGGGCACCTCCTTCGCGGGACCCATCGTGGTCTTCACGTAGATCCCGTCGATGTTGAGCGGCCCCTTCTCGAGGCTCGCTTCGAGTCGCCGGATGATGACGTCGATGTTGTCCGAAATCGCGTCGGGGCCCATGTCTTCGGCACCGACACGGGTGTGGAACGTGCGCCGGTCGCGCGACCGGAGCTGCACGGTGTTTTTCATCCGGTTGACTGTGTCGACGACGTCGTCGTCCGGCTGTAGTGGGGTAGGCATCTTCCCGCGCGGACCCAGGACGGTACCGAGGTACCGACCGATGTCCTGCATCAGGCTGGCCTCTGCGACGAAGAAGTCGGTCTCGCCGGCCAGATCCTTTGCGCGGTCGTCGTCGTCTCCTAAGTCTTCGAGGTCGTCGCTGTCGAGCACTTCGTCAGCGACCTCCTCTGCGCGGACGGCGGTTTCGCCCTCCGCGAAGACGACGATCTGTGTCTCCTGCCCCGTTCCAGCCGGCAGCACGACGGACTCGTCGATGCGGTTCGACGGATCGTTGAGGTCGAGATCTCGCAGGTTGATCGCGATGTCCACGGTCTCGCGGAAGTTCCGCTCGGGCGCATCGTCGAGTGCGAGGGTTACGGCCTCTTGTATTGTGTCTGCCATTTTCACCTCCGTAGTACGCAGGTCGCTCCTACGGGTCAGTGAAACAGGCGAAGCCTGTCTCACCGGAAAGTGGTTCATCGGAGGTTTAAAAGCGTCGAACCGCCGGTCCGGGTGTGAACCGGAGACAGGGGACGTGCGGGCGGTTCGCGCGTCGACCCACCAACACCGGTTCGACGGGCGTCGAAAGAGAGAACGTCGCGTAGGGGAACCCTTTTGATGCCGCTCGCCGACCCACGAGGTAATGACTCAGGGTGGTCCGGCGTGACGATGGACGACCGTATCGAGGATCTCCGCGAGCGACGTGAGCGAGCGGCGCTCGGCGGCGGCGAAGACCGGATCGAGTCCCAACACGAGAAGGGGAAGATGACCGCGCGCGAGCGCATCGACTACTTCCTCGACGACGGAACCTTCCACGAGTTCGACCGGTTCCGAACCCACCGGAACCACAAGTTCGGAATGGAGGAACAGCAGATTCCCGGTGACGGCGTCGTCACGGGGTACGGCGAGGTGAACGGGCGGAAGACGTTCGTCTTCGCGCACGACTTCACCGTCTTCGGCGGGTCGCTCGGCGAGGTGTTCGCCGAGAAGGTGTGTAAGGTGATGGACAAGGCGATGGACGTGGGCGCGCCGGTCGTCGGGCTCAACGACTCCGCGGGCGCCCGCATTCAGGAGGGGGTCGAGGCGCTCGGCGGCTTCGCGGAGATATTCCGGCGCAACACGGAGGCGTCCGGCGTGATCCCACAGATATCGGCGATCATGGGCCCGTGCGCGGGGGGAGCGGTCTACTCCCCGGCGATCACGGACTTCACGTTCATGGTCAAGGACACCTCGCACATGTTCATCACCGGCCCGGACGTCATCGAGACCGTCACGGGCGAGGAGGTGAGCTTCGAGGAGCTCGGCGGCGCGGTCACCCACACCTCGACCTCCGGCGTCGCGCACTTCGCGGAGGAGAGCGAGGAGGAGGCGTTAGACGACATCGCGCGGCTGCTCTCGTACCTCCCCGCCAACAACGTCGAGGACCCGCCCCGCGTCGAGCCGTGGGACGACCCCGAACGCGCCGACGAGGGGCTGGGCGACATCGTCCCCGACGCGCCGCGGAAGCCGTACGACATGAAGGACGTGATCGGCAGCGTCGTCGACGAGGGCTCCTTCTTCGAGGTGCAGGAGAACTTCGCGAAGAACGTCGTCATCGGGTTCGGTCGACTCGACGGCCACTCGATCGGGATCGTCGCCAATAACCCCCGCGTGAACGCGGGCACGCTCGACATCGAGTCGAGCCAGAAGGGCGCGCGGTTCGTCCGCTTCTGTGACGCGTTCAACATCCCCATCCTCACCTTCGAGGACGTGCCCGGGTTCATGCCCGGCACCGATCAGGAACACAACGGGATCATCCGTCACGGCGCGAAGCTGCTGTACGCCTTCTCGGAGGCGACGGTGCCGCTTCTCACGGTCATCACCCGGAAGGCGTACGGCGGGGCCTACTGCGTGATGTCGTCGAAACACATCGGCGGCGACGTGAACTACGCGTGGCCCACCGCCGAGATCGCGGTGATGGGGCCGAAGGGCGCTGTCAACGTCCTCTACCGCGAGGAGCTGGCCGAGGCCGACGACCCGGACGCGCGTCGGCAGGAGCTCATCGACGAGTACCGCGAGGAGTTCGCGAACCCGTACAGCGCCGCCGACCGGGGCTTCGTCGACGACGTGATCGAGCCCGCAGAGACCCGCGCACGGCTGATCGACGACCTCCAGATGCTGAAGGGGAAGCGCTCGGAGGCGCCCGAGAAGAAACACGGCAACATCCCGATCTGATGGCGGCCGACGCATCCGAATCGGACGAGACCGCATCCGGGTCGGGCGACGCCGCACCGTCCGGTGACGACGGCGTCGCCCTCGACGGCCTGTCGATCCCGGACGACGCCGACGACGCCGAGGCCGCCGCCATCGCCGTCGCCGTCGCGGCTCACCTCCGGGACGGCGAGCGTGCGGCGGCTGCGGCCGCCGCGGACGACGAGCCGGACTGGGAGGGCGAGCGCTGGTCGTTCGCGGGTCGAGTCGACCGCCTGCAGAACCGGTCGGTCCGCGTTCCCGTCGACGCGCCGACGGACCCGTGGACCGCGGCCGGCCGCGCCGATCGGTTCTGAGCCGGAGCGCTCACACCTCGCGCGACTCGTCGGCGTCGCCGTCCCCCGCGTCCTCGATCGACTCGGGGCGCCACTCCTCCGCCGAGCCGCCATCGAGGAGTCGGTTGAGGACGATCGGCACGACGCCCGCGAGGAGCGCGAGGATACCTATCCGAACGAGCAGCGATGCGTCGGTCAAAAGCGTCGCGGCGAGGTACGCGCCCGCCGCGACCAGCACCGACGGCAACACGTAGGGATTTCCGGCCGAGAGCATGTCCGGATATGGCGGGCGGCAGGCTCTTAACCGTCTCGGGGAGACGACCGTCGACACGTTACGACGATCGTCGTCACCGATCGTCGTCACGGACCGATAGAATGAGGTGGGCTATGGTGGAAACAACGTGCAGGAATGTTCGACAAGGTTCTGGTCGCGAATCGCGGGGAGATCGCGGTTCGGGTGATGCGCGCGTGTGCGGAGTTGGGTGTCGACACCGTCGCCGTCTACAGCGACGCGGATAAACACGCGGGGCACGTCCGGTACGCCGACGAGGCGTACAACGTGGGGCCCGCCCGCGCCGCCGACTCGTACCTCGACGGCGAGGCGGTCGTCGACGCCGCGCGAGCGGCCGGAGCCGACGCGATTCACCCCGGCTACGGATTCCTCGCCGAGAACGCCGACTTCGCGGCCCGCGTCGAGGCCGCCGCCGGGATCACCTGGGTCGGCCCCTCCAGCGACGCGATGGAGCGGCTCGGGGAGAAGACCCACGCGCGCCGCGTGATGGACGACGCCGACGTGCCCATCGTCCCCGGGACGACGGAGCCCGTCACCGACGTCGACGCGGTGACCGAGTTCGGCGACGAACACGGCTATCCCGTCGCGATCAAGGCCGAGGGAGGCGGCGGCGGCCGCGGGATGAAGGTCGTCGAAAGCGCCGGAGAGGCCGAGGAGGCGCTCGAATCCGCCAAGCGCGAGGGCGAGGCCTACTTCTCGAACGACTCCGTCTACCTCGAACGCTACCTCCAGAACCCCCGCCACATCGAGGTGCAGATCGTCGCGGACGACCCCGACGGGGACGCGGGCGACGACGCCGACCGGTCCCTCGACGAGGCCGACGTGGTCCACCTCGGCGAGCGCGACTGCTCGCTCCAGCGCCGCCACCAGAAGGTGATCGAGGAGGGTCCCTCCCCCGCGCTCTCCGACGAACTGCGCGAGCGGATCGGCGAGGCCGCCCGCCGCGGCGTCGCCGCCGCCGACTACACCAACGCCGGCACCGTCGAGTTCCTCGTCGAGGAGGACGTGGACCGCGACCCGTCGGAGCCGCTCGGGCCTGACACGCCGTTCTACTTCCTCGAAGTCAACACGCGAATCCAGGTCGAACACACCGTCACCGAGGAGCTCACCGGGATCGACATCGTGAAAGAGCAGCTCCGGGTCGCCGCCGGGGAGGGCCTCTCGGTCTCGCAGGACGACGTCGAGTTAGGGGGCCACGCGATCGAGTTCCGGATCAACGCCGAGAACGCCGCGAAGGAGTTCCAGCCGGCCAACGAGGGGCGGCTCGACACGTACGACCCGCCGGGCGGGATCGGCGTCCGCGTCGACGACGCGCTCCGGCAGGGCGACGAGCTCGTCACCGACTACGACTCGATGATCGCGAAGCTGATCGTGTGGGCCCCGGACCGCGAGGAGTGTCTCGCCCGGTCGAAGCGCGCGCTCGCGGAGTACGAGCTCGACGGCGTCGTCACCATCGTCCCGTTCCACCGGCTCATGCTCGACGACCAGCGGTTCGTCGACGGCACGCACACGACGAAGTACCTCGACGAGGAGTTAGACGCCGACCTCGTCGCCGACGCACAGGAGAAGTGGGGCACTGAGTCGGCGTCGGCGAGCGACGACGACGAGGAGGTGTCCGAACGCGAGTTCACCGTCGAGGTGAACGGCAAGCGCTTCGAGGTCGAACTGGAGGAGCGCGGCGCGCCCGCGATCGCGGTGCCGGAGGGCGGGGCGGGCGGCGCCGGTGCCGGGGGCCAACAGCGCCCCCCGCAGGCGAAGTCCGACGACGGCGGCGACGACGGCGGCGTCGACGTGGCCGAGGGCGGCGAGGCGATCGAGGCGGAGATGCAGGGGACGATCCTCTCGGTCGACGTCGACGAGGGCGACGAGGTCGCCGCCGGCGACGTGGTCTGCGTGCTGGAAGCGATGAAGATGGAGAACGACGTGGTCGCCGAACGCGGCGGCACCGTCGCGAGCGTCCACGTCGGCGAGGGCGACAGCGTCGACATGGGCGACGTGCTGATCGTGCTGGAATAGGGAGGGCTACCGTCCCCGTAACCCCAGCATCTCCCGCGTCTCCGCGGGCGTCGCCACCGGCCGGCCCAGCTCTTCTGCGATCCGCGCCGCTCGCGCCACTAACTGCTCGTTGCTCGCCAGTCCGCCCTCCTCGTAGTACCGGTTGTCCTCCAGTCCGACCCGGACGTGCCCCCCGAGGAGGATCGATTGCGTCGTCAGCGGGAGCTGGTGGGGGCCGAACCCGATCACGTTGAACTCGACGCCCTCGGGGAGCGCCTCGACCCGGTTCATCAGGTTCCGCGGGTGCGGCGGCGACGTGGTCCCACCGCCGAACAGGAAGTTGAGATACGGCGGCTCATCGAGGTCGTCCAGGATCGCCAGCGACTCGTTGAGGTGGCCGTCGTTGAACACCTCCAGTTCGGGTTTGATGTCGCGCTCGCGCATCTCCGAATGCAGCGACGCCACCAGTTCCCGGGTGTTCTCCGAGGTGAGCCGATCGTAGCGGTTGAGCGGTCCCATGTCGAGCGACGCCATCTCCGGCGCGGGATCGGTCCGCAGCGGCTCGTGTCGGAGGGCGTCGGGCGCGCCGGTCCCGCCGGTGGAGTGCTGGAGGACCGCGTCGTCGGTGGCGTCGCGGACCGCGTCGGCGACCTCCTGAAAGCGCTCGGTCGAGAAGGCGCGCTCGCCGTTGTCGCGGCGCGCGTGGAGGTGAAGCACGCTCGCGCCCGCGTCCTCGCAGGCCGCCGCGGCCGCCGCGATCTCCTCGGGGGTCTCGGGGAGGTCGGGATGAGCCTCCTTGCCGTGGACGCCGCCCGTCAGCGCCGCGGTGACGACGACCGGCTTTCCGCCGAGACAGTCGTCGTAGGTCATCGATCGGCGTCGGGGCGCTCGGTTTCGTCAGACGAGGACTCCGGCTCGACGTAGAACTCGCAGTCCGTCTCCGGGTCGAGGCCGTATCGAGCGTTGCAGATGTCGGCGCGCATGGGTTGGACGAACGACTCCGTCACGGTACAGAACGCTCGGGGCTCGCCGAAGTCGGCCCCGTCGAAGGTGGCCCCGTCACCCGCCTCGCGATACGTCAAGTGTGGACACGCTTCAACCATATCGGACGAAGGCGGGCGAGCGGCTTGAAACCACGCGTCGGGGCAGAGGGACCGTCCTGACCGACGGTGTTTAACCGAACGCCCGAAAAGGGGGCGACATGGAGTCGGTCGACGACTGGCAGGCGGCGATCGCGGAGGCCGGGGAACTGACCGGCCCGATCGCCGCGGCCGTCGTCGACGAGCACGGCGACCGCGGGAAACGCGCGATCGAGGCGGTCGGAGAGGGACGGGTGAAACGCTACCGCGACTTCACCGTCGTCGTCGGCCACGACGACGAGTACGTGGTCGAGGACGGCGAGTGCAACTGCGCCGACGCGACGTACAACCTCGACGCCGACGACCCCTCCGAGCGGTGCTGGCACGCGATCGCGGTCGACGTGGCGGACGCGGTCGACGCGGTCGATCACCACGACATGTGGTACTCGGAGGTCCGAGAGTTCCTGTGAGCCGGCGCTGAGCGGAATCGGACAGCCTGGCCAGCCGCCGCTCACCCGGATGAAACGCCGATACGTCGGATTTTCCCCCCGTCAGTCGAAAACGTTTACAACGGCGGCCGGTCTCCCCTACGGTATGGCGGACTGTCCACTCGCCGACGACTGCCCCAGTTTCGACGAACGAATCGAGGGGATGGGGTGTCAACACTACGGCAACAAGGGCGGCGCGGAGTGGTGTAACCACTACGACATGCCCATCTACGAGCTGAAACAGCAGCCGGTCCAGCCCGGCGAAGAGGTCGTCGTCGAGGTCGACGACATCCACGAGAGCGGCGCGGGCGTCGGCCGCACCGACGACGGCTTCATCGTCCTCGTCGACGGCCTGCTTCCCCCGGCGCGCGCCGAGGTCCGGATCCATCGCGTGAAATCGAGCCACGCGACCGCACAGGACGTCGTCGAACGCCTCCCCGACGACCCGGAGGAGGACGACGATGACGGCCCCGAAAACGCTGCTGACGCCGGCGGCGACGAAGACGAGGACGAGGACGAGGACGACGAGGGCGGCCGGCGCCGAGACCGCCCCGACCGCGAGCGGCTCGGCAGCCGCGAGAACTTCTGGGGCAAGTAGGTGCGTCTCGGGGGCGGCCCCACCCCACGGACAGTCCGGACGCCGCCGATATCCGCCGATTCGCATCTCGTTTCGCATCTCGTTTCGGCCTCACCGTTCCATCCAGCCTCGCCGAAACCGCCGTTTTTTGAGCGCGCGTCCCCTGACGACGCGTATGGTCGCAGACGACGGGGCCTCCGATCCCGGTCCGGACCCCGATCCTGACGACATCGACGCCGAGGCGCTGTTGGAGCGCGCGGGGTTCGACGCCGACGAGAGCGTCCTCACCCGCCGACAGGCCGAGGTGCTGGCCCTCCGCGAGCGGGGGCTCCGCCAGTCCGACATCGCGGACCGGCTGGGCACGTCGCGCGCCAACGTCTCCAGCGTCGAGGCCAGCGCCCGCGACAACGTGGCGAGCGCCCGCGAGACAGTGGCGTTCGCGGAGGCGCTCGCCGCCCCGGTCCGCGTCGAGATCGAGGCGGGGACCGACCTCTACGACGCGCCGAAGCGCGTGTACGACGCCTGCGACGAGGCGGGCGTGAAGGTGAACCAGACCGCGCCCGACCTGATGAAGACGATCGGCGAGGGGGCGGGCGACGCGGTCCACGGGCGCGAGGTGCGCGACCGGCTGTTCGTCACCGTCGACGCCACGGGGACGATCCGGGTGCGGCGGCCCTAGAGCGACGACGAAAACCGTTCTTCCGCGTCAGGTCACTCCTCCAGCCGCTCTGCCACCCCCACGAGCGTCGCGCCCGCGGTCACGGTCGCCTCGCGGGCGATCGAGTAGACGATCCCGTCGCGGTCGGCCGCGGCGGTCTGGAGGGACTCGAAGGTCGTCGGGTCGTGAACGACGCCGAGCGGGTCGCCCGCCGCGACCTCGTCGCCGACCGACAGACCGCGCTCCGGGGTGAACAGCCCCGACTCGGCGGCCTCGACGCGCCCGAGGTGGTTCCGCGCGACCGTCCCGTCCCACGGCGCCGGCTTTCCGGGGAGAAGTCCCTCGTGGCGGAGCACGCCGAGCATCCCGTCGACGCCGGCGGCAACCGCCTCGGGGACGACCTCGCGGCTGTGCGCGAGTTCGGGCGTGACCGTGGGGATCCCCTCCCGGGTGGCGGCGACGCGGAGTTTGCCCGCGAAGCCGCGTTCGGTCCACTCCGCGTCCGCCTCGTCATCAGAACTCGTCGAGTTCTGATTGGCTCGCAAATCTTCCGATTTGCGATCGTCGCCCGCGGCCTCCGCGAGCAGGAGGTCGGTGCCGAACGCCTCCGCGAGCCCCCGGCAGGCCGCGTCGCCGCGCATGTACACCGCGTGGGTGAGCATCGCGGGCGAGCCGGTGTGGAGGTCGACGACCGCGTCCGCCGCGCTCGCGAACCGCCACAGCCGGGCCGCCATCCGCTCGTGGAGGGTCCCGTCGGCGTCGCCGGGCCAGCAGCGGTTCATGTTCGAGTGGATCGCGTCGAGCGACTCCGGGGTGGTGTACGAGACGCGGTCGAAGGTGAGCGGGTCAGCGACCGGGACGGTGACGAGGGTTCCGGCGAGTTCCGCGTCGACCGCGTCCTCGCTCGCTCCCGTCAGCCGCTCGTGGAGCCGCCGGAGGGCCGCCGTCCCGTTCACCTCCCGGCCGTGTTGGGCCGCCTGCGCGTAGACGACCGGGCCGCCGCCGGCGGGAACGTCGAGTTCGGGACCGTCCGGGCCGTCGACGAGGTCCCCCTCGCCGTAGACGTGAACGGTCGTGCGGATCGGGACCCCCGAGGGAAGCCGCGCGAGGACGAGGTCGCGAGCGTCGTGCATACCGAAGCGTCGGTGCTGAGAGGCTTATAAATCGGGGCGCGGAGGTCGCCGGCGCCGCGTCGCGGCCGCCGACCGGCGCCGCGCACGCGACCACCAGATCCGGCGGGGCGACCACGGACGCTAAGTCGGTGGGACGCCGACGCCGATCCGAGATGCGGGTCACCCTCCTCGGCACCGGCGACACCACCGGGACGCCGACGGTCGGCTGCGACTGCGACACCTGCGCCGCGGCGCGCGAGCGCGGGGTGTCGCGCTCGCGGTTCTCCGTCCACGTCGCCAACGAGCGCACGGGCGAGTCGCTTCTCGTCGACTTCAGCCCCGACTTCCGGAGCCAGTTCCTCGATCACGACGTGTCGCTGCCCGACGCCGGGCTCGTGACGCACATCCACTTCGACCACCTCGACGGGCTCGGCAACGTCTACCGACTGGTCGACGGGCTCCCCGTCCACGCGCCGTCGGAGACCGACCCCGCGACCGACGAGAGCGTCGCGGAGACGATCCGCGCGAAGTACGACTACCTCGAAGACCGGATCGGCGTCCACTCCCGCGAGCCGTTCGAGCCCTTCGAGACGTGCGGGTTCGAGGTCCGGTTCGTCCCCGTCGACCACCCGCCGCTCCTGTGTTACGGCGTCGTGATCGAAGACCCCGCGACGGGCGGGACGCTCGCGCTCACGGGCGACACGAGCTACGACGTGCCGGAGCGGTCTCGGGAGGCGCTGTCCGACGCCGACCTCCTGCTCGCCGACGCCATCGTCCCCGCGTCGCTCTGCGAGCACCACCCGATCGGCGGACGCCACGAGGGACCCGACAGCGTCCCCCGCACGTTCGGCACGAAGCACATGACCCGGGAGGGCGCGCTCGCGCTCGCCGACGAGCTGGACGCCGACCGAACCCGCCTCGTCCACCTCGCGCACTACTACCCGCCAGACGAGGCGTTCGAAGAGCCGCTGGCGGTGGACGGGGAAGTGTACGAGCTGTAGCCGACGAGCGGCGGCGCGGGGCGTTCGAACTGTGCCCTTTTGTCTCGGTAGCACGTAACAGGGTCGAGATGGGTACGCGATCCGGGATCGCCGGGAGGCTCCGCGACGCGCTCGACCGCGTCGAGCCGCCGCCGCGCGCGGTCGACTGGTCGCTGTTCGCGTTCGTCGTCGCCGAGGCCGTCACCGGTCTCGTCTCGTTCACGGTGGGCGTCCCCGAGGGGTGGCCGCTGTTCTGGCTCCACCGCGCGCTCGGGATCGGAATTATCGCCCTGCTCGCGTGGAAGCTCGCGCGGGTCCGACGCCGGCTCGCGGATCCCGATCTGTGGCGGCGGTCGACCGCGCTGTCGGTCCTGACGCTGGTCGCCGCCCTCGGCGCGCTCTCGACCGGGATCGCGTGGGTCTTCGGGCTCGACATGCGGCTCTCCTACTGGACGCTCCTCTCGGTCCACGTCGGCTTCGGCCTCGCCTTGGTTCCGCTCGTGGCCGCGCACGCGACGACCCGGTTCCGGCTCCCGCGCCGCGTCGACTTCGAGCGCCGCCGGACGGCGGTGCGCTACGCCGTCCTGCTGGCCGCGGGCGCGGCGACGTACCGGCTCCAGCAGGGGGTCAACGACGCCCTCGACACCGCCGGGGCGGACCGGCGGTTCACCGGGTCGCAGCCCCGCGAAGGTGACGGAAACGGGGCGTTCCCGATCACCTCGTGGGTCGCCGACGACCCCGATCCGATCGACCGGGAGTCCTACCGGTTGGCGGTCGACGGGCTCGTGAGCGATCCGGTCGAGCTGACGGCCGACGAGCTGGCGGCGGGCCACGAGACGGAGGCCCTGCTCGACTGTACCAGCGGCTGGTACACGGTCCAGGAGTGGGGCGGGATCCGGGTCGGCGACCTGCTGGACGCGGCGGGCGAACTCGACGACGACGACGCGTACGTGCGATTCGTCTCGGTGACGGGGTACCGCTGGAGCCTCCCGATCGACGAGGCCAGAGACGCCCTGCTCGCGACCCGCGTCGGCGGCGAGCGACTGAGCCACGGCCACGGCGCGCCCGCCCGGTTGGTCGCGCCCGACCGCCGCGGGTTCCAGTGGGTGAAGTGGGTGACGCGCGTGGAGGTCAGGTCGGAGTACGATCTCGGCCAGTGGGTCGTGACGCTGGTGAGCGGGTTCGAGTAGCCGGCTCGCCGGCAGTCCGGGTGGAGGGGCCGACTACTCGTACTCGCTCCCGACGACTTCGCGGATGCGCTCCGCGGTCACCTGCCCGACGCCGGTGACTTCGAGCAGATCGTCCTCGTTCGCGGTCATCACGGCCTCGACGGTGCCGAAGTGCTCCAAGAGCGACCGCGCGGTGACCGGCCCGATGTCGGCGATGGAGGAGACGACGTACTCCTGCTGTTCCGCGCGGGTCTTCGTCGTCTTCTCGCCGTGGACGCTCACCTCGCGGTCGCGCGTCTCCTGCTCGCGCTTGGCGATCGTCGCCAGCAGTTCGGTGGTGTCGTCCTCTCCCTCGGTGCGGAGGACGCTCACGTCGAAGTCGACCGCGAGCGACGCGAGCGCGCCGCGGATCGCGTTCGGGTCGATGTCGCGCTGGCCGTAGAGGTTCGTCCCCTCGACGACCATCACGGGTCGGGCGTACGCCCGCGAGAGCTCGCCGATCTGCTCGAACATCGAGCGATCGGAATCGAGCATCGAGTCGACGAAGTCGGCCGCGGACTTGCGCTCGACGGCGACGCGGTCCGAGAGCACGTAGTCGCCGACCGCGAGCGTCTCAAGCCGGGTGACGAGCCCGTCGCGCGTCGAGAGGTCCTTCGCGATCGAGGAGTCGAGCTCGCGCTGGTCGACGACGACCTCGACGCCCTCGTCGACGCCGGCGGTGGCGACGACGCCGTCGTCGCCTTCGTTCGTCTCGGCCTCGGATCCGGCGTCGTCCGCCTCTCCGTCGGCGTCCCCGTTCCGCGCTTCCTCCGCGAAGTCGGTGAGGCCGGCGTCCTCGTCGTCGCTCGCTTCGGCGCTCTCGTCGTCATCGATCTCTGCCTCGGCGTCGTCGTCGGCGGAATCCCCGGAACCGCCGCTGAACGCGTCGAGCCCGGCCTGCCCGTCGTCGCCGACGGTCTCCTCGATGTCGTCGGTGGCCTCCTTCAGCTCCGCGAGCTGGCTGGCCATCTTCTTCTCGCGGCGCCGGGAGATCCAGAAGAACGCCTCGTCGCGGGTGTCCTCGGCCATCAGGACGACCACCTTCCCCTCGGCCTGTCGGCCGGTCCGACCCTTGCGCTGGATCGAGCGGATCGCGGTCGGGACCGGCTCGTAGAAGCAGACGAGGTCGACCTCGGGAACGTCGAGGCCCTCCTCGGCGACGCTCGTGGAGACGAGCACCTCGAACGCGCCGTCCTTGAACTCGTCGAGCGTCTCCTGCTGCTGTGTCTGGCTCATCCCGTCGGAGCCCTCCTTGTCGCCCTGGCCGACGAACTTCCGCACGTCGAAGCTCGCGGAGAGGAACTCCACGAGCGCCTCGGCGGTGTCGCGGGACTCGGTGAACAGGATGGCGCGCTCGCCCTCGTTGATCCCGAGCGTCTCCGCCAGCAGGATCCGAGCCTTCGAGAACTTCGGGTGGAGCCCGTCGAACGACTCGGCCTTCCGCATCGCCTCGCGCACCTTCGGGTCCGCGACCATCCGCTGGCTCGCCTTCGACGCGCCCGACGAGCGGGCGGCCTCGCGCTGGCGCTCGAAGTAGCGCCGGACGGACTCGACCGACTGGGTCTCGACCAGCTCGGTGGCGCGGCGGAGCTTCATCACCTCGGCGTGGGTGCTCATCCCCTTGTACCCGGCCGACTGATCGTTGTCCATCATCTGCTTGAGCTGCCCCCGCATCTTGTTGAGGTCCTTCTGCGAGAGGTCGGGGTTCGTCGTGTTCGTCACGCCGAGCGACTTGAGCTTCTCTAGTCGGTCGGTGATCACCTCGTTGAGGGCGTCACGGATGTCGAGGACCTCGTCCGGGAGCGTCACCTGCTCCCACCGCACGTCGGTGTCGTGGGTGTACTCGTCGACGTCGGCGTCCTCCTCGGTCATCACCTCGACGTTCACGAGCCCGAGGTTCTCGCAGACCGTCTCGATCTCCTCGGTGTCGCCGCCGGGCGAGGCCGACATCCCGGTGACGAGCGGATCGGCCGCGTCGGCGTGGTAGCGCTCCGCGATGTAGACGTACGCGTAGTCGCCGGTGGCGCGGTGGCACTCGTCGAAGGTGCAGTGGGTCACGTCGCGCAGCGAGATCCGGTTGCCGACCAGGTCGTTCTCGACGACCTGCGGGGTCGCGATCACGATCCGGGCGTCGTCCCAGAGCGCGGCGCGGTCGTCCGGCTTCACGTCGCCGGTGAACACGACGATCTCGTCGTCCGGAACCGAGAGCGCCTCTCGGTAGAAGTCGGCGTGCTGCTGGACGAGGGGTTTGGTTGGGGCCAAGAAGAGCGCCTTCCCGCCCGCCTCGTGGAGGCGCTCGGCGGTGACGAGCAGGCTGACCGTCGTCTTGCCGAGGCCGGTCGGGAGACAGACGAGGGTGTGTTCGTCGGCGGCGGCGTCCGCCAGTTGGAGCTGGTAACGGCGCTCCTGGAGGAAGTCGTCGACGAGCAGGGGTCTGTCGATGCCGGCGGCCTCGGTCGCCATCGGCGGTGCTTGGCCGGCACCGGCCTAAAGCCTTCGCGAAGCGGGGTGAAAGTTATCGGTCGCCGGAGCGCTCCTCTCGGAACTCCTCCGGCACGTCCTCGTCGACCAGCTCCGCCCACTCTACGAGCCGGTCTCCAGATGGCGTTTGCGCACTCATCAGGGGACGGATCTCAGTGGTACGTATTAACAGTTACCCCGATTCCACGCAATTCGGCATCAGTCCAGCGACGAACGGGACTCGCACCCCTTTTACCGCTCACGCGCCTCTTGCCGGCATGAGCAACCTCGACGAGTTCCTCGCGGGCGAGCGGCTCGACGACGTGGTCTTCTACCTGAGCGACGCGTACCTCGACGACGACTCCCGACTCCGCAGCGTCGGCACCGAGACGGACGGCGGGGTCCGACTGATCCTCGACGGCGAGACCGGGCGGTCCGCGTTCGAGGCCGGCACGGGGATGGGAGCGATGGAGTTCGCGAAGACGGCGATGGGCGCGGAGGGCGAGATCGCCGGCTCGCTCGACGACGGGACGTGCCCGTTCGCCGAGGAGGCACCCGACGACGACCACGAGATCCGGTTCGTCTTCGCGTTCGCGGAGGCGCAAAACGAGGAGGTCGGCGGCCTCTACGCCGAGGGCGACGTGGTCCACGCGTACGCCCACTGCACCTGCGGGGAGAGCTACTCGCACAAGTGGGTCGTCGGCGAGCGGGACGCCGAGTAGAGCCCCCGCGAGCGACCTACTCCCGTTCGGGCGCGTCGTCTTCCGGCACCGCTCCCTCGACGAGCGACTGGTCGGCGTACCGCTCCCGGAGGTCCTTCTTCGAGAACTTCCCGGTGGCGGTCTTCGGCACCTCGTCGATGAACTCCACCGCGTCGGGCACCCACCACTTCGGGTATTCCTCGCGGAGTCCCGACTCGATCTCCTCGACGAGCGCCTCGCGGTCGACACCCTCACCCGCGACGACGAACGCGACCGGGCGCTCCTGCCAGCGCTCGTGGGGGACGCCGATCACGGTCGCCTCGCTGACGCCGTCGTACGCCATGATCGCGTTCTCCAACTCGACGCTTGAGATCCACTCGCCGCCCGACTTGATCACGTCTTTCGTGCGGTCGACGAGTTGGAGATACCCGTCCTCGTCGACGGTGACCACGTCGCCCGTCTTCAGCCAGCCGTCGACGAACTCCTCCTCGCTGGCGTCGGGGCGCGCGAAGTACTCCTGTGTCACCCACGGGCCGCGGATCCGCAGTTCGCCGAACGCCTCGCCGTTCCACGGGATCTCCTCGCCGTCCTCGTCGATCACCTCGAACTCCAGGCCGGGGACGACGAGCCCCTGCTTCGAGCGCTTGTCGACCTGCGTCTCGTAGTCGGCGTCGCGGAGGTCGCTCGTGAGATGGGAGACGGTGCCGATCGGCGACAGCTCCGTCATCCCCCACGCGTGGAGCACCTCGACGCCCCGGTCGTCGTACCACTCGATCAGCGACCGCGGGGCGGCCGCGCCGCCGACGATCACGGTGTCGAGCGTCGAGAGGTCGACGTCGTTGCCCTCGGCGATGTACTCCCGGAGCCCGAGCCACACCGTCGGGACGCCCGCGGAGATCGTCACGCCCTCCTCCTCGATCAGCGCCGCGAGGTCGGACGGCTCCGGCGACGGCCCGGGGTAGACGTGTTTCGCGCCCGCCGCGGTCGCGGTGAACGGCATCCCCCACGCGTTGACGTGGAACATGGGGACGACCGGCATGACAACGTCGGAGTCCTCCATCGGGATCCCCTGCGGCGTCTGCGAGGCCATCGTGTGGCTCCACAGCATCGACTGGGTGTACTCGACGCCCTTCGGCTTCCCCGTCGTGCCGGAGGTGTAACAGAGGCCGGCGGGCCGGTCGCCGTCGAGGTCGGGCCAGTCGTACTCGGTCGACCGGTCGGCGATGAACTCCTCGTAGGGGGTCGCGTCGAGCGCGTCGGTCTCGGACGATCCCATGACGACGAAGTCGACGCCGTCGAACTCCGGGGCCCCGTCCGCCTCGCCCTCGTCGCCCCCGGCGGCCGAGGCGAGCTTCGGCGCCAGCGACGGGTCGACGAAGACGATCTCGTCGGCCGCGTCCTCGACGATGAACCGGATGTGCTCGTCCGGCAGGAGGGGGTTGATCGTGTGGAGCTGCGCGCCGGTGTTCGGGACGCCGAAGTACGTCTCGAAGTGCCGGGTGTGGTTCCAGCAGAACGTCGCGACTCGGTCGCCGCGCTCGATGCCGTACTCGTCTAAGGCGTTGGCGAGCTGCGCCGTGCGGTCGGCGTACTCGGCGTACGTGTGCCGCGTGCGCCCCTCGTGAGTCCGGGAGACTATCTCGGTGTCCGGATACAGTCGTTCGGCGCGCCACAGGAACGGTCGGAGCGTCTGGGAGTGTCCACCGGGCATACCTCACACACCACGAGGTCGAGAACTATGAACATTCGCATGATTGATCGTGAAGATAGAACGCGTCGGCTGCGAGAGGCGAGCGCTACCCCCGGAACAGGCTCGCGTGGACCGGCGCGTGGTCGGGTTCGGGGCGCGGGGACTCGTCGCCCCCGCCGCCGCCGTCGGAGACGGCGCGCCCGGCGGTCCCGTCGGCGAGGAAGTCGCGGAGGGGCGGGCCGACGTGTTCGGGCTCGACGAGGAACGCGTCGTGGCCGTGGTCGGAGTCGATCACGTGGTGGGCGACCGGGGCGTCGCCGGCGCGGAACGCGTCGGCGAGCGACGACGACTGCTCGACGGTGAAGTGCCAGTCGGCGGTGAAGCTCAACAACAGCGCCTCGCCCTCGAACGCCCCGAGGGCGTCGGCGTCGGTGCCGTGGCCCGCGGCGAGGTCGTACTCGTCCATCGCGCGCGTGAGGTAGAGGTAGCTGTTGGCGTCGAACCGGTCGCTGAACCCCTCCGCCTGGTAGTCGAGATACGACTCCACCTCGCGGTACGGGAAGAACGCCGCCGTCGGCTCCGGCGGCAGTCCCAGGTCCCCCTCCTCGCGCGTCAGCGAGTCCCGGCCCGCGGAGCGCCGCCCGAACTTCCGCTCCATCGACGCCTTCGAGAGGTACATGATGTGGCCGATCTGGCGGGCCAGCGCGAGCCCCTCGTCGGGCGAGGGGCGTCCCTCGCCGTAGTAGTCGCCCCCGTTCCAGTTCGGGTCGGCGCGGATGGCCCGTCGGGCGACCGCGTCGAGCGCGAGACACTGCGCGTCGAGGCGCCCGGCGGTCGCGATGGCGACCACGCGGTCGACATCGTCGGGGTAACGCTTCGCCCACTCCAGAACGTTCATGCCGCCGACGCTGCCGCCGACGACGGCGCGGAGCCGGCCCACGCCGAGGTGGTCCAGCAGGCGGCGCTGCGCGCGCGCCCAGTCCTCGACCTGCACCGGCGGGAAGGCGGTCCCCCACCGGTCGTGGTCGGGTTCCTCGGGGAGGTCGAGGTCGGCGGGGCGCTCGCTCGCCGG
Organism: Halorubrum saccharovorum DSM 1137; assembly: GCF_000337915.1. Taxonomy (GTDB): domain Archaea; phylum Halobacteriota; class Halobacteria; order Halobacteriales; family Haloferacaceae; genus Halorubrum; species Halorubrum saccharovorum. The sequence goes on from NZ_AOJE01000021.1 coordinate 27,488, forward strand.
GCCCGTGGTGCCGTAACAGGAGCCGGGGACGTTCGCGCAGACGACGTAGTACTCGGTGGTGTCGATCGCCTTCCCCGGGCCGACGATGTCGTCCCACCACGCGCGGGCCTGCCCGGCCTGCCCGGCCCCGCGGGTCCCCTCGTCTCGCTCCGGCGCGGGCGACCGGGCGACGTTCTGGCTGCCGGTGAGGGCGTGACACACCAACACGACGTTGTCGCCGTCGAACTCGCCGTGGGTCTCGTAGGCGACCTCCAGGTTCGGGACCGACTGGCCGCACTCGAAGGTGAACTCCCCGAGCGAGGCGACGCCGTGGTCGGTCGGGACGGTGCTCACGGCGTCACACCTCCGGGCCGTCCGCTGTCCGCCCTTCCGCGGCGCGCTCGCCGGCGGCGAGCCCCCGGTCGAGGTCGGCGATCACGTCGTCCGGGTCCTCGATCCCGACGGAGAGCCGGAGCATCTCCGGGTAGACGCCGGCGAGCCGCTGTTGGGTCTCGTCCATCTGGGCGTGGGTCGTGGAGGCGGGATGGATGACGAGCGTCTTCGCGTCCCCGATGTTCGCGAGGAAGCTCGTCAGGTCGACCGCCTCGCAGAACGTCTTGGCGGCCTCGTAGCCGCCGTCGACGCCGAAGGTGACCATCCCGCCGTAGCCGTCGAGGTACTCGGCGGCGTTGCCGTGGCTCTGGTGGTCCTCGAAGCCGGGGTACGCCACCCAGTCGACCCGGTCGTCGTCGCGGAGGAACTCGGCCACGGTCCGGGCGTTCTCGCAGTGGCGCTCCATCCGGAGCGGGAGCGTGTTGAGCCCCTGAATCGTCTGCCACGCGTCGAACGGCGACTGCTGGCCGCCGGTCGGGCGCACCCCGCGCTGGCGGGCGACGTTGGCGAAGGCGGCGTCGCCGAACTGCTCGACGAAGTCGATCGGGTAGGCCGGGGACTGGCCGTCGAGCTCGTCGTAGTCGGCGTCCGGGTGGTCCCACGGGAACTGCCCGCCGTCGACGACGACGCCGCCGACGGTCGTGCCGTTGCCCGTGATCCACTTCGTCGTCGACTCCCAGACGATGTCGGCGCCGTGCTCGAACGGCCGGCAGAGGTAGGGGGTGGCGAACGTGTTGTCGACGACGAGGGGAACCGCGTGCTCGTGGGCTATCTCGGCGAGCCGCTCGAAGTCGGGCGTGACGAGCGAGGGGTTCGCGACCGTCTCGACGTGGACGAACGCGGTGTCCTCGTCGATCGCGTCGGCGTACGCCTCGTAGTCGAGGGTGTCGACGAGCCGCGCTTCGACCCCCCGGCGGTTCGCGATGCTCGTGAGGTACGCGGCCGTGCCGCCGTACATCTCGGAGCTGGCGACGACGTTGTCGCCGGCGCTGGCGAGCACGGTCGCGATCGCGTCGAGCGCGGCCATCCCCGAGCCGGTCGCGACCGCGTCGGAGCCGCCCGACAGGTCGGCGATGCGGTCTTCGAGGACGCTCACGGTCGGGTTGGAGAGCCGGGAGTAGATGTGGCCCTCCGCCCGGAGCGCGTACATCTCCGCCGCCGTGTCCGCGTCGTCGAAGACGAAGGAGGTCGTCTGGTGGATCGGGGTCGCGCGCGACCCGGTCGCCGGGTCGGCCTCGGCGCCGGCGTGGAGACTCCGGGTGTTGAACCCACGTGTCATGTGTGTAGTGCATATATCTACAAACGTCTATAACCCACAGTTACGGCAAGTGATGCCTCTGCCTGTGTCAGAGCGGGGGCGAGCAGTCGCACGACGGCCGCCTGCCGCCCGGCCGAAGCGTGAGTTTATCCCCGGTCGCGAGCCTACGGTCGGTAATGGCAGTCGCCGATCCTCCCGTTCCGGAACTCACCGGACGCGCGAACGCCTGCGCCGACCGGCTCCGCGCCGCGGACCGGGTGCTGCTCGCGTCCCACATCGACGCGGACGGGCTCACCAGCGGCGCGGTCGCCTCGACCGCGCTCGCGCGCGCCGGGATCGACCACGAGGTCGTCTTCGAGAAGCAGCTCGACGCCGAGTCGATCGCGGGGATCGCCGCCCGCGAGTTCGACGTGGTGCTGTTCACCGACTTCGGCTCCGGCCAGCTCGACGTGATCGCCGACCACGAGGATCGGGGCGACTTCGTCCCCGTGATCGCCGACCACCACCAGCCGGCCGACCGCGACACGGAGTTCCATCTCAATCCGCTACTGGAGGGGCTCGACGGCGCGAGCGAGCTGTCGGGCGCCGGCGCGAGCTACGTGCTCGCCCGCGCGCTGGAGGGGAGGGACGGCGACAACCGCGACCTCGCCGCGCTGGCGGTGGTCGGCGCCGTCGGCGACATGCAGGACTCCGACGGGGGGCTCGTCGGCGCCAACGAGGCGATCGTCGCCGACGGCGTCGACGCCGGCGTCATCGAGACGCGGACGGACCTCGACTTATACGGCAGGCAAACGCGCCCGCTCCCGAAGCTGCTGGAGTACGCCTCCGACGTGAAGATCCCGGGCGTCTCGAACGACGAGGCGGGCGCGATCGCCTTCCTCACCGACCTCGATATCGACGTGAAACGCGACGGGGAGTGGCGGCGCTGGGTCGACCTCGACGCCGAGGAGCGGCAGGCGCTCGCGTCCGCGCTGATGCGCCGCGCCGTCGCCTCCGGCGTCCCCGCCGACCGGATCGAGGCGCTCGTCGGCACCTCATACACCCTCGTCGACGAGGAGCCGGGCACGGAGCTACGGGACGTGAGCGAGTTCTCCACCCTCCTCAACGCCACCGCTCGGTACGAGCGCGCCGACGTGGGGCTCGCGGTGTGCCTCGGCGACCGCGGCGACGCCCTCGCCGAGGCGCGTAGACTCCTCCGGAACCATCGGAAGAACCTCTCAGAGGGGCTTCAGTGGGTGAAAAGCGAAGGCGTCACGGACGAGCAGAACCTCCAGTGGTTCGACGCCGGCTCGCGGATCCGCGAGACGATCGTCGGCATCGTCGCCGGGATGGCGATCGGCTCGCCGGCCCTCGACCGCTCGAAGCCCGTGATCGCGTTCGCGGAGGAGAGCGCCGAGGAGCTGAAAGTCTCCTCCCGCGGATCGCACGCGCTGGTTCGACGGGGACTCGACCTCTCAGCGGTGATGCAGGAAGCGAGCCAAGCCGTCGGTGGCGACGGCGGGGGACACGACGTGGCCGCGGGCGCGACGATCCCGATCGCCGAGCGGGACGCGTTCCTCGCCGAGGCGGACCGGTTGGTCGGCGAACAGCTGTCGTGAGGGGGTCGCGGCTCTCGGCCCGACCGCGACGGAGCCCCGATCGCTTCAGTGTCGGTCACTTCAGCGCCGGTCACTTCAGCGCCGGTCACTTCAGCGCCGGTCACTTCAGCGCCGGTCACTTCAGCGCCGGTCACTTCAGCGCCGGTCACTTCAGCGTCGCGTAGGTCAGCAGCGACACCGCGAGCAGTTCCAGCACGCGCATCCCGAGCACGACCTGTCCCACGAGCGGATCCATCGCGTACAGCGTCCGCATGCTGCTGAAGAAGAAGGCGATAGAGACCAGGTTCTCGATCAGTAGCACCGCGCTGAACCCCAGCAGTCCGAGCAGTAGCGTCGAGCCGAACTCGCGGTAGTTGCGGAGCCAGACCGCGGCCAGCACCGCCAACAGCGCGCTGTTGACCCCCGTGATCAGGATGCCGACTGCGGTGGGAGTGACGGGGTTCATTCGGCGTCTACCTCCGAGGTGATCTCCTCGAACGTCTCCGCGTGGCGCTCGAAGCTGTCGGTCGGGAAGTAGAGCTTCCCGTAGTCGTGGTCGCTCGGCTCGACGACGTCGTGGTCTTGCAGCATTTCAAGGTGGTGAGTGATCGTGTTGTAGTCGACGTCCAGTTCCTCCGCGAGTTCGTTCGCGTTCCGGGGGCGGGCACGGAGTTCCCGGACGATCCGGACCCTGTTGGCACCACCGCGGCTCGCGACGAACAGGTACCACAGGGCCTTCTCCATCTGGTGTACTGTTGTGTTGGGTAGGTTATGAAAGTCGTTTCGGCGCGAACGGTGCGGCCCGGGGAAGGATCGAGAGGCCACGGGCGGCGCGTCAGCCGACCGTCCGGCGGACCCAGCCGGACGAGCCGGTCGGCGACGGGTCGGACGGCTCTCGGATCTGGCGGTTCCCCTCGCCGTCGACCGCGCGGACGACGACCTCGTGCGTGCCGTCGGGGTCGAAGACGTGGCGCCACTGCCGCCAGACGTCGGCGTCGGGAAGCTGGCCGGAGAGCGTCGCGTCGGTCCACGAGTCGCCGCCGTCGGTCGAGACCTCGACCCGCTCGATCCCGCGCGTCCCGGCGTAGGCGTGGCCGGCCAGCTCGATCCGACCGTCGTCGATCTCCGTGACTCCCTCGTCCCAGAGCTTGGCGACCGTCTTCACCTCGCCGGTCCCCTCCCAGCCGCGCTCCTCCCAGTAACCGTCCTCTTCGACGTTCAGCAGTTCTATCTCCGAGAGCCACTTCACGTTCGTCTCCCCCCAGTGGCCCGGGATCAACACCCGGACCGGGTGCCCGTGGCCGGCTGGGAGCTCCTTCCCGTTCATCCCCCACGCGAGGAACCCCTCCGCGAGCACGTCGACCGGGAACTGGACGTAGTACCCGTCCTCACCGCGCAGCATCGCGCAGTCGCAGTCGCCCTCGGGGTCGACGGACTCAAGCAGCGGGCGGATCGGCGTCCCCGTCCAGACGGCGTTGTCCAACTTGCGTCCGTTCAGATCCTCGCCGACGCACCGCAGCGTCACCGCGCGGTGTTCGACGGGGCGGTCGATCAGTTCGTCGAAGGTCACCGTTCGCTCGGTTCCGGTCTCCCCGGTGAACGTCAGCGACCACTCGGTCGCGGCGACTGCCGGATCGAACTCCGCGATGTCGACGTTGTAGAACTCGCCGATCGGACTCACCGTACCGAGGAGATCGTCGCTTTCGACCGCCAGCGCGGACGCTTCGACCTCCCGAAGCCGCGCGGTCGCGCCCTCGGACCGCGGGGCGTCGGCGAGCGGCTCGTCGTCTCCCCCGAGCGACCGCCGCCCGACGACCGCCGCGGCGACGAACGCCAGCGTCCCCGCGACGGCTCCGAGCGTCCGGCGACGCACCGCGTCGACGGCGCCGGTCGGCCCCTCCGGGGCAGAGGGGTCGTCGCCGGAGGTCGGCCCGGGAGAGTTCGAGGGAGCGGGGAGCCCGCCGATCCCGACGACGGCCGCCGGGGGGAGCGCCGCACCCAGCGCCTGCGCCGAGATACCGGTCAGTCCCGCGGCGAGCAGCCACGACGCCGCGCCGGCGGCCGCGGCGCCGACCAGGGAGCGGTCGACGCGCGCTCCGATCCGGAGGCCGGCGAGCGCGACCGCACCGAACAGCCCGATCACGGCCGCGAACGCCATGGCGATGTGGATGAGGTGGCCTGCGTCGCCGACGGTCTCGATCATGAACGTCACGATCGGCCCGGGGGTCAGGTTGACGATGGCCTGGTCGACGGGTCGGACGACGAACGACGGCGACCACCCCGTGACGAGGTACGATCCGGCGACCGCAGCGGTTCCGGCCGCCGCCGCGAGGAACGCCTCTCGGTGTTCGGTAACGTCGATCATGATCTACGTCGGGGTTACAGTCACTTGAACCACGTCCTCGGCGGCGGGGTACTCGTGGCCGTCATCGACGTCGCTCAGCCGGCGCACGGTGCCTCCCTCCTCGGCGCCCTGGGTAGGCGCGTCCTGTGCCGGCGCCTGGTCGGGACCGGTGCCCGGCGGTTCGGCGTTCGGCTCCGTGCCCGCGTCGAACAGCGCCACGGCGTCCGTGACGTCGCCGTCGACCGGCTCGCCGTCCGCGGGCCAGAGCGAGATCCCCTCGTCGCCGGTGGAGACGAACACGTCGTTCGACGGGACGAACATCGAGGCGAAGGAGAGCCGCTGGCCGGGCGCGACCTCGGTCTCGAACTCGAAGGCGCCGCCGGGCGCGATCGGCGGGGCTCCCGGGACCTCTCCGGTCGGATCGTTCGGGTCCGCGACGGTCTCCGCGGGGGTGTACGCGCCCGAATGGTGGACCTCCATCGACGCACCGAGCTCGTCGACGAGCCCGTCTTCGCCCTCGAACCCCGTCGGCAGCCCGGCCTCGGCGAGCGCTTCGAGCCCGATCGACGCCGAGCCGTCGAGTTCGTACATCGGATTCGCGCCCTCGTGGACGGCGTACGCGCCCGGCGTGAGCCACACGTCGCCGTCGGTCGACGTGTCCGCGGGGTAGAACGACGAGGAGGCGACGTTCTCGATCCGGACCCGGACCGGGACGGACTCCGTCATCCCGTCGTCGCCGTCCGTCTCCTCGCCGTCGTCACCCATTTCGTCGCCGTCGTCACCCATTTCGTCGCCGTCGTCGCTCATTCCGCCGCTATCGTCTCCGCCCATCCCGTCGCCATCGCCACCCATTCCGTCGTCGCCGTCCATCTCGTCGTCGTTCTCCATCTCTCCATCAGTCCCGTCTCCGCCGAGACAGCCGGCGAACGCCAGCGTCGCGAGTCCACCGCTCGTCGCCAGGAACCGTCGCCGCGTGTCGTGTTCCGTCATGTCCCCGACGAGGGCGATGACAGGGATATAGATTTTTCAACTACCGAACAACTTTGGGTCGAAGTCGGGACAGGATCCGTTCAAAGTTCGTTCGGGATCGGGGCGCCGTCTCGGGGTCGGGATCTGGCTGGGACGCCGGGGTCGCCGGGAGAGACGGGGTCGCCGGGAGAGACGGAATCGCCGGGAGAGACGGAATCGCTGGGAGAGCCCCACGTCGTCAGTATCGACGGCGACGAGGAAGAATCGGATCGACGGGAGAGCGACGACGCGTCAGGCCTCGCCGAGGTCGCGGAACATCGCGCGGTAGTCGTCCGACGACAGCGACTCACCGAGCTCGTCGATGTCGGCGTCGAGCGTTTCGAGCCGCTCGACCAGTTCGGCGTACGCCTCGTTTCCCTCGCGTTGGGCCGCCGGTTTCTGGGCGTTGAGCACCGCGCGCTTGCTCGCTAGCGCCGCAGCCTCCTGGATCAGGTCGTCGTACTCGCTGCGGGTCAACAGCGTGTCGATCGCCGCCAGGAGCTTCGAGCGGCTGACGGGCTTTGTGAGGTATAAGTCGAACCCCATGTCGATGATGTCGAAGTCGGGTTCGACCGCGGTGACCATCGCGACGCGGCAGTCGTAGCCCGCCTCGCGGATGTGTTCGAGCACGTCGTCGCCGCTTCCGTCGGGGAGGCGTCGGTCGAGCAACACCACGTCGACCGCGCCGTCGACCCGGTCGATCGCTTCGGCGGCGGTCTCGGCGAGGTCGACGTCGTACCGCTCTTCGAGGAAGCCGGCGTACAGCGCGGCGATGTCGGGCTCGTCCTCAACAACGAGGACTGACGGCTCGCTCACCGCCGATCACCGCCGGAGTCGACGGGGGACGCTTCACCGGGCATACACGAAGGGGCGGTGTGTCGAGGAATAAACCTGTCGGCGTCCGTGCGGTCGGCCCGTCGGATCGTCTTTTATATACACCGACCGCCAACAACGGGACGAATGTCAGAACTCGTCTCCACCGGGGTCGAGGGGCTCGACTCGATCCTCACCGGCGGTATCACGGAGCGATCGACGGTACTCGTCTCCGGAAACCCCGGTACCGGGAAGAGTATCTTCGGGATCCAGTACCTCCATCACGGCGTCACCGAGCACGGCGAGCGAGGGGTGTACGTCTCCTTCGAGGAGGACGAAGCGGACATCCGCGGCGCCGCGGAATCGATCGGGTTAGAGGGGTTCGACGACCTCGTCGACAGCGGCGACATCGTCATCCTCGACAAGCGCGAGATGCTGCGCGAGACCGACTTCTCGACGGCGGTCGACAAGCTCCTCGACACGATCGAGGACGGGGACTTCGACCGGCTGGTGCTCGACTCACTGTCGATGTTCCAGCTCTTCTTCGACGCCGAACAGGAGAAGCGGACGTACCTGCTGAAGTTCTCGGACATCCTCAAGGCGAACGGGCTGACCTCCCTGCTCATCAACGAACAGGGCGCGGTGTTCCCCGACACCGAGGTCGGGTTGGAGAACTTCCTCACCGACGGGAACATCTACTTCATCCAGACGCCGACCGACTCCGGCGTCAACCGGTACGTCTGGGTGGCAAAGATGCGGAAACAGGACATCGACACCGACATCTTCCCGATGGAGATCGGGGAGGGCGGGATCACCGTCCACGAGCGGGCCGGCGGGTTCTCGATGATGGGTCGGTCCGACGAACCCTCGTTCTAACGCTCGGCGAGAATCGCGGACGGCACAGGGGTAAACGCGGTGCAGCGGGGACGAACGCGGACGGTCACGGACTGGACGAGAGGTCGCGCCACACGTCGTCGAGGCGGTTCTTCACCGCGGAGCGCTCCTCGACCTCGACGGTGAGTCCGTCGCGGAAGTCGACCTCGACTCCGTCGACCTTTCGACGGTACACCTTCACGCGGCGGTGCTCGTCCGAGAGCGGACGGTCGTGAAGCTCCAGGAGGTCGGCCTCTTCCAGCTCGTTGATCCGGCGGTAACACGTCGCGATCGGGACATCGAGCTCGTCGCTGAGATCCTGTGCGGACTTCGCGTCACCGGTCGCGGTCAGGATCTCCGTGTTGTACTTGTTGCCGAGCACCGTGATCAGATCGTCCCCCACCATTCACGTTATCGCCATTGATTTTTGGAACTTAAAAGGGTACCGGTGATCGTTACAGAAAGAGATACCAGTCTGAAACGCCGTCGCGCAGTGTGTCGGGCGTTCGGGTTCATCGGCTATGCACGGGTGTTATCGCCGGTGATATCCGCCGCCGTAAGTTTATAAGCCGACTCTGGCCACGGTGCGTATGGAGCTCATCGAGGGGCTGTATCTCGTGACGACTACCGTGCTGGCCGGCGCGAGCGCGACGCTGCTCACGTTCGCGGTCTCGGCGTATCGGTCGTCGGGGGGGACAGCGATGGCGTACCTCGCGGTCGGATTCGGGCTCGTCGTCCTCGCCGCCGTGGCGACGCCGGTCGCCGCCTTCCGGACATCGTTCGCGAACCCGCAGGCGCTACTGCTCGTCAACACCGGGCTGCTGGCGGCGTCGATGGCGCTGGTCGCGGGGAGCCTCGCGGTGTACGAGCCAGGCACGCAGGAGTTCGTGATCCCCGACTCCGAACTGGCGCGGATCCAAGACCGGTGAGGTAAGCGCGGTCGCGCGCGCCGATCGGAGATAGCAGCGTGGGACATCCGGGCTCGACGAGAGCAGTTTCCGACGAGAGTAGTTCCCGACGAGAGTGTTTCCAGGCGATCGCACGCGATGGCGCCGCAGATTCGTGTCCCGATCGCGGATATTTCAGTGTCGTATACGGAACGCTATCAGATCCAGCGGCGATAATTCGATCAGGATATCGTTGTTGTGTTCAAAAATTATTATTTAGAAATTAACCCGATAATCGCAACACAGCAGTGTTTTATCAGTTCAAATAATCGGCGCGGAGTCTTTAATAGGGAAATCATGCTCCCTAGCGATAACGCCCGCCGGGCAGGCCGGGGGCCAACGCAACACACAATGTTCGAAACAATACTCGACGAGGAAGAGCGCGGTCAAGTGGGGATCGGAACCCTCATCGTGTTCATCGCGATGGTGCTGGTGGCGGCGATCGCCGCCGGCGTTCTGATCAACACGGCCGGCTTCCTCCAGACGCAGGCCGAGGCGACGGGCGAAGAGAGTACGAGTCAGGTGAGTGATCGGCTGCAGGTCGTCAGCCAGTCCGGGAACGTGACTGACGGGAGTAGTTCTCGTGTCGTCGATCAGTTGAATATCACTGTGGCGCAGTCACCAGGAGCCGGAAACATCGATCTCAACGAAACGAGTGCCGAGCTCATCGGTACGCAAGGTCAGGAGACCTTCCAGCTCGACAGTGACTTTGTGTCGATCGATATCTACACCGGGGATCCGGGAGATGTCGTTCTGACCGACGCCAGTGACCGCGCAGATGTCGGGATTAACCTCGACGATGCTGCTAATGGTGTCTATGGGACTCTCGAAGGAGGCGACCGGCTCGAACTGACGTTCACGACGGCGTCGGGTGCAACCACGAGCGCAGAGCTCCGCGTCCCGACGACGCTTACCGACGATCAGACTTCGGTGAGGCTGTAACAATGTTCGAGTTTATCAACGACAATGACGAGCGCGGTCAGGTCGGTATCGGGACACTCATCGTGTTCATCGCGATGGTTCTGGTGGCGGCGATCGCCGCCGGCGTTCTGATCAACACGGCCGGCTTCCTCCAATCACAGGCGGAGGCCACCGGTCAGGAGAGTACTGACCTCGTGTCCGAGCGGATCGACGTGACGAGCGAAGTCGGTATCGTGGGGAACAACAGCACGGGCGAGTTGAAGGCAATCAAAATCAGCGTGTCCGGTGCCGCCGGAGCCGACCAGATTGATTTGTCAGAAAGTACAATCCAAGCGGTCGGTCCGAACGGACAGGCGAATCTCGTCTTCACGGACGCGAACGCCACCGGGGATACCCCCGTGAATGCGAGCCAGCTCAACGCGAGTACATTCGCGGTCCAGGATGACGATGGGAATTTCCAAGCGAGTGGTGACGCCGTCCTCGATAGAGACACGGATTACACTATCGTGATCAACCCGGCGTCAGAACCGTTCGGTGACGCAACGAATGATCAACTGTATAATGTTAGTGGCGGTGAAACATACAACTACGCACACAGGAATGCGAGCCTCACTGCGTTCGGTGAGAGCGACTCCTCGTCGCTCGACATTGTCTCGCCATCGTCGGCGACGACTTCTGTCGAACTGGACGCACCTGACCTCTTCACCACCGATGGCGAAGCGGTCCGGCTCTAACGAGCCTCGAACAGCCCCCTAACCGCCTTCACGGCGGAATCGCTCCGCCCGGAACACCTATTTTCTCGCGCCACCACGGCTACGCCATGAGTGACCACGAGGCACCGCCGGCCGACCCCGACGAGCTCGACTTCACCGACGACGAGAGCGTCGTCGAGATCGGGGAGAGCCGATACGTCGTCGGGACGAACGGCCGGCCCAACGTCGGCCGGTCGCAGCCGGAGCGGCGCCCCGCCGACGAGACGGGATTCACGCCCGCTGATCCGGCGAATCCGGAGGAGCGTCGACCGCCGGATCCGGGCGGCGGACCGGGAGGGGCGGCCGGCGGGAGTGACGCCGGACCACCCCGCGGCGCGGGGGGCCAACCGCAGGGCGGGAACCCCGGCCAGCCGCAGGGGAACCGCGCCCATCGCGGAGCGGCCACTCCCGCCCAGCGCGGCGCTCCCGGGGTCGACCGCCAGTCGGTGAGCCGGTGGCTGGCGAACTCCTTCGACGGCGACGGGTTCACCTACGGGATCGACGCGACGCTCCACGTCGACGGCGAGACCACCCGTCAGCGGATGGTCTCGAACGACGTGACGGCGACGTTCGACTCGCTCGTGACGTGGTTCGCGTCCAACGCGGGCCCGAGTTCGCCCACCCCGGAGGCGCTCGGGCTCCTGCTCGTCGCCAGCGAGACGACCGTCGACGTCCCGCCGGTGGCGATCAAGCGTTTCGCCGCGAGCCAGGGGCTCTCGGCGAGCGACAGCATCGGCGATCTCGTGCGCGCGGCGGAGGAGGCCGACGGCTTCCGGATCGAGTAGGGGTTACAAGAACACGAGCAGCGCGACGCCGAGCAGCGCGAAGGCCGCGTACAGCCCGGCCATCACCTCGCGTTTCAGCGGGCTCCCGAGCGGCTCCGCGGTCAGCCGGCGGATCGGCGGGAGGATCGCGATGCCGCCGAGTATCAGGGGGAAAGCACCGATCTGCGGGACCCGCGTGAGCGCGACGACGATCGTCCCGTAGCCGAGCACGTAGCAGCCGCGGCGCCAGAGCTGCTCGCGGTCGGTGAGCTCCTCGGTCGGGACGAATCCCGATCCGCCGCCGCTTCCGTCGGTTCCGCCGGCGGTCCCGCCGCCTGCGCCTCCGGACTCGGCGGCAACCTGCTGAGCCTGCCGCTGCACGTACTCGTCGAGCTCCTCGGCGGCGTCCTCCGTTTGGGGGGCGCCGCACTCGACGCAGAAGCGGGCATCGTCGTCGAGCGAGGAGTCGCACCGGGGACAGGTCTTCATCCTCATCGAAAGGGCACCACGGGCGGACTTAACTCTTCGGAGCTTTGCTGACGACCCGATCCCGCTCCGGTCTGTCGATGCGCTCCGGGTACTCACCGTTGCGGAGCGCCCCGGTTCTCCGAGTCGATAATCGGGAGGGTACGCTTTAGTCGCTGAGATCCCGAGGGCGTACCAACCGACGGCGGGCCGTCGGAGCGATTCGGCCCGTCACGACGAAACGGACACCACGATGACCTCCAGACCTCCACCGGACGACGCGGATCGGTCCGGCCAGACGACAGCCGATATCCGCGGCTGGCGCGCCGATTCGAGGATCGGACGCACCGGCTCGCACACCGGAGGGGGCGGCGAGACCGCAGCGGGGGGCGCGAAGACCCGGCCCCGCGCTCGGCTCTCGGATCTCCGCGCCGTGCTGCTCGCAGTCACGGTGCTTCTCTCGCTCGTGGGCGCGGCGGCCGCGGGCCCCGCCGCGGCGACCCTCTCCGGAGGAGACGCGGCGGTAGTCGACGGAAGCCCGGCGGCAGCCGGCGGAGGCGACACCGCCCCCGCAATCGCGACCGACGACGAGGCGAAACCGAACGGCGCCGCCCAGAGGGAGATCAGCGGGTCGTTTGGCCGGTCAATGTACACCGGGACGGCGGGGGATCCGGTGGAGATCAGACACGTCGTGGGTTCGTCCGGGGACGACAGCGCGTACCTGCTGATCGGCGGGAACCGTCTCACGGATTCGGGCGGGACGGTCGGCTTCGTCGACGTCGTCAAGGCGTCCGGCGGATCCACGACGATCAACACGCGGCTCCTCGGGACGAACGAGAGCAACGTCGAGAGCTGTAGCGCCTCCGGCGTGACCTGCGACCTCGAGTTCAGGGACGAGGCCGGCGACGTGATCGCGGAGAACCTCTCGGAGCTGTCCGGAGCGACCGGTGCGGGCGGGCTCGCGCACCCCCTCGTCCCGCAGCGATACCGGCTCGCGGTCACGAACGGCACGTTCGTCGTCCGCGACTCCGGTGCCGTGGACCCGGTCAAGGTGGCGGCGGAGTCCGACCTCGTGTTGCGGAAACCGACGTTCAACGACAGCGTCGAGGTGTTCACGACCGCGGACAGCGAGGTGGTCACCGACGGCGAGGGCGGGAGCGAGTCGCTCGGCGCGCTCAGGGAGAACGGGCTCGACCGCACGGCGGTGACGAAGGGCGACCGCGTCGTGCTCGGCTTCGAATCGACCGGGATCTGGGGCGCCCTGTCGCACTTCGCCGAGCGGCGGTCGGGCGAGTCGATCGAGGCCGGGAGCCAGATCGATCACCGGGTCCTCGCCGACCTCCTCGAAGCGGAGGAGGGCGTCTCCCTGCGGATCCGGCAGACGAACCCCGGGCGAAACGAACGGGGAGCGGAGTTCGACCTCGCGAGCGCCGATCCGGACGACGTCACGCTCCATCTCGCGGAGGGAAAGACGCTCGAACGCGGCAACAGCGATCGGGCGCCGAGCCGGTTCTACCTCGCGATAGACACGAGCGACGGGGGGCCGTTCACCGACGACCCCGAGCCGGGCGACGAGTTCGCGGTCGAGTTCGCGCTGGAGGGAACCGAGGGCGAGCGGTACGCGTTCCGTGACGGGCAGGAGCCACCCGAGGCGTTCGAACCGAAATCGGCCGCGGACGACCGGCTGTCCGAGCAGTACCCGTATCACGAGAGCGCCGAGGGTCGGGTGAGCGCCGAGGCGTCGTTCAGCGTCCGCGAACGTTACCTCCGGTACGACCACGTCACCGCCGACGGCGACCTCCTCGTCGAGGCCGACAACGGGACCATCACCGGAACGACCTCGATCCTCCCCGCGACGGATCTGTCGGCGACGATAGTCAGGGACGGCGACGAGAAACCGTCACGGACCGAGTCTGAACTGACGATCGACGACGGGAACTTCTCCGTGGATAGCGGGCTCACCAACGTGACGCCGGGAACGAAGGCCAGCTATCGGCTGTTCCGGGGACAGTCGCTGCAGGACAGCCGGACGGTTCTCGTCGTCGGCGACGCCGAAAACCCCGCCCAGTTACGGCTGGCGAACGGGACGACCACGAACCTCACGGTGACCCGGGGCGAGTCGCTGTCGAACCTCTCCGCGACGGTGCGAAACGTCGGACAGTTGGAGGCCCGGGAGCAGTTGTCAATCGACATCGACGACGGGCGGATCGTCGAGGAGCGCCACGTCGCGGTCGGGCCGGAGGCCTCGAAAAACGAGACGTTCGGCGAAATCGACATCGGGTTGGAACCCGGCGAGTACCCGTACGCGCTCGCGATCGACGGCCACAGCGTGAACGGGACGCTGACCGTGGAGGCGGACCCGTCGGTGACGCGCGTCGACGAGCCCGGCGCCGACGAAGGCGGCTCGGCGGCAAACGGCGGAGGGAACGGTGAAGGGGAAAGCGGCGGAGACGACGAGGCGGGCGTCGGCTCGGACGGGGGGGGCTCGGACGAGGGGGACTCGGACGGGGGGGACTCGGGCGGGAGGGATGAAGGGGGCGCCCCTGGCGACGCGCCCGACGACGCGACGACGACGACGTTCCTCCCCTTCGGGATCGGGACCAGGGAGACGTTCGGGGGGACAGTCCTCGTGGGCGCGACGTACCTCCTCGGCCACTGGGTGTGATCCGGGACGACTCGGCCACCCGGCACCGGTTCGGCCGCGTCGGTTCTCAGCGCTGAGAACCGCGGGGGAGTGGTTAAGTGAACGCTGTCCCGCCTTCCAGATAACTATGGCAACGCGCGTGCTTATCGCGGACGACTCGGAGTTCATGCGGAACTTGCTCCGGGAGATCCTCGAAGGGGAGTTCGAGATCGTCGGCGAGGCCGAAAACGGCGTTGAGGCGGTCAACATGTACGAAGAACACGGTCCCGACCTCGTGATGATGGACATCGTGATGCCGATCCGAGACGGGATCGAGGCGACGACGGAGATCCTCGAAGCGAACCCGGATGCGACGGTGATCATGTGCACCAGCGTCGGACAGGAGGAGAAGATGAAGGCCGCCATCAAAGCGGGCGCCGAGGGGTATATCACGAAGCCGTTCCAGAAGCCGAACGTGCTCGACGCCATCGGATCGGCGGTATAATGCGCGTCGACGTCCGAGCGCTCGGCGCCTGCAACCGGCTCGCGGAGCGGGGGGCCGGACAGGCCGCCGGGGCGCTCACCGACCTGACGGGCACGGACCTCTCCGTGGAGGTCACGGGCGCCAGCGTCGCCAGCGGCGAGGACCTCGCCGAGGCGTTTGCCGGTCGGGAGTCGATCGGCGTGAGCGTGGGGCTCCGCGGCGGGCTTGAGGGCGAGGCGGTCCTCGCGTTCGACGCGGACAACGTCGACGCCCTGCTCTCGCTGCTGCCGGGCGGGGCGTCGATGGGGCGCAGCGCGGTGACGGAGGTCGGGAACATCGCGCTCGGCGGGTTCCTCGACGGCTGGGCGAACTATCTCGGGAAGGCGATCGACATGACGCCACCCCGGTACTTCGAGGCCGACGGCGCCGCCGTCCTCCCCGACGGAGCGCTCGCCGGCGACGGCGTGTTCCTCTTCGAAAGTCGGCTGGACGCGACGACGACCGATCTCGACTTCTCGATCTACATGCTCCCCGACTCCGGGGAGTTCCGCGACCTCGTCGTGGGCAAGACCGCACCCGCCGCCGCGCCGGGCGCGGACGGCGGGGCCGGGAACGACGGCGTCGACACCACTGCGGTCCCCTACGAGTCGCTGGCGACGTTCGCGTCGCTGGCGAAGCGCGGCTCCGCGAACGCCGCGGACAACATCGCGATGATGACGGGCCTCGACACGAGCGTCGACGTGAGCCGGCTGCGGTTCGTCCCCCTCGCCGACGTGCCCGCCGAGGTCGGCGTCGAGCCGCACGCGGGGACCGTCTTCGAGCTGCAGGGCGAGCCGAGCGGCTACCTCGCGATCCTCTTCGAAGAGGAGTCCGCGGCGAGGATCGCGGCCTCGATGCTCCCGAGCGAGCCGGACGAGCCGCTCGGCGGGATGGCCGAGAACGCGCTCTGCGAGCTCGGCAACGTGATGACGAGCGGGTTCATCGACGGCTGGGCGAACGTGCTCGGCACCTCGATCACTCACTCGCCCCCGGAGTTCGTCCACGACATCGGCTCGGCCACGATCAGCCCGCTGATCGCCAAGCTGAGTCAACGGCAGGACTACGGGTTCGTGATCGACGCCGCGATCCGGACGGAGGGCGTACAGACGCGGTGCGACGTGTACGCGCTCCCGGACGAGCGCGAACTGACGCGAGCGCTCGATCGGCTCTCGGAGTCGTGAGCCATCCCCCGTCGTCTCGCGAGCGAACGCTCTCCCGCGACGGATCCGGAGCCGCAGACGCCGGTCGGATCAAGGTCGGAGTCAGCGATCTGTCGGTCGCGACCGGCGGAGAGACGCTGACGACGAGCGGCCTCGGCTCGTGCGTCGCCGTGGCGCTCGTCGACCGGTCGACCGGCGTCAGGGGGCTGTTACACGCAATGTTACCGAACGGCACCGAGACCGATACCGGCATCGAGCGTCCGGGCAAGTACGTCGACACCGGCATCGAGACGCTGATCGCGGAGTTGGAGGCCGCGGGCGCGTCCCCCGACCGCCTCGAGGCGCGCGTCGCCGGCGGCGCGGAGATGCTCGACCTCACGGACGCGGTCGGACCGAGGAACGTCGCACGGGCCGAGCAGTGCCTCGACGCCGCCGGGATCCCGGTGGTCGAGCGCGCCGTCGGCGACGGCGTCGGCCGGACCGTCCGGTTCAGGGCTGACGGGCGGCTGGTGGTTCGGGCGGCCGACGGGTTCGAGCGGACGCTCTGAGATCGAACCGTTGAGAAGGCTCCTCGGAGTCGCCGGAATCCACCACCGAAATGTCTTCTCACAGCTGATATTTTGAGGGGTGAATTGAAGTGTGTTCTGAGGGTCGTTCACGGTAATGGGCCTCGAACTACCGGTGTGGGGAGCTCCAACGGCCGCATGGATAGTCGCCACGCTGGGGCTCGTCGGTGCGAGCGTCCTCGACAGGTTCCTCGACGATGACGGCTCCGACGACGACGATTCCGGGGGCATGGGCGGCGGCGACGACGATCCCTTCGGCGGCGGAATGGGCGGCGGCGGTGGCGGGATGGGCGGCGGTGGCGGGATGGGCGGCGGTGGCGGGATGGGCGGCGACGACTTCGACGACTTCGACGGGATGGACGAGTGGGACGACGGGTTCGACGACGGCGGCGGTGGCGGCGCCGGCGCCGACACCGACGAACTGGAGAAACGGCTCGACGACCTGGAGAATGAGGTCGCCTCGCTCTCGTCGACCGTCTCGACCGTCCGCTCGGAGAACGAGGAGATCTCGGCCGCCGTCGACGACATCGAGGAGGACGTGCGGAACTTACTCGACATCTACGAGATGGTCACTCGCGGCATCAATCCGTTCGTCGACGACTCCAGCGGCTTCGACGGAGTCGACGGCGGCGGAGAGGGATCGTTCGGCCTCTTCGACGACGATGAGGGGGAGAACGCGACCGACGACGATCTCGACGAAGACGTCGCGAACGCGGACGCCGACGGGTTCTTCGACGACGACCTGCTCGACGACGACTTCGAAGACGACAACGACGATGAGTTCGCCGAGCTGGACGAGGGACCGGGCGACGAGCACACGGACGACGGCGACTCCGCCGACGCCGCGTCCGAGACCGCGGCGGCGGACGACGGAGACGACATGAACGACGATGGAAAGAGCTTCAGCGAGCTGAAAGAGGAGTACGACGCCGGGGAGGCCGACTGGGCCGACGAGGACGGCGCCGAAACGGACGCGGACGGGTCGGCGGACGAAGACACGCTCGACGGCGGACCGACCGACGACGAGGCCGACTCGTTCGAGGAGGACCTCGGCACCGAGCCGGATCCGTTCGACGACGGGATTGGTGACGGCGTCGGCTTCGACGAGGGGATGGACTCCTTCGAGGAGCCTGACGACGGCCCGGCGACGAACGGCCACGCGCCGGAACCCGATCCGGAGCCCGAGCCGGAACCCGATCCGGAGCCCGACCGCTCGCGCGGCCAGCGGCCCGGCGGCGACCCCGCCGAGGCGAACGGCGGCGGCTTCGAGTACGTCCAGCAGGACGAGCTCTCGGGGACCCGCGGCAAGCCGTACCTCACGGAGCTGCCCGGCGACTACGTCGGGGACCTCCTCGTGATGGAGTGGCTGGAGTTCCTCGTCTCCGAGAGCGATGTCACCGACGCGGTGCGCGCGATCAACTACTACGAGCGCATCGAGTGGGTGGGCCCCGACGCGGCCGCGCGGCTCCGCGACTTCCTCTCCGGGTTCGGGACGATCGACCGCAACCTCGTCGACCGACCGGGGACCGACCGGCTGGTCCGCGAACACCACACCCGCAGCCTCCGGTACGTGACCCAGCTCAACGGGACCAGCGGCCACCTGCTGCTGCTCGACCGCTGGGACGACCTCGCCGGCGGCTCGCTGGTCGGCGGCGGCCCGCCGCGAACCGGGGCTGGTCGCGGGGGACGCGGGGAGTACGGACGACGCGAGGGCGGGCTCGACCGGCGCGCGAGCGGGAACGGTCACGGGGACGAGGCGGGGCGGCGGGACGGCCACGCGGAGCGCCGCGACGGCCGCGACGGCCGCGACGACCTCGACGACCGCCGCGGCTCCGAGGGGCGCGAGCGCAACGGCGGCTCCCCGCGCCCGATGAACGACCCGAACCCGCGTTCCGACCGCGCCGACCCGGCCGACGGAGGGTGGGGCGATGGGCGTTAGCGTCTCCGCGTCGACGGCCATCATCGTGGCGGGACTGTTCTTCGCGTTCACGACGTTCTACCCCGTCGCGGCCAACGGGTTCGATCGCGTCAGCGACGCGCAGCACGGGATCAACGAGCGCGCGCTCGAACGGCAGAACACGGCGTTCGCGGTGTCGAACGCGACCTACGACGGCGGGACCGGTAATCTCACCGTCACCGCCACCAACGACGGCTCGCTCGGGCTCGTCGCCGGCGACGCAACGCTGCTCGTCGACAACGAGTACGTCGACGTGGGGGGGCCGAACGCGACCACGACAGTCGACGGCGACGGCGACACGGCTCTCTGGCTCGGCGGCGAAACGTTGACCATCACGGTCGACGAGAGCGGCCTCTCGACCGACGTGGGCGCGGGGACCCGCGTCGTCCTCGTCGTCGAGTCCGGCGTTCGCGACACGGCGACCGTAACGGAGGTGAGCGCGTAGATGGCGAGCGTCCCCGTCTCCCACCTCATCCTGTTCATCGCGAGCCTCGTGATCGCGGCGGGCGTGGTCGGCACGATCACCACGGGGGTCGACCGAGTGAGCGCCGCCGTCGACGACGCCGGGCTGGACGCGACCGAGACGCTCCGGACCGACGTGACGATCATCTCCGACGCGAACGCGGGGGTGTACAACGCCAGCACCCAGAACGTGACCCTCTTGATAAAGAACACCGGCACCTATCGGCTCGCGCCCGACGGCTCGGGGCTCGACATCGTCTTCGACGGCCGGTACGTCCCGCCGAGCGCGATCGACGGCGAACTCGTCTCCGCCGACGCGGGCGCGGCGTGGAGTCGCGGCGACGTGTTGCGGCTCACGATCGACGCGAACGAGCTCGACGGGACGAGCGGCGGCCTCGACGACGGCGACCACCGGGTGTACGTCACCGCCAACGGCGACGAGGAGCTGTTCCAGTTCCGCGTGGAGGGCGGTAACTGATGCCTCACGACAACCTCCTCTCCCTCGGCCTCGGCGAGCGCGACCGGCTGAACAAGGAGCTCGGCGGGGGGATCCCCCGCGGCAGCATCGTCCTCATGGAGGGCGACTACGGCGCCGGCAAAAGCGCCATCTCCCAGCGGTTCGCCTACGGGCTCGTCGAGGAGGGCGCGTCGGTGACGATGATGTCGACGGAGCTCACCGTCCGAGGGTTCATCGACCAGATGCACTCGCTGGAGTACGACATGGTGAAACCGCTCTTACAGGAGGAGCTGCTCTTCCTCCACGCCGACTTCGACTCCGGCGGGGCGTTCTCCGACGACGACGGGGAGCGGAAGGAGCTGCTCAAGCGGCTGATGAACGCGGAGGCGATGTGGAACTCCGACGTGATCTTCCTCGACACGTTCGACGCCATCTTCCGGAACGACCCCACCTTCGAGGCGCTGGTCCGGAAGAACGAGGAGCGGCAGGCCGCCCTGGAGATCATCTCCTTCTTCCGTGAGATCATCTCGCAGGGGAAGGTGGTGGTTCTCACCGTCGACCCCTCGGCCGTCGACGACGACGCGATCGGACCGTTCCGGTCGATCGCAGACGTGTTCCTCGAATTGGAGATGATCGAAGTGGGCAACGACATCCGCCGCCAGATCAACGTGAAGCGCTTCGCGGGCATGGGCGAGCAGGTCGGCGACACGATCGGCTTCTCGGTCCGCTCGGGGACCGGAATCGTCATCGAGAGCCGGAGCGTCGCCTGAACAGATGGACGAGTCCACGCACAGCCGTCCCGGCGACCGGGACGCGACCGATTCGGCAGGAGACGCGGAGTAGACCATGACCGAACACGGCACAGCGAAACCGTCGGACGAGCTCCGGAAGGCGGCCATGCGGCGACCGCATCTCCGCGAGCACCTGCGGGAGTTCAAACAGATCACCGGGGAGTTCCCGCAGTTCATCGAGGAGCCGAAAGACGAGTACGAGTCGAACCGCCCCAACGTCATCTACCCCGTCGGGGGGCCGATCTACAGCCACATCTACGGCGACCTCGGGCAGGACACGAAGTACTACGCCATCGAGCCGGAGGTCTCCGGGCCGCAGGCGGAAGTCCTCAACGAGGTGAAAAACCGCCTCCTCACGGTGAGCGGTCAGCACAGCGCTCCCGACAGCGAGGCCGAGTACGACGACCTCATCGAGGAGCTGTTAGAGGAGGTCACCCACGTCGACGAGCAGAACCAGGGGTTCCGCGGCAGCCTCTCGAAGGTGCTCAACATGGGGAAGCTCTCGGTCACCGAAGAGACCTACGAGAACATCCGCTACCGGCTCAACCGCGACATCGTCGGACTCGGCCCGCTCGAACCGGTGATGCGCGACCCGGCCAACGAGGACATTCACGTCATCGGGCCGAAGGAGTGCCACGTCGATCACGGCACCTTCGGCATGCTGGAAACCACCGTCGACTTCGGCACGCCGCAGGAGTTCGACAACTGGCTGCGCAACATGGGCGAGCGGATCGGCGACCCGCTCTCCGACTCCGACCCCATCGTCGACTCCACGCTGCCGGACGGGTCGCGTATCAACATCATCTACTCCGACGACGTGTCGCTGAAGGGCTCCTCGCTCACGATCCGGCAGGGCGAGGAGGTGCCGCTGTCGATCAACCAGATCACCAACTGGGGGACGCTGTCGCCGGAGCTGGCGGCGTACCTCTGGCTCTGTCTGGAGAACGAGCAGACCGTCTTCGTCGTCGGGGAGACGGCGTCCGGGAAGACGACGACGCTGAACGCTATCCTCTCGTACATTCCGGACGACTCGAAGATCTACACCGCGGAGGACACCGCCGAGGTCATCCCGCCGCACAGCACCTGGCAGCAGCTGTTGACCCGGGAGGGCGGCGGCGAGGGCTCCTCGGACGTGGACATGTTCGACCTGGTCGCCGCCGCGCTGCGGTCGCGCCCCGACTACATCATCGTGGGCGAGGTGCGGGGCGCCGAGGGGCGCATGGCGTTCCAGGCGGCCCAGACGGGGCACCCGGTCATGCTGACGTTCCACGCGTCCGACATCGTCTCGATGATCCAGCGGTTCACCTCCGAGCCGATCAACGTCCCGGAGACGTTCATGGACAACGCCGACGTGGCGCTGTTCCAGAACCGGGTGAAACAGGGCGATAAGGTGTTGCGCCGGGTGACGAGCGTCCAGGAGATCGAGGGGTACTCCAAGGAGATGGAGGGGGTCGTCACCCGCGAGGTGTTCAGCTGGGACCCCGTCGAAGACGAGATCGTCTTCCAGGGGATGAACAACTCCTACGTGTTAGAAGAGCAGATCGCGACGCTGCTGGGGTACGCCGACACCCGCGATATCTACGACGACCTGGAGTTCCGCGCCGAGCTGATAAACCGGATGATCCAGGAGGGCATCTTGGGCTACCACGAGGTGAACGACGCGATCAACTCCTTCCAGCGCGACGGCGTCGAGGGGCTCCCCTTCGACATGCACCGGAACGTCAGATAGCCATGGCGGTGAAGGAGGTCGGCAACGGGCTCGCGACCGCGGCCGAGTTGACCTCGGCCGTGATGGAGTCGTACGACAAGCTCGACATCTCGAAGCGGAAGTACGTCGGGCTCGTGTTGCTGCCCGCGGTCGCCGTCTTCCTCGCGAGCGTCGTCGGCCTGTTCGTCCTCCCGCTTCCGTTCGCCGCGCGGGTTCCCGTCCCGATGTTCGGCGGGCTCGTGTTGGTGGCGGCGGTGATCTACCCGAAGATCTACCTCTCCAGTTTGGAGACGCAGATCGACAACCAGCTGCACCTCGTGATGACGCACATGACCGTGCTGTCGACGACGAACATCGACCGCATGGAGGTGTTCCGGACCTTGGCGAAGGAGGAGGAGTACGGCGTCGCAGCCGAGGAGATCGGCCGCGTCGTCCACCTCGTCGACACCTGGAACCAGAGCCTCGACGACGCGTGTCGCCGGCGGGCCGAGGAGGTCCCCTCCGACGCGATGGCTGACTTCTTCGACCGGCTCGGCTACACGATGGGAGCGGGCCAGTCGTTAGAGGAGTTCCTCGTCTCCGAGCAGGACGTCATGCTCGCCAAGTACGAGACGCTGTACGAGTCCTCGCTGTCGAACCTGGAAGTGATGAAAGACCTTTACATGTCGATGATCCTCTCGATGACGTTCGCCCTCGTCTTCGCGATCGTCCTCCCGATCCTCACCGGCAACAATCCGACCGCGACGGTGGCGGCGGTCATCGTCCTCTTCGTGTTCGTCCAGCTCGGCTTCTACGCGATGATCCGGGCGACCTCGCCGTACGACCCGATCTGGTTCCATCCCGACGAGCGCGCCCCCGGCGACCTGAAACTGTGGGCGTCGCTCGGGCTCGGCGGCGGGCTCTCCTTCCTCATCATCGGGATCACGGCCGCCGGGATGTTCGGGTACGGACCGGGGCTCCCCGGACTGCTCTTCTTCCTCGACGACGTGCGGCTCCCGCTGTACCTCGCGGTGCCGATCTCGCCGCTGTTTATCACCGGAGTCGTCCTCCGGCAGGAGGAACAGCAGATCACGGCCCGCGACGGCGAGTTCCCCTCCTTCGTCCGGGCGCTCGGCGCCACCGAGAGCGCCAAGCAGTCGACGACGACGGACGTGTTGACCACCCTGCGCGACAAGAACTTCGGCGACCTCTCGCCGGCGATCGAACGGCTCTACCGCCGACTCAACATGCGCATCAGCACCGAGGGGGCGTGGAAACAGTTCACCTTCGACACCCGGTCGTACCTCATCCAGAAGTTCTCGGAGATGTACCTCGTCGGTCGTCGGATGGGGGGCGATCCGAAACAGCTCGGCGAGCTGATCTCGAAGAACATGAACGCCGTCAACCAGCTCCGCGAACAGCGCCGGCAGGCGGCGATGACCTTCATCGGCCTGCTGTACGGGATCACCGCGGCGGCGACGTTCGCCTTCTTCATCGGACTTGAGATCGTCGCCATCCTCGCCGACCTGACCGCCGACTTCCAGCTCGACCAGATGGACATCGGCCAGATCGTCTACCCCGGCGCGTACGACATCCCGCTGATCGAGTACCTGCTGCTCACGGTGGTGCTGTTCAACGCCGCGCTCTCCTCCCAGATGATCCGCCGGATCGACGGCGGTAACCCCGCGAACGGGTACATCCACTTCGTGCTACTGACGTGGCTCGGCGCGGCGACGGCGATCGCGACCCGGACGCTGGTGAACGCCCTCCTGTCGATCTAACCGTCGAACAGCGTCGGATCGGGAGCGTCGTCGCCCGCGCCGTCCGCGGCCGCCTCGCGCCACGAGTGCGAGGGCGTCCACCCGAACAGCCGCTCCGCCTTGTCGATCGCGTACGCGCCCCGGTCGGCGACCTCCTCGACCGGGCTCTCAGCGAACGCACGCTCGTCGATCGCACAGTCGTCTGGGATCGCGCCGTACGACTCCCGCAACAGGTCGAGCAGGGGGCGACCGAGCGCGTTGTCGGCGGCGACGCAGTTGACGGCCTCGTGGGAGCCGGGCGCCACCGCCGGCTCCGCCCCCGCCGTGCCCGCGAGCGCGGCGGCGACGAGGTCGGCCACGTCGCGGGCGTCGACGTACGACCAGAAGTTGCCGGCGCCGGCGTCCAGATCGCCGACGTACCCGTCGCTCCGGCAGGCGTACTCGCCGGGGTACTGGATCCAGGAGGGCCGGATCGACACCGCGGGGACCTCCTCGCGGCGCGCGACCGCCCCCGCGGCCGCCTCCGCCGTCACCTTCGAGAGGCCGTAAGGGTCCTCCGGTCGGAGCGGGTGGTCCTCGGTGACCGGCAGTTCGTCCGGGAACGGCGTGGGCTCGGCGAAGAAGAAGCCGTAGGCGCCGTCGCTCGACGCCTGCACGATCCGGGCGTCGGCGCGTCCCGCGGCGTCGAGGACGTTCTTCGCGGCGTGAACGTTCGTCTCGAACACCCGCCCGTCGGGGTGGGTGCCGGCGACGGGGATCGCGGCCCAGTGCACGACCGCGTCGGGGTCGACGGCGTGGACGGTGTCGAGCGCCTCGCCGCGGTCGGCGAGGTCGGCCGCGCGGAACGAGACGTGCGGGGCCGGGTCGGCCTCCGAGCCGGGACGTTCGTAGTCGACGACGACGACCTCGTACTCGCCCGCGAGCCGGTCGACGACCCAGCGCCCGGAGGCGCCGCGGCCGCCGGTGACGAGAACCGTTTCCATGCGTGCGGGTGGCCGTGACCGGGGAAAAGCGCACCGTCGTCGGTCGATCCTCCGCTCCCGGCAGCCTTTAATCGCGCGAGCGGTAAAATGCGGGTATGGAATGGAAGACCGACTGGGGACTGCGTGGACGGATGGCGTTCACGATGTTCCTCCTCTTCGCCCTCTACGTCGTGTTCGTCGGGGCTCTCGTGGCGTTCCTCGACGTAGGTAACCTGACGATTCTGCTCATGCTCGGCGGGTTCTCGATCGCCCAGTACTTCTTCAGCGACAAGCTCGCGCTCCGGAGCATGGGCGCCCGCGAGGTGAGCGCCGAGGAGTACCCGGACCTCCACCGCCGGATCGAGCGGCTGAGCCAGCAGGCCGACCTCCCGAAGCCAACCGTCGCCGTCGCCGACACCCAGGTGCCGAACGCGTTCGCGACCGGCCGGAACAAGAAGAACGCGACCGTCGCCGTGACAACCGGCCTGCTCCGGGCGCTCGACGACGACGAGCTCGACGGCGTGCTCGCCCACGAGCTCGCGCACGTGAAGAACCGCGACGTGATGGTGATGACCATCGCCTCGTTCCTCTCGACGATCGCCTTCTTCATCGTGCGGTGGGGGTGGCTGTTCAGCGGTGACAACCGACAGGGCGCGCCCGTCATCGTCGCGATCCTCGTGTCGATCGTCGTCTGGATCGTCTCGTTCCTGCTCATCCGCGCGCTCTCGCGGTACCGCGAGTACTCCGCCGACCGCGGCGCGGCGCTCATCACGGGCAAGCCCGGCGCACTCGCGTCCGCGCTGATGACGATCGACGGGAGGATGGACAAGGTCCCCAAGGAGGACCTGCGCGAGGAGGCGGAGATGAACGCGTTCTTCATCATCCCGATCAAGTCGGGTATCGTCGGGAAGCTCGCCTCGACGCACCCCTCGACGGAGAACCGGATCGAGCGCCTCCGAGACCTGGAGCGCGAGATGGAGACGGCCTGAAAAACCGACCCGCGACGAGAATCCCCGCCGCGATCGCTTCGCTTACTCCGCTTACTTCGCTACTGCCCTCTTTATTCCGCTACTGCCCCTCCGCTTGCCTCGCTACGTCGCCCGGTCGGCGGCGCCGTCGACCAGCTCTTCTGCGACCAGTTCCGGGCTCATCAGGGCCGGATCGATCGCGAGGTCGGCGACGCCAGAGACGAACTCCGGCAGCGACTGTTCGGCGTACGTCACCGCGAGCACGTCCGGATGCAGCTCCTTCGCGATCGGGATCCCGGTGGCCTCCTCCACGTCGGTGAGGACGAAGTAGGCGGCCTCGGAGATACCGGCCTCGGAGAGCGTGTCGGCGGTGACGAGCCCGTCGATCCGGCGGATCTCGACGCCGAGCGCTTCGAGTTCTTCGCCGAGCCCGTGCTCGTCTGGGCCGGCGACGACGGCGATAGGCCCCTCGGCGCCACCGCCGTCGGGGCGGGCGGGTGTCCCCGCCATCACTCGTACTCGATCGTCGCGGGCGGCTTGTGGGTCACGTCGTAGACGACGCGCGCCACGTTCTCGTTCTCGCCGGTGATCCGGCTCTGAATCCGCTGGAGGGTGCTCCAGTCGAGCTCCTGAGCGCGCGCGGTCATCCCGTCGCGGCTCTCGACCGAGCGCACGGCGACGACCCAGCCGTGGACGCGGTTGTCGCCCTTGACGCCGGTGGCCTTCCCGAGCACGGCGGCGAACGCCTGCCACGGGTCGTACTCCTCCAGCTCCTCCTCGACGACGTGGGTGGCTTCGCGGGCGACCGCGGCCTTCTCCGGGGTCACCTCGCCGACGATCCGGACGGCGAGCCCGGGCCCGGGGAACGGCATGCGCTCGGAGATGATCTCTTCGAGGCCGAGCTCACGGGCGACTTCCCGCACCTCGTCTTTGTACAGGTCGCGCACCGGTTCGACGATCCCCTCGAAGTCGACGACCTCGGGGAGCCCGCCCACGTTGTGGTGCGACTTGATGTTCCCCTCGGACTCGATGCGGTCGGGATAGATCGTCCCCTGCACGAGGTAGTCGGCGTCGACGTCGCGCGCGACGGTCTCGAACTCGTCGATGAACCCCTCGCCGATGACGTGGCGCTTCTCCTCCGGGTCGGTGACGCCCGCCAGGCGGTCGAAGAACCGGTCCTGCGCCTCGATCACCCGCAGCGACTCCATGAAGGAGAAGGTGTCTCGGATCTCCTCGGTCTCCCCCTTCCGCATCAGCCCCGTGTCGACGTACACCGGGGTGAGCTGGTCGCCGACCGCCTCGTACGCGAGCGTCGCCGCGACCGAGGAGTCGACGCCGCCCGACAGGGCGATCACGGCGTTCGCGTCGCCGATCGCCTCCCGTATCTCCGCTTTCGCCTCCGCGATGAATTCCTCCGTCTCGACCATCTATAGCCTCACGTCCGCGTTCCGCTCGGTTGTGTCCGTCGATCCCAGCGCCGCCTCGACCAGCGCGACGAACGGCGGGCTCGCGCGGTCCGGGCGCGACCGGAACTCGGGGTGCGCCTGCGTGCCGAAGAAGAACGGGTGATCGGCGCGTTCGAGGATCTCCATCCGGTTGTCGGCCCGGCCGGAGAAGTCCAGCCCGTCCGACTCCAGTTCGTCGATGTACTCGGGATTCACCTCGTAGCGGTGGCGGTGGCGCTCGGTACAGGAGTCGGCGTCGTACACCCGCGCCGCGAGCGTCCCCGGCTCGATGTCGGTCTCGTGGGCGCCGAGCCGCATCGTCCCGCCCATGTCCTCCGTCTCGTACTGCTCGGGGAGGAGATCGATGACGGGGTGGGGCGTGTCGGGGTCGATCTCGGCGGAGTGGGCGTCCTCTAAGCCGAGCACGTTGCGCGCGTGCTCGACGACCGCCATCTGGAAGCCCAAGCAGAGCCCGAGGAAGGGCACGTCGTTCTCGCGGGCGTACCGGACCGCCTCGATCTTCCCGTCCGTCCCGCGAGAGCCGAAGCCGCCGGGGACGACGACCGCGTCGGCCTCGGCGAGTCGTTCCTCGTGTTCCGCGCGGGTCTCGTCGGCGTCGACCCACAGCACGTTCACCTCGGTCTCGGTCTGGATCCCGGCGTGTTTCAGCGCCTCGTGGATCGACATGTACGCGTCTTCGAGGGCGTACTTGCCGACGAGCGCCACGTCGATCTCCTCCTCGCGGTCGCGGGTGACTAACTCGCGCCACTCCGTCGACCGCTCCGCCTTCGGGAGCGCCTCGTCAGCGAGCCCGAGCCGCTCCATCACGTGCTCGTCTAACCCCTCGTCTTCGACCATCAGGGGGACGTGGTAGATGTCCTCGACGTCCGGGTTCGAGAAGACGGCGTCCGTGGGAACGTCGCAGAACAGGGCGATCTTCTCTTTCGTCTCCGGGTCCAGCCGGTCCTCGGAGCGCCCGACGAGGATGTCGGGCTGGAGCCCGATCGACCGCAGCTCCTTCACCGAGTGCTGGGTCGGCTTCGTCTTCTGCTCGCCGTTCTTCGAGTAGGGGACCAGGGTGACGTGGGTGAAGAGGATGTCCTCGTCGTCCTCCTCGTGGGCGAACTGCCGGAGCGCTTCGAGGAAGGGCATCGACTCGATGTCGCCGACCGTCCCGCCGATCTCGATCAGGCAGACGTCGCTCCCCTCGGCGGCCTCCCGGATGCGCCGCTTGATGTCGTCGGTGACATGCGGGATGATCTGGACGGTCTTGCCCAGGTAGTCGCCGGCGCGCTCGCGCTCGATGACGTGCTGGTACGTCTTCCCCGTGGTGACGTTGTGATCGAACGTCATGTCGGTTCCGAGGAAGCGCTCGTAGTTGCCCAGGTCGAGGTCGACCTCGCCGCCGTCTTTGAGGACGTACACCTCGCCGTGCTCGTACGGGTTCATCGTCCCGGCATCGACGTTGAGATAAGGGTCCACCTTCACGGCGGTGACGTCGAAGCCAGCGTTGGCGAGGAGACGCCCGGTGCTGGCGGCGGTGATGCCCTTACCCAGTCCGGACATCACCCCGCCCGTGACGAACACGAACTTCCGACCCAGCGAGGGGTCGTACCCGGTGTCGGGATCCGTTGGCATATCGACCGTCCGTCAGGGGCCGGCAAAACCGTTTCGGACCCTTCGTTTCGGGTGGACGTTCGTGACTTTTGGCGACGAGGGACAGAGCGGCGGCGGGCGCGGGCCGCGGTACCCCGACGCCGGAGCGAAAGGTACTCACGGGACGCGGACGCACTCACCGCCCGTCCCATGAACTGGTCCCCGATCCCTCCCGCGGTCGCGGCCGCCGTCGCGGTCGCGGTCAGCGTCACGCGTCGCGTCCCGGCGGTCGTCATGGAGTCGCCAATCGGTATCCCCGAACCGCGCGCGCTCACTCTGTACATCCTCGGCGGACGCTTCGCGACGTTCGCCCTCGTGTACGGGCTGCTCCTCGGCGCCGCGTATTGGGTCGGTCGCGGCGGCGGCGACGCCCTCGACCTCGGCGCGACGACGCTGGCCGCCGGCGCCGTCGGCGGACTCGCGTACCTCGTCGGGTCCGGTGCCGTGCTGCTGTGGACCGGTCCCGATCAGGTCGTTATCGTCGCCCTCGGCACGGTCGGCTCTGCGGTCGCCGTCGGCGTCGAACTGGCGGTCGTCGCGTTCGCCGGCCTCGCGCTCGGGCGATCGCGGATAAGCGGTTACTGATGGAGGAGTGAAAAACGGCTTCAGTAGCCTCGTTAGTCGTTTATAAGTAGTTATCCGTGATCGGTGGTGAACACCTCCAAAGCCCCAGCCGCTCGGCTATACGTGGTTGATCCCGGATCGTCGGTGAACACTCACAAAGCCCCAGCCGTGAGGACGACGCACGCTCGCTGTGCTCCTCGTCACTCGCTTCGCTCGTTCCTGTGGTGCTTGCGTCGCCTGCGTCGTCCTCACGGCTGCCCCTTTGAATCCTACCCCGCACAGCACCGCAACCGCACCTCACGCCTCCCCAACCTCGTCGGTCGCCCTCGCTTCGCTCCGGGCGACCGACTCCCTCGCGCGGCGCTCCTTCGCGGCCGCCGGTGGCGGCCGCTCGGAGGCGCGCGCCACCGCGATCCGGGTTATAAATAGCCGACGCTCGCCGAGTTTGAGTGAAGTTTTGCGAGGGAAGAGCGCTCCGAGAGCGTCTTCCGCATCACGGGGGTGGACCCCGGCGATGCGAGGGGAGAGATTTGAACCACGGTCGCGCCAGAGGCGCTCCCTGATTCAAATCCTCCCCCCTGATGCATTCGCGCGTTGTGGACGCGCTCATGCGAGGGGAGGGATTTGAACCCACGGACCTCTACAGGAGCGGAGCTTGAATCCGCCGCCGTTTCCGGGCTTGGCTACCCTCGCACGCGACCGAGGGTTCGGCGTCGCCCCCCTTTATTTCGTCGGTTGGTCGCGCTCGGTCCGGGCATTGGGTTCGAGTCGAAGTCCCACGGTGGGTGAGCTACAGCGCGATCATCCCGACGCCGACGACCGCGAGGAGGGCCGCGACGAGCCGGATCCGGAAGTAGCGCTCGCCGAGGATCACCCCGCCGAGCACGACGGCGACGATGGCCTGCGTGTTGATCACCGGCGAGGCGACGCTCGCGGGCAGCGCCGCGAACGCGACGGTGGTCAGGTGCTCGCCGAGCGCGATCAGGGCACCGGTCGCGAGGAACTTCGGCGCGTCGCCGCGCGTCACGCTCGGCGGATTCCGGACCGCACTCGGGAGCAACACGAGCGCGACGCCCGCGAGCAACAGCGGTACCCACAGCGTCCCGGGGATCGCGAGCTCCTGGAGCCCCACCCGCTTCCCGAGGTCGGAAAGGGCGTAACACGCCGCGCTCACCAAGGCGAACCGCGCCGGCCGCGAGTGAACCGCACTCGCGAGCGGGGCGAGCAGACTCCCGGGCTCGTAGTTGGCGACGTACACCGCGGCGGTAGCGACGACGACCCCGGCGACCTGTATCGGTGTGAGCACCTCGCCGAGCAGGAGCACCTCCAGCGGGAGCACGAACATCGGGACGACCTTGTTGATCGGGGTCACGTACGACACGTCGCCCTCGTCGATCGCCCGGAGGAAGAGCACGAACGCGGCCGCGGTCGCCAGTGCGGTCCCGGCGACGACGGCGACGGCGGCGGGATCCACGCCGGCTGCCGCCCGGACGATCCCCCCGGACCCGCCGGTGGACTCGGGCGCGGACCCGACCGCGGAGAGATCGGTCGTCGCGAGGGTAACCGGGAGGAACCACGCGATCGCCGAGGCGTTGAGGAGCACCGTGAGCCCGGCGGGCGGGTATCCCGAGAAGAGCCGCTTGAGCACGAGAACGTACGTCCCCCAGACGACCGCGGCGCCGATCGCGGAGAGGAGACCGGCGTCCATTGACCGACCCGACGCCCGGCGCGGGAAAGAACCGTTCGATCCGGCGGAGCAGGCCGGTCGACGCGAGGGGGGCGGCCGGGTCCGCGGGGCGCCTCCCCGCACGTCTCCCGGGAAACGGCCGTCTCCCGCGAAACGGTTAGGTCGCTGCGGGCGCGACGCGTGTCCATGGACGAGCACACCCGCGATCCCGGCGTTGCCCCGCCGCTGGGAAACCCGACCGGGTGGCACGCGGCCGGCGAGGGCGACGGGGGCGAGGGCGCCGCCGCGGACGGTGACCCCGCCCCCGACACGCGGATCGCCGGGGGGCACTGGGAGCACGCCACCCTCCGGCGGGCGACCGAGCACGGCGTCCGGCTGTTCAACGCCGGCGCGTACCACGAGTCGCACGATTGCTTCGAAGACGAGTGGTACAACTACGGCAGCGGCACCGCCGAGAGCGCCTTCCTCCACGGGATGGTGCAGGTCGCCGCGGGCGCGTACAAGCGGGTCGACTTCGAGAGCGACGACGGGATGCGCTCGCTGTTCGAGACCGCGCTGGAGTACCTCCGCGGGCTCCCGGGCGACTTCTACGGGGTCGACCTCGACGAGGTCCGGGCGACCCTCCGGGCCGCGCTCGACGACCCGACCGCGATCGACGAGTGGGCGATCCCCATCGACGGCGCCCGCCCGGAGGCGTACCCCGCCGACTACGAGTACGCGGAGCGGCTCGACGACGGGCACTGAGCCGACGAAGGGGGGTGAACCGACGACGGGCCTGAGCCGCGTCCCCGATCCGAACGCCACTTATCGGCGGGTCCCCTTTCGGTCGTATGGACGTTCACGACCTGGGCGAGGGGGAGCCGGAGGTCGCGGTCGTCGGCGCGATCCACGGCGACGAGCCCTGCGGCGCCCGCGCGGTCCGACGCCTCCTCGACGCCGACCTCGACCTCGAGCGCCCGGTGCGGCTGATCGTCGCCAACGAGGCGGCGCTCGACGCCGGGGTCCGGTACCTCGACGCCGACCTCAACCGGGCGTTCCCCGGCGATCCGGACGCGGAAGCGCACGAGGAGCGCCTCGCAGCCGAACTGCTCGACGCGCTCGACGGCTGCTCCACGCTCGCGATCCACTCGACGCAGTCGTACGCCGAGCCGTTCGCCGTCGTCGACTCGATGGACGAGGTCGCCCGCGCGGTCGCCCCGCACCTCCCGGTCGACGCCGTGATCCAGACCGACGCGTTCACCGAGGGACGCCTCATCGAACACCCGCACACCCTCGAAGTGGAGGCCGGTCTGCAGGGCTCCGACGCGGCCGCCGACAACGCCTACTGGCTCGCGCGGGCCTTCCTGGCGGCCACCGGCGTCATTACCGCGCCCGGCGCGGAGAGCGTGGTCGACGCCGGGGGTCGCGAGGACGTGGAGGTGTTCCGGCTCCGCGACCGCATCCCCAAGCCGGACGCCGACGTGTACGAGGTGTTCGCGCGGAACTTCGAACGCGTCGAGGCGGGCGAGGCCTTCGCGGCCGCCGACGACGAGCAGCTCCGCGCCGACGACCCCTTCTACCCCGTGTTGCTGTCGCCGTACGGTTATCGCGACCAGTTCGGCTACGTCGCGGACCGGGTCGGCACGATCGAGTGAGCGCGGGCCGCACGAGCTACTCGACCAGTTCGATCTCGTCGTCCCCGTTCGGCACCGCGCAGATGAACGCCCCCGGCTCCTCGCTCTCGTTCCGGTACCAGTGCTCGACGCCGGCCGGAATGAAGAGCGCGTCTCCGGGGGCGACGACGTGCTCCTCGTCGCCGATCCCCACCACGTACTCGCCGGCGAGCACGTACTGCTCGTGTTCGACCGCGTTCGTGTGGCGCGGGACCGCGGCGCCGGGGGCGAGCTCGAACCGCCGCATCGCGAAGTTGGGGGCGCCGTCGGACTCGTCGAGGAGGACGCCCTTCCGGAGCCCCTCGGCGGCGTCGACCGCCTCGTAGCCGATCTCGGCGCCGCGCTTCACGACGGGATCCGGTCCAGCCGTCGCCGCGTCGTCGGTGATGTCGCTCATACCGACCGATCGCCCGCCGCCGGCTTATAAACGGCGGCGGGCCGAGACCGCGCTCCGCCGGCGCCGCTCCGCCGGCGCCCCGACGTTTAACCGCCCACCCGTCTAACTCGCGAGTATGCGTGGAATCAAGATCGGGACGGTGTTGGGGATCCCGGTCAGACTCAACTGGACGTTTCTGATCGTACTGCCGCTCTTCGCGTATCTCATCGGCTCACAGGTCGGGGTGATCGCCGGGGTGATGAACGACGCGTTCGGCGCCGGCATCGACCCCGCCGCGGTCGGCGCGGGAGTCACGCCGTGGGCGCTCGGGCTGGCGGCCGCGCTGGGGCTGTTCGGCGGCGTTCTCCTCCACGAGTTCGGGCACTCGATCGTCGCCATGCGCTACGGCTACGAGATCGAATCGATCACACTCTGGCTGCTCGGCGGACTCGCCAACTTCGCGGAGTTCCCGGAAGACTGGAAACACGAGTTCTGGATCGCGATCGCGGGGCCGGTCGTCAGCGTCGCGGTCGGGGTGGCCTGTTACGGCGTGTTCGCGCTCGCGCCGGTCGGTTCGAACGCCGTGTTGTTCGTCTTCGGCTACCTCGCGCTGTTGAACGTCGTGCTCGCGGTGTTCAACATGCTGCCCGCCTTCCCGATGGACGGGGGGCGCGTCCTCCGGGCGATCCTCGCGCGGAACCAGCCGCACGCCCAAGCGACCCAGCGCGCCGCCGCGATCGGGAAGGTGTTCGCCTTCCTCATGGGGCTGATCGGGGTACTCAACTTCCAGCTACTGCTGATCGTGTTGGCCTTCTTCATCTACATCGCCGCCTCCGGCGAGGCCCAGCAGACGACGCTGAAGGCCGCGTTCGAGGACGTGACCGTCGACGACGTGATGACCCGCCGCGAGGACCTCCACACCGTCACCGAGGACACCTCGGTCGCGGACCTGATGAGCCGGATGTTCGAGGAGCGCCACACCGGCTACCCCGTGCTTCACGGCGGCGATCTCGTCGGGATGGTGACCTTGGAGGACGCGCGGTCGGTCAAGGAGGTCGAGCGGGACGCCTACCGGGTCGCGGACGTGATGGAGACCGACCTGGTCGGCGTCGGGCCCGAGGCCGACGCGATGACCGCGCTCCAGACGATGCAGGAGAACGGCGTCGGCCGGCTCCCCGTCGTCGACCGGAACGAAGAACTGGTCGGGATCATCTCCCGCACGGACTTGATGACCGCGTTCAACATCATCCAGACGGGCGGAACCCCGAGCGCCATCACCGGACGCCGACAGCAGCAGGCCGGGGGCGGTCCCGGCGTGTTCTGAAGTGGCCGCCGCCGTTTGGCAACGCCCGCAGGGGACCGACTACTCCCCGTCGGCGCTCGCGAAGAACTCCACGTCGCCGGCGATGACGGCGCTCGCGATCACCGCCGCGCCGACGAGTACCGCGACGACGAGCGTCGTCAGGGTCACGCCGAGCGTGTCTCCGCCGACGGCGACGCCGACGAACGCGCCGACGGACCCGCCCACGCCGCCCGCGATGATCGCGAGCGTCTTCGCTTCGCTCATAGGTGTCGGTTCACCAACACGGGAGATAAACGTTCGCGTCGGGTTCTCTCGGGTGATAACGGCTCGCTCGCGGTTGGCCGTGTCCAGTCTGACCCGCGACCGTCTCAGCGGGGGTACTGCCGACCGAGGTCGATGTCCGCTCCGCCGCGGTCGGCGTCGTCGCTCTGCTCCGTCTCCTCCTCTTCCCCTTCGCCCGCGTCGCCGCCCGGGCTCACGCTCCCGGTTCGATAGCCGGCCATATCGAGGGTGACGTACTCGAACCCCACGTCGGTGAGGTGTTCGTGGACCGCGTCGGCGAAGGCCGGGTCGAGCGCGCGCTCCAGTTCGTCGGGGGCGATCTCGACGCGCGCGAGCCCGTCGTGGTCGCGGACGCGGAACCCCTCGAACCCCCACTCGCGGAGCACCCGCTCGGCCTTCTCGACGCGGGTCAGTCGCTCTTCCGTCACCTCCAATCCGGTCGGGATCCGCGAGGATAGACACGCCATCGACGGCTTGTCGGCGACTGAGAGGCCGTACGCGTCGGCGATCTCGCGGACCTCGTCTTTCGTGATCTCCGCGTCGAGAAGCGGCGAGAACACGTCCAGCTCCTCGACCGCGCGCAGTCCGGGGCGGTGACCCTCGCCGGGGTCGTCGGCGTTCGTCCCGTCGCAGACGGTGCCGATATCGAGCTCTTGTGCCGTCTCGTACATCCGGCCGAGCCGCATCGTCCGACAGTGGTAACAGCGGTCGCCGTCGTTGGCGACGAAGTTCGGGTCGTCAAGTTCGGAGAAGGTGACCGTCTCGTGGGAGATTCCGATCTCGTCGGCGACGCGCCTCGCGTCGTCGAGCTCCGCGGCCGGCAGCGTCTCGCTCCGCGCCGTACACGCGACCGCGTCGTCGCCAAGCGCGTCGCGCGCGAGCGCCGCGACGACCGAGGAGTCGACCCCGCCGGAGAAGGCGACGAGCACCGCGTCGCGCTCGGCGAGCGCGTCGCGGGCGGCCGCCGCTTTCGCCGCCGTCTCCGGGGCGAGATCGCTCCCGTCGGCGGCGAGGGTGTGCTGGCTCATAGACCGGGATTCGCGGTCGGCGGGAAAAAGCGCGTCGGCCGCGGACGATCGGGGAGAGTAGCGGGTCGAGGGGTCGCGCTCGCGAATCGGGACCCCCTATCCTTTTGCGCGTTGCCGCGATATCGGCGGACAGATGGAGCTGGAGGCGATCCCCGGCGTCGGCGCGAAGACGGCCGCAGCGCTGCGCGAGCTCGACGACCCGGTCGCGACCGTCGAGTCCGGTGACGTGGCCGCGATCGCCCGCGCCCCCGGCGTCAACGAGGCCCGCGCGGCCCGCATCGCCCGCGGGGCGATCCGGCGGCGACACGGCGACGACGGGCGCGTGCTGGCGACCGACCGCGCCCGCGAGGTGTACCGGGAGGCGATCGACCTGCTGCGCGAGCGCACCGTCACCGACTACGCCGCCAAGCGGCTGGAGACGTTCTACCCCAGCGCCTCGGCCTCTCGGATCGAGGAGGCGCAGTCGTTCGTCGCGAGCGCGATCGAACGCGAGCCCGACCCCGCCGTCCGCGAGGCGCTCTCCGGGGTCGAACCCCTCACCGACCCGCCGACGGTTCGGGTGCGCGACCGGTGTCTCGCGACGGCCGACGCCGAGACGCTCGCTCGCGCCGAGTCGGCGGTCCCGGAGCTGTCGGTCGAGACCGTCGAGGAGGCCCGCGACGTCTCCGAGCTCGCGCGGTCGTACGCCACCGTGATCGTCTTGGACGAGGAGTTCGCCGGGCTCGACGTCGAGGGCGACGTGCACGTCCGGCCGAACGCGCTCGACGAGCCCGCCGAGACCGTCCCCGAGCGCCTGCTCGCCTTCTTCGCCGCGAACCGCGAGCGGCTGGAAGCGGCCGCGACGATCCACGAGGCGGCGAACCTCTCCCCCGCGGCGGACCTCGATCGGCTCCGCGACGCGCTCGCGCGGCTCGACGACGACGGGACGGTCGTCGGCGACGCGGAACTGGACCGGCTGACGGCCGCCGTCGACGACTTAGACGCCGCGGTGTCGACCGCGGAGTCGGTCGCCGACGACCGGCTCCGAGAGGCGATCCGCGAGCGCGACGTGACCATCGAGGGGACGGACTTCCTCTCGCTCGTCGAGCAGGGCGCCCGCGTCGACTCCCTGTTAGACCGCGAGCTCGCCGACGAGTACGACGAGGCGATCGAGCGCGCCCGCGAACACCTCGCGGACGCGCTCCGCTTGGAGCCCGAGGAGGCGGAGCTCGCCGATCGGGTGTTCGGCGGCGACCCCTCCTTCCCGGTCGAGCGCGACGAGAGCGCGGTCTCGCGGCTTCGGACCGAGCTCTCGGCGGCGCGCGACCGCCGAGCCGCTCGCCTGAAGGCGGAGCTGGCGAGCGACCTCGGCGACCTCCGCGAGCCGGTCGAGGAACTCGTCCGGGACGCGCTCGAACTCGACGTGGAGCTGGCGATCGCGCGGTTCGAACGCGACTTCGACTGCGCGATGCCGGAAGTGGTCGGGCCGGACGGGGGCGACGAGGCCGGAACCGCCGAAGCGGCGGGCTTCCGTATCGAGGGGGGGCGCTCGCCGCTCCTCGACGTCGACTTCGGGGACGCCGAGCCGATCGACTACGCGGTGTCGGGCGCAACGCTCCTCTCGGGCGTCAACTCCGGCGGGAAGACCTCCACGCTCGACCTCGTGGCGCTCGTCGTCGTCCTGGCGCAGATGGGGATGCCCGTCCCCGCCGAGTCGGCGACCGTCGAGCGCTTCGAGGAGGTCCACTACTACGCCAAGTCGCAGGGGACCCTCGACGCCGGCGCGTTCGAGGCGACGCTCCGGGACTTCGGCGACCTCGTCGAGGGCGCGGACGGTCGGCTCGTCCTCGTCGACGAGCTGGAGTCGATCACGGAGCCGGGCGCCTCCGCGAAGATCATCGCGGGCATCCTGGAGGCGCTCGACGAGCAGGACGCCACCGCCGTCTTCGTCTCTCACCTGGCTCGCGAGATCAGAGACGCCGCCGACTTCGAAGTCGCCGTCGACGGGATCGAGGCCGCCGGCCTCGTCGACGGCGAGCTCCGTGTGAACCGCTCGCCGCGCAAGGGCCACCTCGCGCGGTCGACGCCGGAGCTCATCGTCGAGAAGCTCGCCGGCGACCGCGACACCGACTTCTACGGGGACTTACTGGAGAAGTTCTGAGTCCGGCGGAGCAGTCGGAACGGGAGTCAGTCGTCGTCGGCCACCGCCGGCTTCCGGCGGTCGTCGCGCGGCCCCTCCAAGTCGATGTCGGGGAGCATGTCGCGGAGGTAGCGGCCGGTGTGCGAGTCCTCCTCGCGGGCCACCGCCTCCGGGGTCCCGCTCGCGACCAGCTCCCCGCCGCCGTCGCCGCCCTCGGGACCTAAGTCGATGACGCGGTCGGCGTTTTTCACCAGATCGAGCTCGTGTTCGATGACGACCACCGTGTTGCCGGCGTCGACGAGGCGGTGGAGCACGTCGATCAGCTTGCGCTCGTCCTCCTTGTGGAGCCCCGTCGTCGGCTCGTCGAGCAGGTAGAGGGTGTCGCCGGTCGCCTTCTTGCCCAGCTCCTCGGCGAGCTTCACGCGCTGGGCCTCGCCGCCCGAGAGGGTGGTCGAGGGCTGACCGAGCTCCATGTAGCCGAGCCCCACGTCCTTCAAGAGCTTCAGGCGGCGCTGGAGCCCCTGGTGGCTCTCGAAGAAGTCGTACGCCTCGTCGACGCTCATGTCGAGCACGTCCGAGATGGTCGCGCCCTTGTACTCCACGTCGAGCGTCTCGTCGTTGTAGCGCGCGCCGCCGCACTCCTCGCAGGGGACGTACACGTCCGAGAGGAAGTTCATCTCGATCTTCACGGTCCCCTGTCCGCCGCACTCCTCGCAGCGCCCGCCCTTCACGTTGAAGGAGAACCGCCCCTTCTCGTAGCCGCGGCGCTTCGACAGTTTCGTCTCCGCGAACAGCTCGCGGACGTAGTCGAACACGTCGGTGTACGTCGCGGGGTTCGACCGCGGCGTCCGCCCGATCGGCGACTGGTCGATGAGCCGCACCGTCTCGATCTCATCCATCCCCTCGATCGCGTCGTGCTCGCCGGGGTCGACCGAGGTGTTGTCGTTCATCTCGCGGACGAGGCCCTTGTACAGCACGTCGTGGACGAGCGTCGACTTCCCGGAGCCGGAGACGCCGGTGACGGTCGTCAGCGTGCCGAGCGGGAGCGCCACGTCGAGGTCCTTGAGGTTGTGCTGGCGGGCGCCCCGCACCGTCAGCTTTCCGTCCGGATCGCGGCGCTCGTCGGGTACGGGAATCTCCTTGCGGCCCGCGAGGTAGTCGCCCGTGACCGACTCGTCGGCGTCGATCACGTCGTCGAAATCGCCCTGCGCGACCACTTCGCCGCCGCGCTTACCGGGGCCGGGCCCCATGTCGATGATCTCGTCGGCGCGGCGCATCGTCTCCTCGTCATGCTCGACGACGACGAGGGTGTTCCCGAGGTCGCGGAGCCCCACGAGGGTGTTCAGCAGGCGGTCGTTGTCGCGCTGGTGGAGCCCGATCGACGGCTCGTCCAAGACGTACAGCACGCCCACGAGCCCCGAGCCGACCTGGGTGGCGAGCCGGATGCGCTGGCTCTCGCCGCCCGAGAGCGTCGACGCCTCCCGGTCGAGCGTGAGGTACTCTAAGCCGACCTCCTCCATGAAGCCGAGGCGCGCGCGGATCTCTTTGAGGATCTCCTCGGCGATTTTCGTGTCGCGCTCGTTCAGGTCGGCTTCCATCCCCTCGAAGTGCTCGCGCGCCTCCGCGATCGACATCTCGTTGACCTCGGTGATCGCGGTGTCCCCCACGAGGACGTGCCGCGACTGCTCTTTCAGGCGGGTGCCCTCGCACTCCGGACACGTCGTCACGGCCATGTACTCCTCGATGTGGTCGCGAGCGCGCTCGGAGTCGGTCTCGACGTGGCGGCGCTCCAGGTTCGGGATGACGCCCTCGAAGCGCTCGGTCTTCTCCCGGGTGCCGTTCTTCGTGGTCCACTCGAAGTGGACGAGGTCGTCGGTGCCGTAGAGGAACTGCCGACGAACCGACTCGTCGAGCTCCTCGAAGGGCGTCTCCAGCGAGACGCCGAAGTGGTCGGCGACGTTGTCGAGCTGGCGGGAGTAGTAGGTGCGGTCGTAGCTCCACGGCTCGAAGACGTGTTTGAGGGGCTTCGAGGGGTCTTCGATCACGAGGTCCTCGTCGACCTCCTTCGTCGAACCGATCCCCTCGCACTCGGGACAGGCGCCGTAGGGGCTGTTGAAGGAGAACGAGCGCGTCTCGATCGCCGAGAACTGCACGTCGGAGTTGGGGTTGCCGAGCTCCTCGGAGAACTCGACGACGAGGCGGTCGTCCGCGTCGGCGTCCTCCGCGAGCGATCCGGTCGAGCGCGCGTTCGACGCGAAGGGCACGTCCTCGGGCGGATCGGGGACGATCAGCTTGAGGGAGCCGCCGGCCTCCTCCAGGGCGGTCTCCACGGAGTCCGTGATCCGCGAGCGGGCGTCGGGCGAGACGGTCACGCGGTCGACGATCACGTCGATCGTGTGGTCGTAGTTCTGGTCGAGGTCGGGGTCGTCTAAGGTCAGGTCGATCGGCTCGCCGTCGACCTCGACGCGGGCGTACCCGTCGCTCACGAGTTCCTCGAATAAGTCCTCGAAGGCGCCCTTCTGGTCGCGGACGACCGGTGCGGCGATCTTCGCGCGGGTCCCCTCGGGCAGTTCGAGGATCTGGTTTACCATGTCCTGTGCCGACTGCTCGCCGACCTCCTCGCCGGTGACGGGGTCGTACTGGGTGCCGATGCGGGCGTACAGCAGCCGGAGGTAGTCGTGCAGTTCGGTGACGGTCCCCACCGTCGAGCGGGGGTTGTTCGCGGCGTTCTTCTGATCGATGGAGATCGCGGGCGAGAGTCCCTCGACAGACTCCACCTGCGGTTTGTCCATCTGCCCGAGGAAGTTGCGGGCGTACGCCGACAGCGACTCGATGTACCGCCGCTGCCCCTCGGCGTAGACGGTGTCGAACGCGAGCGACGACTTCCCCGACCCGGAGAGCCCGGTGACGACGGTGAACTCCTCGCGCGGGATCCGGACGTCGAGGTCCTTGAGGTTGTGTTCCTCGGCGCCGCGGACCTCGATGTAGTCCTTGCTCATCTTGTCCCCTCGTTGCGTGCGCGCGCGGGAATACTCGTCGGTCTCGGCGGTCCACCCCCGTCGGTCTCGCCGTCTAACGCGCCCGCGACGGAGCGAGGGGAAGAAAAGCGTTCGCGGCGCTCGTCAGGGCTCGACCAGTTCGGAGGGCGGCGAGAGGTTCCGCCGACCGCCGAACGTGACGAGGAACAGGACGCCGACGCCGATCCCGTACGCCGCCATCAGCGGGAGCGTCGCGAGGAACATCGTGATCACGTCGGCGGGGGTGAACACCGCCGCGAACAGCATGATCCCGACGGTGACCTCGCGCCAGCGGTTCCGGAAGACCCGGTAGGGGACGCCGGCGTTGTTGAGCAGGAGCATCGCGATCGGGATGTCCGCGAGGAAGCCGATCCCGATGGTGGTGTAGACGACGAGCCAGAGGAAGTCGCTCACCTGGTAGGTGATGATCATGTCCGCCAGCTTGGCGTCGGTGACGAGCCACCCGATGATCCCGGGCGCGATGTAGGCGTACCCGAGCGCGAAGCCGCCGATCAGCCCGGCGAACAGCGCCCCCGCCCAGAGGTACACCTGGTAGATGCGTCCGGCGACGAAGCCGCGCTCCCGCAGAGCGGGCCACGCGTAGTAGAGGACGACCGGGAACACGGCGACGATCCCGAGCAGGACGGAGAACTTCACCATGAAGATCAGCGCCTCGACGGGGTGGAGCGTGATGATGTTGATCCCGCCCTCGATCTCGGCTGGGACGCGGGACTCCAAGTCGTTGCGCACCGTCGCGAGCCCGCCGAGGTACAGCCACGTGAACGCGGCCGCCATCACGCCGCCGAAGACGGCGACGAGGCGGAACGACCGCGATCGCAGCGAGTCGAAGATGAACTTGAGGTCCTTGTAGTAGCCGCCGATGTCGTCTTCCGCCTCCTCCTCGTCGCCGTCGGTGAGCTCGGAGAGGAACGTGGAACTGGCCCGGGAGGTGCGGTCCTGAACGGTTCCCATCAGGCCGTCACCACCGGAACCGCCCTCGGCTCCGCCTCCGGCTTCCGTCGCGTCGCCGTCCTCGTCGCCGCCCTCGTCGCCGCTCTCGTCGCCGTCATGCACCGCGTCGAACCGGTCGAGGATCGCCTGCGCCTTCTCGGGGTCGTCGTCGTCGATCGCGGCCTGCGCGAGCGCGAGCGACTCCTCTTCGTCCATTTCGGCGAAGGCGTCGTCCGGGGCGGCGCGCACGCCTGGCGCGTCGAGTTCGCCTACGTCGACCGCGGTGGGATCGCCGTACTGGTACCCCGCGCTCGTCGTGTCGAGGTCGGCGTAGACGGCCCACAGCGTCGCGACGGCGACGAACGCAAGCGACCAGGCGGCGGCGTAGATCCCGGCCGCCGTCGTCGGGTCGACGCCGAGCCCCGCGCCGGGGTCGAGGAAGCGCCAGTCGCTGTTTGCGAGTCGGAGGAGGTCGTTGACCGCGGTTCGACCGCCGTACTCGTAGAAGGCGTACACGATCCCGCCGCCGAGGACGGCCGCCCCGCCGACGACGTTCCAGTGGTTCCGGGCCGCGCCGAGCACGTCGATGCGGTCGGAGCTCCGCTTGGCCGTGACGACGAGCTTCGCGAGGTAGAGGCTGAAGCCGTACAGGGCGATGAGCGGGAACGCCCACATCAGCTGGGTGAACGGGTCCGGCGGGGAGAACATCGCGCCGAAGACGAAGATGGCGACGACCGCGTAGCGCCACTTGTCGCGGAACGTCTCGTACTGGACGATCCCGGAGTAGGAGAGTCCGGTGATGAGAAGCGGCATCTGCCCCGCAAGCCCGAAGGAGAGCGAGAGGAAGACGATGAACTCCGTCCACATCACGATCCCGTAGGTGGGCTGGAGCCCGGCTTCCAGCCCGAAACCGGCGAGGAAGGAGAACATGATCGGGAAGAACGCGTAGACCCCGTAGGCGACGCCGACCGCGAACAGCCCGAAGCCGAGGAGCCCCATCCCCGCGAGCTTCCAGCGCGCGACCGGCGACTGCGGCCACGCCCCGCGGGCGCGGAGCTCGTCACGGGCGACGTAGATGAAGGGCGGAATCGCGAAGATCACGCCGACGATCAGCCCGATCTTCGCCTGGAGGAGGATCACCTCGAACGGGGTCGTCGCGATCACGTCGGTGTCGGCGGCGACCGCGGCCGACATGTTCGACTCGGTAACGTTATACAGGAAGTCCCAGATGAACACGCGGAGCGCCCAGAACGTCGCAAGAAATCCCAACAGGAAGACGATAAACACCTTCTGGAGGTCTTTCTGAATCGACCGAAGGAAGGCCTTCGCAGACTCGCGTCCGTCCGCGAGAGACTGCTGGGTATCTTCGTCGAGGGCACTCGCCATACGGGACCGGAAGTCCGTCGCCGTTATCAACCTTTTCGAC
This sequence comes from Halorubrum saccharovorum DSM 1137, assembly GCF_000337915.1. GTDB lineage: Archaea > Halobacteriota > Halobacteria > Halobacteriales > Haloferacaceae > Halorubrum > Halorubrum saccharovorum. The sequence continues at coordinate 71,004 of NZ_AOJE01000021.1, forward strand.
CGCGTTCGGGTCGTCGCACCGACCCGTCGCACCGGCCCGTCGCTCGTCGCCATCCGAAAAGGCCTATAGTCACCCGGTTGCGTAGAAGAAGTGAATGGACGACTCGGACCGGTCGCGTGACGAGCCCTCGGCCCCCGAGGACGACTCGGTCGACGACGGGACGGTCGATAGTGCCGACGCCACGAATGACGAATCGACCGAAAGCGACCTCGATCCCTCCGTAGGCCGTCGATCCGCCGGGGACGAAGACGGGGACGACGACGAGTCGACGTCCGTGGAGCCGGAGGTGTCGCCCGAAGTCACGTCGGAAATCGGCGGCGACGACGGCGATGGGGATGATGACGCGGGCGACGGCGAAGACGACGAAGACGACACGTTCGACGCGCACGAGCCGGGGAGCGCGAAACACCTCGACTACAGCAAACCGGACCTCGAGGGCGATTCGTCCGACAGCGACTCCGCTACCGGAGACGACGCAGACGCACCGACCGTCGAGGACGGCGGCGTCGCGGGCGAGGGAGCCGCCGGAAGCGACGAGGAGTTCGCGGGGCTGGAGGCGCCCGAGACGGACGAGGAGATGCCGCTCGCGGCCCACATCGAGGAGATGATGCGCCGGCTCGCCGTCGTCTTCGTCTTCGGCGGGCTGGCGACGCTCGTCGTCGTCACCGAGTCGACGGAGCTCATCAACTACTTCTGGAGCTACCACATCCCCGCGCCGATGGAGAACCGGCCGCGGCTGTACGGCCCCCTCGAGCTCCCGCTCACGCGGCTGAAGGTCGCCGGGCTCGCGGGCGTCGTGGTCGGGCTCCCGGCGTTCGTCTACCAGACATACCGGTTCATGCGACCGGGGCTGTACGAGAACGAGCGGCGCTACTACCTCGCGGCGGTCCCCACGAGCCTCGTCCTCGGCGGGATCGGGATCGCGTTCGCGCACTTCCTCGTGTTGCCCGCGATCTTCTCGTATTTCACCACCTACACCTCCGACGCCGCGACGATCGCGTTCGGACTCGCGGAGACGTTCAACCTGATCGTCATCATGCTCGCGTTCATGGCGATCGTCTTCCAGATCCCGCTGTTCATCATGCTCGCGATCATGATGAACCTCGTCACCCGGCAGTGGCTGGAGGCGAAGCGGCTGATCTTCTGGGGGTCGTTCCTCGGGATCGCGTTCCTCTTCAGCCCCGACCCGACCGGGATGGCGCCGATCATCGTGACGCTGACGATGATCGTGCTGTACGAGGGGACGCTGGCGGTGCTGCGCTGGACCGGGAACTAGATTGCGGATCGGTTTTTTTTATAAGTTGTATAACATCGTGGTTCAGGTCTTCAAAGCCCCAGCCGCTCGGCGATACATGATCGACCGTTTCCTGATAAACACCGCCAAAGCCCCAGCCGCGAGGACTCGATGGGCTCGCTGCGATCCTCAGTCAGTCGCTGGCGCTCCCTCCTTGCGGTCCTTACGTCGCCCGTCTTCGTCCTCGCGACTGCCCCTTTGAGTCCCACCGCCCCGCACAGCACCGCACCTCCCACCTCCCCAGCCTCGTCAGTCGCCGTCGCTTCGCTCCGGCGACTGACTCCCTCGCGCGGCGCTCCTCGCGGCCGCCGGAGGCGGCCGCTCGCAGGCGCACGCCACCGCATGTCTGTTTATAAATAGTGTCGTCGTTCAACCGACTCCCGCTCCGCTCTCATTCCCCGCCGAGCAGTTCGACGAGCAGCGCGTTCTGGGCGTGCATCCGGTTTTCGGCCTGGTCCCAGACGAGGGCGCGATCGGACTCCAGCACGTCGTTCGTGATCTCCTCGCCGCGGTGCGCGGGCAGGCAGTGCATCACCTTCGCGTCGGTGCCGGCGAGCAGGTCGGCGTTCACCTGGAACCCCTCGAAGGCGGCCAGTTTCTCCTCGCGTTCGTCCTCCTGCCCCATCGAGATCCACACGTCGGTGTAGACGATATCCGCGCCGTCGATCGCGGCCTCGGGGTCGGTCGAGGGGGTCACGTCCGCCCCGAACTCCGCGGCGCGATCGAAGACGGCGGGGTTCATCTCGTAGTCTGCGGGGGTCGCGACATCGACGTCGATCCCGGCCATCGCCGCGCCGACGACGAACGACTGCCCGACGTTGTTGCCGTCGCCGACCCACGCGACCGTGGCGTCCTCGCCGACCGTCTCGCGGATCGTGAGGAGGTCGGCCAGCGTCTGGCAGGGGTGCGCCTCGTCGGTGAGGCCGTTGATCACGGGGCAGTCGGCGTGCTCGGCGAGGGTCTCGACGTCTTCGTGGTCGAAGAGCCTGGCCATCACACCGTCGACGTACCGACCGAGCACGCGCGCGGTGTCACGCAGCGGTTCGCCGTGGCCCAGTTGGATGTCGTCGGGGCCGAGGAACATCGCGTGGCCGCCGAGCCGGGTCATCCCCGTCTCGAAGGAGACGCGAGTGCGCGTCGAGGGCTTCTCGAAGATCATCCCGAGCGTCGCGTCTCCGAGTCGGGGATCGGTCTCGCCCGCCTTCATCACGGCGGCGCGGTCGAGCAGGGCGTCCAGTTCGGCTGGCGTCACGTCGTCGATGTCGAGGAAGTCGTCGGTGGCGAGTGGCATGGGTAGATGAGTGTGAGTGTGAAGTCGGTGGGTGGTGTCGGTGAGCGGTGGGGTCTGTGAGCGATGGGGTCTGTGAGCGATGGTGTCGTGACAGCGGTGAGATCAGTCGGCGGCGACGAAACGGTCTGGTTCAAAAGGAGGCGGCGTCACGGTCGGTGCCGTGACGCCTACGGTCGGTCCCGGCAGACATCGCTCAACACGGCCGTCGCGCGGTCCAACTCGGAGAGGGGAAGCCGCTCGTCGGGCGCGTGGTCGAGGTCCGAGTTCCCGGGGCCGTAGGTGACCATCGGGCAGTCCCACGCGGCCGCGAACAGGTTCATGTCGCTCGTTCCGGTCTTGCGCAGCAGGCGCACGTCACCGCCGGCGCCGCGGATCGCGACGCGGAACGCCCGCGCCAGCTCCGTGCGGGGGCTCTCCATCACCGGCGGGATCGGCTCCTTCCAGTGGACCGAACCGGTCGACAGCTCCGTCTCGGCCAGTTCGTGGATCTCGTCGACCGTCCGGTTGGGCGGAACGCGGAGCTGTACGTCCATCGTCGCCTCGACCGCCAGCCCGTCGTCGGAGAGCCCGCCGTCGACCGAGACGGGCTTGGTCGTCACCTGCTCGAAGACGGGCGTGTCGTCGTCGGTGGGGTCGAACGTCTCCTCGACGCCGTGCCACCAGTCGATCGCGTGCTGGATCGCGTTGGGCTCCGGCCGCGAGGTGTGGCCGGACTCGCTCGTGTTCACGTACGTCCCCGCGAGGAAGCCGCGGTAGCCGAGGGTGACGCCGTCCCAGCCGGAGGGCTCGCCGTTCACCACGGCCTCGGGCGCGTCGCGGTCCTCGACGAGAAACCGGGCGCCCCGCGAGTTCGTCTCCTCGCCGGCGACGCCGACGAACGAGACGCCCGTCTGGACCGCCGCGACCGCCATCGCGACGAGCGGGCCCGTGGCGTCCACGGCCCCGCGCCCCCAGAGGACGGGCTCGCCCGGCTCGCCGGCCTCGTCGTCCTCTGCCGCCGGCCTCACCTCGACCGGGATGTCGCCCGGTACCGTGTCGATGTGCGAGGTGAGCAGGACGGCGTCGCTGGCGGGCGCGCGGACGTTGCCGACCTCGTCGATCCACGCCTCCCGCCCGTTCGCCTCGAAGAAGTCGACGAGGCGCTTCGCGGCCTGCTCCTCCTCGCCCGAGGGCGAGGGGATGGAGACCATGTCGTACAGCAGCTTCCGGGCCGGCGTGTCGCAGGCTTCGGGGTAGCCGCCGCCGGCGACCACGTCGGTCCCGGCCGCGGACGACTCGTCGGCGGCGGAGCCGTCGGCAGTGGACTCGTCCGTATCGGCCGCCTCCCGCTCCTTCCCGGTCGACATCACCCGATCACCTCCGCGAGCGCGTCGACCACCGCGTCGGCGTGCTCGCGTTCGAGCGTCAGCGGCGGGAGCAGGCGCAACACGGTGCGGCCCGCGGGCAGCGCGAGCACCTGATGCTCGATCGCCAGGTCGCGAAGCAGCCGGTTCGAGCCGCGCTTCACCTCGATGCCGATCATCAGGCCGTCGCCGCGCACGTCGCGCACGTCGTCGCCGAGGCGCTCCTCGATCTGTCCGCGGATGTACGCGCCCATCTCGGCGGCGTGGTCGGGGAGGTCCTCGCGCTCGATCACGTCGAGCGTGGCTCCCGCTGCCGCCGACACGACGGGTCCGCCGGAGAACGTCGAGCCGTGGTTGCCGGCGTCCTCGGCGATCCAGTCGCGACACAGCGTCGCGCCGATCGGGAGCCCGCTGGCGAGCCCCTTCGCGGTCGTGAGCACGTCGGGCACCACGTCGTGGCGCTCGGCCGCCCACATCGACCCGGTGCGGCCGAGCCCGGTCTGGATCTCGTCGAGGACCATCGCGGCCCCCGCCTCCGCCGTGGCCTCGCGGACCGTCTGCAGGTACTCCGTGGCGGCGGGGTTGATCCCGCCCTCGCCCTGCAGCGGCTCTAAGATCACCGCGGCGGTCTCGTCGTCGACCGTCTCGCGCATCGCGTCGGCGTCGCCGTACTCGACGAACTCCACGCCGCCGGCGAGCGGCTCGAACCCCTGCTTGTACTTCTGTTTCCAGGTGGCCGCGAGCGCGCCCATCGTCCGGCCGTGGAACCCCTGCGTCGTCGCGACGATCTTCTCGCGGCCCGTCGCGTGCCGGGCGAACTTCAGGGCGGCCTCGTTGGCCTCGGTCCCCGAGTTACAGAGCCAGACGTCGTCGACGTCGCCCGGCCCGGCCTCGGAGAGCCGCTCGTACAGCGCCGTCCGCGCCGCGTGCGGGTACGACGCCTGCACGTACATGAGCTCCTCCAGCTGGCTCGTCGCGGCGTCGACGACCTCGGGGTGACAGTGGCCGACGGGGGTACACGCGTAGCTCGCGCCGAAGTCGAGATACTCGGTCCCGTTCGCGTCGGTGAGCGTCACGCCGTCGCCCGAGGCGATCTCGATCGGCTTCTCGGAGAAGACGAAGCCGCTCATGCGGTCTCACCTCCCGTTTCCGCCTGTTCCGCAATTGCGGAGCGCTCGATCGTGGTCCCCTCGCCGCCGAGCGCGGCGACGATCGGGTCGCGAACGTTGGCGTCGGCGACGACGACGCGCCCGGATCCACCCGAGAGCGCCTCCGTCGCGGCCATCACCTTCTTGCCCATGAACCCCTCGGCGGCCGCTTCGACCGCCGCGAGTTCGTCGGGCGTGGACGCCGACTCGATCAGCGTGTCGGGGTCGTCGGGGTCAGCGTAGACGCCGGCCACGTCCGTCAGCAGGACGAGGTCGGCACCGAGCGCGCCGGCGACCGCGGCGGCCGCCCGATCCGCGTCGGTGTTGACGGGCGTGACGCCGCCGTCGCCCTCTTTCCCCTCCATCGGGGGCGAGACGACGGGGGTGTAGCCGTCGGCGAGCAGCCCCGAGAGGAGGTCGGCGTTCACCGACTCGATCCGGCCCGAGTGCTCGCCGCGGCGGATCTTCTTCTTGCCGTCCTCGACCACGCGGACCGCCGACTTGCGCGGCCCCGAGAGGACCCCGCCGTCGACGCCGGAGAGTCCGACCGCGTCGACGCCGGCCTCGCGGAACTGCGCCGTCAGCTCGGTGTTGAGCTTGCCGGCCATCGCCATCGTGAACGCCTCCATCGTCTCCGCGTCGGTGAACCGGCCCGTGACGCCGGAGGCGGACTCGACGTACTCGGGCTCCATGCCGAGCCGCTCGATCGTCTCGTCGACGACGGTCGAGCCGCCGTGGACGACGACGACCCGCCGCCCGTTGGCGGCGAGGTGCGCCACGTCGCCGACCGCGCCGGCGGGATCGACCGCCTTCGCGCCGCCGATCTTGACGACGACGGGGGGTTCGTCGGCGGCGCGTCCGCCGGTGTCAGCCTGTTCCCCGCTCATGGCGATCCCACGGGGTGGAGCCCCTGGAACTCCAGGCCGGCGTCTTCGGGCAGCCCGAGGGCGACGTTCGCCGCGTGGACCGCCTGTCCGGCGGAGCCTTTCATCATGTTGTCTATCGCCGAGAAGACGACGATACGCCGGTTACCGGGATCGAGCTCGAAGCCGACCTCGCCGTGATTGGTGCCGGCGACCGCCTTCGGCTCGGGGTAGCGGTAGACGCCGCCTCCGCCGGAGACGATCCGCATGAACGGCTCGTCGGCGTAGGCGCCGCGGTACGCCTGCCACAGGTCCGCCTTCGAGACGGGCTCGTCGGGGAAGACGTGGCAGGTCGCGCTCGCGCCGCGCACCATCTCGACCGCGTGGACGGTGAAGGAGACGTCGAGCCCGAGGTACGCCCCGATCTCCGCCTCGTGGCGGTGGCTCGTGGGCGCGTACGGGCGCACGACGCCCGACCGCTCCGGGTGCGAGGAGGCCGCGCCGCCGCCGGCGCCGCCCTCCGAGGAGCCCACCTTCACGTCGACGACGACCTCGCCCGCGTCGGGACCGAGCGCGCCCGCGTCGACGAGGGGCTTGAGCCCGAGCATCGTCGCGGTCGCGTTGCAGCCGCCGCCGGCGATCAGGTCGGCGCCGGGGAGGTTCTCGCGGTTGATCTCGGGGAGCGCGTACTCGGCGCGCTCCAAGTACTCGGGCGACTCGTGGCCGTCGTACCACTCGTCGTACAGCTCGGCCTCGGGAAGTCGGAAGTCGGCCGAGAGGTCGACGACCGTGTCGGCGGCCTCGAAGTACTCGTCGATCCGCCCCATCGAGACGCCGTGGGGGGTCGCCGAGAACAGCACGTCGACCGACTCCAGGTCGTCCGGGTCCGAGAAGCGCAGGTCGAGCCCGCGCAGGTTCGGATGCGACCGACCGACCGTCATGTTGTCGGCCGACCGCGACGTGGCCTGCACCACGTCGAATCCGGGGTGTCCGGAGAGGATCCGCAACAGCTCGCCGCCGGTGAAGCCGGTGCCGCCGACGACGCTCGCGGTGTACGTCTCGTCGGTCATGCCGTGACCTCCTCGTCGTCGGCCGTCGCGGCCGCCTTCGCCTCCAACCAGTCGACGACCTTCGCGGGCACGTCGACGTCGCTGGCCGAGTCGAGCGCCTTGAACTCGACCGTGTGGTTCACCTCGTGAACGGTGTACTCGCCGGAGCCGGTGCCGCCCACCTCCATCAGGTCGACGCCAAGCATGCCGCCGCCGACAGCCGCAGAGGCGCGCTCAACCAGATCGAGCGCGCGGTCGTCGAGGTCGAACGACTTCGTCTCGCCGCCCTTCGCGGCGTTCGTGAGCCAGTGGTCGGACGACCGGGTCATCGCGGCGACCGGCTCGCCGTCGACCGCCAGCACGCGGATGTCGCGGCCGGGCTTGTCGACGAACTCCTGGATGTAGAACACCTTGTGCTCGTAGTGGCCGAGCGTCTCCTTGTGCTCTAAGATCGCCTCCGCGGCGTTGCGCGTGTCGATCTTCGCCATCAGCCGGCCCCACGAGCCGACGACGGGCTTGAGCACGCAGGGGTAGCCGAACTCCTCGATGGCCTCCATCGCGGTCTCCTTCGTGAACGCGACTTCGGTCGCGGGAGTCGGGATGTCGGCCTCCGCGAGCGCGAGCGAGTTCTTCGCCTTGTCGGCGCAGACGTCGCCCGTCTCGGGGGAGTTGATCACGGGAACGCCGTAGCTGTCGAGGAACTTGGTCGCGTACAGCGACCGGCTCGTCGACAGGCAGCGGTCGACGACCAAGTCGAGGTCGGCGACGTCGGCCGTGGTCGACTCCAGGCCGAACCGCTCCTTGCGCACGTCGATCTTCGTGACCTCGTGACCGCGGTCGCGGAGCTCGGCGAGCAGCAGCTTCTCGTCTTTCCGGATCCGCGAGTAGAGGATCCCTATTTGCATGTCGACCACTCGCGTGTTGCGGTCGTGGCGATCGTCGCCATCTACTCTCCCCAGTCCTCCTCGAGTTCGGGGGCCTCTTCCAACACGACGGGGTCCAGCGAGATGACCTCCAGCTCGGTCCCGGTGACCGGGCTGTCGATGATCTCGCCGACCTCGACGTCGGCCGGAAGCTCGATCTCTTCGCCCGTGATCGGGTCCTCTGCCATCACTGGATCGGTGTCGCTCGTCATCGTACCCCCTACTCGACCGTGAACCCGCATAAACCCTTCGAACTTGTAATTTAGATTACAATAAATAGGCTACCCGCTAACGGATGAAGATCGGTCGTACAACCGCCGTGTGAAATCCGATGTCAGATTTCAGTAGTTAGTGTGTCCCCTCGCGGGGACGGCGGCGCCGTCGGCGGTCGCGGGTCGACCGTCGACGGCACCGGTCGTCGCGGTGGTCGCGGTGGTCGCGGTCGCCGCAGTCGCGGTGGTTGCGGTCGCCGCGGTCGCCGGTTCGCGGCGGCCGTCGCCGGCTCACACATACTCGGCTACCTCCGCGTCCAGCAGTTCCGCCGCCGCCGCGAGCGACTCCCGCTCGTCGGCGAGCACCGCGTCGTCGTCTTCGATCCTCACCGTCGCGTTCGCGAGCTCGTCGTCGACGGCGTCGGGGGCGGGTCCCCCGGCCGAGTCGCGGCTCGCGACGCTGGCGGCGGGGTCGAGTGCGGACTCCACGTCCTCGCGGCTCACGTGTGCCGAGAGGGACTCGCCCGTCACCTTTCGAGTGGCCTCGTCAACTTTTGCGGCCGCGGCGGCCGGCGAGTCGTCGTCGGAGACGGTCTCGGCGGCGCTCGCGACGATCTCGTGGGCGGTCCGGAAGGGCATCCCGCCCATCGCGAGCAGGTCGGCAACCCCCGTCGCCGTCGAGAACCCCTCGCCCGCGGCGTCCGCGAGCGCCGCCTCGTCCCAGTCGACGGTCGCGACCGCGCCCGCGGCGACCTCCGTCGCCTCCCGCACGTCGTCGGCGATCTCGAACACGCTCGCGTGGGCGCGCTGGAGGTCGCGGTTGTACGCGCGCGGGAGTCCCTTGAGGAGACTCAGCGTCCCCGTCGCCTCGCCGATCGCGTCGCCGGCGACGCCGCGAGTCAGCTCCAGCGTGTCCGGGTTCTTCTTCTGGGGCATGATCGAGGAGGTGGAGGCGTATTCGTCCGACAGCTCCACGAACCCCTTGTTCGAGAAGAGGATGAGGTCCTCCGCGAGCCCCGACAGCGTCGTCGCGAGCGTCGCACACGCGGTCGACCCCTCGGCGAGGAAGTCGCGCGCCGACGCCGCGTCCGTCGAGTTCCGGACCGTCCCGTCGAACCCGAGCAGCTCCGCGGTCCGGTCGCGGTCGATATCGAACGGCGTCCCCGCGAACGCGGCCGCGCCGAGCGGCGACCGGTTCACCCGGTCGTACGCGTCGAGCAGGCGCTCGGTGTCGCGGGCGATCCCGCCCTCGTACGACAGCAGATAGTGCGCGACCGTCGTGGGCTGGGCCGGCTGGAGGTGGGTGTAGCCGGGCATCACGGTCTCGGTGTGCTCGCTCGCGACCTCGACGAGCGCCTCGCGGAGCGCGATCGTGGCCTCGACGACCGCGAGCAGGTCCTCGCGCAGGCGGTACCGGATGCAGGTCGCCACCTCGTCGTTGCGCGAGCGGGCGGTGTGCATCCGCCCGCCGTCGGGCCCGATCCGGTCGATCACGGCGGTCTCGATCGCCTCGTGAACGTCCTCGCCGTCCGGAAGCGCGTCGTGGCCGGCGGCCTCCACGTCGTCGAGCGCCCCGAGAATCTCGCCGGCGACCGCGCTATCGACGATCCCCCGCTCGGCGAGCATCACCGTGTGCGCGCGGTCGACCGCGAGGTCGGCCTCGAAGATCGCCGCGTCGGCGGCGAGGCTCGACAGGAACTCGCGGGCGGGGCCGCCGCTGAAGCGGTCGCGGCGAACGGCCGTGCCGGGGTCGTCGTCGGTCATTTAGAGCTGGTCGCTGTCGGTTCCGTCCGTCTCTCCGGAGCCGTCGGTGGCCAGTTCGGGCTTCGAGACGTTCGCCTTCACGTCGTTGGCGAGGCGCTCCTGCAGCCCGTGGTACTTCGCGACGCCCGTGGCGTCCTCCTGCGCGATGCCGGCCACGTCCTCGGTGTTGAACGAGGCCATCTCCTCGGAGTAGACGGCGTACTCCGAGTCGCGGGCGACGACGCGGCAGTTGCCGCCGGAGACCTTCACCGTCGCCGTGCCCGTCACCACGTCCTGCGTCTCGTCGATGAACGCGTCGAGCGCGTCGACGACGGGGGCGAAGACGAGACCCTGGTACGCCTTCTCGGACCACTCCTGCTCGATCCCCTTCTTGAACGAGCGCTCGTTCTTGGTTAAGACCAGGTCTTCGAGCGCCTGGTGGGCCGTCAGCAGGACGGTCGCGGCCGGATGCTCGTAGTTCTCGCGTACCTTCAGCCCGAGCATGCGGTCCTCCATCACGTCGGTGCGGCCGATGCCGTAGCCGCCGGCGTACTCGTTGAGGTGCTGGATGAGCGAGACGGGGTCCATCTCCTCGCCGTCGACGGCGACCGGGACGCCCTCCTCGAAGGCGACCTCGATGGTGGTCTCCCCTTCCGGCTCCGCAGTCCACTCGTAGATGTCCTCCGGCGGCTCGTAGTTCGGGTCCTCCAGCTTCCCGCCCTCGACCGCGCGCGACCAGATGTTCTCGTCGATGGACCAGACGCCGCCGTCGCCGGCCTCGACGGGCAGGTCCTTCTCGGCGGCGTAGTCGATCTCCCACTCGCGGGTGAGCCCGAGCTCGCGGACGGGGGCGATCACTTCGAGGTCGGAGCCGCGCCAGACGGCCTCGAACCGGAGCTGGTCGTTCCCCTTCCCCGTGCAGCCGTGCGCGATCGCGTCACAGCCCTGCTCCTCGGCGACGCCCAGGATCGCCTCGGCGATGACGGGGCGCGCGAGGGCGGTCCCGAGCGGGTAGCCCTGGTACGTCGCGTTCGCCTTCACCGCGTCGTAACACAGGTCCGCGAACTCCTCTTTGGCGTCGACGACGTGGATGTCGAGCCCGAGTGCCTCCGCGGTCTCCTCCGCCTCGTCGAACTCCTCGGTCGGCTGCCCGACGTCGACGTTGACGCCGATGACCTCGTCGTAGCCGTACTCCTCTTTCAACAGCGGCACGCAGACGGTCGTGTCGAGTCCCCCACTGAACGCGAGTGCAACGGTTGCCATTACCGGAGTAGAATAGACTCTACCCCTTAAATTCGTCGGTTTAGATGTTGTAAGGAAATGGCGGCGGCGACGCTACGGACGGACGTAGCTGTCACTCTCCGGAACGGAACGGCGCGAACGCGACGAGGGAGGAAGTTATCGGCCCGAAGGGGCCGGTCGTCGCGCCGCGCCGGAAGCCGGTCGCGGCGGTCGGACGCCTCGTCGCGGTCGCGGGGCTCGTCGGCCTCGGACGAGAGCGGCGTCGAGACGAGCCTCCGCGGTCATCACCTGTATCTACCCGAGTTTCGGTATAAAAAGATTCCGCACCTGGCGGCCGGTCGCAACGTTTGCCGGTCGGCGTCGTCGGCTACGGCGCCGCCCGGAGGCGACGGTTATAGCGCCTCGCGGTACGCCGCCAGCGTCTCCTCGACGTCCTCCTCGGTGTGCGCGTAGGAGGTGAACTGACACTCGAACTGGTTCGCGGTGAGGAAGACGCCCCGCTCTTTCATCTCCTGCCAGAACACGCGCTCCCAGCGGTCGGTGGCGGCGCGAGCGACGTCGGCGCCGGTCTTCGGACAGCCGTCGTAGCGGTCGCAGTCGGGGTCCTGTCGGCAGCCGCCGGGACAGCAGGCGTCGGGGTCGTCGGGCGCGTCGCGCGTGAAGACCGTCTTGAACATCGAGTCGGTGCCGACGACGGTGTACTCGGGCGCGCGCTCCGCGCAGATCTCGGCGATCCCCTCGCGGAGCTTCCGGCCGAGGCGGTTGACGTGCTCGTACACGTCGTTCTCGGCGGCGTACTCCAAGGTGGCTTTCCCGGCCGCCATCGTCACCGGGTGGCCGGAGAACGTCCCCGACTGGAACACGTCGCCGGCGGGCGTGAACTCCTCGACGATCTCGGCTTGCCCGCCGATCGCGCCGACCGGGAAGCCGCCGCCGACGATCTTGCCGAACGTCGTCACGTCGGGCGTGACGCCGAACTTCGACTGCGCGCAGCCGAGGCCGCCCACGCGGAACCCGGTGATCACCTCGTCGAAGACGAGGAGGGAGCCGTGGTCGTCACACAGGTCGCGGAGCGTCTCGTGGTAGCCGTCGATCGGGGTGACGATGCCCATATTGGCGAGGATCGGCTCGACGAGGACCGCCGCGATGTCGTCGCCGTGCTCGGCGAACACCTCCTTCGCCGCCTGCGGGTCGTTGAACGGGATCGGGAGGGTGTGCTCGGCGAACTCCTCGGGGATCCCCTTCGTCGAGGGGTGCGGGTCGTCCGGCGGCCCCTCCACGAGCGTCGACTCCTGTGCCCCGTGGTAGCCGCCCTGCATGACGACGATCTTGTCGCGGCCGGTGTGGCCGCGCGCGAGCCGCACCGCCGAGACGGTCGCCTCCGTCCCCGAGTTGACGAACCGGATCGACTCCACGCTCGGGACGTGTCGGGCTACGAACTCGGCGTGTTCGACCTCGATCTCGGTGGGCGCGCCGTACATCGGGCCCGCGGCGACGTGCGACTGGATCGCCGCCTCCACCGGCTCCGGAAGGTCGTGGCCGTACAGCAGCGGGCCGTACCCCATCACCCAATCGACGTACCGGTTGCCGTCGGCGTCGATCACGTGCCCGCCGTCGCCGCGCTCGACGAAGAACGGGTGCGGCATCGTCGCTCGGACGGAGGAGTTGACGCCGCCGGGCATGACCGACAGCGCGCGGTCGTACAGCCCGCGAGAGCGCTCGTGGTTCATGTCCCGGCGTTCGGTCGGCAGCGTGAAAGTTGTTGCCGAACCGGGCGACGAGAGGCGATCTGATCGCCGGAGGGCCACCGGAAACGCGGGCGACACCGTCGGTGGCGTCGCACCGCGGAAAAAGCGTCAGTCGAAGACCGCCGCCGCGTCGGTCGTTTCGCCGGCGCCGATCCGTTATCGATTCACCGCCGGGGTCGGCCGTCCGGCCCTACACCGCCTCCGGACCGGTCGTGCCGGTGCGGACCTGCAACGCGTCCTCGACCGGCATGATGAACACCTTGCCGTCACCGGGCTCGCCGGTCTTCGCGGCGTCGGCGATCGCGTCCGCGACCTCGTCGGCCGGGATGTCGGCGACGACCACGTCGATCTTCACCTTCTGGTGGAGGTCGACCGTGAACTCCTCGCCGCGCCACTGGCCCGTCTTCGCGGGCTGGCTGCCGCGGCCCGAGACGTTCGTCACGGTGAGCGAGGGCGCGTTGATCTCCGCGAGCGCCTGCTTGATGGCCCCGAGCTTGTCGGGGCGGACGACCGCCGTGACCATCTTGATCTCCGAGCCCGCCTCCTCGCCGCCGTCGGCGCGCGGGGATTCGTCGGTGGTGTCGACGACGGAGGGACCGCCGTCGGTCGCGACGTTCGCTTTACCGAACTCGGGGTACGTCTCGACGCCGTGTTCGCTGACATCGAGTCCGTCACGCTCGTGGTCGGGGGTGACGCGGGCCTGACCGGCGGCCTTGAAGACGCCGAACACCACGCCGGTCGCGACGACCGTCCACGCGGTGATGACGACGACGCCGATCACCTGCGAGACGAGCAGGTCCATCGAGAAGCCGTCCACGTGGATGAACGGCAGCGCGAGGACGCCGATGACGCCCGCAGAGCCGTGAACCGGGAACACCGCGCACACGTCGTCGATCTTCATTTTGTCCGAGACGAACTCGAACACGAGCGGGAGCTGGAGGCCGCAGATCAGCGCGACCGCGATGGCGCCCCACCAGGTGATCGCGTTGGCCGTGCCGGTGACGGCGACGAGTCCCGCAAGCACGCCGTTGGCGACGTACAGGGTGTCGACCTTCTTCGTGAGGTACATCGAGCCGAGCGCCGCGCCGATTGCCCCGGCTCCCATGCCGAGCGTCGTCGTCAGGGAGACGCGGCCGACCGCGGCGTAGCCGCCGAGCGCGAGCTCGCCGGACTCCGTGACCGAGAAGACGGTCGCGGTCGTCCCGACGTTGAATCCGTACCAGCCGAACGCCAAGATGAGCGTGCCGAGCACCGCGAACGTCATCGAGTGACCGGGGATGACGTTCGTGGACCCGTCCTCGGCGTAGCGATCCATGCGCGGTCCAAGCATGTACGCCGCGGTGAGACCGGCGATGCCGCCGACCCCGTGGACGATCATCCCGCCCGCGAAGTCAGTGAAGCCGAGGCCGGCGCCGCCGAGGAAGCCGCCGCCCCAGGTGATTCCCGCGACGACCGGGTAGATGACCGCGGAGATAGCGACCGTGTACGCGACGTACGCGCGGAGTTTCGCGCGGCCGGCGACCGCACCGGAGACGATCGTCGCCGCCGTCATCGCGAAGACGGCGCCGAACAGCCAGCTATTGACCCAACCGCCGTCGCTGAGGGCCGACGCCGGAGAGAATCCGCCGCCGCCGGCGACGCCTTCGATCCCGAAGCCGATCAGGAAGTACACTAAGACACCGACTCCCCACGTGAGGAGATTCTTCGTGAGCTGGTTCGCGACGTTCTTCGCGCGTACCTGCCCGGCCTCCAGCATCGCGAAGCCGGCGTGCATGAAGAAGATCAGGAAACAGACCACCGCGACCCACATCAGGTTCACGCCCTCCGCGAGGACGCTCGGGTCGATGCTCGCGAGTACGCCGGTCGTCACGCTTCGATCACCTCAACTGAACATTCGTTATCCAAACCGTGCATTTCGTCCGTGTTCATGTTCTGAATCACGTTCCGACAACGGGGAACAGGAATATATAAACGTTCGAGTTGAGTTTCACAAGAAATCTGCTTGATGATACGGAAGGTGTTCAATATAAGGACAAGTCAATGTTGTATTAGGTCATATGACCCGGGAGTCGGTAGCAATATTTGCACTCGAAGCGAACAGATGTTTTATTAATTTACTGTCAATATCTGCCGGAACAGAGGTTTTCGAGCCGCAAAGCGCCGTGCGCGGGGGGTGGTGGAAATACTTGCCACCGCAGAGATCGCCGTGAAAACCGCCAGATAGCCCGACTACCCGGATATCGGGTGTCTCGGTGATGTTCTTCGGGAAACTGACGTTTGTCAACCCGATTTCGGCTCCGCTGTGCGATCAGGAGAACGACATCACACAGCGTCACGTGTTCGATGCGTTTCGTCCGCAAAATTCTGTCCAAATCGGGAGACGGGGCGAAAGCAATAGCGGTGCTGGACTCGGAGGATCGATCCGCGAGGAGCGCCCGTTACTCCGGTTTCAGTCCCTCGCCCTGGACGCGCATCACGGCCTCGCCGTCTGCGAGGTTCGGCGCGTCGACGAGTCGGACGATCCGCTTGTTACCCTTCGACTTCCGGAGGTAGATCCGGAACGTGGAGGCGTGCCCGAGGATGTTGCCGCCGATCGCCTGCGTCGGGTCGCCGAAGTAGGAGTCGGGGTTGGAGGCGACCTGGTTGGTGACGAGGATGGCGGTGTTGAACAGATCGCCGATCCGCATCAGGTCGTGGAGGTGTTTGTTGAGCTTCTGCTGTCGCTCCGCGAGCTCCCCCCGCCCGACGTACTCCGCGCGGAAGTGGGCCGTCAGCGAGTCGACGCAGACGATCCGGATGGGCCACTCGCCCTCCTCGTGCTCGCCGGCGAGCTCCTTGGCCTTCTCGGCCAGCAGGATCTGGTGGTTGGAGTTGAACGCCTTGGCGACGTGGATCTGGTCTAAGAAGGCCTCGATCAGCTCCTCCATCGCCTCCTCGTCGTCGGGTGTTCCCTCGATCTCGCGGCGCTCCATTTCGTCGGCGAGGATCTCGTCGTCGAGCCCGCGAACCATGTCGTCGATCCGTTCCGGGCGGAACGTGTCCTCGGTGTCGACGAAGATACAGCCGCCGTCGAGCCCGCCGTTCTCCGGCAGGAGCTGGACGTTGACCGCCATCTGGTGGGTCACCTGCGACTTCCCGGACCCGAACTCGCCGTACACCTCGGTGATCGACTGCGTCTCGATCCCGCCGCCGAGCAGGTCGTCGACCTCGTCGATCTGCCAGGAGAGCTTCCCGATTTCCTGTCGGCGTTCGAGCACGGTCGCGCCCGTCTCGAAGCCGCCGACGTCGGCGGCGTCGCGGGCGGCGTTGATGATGTCCGCGGCCGACGATTCGCCGATGTCGGCGGTGTTGGACATCTCGCCGGGGCTCGCGACGGCGATCGACTGGTAGCTCTCGAACCCGTTCTCGACGAGTTTGTCTGCGGTGGCGGGGCCGACTCCGGGGAGGTCCTCGAGTTCGTCTTCTGGCATGTACGCGTCCCTTGTTCGCCATCCCGTATAAAGACTGGTTTACACCCGAGTGAAAGTGAAAATCGGGCAGGAACGCGTTCCGAACTGGCTCGGGACCGTATATAAGACGCAGGGCGGACGCGCCGACGCGGGGAGCCGGTGGAACTGGTCAGTTCGATCTGCCGGTCAGCGGCGGTCCCTCGGCCCAACCGCCTCAGAATCCGACGCGGCGGACGTACTCCAGGTCGCGTATCTCGACGAGCAGATCGCCGGAGAGGTCGGCGTCGGTGATCACGTACAGCTTCGGGTCGTCGGTGAACTCCGGATCCTCGCTCAGCACCTGCCGGATCGAAATCTCGTGATCGGCGAGAATCCCGGTCACCTCGGCGACGATGCCGGCCTCGTCGGCGGCCGCGACCTCTATCGTGAGCACCGTCAGGTCCAGCACGGGAGCCAGGTCCATCAGGCTCGGAACCGACGAGATGTTGGTGAAGATGCGCTTCAGTTCGGGATCGGCGAGGATCGCGTCCGTCGTCGAGTCGACGACGCGACGGTCGACGTCGAGCTCGCGCGCGATTCCGGTGTACGGGATCTCGATCCCGCCGGAGACGACCCGCCCCTCCTCGTTGACGGAGAAGCCGCGCTCCAAGAACAGTCGGATCACCGCCTGCTGGCTGGGTGACCCCTCGAACTTCTCGAGGATCTCGTCGAACATGCGTTGCTACGGTGGTCGTCGCCGAGGGGTTAAAAAGCGAGGTACCGCGAGGCGTCAGTTCGCGACCGCCGAGTAGACGCCGCCGAGGACCGTCCCGTACACGGCGTGACCGACGAGGCTCTCGACGCCGACGTTCGGCAGCGGCGGCGCGCCCGGGAACCCGACGGCCCCCAGCCAGATCGGCATCGCGATCACCGCGAGCGCGAGCCACACGAGGAGGCCGTAGCCCGCACCGACGCCGAGGCTCGTTCCGAGCGAGCCGCCGAGGTCCGGCCGCAGGCCCGCGATCGCGGCGAATCCGAGACCGATGACCGCGCCGTGAGACATGTGAATCGCCCAGCCGACGGCGCCGGCGGGGCCCTCGACCCCGTACATCGCCGGGAGCGCCATCTCCAGCACGCCGGGAGTCATCATCGACATCATCACGCCGAAGACGAAGCCCCCGGCCAGTCCGCCTGCCACGCCGGCCTTCCAAGCGCCGTTTTCGGTCGATACGTCGGTCGCCGTCGCGGTTTCGGTTGCCATAGCGGATGCGACATCGCCCGAGAACCGGTAATAAACGCCGGAAAAGTGTGTGTACGGTGCACAGATCCCAAACGGTTAAGTTCGCTGAAACGACGACGGCGAGGAGCGCGATCCCGCGGTCGACCACTTCCGCTCCGGCACCCCACCCCTTTTAGCCGATGACGACGAACCTCGTCCCGTGTCAGAGTCGCCGCATCTGCGGTTCTTCCCGTACGAGGAGCCGTACCCGAACCAGCGCGAGGCGATGGACAGGATCGCCAACGCGCTGGACCGCGGGCAGGACGTGCTGTTCGAGGGGGCGCCGGGAACCGGGAAGACCCTCTCCGCGCTCGTGCCCGCCCTCGAACACGCCCGCGAGCACGACCGCACGGTCGTGATCACGACCAGCGTTCACCAGCAGATGCGGCAGTTCGTCGAGGACGCCCGCGCGATCACCGGCGAAGAGCCGATCCGCGCCGTCGTGTTCAAGGGGAAGTCGTCGATGTGCCACATCGACGTCGACTACCAGGAGTGTCAGACCCTCCGGGACACCACCCGCGAGATGGTGGAGACCGAGAGCGAGGTCCGCGAGCTGGAGGCCCGCCAGCGCGAGCTGCTGGCCGAGAGCCGCGAGGGGGACGCGGGGGCCGCCGAGGCCCGCGAGTCGGTCATGGACGAGCTCGACGAGCTGGAAGCGGAGATCGAGGAGTACGAGACCGCGAACGTCTGCGCCCACTACCGGAACAACCTCGTCGAGGACACCGACGAGTTCTTCGGGTGGCTGTTCGAGGACGTTCGCACCCCCGAGGACGTGTACGCGTACGCGGACGAGCGCGAGCTGTGCGGCTACGAGCTGTTGAAGGAAGGGATGGAGGGCGTCGATCTGGTGGTGTGTAACTACCATCACCTGCTGGATCCCAACATCCGCGAGCAGTTCTTCCGGTGGATCGACCGCGACCCCTCCGAGATAATCACCGTCTTCGACGAGGCCCACAACGTCGAGGACGCCGCCCGCGACCACGCCACCCGCACGCTCACCGAGAACACGCTCGACGCCGCCCTCGACGAGCTCGCGGACAGCGACGACTCCCGCGCCGAGGCGGCCGAGAACGTCGTGCGCGCCTTCCGCGACGCCCTCGTGGAGACCCGCGACGACGCGCTCGGCGTCGGCCGGCGCGAGTCGGTCGGCGAGAACTGGGAGGACCTGTCGATCGCCAACGACGACCGCCGCGACGACCTCACGCTCGCGTTCCTCCGCAACTACGAGGGGAAGGGGATCGACACCGAGACGGAGCTCGCGGTCCAGCTCGGACAGGCGCTCGACGAGGAGTACGAGCGGCGCTACCGCGACGGCGAGACCACGACCCGCACGGAGTGTCAGACCCTGCAGGTCGCGCGGTTCGTCTCGACGTGGATGGAGGAGGGGACCGAACTGGGACAGTACCCGGTCGTCTCCGTGCGCCGCGACGGCGCCACCGACGAGGTGTACGGCCGCGCGGAGCTGTACACCTGCATCCCCCGACGCATCACGCAGGAGCTGTTCGGCGAGGTCGCCGCCTCGGTGCTGATGAGCGCGACGCTCCGCCCGTTCGACGTCACCAACGACGTGCTCGGCTTAGAGGACGTGGCGACGCTCGCGTACGAGATGGGATATCCCGAGGAGAACCGGCGGACGTTCGCCGTCGACACGCCCCCCTTGTTCGCCTCCGAGCGCAGCGATCCGGAGACGCAGGAGACGGTGGCGTCGCTGCTGCGCGACGCGATCCGCTTCACGCCGGGGAACACGCTCGCCTTCTTCCCCTCCTACGCCGAGGCCGAGCGCTACTACGAGCGGCTCGGCGGGTCGGCCGGTGGCAGCGGCGCAGACGCGGACCTCGGACCTCTCTATCTGGACGGACCCGGGCAGAACGAGGAGGAGCTTCGCCGGCGGTTCGTCGAGAGCGACGACGCGACCCTCTTCACCTCGCTGTGGGGAACGCTCGCCGAGGGCGTGAGCTTCGACGGCGACGACGCCCGGACGGTGGTGGTCGTCGGCGTTCCGTACCCGCACCTCTCCGACCGGATGGAGGCGGTCCAGGACGCCTACGACCGGGCGTTCGCCGACCGCGACCGCTCGCGCGACCCCGGCTGGGCGTACGCGGTCGAGATCCCGACGATCCGCAAGACGCGACAGGCGCTGGGGCGTGTCGTCCGCGGTCCCGACGACTTCGGCGTCCGGATCCTCGCGGACCGCCGATACACGTCCGCGGACAT
Organism: Halorubrum saccharovorum DSM 1137; assembly: GCF_000337915.1. Taxonomy (GTDB): domain Archaea; phylum Halobacteriota; class Halobacteria; order Halobacteriales; family Haloferacaceae; genus Halorubrum; species Halorubrum saccharovorum. The sequence continues at coordinate 90,781 of NZ_AOJE01000021.1, forward strand.
GGGGAAGTACTCAGTCCGCAGCGCGTTTCCGCTCGAGGAGCGCGAGGAACTGCTCGATATCGCCCCCGAGAAACTGAAGTTCGCGATGCTGAACTTCTACGGCGACCACGACGCGTACGACGGAGGGCCGCCGGAACCGTGACGGCTCATCCCGGCATCGTCGCAAACAGCAGAGAGACGCTGAATAACACGACCGCGAGCAGCGTCGTGATCACGGCGTGGATCACGGTCATTCCGACCACGAGGCGACGGGGCTGGTCGTAGCTCCACGCGAACATGGCGGCGTCGAGAAGGAGTGCGACGAAAACGATCAGGGCTTCCGGCAGTGCGTAGGTGACGCCGACGATTGCGGTGACCGCGGGAAGCGGACCGATGTAGAGAGCCCGGCGGGGATCGACGTCGCCGAGGACGTTCCGCGCCGCGAGATGGGCGGTCACGGAGAGGAACAGCGCGAACAGGACGGTCGTCCCCAGCACCGTGATCGGCGTCACCGTCTGGAGGAGCATGGGCGACCTACGAGGCGGCGGGTAAAAGTGGTCGCGGAATCGAATCGAGCGGGACCGTCGTCAGTCGAGCAGCCCGAGGCCGTCGAGTTCCTCGACGATCACGTCGACGGCGGCCGCGGCGTCGTCGGGGGTCGTCCCGCCGGTGATGACGAGCTTTCCGCTGCCGAACAGAAGCGCCACCACGTCGGGGTCGTCGATCCGGTAGACGAGCCCGGGGAACTGCTCCGGCTCGTACTCGATGTGTTCGAGCCCCAGCCCGATCGCGATCGCGTTGAGGTTGAGGCTCTCGCCGAGGTCGGCGGAAGTGACGATGTTCTGGACCGTGATCTCCGGGTCCTCGATCGGGATCTGGAGCTTTCGAAGCTCGTCGAACACCAGATCGAGACTCTCGTGGACGGCGTCGATGGAGTTGGCGCCCGTACAGACGATCTTCCCGGACCGGAAGATCAGCGCGGCCGACTTCGGGTCCGTGGTGCGGTAGACGAGCCCGGGGAACTGCTCCGGATCGTAGTCGGCGCCCTCGAGGTCCATCGCGACGCTCTGGAGATCGAGCTCCTGCCCGATCCCCGTGGAGGCAACGACGTTCTCTATCGTGATTGTCTCCTTCGGATCGGCCATTACTACCTCGGTACACAGTTGAAGCACGTAAAAAGGTGGCTGGTCGGAACCGCTATCCTCTTGCGACCGGCGGCCCGACTCCGCGGCGTGTACTGGCTCGAACTCGCCGGCGAGGAGGACGCGTTCGCCGCCCGCGAGGCCGCCGTCGCGGCGACGGGCGTGGAACTGCTCGCGCCGGGGATCGCGCGGGCCGGGAGCGTCGGGGGAAGGGGGACCGTCAGCGGTGAGGGGGGCGGCGGTAGCGCGGGCAGTTCGGTCCGCCGGCTCGCGTACACCCGCGCCGCCCACGAGGCGGTCGCCCGGACCGACGCCGATATCGACGCCGCCGCGGCCGCCCTCGACGCGGCGCCGCTCGACCGGTCCGGGACCGTCGCGGTCCGCGCCCGCAACGTCCGGAACACGACGGGGGTGTCGACGAGCGCCGCCGAACGGGAGTTGGGCGGGGTCCTCGTCGACCGCGGGTTCGAGGTCGACCTGGACGACCCCGACCACGTCCTGCGCGCGCTGTTCGCGGCCGGCGAGCGCGAGGACCACGACGCGGTGCGGGGGGCGGACGGCGACGACGCCGACACCTGCGCGCTCGGGTGGGTCGCCGTCGAGGCCGCCCGCGACTTCGCGCCCAAGCCGACCGACCGACCCTTCTTCCAGCCGGGGAGCATGGCGCCGGTCGACGCCCGCGCGTACGCGAACCTCGCCGGCGCCGCGCCCGGACGAGCTATCCTCGACCCGATGTGCGGCACCGGGGGGCTCCCGCTGGAGGCCGGGATCGTCGGGAGCGACGTGATCGCGTGCGACGCCCAGGCGAAGATGGTCCGCGGAACGCGTGAGAACCTCCGGGAGTACGTGGGCGGGGCCGAGAGCGACGCGGAGCGGTCCGCCCCCGACTGGCACGTCGCCCGCGGCGACGCCACGGCTCTCCCCCTGCGCGACGACGCGGTCGACGGGGTCGCGTTCGACGCCCCGTACGGCCGCCAGTCGAAGATCGCCCGCCACGAACTCGCGGACCTCGTCGGGGGCGCGCTGACGGAGGCCGCCCGAGTCGCGCCCCGAGCCGTCGTGGTCGCCGACCGCGACTGGCGCGGAGAGGCGCTCGCGGCCGGCTGGACGGTCGACGCCGCCTTCGAGCGCCGGGTCCACCGATCGCTCACGCGACACGTCCTCGTGCTCGATCGGGAGTGACCCGGAGCGGCGGTTGGCGAGGCGAGGACACCCCGAGACCACCGTCCCGAGAGTGAACGATCGACCGGCGATACCCGGCGGTTGAGCGTCGCAGGCGACAAGTTTCAGTTTCACCGTCCCCGCGGGCAACGGTTAAGTGGGCGGCCTCTCGTGGTGTGCACATGACCGGGGACGCCGGCGGCGACATGCTCTCGTGGGACGAGTCGGTGTTCCGCGACGAGTCGGTGTTCGAGATCGACCACGTTCCCGAGACGTTCCGCCACCGCGAGAGCCAGCTCGAGAGCCTGAAGTACGCGCTCCGCCCCGCCGTCCGCGGCTCTCGTCCGCTCAACACGATGGTGCGCGGGCCGCCGGGCACCGGGAAGACCACCGCGGTCCAGAAGCTGTTCGGCGAGCTCGGCGCCCGCACCGACGTGCGAACCGTACGAGTGAACTGCCAGGTCGACTCGACGCGGTACGCCGTCTTCTCGCGGCTGTTCGAGGGGATATTCGACTACGAGCCGCCATCCTCCGGAATATCGTTCAAGAAGCTGTTCGGCCAGATAACCGACCGGCTCGTCGAGGAGGACGACGTGCTCGTCGTCGCGCTCGACGACGTGAACTACCTCTTCTACGAGAACGAGGCCTCCGATACCCTCTACTCGCTGCTTCGGGCCCACGAGGCGCACTCGGGCGCGAAGATCGGCGTCATCGTCGTCTCCTCCGATCTGGGGCTCGACGTGATCGACGATCTCGACACCCGGGTCCAGTCCGTCTTTCGGCCCGAAGAGGTGTACTTCCCCGTCTACGACGCGACCGAGATCTACGACATCCTGTTGGAGCGCGCGAAGCGCGGGTTCCACGACGGCGTCATCGACGACGAGGAACTGGAGCGCGTCGCGGACCTGACCGCCGAGAGCGGCGACCTTCGGGTCGGGATCGACCTCCTCCGCCGGGCGGGGCTCAACGCGGAGATGCGCGCCTCGAAGACGATCGCCGAGGAGGACGTGGAGTCCGCCTACGACAAGTCCAAACACGTCCACCTCTCGCGCTCGCTCCGCGGGCTCTCCGAGTCCGAGCGCGCCCTCGTCCGCGTGCTCGCCGAGAACGACGGCGAGCGCGCCGGGACGGTGTACGAGGCGTTCCACGACGAGACGGACCTCGGCTACACCCGCTACTCGGAGATCATCAACAAGCTCGACCAGCTCGGCGTGATCGACGCGGAGTACGCCGAGGTGGAGGGACGCGGGCGCTCGCGGGAGCTCTCGCTGGCCTACGAGTCGGAGGCGGTGCTGGACCGGTTGGAGTGAGCGCGTCGCCGCGTGCCGACCCGCCCTCGAAACCCCGACGCCTTTTCAACGGCGCCGCACGCACTCGACTGCATGAAGACGAGCGGCGGCAGCGACGCGGCGAAGCGACGCGCCGGCGAGTCGGCGGCCGAGACGGTTGCCGACGGCGAGGTGGTCGGCCTCGGAACCGGATCGACCGCGGCCCATGCGATCCGACGGCTCGGGGACCGAGTCGGTTCCGGCCTCGACATCCGGGGCGTGGCGACCTCCTTCGCGAGCCGGGAGCTCGCGGCCGACTGCGGGATTCCACTGCTCGACCTCGACGAGGCGGCGGGCCCCGACGCGCCCGGGATCGACGTCGCGATCGACGGGGCGGATCAGGTCGCGGTCGGCGGGGGTGAAGACGACGGACCGACCGCCGGCCCCCTGATCAAGGGCGGCGGCGCCGCCCACGCCCGCGAGAAGCTGGTCGACGCGGCGGCCGACCGCTTCCTCGTCGTGGCCGACCCCTCGAAGGAGACGCCGGTCCTCGATCGACCCGTTCCGGTGGAGGTGCTCCCCGCCGGCCGAACCGCGGTCGCCGAGGCGGTGCGGGCGACCGGCGGCGAGCCGGCCTTACGGCGCGCGGAGCGGAAGGACGGGCCGGTCGTCACCGATAACGGGAACCTGGTGCTCGACTGCGCGTTCGGCGCGATCGACGATCCGGGCGCGCTGGCGACGACGCTGGCGACGACGCCCGGCGTCGTCGAGCACGGGGTCTTCGTCGACCTCGCGGACGAGGTCCACGTCGGGACGGAGACAGGTGTGCGGGTCGCGAGGCGGTGACGGCGGGCCGGCTCCTGCCGGCAGATAGTCGGACGCGTCGCTGAGGGATCGGCGGACGCGTCGCTCGGCGGTCGGTGGTCGCGTCAAAAAATAAAGAACGGAAAGCGCGTCCGTCTTAGAGGTCGCGAGGCTGGACCGTCTTCCGGTCGTTGGCCTCGGCGCGGCGCGCGGCGTCTTCGAGCAGCTCGTCCACTTCGTCGTCCAGCGCGTCGTAGAAGTCCGAAGCGACGTTCTTGTCGTCCAGGGCTTCCTTGACGGCCGCTTTGACAATAAGGTCTGCCATGCGGTCGACGCTATCCGTCGATAGTTAATAAGAGTTCCTGAATTCGACCGCGAGGGGCGTCGTGCGGGCGGTTCGCGGCGGTGTCCAAGAACGCGTGCTTATAAACCTTGTGAGAGCGAGAGGCGATCGGTGGCCAAATCGGATCAAATCGATAGGTACGACACCGTCGGACCCGGACAGGTGACCATGCGCGACACGCTTGAGGCGCTCGACGCCGGAGAGATCGGCGTCGCGGAGGCGGAGTCACGGCTCGCGGGCTACGCGACGACGGCGGCCGGGCGGTTCGACGCCGCCCGCGAGGGACGACGCGGGATCCCAGAGGCGATCCTCGCGGAGGGAAAGACGCCCGCGGAGGTCGCCGCGCTGACGACGACCGCGGTGGAGACGACGGGCCGCGCGCTCGTCACGCGGGCGGACGCGGACGACGCGACCGCGATCCAGACGGCGATCGCCGACCTCGACCTCGACACGCCGGACCCCCTGGACGCGACCGTCGACCACGACGAGCGGACCGGAACAGTCGTGGTTCACGCGGGCGACTTCGAGCGCCCGGACCTCGACGCGACCGTCGCGATCGTCGCGGCCGGCACCGCGGACGCGGCGGTCGCGGGGGAGGCGGCGGTCGTCGCTCGCGAGATCGGTGCCGCGATCGATCGGGTCGACGACGTGGGGGTCGCGAACCTCGACCGGATCCTGGACCAGCGCGATCGCATTCGCGAGGCCGACGTGGTCGTGGTCGCCGCCGGCCGCGAGGGGGCGCTCCCGACGGTCGTCGCGGGGCTCGTCGCTGCGCCGGTGATCGCGCTCCCGGTGTCGGCCGGCTACGGCGTCGGCGGCGAGGGGGTCGCGGCGCTGGAGGGCGCGCTCCAGTCCTGCTCGGTGCTCACGACCGTGAACGTCGATGCCGGCTTCGTCGCCGGCGCGCAGGCGGGCCTGATCGCCCGCGCGGTCGACGCGGCGTCCGACTCGTAGTTCGGGGCGTGGCCCACACCGGCAATGCGGGGATCGCGGTGGTTTTGAGGCCGGAAGACAACCCGCTCTCGTGTCAGGTCATCACGTGTACGTCGTCGAGTGCGCCGACGGCACGCTCTACACCGGCTACACCACCGACGTGGAGCGGCGCGTCGCCGAGCACGACGCCGGCGAGGGCGCCAAGTACACCCGCGGCCGGACCCCCGTGACGCTGCGCCACGTCGAGTCGTTCGACTCGAAGTCGGCCGCGATGTCGCGCGAGCACGCGGTCAAGTCGCTGACGCGCGCCGAGAAGGAGCGGCTGATCGGCGACGGGTAGGGTCTCATCCCGGAGTCATTCGACGAGCCGCTCGATCTCGGTGACGAGGATGCCGGTCGCGCCGACCGACTTCAGCTCCGAGATCGTCGCGAACACGTCGCGCTCCTCCACGACGGCGTGGACCGCCACCATCCCGTTCCCGTCCTCGTCGGCCTCCACGTCCATCACCGTCGGCCCGCCGAGCCCGGGGATCACGTCTTTCACCTCGTCGAGGCGCTCCTTCGGGGCATTCATCATCAGGTAGCGCCGGCCGTCGGCCGCGAGCACGGACTCGAAGGCGGTCAGCACCTGCTCGACCTTCGCGTCGTCGACGACATCGGGGCGAGCGAACAGCCGCACCGAGGAGTCGAGCACGTCGTCGATGACGGCGAGGCGGTTCACCTTCAGCGTCGTCCCCGTGGAGGTGATGTCGACGATGGCGTCGGCCATGTCGACGTGCGGCGTGAGCTCGGTCGCGCCCGTCACGGTGACCACGTCGGCGTCGACGCCGACCCGGTCGAGGTAGTCGCGGGTGACCGCCGGGAACTCGGTGGCGATCGTCCCGCCGGCGAGGTCCCCGACGCCCTCGATGTCGCCGTCCTCCGGCGCCGCGAGAACGAGCTTACAGGAGCCGTACCCCAGATCGAGTAAGTCGACGAGGTCGCCCTCCGCCGCCGCGCTCGCGGCGTCGACGACGCCGCCGGACTCCGCGGCCTGGTCGAGGCCCGTGATCCCGATGTCGGCGGCGCCGTCGCGGACGTACTCGGGAATGTCGGCCGCGCGCGCGAACAGCACCGTCACGTCGGGGTCGACGGTGTCGGCGTACAGCTGGCGGTCGGCGGTCTCCTCGACGTGGAGCCCCGCGCGCTCTAAGAGCGAGAGCGTCGGATCGTGCAGGCGGCCCTTGTTGGGGACGGCGATGCGCATACGGAGAGCGTCGCGGGGAGGCGGGGAAACGTTTTCGTCCAATCGCGCGGTCGCTCTCCGCAAAACAGCTATACGTATACGTGCGTAAAGCACACGTATATGTCAAACGCCGACACGGGAACCGACGACGGCGGCCCGGAGACGGTGCAGATCAATCTCCGCCTCGGGAAGCCGTTCCTCGACGACATCGACGCGACGTGGAAGGAACAGGGGTTCAACTCTCGCAGCGAGTTCCTACGATACGCCGTCCGCGACGCCGTCAAGCATCCCGACTTTTCGAGAGAGGGATGGCGACAGATCGCGACGAGCGAGCACGAGCTCCGGACCGAGAGTTCCGAACTCGTCTCGCGGGAGGAAGTCATGAAAATGATGGACCAGAACGAGGACCGTGAGTGAAGAGTGGACGTGGGCGTTCACGTCGCGTGCAGCCGAGCAGTTCGAGGTCCTAGACGCACACGTGCAAGACCGGATCACCTCGAAGCTCGACGAGGTCGTCGACTCGGAGTGGCGGGAGCCCGCGGAGTTCGTCGAACCGCTGACCGGTGGTCCGTTCTCCAAGCTTCGCGTCGGACAGTACCGACTCGCGTGCGTGCTCGATCACGACTCATCGATCGTCGAGGTACATCGGATCGAACACCGGAGCGGGGCGTACACGGCCGACGACTGAGACGTGAGGACCGGATGTAGTTAGTCGCGGTGGCGCGCACCTGCGAGCGGCCGCCCTCGGCGGCCGCGAGTCAGCGTGTGCGAGGGAGTCGGCGCGGCGCTTATAAGCGCCGCGCCGACGAGGCTGGGGAGGCGTGAGGTGCTGGCGGTCGGGGTCGGGGTGGGACTCAAAGGGGCAGTCGCGATTTCCGCGAGCGTAGCGAGCGGAAAGACGGGAGACGAAGTCTCCCGGAAGGACGAAGACGCGGGACGCAAGGACCACAAGGAGCGAGTGAAACGAGCGACTGAGGACCGCAGCGACCGCACAGAGTCCTCGCGACCGGGGCTTTGGAGGTGTTCACCGCCGAACCAGCGCCAACAGTTTATGAATGAACGGTTGAGACTTTCAAGAATCCACCTCAACGACCGGTAGACGTACCCTCAGCCGTTCCAAACCTCTTTCTCACCAGCCAGTACGCGACGGGCAGACAGCAGGCGAACGCGACCGGCCAAACGGTCAACTGCGAGATCGGATCGGGCGGCGAGACGAGGCTCCCGACCACCAGCCCGCCGAGACCGGCGACGACGACGATAGCGGTGGCTCGCTCCCACTTGGACGCCGGATACTCGCGGGAGCGTCCGCGGCGCCACCACAGCAGGTAGTAGGCCAGCACGATGCCCGAAACCGGGGCCAGAACGCCCCAGAACCCCGGATGGTCGCTTCCGCGGGCGTGGGCGTCGAAGTTGACCCACGCGCCGATCGCGACCCAGACGAACAGCACGAGGGCCGCGCCGAACGCGGCGACGGGCGTGAGTTGGAGGGACACGGGCTCAGTTCCGTCCGGTCGCTAATCGGTCTTCCCCCTGATGGACCCGCCTGAGAGGAAACCGGGCAGTCGACCGCCGTAGCCGCGCCGCTCAAGTGGCTCGCCGCCCAACGACGCGTATCGTGAGCGACGCCGACTCCCCCCTCTCGGAGGACCGCCCGACCGTCGACCGCCCCCTCCGCGTCGACGCCCCGTTCGAACCCGCGGGCGACCAGCCGGAGGCGATAGCGGAACTCGTGGAGGGGTTCGAGTCGGGCGCCGACAAGCAGACGCTCCTCGGCGTCACCGGCTCCGGGAAGACGAACACCGTCTCGTGGGTCGCCGAAGAGCTCGATCAGCCCACCCTCGTCTTGGCGCACAACAAGACGCTCGCGGCCCAGCTGTACGAGGAGTTCCGCGAGCTGTTCCCGGACAACGCCGTCGAGTACTTCGTCTCCTACTACGACTACTACCAGCCGGAGGCGTACGTCGAGCAGACGGACACGTTCATCGACAAGGAGATGTCGATCAACGAGGAGATCGACCGACTGCGCCACTCGGCGACGCGCTCGCTCCTCACCCGCGACGACGTGATCGTGGTCGCCTCGGTCTCCGCGATCTACGGGCTCGGCGACCCGGGGAACTACCGCGACATGGCGCTCCGGCTGGAGGTCGGCGAGGAGGTGGGCCGCGAGGAGCTGCTCGCCCGACTCGTCGACCTGAACTACGAGCGCAACGACGTGGACTTCACGCAGGGAACCTTCCGCGTCAGAGGCGACACCGTCGAGATCTACCCGATGTACGGCCGGTACGCGGTCCGGGTGGAGCTGTGGGGCGAGGAGATCGACCGGATGATCAAGGTCGACCCGATGAAAGGCGAGGTCGTCTCGGAGGAACCCGCCGTCATGCTCCACCCGGCGGAGCACTACTCGATCCCGGACGACCAGCTGGAACAGGCGATCGCGGAGATCGAGGACCTGATGGAGAAGCGGGTCAGCTACTTCGAGCGGCAGGGCGACCTCGTGGCCGCCCAGCGCGTCGAGGAGCGGACCACGTTCGACCTCGAGATGCTCCGGGAGGCGGGCTACTGCTCGGGGATCGAGAACTACTCCGTCCACATGGACGACCGCGAGTCGGGCGACGCCCCGTACACCCTGCTCGACTACTTCCCCGACGACTTCCTCACCGTGATCGACGAGTCCCACCAGACGATCCCCCAGATCAAAGGGCAGTACGAGGGCGACAAGTCGCGGAAGGACTCGCTGGTCGAGAACGGGTTCCGGCTCCCGACCGCCTACGACAACCGCCCCCTCACCTTCGAGGAGTTCGAGGAGAAGACGGACCGCACTCTCTACGTCTCGGCGACGCCGGGCGACTACGAGCGCGAGACCTCCGACCGGATCGTCGAGCAGATCGTCCGCCCGACGCACCTCGTCGACCCGAAGGTGGAGGTGACGGAGGCGACGGGGCAGGTCGAGGACCTCCTCGGACGCGTCGACGAGCGGATCGAGCGCGACGAGCGCGTCTTGGTCACCACCCTCACCAAGCGGATGGCCGAGGACCTCACGGAGTACTTCGAGGAGGCCGGGATCGACGTGGCGTACATGCACGACGAGACGGACACCCTCGAACGCCACGAGATCATCCGCGACCTCCGGCTCGGCAACATCGACGTGCTCGTCGGGATCAACCTGCTCCGCGAGGGGCTCGACATCCCGGAGGTGAGTCTCGTCGCCATCCTCGACGCCGACCAGGAGGGCTTCTTACGCTCCACCACCACCCTCGTCCAGACGATGGGGCGGGCCGCCCGCAACGTCAACGGCGAGGTCGTCCTCTACGCCGACCGAACCACCGACTCGATGGAGGCCGCCATCGAGGAGACCCAGCGCCGCCGCGAGATCCAGCTGGCGTATAACGCAGAGCACGGCTACGAGGCGACCACCATCGACAAGCCGGTCGGCGAGACGAACCTCCCCGGCTCGAAGACGGACACCTCCTCGGTCAGCGTCGGCGACGTGGAGAGCGAAGCCGAGGCGAAAGCCCAGATCGAGGCGCTCGAAGAGCGCATGGACGAGGCCGCGAGCAACCTGGAGTTCGAGCTGGCGGCCGACATCCGCGACCGGATCGCGGAGCTCCGCCGCGCGTTCGAACTCGACGGCGGCGACGACGGCGTGCCGGCGCCGATGGTCGAGGAGTAGTCGGACGCACTCCCTCGACCGTCCCCGCACCGGGGCCGATTCTCACGCGCCGAAAACCGCGACGGCGGGGTTTTTACCCGCGACCGACGGAACGGCGTCACATGAAGCGCCGCGCGGTGGCCGCCGGGCTCCTCGCCGTCGCCAGCGCGGGCTGTACCGACCGCCTCTACGACCTGGCGGCGTCGACGCCGCGGGACCTCGCGGTCCGGAGCCGCTACGTCGACGGGAACCCGCTCGTCGAGGGGCAGAGCGTGCGCTCGCTGCCCGAGGAGCTGCGGACCCACGCCGCCTCGTTCCGGTCGAAGTCGGCGGCGACGTCGGCGGTGCTCCCCGATCAGCCGGAGACGACGGCGTTCGTCGAGGCGACCTCGTTCGTCGACGACGGCGGCGAGTCGGTGCTCGTCGTCGCCCAGCGGCTCACGGCCGACGAGGTCCAGTTACGTCTCGGCGGGATCAGCCGTACCGGCGACCGCGCGCTCCGGATCGCCGTCGATCAGGCCGGCGTCCGCGGCGATATCGAGACCGACGACCCGGTCGTCAAGACCCTCCTGTTGCGGCTCTCGGACGAGCGGGGGACACCGGAGCGCGTGATCGTCTCGATCGGCGGCCAGCGGGCCGGCGTGACGATCTGAGGCGGGCGCGCCGCTTGGTCCCCATTTTCATCGGCCCGCTCCCGCGACCGTTTTGTGTCCGCGCGGTGTCCGGCGGAACATGAGCACGCTCCGCCGTCGCCTCGTCGGATCGGTCGCCCTCCTCGCCGCCACGGCGTCGCTGTTCCTCGCGTCGGGCACCACTCCGGCGCTCGTCGCCTCGTCATCGAGTTCGACGGGATACACGGCCGTCACGCTCTCGCCGGTCTCGCTGCTCGTTTCGCCCGCGCTGCTCGCGGCCGGGTCGGTGCTTCTCGTCGGCGGTGGCGCCGCGCTCGCCGACGCCGATCTCTCCGCACGCGCCGCGATGGCCGCGCCGGCGATAGGCGCCGCCGCCGCGGTCGCGTTCGGCTTGGGGTTCGGGGTCGCTCCCGGCTCGGCCCTCGCGGCCGCGACCGATCCGGCCGCGTACGAACACCTCGGCTCCGAATTCGGTGCCCGGATCGCCGCGGGCGCCGTCGTCGGCGGTGCCGTGGCGCCGGTCGTCCGCGCGTCGACGACCGAGGACACCGCGGCGCTGCTCGTCGGCGCGGCGCTGCTGCTCGTGTCGGTCGCCGCGGGCTCTCCGCTCGCGCTCGCGACGGGAGGCGTCGCCGGCGCGCTCGCGGTGGGCGCGCTCTGGGCAGTCGATCCGGCGACGTGGCGCCCCTGAATCCGGGTCTCTCACCGGAGTTGGAGGCGTCGCCAGCCCTGTGACTCGCCCCGAGCGACCGATCCGACGGCGTGAGTACCGTAGTCCGTCGTGTGGCCGGAGTCGACGCGCCGTCTGCCTCCCGCGCCGAAGTACAACCAAAGTTGTTTTACTGAAAATTTGTTGGTAATGTTTATACCGGTGGAGCCGGAGTTGTCTGACACGGATCGAACGGGATTTCGCCGCCGATCGCGGCCGACAGCGACGCTTTCGCGGCGATCGGGACAGCACCCGTGAGTGGCGACGCTGTCGGTCGCTTCGCGGCGGCGAGCCCGGACGGACCGAACACACCATGAGCACGACGACACACGACACCGCTGTTCGCGACCTGCTCGACCGGGCTCGGGCGGGCCACGAGGACGTACTGGACGGCGACGAGCGCGACCGGATCGCCGACGAGATCGAGCGCGCGCTGTACGACGGCGCCAGCCCCGACGAGGTCGCCGAGGCGACGGTCGACGCGCTCACGGCGCGCATCGAGCGCGACCCCGCCTACGACGCCGCCGCCGCCCGCGTCGCCCGGGAGGATTACTTCCGACGCGTGACCGGCGAGCGGCCGCCCGAGGGCGACGCCGCGCTCGCGGCGACGTACCGCGACTCCTTCCGCGAGGCGATCGACCGAGGGCTCGACGCCGACCTGCTCGACGAGCGGATGGGCGAGTACGACCTCGACCGCCTCGCCGACGCGATCGAGCCGGCCCGAGACGAGCTGTTCGACTACACCGCGCTCGACACGCTCGAACAGCGCTACTACCTCCGGGAGGCCGACGCCGAGCCGTTCGAGCTCCCGCAGGTGTTCTGGATGCGCGTCGCGATGGGCGTCGCGCTCCGAGAGGACGAGTCGGAGCGGGCGGCGCGCGCCGAGGAGTTCTACGAGGTCCTCTCCACGCTGCGGTTCGTCCACTCCACGCCGACGCTGTTCCACGCCGGGACGACCCACCCCCAGCTCTCCTCGTGTTACCTCACGACCGTCCCCGACGACTTAGAGGGGATCTTCGACGCCTACAAGGAGCACGCCAAGCTCTCGAAGTGGTCCGGCGGGCTCGGCAACGACTGGACCCCGCTGCGGGCCGACGGCGCGCTGATCTCCTCGACCGGCGTCGAGTCGACCGGAACGGTCCCGTTCCTCAAGATCTCTAACGACGTGACCGGGGCGATCAACCGGTCCGGAAAGCGCCGGGGCGCGGCGGCCGCCTATCTCGAAGCGTGGCACCTCGACTTCCCGTCGTTCATCGACCTCCGGCGGAACACCGGCGACGAGCGCCGCCGCACGCACGACATGAACACCGCCGCGTGGGTGCCGGACCTGTTCATGAAGCGGGTCGAGAACGACGAGAAGTGGACGCTGTTCTCGCCCGACGAGGTCCCCGAGCTCCACGGCACCTACGGCGAGGAGTTCGAGGCGCTGTACGAGGAGTACGAGGAAGCGGCCGAGAGCGGGGAGCTCCGCCAGCACGAGACGGTCGACGCGAGCGAGCTCTGGCGCGAGACGCTCACCCGGCTGTTCGAGACGGGCCACCCGTGGATCACGTTCAAGGACCCGTGTAACGTCCGGTCCCCGCAGGACCACGTCGGTGTCGTCAACTCCTCGAACCTCTGTACGGAGATCACGCTCAACACGAGCGAGGAGGAGACCGCCGTCTGCAACCTCGGCTCGGTCAACCTCGCGCGCCACATGACGTTCCGCGGCGACGCGGAGGCGCATCCCGCCCCCGACGATATCGGGGTCGCGGCGCGGAGCGGCGGAGCCGAGCTCGGGGACGGGTCGGAGACCGCGGACGCCTCCCCCGACCTCGGCGTCGACGGCGAGGCCGCCGAGCTCGACGCCGAGCTGTTCGCCGACACCGCCGAGACGGCGATGCGGATGCTCGACAACGTCGTCGACCTCAACTTCTACCCGACGGATAAGGCCGAGCGCTCGAACGCGCGACACCGCCCGATCGGGCTCGGGATGATGGGGTTCCACGAGGCGCTCCAGCTCGCCCGCGTCCCGATGAACTCCGAGCGCGCGCTCGGCTTCGCGGGGCGGGCCGGCGAGCTGCTCGGCTACCACGCGATCGACAACTCCGCGAAGCTGGCGGCCGAACGCGGCGCCTACGAGACGTTCGAGGGGTCGAAGTGGGACCGGGACGTCCTCCCGCAGGACACCCTCGACCTGCTGGCCGACGAGCGCGGCCGGGAGGTCCCGGTCGACCGCGCGGAGACGCTCGACTGGGACGCGGTCCGCGATCGGATCGCCGAGCACGGGATGCGCAACTCCAACACCACCGCCGTGGCCCCGACGGCGACGATATCGACGATCGCCGGCACCTCGCCGTCGATCGAGCCGCTGTACTCGAACCTCTACGTCAAATCGAACATGTCCGGCGACTTCACCGTCGTCAACGAGCGGCTCGTCGCCGACCTCAAGGCCGAGGGCCAGTGGGGCGCCGAGGCGCTCGACCGCCTGAAGTACCGCGACGGCGCGGTCGGCGACCTCGACCTGCCCGGCGAGCTCTCCGATCTGTACCGCGGCGCCTTCGAGATCGACCCGCGCCACCAGCTCCGGCTCACCGCCCGGCGCGGCGCGTGGATCGACCAGAGCCAGTCGCACAACGTCTTCTTCCCGTCGACGGACGGCTCGCTGCTCACCGACGTGTACGAGACCGCGTGGGAGCTCGGGCTGAAGACGACCTACTACCTGCGCACGCTCGGCGCGTCGAGCATCGAACAGTCGACGCTCGACATGAGCGAGTACGACGACACGCAGTCGCGCGGGGGGGACGCCGACCGCGGGTCCGGCTTCGGCGAGGAGCCGACGTCGACCTCCGCCGAGTCCGAGAACGGTTCGGCCGACGGCTCGTCGAACACGGCGGGAGACGACCTCCCGACCGTCGAGGACCCGACCTGTGACGCCTGCCAGTAACCGTCCGAGACACGACCGACACCACACCACCGATGCCGATACTCAACACCGACAGCCAGCACGACCCGAACAAGATCCTGCCGATACAGTACGACTGGGCCCGCGAGTACTACCGGGACGGCGTCAACAACAACTGGGTCCCCGAGGAGATTCCGATGGCGGACGACGTTCACCAGTGGGAGAGCGACGAGCTCACCGATGCGGAGCGTCGGCTCGTCGAGTGGAACCTCGGCTTCTTCTCGACCGCGGAGTCGCTGACGGCGAACAATCTCGTGTTGGCCGTCTACGACTACGTCACCGCCCCGGAGTGCCGCCAGTACCTGCTCCGGCAGGCGTACGAGGAGGCGATCCACACGGACACGTTCATCTACTGCTGTGACTCGCTCGGGTTCGAGCCGGAGTACATGTACGGGATGTACGACCGGATCCCCGCCATTCAGAAGAAAGACGAGTTCGTCGTCGACCTGACGCGCTCCATCGACGACCCGTCGTTCACGGTCGAGACCGACGACGACGTGCGCGCGCTCCTCCGGGACCTCGTCGGCTTCTACGTGATCATGGAGGGGGTCTTCTTCTACGCCGGCTTCGCGATGATGCTCGCGCTGAAGCGGCGCGGGAAGATGGTCGGCGTCGGCGAGCAGTTCGAGTACATCATGCGCGACGAGTCGCTCCACCTCAACTTCGGGATCGACCTGATCAACACGATCCGCGAGGAGCACCCGGGCGTCTGGACCGACGAGTTCGAGGCGGAGATCGACGAGCTGATCCGCGAGGCCGTCGAACTGGAGTCGACGTACGCCGAGGAGGCGTGTCCCCCGGACCTCATGGGGATGTCCGCGGAGGGGTTCGTCGAGTACGTCGAGTACATCGCGGACCGGCGGCTCACCCAACTGGGCATGGACGAGCGGTTCGGCACGGAGAACCCGTTCCCGTGGATGTCGGAGGCAGTCGACCTGAACCGCGAGGCCAACTTCTTCGAGCGGCAGGTCACCGAGTACCAGTCCGGCGGATCGCTGGACTGGTAGGGCGCCGCAGACGACCGGCCGGTGACCCGTGACCGGCGACCGCCCGTTCGACCCGCGTCCCGCTCAGTCGCCCGTTCGACCCGCGTCCCGCTCAGTCGCCCGTTCGACTCGCGTCCCGCTCAGTCGCCCGGCCGCTCGCTTTCGGTCTCCAGTTCGATGTCGCGGTCGGCCTCGCGGGCCCGCTCTTCCTGCCGGTCCAGCTCGACGTCGCGGGCCGTGTCCGCGTCGCGCGTCTCGTCGGTTCGCAGGTCGCTGTCGGCCACCGTGTCGAGCTGTTCGAGGGCGCTCTCGATGTCCTCCAACCCGAGGAGCTTCTCGGTCTCCTCGTCGAACTCCTTCCCCTCTAACCCCTCCATCTGTTGCACGTCGGAGCCGGAGAGGGCCTTGCCGTAGCGGCCGACGAGGCTGGTGAGCTCCTGGGGGAGCACGAAGGTGGTGGACTCGCCTTTGCCGATCTCTTCGAGAGTCTCCATCCCGCGCTCGATGATGGCGCGCTCGCCCATCGACTCGGCCGAGCGGGCGCGGAGAACGGTGGAGATCGCGTCCCCCTGCGCTTCGAGGATCTGGCTCTGCTTTTCACCCTGTGCGCGGATGATGTTCGACTGCTTGTCACCCTCGGCCTGCTCGATCGCCGAGCGGCGTTCCCCCTGCGCTTCGAGGATCATCGCGCGGCGACGGCGCTCGGCGCCGGTCTGTTGCTCCATCGCGCGCTGGACCTCCTGCGAGGGGCTCACTTCGCGGACCTCGACCGCCTCGACGCGGATCCCCCACTCGTCGGTCGGCTCGTCTAACTCCTCGTTGATGCGGTCGTTGATCTGGTCGCGCCGGGAGAGCGTGTCGTCGAGCTCCATGTCGCCGAGGACGGCGCGGAGGGTGGTCTGCGCGAGGTTCGAGACGGCGTTCTTGTAGTCGTCCACTTCGAGAAAGGCCTTCTTGGCGTCCATCACCTTGATGTAGACGACCGCGTCCGCGGTCACCGGCGAGTTGTCCCGCGTGATCGCCGACTGGCTCGGCACGTCGATCGTCTGGGTCCGCATGTCGAACGCGTACGTGCGGGAGACGAACGGCGGGATGAGGTGGACGCCCGGTTCGAGCAGCTTCCGGTACTCCCCGAACACTGTGAGCGCCTCCTTGTCGTAGGCGTCGACGATCTCGACCGCGCTGACGACCGTCACCGCCGCGACCAGCACCGCGAGCGCACCGACCCCGTAGACGAGGCTCTGGCTGAGGAGGGCGAAGCCGACGAGGAGCGCGCCGGCGAGCGCCGTGTACCGCCAGACGGCGTCCGGGATCGATCCCGTCGCCTCCCCGATCTCGAAGGCGTCACCGCGCGGACCTTGTGTTCCCATAGACACAGTTACGGCCCGACGCTGTTAACGGTTGGCACGAGAGGGGTCGCACGGCCCGAAATTGCCGGGATGTCTCCGTGGAATACCCGACCCCGCCGGGGTCCGCCTCCGAGATACCGGAAACGTCCGCAACGGTCGGGCGGCTTTAAGCGCTCGGCGCGCGCACGCCCAGGTATGCCAGCCGACGAGGACGACATCGATCACGAGTTCCGCACGCGAAGCGTCCACGCGGGATCGGACCCGGACCCGGCGACCGGCGCGCGCGCCACGCCCATCTATCAGACGACCTCCTACGAGTTCGAGGACGCCGATCACGCCGCCCGGCTGTTCGGGCTGGAGGAGGCTGGCAACGTCTACTCGCGGATCATGAACCCGACGAACGCCGCCTTAGAAGAGCGGATCGCCTCCCTCGAGAACGGCGTGGGCGCGGTCGCCACCTCCTCCGGGATGGCGGCGTTCGATCTGGCGACGTTCATGCTCGCGAGCGCGGGCGACAACGTCGTCTCGTCGTCCGCGCTGTACGGCGGCACCTACACCTACCTCACGCACTCGGTCGAGCGCCGCGGGGTCTCGACGCGGTTCGTCGACCCGCTCGACTACGAGGGGTACGCCGACGCGATCGACGAGGACACCGCCTACGTCCACCTCGAAACGATCGGCAACCCCGCCTTGGTCACGCCCGACATCGAGCGGATCGCCGACATCGCTCACGACCACGGCGTCCCGCTGTTCGTCGACAACACGTTCGCGACGCCGTACCTCTGCCGCCCCCTCGACCACGGCGCGGACCTCGTCTGGGAGTCGACGACGAAGTGGCTCACCGGCAACGGCACCACCGTCGGCGGCGTCCTCGTCGACGGCGGGTCGTTCCCGTGGGCAGACTACCCCGAGAAGTATCCCGAGATCGCGCAGGACAACCCCGCGTACCACGGGATCAACTACGTCGAGGCGTTCGGTGACGCCGCGTTCACCTTCGCGGCGGTCACCCGCGGCCTGCGCGACCTGGGGGACCAGCAGTCCCCGTTCGACGCGTGGAACACGCTTCAGCAGACCGAGTCGCTCCCGCTGCGGATGGACCGCCACTGCGAGAACGCCGGGATCGTCGCGGAGTACCTCGCCGAGCACGACGACGTGGCGTGGGTGAACTACCCCGGGCTGGAGAGCCACGAGACCCACGAGGAGGCCAGCGAGTACCTGGAAGGCGGCTACGGCGGCATGATCACCTTCGGGCTGGAGGGCGGCTACGAGGCCGCGAAGGGGACCGTCGAGAACGCGGACCTCGCCTCGCTGCTCGCGAACGTGGGCGACGCGAAGACGCTCGTCATCCACCCGGCGTCGACGACCCACCAGCAGTTGACGGAGGAAGAGCAGGAGGCCGCCGGCGTCACCGGCGACATGGTGCGGCTCTCGGTCGGTATCGAGGACCCGGCAGACATCGTCGCCGACCTCGAAGCGGCGATCGAGCGCGCGTCGGCGTAGATCGGCCGCGGGGCGGCCTCTCTCCTTACAAGTCGTCGGCGTCGAACTTCCAGAGCCCGACCAGCGGCGGCGCGATCGTCCAGAACACCAGCATCGACACCGCCGAGACCTGGTGGTTGACGACCTCGCCCGAGAACAGCCGACCGCTGAGGAACGCGTTGGACAGCAGCTCGACCCCGGTTATCGGGTTCGCGACCTGCAGGAACACGCCGATCTGCTGTTGGGAGACCGGCAGGGGGTTGAGCAGCCCCGCGTCGCCCGCGGCGTTGAGGAACTGGCCGGTGACCGCGCCCCAGAGCATCACGAACAGGACGTAGATCGCGACCCCGCCGATCAGCGCGCGCCGCTGCGTGGACGCGGCCGCCGAACAGCCGGTCGCGATCGCGACGAAGACGACGCCGAGGACCGCGGCGAAGACGGTGTACCCGAGGTACGAACCGACGTTGAACGCCTGGATGTACCCGAGCTGAGAGAGCGCGAGCAACACGAGCGCCGGGAGGAGGAAGCCGGAGAACACCGCGAGCGACAGCGCGGCTCCCCGCCCGACCACCTTTCCGAAGACCACGTCGGCGCGCGAGTGCGGCAGCGACAGGAGCAACTTCAGCGATCCCGACTCGCGCTCGCCGCTGACGGCGTTGTACCCGACGACGACGCCCACGAGCGGGACGAGCGTCGTCACCAGGAAGGGACCGACGGCGGCGCTCAACAGGAACTCCGTCGCGAACTGCTCTCCAGGGGGCGCGAAGACGTACGCGAACACGGCGACGAGCAGCGAGAACAGCGCCACGAGGATCAGCATTCCGCGGGAGCGCACCGTGTCGTGGAAGTCCTTCTCAGCGATGGCGGGGAGGCTCATCGGTCCACCTCCTCGGCGTCGGCCGCGTCGTCATCGCTTCCACCCTCCCTCTCTTCACCCGGCGCGTCGCCCTCCGTATACGCCAAGAAGAGGTCTTCGAGCGACGCCTCGCGGGTGTGGAAGTCGGCGACCGCGACGCCGGCGTCCTCCAGCGCGCCGATGACCCGCGTCTTCGCGCCGTCGGCGCAGCTCACGACGAGCGCGTCGCCGTCGCGGTCGACGCGACTCACGCCGTCGAGGTCGCGGACCGCGTCGACGGCGGCATCGCCCGCGCCGCCCGCCTCGCTCGCGCCGTTCGCGCCGCCGGCGATCGCGATCTCCAGCGTCTCCTCGCCGCCGACGGCCTCGCGGAGCCCCTCCACGGAGTCCTCGGCGACGAGCTCGCCCGCCCTGAGGATGCCGACGCGGTCGCAGACGGCCTCGACCTGTTCGAGGATGTGCGAGGAAAAGAAGACCGTCGCGCCGCGGTCGGCCTCGGTCCGGACGATCTCGCGCATCTCCTTCGCGCCCGCCGGGTCCAGCCCGGAGGACGGCTCGTCGAGGATGAGCAGGTCGGGGTCGCCCGCGAGCGCCATCGCGAGGGCGAGGCGCTGGCGCATCCCCTTCGAGTAGCCGCCGGCCTTGCGGTCGGCGTCGCCGAGGAGCCCCACGCGGTCGAGGAGGTCGTCCGGGTCGTCGTCGGCCTCCTTCGATCGGACCGCGAACTCGACGTGTTGCCGCCCCGTGAGCCGGTCGTACACGGCGAATCCGTCGGGGAGCACCCCGGTCCGCTGGCGGATCGAGACGCCGTCGGCGGTGGCGTCGCGTCCGAGCACGCGCACCGTCCCCTCGGTCGGCCGGACCAGGTCGAGCACCATGTCGATGGTCGTCGACTTGCCGGCGCCGTTCGGGCCGAGGAAACCGTACACCTCACCCTCTTCGACGGTGAGATCAAGGCCGCGAACGGCCGTGACGTCGGCGAACTCCTTCGTCACGCCCCGCAGTTCGATGGCGGTCATACCGCCCCGTTGCCGCGTCGCCGGATAAAGGGTTGCGGGTCGTGACCGCGAGCTGCGAAGGGTTAGCGGGGTGGCGAAGCCGACGGTGACACGAGTCGGGCGCTCGCGGCGCCCGCCGTCTCGAGTGAACTGATTGTTCAGTTGAAGTAAAGAATACGTATTAGATATATGACTATTATGCGGATGTCGACGTCACCGCGCCGTCGAAGATCTCGCGCGTCTCGATGATGCAGAAAAACACTAGACAGAGGCCCGATTTCCCGTCTTCGAAAATTTTAATTATTTATCTACAGCATGTCAGGCAGGATGCTACCAACGCCGCTCCAAGCAACTGTTCAGTTCTCGCACAGTCCACTACTAACATTTATAATTGGGTTGATAATTGTCATCGCGATGCTCGTGTGGTTGGACCTCCCGGCGTTCCTCGGGCTGATCATCTCGGCGTTCTTAGTCGGGGTCGTGAACACGCTCTTCGTCCCAGACTTCACCGCCACGGACGCCGGGAGTCAGGTAGCGACGGCGTTCGGAAACGGAATGGCAGGGATCGGGATACCGATCCTCATGGCGGCGGTCATCGGGAAAGGGATGTTAGAGAGCGGCGCGGCACAACGGATCGTCCGCGGGTTCCAAGGCGTACTCGGCGAGAGCAACTCTGATATCGCGCTGCTCGGGAGCAGTTCGGTGCTGGCGGTCCCCGTCTTCTTCGACAGCGTATTCTACCTCATGGCGCCGCTCGCCCGGTCGATGCGCGCCCGCGTCGGCCGCGACTACACGCTGTTCATCGTCGTCGTCGGCGCGGGCGCCGCGACGACGCACGTGTTCGTCCCGCCCACGCCCGGCCCGCTCGCGGTCGCCGACCAGATCGGGAGCAACCTGTTCACGACGATCGTCATCGGGCTGGTGACCGCGATTCCGGTGGCGATCGCCTCCGGGCTCATCTACGGGCGCTGGATCAACAACCGGCTCGACATTCCGCTCCGGGACACGATGGCGACCTCGACCGAGGAGCTGCAGGAGGTCGCGGACCGGCCGACCAGCGAACTCCCGGGAGTGCTCGAGTCGCTGGCGCCGATCCTGCTGGCGGTCCTGCTGATCGCGTCGTCGACGTTCGCCAACACGTTCCAGGATCTGTTCCCGGTACTGGCCTCGGTGCAGCCGATCACCGACTTCATCGGGAACAAGAACGTCGCGCTGACGATCGCCGCGCTCGCGGCCGCCTACACGTTCTACCGCTACGACTCCATGAGCCAGAGCGAGTGGAGCGACGAGCTCACCGAGGCCCTGAAAAGCGGCGGGAACATCGCCGCGATCACGGCGGCCGGCGGGGCGTTCGGCGCGCTGCTCGCGGCCTCCGGAATCGGTGACTACCTGGCCAACGCGCTTCAGGAAGTGGGGATCGGCCTGCTCGTCACGGCCTGGCTCATCGCCGCGATCGTCCGCGTCGCGCAGGGGTCCGCCACGGCCGCGATGTTGACCGCCGCGGGGATCATGGCGCCGCTCACCGGGCAGCTGACCGTCAACCCGGCCTACCTCGTGATGGTCATCGGCGCGGGCGGGAACATCTTCTCGTGGTTCAACGACTCCGGCTTCTGGCTCGTCAGCGAGATCGGTGGACTGACCAAGCGGGAGACGCTGCAGACCTGGACCGCGCTCACAACGATCATCTCGGTGACCGGCCTCATCACCGTGCTGATCGTCTCCACGATCTTCCCGCTCGTCTGAGGCCAGCGGCTCGGTTCCTTTTTCGAACGCCGACGACAGCGGAGGGAACGACGCCGACAGTGGAGAGAACGACACCGACAGCGGGAGCCTCGGCGCTACGCGTCGCCCTCGGGCGGCCACTCGACCCCCCGCTCCGCGAGGAGGTCGGCGAACTCCGCTTCGTCGATCACGGGGACGCCCTCCGCGTCGGCGTCGTCGCGCTTCGACCGTCCCGGATTCTCGCCGGCGACGAGGTAGTCGGTGTTGCCCGAGACGCTCGACGTGGCGTCGGCGCCGTGGGCCTCCACGTGCGCCTGCGCCTCGCTCCGAGTCGTCGACAGCGACCCGGTGAACACGAACGTCAGGCCGGCGAGCGCGTCGCCGGTCTCGGCCTCGACCGGCTCGGGGTCGACTCCGCGCTCGCGGAGCCCCTCGATCGCCGCTCGGTTCTCGTCGGCGTCGAGGAACGTCCGGATCGATTCGGCCACTTCCGGTCCCACGTCGTCGACGGCGCGGAGCGCCTCCTCGTCGGCGTCGAGGATCGCGTCGAGGTCGCCGAAGTGCGCCGCCAACGCCCGGGCCGTCGTCGCGCCTACGTCGGGGATCCCGAGCCCGGCGAGGAAGTCGTCGAGCGGCGGGTCGCGGGTCGCCTCCAGCTCCGCGATCAGGTTCTCTGCGCTCGTCTCGCCCCACCCCTCCAGCGCGGCGACGTCCCCGACGGTGAGGTCGTACAGGTCGGTCAGGGACTCGACCAGATCCGCCTCGCGGAGCTGTTCGACGCGCTCGGGGCCCAACCCCTCGATATCGAGCGCGTCTCGCCGCGCCCAGTGTTCGATCGTTCGCTCTAACTGCGCCGGACAGCCGAGCCCGCCGGTACAGAACGCGAGCGGCCCGTCACGCTCGACTGGGGCGTCGCATATCGGACACGTCTCGGGGAAGGCGTACGTCCCCTCGGAGCGCTTCTCGACCACCTCGGGGACGTAGGGGATCACGTCGCCGGCGCGGTAGATCCGCACGCGGTCGCCGACGTTCACGCCGAGCGCCTCGATCTCGGCGGGGTTGTGGAGGGTCGCCCGCGAGACGGTGACGCCGCCCACGTCGACCGGACCGAGTTCGGCGACGGGAGTGAGCCGACCCGTGCGGCCCACCTGCACCGTGACGCCTTCCACCGTCGTCGTCGCGGTGCGGGGCGGGAACTTGTACGCGAACGCCCACCGCGGCGCCCGCGACGTCGACCCGAGCGCCTCGCGGTGCGCGCGGTCGTCAACCGAGATGACGACTCCGTCGATCGCGAAGTTCAGGTCCTCGCGGTCGGCCATGAGCCGGTCTCGGTACGCCAGCGCCCCCTCGATGTCGTCGACGCGCTCGACCCGGTCGGTGCGCCGGAGCCCGAACGCGTCGAAGGCGTCGAACTCGGCCCAGTGGGCGTCGGGGCGCTCTACAGATGCCCCCTCTCCGTCGTTTTCCCACCCCAACACGTCGAAGAAGAAGACCTCTAAGGGGCGCTCCGCGACGACCGACGGATCCAGTTGACGGAGGGTCCCGGCCGCGGCGTTGCGGGGGTTCGCGAACGGCTCCTCGCCGCGCTCCATCAGCTCCTCGTTGTACGCCTCGAAGGCGTCGCGTGGCATGTAGGCCTCGCCGCGGACCGAGAGCCGGCTCGGCGGGTCGCCGCGCAGTTTCCCGGGGACTGACCGGATCGTCCGGACCTGTTCGGTCACGTCGTCGCCCTCGGTCCCGTCGCCGCGGGTGGCGGCGCGGGCGTACTCGCCGTCCTCGTACACCACCTCGACGGAGAGCCCGTCGAACTTCGGCTCGCAGACGTACTCGACCGCGTCCGGGTCGAACCCCTGGGCGTCGAGTCCAGTCCGGACGCGATCATCGAACTCGCGGACCGCCTCCGCCTCGGTCGCGTTGTCGATGGAGCGCATCGGCGCGACGTGCTCGACCGTGTCCAGCTCGTCGAGCGGCTCGCCGCCGACGCGGCGCGTGGGAGAGTTCTCGGTCGAGAGGTCGAACGCGTCTTCGAGGTCCTCCAGCCGCGAGAACAGTCGGTCGTACGTCTCGTCGGAGATCAGGGGGTCGGCCTCCACGTAGTACCGGTAGTCGTGCTCGCGGACCGCCGCCCGGAGCAGTGACGCCTGCTCGGCGGCCTCGTCCTCGGAGAGATCCGCGACCGGCTCGAAGTCGGTCGGCGGCGACTCCACGTAGGGGTTCTCGTCCGGGTCCGCGTGCCGGGGCGACGACCCGGAGTGCGCGCTCGTCATCGGCCGATCCTTGCGTCGGCTCGGGTTAAAAGCGACCGTTCGGGGTCGGTCGCGGAGGCGAGCGGTCGTCGGGGTCGGTCGCGGAGGCGAGCGGTCGTCGGGGGTCGGTCGCGGCCGCGCCCACTACGCGACCTGATCGCCCGCGGCGAACACCGCGTCCGGCTCCCGCCACGCCGTCACGTCCTCGGTGGGGTCGGCGTCGAGGACGACGAGGTCGGCGCGGTACCCCCCTTCGATCCGCCCCACGTCGTCGAGCCCGAGCAGGTCGGCGGCGTTGACGGTGGCCGCCTCCAGCGCGCCCTCGGGCGAGAGTCCGTAGTCGACCATGTACTCCAGCTCCCGCGGGATGTCCCCGAAGAAGTTGAAGGGGGTGCCGGCGTCCGTGCCCATCGCGATCGGCACGTCGGCGTCCAGCGCGCGGTCCCACGCGTCGTCGAAGCGGTCGGCGGCGTCTTCGGCCTTCGCGACGGCGTCCTCGGGGATCCCCGCCTCGACGCCGTTATCGGCGATCCCGCGGAGCGCGCTTGCGGTCGGCACCCAGTACGTGCCGCGCTCGGCCATCATCTCGGCGGCCTCGCGGTCCATGAAGGTGCCGTGCTCGATGCTCGTGATCCCGGCCTCGACCGCGTTCTTGATCCCCCGCTCGCCGTGGGCGTGGGCCGCGGTGGGGGTGTCGGTCGGCGCGGCGGCGTCGGTGAACGCCGCGAGCTCGTCGGGCGTCAGCTCCGGGGCACCCGTCACCGCGCCCTCGGTGAGGACGCCGCCGGTCGCCATACACTTGAGCACGTCCGCGCCGGCCTTCAGCTGCTCGCGGGCCGCCTTCCGGACCTCTGCCGGGCCGTCGGCCTCGCGGCCGAACCAGTTGCCGTGGCCGCCGGTCATGATCACGTTGCGGCCGCACGCGAGGACGCGCGGGCCGTCGATCTCGCCGGCGGCGACCGCCTCGCCCGCGTCGAGCGCGAGCGTCCCGCGGCTCCCCAGGTCGCGGACCGTCGTGACCCCCGCTTCGAGGGCGTCTCGGAGGTTGCCGGCCGCCCGGTAGCTCGCGGTGTAGTCGCTGTCGGAGACCGCGGTGGCCACGTCTGGCCGCCCGTCCATCATGACGTGGACGTGCGCGTCGATCAGCCCCGGCGCGACCACCGAACCGCTCGCGTCGGTCTCGGAATCGACCGCGTCCTCGCCGCCGATCTCGGCGACCGCGTCCGGCCCGACCGCGATGATTTCGCCGTCCGCGACCGCCACGTCGGCCTCGCGGGTCCCGTCGACGTCGACCACTCGCCCGCCTCGAATCACGTGCATGTTCTCACGAGGGGGCGTTCGGCTCGTAAACGATCGGGTCGCGGTAGTCCGTCGGAGATCGGCTTTCGAGCCGCGGTGGTTCGCTAGACGTTAGTTCGTGTCACACACCCACACCTATAACCGGCCGGCCGGCGACTTCCGGGTCATGGCAAGTGACAAGCAATCGGGCTCGCCCGGCGGGCTGTACGCTCGACGCATCGGGGCCCCGACGACCGACGACGAAGTGAACGGGTTCTGGCTGTTCGGGTTCGGCGTGCTGCTCGGGCTATCCGGGGTCGTCCTCTTCCTCCTCACCGAACAGGCGACGACCACCCGCGGGATCGGGTACGCGCTCGCGGCGCTGGCGCCGCCGTTCATCATGCTCGGCGCGGTGATCCGCTTCCCGCTCCGTCGAGCGGGGACGTCTCTCGGGTATCTCGGGACGGCGGTCAGCGTCCTCGGCGTGGTCTGGTTCGTGAACATCTTCCCGGACGGCTGGTCCACCGCCACCGGCGAGCCGGCCGTGATCGCCGCGTACGGGCTCGGGCTCGGGCTCATCGGGCTCGCGGGGACGGTCGTCCCGCTGCTGTCCGATCCGGTGTACGAAGACTACGAACGGATGCAGACCGAAACGGCGGCCGCGACGGCCGCGCGCGACGAGACGAGCGCGGAACTGGCGGCGACCCGCGAGGAGCTGGACGAGACGAGCGCGGAGCTGGCGGCGGCCCGCGAGGAGCTGGCGGCGGCCCGATCGGACCGAGAGGCGACCGAATCGGACCTCGCGGCGAGGAGCGAGGAGCTGGCGGAGACCGAATCGGCGCTCGAAGCGGCCCGCGCTGAGACCGCGGCGCTGCGCGAGAGCAAGGCCCGGTTCGAGCTGTTCGAGGACGCGGGCGGGAAGCCGCGCTGGCGGCTCCGCCACCGCAACGGCAACGTCATCGCGACCGCCGGGCAGGGGTACAGCAGCCGCGGCAAGGCCCAGAAGGGGCTCCACAGCGTCAGGCGGAACGCGCTCGGCGCGGGGATCCTCCGGATCGAGACCCCGGTCGCGGAGGCCGAGGCGATCGCCGACGACGACGGGCCCGAGCCCGCGGACGCCGCGGACCCGGACGTGGCCGTCCCGAGCGAGGACGAGGATATCGCGAGCAAGGCGACCTTCGAACTGTTCGAGGACGCCGGCGCCGAGTGGCGCTGGCGGCTCCGCCACGACAACGGGAACGTCATCTCGGACTCCGGCGAGGGGTACGCCTCCAAGTCGAACGCGAAGCGCGCGCTCGGCCGAGTCCGCGAACACGTCGCCGCCGCGGACTACCTCCGGGTCGACCCGGCCGCCTTCGAGATGTTCCGCGACGCGGGCGGCGAGTGGCGCTGGCGGCTCATCCACGAGAACGGCAACGTGCTCGCCGACTCCGGAGAGGGGTACTCCTCCCGGTCGAAGGCCCGGCAGGGGCTCGACAGCGTGCGGTCGAACGCCGCCGACGCGGCCCTCGAAGCGGTCGGTGAAGAGGGCGGCGAAGGGGGCGAGGGCGGGGGCTCGAAGGCGACCTTCGAGCTGTTCGAGGACGCCGCCGGGGAGCACCGCTGGCGGCTCCGCCACCGCAACGGCAACATCGTCGCCGACTCCGGAGAGGGGTACGCCTCCGAGTCGGGCGCGCGGGACGCGATCGAGCGCGTCCGCGAGTACGGGCCCGACGCCGACGTGTTGGAGGTCGGCAACGCCGCCTTCGAGATCTACGAGGACGCGGGCGGCAAGTGGCGCTGGCGGCTCCGCCACCGCAACGGCAACATCGTCGCCGACTCCGGGCAGGGATACGCCTCCCGGTCGAACGCGGTCGAAGGGATCACGACGGTGAAGCGGAACGCCCCCGGCGCGGAGGCGGAGACGGGCGACGCGGGCGAGTAAGTCGACGCCGGTCGGGCGCTTTCCCGTCCTTTTCGAATAGCCGATCAGGCCGCCGCCAAGAGCTTCAGCCGCAGCTCCCGCTCGTCGACCTCGTACTTGAACGCCGGGTGGCCGTCGACGAGCACGTAGGGGACGCGCTCGCCGTACTCCTCGGCCAGTTCGGGGTCCTCGTCGACATCGACCATGTCGAGGTCGATCGCCACGTCGAGGCCGTCGGCGACCTCCTCGATGGTCTCGCGGGCGACCTCGCACAGCGAACAGTTCTCGCGGGTGTACACCGTGACGGGGACGGTCTCCGCGGCGTCCGTTTCCGAGGCGTCCGTCTCGCTCATACCCGGCGGTTGGGTCGGCGAGGCCGAGTCGCTTTCGATCGGTCGGATGCTGAGGGATCGGGGGCGCGGTGACCGCCTCCGAAGCCCCGTCCCGCACAGCGCCTCACGCCTCCCCAGCCTCGTCGAACCGGCGCGCCGCGCCGGTTCGACTCCCTCGCGCGCGCTGTTCGCGCCCGGGGGGCGCTCACAGGCGCGCGCCGCCGCACATCGTATAGAGGTTCTGTACGGTACTCACCGCCGGCACGGAGTTCGAGAGCGTCAGAAAAATCGGGGATTGAGTTCGCGTCGCCGTCGACGGCGACCGGAGCGGATCGAGTCGGTCGCTTACGCGATCTTGTCGTACTGCTCGGAGAGCTTGTCGGCGGCCTCGTCGAGCAGCTCCGACTCGTACTCGTCGAGGTCCCACTCGACGACCTCCTCGACGCCGTTCGATCCGAGCTTCGCCGGCACGCCGAGCGCGGTGTCCTCGTAGCCGAACTCGCCGTCGAGCACGACGGAGCAGGGGAGCACCTCGCCGGTGTCGTTCAGGATGGCCTCGACCGTGTGCGCGACGCCGGTGGCGGGCCCCCACTGCGTGGCGCCCTTGCGGCTGATCACGTCCATCGCCGACTCCTGGAGGTCCTCCAGGATCTCCTCCTTCTCGCCGGCGTCGAAGCTCGGGTCGCGACCGTTCACGCGCACCTTCGAGAAGACGGGGGCCTGCGCGTCGCCGTGCTCGCCGAGGATCGTCGCCTCGACGTTCTTGACGGGGGCGTCGAAGCGCTCGGAGAGGACGTACCGGAAGCGCGCGGAGTCGAGCCGCCCGCCGAAGCCGACCACCTTGTGGCGGTCGCGGTCGCCGGCCTCGTACAGGTGACGGTTGAGCAGGTCCACCGGGTTCGAGGTGGTGACGGTGACGAAGTCGTCGTTGTGCTCGGCGATAGAGGAACCGATGTCCTCCATGATCGGCGCGTTGTCGCCCGCGAGATCGATCCGGGTCTGTCCCTCCTTGCGCGGGATGCCGGCCGTGATGACGACCACGTCCGAGCCGGCGGTGTCCTCGTACTCTCCCTGCCGGACGGTCGTGTTCGAGTCGTAGGCGACGCCGTGGTTCGCGTCGGCGGCCTGTCCGATGGTCGTCTCGCGCTGGTCCGGGATGTCGACGAAGACGAGCTCGTCGACCACGTCCCGCAGCGCGAGGTTGTACCCGGCCGCGGCACCGACAGTCCCCGCCGCACCGATGACGCTCACTTTTGTCATACCGTGTGAAGTCGCGGTCGGGCGGCGAGTAAACGTTTCGGAACCTCACAAGCGTCCGTGCGATTTCCGGCGTCGATCCCGCCGGGCCGTCGCGAAAACCCTAACTCGGGGCGCGACCCACCTCCATTCAGTGCCGACGTTCCGCTACCCGTGTCCCGGCTGTCGGACGACCAACAGCCTCCACGACGCCGACTGCGACTTCGAGGGCGTGAGCTGGCCGACCATCGAGAAGGCGTACACGGACCTCCTCACCGTCCTCACCGCCGAACCCGACGGGATGGCCGAGTCCACGCTCCGCGAGGCGGTTCACGGGGAGTGGAGCGGCCTCCACAAGGCCGCGCTCGGCGCCCTGGAACGCGAACAGCGCGTCGTCGAGGACGGCGACCGGCTCCGGCTGCTCACGGCGGCGGAGTTCAAGGAGCGCGTCTCCGAACCCACCCGCGACCCCATGCGGACCGTCTACGAGCACGGATCCGTCCCCGGCTGCCACGACAACGCCGTCTTCGCGATGGTGGCGTGGTACGAGATGGTCGGGCTCTCGTGGCCCGAGACGCGCGAGAACGTGATCGAGTGGCTCCGCGAGTCCGGCGCGTGGGACCGCGGCGGCTTCGAGGAGTCGACGCCAGAGGAACTCGTCGACGCCAAGCGCCACGTGTACGACGAGGGCTACGGCTGGAAGGAGAAGGGACAGGCCGCGAAGCGCGTCATCGAGCGGCATTTGTGACACATCCGGAGGCGGGGGCCGCGTCGATCGAGGGCGTCAGCGACCCGCGGCGCGCGCTCGCCGTGGTGATCGGCGTCGTCTTCATCGATCTCGTCGGCTTCGGGATCGTGATCCCCATCCTCCCCTTCTACGTGCGGTCGTTCGGTGTCAGCGACGCCTTCATCGGCCTGCTCGCGGCGTCGTACTCGCTCGCGCAGTTCCTCGCCGCGCCCACGCTCGGCCGGCTCTCCGACCGGATCGGGCGCCGGCCGGTCCTGCTCGCGTCGCTCGCGGCCGCCGGGGTCGCGTGGACGACGTTCGGCTACGCCGGCGAGGCGGGGGCGCGCTTCGGGCCCGTCGCCGCGCTCGCGACGCTGTTCGCCTCCCGGACGCTCGCCGGGGCGATGGGCGGCAACATCGCCGCCGCGCAGGCGTACGTCGCCGACATCACGCCGCGGGACCGGCGGGCGGGCGCGCTGGGGCTCATCGGGGCCGCGTTCGGTCTCGGCTTCGCCTTCGGCCCGGCGATCGGCGGACTGCTCGCCGCCGACCCCGTGGTCGCTCGCGCCGACGCCCTGTTTCCGGCGTTCGTCCCGGCGACGGCGTACTCGCTGCCGAGCTTCGCGGCGGCGGGGATGAGCTTCCTCGCGGTCGCCGTCGGGTTCCTCTTCCTGGAGGAGCCGACCCGGACGCGGGCGACCGCAGAAGACGGCAGCCGGCGCACCACCGCCATCGGCCAGTTCCGCGACGCGCTCGCCTCGGCGGCGCTCCGACCCCTGACGGTCGCGTACTTCGTCGTCGCCGTCGCGTTCGCGGGCGTGCAGGTGATGTTCATCCCGTACGTCGCCGACGCGTTCGGCTACGACGCGACGGCCGCGGCGTTCCTGCTCACCTACGTCGGCGTCCTCGGCGCGGTGAACCAGGGCGTCCTCGTCGGGCGGCTCTCGCGGGTCGTCTCCTCGCGGACGCTCGTCGCGGCCGGGTCGGTCGTCCTCGGGATCGCTCTCGTCGCGATCCCCGCGACCGGGCTCGTCGACCGGGTGGCCGACGGCGTCGACCTCGGCGGCCCGGCGTGGCTCACGCTCCCCCTCGTCGCACTGCTCGCCGCGCTCGCGGCGCTCTCGCTCGGGAACGCCCTCGTGAACGTCTCGCTGGCGACGCTCGTCTCCTCGTCGGCCGGAGATTCGGAACAGGGGGCGGCGTTCGGGGTGACGCAGGGCGCGTCGAGCCTCGGGCGGACCGTCGGCCCGCCGCTGATGGCCGTCCTCTACACCGTCGCCGTCGCGTCGCCGTTCCTGATCGGCGCGGTCCTGCTCGTTCCCGTGGCCGTCGCGTTCGGGCGCCGAACCGAGTGACGAGGAGGCGAACCGCCGCCGCACGACACCTTTAGGATCCGGGTCCCCCACGTCACTGACACATGCTCGACGCCGTCCCCGCGTGGCCCGCCCTCGGTTCGCTCGCCGGCGGGGCGGGGGCGATCGGCCTCGCGCTGGCGATCCGCGAACACCGGGGGCGTCCCGGCGTCGACTGGTTCCTCGGCGTGTTCGCCGCGCAGGCGACGTGGTGTTGCTCCTACGGGGTCGGCCTCCTCGTCGCGGACCCGACGCTCCGGGCGGCGCTGGAGGCGACGATGTGGCTCGGCGTCGTCTGGACCGGGATCGCCTTCCTCGGCTTCGCGCTGGAGTACACGGGGCGGAGCGACGTGGTCCGGAGCCGCCTGTTCGCGGCGGTCGTCGGCTTCGGCCTCCTCTCGACCGCGCTCCTCGCCACGAACTCCCTTCACGGGGCGTTCTGGGCCGGGTTCGAGAGCGACCCCGTCTTCGGCGTCGAGACGGTCTCGTACGCGTTCGGTCCCTGGGCGTACCTCGTCGTCGCCGTCGAGACCGTGCTCGTCGCCAGCGCGGTCTTCCTGCTGGTCGACACCCTGCTCAGCTACGGCCCCCTCTATCGGCGAGAGAGCGCCGCGGTCGCGCTGAGCTCGCTTCCCCCCGGATTCGCGCTCGTCGCGTGGACGCTGGAGCTGGGGCCGGTCCCGCAGCTCCAGCTCGCGCCGCTGATGTTCGTCCCGCACATGCTGCTCGACGCGTACGCGTTCGACCGCGCGGAGATGTTCGACCGCAATCCGACGACCAGCCGCGCCGCCGAGCGCACGGCGATCGACGACCTGACCGACCCCATCGTCGCGCTCGCGCTCGACCGACGCGTCGTCCGGCTCAACCCCGCCGCCGAGACGGTGTTGGGCGTCGACGCCGAGACCGCCCGCGACCGCCCGCTCGACGACTTCCTCGACCTGCCGGTCACCGTCGGGACCGGCTCGGGGGGCGACGCCGACTCGGACGGCGACGCCCCCATCGACGCCGACGCCAACTCGGGCACCGGCGGCTCCGATCCCGACGCCGGCGGCTCCCGCGAGACGGTCGAGATCGACTCCGCGGCCGGAACCGGTCGGCGCACCTACGCGGTGTCGACCTCGCGGCTGACGGACCCGAACGGGACCCACGTCGGGTACACGGTCGTCCTCTCGGACATCACCGGGCGGGAGCGACGGCGACAGCAGCTGGAGGTGCTCAACCGGATCCTCCGCCACAACCTCCGCAACGACGCCGGCGTCGTCCGCGGCTACGGCGAGATCCTCCGCGACCGCCTCGACGACGCCGAACTGGTCCGGATGGCCGACGCGGTCGAGCGCCGCGCGGGCGCGCTGGCCGCGCTCGGCGAGAAGGCCGGCACCGTCGAGCGGCTCGTCTCCGACAGGGACGCGAGCGCCGTCGCCGTCGACGAGGTCGTCGCGTCCGCGGTCGCCGACGCCCGAGAGCGCGATCCCGAGGCGACCGTCGAGTCGGAGCTCCCCGAGGGCGACTGGACCACGCGTATCAGAGAGGACGCGCTCCGGGCGATCGTCGAGAACACCGTCGAGAACGCCCTCGACCACCACGACGGCGAGGGAACCGAACGCGAGGACGGTGGCGCGTGGGTTCGGGTGTCGCTCCGGCGGGAGGAGGACGCGGGACGGGAAGGGGAGGCGGACCCGGACGCAGACGACGCGAGCGGCGACGCCCGGTTCGCCCTCGTCGTCGAGGACGACGGTCCCGGCATCCCCGACCACGAGGTCGAGGCGGTCGAGTCCGGCCGCGAGACCGCGCTCGAACACGGGTCGGGGCTCGGCCTCTGGGTCGTCGAGTGGGGCGCCGCGGCGATCGGCGCCGAGGTCGACTACGCCGACCGCGAGCCGCGCGGGACGCGCGTGACGGTGTCGATCCCGGTCGTGGACGAGGCGTGAGTCGGGAGAAAAATCGCGATCTTCGACAGCTCCGGAAACGTCGAATTCGACCGCCTCAGTCGCTCTGAATCCTCGGCGCAAGCATGAACGTAACGTGCCCGAGCCCCTCGGCGAAGCCGTAGTGGAGCTTGACGGGGAACTCTTCGCCGAGCTCGATGGTGACCTCGGCGTCGGAGGGGATCGCCTTGTTCATGTCCTTCAGGTAGTCGAGGCTGAACAGCGAGTCGGCGGGGCCGGCGGTGAGCGCGATGAGGTCCTCGCGGGGGAGCCGGAGGTCGACGTCGTCGGTGTCGCCCTCCGCCTCGATGAAGAACGCCTCGTCGGTCTCGTCGACGCGCAGGCGGATGTGGTCGGAGACCATGTCGGCGGCCTTGATCCCGCGGTCGATCTGGGCGCCCTCGACGACGATCTCGGAGGCCAGATCGAGGTCGGGGATGTCCGGCTCCTGGCGGATGGAGTCGGGGTCGATGAGCGCGAGGGTGTACGAGAGCCCGTCGATCTCGATGTGGAGCTTGCGGGTCTCCTCGTCGAGTTCGAGGTGGATCAGGTCGCCGGAGTTGGCCATGCCGGCGATGTCTTCGAGGCGGGCGAGGTTGACGCCGATGACGCCGCCGTCGGCCTCGTAGGACTCGAACGCCGCGGCTTCGAGGGTGAGGTCGACCATGCCGACGTTGGCGGGGTCGACGGCACGGATGGAGAACTCCTCTTCGTTGAGGCGGATCTTGCACTCGTCGACCAACACGCTCACCGAATCGAGCGCGTCCTGTAGCGTCGACGCGCCCACGATGGCCTTGAACATATACGTTCGGCTAGGGCGGTATCACCTAAAAAGGCACCCGATCGGACCGGCACGGAAACGCTCAAAGTGACCGGATCAGCCGGGCGACGACGACCGCGAGCGTGACGACGATCCGCACCAGTCGGAGACGTTCGATTCGGTATTCGACCGGTTCGGAATCGCGCTCTTCGTCGCTCTCGGACCGGTCGCGTTTCGGCCGATCGCGTCCCGTCTCCTCGGGGGGATCGACGCCGTCGCCGGGGCGGTCGGGTTCGGCTCGATTGGACTCGGCTCGATCGGGTTCGATCTGGTCGGCGTCCCGGTCGGGGTCGTTCTGGTCGGGGTCAGTCCGGTCGGGATCGGTCCGATCGGGATCGGTCGCGCTCGATTCGTCACCCGAGCCGTTCGGTGTCGAGGGTGCGGGGATCTCGTCGTGCATGGAACCACTCGCGGTCGACTCGGCGACCGCACACGACGGTTCGGCGTTAATTTATAAATATTCGAGCCGAACGCAAGGCGGAGCTGAAAGTCGTCAGAAAGGGGGTGCTCTCGGATCTCACGAGGCGAGTCCGCGGGCGCTCAGATCAGTGGGTCGACGATCTCGCGGCCCTCGGCGAGGAGGTCGTCGACCGCCGCTTCGGAGTCGGCCTCGGCGTACACCCGGAGCTTCGGCTCCGTGCCGGAGGGGCGGACGAGCAGCCACGAGCCGTTCTCCAAGAGGAGCTTGAAGCCGTCGAGGGTGACCACCTTCGCGACGCCGTGGCCGGCGACCGAGTCGGGGATGTGCTCTTCGAGTTCGTCGAGGACCGCCTCCTTGCGGTCGTCGGGGCAGTCGAGCGACACCCGCCCGGAGGCGATCGCCCCGTGCTCGTCGAGCAGGCGATCGACCCGGTCGTCGAACGGCTCCGCGGCGTGGGTGCCCGCGGCCAAGAGCGCCATCAGCACGCCGTCCTTCTCGCGGACGTGGCCGCGGAGGGTGAACCCGCCCGACTCCTCGCCGCCGAACAGCGCGTCGCAGTCGCCCATCGCCTCGGCGACCCACTTGAAGCCGACCGGCGTCTCGTACACCTTCTCACCGTGGGCCTCGGCGATGCGGTCGACGAGGAACGTCGTGGAGACGGTCCTGACCGCGGGTCCGGAGTCGTGCTCCAAGAGCCGGTCGTAGCAGGCGGCGTAGAAGAGGTTCGCGTTGAGCACGCCGCGCTCGGGCGTGACGACCGCGATCCGGTCCGCGTCGCCGTCGTTGGCGATCCCCAGGTCCACGTCGCTGTCGGGATCGGTGACGCGGGCGGTCAGTTCCTCGAGGTGCGCGGCCGAGGGCTCGGGCGAGTCGCCGCCGAACGTCACGTCGCGCTCGCAGCGCAGCCTGACGACCTCGGCGCCGGCGGACTCGAGGAGCGCGTCGGTGACGCCGCGCCCGCTCCCGTGCATCGCGTCGTACGCGACCGTCACCCCGTCGAGGTCGACGCCGTCGCCGCCGGTCGCGGCGCCGACGACCTCGCGGGCCGCGTCGGCGTGGTCGCTCACGAGGTCGACGCGAGTGATCTCGCCCCGCTCGCCCTCGGGGAGCAGGTCGGGCTCCGCGAGACGGGCGACGATGTCCTCGGTGTCCTCGGGGAGCGCGGGCGCGCCGTCGTGCGGGATGAACTTCACGCCGTTGTACTCGGGCGGGTTGTGTGAGGCGGTAACCATGCACGCGCCGGCGAGTCCGCGGTCGACGATGGCGTACGCGATCACGGGCGTCGGCGCGTCGCGCTCGGGGAGGAGCACGTCGAAGCCGTTGCCGGCGAGCACCTCGGCGAGGCTCTCGGCGAACCCCTCCGAGGTCTCGCGGGCGTCGTACCCCACCGCGACCGGTTCGTCGCGGCCCGCCGCCGCGAGGTGGTCGGCGACCGCCTGTCCCACGATCCGCACCCGTTCGTCGGTGAAGGTGTCGAGGGTGGCTCGCCACCCGTCCGTGCCGAAGGCAATCTGGTCCATGTCGGCTACCTCGGCGGCGGGGACAATAATGCCCGGTGTCCGCTCTCCGGTCCGATCCGGGCGGCGGCGGGCTCGCCGCGCTTTTGCGCCCGGCACGCGAAGCGAGACCATGACCCGAATCGTCGCGGTGTCCGGCAGCCGTCGGGAGGCGAGCACCACGCGGGCCGCGCTGGCGGTCGCGCTCGACGCCGCGGCGGCCGCCGGCGCCGAGACAGACCTGATCGATCTGGGCGCGGTCGATCTCCCGCTGTACCACCCGGACGAGGACGTGCAGGGCGACAGCGAGGCGCTGAAACGGCGCGTTCGCGAGGCCGACGGCGTGCTCGCCGGCACTCCCGTCTACCGCGGGTCCTACTCCTCGACGTTCAAGAACTTCCACGACTTCTGCGGCTCCGACGAGTACGCGAACACCGCCGTGGGGCTGCTCGCGACCGCCGGCGGCGGCTCGTACGGGGGAACGCTCGAACACCTCCGGTCGACGTTCCGGAACGTCCACGCGTGGACGGTCCCTCACGAGGTCGGGATCGAGGGCGCGTCGAGGGTCGTCGAGACCGGCGACGCCGACGCCGGCCCGCGGATCACCGACGACGAACTCCGGGAGCGCACCGAGCGGCTGGGTCGGGTCGTCGTCGAGCACGCGGAGCGGCTGCGAGGGTGAGGGGATCGGAGCGCCCGCTGGAGGCGGCGGCGGCCACGACGACCCGCCGGGCTTTTGACCGGCTCGCGTCTACGACGGGCATGACCGAACCGGGTGACGACGACCGTGTCCGCTAACCGGAAGGGCGACCGCCGCGAGCGGGAGCTGGTGAACGCCCTCGACG
Organism: Halorubrum saccharovorum DSM 1137; assembly: GCF_000337915.1. Lineage (GTDB taxonomy): Archaea > Halobacteriota > Halobacteria > Halobacteriales > Haloferacaceae > Halorubrum > Halorubrum saccharovorum. The sequence continues at coordinate 127,541 of NZ_AOJE01000021.1, forward strand.
AGGCGGGGTTCGCCGTGATGCGCGCCCCGGCCAGCGGCGCCGCCACGGAGCGGGAGCTGCCGGACGTGCTCGCAGGCGACGGCGAGACGTTCTACGCGATCGAGGCGAAGTCGAGCGCGGGCGACCCGATCTACCTCACCGGCGAGGAGGTGGAGGCGCTGCTGTTCTTCGCGCGGAACTTCGGCGCGAAGGCGCGGATCGCGGTGCGGTTCGACCGCGAGGACTGGTACTTCTTTCACCCCGGCGACCTGTACACCACCGACGCCGGGTCGTACCGCGTCAAGAAGGAGAAAGCGCTGGCCGACGGCACCGACTTCCCCGAGTTCGTCGGCGAGACGGAGAAGGTGACGCTCGGCGAGATCGGCGGCGACGGCGGCGGGGGCGCCGAGGGCGGGCCCGACCCGGAGGCGGAGGAGCGGCGATCGATTCTGGAGGCGGTTCGGGACGGGCACATGCCGGTCGAGGACGCGCTCGACGTGTTGTGACACGCGATCGACGGCTGGCCCGGCGCGGTCGGGGCGGTCGCCGCGCTCCGCGGACCCCCTCGCTTATCCCTCGCGGCGTCGAACGTCGAGGCGAATGAGCGAGGAGTTCGTCCTGCTCGAGCCCGACGATCAGCCCGGCGACGAGTGGGAACAGCTGGACGTCTCCGACACGGAGGCGGACCGGATCGCCCGCCGACAGGACCGGGAGTTCGACGAGTTCCGCAAGCGGATCAAAGACACCGAGCAGTTCAAGCTCCAGGAGTCGGTGTTCGACGACGCGACGCTGGCGGCCATCTACAAGCTCGTGCAGGACGGCTACGTCGACGCCTTCGGGGGACCGGTATCGACCGGGAAGGAGGCGAGCGTCTTCGAGGCGCTCGGCGGGCAGGCGGGCGAGCGTCCGGAACCGGGATCGGCCGCGGCCGGAGGCGGCCCCGAGGGCGTCACGCCCGAGCGCGAGGTCGCCGTGAAGGTGTACCGGATCAACTCATCGAACTTCCGGCACATGCGCGAGTACCTGGAGGGCGACCCGCGGTTCGAGGGCATCGCGAGCGACAAGAAGGCGGTCGTGCTGGCGTGGACCCGCAAGGAGTTGGCGAACCTCGAACGCGCGCGCAAGGCCGGCGTGCGGGTGCCCGAACCCATCGCGGTCCAACGGAACGTCCTCGTGATGGAGCTGGTCGGGCACGCCGAAGACCGGGCACGGCGGCTCAGCGAGGTCGACGTGGAGAACCCCGAGACCGCCTACGAGGTCGTCCGCGAGTACATGCGCCGGCTCTACCGCGCCGGGCTGATCCACGGCGACCTCTCGGAGTACAACATGATCATCCACGAGGGCGAACTGGTGATCATCGACATGGGACAGGCCGTGACGGTGCACCATCCGAACGCCGGCGAGTTCCTCGACCGGGACTGCGAGAACGTGGCGGCCTTCTTCACTCGGGAGGGGATCGACGTCGACCCCGACGACCTCCGCGGGTACGTGACCGAGCCGGAGCCGGAGCCGAGCGGGGAGCCAGAGCCGAGCGGGGAGCCGGAGCCGAGCGGGGAGCCGGTATCGGAGTCGGGCGGGGAGCCGGAATCGGGCGAAGAGTCCGACGAGTAGCTTCGGATATTTCGTCCTCAAGCGCCCGAAGAACACCGTCACACGCCCACACACTCGGTTCCGGCGGAACATATTTAAAAGGCTTCGCCGGGTACTTCCTCGTATGCAACACGTGACGGTTCCGCAGGACCGTATCGGCGTCGTCATCGGCGCCGGCGGCGAGACGATGCGGGAGATCGAAGAGCGGGCGAACGTGCGGCTCGACATCGACTCCGAATCGGGCAGCGTCGCCATCGAGGAGCGCGACGACCCGGTCGCCGCGCTGGTGGCCCCGGACATCATCAAGGCGATCGGTCGCGGCTTCAAGCCGGAGACGGCGCTGTCGATCCTCGACCACGACCTCCGGACGCTCGATCTGATCGATCTGTCCGAGCACACCCGCAACGACAACGACCTCCAGCGCAAGAAGGGACGGATCATCGGGGAGAACGGTCGCACGCGGGAACTGTTGGAGGAGCTGTCGGGCGCGAACGTCGTCGTCTACGGCTCGACCGTGGGCGCGGTGGGACAGCCCGAGGAGCTGGAAGTGGTGCGGCGGGCGGTCGGGATGCTGCTCGACGGGGCGCCGCACGGCGCGGTGTACTCGTACTTGGAGCGGATGTCGAACGAGCTCGACGACGACGTGAGTTTCAACGCGCCGCAGTGAGCGGGTTGGGCGTCGGCGTCGCCGGAGTTCGGTTACAGTCGACTGCCGCTGACAGCTGAGTGGACACCTCCGAGGCCCCAGCCGACCCCGAGCATAGGCGGTCCGCGTCCCAGCGCTCGATCTGGAGTTCTATAAAAAGGCCTGTGTGAACGTACCCCATACAGATTGGTACTCCCCCACAGTGTTGCGTTTTCGCACGACCCGAGCAAAGGATTTATATAGAATCACAATCAATCAATGGTTGTAATGTCACAGCGCCAGCGGATGGGCAATCAGCCCATGATCGTACTTTCCGAGGAGTCGCAGCGTACCTCCGGAAAGGACGCTCAGAACATGAACATCACGGCCGGCAAGGCGGTCGCGGAGTCCGTCCGCACCACGCTCGGCCCGAAAGGGATGGACAAGATGCTCGTCGACTCCGGCGGGTCCGTCGTCGTCACGAACGACGGCGTCACCATCCTGAAGGAGATGGACATCGACCACCCGGCGGCCAACATGATCGTCGAGGTAAGCGAGACGCAGGAGGAGGAAGTCGGTGACGGCACCACCTCCGCCGTCGTCGTCGCCGGTGAGCTCCTCGATCAGGCCGAGGAGCTCCTCGACCAGGACATCCACGCGACCACGCTCGCGCAGGGGTACCGTCAGGCCTCCGAGAAGGCCAAGGAGATCCTCGAAGAGGAGGCCATCGACGTCTCCGAGGACGACTACGACACGCTCGTCGAGATCGCCGAGACGGCGATGACGGGCAAGGGCGCCGAGAACTCCAAGGACCTGCTCGCCGAGCTCGTCGTCGACTCCGTGCTCGCTGTCAAGGACGACGACGGCATCGACACGGAGAACGTCTCCGTCGAGAAGGTCGTCGGCAGCTCCATCGACCAGTCCGAGCTCGTCGAGGGCGTCATCGTCGACAAGGAGCGCGTCGACGAGAACATGCCCTTCGCGGTCGAGGACGCCGACGTGGCGCTGTTCGACGGCGCCATCGAAGTGAAGGAGACGGAGATCGACGCCGAGGTCAACGTCACGGACCCCGACCAGCTCCAGCAGTTCCTCGACCAGGAGGAGGAGCAGCTCCGCGAGATGGTCGACCACCTGACGGAGATCGGCGCCGACGTCGTCTTCGTCGGTGACGGCATCGACGACATGGCCCAGCACTACCTCGCGCAGGAGGGCATCCTCGCCGTCCGCCGCGCGAAGTCCGACGACCTCAAGCGCCTCGCCCGCGCGACCGGCGGCCGCGTCGTCTCCAACCTCGACGACATCGAGACGGACGACCTCGGCTTCGCCGGCTCCGTCGCCCAGAAGGACATCGGCGGCGACGAGCGCATCTTCGTCGAGGACGTCGAAGAGGCGAAGTCCGTCACGCTCATCCTCCGCGGCGGCACCGAGCACGTCGTCGACGAGGTCGAGCGCGCCATCGACGACTCGCTCGGCGTCGTCCGCACGACGCTGCTCGACGGGAAGGTGCTGCCCGGCGGCGGCGCCCCCGAGGCCGAGCTCGCGCTGCAGCTCCGCGACTTCGCCGACTCCGTCGGCGGCCGCGAGCAGCTCGCCGTCGAGGCGTTCGCCGACGCGCTGGAAGTCATCCCGCGCACCCTCGCCGAGAACGCCGGTCTCGACCCCATCGACTCGCTGGTCGACCTCCGCTCCCGCCACGACGGCGGCGAGTTCGGCGCCGGTCTCGACGCCTACACGGGCGACGTGATCGACATGGAGGCCGAGGGCGTCGTGGAGCCGCTCCGCGTCAAGACCCAGGCCATCGAGTCCGCGACCGAGGCGGCCGTCATGATCCTCCGCATCGACGACGTCATCGCGGCCGGCGACCTGAAGGGCGGCGGCTCCGACGACGGCGGCGACGAGGGCGGCCCCGGCGGCGCGCCCGGCGGCATGGGCGGCGGCATGGGCGGCATGGGCGGCATGGGCGGTGCGATGTGACGTTCGGATAGGACACACACTCACCCCCGCGCCAACCGCAACCGCTTCGCTGGACCGACCCGCCGACCGACCGTCGCGCGCCCCTTCGGGCCCGACGACACGCGACTTTTATCGACGACCGACGACGCCCGCGGAGCCGTCGGCTCGTCGCCCGACGGACGGCGATCAGTCGCTCCGGCGACACGAAGATAACACCGGTGTAACCACCCGACACGGGTGTTCGCGAGCCGTTAAGTGTCGTCCGCGCATTCGATCGATCACGAGACGGGCCCGCCGCGAGCGCGCGTGCCGCGGCGCGGTCCGTTCAATTTCCATACAATGTCACAGCAGAAAGCGGACTACGCAGACGACGCCGAGATCGACGAGACGCTGGACCAGCCCGCCGACGACGCGACCGTCGAGGAGACGGTGGCGAACCTCGAAGAGCGCGGTTTCGACGTGATCGTCGTCGACGACGCCGACGAGGCGCTCGACGCGGTGCAGTCGCAGATCCCCGCGGGCGCGTCCGTGATGAACGGTCACTCGACGACGCTCGAGGAGATCGGGTTCGACGACTTCCTCAGCGGGGGCGACCACGAGTGGGAGAGCCTCCCCGATCAGATATGGAGCATCGACGACGACGCCGAGCGACAGACCGCGCGCCGGGAGTCGCAGACGGCCGACTACTTCCTCGGGGGCATCAACGCTATCGCGCAGACGGGCGAGCTCGTCGCCGCCGACCTCTCCGGCAGCCGGATCGGTGCGTACCCGTTCGCCGCCGGCAACGTGGTCATCGTCACGGGCACCAACAAGATCGTCCCGACGCTCGACGACGCGCTCGATCGGCTGGAGTCGGTCGCGTACCCGCTGGAGAACGAGCGCGCGCAGGAGGCGTACGGGGTCGAGTCGGCGGTCGCCAAACAGCTCATCTACCGCCGCGAGACCGAGGAGGGCCGGACGACGATCGTCCTCGTGCGCGAACGACTCGGGTACTGAACCCGGATCACGCGTCGCCGCGCCGGCGGTGACGCGCCACGCGTTCTCCTCTTTCCCCCGGTTTTCACGCCCGTGAGCCGTGGCGCTGTCGCTCGTGGCGTTGATCGCGGCGGTGGCAATGAGATTCGAACCACGCCCAGACGTGCTCGTTCGCTTCGCTCACTGCGCGCGGCTGGTCTCGTTCGAAGCCCTCCCGGCCGGTTCCCTCACCGCCTCGCTGTCGCTCGGCGGTTCGGTGCACGGGCCGGGAGGGATTCGAACCCCCGACCGTCCGGTTAAAAGCCGGACGCTCTCCCTAACTGAGCTACCGGCCCAGACACGAATCCGTACGGCGAGACCACGGATAAACGTTTAGAAACCGCGTGCGGCTGGGGGGGATCGCCCGCCGATCCGAAACGGTTTCTGAGCCGCCGCCGTCCCCGCGAGCATGGACTTCGACATGCGCGCGTTCGCCGCCGACCTCTGTCGGTTCGCCTCGACGGCCGGCGCGGAGGCGGCCGCCGCCGACTTCGTCGAGGGCGAGCTCGACGCGCTGGGGTTCGAGACGTACGCGTGGGACGCCGACCCGGACCTGCTCGCCGATCATCCCTCGTTCCCGGACGACCTCGACGAGTCGGACGTGGCGGGCCGACGGAGCGTCGGGGGCGTGCTCGCGCTCGGCGGGGCCGACGCGGCGACGGACAGCGCCGGCGACGACGACGCCAACGACGCCAACGACGCCGGCGACGACACCCCCACGGTCGTCTTGAACGGCCACATCGACGTGGTCCCCGCCGAGCCCGCCGAGTGGTCGAGCGACCCGTTCGAGCCGGTGTGGAGCGAGGGCGGCGGCGAGGACGAGGGGACCGACGCCCGCGAGACGCTCACCGCCCGCGGCGCCGCGGACATGAAGTCGGGGGTCGCGGCGTGCGTCGGCGCGGCGCTCGACGTGCGAGAGCGCGTGGCCGCCGGCGCGGTCGACCTCCCGGACGCGGGGCTCCGGGTCGTCGTCGAGGCGGTCGCCGGCGAGGAGGACGGCGGGTACGGCGCCGCGACCGCGGCGCTCGCGAACCCGTACCCCTTCGAGCGCGACGCCGCGATCGTCGCGGAGCCGACCGAGCTACGCCCCGTGGTCGCCTGCGAGGGGTCGCTGATGGCGCGGCTGGAGCTGACCGGGCGGAGCGCTCACGCCGCCACGCGCTGGCGCGGCGAGGACGTGCTCCCGCGGTTCGAGGCGATCCGGGAGGCGTTCATGGAGTTGGAGACGGAGCGCGGCGAAACGGTCGATCACCCCCTGTACGGCGAGTTCCCGGTCCCGTGGCCGGTCGTGTGCGGGACGGTCGAGTCCGGCTCGTGGGCGTCGACGGTGCCGGCGACGCTGACCGCCGAGTTCCGGATCGGCGTGGCGCCCGGCGAGACGGTCGACGAGGTGGAGGAGACGTTCCGCGAGCGGCTGGCGGAGGTGGTCGACGAGGACCCGTGGCTCCGCGAGCACCCGCCGACGTTCGAGCGGTTCTCGGTGCAGTTCGAGGCGATCGAGGTCGCCGTCGACGAGCCGATCGTGGAGGCCGCGCGGGCGGGGCTCGTCGAGGCCGGACTGCCGGACGCGGAGCCGACGGGCGCGACCTACGGCGCGGACTCCCGGCATTACGTCGCCGCGGGGATTCCGACGGTCCTGCTCGGGCCGGGGACCATTACGGAGGCACACTACCCGGACGAGACGATCGCGTGGGACGAGGTCGAACGCGGGCGAGAAGCGATCGCGGCGGCGGTCGCGCGGTTCGCGGCGGGGGACGCGCCGGGCTCGCCGAGTTACTCGGCGTCCGACTCGGCGAAGTAGTCGTCGAGCGCCTCGGCGACGAGGTCGCCGGGGTCGAGGTTCCGGTTCGAGGCGCGGCGCCTGAGCTCCACGTAGGCGTCGAGCGGGAGCCCGATCCCGACGTGGCCGAGCTCGACGCCCGCCTCGCGGACCGCGGTCTCGACGTCGCTCCCGTCGTTGACCGCGGAGGCGATCGAGCGCACCTCGCGGACCGTGAGGTCGCCGTCGATGGTCGCCCACGCCAGCAGGTAGCGGTCGGTGCCACCGAGTCGCGCGACGTGTTTCGCCGCGCTCGGCGCGATCCGCCCGCTCGCGACCTGTCTGCGGATCGCCTGCGGGAGGTCGTGGACGCGGGCCCACTTGCGGATGAACGCCACCGAGACGCCGTCGCCGGCGCGTTCGGCGGCCGCCTTGTACGAGCCGACGCCGCGGACGAGCGCGGCGCAGGCGGCCGCCCCCCGCAGCATCAGCACGTGGTCGTCGTCGCCGACGTCGCCGGCCGCGAAGCGCGCGACCGTCTCGGCCGCCTCGGCGACGCTGTCGGGATCGCCGGGGTCGAACCCCACCGCTTCGGCGGCGCGCTCGCCCGTCACCGCCGGATCGGACCGGACCACCGGCTCGCCGACGGGGGAGCGTCTGTCCGCGGGTGACTCCTCGTTCATACCCTTCTCTTCGGGTGCGCGCACATAAGCGACCGGCACCGGGGCAGGTTTCGCTGGCGACGGCGACGGCGGAAACGCCGGGAGCAGCGACGCGCCGGTCCCGCATACCCGCGCGTGCGGCCGACGAGCAGGCCTTTTTACCCGCCGGCCGAGACCCCACGGCATGGACGAACGCGTACGCGAGCACGCCGCCGTGCTCGTCGACTGGAGCGCGCGGGTCGAGGCCGGCGACGACGTCGTCGTGAGCGTCGCCGAGGACGCCCACGAACTCGGCGTCGCGGTCGCCGAGGCGCTCGGCGAGCGGGGCGCGAACGTGACGACGCTGTACGGATCGGCGGAGGTCTCGCGGGCGTATCTGAAAGGCGCCGAGGCGGGATCGGAGGGGGGTGACGGCGACGGCGACGACGGCGACGACGGCGACGGCGCGCCGAGCTTCGACGACGACCCCGCCGTCGAGCGCGCGCTGTTCGAGGCCGCGGACGCCTACCTCCGGATCGGCGGCGGTCGCAACACCACCGCGAGCGCGGACGTGGCGAGCGAGACGCGACAGGCGTACGCGAAAGCGCGGCAGGGCGTGCGCGAGGCGCGGATGGACACGGACTGGGTGTCGACGGTCCACCCCACGCGCTCGCTGGCCCAGCAGGCCGGGATGGCCTACGAGGAGTACCGAGAGTTCGTCTACGACGCCGTGCTCCGCGACTGGGAGGCGCTCGCCGACGAGATGGCGGCGATGAAAGACGCCCTCGATCGCGGCGACGAGGTCCGGATCGTCACCGAGCGCGACGACGCCCCCGACACCGATATCTCGATGTCGATCGCGGGCCGCACCGCGGTCAACTCCGCCGCCTCCGTGGCGTACGACTCTCACAACCTCCCGAGCGGCGAGGTGTTCACCGCGCCTTACGACACCGAGGGCGAGGCCTTTTTCGACGTGCCGATGACGATCGACGCGACCCGCGTCCGGGACGTGCACCTCGTCTTCGAGGACGGTGAGGTCGTCGACTTCTCTGCGGGCGCCGGCGAGGGCGCGCTCGCGAGCGTGCTCGACACCGACGCGGGCGCCCGCCGGCTCGGCGAGCTCGGGATCGGGATGAACCGCGGCATCGATCGCTTCACCGACTCGATCCTCTTCGACGAGAAGATGGGCGACACGGTTCACCTCGCCGTGGGGCGCGCCTACGACGCCTGCCTGCCCGAGGGCGAGTCCGGTAACGACAGCGCGGTCCACGTCGACATGATCAGCGACGTGAGCGAGGACTCCCGACTGGAGATCGACGGCGAGGTCGTCCAGCGCAACGGGACGTTCCGGTGGGAAGACGGGTTCGAGGGCTGATCGAGAGGTGGCGGCGGCAGCAGCGATACGATATTTAAACGACCGCAGGCGGTGCGGTGGCGCGCGCCTGCGAGCGGCCGCCCCCGGCGGCCGCGAGGAGCGCCGCGCGAGGNCTGGAGTCGGCCGACCGGAGCGAAGCGACGGGAGGCCGACGAGGCTGGGGAGGTGTGAGGTGCGGGCGGTGCGGTCGGTGCGGTCGGTGCGGTCGGGTAGGACTCAAAGGGGCAGTCGCGAGGACGACGCTCGGCGACGCAAGCACTGGAAGGAGCGAGCGTAGCGAGCGACTGAAGCGCGTGGTTCGAGAGAGCGAAGCTCTCTCGTCATCACGAAAGGCGCTCTGCGCCTTTCGAACGACAGCGAGCCGCGCGAGTCGTCGCGGCTGGGGCTTTGGAGGTCTTCACCGTCGATCCAGTATCAACGACCTATAAACGCCCGACGGGAAACTTCGAGATCGAGTCCCTATTGGCCTAAAGCGTCGAGGTGGAACTCGAAGGCGGCGACGGGCACCTCCAGGTCGTGTTCGACGAGGACGGCGGGGTGGACCTCGCCGATCACGCCGACCGGCTCGCCGTCGATCACGACTTCGGCGGTCCGACCGTCGATGAAGGAGGGGTGCTCCGTGCGCGGCGTCTCCAGTTCCGCGCCGAAGTCGTCGCACACCGCCTGGAGGCGCCCCTTCGCGGTCTCGTAGGAGGCGTCGCGTCGGGCGACCGCGCCGGCGACGTGACGGCGCTCGGCGACGTTCGTGTCCTCGCGATCGTCGCGCTCGGCCGCGAAGCCGACCTCCGCGATGTCCTGCGGGTACGCGTTGTGGGTGTTGCGTTCGAGCAGCATCAGAAGCGACGGGAGCGCCCACGTCCGGAGCTGGGTGTACTCCTCGCTGTACGGCTCCGTGATCTCGACCGGCTCGCCGGCGCCGAAGGCGTCGGCTCCCGCCCCCAGGTTCATCCGGTCGTAGTTCTCGGTCCCGCTCGTCATGTGGAAGTTGAGCAGGTCCTCGAAGCCGAGCCCGACGAGGCTGGTCCGGACCGCGTCCTCCAGCCGCGAGCGCTCGTGGCGCCCGCCGACTGTCCCCACGTCGGGGTAGCGCGGCTCCAAGTTGTCGAAGCCGTACGCGCGTCCCACGTCGTCGACGAGGTCGAGCGGGTGGAGCACGTCGACGCGGTACGGCGGGATCTCCACCTCGTAGGTCACGTCCTCGTCGAGCGTGTAGGAGGCGTCGAGGCCGGCGCGCTCGAAGCAGTCGACGACCTCCTCGGGCTCGAAGTCGACGCCGAGGAGGGTCTCGATCCGGTCGTGGCTCACCGACTTCTCGTCGGTGTCGAGGTTCGGGCGGACGAGCTCCGCGCCGTACTCGCTCGGGGCGGTCGCGCCGTCGGCGTAGTGCACCTCGACCTCCTCGATCGTCGCGCCGCGGGCGGAGAGCGCGTAACAGATGATGTTGCACATCCGGTCGATCGTCCACTGGTCGGTGCCGGTGAGCTCGACGAACAGCTCGCGCGAGCCCGTCGTCACCTCGGTGCGCTTCCCGTTGATGACCGGCGGGAACGAGAAGAGACCGAGCTCGTCGTAGATCGCGGGGTACCGCTCTAAGTCGTCGACGAGGTCGGCGTACGTCCGCCCCGTGTCGTGTTCGGCGAGCACCTCGTCCGGCGTCAGCTCGTCGTTCGAATCGAGCGGGACGAACGCGTCGCCGTCGGGGTCGACGCCGCGGTAGGTGATCGACGGCTCCGCGCCCTCCTGGAGCGGCGCGCCCTTGACCATCGCCAGGTCGTGGATCCCGATGGCGCCCTTCGCGCGGCCGCGCCCCATCGTCGCGTGGAGCTTCTCCTGCAGCTGGATCAGCGAGTCGAGCGCGCCCTCGTCGAGGTCGACGCCGCGGACCACGGCGCCGGTGACGTACGGGCGCTCGTCCGGGACCGACTCGGCGACCTCGATCGTCCACTCGGGGTCGTTGGTCTCGGGGACGTAGACGCCGCGGTCGTCGCCGTAGTGGTAGCGCAGCGAGCGCGCGACGCCCTCGACGGAGAGCCGGTCGAGCCGGTCGGGCGCGAACTCGAACTGGAGGAGCCCGTCGTCGGTCTCCCCTTCGAACTCCAGGCCGAGCCCGAACAGGTCCTGCTTGAACTCGTCGTCGCTCGTGTCGGTGCGGCCGGTGAGCCCGCGCAGCTCGTCGGTGTCGATGTCGACGACGGGCATCAGTAGCTCACCTCCGCGTCCCGCAGGAACTCGATGTCGGCCAGCGTCCCGTGGAGGTCGCGGATGTCCTCCGCACCGGTGGTGAGCATGGCGAGTCGCTCTAAGGCGAGCCCCCACGCCATCACGTCGCAGTCGACGCCGAGCGGGCCGGTGACCTCCTCGCGGAAGACGCCGGAGTTGCCGATCTCGATCTCCTCGCCCGTCTCGGGGTGTTCCCCGAACAGCTCGAAGGACGGCTCCGTGTACGGGTTGTAGTGCGGTTTAAACCGGATGTCCGTAATTCCGAACTGCCGGTAGAACTCCTCGAAGGTACCCATCAGGTCACGCACCGAGAGGTCCTCGGCCATCACCCACCCCTCGATCTGGAAGAACTCAAGGAGGTGCGTCGGGTCGAGGGTGTCGTTGCGGTACACCTTCTCGACGGAGAAGTAGCGCTGCGGCGGCTCCAGTTCGGCGCCCGCGATCCCGGAGAGATAGCGCATCGACAGCGAGGTGGTGTGGCCCCGCAGGGCGACCTCGCGGGCGAACTCCTGGGACCACGGCGAGTGGTAGCCGTCGCCGTCCTCGCCCCAGCCGTCGCGGTGGGCCGCCTCGACGCGGGCCATCAGTTCGTCCGGAATCCCCTCCATCGGCGGCACGTCCAGCGCGAACCGGTCCCAGTGGGTCCGGGCCGGGTGGTCCTGCGGCATGAACAGGCAGTCGTTGATCCAGAAGTCGCTGTCGGCGTGGGGTCCCTCCATCTCCTGAAACCCCATCCCGACCAGCACGTCCTTCACGCGGTCCGCAGTCCGGCGGAGGACGTGTTTCCGACCGCCCCGCGTCGTCGGCGCGTCGGCCTCGACGTTGTACTCGGAGAACTCCACGTCGCGCCACTCGCCGCTGGCGAGCAGCTCCGGGGTGACCTGTGAGACCGTCTCCGTCGTCTCGACGGCCGTCATCAGGGCGTCGACGCCGTCGTCGGTGAGGGTGACCGCCCGGGTCACCGACTCGCCGCGGTCGACGAGCCCGCGGGAGTCGAGCTGATCGAGCACCGCCTCGTCGACTGCGGGGTCGTCGCCGTCGGCGAGCGCCGCGAGCGCGGCGGCCTCGGGGTCGGCGTCCGGGTCCGCGTCCGGGTCGACGGTTAGCTCGCCGGAGTCGATCGTCCCGAACCCCTTGCGCGCGAAGTTCGAGAGCGCGATGTCGACCTCGGGACCGTCGAGGCCGGCCTCGCCGATGACCCGTCCCATCGAGACCGCGGCCTCGTCCGCGTCGAGCGCGAGCCCGGCGCGGTAGAGCCGCGTTTCGGGGAGTGCGTCGTCGACGTACCGCCGACCCTCGTCGGTGAGGCCGAGGGTCTCGGCGGCGGTCTCGACGACGGACAGGAGCCCCTCGTCGCGGAGATCGAACGCGGCACCGGTGACCGTCTCGGGTTTCAGGCCGGTCTCCGCCGCGATCTCGTCTATCGTCCGTTCGTCCGTCGCGCTCGCGGCCTCGAGGACCGCGAGCTGTCGTTCCGGGAGTCGCATTCGAGTTGTGTGTATAGGCGTCTGGCTGGTTGGTAACGGTTCCGGCACGTCGCCGTCGCAGGGCGACGAACGGGGAGTTCCCGTCGCCGTCGCCGCGACGCCCGCCGATCGGCCCGGTTTCATCGCCCCGACGCGGGGCGGATCCGCCGCGCGCGACTCACGCGAAAACGAACCCGAACGCGTCACCGTCGGCTCCGCGAGCGATACCCGGTCCGGCGCGTTCGAGTGCCATGCAACCGCATGGCGATCGATCGGATATAGGCGTCTCGCCCTCCGAGATATCAGATCAGATAAACGCAAGGATAGGTTTATACATGTATTCGACGCCTAATCAGTATGAGCAGCGCAACGGCGGACTCTCAGAGCCACGATCCGGTCCCGGAGTCGGTTCGCGTCGAGCACGGTGACCCCGGCCGGTCGCCGAGCCGCGCCGTCGTCGAGGCCGTCGCCGGGGCCGCAGGCGTCGAGCCGGTCGAGCTCGCCGACGAGGCCGGGATCGTTCTCTACGATCACTTCGACTTGGACGCGCTGGACAGGCTCGTGGCCAGCCATCCCGGAACCACCATCGACATCTCGCTGTCCGTCCCCGGCTACGAGATCAGCGTCGACGCGACGGCGGTCGTCGCCGAGCCCGCCCGATAGCCCATCGAAGGGGCTCCGAACGGCGTGTCACGCCGCCTCCGACCCTTCTCTCTCCCGCAGTGTCGCGATCCGATCGCCGAGCGGCGGCTGCACCTCGAACCACGTCGACCAGTCGCCGGTCTCCGGTTCGACTCCGCGGATCGCCGCCACGCGCTCGAACGCGTCGGCGACGCGACCCGCGCCGACCGCGTCCGCGGCCCGGTCGTCGGCCGCGTACTGCACCCGCCGCCCGACCCAGAACGCCGCGAGCCCGACCGCGACCAGCGACGCGAACCCCGCGTCGAACGGCACCGTCGCGGTGACGATCGCCGCCAACACGCCGACCACCGCCGCGACCGCGACGGCTCGGAACTCTCCGTAGTACGTCTCGACGCGGCCGGCTTCGGCCGCGAGGAGACCGATCGCGACGTCGTCGTCGATGTCGTCGAGCACCGCCTCCGAGAGGAACAGCACGCGCCGACGGGGCGGACCGCGGACGGCGACATCGATGGGACCGACGCCGTCGCTTCCGGGCTCGCGCCCCGATTCGCCCCCGCCGGCCTCGTCCGCACCGCGGCGCTCGATCGCGATCCGGTCCACGTCGAGCCCGGCCGTCTCTCGGAGGTAGTCGAGGCGGCCGCGCTCGGCGTCGGTCGGCTCCCGGAGGTCGCGGAACCGGTCGGCCGCGTACAGCGGACCGACCTCGACGGCGAGGACCGTCAGAACGGCGACGCCGACGAGCAGGACGGCCGTAAGCATCGTCAGCGAGTCCGTCCCGGAGCGGTAAAAAGGCGCGATTTCGCGGGCCGTCGGGAGAGCGCGGGGCGCCGCGGGCTCGGCCCCGTCAGTCGGGCACCCGCTGGGCGAGTTCGCGGATCGCTTCCGCCGCGGCGCTGTCGGGGGCGGTCTCGACGACCGGTCGCTCCTCGGCGACGGAACGACCGACTCGGGGGTCGGCGGGGACCACCGACGCGGGCGCGCCGAGCGCGTCGGCGATCGCGTCGACCGGCGGCTCCTCGGTCACGCGGTTGACCGCGCAGCCGACGAGTCCGGCGTCGAGCTCGCGGGCGAGCGCTCGGGTCCGGATCGCGTCGGCCAGCGCGAACGCCCGCGGCGACACGACGAGCAGGCAGGCGTCCGCGACCGCGAGCGGGACGCCGGCGTCCGCGCGCCGCCCCGCGGGACAGTCGAGGACGACGGTGCCGCGCTCCCGTTCGAGCGCCGCCACCGCGGCGTCGAGCCGCCGGAGGTCCGCCGCTCGCGCGCCGGCGAGGGTCCGACCGCAGGGAACGATGTCGACCGCGCCGACGCGCAGCGTTTCGATCGGGTCGGCCGCGCCGGCGAGCGCGTCGTGGAGGTCCGGACCGCGGCCGCCTGGGAGGTCGGCCATCCCGAGGTCGGCGTCGACGACGACCGCGTCGAGCGCGGCGGCGACGTTGTACGCGAGCGTCGTCTTCCCGACGCCGCCCTTCCCGCCGGCGACCGCGAGGATCACGCGAGCCGCTCCAGCGCCGCGACCGGCGCGTCGGTCGCCTCCGCGCGCGCCGCGAGCGCTGACGCGCGCTCGCTCAGCTCCCGGAGCCGCGCCGCGTCCGCGGCGACGCGCTCGTCGAGCCCGGAGAGTCCCTCGACGCCGTCGGCCTCCGCGACCGCCTCCGTCGCGGTTGCCAAGTCGGCGTCGGTTAACCGCTCCGCCCGGTCGATCCGTTCCTCGACCGTGTTCAGTCGGGCGTCCACCGCGTCGGACCAGTTCGTCGGTTCCCCCGGCGGCGGTCCGAGAGCGGCAGAGTCGACGGGCGGTTCGTCCGCGTCGACCGCATCGACGACGTCAGCACCGCTTCCGCCGGTGTGGGCCGAATCATCCGAGTCGTCCTCCGGGTCCGGATCGCCGAACCCGATCGCCTCGCCCGCGACCGCGTCCCTCGGCGGGCGGTGGTCGCCGAGCCGCCGAAGGGCCTCGGCCGTCGCCGACGCCGCTCCGTCGTCCCTCCCGCCGAGTCCCGCGTCTCCCGACTCCGCCGTCGGATCGACCGCCGCCACCTCGGCGACCTCGACCGGCGGATCGGCCGGCGGAGCGCGGGCCGCGAAGCCGAACGCCCGCCGTTCCCCGGGGTCGAGACGCAGCGTCACGCCCGATTCGTCCCACCCGTCCTCCGGAACGCCGCCTCGCCGCGGCGGGAGTACGGGGGCGCCGAGCCGGCTCTCGATCCGGACGCGTCGCGGGACGGCGTCGTCGTTGCGCGCGCGACACCGAACCAGCGACACGCCCCCTTCCCGGTCGACGTTCCACCCGAAGTCCATACGCCGGGTGCCGCGGTATCGCACTT
Source organism: Halorubrum saccharovorum DSM 1137 (assembly GCF_000337915.1). GTDB lineage: Archaea > Halobacteriota > Halobacteria > Halobacteriales > Haloferacaceae > Halorubrum > Halorubrum saccharovorum. Next base: position 143,132 of record NZ_AOJE01000021.1, read on the forward strand.
AAACTGCGGGCGAGGTGCGAGTGAAATGCGAGGCGGTGACCGGGCGAGCCCGCGAGCGCGGTGGGAGAATCGCTTATTGTCCGCGAGGGTGTGCCACCCGTATGAACGAGCCGGCGGTGTTCGACCGCGTGGTGACCGCGCTCGACGAGCGGAACTACGAGCCGCTGGTCCACGTTCCGGAGGCGCACAGCGACGCGTACGCGGACGTGCTCGACCGCTGTCGCCGCCACGAGATCGCGATTCGCGGGCGGTACCCCGACGTGCTCGGCTTCACCGACGCGAACCGCGTGTTCGCGATCGAGGTGAAGGGGTCGACGAACCTCCTGCGGGGCATCGGACAGGCGCTGACCTACCAGCAGGGCGCGCACGTGTCGTACCTCGCCGGCCACGGCGACGCCGTGCGGCCGCACGCCGATCTGCTCCGCTCGAAGGGGATCGGTGTCATCGGCGTCGACGAGGACGGGGCGACCGCGTGGCGCTCGCCCCCGAGCGCGGAGTCGACCGCGGAGGCCGCGGACATCGAGGGGCAGCTGTCCCTCCGGCTCCGCGGCAACGAGTTCGGCGGCGACATCACGACGCTGAGCCTCGCGCAGCCCTTGAACTACTTCGCGCCGGTCGTCGCCCTCGACCGGTACGGCCCCCTCGCACGCGACGAGATCGTCGACGCGATCGCCGACGAGTACGGGTTCGGCGCCGGCGGCGAGACCGTCGCGAGCGCGCGCACCCTCGGACTGGTCTCGGCGGGGTCGCCCCACGAACTGACCGATCAGGGGGAGCTGGCCGCGACGGTGCTTCGCGGGCACGGGATCGAGGACCTCGACGACCTGCGCCTGACGAAGGAGGACGTCGGTCGGCGCACCGTCGCCGAGGTCCACCCGCCGCTCGCGGTCCTCCTCCGGAACTCCTTCGTCAGACACCCCGAGTTCGGGCTGCTGCTCGACGCGCTCCGGAAGGAGGGACCGCGAGTCCACTTCCTCGATCTCGTCGAGCGGCTGGTCCGCGAGTACCCGAACGTCTTCCTGAGCGCGTTCTGCACGACTCGCGGCGCGGCCCGCGCCCGAGAGCTGATCGAGCGCGGTGAGACGGCCCGACTCTACCGGGAACGAGGCGTCTGGACGGACGTGATCCGCACCAACGTCCTGTTCAACTTCGTCCAGCAGCTGAAACACGTCGGCGTCCTCGCACCCGACACGCGCAGCCACAGCGGCGCGATCGCCGAGTACGACCCCGACGCGAAGCCGTGGATCGTCGCGGCCGTGGAGTGACGGCCCCGACATCGGAGCGGGGCTCTGAATCGGTCCAAACGGCCGGTACATCTCACTCCACGCCAGGAATCGGAATGTCGCCAGACGGCTCTCGAGTCGCATACCCGCCGAGAACGCGGTTGGTCAATGACAAATAGTAAAGTGGGTCGGTTGAATCCACCATCGTATGAACGCTCTCCCGGACGGCGGAGAGGGACCGTCATCCCTCGCCCACACATTCTCTCCGGAGGAAGTCGATATGGATCTGACCATGTGTGGACTCTTGCCCGCTCGCGCAGAGGAGATCGCCCGGTTATACCGGGAGTATGGAACCTGGAACCAGGTCAAGGACGTCTGGTTCGACGAACGGCGCGGGAACCGAAGTACGAAGGGGAGCTCGCGGAAGATATATCGTATCCTCTCCTCACGGTTCAAAAATGCACCACCGAGCCTCCCCAACCCGAGCGATCTTCCCGCAGCGTTGGACGCCTGTACATCAGCCCGCGACAAAGCCCAAGTGCTCTATCCGTATCTCGTCGCCGACGATGCGCTCGTCCGATACGCCGTCCACGAATACGTCCAACGCCTTTCGGCCGACGGTCCCGGTGCGCTTGACTTCTCGGACGAGACGCTCACGACCGTCCTAAACGAGTTCGAGTACGCCGACGGGACGGCGTTCGACTACGCCGACTCGACGACGGAGCGGTGGTGCAGGGGCTTCCGTTCGGTCATGCGTGAGATCGGGGTTTTAGAGGGTCGGCAAGCGGTCGTCGGTACTCCGCCGTCTCTCGGCGACATTCCGCTTCTCGTCGCCACGGGCTACTCGTTCGAGGCGAGCGAGGACGCGTGGTTCGAGTCGCCGATCGGTCTTCAGTACCTGTTCCAGCCGACTGCGCGCTGGGAAGAGCTCTACGACAGGGTCGTGGAGACGGAGGCGTGGGAGTTCGTCGAGCTCCACGGCAGCCTTCAGCTGCGGCCAACTGACGAGCCGTACTCGTGGATCACCAGCGAGGGAACGAGATAATGGCTGGCAGGTCGTGGTTCGCAGACCTCCCCGAGGACTTCGAGGAATCGGTGCGTATCGACCGCGAGGATCAGTCCGCAGACGAAAAGCGACACAGGAGACAGGCTATCGAGTCGTATCACGTGACGGTGGACTCCCGGCGCTTTCTCGACGACTTCGTCAACCGACTGCTCGGCGAAGCCGAGGACATGCGAACGGGATCGAACTACTGGCTCTACGGCTACTACGGGAGTGGCAAGAGTCACCTCCTGACCGTTCTGGACGGGCTCCTCGACACCAGATGGCTTCGGAACCGTTCCGAGGCGGTCTGGAGCGATCTCGTCCCGGAGGCGTCGACCAGCGGGGGTCTCTGCGGGCTGCGAGATCAGTGGGAGACCGTTCATTCCGACTACCACGTCATCCCCGTGTCAGTGAACTTGCTGAAGTACCAAGGCCAGAAGCAACGCAGCTTCAGCGAGATCGTCCTTCGCCACGCTCACCGAGATCCGACCCTTACAGGCGTCGATGACAGCGTCTCTACTGGCCTGTCGTCCCAGCTCGACGTCGCGTACTTCGAAGACTGGTACCGGACGACGGAAGCGTGGTCGAAGCGACAGGACCGTGCGGCGGCTGTCGTTGACGCGGTGACGCCCGAGGCGCCGCGGTACGGGTGGGACGCGGCCGAACTCTGGACCGCCGTCCAGCGGTACAGCGCGCTGGCTGATGTCGTGCTTCCAGCCCTGTTCGAAGAGGTGACGGGTACGCGCGACGGCTACACCGACCTCCAGCCGTCGGACATCGACCCGGAAGAGGTCGTCAGTCGGCTGGAATCGCTGCGACAGGCCCGTGAGGAGGAGTTCGGAGAGCCGGTCAAGCTCGTCCTCCTGCTCGACGAAGTGAGCCTCTTCATCGGCACCGACTTCGAGCGCCTGACCGAACTGCAGACGCTCGCCGAAAACGTCGACGACATCGGTGACGGCGACATCCAGCTCGTCGCAACCGCACAGGCGAAGATCGAAGACGTCCAACCGAAGTTCGCGGCTCACGGAGCCGATTTCAGCATCGTCAAAGACCGGTTCCCACACCGGTATCAGCTTCCGAGCAAACACGTCGGCGAGATCGCCGAACGGCGGCTCTTCAAGAAGTCGGAGACGGGCGAGGAGGCGGTACGTCAGGTCCTCGATGACGCCGCTGTGAAACCGTCCGAATCGCTCGTGTACAGCGAGATCAAACAGAACACCAAGCCGCCGCTCGACGCGATCGACGACGAGCGGCTCGTCGAGTTCTATCCATTCCTCCCGTATCACGCGCCGCTGTTCTTGGAGATCCTGTTCAACCTCCGTCGGGAAGCGAGCGACCCAGCGAAATCGATCTTCTCGGGAACGGCACGGGCTATCCTCGCGCTCATGCACGGATTGCTCACCGACTGGGTCGACGAGGGCGAGGACGACCGGATCATTTCGCTCGTCGACTTCTTCGAGCTGATCGAGCCCGAGCTGCGTGAGATCCTCCCGCAGGACATGCGCGTCGTTGAGGGCACCGACGAGACGACCGGCATCGCAGACGAGGTGGCCGACGAGGAACGCGAGCTCCAGGCGTTCGACCTCGACGTCGCGAAGGCGGTGCTCCTGCTTCAACACGTCCACGAGATTGTCCCGCTGAACGAGGGGAACATCGCGGTCGCCGTCATGGACGATTTGAACGGGCAATCGTGGATTAGCACGACGAACCGCGTCGAAGAGTCGCTGGATCGGCTACAGAAGTTCATCCGGCCCACACAGGACGAGAGTGGACCTCGCTATCGGTTCGCGACACAGGGAGAGCGCCTCATCTACGACGAAGCCGAGGCGAACGAAGCAGCCCCAAACTGGGACGCCGTCGTCGAAGCACTGGACGAGCACCTCTGGGATCGCATCGCGCAGGACCTGTCGCTCCCGGAATCAGTCCCATACGGCGAGTCGGGTGACGAGTACCCGGTATCGTACCGTTTCACGCTCGATGGGACGGCGTTCGAAAACGGTCTCACCGCCGAGGACGGGTTAGAGATCGACGTCGCTGTGCAGGGGGTTCGGCCAGATACGGGCCCAGAACAACCGGACGAGAAGACGCTGTACTGGGAGATCGACGACACCGGGCTCGGGGATCTCCGGAACCGGCTGGTCGAGTGGTGGGCGCTTCGGGACGCCATCGCGACGCGCGACGCACCGTCGGCGGTCGAGCGTGACCTCGAGCAGCGCGCAGATTCGGTCCGCAGCAAACTGACAAGCGCGATGGGAAGCGGCTCGTACACCGTGAGAGATCGGACAGACATCGGCGCCCTCGCGAACGCGGTTCGGGTCGCGGTGGACGTCACGTATCCCGACGACTTCCATCCGATGATGCTCCAGGTGGGGGAGAGCCGACTGCGCGAGCTGCGCGAACTCGGCAGCGATGCACCGCTGCCTGCGTGGGCACGAACGATTCAGGTCCCCTTACTGGACCAGACCGGAAGCCGAGGGAAACAGACCATACAGAACAACGTGTTAACGCTCATCCGTCGGCAGCTGAACGACCGCAGTGAGGGGCTCAACATGAATACGGTTCTCGATGGTATCGTCAAACACAAACCGTTCTACGACGAGGCCCGCCCGGCACTCTGTGCACTCATTTGGGGGTTCTGTCGAGACGGGCGACTGCTTCCCGTCGACGAGAGCGGGAACACGCTGGAAGACGAGGCAGTGCTCGACCTCGAACGCCTCTCGACGACGAGACTGAAACTCCTCCCGCGCACGAACATGGGCAAGCTGCTGGAAGAGGGCGGCTTCAAGGAGACGACCGAAACGGTCGCAGACGGGCTCATCCGCCTCCAAGATGCGAACCAACGGCTTCGATCGACGCTGACTGGACTTCGCGAAGACGTGACGCTGGTCGTCGATGGGGACGTTCGAACCGAGGAAGTTACCGAGATGCTCACCGCGTTTGCCGACGAGCTGACCGAGAGAATCGCGACCACCGACGATCGCCTTGCAACCGTGAAATCACAAGACGACAGCATCACAGATGCCATCGACGAGACGAACGAGACACAGGAGTGGGTCAGCGAAGTGACCGATGTCTGGAACCGTCGCCTTTCGACGATCCATCAGCTTGACGCGGTGCTGACGGTCGGGAGTCGCCGGTTCAACTGGGTCGACGACGACGCACAGTCCGCCATCGAATCGCGGTCGGCCGCCGTCTCGTCGTTCGACGGCGAGTGGTGGACGACCGACGGGTGGAGTACGCTCTCCGGGGAGCTCGTTCCCGATCTCACGCCTGAGCTCGACCGGTCCTGGAACGCGTTCGCTGATGAAGACGGCCTGCGTGAACTGGTCGACCGCATTGCAGAGCACACCTGGATCCGCTCGCCGACGAACCTTCCCGTCGGCGTTCTCTACGCCGGATTCGAACGCGAGTACGTCACTCCGATGCGTCAGCTGAAGCAGTGGTACGACACGATCGAGAACGCGATCGCGACGCTGTCGGCCGATGCGGATGCCGATGAGGTCATCGCCGTAACCGACGATATCGCGCAGCTAGAGCCACTCGCCGACGCCGTCGAGTCCGATCTGGCTGAGTTGGCCGTTCGGCTCGACGAACTGTCGGCGATCGTCGGCGATCGGGCCCCCGAGGACGTCGACCAGATCGGTATCGTTCCCGGCGACCGACAGAGCCTGAATCGTCGCTTGGAACGGCTCGTTGAACAGCGAGAGCTTGAAATCGAGGAGACTGACGGCGGGGTGATTCTTCGGTGAGCCAGGGAAGTTCGTCGCCGTACCGCGAATTCAAAGAGAAGCTGCAGACGTTCGCACAGGGACAGCACGGCATTCGGAATCCGTTCGTCATCGCGGCTGTCGACCCGACGGTCGAACACCGGGTCACGGAGCGGCTCGAGACGTGGTCGGCCGGCCAAGCCGAATCGCCGGAGATCCCGAGCGACATCACCGTACAGCCCATCTGGCTCGACGAACTGCTCCCACGGACCGACGTGTACGAACTCCTCGTCGATCTGGGCGCCCCACTGGCTGAGCTCGGCGACGAGCCGTCTCCGGGTGAGCGTATCGAAGCGACGATGCAAGACCGGCTCGCCGACGAGCTCGTACAGCGGATGATCGAACGGGAGCTCGACGAAGCGCAACTGGAGGATCAGAGCCACGTGGTGCTGCTGCTCAACCTGGGCAGTTTGTACCCGTTTACACGCGCGTCGGAACTGCTCGACGAGCTCGACCGACGGAACGTCAAGTCCACGATCGGGATCCCGTTCCCGGGAGACGTCGTCGGCGGAAAGTTGAGCTTCTTCGGCGGCGAATCGCGGCACTACTACCCCGCCCACCAGATTGACGGCCAGATCCAGGGGGTGCATCTCCAGTGACTATCGACGAGCTCTTCCACGGCGACCCGACGCGACAGCTCGAAGAAGTACAGAAAGTCAACGCGCGCGAGCGAGCCGAGACCGACGTTCGAGAGTTCTACGAGACGGACAGCGCCGAACAGGTTCTCAAAACCCTCGGCGAAACCGTCGAGACTCATCCCGGTGAGGCCGCTCGATTCCTCTACATCCACGCGACGTTCGGCTCGGGGAAGACCCACCTCCTGAAGCTGGTCGGTCTCCTCGCCGGCGACGACTCCGAGTTCGCCTCCCTCGGTGACCAACTGGCGGAGCAGTGGCCGGGGTTCGACGAACTCCAACAGTCGATCACCGACTCTCACCTCGACAGTCTCAAGCCGGTGTTCCTCAACCTGCTCGACCGCGACGCGTCGAAAGAGCCCCCGTTGCCGTTCCTCATCTTCGAGGCGATCGGCCGCGAGTTCGGCTATCCGACCGACCCGAACTGGCTGCTCGAGTGGGCCTGGACGCTCGACATGGAGTACGATGGCGTCTGGGAGGCGCTCCGGGAGTTCGAGCACGACGGACGGACGTTCGACGACGTCCTCGCTGAACGCGCCACGCTCCGCAGTTGGCTCTACGACGCGTTGCCGGCGATGGCTGAGACGTCCGGGACGGACCTGAACAGCCGGCCGGGCGTGAAAGCCTCCATCGAGACCGCCGAGGCGGACGTCGAGCCCGAAGCGTTCGATCCCGAAGAGCTCGTCTCGCGGATCGAGGCGGTAACAGACTCGCTCAACGACGGGAGCACGCAGACAGAACTCCTGTTAGGTCTCGACGAGGTCGCGCTTTTCGTCGGCGACAGTCGCCATCGCTACCGGGAGTTCGAAGCGACGATGGAGGCGCTCCAGCGCGGGCCGAATCCGGTCGTCGTCACCACCGGACAGTACTCGCTCCCGGCGACGCGCGCGAGCCTCATCGGAGAGCCGCCCGAAGACCACTGGACGCGCCAACAGGTCCCGCTCGAAGGGGCGGACACGGAGATAATCGTCCGGAAGCGGTGGCTCCAGAAGTCCGATCCCGACGGCAGGGAGCGCGTCGAGTCGCTGGTGGCGTCGATGCCCGATCTTGAACTCCACACCTACTCGACGGTGACGAGCGCGGACCCGGATCCGGTCGAGTCCTACCCGTTCCGCGCGTACGACCTGTCGCTCCTCCGGGCGGTGATGCAGGAACTCATCACGCAGGGGCGGTCGACCGACCGAGACTACATCCAGGGGCGGGCGCTGCTCGTGCTGGTTCGGTCGCTGTTCACGAAGTTCGGGTGGGCGTCGAACGCGGAAGGAGCGCTCGTCACGTGGGACGTGCTGTTCGATCTACTGGTCGAGGAGACGACGTACCTCCCGCTGTGGGTCCAGGAGATGATCGACAACACGCTCGTGCCCACGTTCGACGGCGACGAAGACGCCTGGGAGGTGCGCCTCGCGAAAGGCCTCTATCTGTTGAACCAGACGCCGGCCGTCCCCTCGACGCCCGAGAACCTCGGCCGGCTGATGGTCGGCGACGTCACGGCGTCCGTCGACGAGGTCGTCGAGCGGACCGAGTCGGGGCTGGCGACGCTCGTCGACAAGCAGAAGGCGCTCACCGAGACGACCGACCGGGGCGACGAGGTGTACACGCTCGTCTCCGAGGAACAGGAAGGCATCCTCAGTCGCGCCCAGGACGAGGCCGCGAAGATCTCCCCGCACCAGCTGTCGGCGTGGGTGGAGACGCGACTGCGCGAGAACGACGACTTCTTCCGGAGTGAGGGGAGCCGGCACGAGGTCGACGTCGGCGACGAGCGGCTCGTCCCGCTTCGGTACGACTACTCCGTCCTCGAACCGGTCGACCGGGCGCCGTCTCCGAAGTACGACGCGCTGCGCGTTCGCGTGCTGGCCGACGATCGCGACACCCTCTCCGAACAGGTGGAGACGTGGCAGGACGTGAACGACGGTCGCGACGGCGGCGAACACGTCCTGATCACGATCGACGTTCCCGAGACGATGCTGGAGCGGATTCGCAACGTCATCGGGATGGGGACGGTGCTGGAGGAAGAAACGGAGTCACACGAGGAGCTCGAACGGGAGCACCGCACGGATAAACGTCGCCTCGAAGCGTCGGTGACGGGGATCCTCGAGGACGCGTCGGTGTACACGGTCCACGAACGGCGCGGAGCGCGCTCCGGCGCGCTCGGTGACGCCGTCGGCGACCAAGTCGGAACGGTGTTCGGCTCGTCGCGGAAGACGCTCTCGCGACCGCTCGTCGAGGTCGACGACGCGAAAGCGATGGCGGCGTTCTTCCGCGGCAGCGGTGAGTGGCCGCTTTCGGACGCGGACGCCGCGATGCTCGGCGTCGACACTAGCGCCGGCGAGCTCACCGACACCGGCTGGTGCCGGGAGTTCATCGACGGGTACGAGGCACAGAAGTCGGTCGGGGTCGAGACGATCCTCCAACAGACCCGGACCGCGAACGGCGATTACCGCGGGACGCCGCAAGAATCGATCGCGGCCCTCCTCATCACGCTCGCGACCTCCAACGAAGACGTCGTCCTCAAGCAAGACACGGAGTATCTGAACGACCCGACCACGATCGGCCGTCAGGTCCGGACGAAGGGCGGGCTCTCGTCGCTGACGGTTCGCTTCGAGAAGAAGATCGATCCGAGGAAGGTTCGGGCGCTCGTCGCGACCGTCGGTTCCGGAGACCCGACCGGAGACGGTATCGACGAGTGGCTCGACGAGCTCGGGCGGTGGATCGGCGAGAACAGCGCGACGGTCAAACGCACGTTGAAAGGGGTCTCGAGGGAGTTCGACGTGACGCTGGAGTCCTTCGAGGCGACTGTCGAGCCGGCGCTCCGGGGCGAGGAGCTCACCACGTCCGACCTGGGAAGCGAAGACGACCTCGCGGCGGTGCTCGAAGAGGCCGACACCTTCGCGGACGCCCGCGAACTGTTCGGCGTCGAGGCGGACGGAGCGACGCTCTGGGAGCGCTTCGGCGACGAGCTGAACGCCATGACATCGCTCTATCCGAACGCGTCGATCACCGCCAGCATGCGAGCGACGGCGGAGAGCGACGCCGTCCCGAGCGTCGCGACGGTCGAATCTCGGCTCCAAGACGCCCGGAGCCACCGCACCGACGGAGTCGCCGACCAGTATCGTCGGCTCACGGGAGAGACGACGACCGGGCCCGACCCCGAAGCGATCTGCGGCGATCTCGGCCGCTGGATCCGGTCGAACGAGGACGGCATCCGCGGCGTCCTCGACTCGGCGACCGCCGAATTCGACGGTATCGATCTGACGGAGCTCACGGCGCTGTTCGAGAGCGTCTGGAACGGAGAGACGCCCTCAGAGGACGCTCTCGTCGAGACCGACGCCGTGCGGCAGGCCGAGACGTACGCGACCGTCCGCGAACTGTTCGACGACGCGAACGGTGAGAGCCTCTGGTCCCGGCTCGGCGACGCCGCCGGAGAGCTCCGCTCCGAGCATCCGGAAACGCTGACGCGGGAGTCCGTCGACGCGGCGCTCGCGTCGTCGACACCGCCGGCGCCGGGTCGCGTGGAGAGGCTGCTCGAAGAGGCCGAAGACCCGATTCTCGGGGAGGACGCGTGGGAGCGTCTCAAGCACGCGACCGACGAACTGGACGCGGAACTCCCGAACGCCGACCTCACGCAAACGCTGCGGGCGCGCGTCGACGCCGACGACCGGCCGAGCGAAGCGCGAGCGACGGAGTTACTGAGCGACGCGAACGACCTGCTCGACCGCGTCCGTGCGGTCAACGAGCGGTTGGACGCTCTCGACGACGGGAGTCTCGTGCTGATCGAGGAGCGTCCCGAGTGACGGAGTCGCCGGCTCTGCGCGCGGGCGTTCCCGGACGCGGAGACGGGCGTGACAGGAAACGGCTTTGTGGCGAGTGTGAGTTGGAGCCGGTGTGACCAACCCGCTCTTTTCGACGTACACGCAGGGCGAGAACCGCGTCACGTCGACCCTGCTCGCGGTGCTCGAACACGTCAACAGTCGGCTGGGGGAGGACATCCTGGAGGCGCTCGTCGACGAGTCCGACCTCTCGCTCGTCGCGTTCGACAATCAGGTGACCGGCGTGGAGTCCGTCCCCGACGCGGCGATTCGCGGATCGACCGCCCTCTGGTTCGAAACGAAGACGAGACGGAACGCCGTTCGGCGGGGGCAACTGGAAGGCCACCTCACGGCCCTCGATCGAGACCCGGCAGACCTCCAACGCCTGATCGTGCTCACGCCCGACGAGCGCGTCCCCGACGAGGTCCGGGCGATCGACGACGATCGGCTCGTGTGGGCGAGCTTCGACACGCTCGTCGGCACCGTCGAATCGGTGCTGGAACGCGACGTCGGGAGCGCCGAGGCGAGCATGTACGTCCCGACCGAGCGCGAGGCGTTCCTGCTGCGCGAGCTGACGCGGTTCGTCTACGACGAGGAGCTCGTGAGCGGGAGGGAGGACCGCGTCCTGGTCGTCGGCGCGCGGCGCGCGTGGGACGAGTACCGCGACTACGACCACTACTTCTGTCAGCCGAACCGGTCGTTCAAACCCGTCTCGCACCTCGCCTTCTACAAGGACGGCGAGATCAAGCCGGACGTGCCCCGGGTGACGGGGGGCGTCGAGAGCGTCACCCTCACCGAGGAGGCGGTTCGCGACCATCCGGAGCTCTCGCACGACCACGAGCGGTCCCTGCTCGACGCGGTCGAGAGGATGCGGAACGACGGGTCGGAACGGTACGGAGACACCCAGAAAGTCCTGTTCCTCGAACCGGACCTCGAACTGGATCGGGCGGTCCGGAACGACAAGACGGCCAGCGACTCGAACCGGACGGTCGCGTTCGTGCAGGGTCACCGGTACGTCTCGCTGTCGACGCTGCGGGACGGTCCACAATATACGACTATTCTGGAGGACTAACCCCCCCAATTTATTACTCCAGTCAGCCAATATTTAGGTATGAGTGCGAAGGGACAACTCCAGCGATTCGAAAATCGGGCGCAGTTACTGCGTCATATCGCTGACGAGACCGGCACCGATATCGATACGCTCTGGGATGAATACGAATCCCAGATTGAATAGTACGATACAGTCTCTTTGCCTGTGACTGACGGTTCGGACCTAGACCTTTCTTTTACTATCGAAGCAGAGTCCGCTTCCCTGAGACCGATCGGTGAATTCCGCGTTTTCGATATTGAGGGCCCCGTTGTCTTCGTCGGTGATGCTGCCTATCGGTCTGAAGACTTGCGAGAACTCGAGGTCTCAGACGTTCGTGCAGCACTCGAAGCGTTATCTGCCGATGAGGATTTCCAGACTATCGTGGATAGTTGTCCCACGAACACACCTCTCGTTTACGATGATATTGATTATCTAACTCGCCATCTCCCGACACATGCTCTGGATAAATGTGATAAACTGAGTCGAAGGGAACCGTTCTCGAAGGAATTAATTCTCCTTGTTGCATACGTTGAACGCCAGAATTCACTCATCGGCCATTCAGACAACGTTCTTGAATACTACCTCGACCAACGCGAGGAGATCGTAACGAAACTCAACTCAAATTCAGAAGTCGACGGTGAAATTGAGCGCTCCTTCTTTTCATACCTCCTGCTTGCATCTGCACTCATCGAAGAACTCGCCACCGAAACCGTCCTTAACGAATTCTTCCGAGAGGAGGCTCGCCTCAATACTACCTCTGAACTGGTTCGCAGTATGGGTCACGCAAAGCGTCTGGAGAAACTGTGTGACATTCAGATTCTGAGTGACGGTGACCACAGCGAACTGGTGGACGTGAAGGAACGACGGAACAATCTCGTTCACGACGCACAGAAACGGGCGGGTCTCAACGAACTCGAATCACGGAGAGAAGTCGGTCAGGTCCTCGAAAAGACTGATCGGTGTGCAGCGGTCCTCCTCTCAGTCTCGGGGAAAGACATCGAATCGATAATCGCTCGTCGAGGCACGGTTATATACGTCAATCACGCCCAACGAGATGCGATTGAGGACACAATAACGACGTGGGACCGCGAGCGAGAGCGGGAACTACGAATCTTGCGAAGATGTCGAAGGGCCACGCTCGGGGATCTTCGCTGGGATGTCGAATCGAGTACCACCAGACAGTATGACGTCACCGAAGGGTTCGATTTTGACGGATTCGAAGACGAAGGAGTCTACCAAGTGCTCATGGAGTTCCTGCGGGATGCCTCCGATGCGTTCCTAGACCGGATTGACGCCGACGCGAACGAGAGTAACCTAGACAGGTTCGACTTTGCACTGCTGACGCTCCTTTGCGCTGGACACAGTTACGAAGACATCGCTCGATGGCTGAATACGGACCCGAAATACGTCCAGCGGAAAGAGAATGTCATCGCGTGGAGGGCCTCGGAGTTCGAGAAGACGCGAGTCGGGACGATTCCCCGGCCAGACAAGCCCGTCTGGTCTGTTACGGACGCAACACCGAACCTCCGCTGAACGACCGCGATCGGCGGCATCTCGCCAACATTAAAGAGGCTCGTGAGAGTCGAGTGGAGCATACGTACCTCCCCAATGGCAAGCGATTCTCTCTCTCAGCGGACGGCCCAACTGGACAAGGCGGAGCGCGAGCACCTCGAAGACGTGGTCGCCGAGATGCGCGAGCGCGTCGAAGACAACGTCGCGTTCCAGCTCACCCGGAACGGACTCGACGACGAGCCCGACGACCGCGACGCGCTCGACGAGGACACCAAACGACTCGTCGAGGCGATCCGGCTCGAAGCCGTCGACGGCGAGGACTGGACGGAGGCGGTCGACCAGTACGTCACCGGCGTCGGCTACACCGTCGTCAACCGCCTCGCCGCGCTGCGCTGTATGGAAGTCCGGGAGTTCGTCGACGAGGAGGTCACCGTCTTCAAGCAGAACGGGCTGACGCCCGCCGCCGAGACGCTCGTTCACGAGGAGTTCCTCTTGGAGGAGGAGGCGATTCTGGCGGCCTACCACAACGCCTGCGACGACCTGGCCGAGGAGATCGAGATCCTCTTCGACCGGTCGTCGGCCTACAGCCTGATCGACCCCGACGACGACACCTTCGCGGAACTCTGCGAGATGCTCGATGCGGTCCCCGACGCGGTGTGGCGCGCCGACGACGTGCTCGGCTGGGTGTACGAGTACTACAACCGTCCCGTCGTCGAGGCGCTCGACGCGAAGAACACCCTCGAACCGGCGGACGTGGGGCCCGCCAACCAGTTCTACACGCCCCACTGGGTCGTGCGCATGCTCGCGGACAACTCGCTCGGGAAGCTCTACCTCGAAGCGACCGACCGGGCGGACGCCGTCCCGGCGCCCGACGCCCTCGCTCCCGAGGAGCGCAAGGACCGCCTCGTCACGCCCGAGGACGCCCCCGGCGTCCCCGAGCTCTGCACCTACCTCATTCCGGACGAGGAGCCCGGCGACGCCCCCGAGTTCGACCACCCGCGCGACCTGCGCGTCATCGATCCGGCCTGCGGCAGCGGGCACTTCCTCCTCTACGCGTTCGACATCCTGGAGCGCATCTGGTGGGCCGAGACCGATCTGGACCGCGCGGAGATCCCCGCGAAAATCCTCGAACACAACCTCCACGGCGTCGACATCGATCTGCGCTCCTGTCAGCTCTCGGCGTTCAACCTCTACCTGAAGGCTCGCACGCGGGCCGAGGCGGAGGGCGGCGACTTCGAGATGCCCAACGTCGGGATCGTCTGCGCGGACGCCCGCGTCGCCGAGGTCGAGGAGGCGACCGACGTGCTCGACGCGATCACGGGCGAGGGGACGGACCTGCGGGAGGCCATCGACGACGTGATCGAGACGTTCCAGCACACCGAGGCGCTCGGGAGCCTGCTCGACGTGAGCGGGACCCTCGAAGCGGCGTTCGACGCCGGCAAGACGCAGACCGAACTCGGCGACTACAACCAGGGAGCGCATCAGTCGCTCAACTCCTTTTTAAAGGCGCTTCGCCGAGCCGTCGACGACCAAACGGGCGACTCGTTCGGCGAGCAGAACCTCCGGAGTTTCCTCCACCTGCTGGTGGTGCTGACGCAGGAGTACGATACGGCGCTGATGAATCCGCCGTACGGGATGAGAGGCCGAATGCCTGATGATGTTCAGGAGTACGTCACTGAGCAGTACGATTACTATCCGGAGTACTACGTCAACTTCTTCGAGGCGTGCGAACGGCTCTCGAAGTCAGACGGCCGGATCGGGATGTTGATTCCGTGGTCCTTCATGTTCCGAAAAGTCTTTGAGGAATTTCGGACGGATTTCGTCAGCGAAGACCGGAATTTCGATTTCCTTGCGGAGTTCGGCTACGACATCCTCGACAACGCGACCGTCGGAACAGTCGGAACCGTTCTCCGGGTTGGAACCGCCGGAAACGAGGAGGGGACGTTCATCCGTCTTCACGATGTCGCTAAAGGAGAGAAAGAGGGGAAGTTCCTCTCCGCATCCTTCGAGAACGCGATGGACGGTAAGGTACAGCGGCGCTTCACCAGAGACACGTCAGAGTTTTCGTTGATACCCGGCGCATCGGTGTCGTATTGGGTTCCGAAGAAGCTCCGAGAGCTGTACACAGCGGAAACGTTGCTGGACGCAGACAACGCAGAGATGCCAGATAGGGACAGTGTGGGAGTTGTCAAGCAGGGTCTGGCGACGGGGAACGATGACCGCTTCTTCCGACAGTTCTGGGAGTCGGAGCAGGCCTCAGAACAATTCCCGCCGATCTCGAAGGGAGGAAGCGACGCGTGGTTGCTTCCGCGGATTAGCAGAACCGTTCTCTGGGAGAACGACGGCCAAGAGGTGAAGCGGTACAGTGGATCACGTCCCCAGAACACTCAATTCTACTTCAGTGAGGGCGTGACATTTAACAGCCGAAAACGGAGCGGGCGGAACTTCGGCTATATGCATTCCCAATCAGTCTTTTCCCACGTCGGGACGGCTATTTTCCCCGACGATCTGACGGCGTGGCCCCTAATTGCGTATCTCAACAGTCGGCTGATGACCTACCTGAAACTGGCACAGACGTTCGAACGCAAGTGGGAGGTGAGCACTGTCGCACGCCTTCCAGTGATCGACGCCGTCTTCGAAAACGAAGAAGAGCTTGCAGAGGCGGCAAAAGAGCAGGTCGCTAACGTCGTATCCAAGCGAACTCTCGATTTCACTTCTCCACACTTTTCAGGAACGATGGTCGCTCAGATGGCTGGATATAGTTCCACGGTAGCTTACGATCATCCACACAGGACGATCTTAGACGATGTTCCGTGGACTCAGCCGCCGCAGGTGGATCCGGATGTGAGCTTGGAGGAAATGGCCGATCTGGCAGAAAAACACCTCCAAGAGATTGACAGCGATCTCGAACAGGTTTCGCGACAGACTGATGAAATGCTGTTTGATTATGTTGGCCTCACCGAGGAACAGCAAACTGACGTGTTACAGGAGGTGAGTCTCCGAACGATCGACGATCCGCTTGGTGATAGAGCAGAGATCGACGCCTCCGAATCTTCAGCGATTTCGGCAGAGGAGTTGGCCAAGGACTTCATTCTCCAGTTGACGATGGAGATCGTTAGCGAGTCCGACGACGGCATCATCCCCATCACCGACATCGACGGCGAAGAGGACCTCCTCACCCGCATCGAGGCCGAGTTCGAGCGCGTCTGGGGCGACCACGCCGCCGCCCGCCTCGCCGAAGTCGACGAGGTGCTCGGCAGCCGAAGCGCCGCCGAGGAGGCGTACCCCAACCTCCGAGCCTGGCTCGAAGACGACCTCTTCGACTACCACGTCTCGACGTTCGATCGAACCCCGATCGTCTGGCGGTTCACCACCGAGCGCCTCGTCTCGGACCCCGAGGGCGAGGGCTTCGGCTGTCTGGTCGACTACCACCGCATCGACGCGGGGCTGTTCGACCGCCTGCGGAACCGCTACCTCGAACCGCGGAAGGGCCTGCTGCGCGAGCGCCGATCGGCCGCGAACCGCCGCCGGAGCGACGAGTCGCTGTCGGCGAGCGAGCAGGCCGACGCCGCCGAGGCGTACGCCCGGTGCGAGAGCGGGCTCGAACAGATAACGGTGTTCGAGGACCGACTCGCGACGCTGGCGCAGTCCGACCCCCGATCGCTGTCGGCGGCGACGCGAGAGACCGCCGCGGCGGCCGCCGAGCGCGTCGCCGAGTTCCGCGAGCGAACTGAGGAACGCCTCGAAACCGTCGACGAACTCGCCGCGATGGACGACGTCGACCTCGGCGAGCTGTTCACCGAGAACTTCTACGAGAAGGTCGAGGGGCGACGCGAGGAGTGGATCGACGCGCTGGACGACCTCGAAGCCGCGTTCGACGCCTACGCGGCGGACGCGGATCGGCCGGTGGCGGCGCACCGCTACGACCTGTTCGACTACTACACCGAGGACCTCCTCGGGAGTTCGCACTTCGCGAGCAACGGCATCCTCTACGTGACCTACTACTTCGACAAGCTCGAACGGGCCGATCAGGCCCGCCTCGACGGCGGCGGCGTCTCGCGGAAACGGCGGCTGATCTCGTCGCTCGCGAGCGATCTGGACGCGTACGTCGACCTCGGCGAGTCCGTCGCCGACGACTGCGCGGCGGTCTCGTCGGAGATATCCTCCGACTGGGGCGACCGCGCGCTCGCGGAGGTCACGACCGCCGGCTACCGGCCGACCCGCAAACACGGCGTCGAGATCAACATCGCGCCGCTGGCCGACGCCGAGATCGTGCCGAAGACCGTCGACGAACGGGTGCTGTGACCATGCCCGCGACCAAGACCCTCCCGCAGTGCGCCGAGGACGCCATCGAGACCGCGATCGACGAGGCGGCCGACGACGATCCGGTCGTGCTCTGGTGGGACGACGGCGGCTACCTCCGCGAGGTCGTCGAGAACGCGAGCCGCTCGCTGGGCTGCGCGTTCCGCGCGGCCGAGGGGACCCCCCTGGAGCTCCGCGCCGAGGCGCCCCGCGACCGCACCGTCTGGTACGTCCCGCAGGCGCGCGGCGACGACGTGGACTGGTTCAGAGACGTCGAACACACCGGCGGCGTCGTCGAGGGGCACATCGGTAAGCTCGCGGCGCGCTGCTTCGAGAACGACCGCCTCCAGGCCGCCTCGATCCGCACAGCCTACGAGGAGTCCGCCGAGGGCGACCGCGAGCAGGTCGCGACGACGCTCTTCCGAGCGCTCAACGGCGAGGGCGGTCTCCCGACGCTTCGGGGGCTCCAGACGAAGATCGTCCTCGACGGCCACGACGACCCGGTGCAGTTCGTCCTCGAACACGGCGCCGAGAACCTCCCCGACGACCCCGACGACCTCCTGCAGATCCGCGACCTGCTGGTCGACGACGGCGTCGCGGCCGTCGCGGGCGTCACCGACGAGGACGAGCTCGTGACGCGGACGCGCCGCTGGGCGGTCGCCGAGTGGCTCGTCGAGGAGGGGCTCGACGAGTCGCTGCTCGACGCCGACTACCGACCCGATCCCGGGTCGGGGCTGGGCATCTCCCGGCCCGAGCTCCAGTCGCTGCTGAGCAAGGTCGACACCGGGCGCGCCGGAGAGCTGGCGAGCGTCTACCTCGACCCCGACGCCCGCTTCTGGCACGACGTGTTGCGAACCTACGACGACCCGTGGGAGCTCGCCGACTGCCCGGTCGACGCCTCGCTCGAACACGAGCTGTGGGACGACTGGACGCGCTCCTTCCGCGAGGGCGCGTACGAGACGTGCGCGGCCCGGGCGTCGACGCGCCACCGGCGGCTGGAGACGGTCTACGGCGACGTCCCGTGGACGCGCGTCTGGGAGCAGGCCGTCGAGGTCGCCAACCTCGGGCACGAGCTCGAAACGTGGGAAGAGCGCGGCGACACGACCGACGTCGTCGACCTCTACGGCGACGTCGAGGACGGGACCTGGCAGATCGACAACGCCGTCTACAACCTCATCGTCTCGGGCGACCCCGAGGCCGCCCTTCCCGAAGAGCATCCCGCGACGGCGACGCTCGGCGACCTGCGGGCGTCGCTGACCGAGTCGCGCTATCTCGACTACCTCAGCGACCTCGGCGACCTCGTCGCCGACCAGATCGAGGGGGGCTCGCCGTTCGCCGGCGAAAACCACGCCCACCAGTTCTTCGATCAGGAGCAAGAGCACCTCCAGAGCGGACAGAGCGTGGCGCTGTTCGTCGTCGACGCGCTGCGCTTCGACCTCGCACACGAGCTGGCCGAGTCCGTCCGCCGCGAACTCCCGGGCCTCGAAGTCGACGAGACACCCTGGGTCGGAACGCTCCCCTCGGACACCGAGTTCGGAAAGGCGGCGCTCACGCCCGGCAGCACGTTCAGTTTCAACGTCGAGCTCGACGACGGGGAGCTCGTCCCCCAGCGCAACGGCCGCGCGATCGACAACCGCCAGCGCGAGAAGCTGTTGCGGGAGGACGGCTGGAGCTACATCATGCAGAGCGAGGACGACGCGTCGGGCTGGAGCAGCACCCGCGTCGCCTACTACTGGAACGACCTCGACAAGGCCGGCGAGGAGGAGCTGACCGACTTCGAGGCCGTGTTCAGCGACCGGATCGAGACGATCTCGGATATCATCTGCGAGAAGATCGACCGGGGCGAGTGGGACCGGGCGTACATCCTCGCCGATCACGGTTTCGTCTCCCTCCCGCAAAGCGTCGACATCGACGACATCCACCCGCCGGACGAGGCCGAGAAAGTGACCCGCCGGTGGGTCGCCGGCGAGGACCTCGACGCGGACGCGCCGGGCGTCCTCCTCGACGAGAACGCGCACCTCGGCTACCTCGACGACGACACGAGGATCAGCGCCCTCGCGGACCCGATCCAGCGCTTCCGCAATCAGGGGCTCCCCGACGCCCGCTTCTACCACGGCGGCGTCCTCCCCCAGGAGTTCGTGCTGAACTTCGTCACGATCACGCAGGAGTGACTCCGCCTCTCCCGGGCCCGCTTCGGCAAGGTTGATATGACGGGGGGCGGTCCTAACACACAATTCTCAGCCTCATGTCAGGCGATTCCCTCTCCCAGCGGCAGGCGCAGTTGGACAAGGCGGAGCGCGAACACCTCGAGGACGTGGTCGCCGAGATGCGCGAGCGCGTCGAGGACAACGTCGCGTTCCAGCTCACCCGGAACGGACTCGACGACGAGCCCGACGATGTCGACGCGCTCGACGAGGACACCAAACGGCTCGTCGAGGCGATCCGGCTCGAAGCCGTCGACGGCGAGACGTGGGACGAGGCGGTCGACCAGTACGTCACGGGGGTCGGCTACACCATCGTCAACCGCCTCGCCGCGCTGCGCTGTATGGAGGTCCGGAGCTTCGTCGACGAGGAGGTCACCGTCTTCAAGCAGAACGGGCTGACCCCCGCCGCCGAGACGCTCGTTCACGAGGAGTTCCTCTTGGAAGAGGAGGCCATCCTCGAAGCGTATCACGACGCCTGCGACGACCTGGCCGAGGAGATCGAGATCCTCTTCGACCGGTCGTCCGCGTACAGCCTGATCGACCCCGACGACGACACCTTCGAGGCGCTCTGCGGGATGCTCGATTCGGTCCCCGACGCGGTGTGGCGCGCCGACGACGTGCTCGGCTGGGTGTACGAGTACTACAACGTCGACCTGCTCGACGACCTGCGTCGCAAGGGCGACCGCGAGGGGCTCGAACCCGAGGACGTGCCGCCGGCGAACCAGTTCTACACGCCCCACTGGGTCGTGCGCATGCTCACCGACAACTCGCTCGGGAAGCTCTACCTCGAACACACGGGCGAGCTACAGGAGGTCGTCGACACGCAGGAGGCGTTCTCGCCGGACGAGCGGAAGAACCGCCCCCTGTCACCGGACGAGTCGCCCGATATCGCCGATTTCTGCACCTACCTCGTGCCGAGCGAGGAGGAGGGCGAGCCGACCGACTTCGATCACCCCGAGGAGCTTCGCGTGATCGATCCGGCCTGCGGCAGCGGGCACTTCCTCCTCTACGCCTTCGACGTGCTCGAACGCATCTGGCGCGCCGAGACCGACCTCCCCGACGAGCAGATTCCCCGGAAGATCCTCGAACACAACCTCTACGGCGTCGACCTCGACATGCGCGCGTGTCAGCTCTCGGCGTTCAACCTCTACCTGAAGGGTCGCACTCGCGCGGAGGCCGAGGGCGCCGACGGCTTCGACATGCCCGAGGTCGGGATCGTGTGTGCCGACGCGAGTGTCGCCGAGGTCGACGGCGTCGAGGCGGTGTTCGACGAGGTCGCCGGCGACGATCCCGAGGTCGCGCAGGCGCTCGATCGCATCCTCGACGCCTTCGAGGAGGTTCACGGGCTCGGGAGCCTGCTCGACGTGCGCGGGACGCTCGGCGACCTGTTCGAGGACGACGCCGAGGTCGGCGGCACGCAACTCACGCTCGGCGACGACCCCCGCGAGAGCCACACCCTCGGGCAGGTGCTCCACAGTCTGCGGGAGGCGGTAGAGGAACACCGCGAAACCGACTCGTTCCTCGCGCAGGACCTCCGGAGTTTCGTGCGACTGCTGGACATTCTGGCGCAGGATTACGACGTGGCGCTGATGAATCCGCCGTATGGGTCTCGGAATCGGATGCCGGAAAGCGTGAAAGGGTACATCCGGGAACACTACGACTATCCCGCAGAGTTCTACGTCAATTTCTTCGAAGTTTGCGAGAACATCACTTCCTCTGGCGGCCGTATCGGGATGCTAGTGCCCCAATCCTTTATGCTAAAGAACAAATTCCGAGAGTTCAGGAAGGATTTCATAAACGGTAATAATAACTTCGACTTCTTGGCAGAGTTTGGGTTAGGTATTCTGGACAACGCGACAGTCAGGACCGCGGCAACGGTCACTCGATCAGGTGTTGAGCAATCAGATCCGACGGGGTACTTCCTACGCCTGCATGACCTTCCATCTCACGAGAAGGAGAGTGTATTCAACGATCTAATCACTGGTGCCGAAACTGATGTTACGCGGACCTTCGAGGTTCCACTTAGCGAATTCGCAGATATTCCCGGACATACAATATGCTACTCGACTCCTTCGGAGGTTCGAGAGCTACATGACTCTGAGCTAAAGCTTGACGCCGAGCAGGCCGACATCGAAGGAGAATCTGTCGGCGTCGCTCGTCAAGGAGTGGCTACCGCGGATAACGATCGATTTCTCCGTTTTCACTGGGAATCGTCGGGGCTTAGCGATTATGAGCCCATCGCAAGCGGTGGTAAGGATGCTTGGGTTGCGCCATTGATCTCCGAAACTGTGGAATGGGGAGACAACGGCGAACGAATAAAACGTTCCAGTCAAACGATCCGAACTCCCAATGAATCGCTATACGGGAAGGAGGGTCTGACGTGGACGAGAGTGAAGAAAACCGGGCGAAGATTTGGTTACTATCCTGGTGGACTGTTCAGTGACACGGGGTACCTCTTCGTGCCCGACGAAGAGTATTCGCCGTGGGAGATTATGTCGGTAGTGAACTCGACGCTATACCACTCGTTATTCTTGTCTCTTAGTACAGAGAGAAACTGGAACTCCGGAGACGTTGGAAGAATGCCGTGGTTCAGGAAGTTCGAGAATACTTCTGGCCTCAAAGAGGTGGCAAAAGACCAGTATAAAACGATGATTGAGAGATATCACTCTGATCCAGCCAGTCCATACTACGTCGGGCCAGAGATGCTCCCCCAGGATGTGGCAGATGAATTTTCGTACTCTCATCCACATACTTCAGTGATAGTCGATGGAGTGTCTCCTGAGTACGGAGTCACTGACCCGAGCCAGCCGATTAGCGCTCTTGCGAGAGAGTCTAAACAAAAAGATATCTCTCGGCGGAAGGAACTACTGGAATCTTTTGCAAAAATAAATAAAATCGTGTACGATGCCGTCGATATTTCCAAAGACACGAGGGAAGAGATACTTGAAGAGGTCTATCTGCGAACGTTAGAGTCCCCCGAAGATCGCGAAGTGCCCGATCCTGAATCGGTCCCCGAAGTTCCCGACAACATCGACGAGCAGGTCAAGGACCTCGTCCATCACTTCGCGATGGAGGCCGTCCGCGAGGAGGACGACGGGATCGTTCCGGTGTATGAGACCGACGACCAGCCCGACATGCTCGATCGGATCGTCGAGCGCTTCGAGGACGCCTACGGCGAGCACGCCGCCGATCGGCTGATCGAGGTCGACGAGATCCTCGGGACCGAGTCCGCCAGCGAGGAGGCGTACCCCAACCTCCGGGCGTTCGTCGCCGAGGACCTCTTCGACTACCACGTCGATCGCATGGCGAACACGCCGATCGTCTGGCGGTTCACCACCGAGCGCCTCGTCTCCGACTCGACCGGCGAGGGCTTCGCCTGCTTCGTCGACTACCACGGCATCGACGCCGGGCTGTTCGACCGCCTCTCGAACCGCTACCTCGAACCGCGGAAGGCCGACCTGCGCGAGCGCCGGTCGGCGGCCAACCGCCGCCGGAGCGACGACTCGCTGTCGGCGAGCGAGCAGGCCGACGCCGCGGAGCGGTACGAGCGCTGCGCGAGCGGCCTCGACCAGATCGCCGTCTTCGAAGACGTGCTCCAGGAGTTGGGCAGCACCGACGAGCGCGACTTCGACGACGAGGACCGCGAGCGCGTCGCGGACCTGGCCCCGAAGGTCGCCGCCTTCCGCGAGGAGACCCGCCAGCGCGTCGAGACGCTTGCTGACCTGCGCGAGCGCAAGAGCGACGAGTGGTTCCGAGAGA
Organism: Halorubrum saccharovorum DSM 1137; assembly: GCF_000337915.1. GTDB lineage: Archaea > Halobacteriota > Halobacteria > Halobacteriales > Haloferacaceae > Halorubrum > Halorubrum saccharovorum. The sequence goes on from NZ_AOJE01000021.1 coordinate 166,475, forward strand.
CGTTCTCGAACAACTTCTGGAACGCCGTCGACGAGTGGCGCGACGAGTGGCTCGACGCCCTCGCCGACCTCGAACGCGCCTGCGAGGCGTACGGCCGACCCAGCGACGAGCCGGTCGAAGCGCACCTCGCCGACCTGTTCGACTACTTCTCCTGGCGGCTCAAGGGCTCGGACCACTACTCCAGTACGGGCATCCTCTTTCTGACCTACTACTTCGAGCGCGAGGGCGCCGCCCTCCTCGACGACGAGGGGCACCCGCACGACAACCTGACCGCGGACGAGCGCCTGCTCGCCTCGCTCGCGACCGGCCTCGACGACCCGAGCGTCGTCGACCGGGAGTACCTGGAGGCGATGGCCGACGCGGAGGGCGTCGAGAGCGCCGCCGACCTCCCGCCGCTGGCCGAGTTCAAGGCGCTCGCCGAGGAGATCGACGACCGCTGCCAGGCCGTGGACGAGCGGGTCCCCTCGGACTGGGCCGACCGCGCGCTCGCGGAGGTCACGACCGCCGGCTACCGACCGAACCGCAAACACGGCGTCGAGATCAACATCTCGCCGCTCGCCGACGCCGAGATCGTGCCGAAGACCGTCGACGACCAGGTGTTGTAACGACCGGATCCTCCACTCTCCCAGATACCTCAGATACCCCAGATACCCCAGATACCCCAGATACCCCAGATACCCCAGATACCTCAGATCACCCATGTCACCGACACCAGATCTCGCCCCCGGCGACGCGATCACGCTCAACGGCACCCCGGCGGAAGTCATCACGACGGACGCCGTCGGCGACCTCGACTACCTCCGAGCGTACGTCGAGGGCGACGGCGTGAAGACGGTCTGTCTCGACGACGTCGAGGTCGAGCCGACGCGCGACCGGCTCGCCGCCCTCTCGCCGGCGGCGGCCGATCAGCTGCACCCGGACCACGAGGCGGTCTCGGCCGAGTGGTTCGACCTGCGCTCGCAGGCGCTTCGACTGCAGATCGCCCACGAGCAGGGCCAACTGCTGAGCATCTCGAACTCGCTGGTCCGGCTCGAACCCTACCAGCTCGCCGCGGTCAACTGGGTGATGCAGAAGCTCCGGCAGCGCGCCCTCATCGCCGACGACGTCGGCCTCGGGAAGACCATCGAAGCGGGGCTCATCCTCAAGGAACTCACCGCCCGGAATCGCGCCGACCGCGTCCTGTTCGTCGTTCCCGCCCACCTCCAGAAGAAGTGGATCCGCGACATGGACCGCTTCTTCGACATCGACCTCACGCCCGCCGACAGGCAGTGGGTCGAGGGAGAGCGCCGGCGACTCGGCGAGGCGGCCAACATTTGGGACCAAGACCACCAGCAGATGGTCGCGAGTCAGGCCTTCCTCCGACAGGACGAGTTCCGCTCGGCCCTCGAGGAAGCGTTCTGGGACGTGGCGATAGTCGACGAGGCGCACAAGGCCGCCAAACGGGGCGAGTCCCCCAGTAAGACGTCGAAGATGGTCGAACGGGTCGCCGGCAACTCCGACTCCCTGCTGCTGCTCAGCGCGACGCCACACGACGGGAAGGGCGAGGCGTTCCGCTCGCTCGTCGAGTACATCGATCCCTTCCTCGTCGCCGAGGACCGAGACCTCTCGAAGGAGGCCGTCGATCGCGTGATGATTCGTCGCGGGAAGCAGACGCTGTACGACGACGACGGCGAACGCATTTTCCCAGACCGTGAGGTCAACACCGTTCCCGTGGAGATGACCCACGACGAGCGGCAGTTCTATCGGGCGGTTACCGACTACGTCCAGAACGTCTACAACCGCTCCGAGAAGCTGAACGAGCCCGCGGTCGGGTTCGCGATGGCGCTCATGCAGAAACGGCTGGTCAGCAGTATCGGCGCCATTCGGGCGACGCTGAGCCGTCGCTTGGGCGACCTCGTCGACGAGCAGTCGACCTCCACGAGCCTCTCGGAGGAGGCCGCCGCGTATCTCGACGGCGAGGACCTCGACGAGGAGGACAAACAACGAGCCGAGGAGGAACTCTCGGCGCTGACCGTCACCGAGAGCGACGCGCAACTCGAAGAGGAGATCGAGACGCTTCGCGATCTGGTCGCGCTGGCCGAGGGCATCTCCGTCGACTCGAAGGCCCAGAAGGTGCGTCGCTACATCCAACAGCTCTTAGAGGAGCAACCCGACGAGAAACTGCTCCTGTTCACCGAGTACCGCGACACGCTCGATTACCTCCTGGAGTTGGTGAAAGACGAACCGTGGGCCGACGAGATCCTCGTCATCCACGGCGACGTCGACAAGGAGGAACGCGCCCGCATCGAAGACGAGTTCAACCACGGCCAGTCCCGGCTGCTCTTCGCGACCGACGCCGCGAGCGAGGGGATCGACCTCCAGCACAGCTGCCACATCATGGTGAACTACGAGCTGCCGTGGAACCCGAACCGACTCGAACAGCGCATCGGTCGCCTCCACCGCTACGGACAGGACAAGGAGGTCAACGTCTGGAACTTCACGTTCGACGATACGCGCGAGGGCGAGATCTTCGACATGCTCCAGACCAAGGTCGAGGCCATCCGCGGCAAGCTCGGCAACACGGCCGACGTGCTGGGGATGCTCGACGACATCGACGTCGACTCGCTCATCATGGAGTCGCTCCGGGACGACGAACCTGCGAGCGCGACCACCGAGGAACTCGAGGCGCTCATCGACGAGCGCCAACGCACGCTCCAGGAGTGGTACGAACGCAGCCTCATCGACACGAGCACGTTCGACCAGAAGAGCCGAGAGAGGATCCGGGAGGTCATGGACGAGTCCGAGGACGTCTACGGGACGGAGGCCGACATCCACGAGTTCGTGGAGCGCGGCGTCGAGGCGCTCGGTGGCGACGTCGAGAAAGCCGGGAGCAGTCTCTACAGGGCCCGGCTCCCCCGCTCGCTTCGGCAGGGAACGGACGAGGAGTACGGGCCGTTCACGTTCAGTCGAGAGTTCGCGATGGACCACGACGGCATCGACTACGTGTCGCCGGACGACGAGCTGGTCCAGCGACTCATGCAGCAAATCCTGGACAGCGAGCACGGCGGTGCCGGACTGAAGCTCCTCCCGTTCGTTGACGAGCCGGGCATCGCGTACAATTACCGCGTGACGTTCGAGGACGGAACGGGCGACGTCATCCGCGAAGAGATGATCCCCGTGTACGTGGATTCCCGCCACCGAGACCCTCGACAGCGACTGGGCCGGCGCGTTGTCCACGGGGACAGCGTCAGCGGATCGCCCGACACAGACCGTGTTCGGGCACTGATTCAACAGCGGGATCGGCTGCGGACAGCGGCTGATCGCTACATCAGCCAGCGGGTCGCCTCCCTGAGAGCGGAGCTACACGAACGGCGCCGAGAGGAGACCCAACAAGAACTCGATGACCTAGAGGCGTACGCAGAAGCCGAACGACAGCGCATCGAGGAGTTCATCGAGGAGTACGAGCGGAAGGCGGAGGCCGGGTCGAATATGGACATCGCCATTCGGGGCCAACAGGAGCGGCTGACCAAGCTCGAACAGCGGATCGAGGACCGACGGGAGGAATTACAGCGGAAGGCGCAGGTCATCTCACTCGCGCCCGAAGTCGAGAATATCTGCCTGTCGCTCCCGGTCTGATCGCGGCGGGTTCACGGTCAGTCGATCGGGACGGGGAACCTGTCGCCCGGCGAGATTAGCGGTCGACCAGAAGGTGCGTCGTCGGTGTTCCGGTGTCGTCGATGTTCCGGTGTCGTCGATGTTCCGGTGTCGTCGATGTTCCGGTGTCGTCGATGTTCCGGTGTCGTTCAACTCGCGGTGCCGGACGTAGATCCGCACGAGCGGCCCCCGGACCGACCCCAGGAGCGTCCCGTCACAGGTGGCGCGTATCGGTCGTGCGGCCGGACGTATCGGCGTTGCGGGTGCAGGTCTCCGCGCCGACGCGCTCGAACGCGTCGCGGATCCCCGCGGCACTCACCCGCCCGCCCGGCGTCACTGCGGGAACGTCGCTCGCAGTGACAGTGCCCCCGACGGCGGGGGCGTGCGCAAACGACTGTGGGTCCGAGAACGAGATCCCGCCGAGAGCTCATTGGTCGTGAGACACACACCGATGGAGTTGAAGTCAGCTGTCAAATTGTCTTTATTGATATTTGCGCCAGTAACTACATAAGGAAGTGTGACTTCCTTTCGAGCAACCAGCAACCGATCGGAACGGGCTTGGGGTTGTCTCCGGCGTCGAGAACCGCGCCTGAGTGTCCCGAACCCTCGTTCATCGGTGGCCGCTGGGTTCAAACTATGAAACCAAGCAACCAATCCAACGCGGAGGACCGGGCAGTGAGTCCCGTCATCGGCGTCATCCTCATGGTCGCGATCACCGTCATCCTGGCGGCCGTTATCGGGACGTTCGTTCTCGGACTCGGCGATCAGCTAGGCGATACCGCGCCGCAGGCGAGCTTCACGATTGACGGAAACAATTCGACTCACGTCAACATAACCAAAACCGGCGGGCAATCGATTGAAGCGTCCGATCTCACGATTTCGATTGACGGTGAGAGAGGGACCGATGGCTTTGGTTCTGGACCGTGGCAGAGTGGTGAACAGAAGAGCGTTAACGTCTCCAGTATCGCTCCGGCCGGAGAGGCCGAAGTTCGGATAATTCACGATCCGAGTGGCAGCGCGATCTTCCAAGACACGTACGACTTCAGCTGATCCTGTAGCTCTTTTTCCTCTCCGCCGGCTGTCCGACTTTTGTCCGCTACCGCAGCCCAAGCAAACCGGAGTTATCTTCTCCAACCGGTCCGGGTACGTGCGATCGCTGTAGGTCAAGGAGAGAGATCGCGCTGGGAGATCCGTCTCGCAGATCACGTGTCGACGGATCCGGCGTTATCCGGCAGATTGTCTCAACTGATATTCGCGCCAGTAACTACATAAGGGAGCGGGACCTTTTTTCAGACAACCAGCAACCGACCGAAACAGGATCGGGGTTGTCTCCGAGGTCACTTACGGCACTGAGTGCCCCGAAATCACGTTCATCGGTGGCCGCTGGGTTCAAACTATGAAACCAAGCAACCAATCCAACGCAGAGGACCGAGCAGTGAGTCCCGTTATCGGCGTCATCCTCATGGTCGCGATCACCGTCATCCTGGCGGCCGTTATCGGGACGTTCGTTCTCGGACTCGGCGATCAGCTAGGCGAAACTGCACCGCAAGCGAGCTTCACGGTTGAGGAAGTGAATAGCAGTAATGGAAACATCACTTTCGTCAAAACCGGCGGTCAAACGGTCGCTGCCGGCGATCTCTCGTTATCGATTGACGGGGATCTATACGAAGGGGCGTTCCCGGACGGAGACTGGCAAAGTGGGCAACAGAAGATAGGGAACTACACCGATGACGCTTACACTGGTGAGCAGACAGTCAGGATCATTCACGATCCGAGTGGCAGCGCGATCTTCGAAGAGAGCGTTGATTTCGGCAGCTGATAGCTCACAAGCTGCCATTTTAGACACAGGGTCGTGTTAAGTGTGACGTGAAGTGTGGTAGACGACGACTGCTTCGAGCCAGTTTTGAGCTGTCTCTAGCGCGACATTTCTGAAACTATTCGAAATCGAAGATGTTCGTCGTTCTATTTCTCAAAATATACGTTCGATTGCATTCCGATTTCCAGGTTGAATGACTTGAAATCGATGGCCGTCTTCAGCGAGAACTAATCCGAGATCGTCTGCGTCATCGACGAGAAATACCACGTCGTTCAGCTGATAGCGCCGGTGTATCTCGGTCAGAAACCATCGCGTCATCTGTTTATTTGCGGTCGGATAGTGGCTCACGTGAAGGATCTCGTTCGTCTGTGGATCAACCGCGCCGTACAGCCAGAGCTTCTGATCACGGAGGCGGATCATCTTTGCGTCAACCGCAAGTTGATCCTCGGAGACGGTTGAGATCGGCTGTAGATCGGCCTCATGGACCCAGTTATGGATCGCGACGTGACTTCTCTGATCCCGAACCATTCAATATTCTTACTTACCTTATGCAGTGATATATTGGCCAAGTGAAAGCAATTTCCTACTTCAATTGCCCAGCGCGTGGTTCGATCACGCTCCACAAACGACAAGTCGATCCACGCGGTACCTTCGCTGAGGCGTCGAAATCTGTCATAGACACTCAGAAATCGTCCGACTCATCCTCTGAGTTAACGCGACCGAAAGTTCTAACGGCTACTATAGGTCGCCCTACTCTGACGGGCTCGACCGTCTCCTCGTGACCCACACCGTTCGTGAGAGTCCAGAGACTGCGATCAGCTCGCCACGGTCACGCCGCGAATCGTCGATCGCTCTGTGAGCGGTAATCGGAGCCACAAAACGGCGGCTACTCGAAGATCGGGCCGCCGTCACTGCGGTTGTCGTCGTCTGTCGGGAACGTGCACCTCTCGTCGTCCTCACCATCGTCTCCGTCGTCGTCTTCACCGTCGTCTTTATCCGGCAGCACCCGGAGCGGGCGCATCATGTCGTGGTCCTCGTGTTCGAGCATGTGGCAGTGCCACATATACCAGCCAGTCTGGTCGTTGAAGAGTCCCTCGTACTCCCCGAAGTGGACGATGATGTGCGTGACCTGCCCGGGGTCGACGGTGACGACGTCGTTCCAGCCCCGTTCTCCCTGCTTCGGCGGTGAGAGCGTCTCCGGGTCGATAGAGTCCGCTTCGGGATCGAAGTCGCCGTAGGATTGGTGACCGAGCACCTGGAAGTGGACGAGGTGGAGATGGACGGGATGAGACATCGCAGTGCGGTTAACGATGCTCCAGATCTCCGTCGTTCCTTTCCGCGGCGTCTCGGTTGCGGCGTCGTAGAGCCGATTGCCCAGTGGCTCCTCCCCGGTCCCGAGGAGGTGTAGCTGCCGCCCGTTCTCGTCTGTCTGAGTCGCCAGGGTGACGTGACGGTTCCTGTCCGCCGATTCGACCGGGATGTCGGGAACGCGACCGAGTGAGTTCGGTACCTGACTCGTGTCGTCCCCGCCAGAAGTGTTCTGGACGTCGACGAGTAGAACCTCCGGGAGCGGTTCGACTCCGTCGTCGGTTCCGACCGATCCGCGGAACTCCGCGGGCGCGTCGTTGTGAAGGAGGAGTGTCGAGCCTGCATAGTCGGCGAAGTCGACGACGACGTCGGCACGGGCGCTCGATCCAAGCTGCAGGCGGTCCTCAACCTGTCGGGGTTGTGCGAGGAGTCCCCCGTCGTTGCCGACGAGGGTGAGAGCTGGACCGTCTTCCCCCGTTGTCCCCGTCGCTTCGTCGTACTCGACGAGCTTGAGGCTGTAGAAGCGGCTGTTCGACCCATTGAGCAACCGGAGTCGATACGACCGAGGCTCGACGGTCAATCGCGGCCACGCCTTTCCGTTGACGACGGACGTGTCGCCGTAGAACTGCGGCACGATACTCGGGTCGGGGCCGGAACCGCCACCATCAGTCGGCCCTGTCGGATAGAAGAGGCTCCCGTCCTCTTCGAACGTCCTGTCCTGCAGGACGAGCGGGATCTCGTACTCGCCCTCGGGGAGACCGAGTTCGTCCTCCCGATCAGACCTAAGCAAATAAAAGCCAGCGAGCCCAGCGTAAACGTTCAGTCGGGTGATCCCGAGCGAGTGGTCGTGGTACCAGAGCGTCGCGGCCGGCTGATCGTTGACGTAGTAGTAGTCTTTCTTCTCGAACTTCGGCCCCGTCTCCTCGAAGTCCCGCGTGAACCACGCCAGTGGCTTTCCGTCGCTGGTGTGCTCGACGTTTCCACCGTGGAGGTGCGTGACGACCCTGGTCCCGGTCGAGTCGTACGGAACCATATCACTGTGGATGGTCGTGTCCACGGGGAGGAGATGCTCGTCGGGCAACTTGTTCTTCCACCGGACGTAAACCGGTTCCCCTCGCCGTGCTTCGATGGTGGGGCCGGGATACTGGCCGTCGTATCCCCAGACTGTCGTCGGGGGCAGGTCCCGGTGAAGGGTTTGCTGGACCTCCCGTATGTCGACCTCGTAGTAGGGCTGGCCGTCTTTCGTCCCCGTCGGCTCGATCACGCCGGGGCGCGGAACCTCGTCGACCCACTTCTCAAGACCGGGTGACGAAACCGCGGCCTGCCCAGCCTGAACTGCGCTGGTCTCGCTGCGTGCGGAGTTCGACTGTCCCGACACGGTGTTCCCTGCGTAACCGCCCAAGCCAATCGCGCCCAGAGCTCGTATCAGGCTCCGGCGGGGAACGAGCGACGATCGAGATCTTCCGGTGGTGCCCTCTACTCCGTCCGTTCGTGGATTATCTCGTGGCATGTGTGTTCCTGTATCGGTGGGTTAGCGTCGCGTAGCCCCCGTCACCTCACGGATGGCTACCAGTAGCCGATCACAGACTGCACAGTAGTGATCGATGTACAGACAATATGGATTAATGCATTTAACACTTTATGCAGTCGGAAGCAGGTCGACTGCAGACGCCGTTCGGTCGCCCGCTAGACGGCAATTCGGGTGGCCAGCCGATGACGACTCTAGCAACCCCCTGTTCGACTGTCTCGGCCATCGTTCCGGCAAGGGGTCACTGGTCAATCGGGCCGATCCAAAAGGACGGAGGATGAGTATCCGGACGCGACGAAAGCGGAACTGGCCGACAGGCTCAGTTGCTCACACGAAGAGATGTTACGGACAGTGGACTCGATCTCCACTTTCGAGTGGGACCGCCGACAGGAAATAGTTCGGCAGTTCTTCAACGACCAGCACAATCGTGACGGCGAGCGGGAGGTTGTCGACAGCTTCATTCAGGAGTTGGCCGCGAAGGCCGACGACGGCGTGGTGGGTGAGGGGAGCGAGATACCCTACGAGTCGCTATCTCCGTTGGGGTTCGAGCGCTGTGAGAGTATCCAGGATAAGGACTCTCTGGTCTTCGTAAACCTCGTAGACGATGTACCCGACGAGGGAGACGGGCGTGATCCGTGCGCAGTAACGGAGATCTGCTGTCACCGTTGTGACGTTCGGCTCTACGTGTCTCCCGATTCGATGTCAGTGTGAAGCTTGCGGCAGAAAGCGGCGAGTGTCCACGACAGCGCGATGGGGGGGGAAGAAGCTCGTTTCCGTCAGACCACCTCGATATTGCCGGCCATAGTGACCTGGTGAGGTTCGCAGACATACTCTGCCATCTCACTACTGGCCGTGAACGTCAGCCACTGACCGTCGCCGGGGTCGCTCGTTCGCTGGGTCTGGAGGTCGCCGACGACGTTGCCATCCCCGTCGCGGATGGCGATGTTGTGGCCGAACCCGTCACCTTCCGTCCAGCCGATCTTGTACGTCTCGCCCTCCTGGAGAGTCAGTGTCGGGTTGGTGTCTCCCTCGATCGAGCTCGGAGCGATACCCACCCACCCGCCGATCTGTCCGCGGAATTCGAACGTCGGCGGACCCGCGTCCTCCACGGTGATCGTCTGCGTGGCGGTGGCGGTGGCTCCGACGTCGTCGGTGACGGTTAGTGTCACGTCGTACTCGCCGGCGGAGTCGTAGGAGTGATCCACGGACTGTCCGGTTGCCGACGAACCGTCGCCGAACGTCCACTCGTAACTCTCGATCGACCCGTCGGGGTCGGACGAGTTCGAAGCGTCGAGCGTCACCACGTCGCCCGGTGCGACGGACGTCGACGACGCCGTGAAATCCGCCGTCGGCGACTCGTTGGCGTCTACGGTGATCGTCTGCGTAGCGGTGGCGGTGGATCCGCCGTCGTCGGTGACGGTCAGTGTCACGTCGTACTGGCCGGCGGAGCCGTAGGAGTGATCCACGGACTGTCCGGTTGCCGACGAACCGTCGCCGAACGTCCACCCGTAACTCTCGATCGACCCGTCGGGGTCGGACGAGTTCGAGGCGTCGAGCGTCACCACGTCGCCCGGTGCGACGGACGTCGACGACGCCGTGAACTCCGCCGTCGGCGACTCGTTGCCGCCACCGGAGCCTTCGGCGAGCGTCAGCGACCCGAGCGAACTCACCGACTTGTCGCTGCTGATCGCCGGGAGCGCCCATTCGAGGACGCCATCGCGACCGTCGTCGTCGCTCTCGTTGACGAGGACGCTGAACGGGAACGAATCGCCTGGTCCCTTGCTCTCGGCGAACAGAGCCTCCCAGGGAACCGCCGCGTCGTAGGTCGTCGTAGACCCGGAACGCGACGTGGTAGCGTCGATGGCGTCGGTCCTAGACTGGGCGTTGCCGTCGATCCAGCGGTGGACAGACGTGCTGCCGTCGACGCGGCTGAGACCGTACTCTGGGCCGTACGTGTCGCCGCTACCGACGGCCCACTGGATGCTGTCTGCCTGCCACATGTCGACGCCACTGATCGCCGTGTGCGTGTCGTCGGTCACCTCAACGGTGAGGTAGAGCGCGTCCGCATCGTAGCCGAGGTAGACGTCGGCCGAGAGGTCGTCCGGACCGCTCGGGTCGCTGTCGCCGTCGACATCGTCGAACACGTCACCTTCGGGTTCCAGCGTGAAGGCGGGTTCCTCGGCCGTGCCGCCACCCGTCTGCTGGACGGTGTACTCGGTCGGCGTGGGTTCGATGCCGCTACCGACGTCGATGGAGCCGTTCTGGGACTCGGAGTGAGGCCCGGAGTAGTAGGTTGCCATCTCCTCAGTGGCAGTGAACTCGACGGATTGTGTGGCTCCTTCTTCGGAGACGGTCTCGGAGCTGACGAGTTCGTTTCCGTCGGCGTCGGCGATGACGAAATTGTGGTCCTCGCCGTCGGTGTTGGTCCACTCGACCGTGTAGGTCTCTCCCGCGGTCAACTCCAGAGTCGGATTGGTCAGGTCGGCGATGGAGTCCGGCGAAACCCCCATCCAGACGTGCATGCCGCCAACGATATTACAAACTTCCTCGGACGGTCCGCGCATGACCCCGCCCTCGCCGTCCTCCCAGGCGAACTCCCAGCGACCGCGGCCACTGCTGGTATCGATCGTCACTGCCTCTAGCTCGATGACGTTTCCACTGTCCTCCTGAGCACTGGTGAGGCCGGCCAGACCGCTCAGTGCAGCCGCGCCAGCACCAGTCGCCTGCAGGAACTGACGACGGTTAGTCGGGAACCTCGGATTCCGATCCCCATAGTCGTCAGCCGGTACGTCGTGGTCGCGATTGTCAGATGTCATTTCTATCTCACTCCGTTCGAGACGCTTGTTAGGTACTGATCGAATCGTTCTCTGGAAAGGGCACGATCAGGAGTCATTCGTTTCGTTACTGCTGATCGCATCGTCAACGGTCCCGTTCTCAACAGTCTCGTTGTCGCCGGTACTGGTTTCCTCGTCCTCGGAGTCGTCGTCAGCATCGTCGTCGAGAGTTTCGATGTCCTCGTCTACTTCGGCGCCGGCGTCGGTGTCGCCGGAGGCGTCGGCGCTGGCCTGTTC
>NZ_AOJE01000022.1 GCF_000337915.1 Halorubrum saccharovorum DSM 1137
ACCGCCGTCGCATGGACGAGATCGCCGGCCGACAGCGCGTCGTAATCGTCGGCGACGTCGCTGGTGACGCTCGTACCGTGCTCTTGGGCGGTCAGGTCGGGGTACTGGTCGCTGTCGCCGTCCGCCATCGCCAGCGGGGAGTGCGGGCGGACGTCCTCAGGCTCGAGTGCGTAGTTGTCCTCGGTGATGAACGAGACATCCGGCCGGTGGAGGCTGATGGTGTACCGCAGGC
>NZ_AOJE01000023.1 GCF_000337915.1 Halorubrum saccharovorum DSM 1137
GCGTGACCCCGAGACCCGAGCCGGCCGCGACCACCCCCGACATTCCCAGGTATTTGAGTACGCTACGCCTGTCCGCGTCGTACAGACCGCCTGATGTCTCCTTGGACATGTGGCTATCTCCGCCCCACGGTTGCGTGGGTTATTAGCATACCTTCCCGCGACTATCTATCGCGGAAGTGTACGACCATGAGAATGAACGGGCATTATTTAACTTTGGTGGTTGTATAAAAAATTCCACATGTCGGCGACAGTAGGGCAGGTAGTATCGATCGGAGTCGTGACGCGCCTTCCGCTCCAGACACGGAGTGAGTCGCGAGTGGCTCTTGCAGTGGCTGCTAGAGGAGCCGAGAGCCGTTGCGGATACTTCGACACACTTCGAGTAACCGAAAGCCCCACTATTGTGCCTGAGTCGAATTTGTGGAACTGAAATTGGCCTAGAACGCTACCGCGAACTGCTAATTCCTCTCTCCTCCACCACCTTCGAGACGAGTCACTTGTCGGGGAAAGACGAGCGCTACGCTCGGTCCTACTCGAGGGAGACCCACCCCCCATTCTCACCGCTCTGGTCGATCGCGGCGAGGACGCGCTGGACGGCCACACCGTCATCGAAGCTCGGTTCGTACGACGATTCCTCGGCGATGGCCGAAAGGAACTCGTAGTTCTCGTGGACGAACAGGTGATCTCAGCCCAGAACGTTGCCTGGCGGCCACTAATGCTCGACGGACGGATCGTCGGCGTCGGTTACGAGAATCGTCTCGAAGCCCCGGTTGCCGTCCAGACGCACCTCGAGTTTTGTTACTCATATCGATCTCCGCCATTCGGGACGATCCCCGGTACTCGGTGGTGCGTGACGCTAGTCGTCCCGTGATAGGAACACCGACCCCCGGCGAGAACGCCGATCGGGTAGTTTAGAGATCCGTCGGGTGATCCGTGGCCGGTTACCGCGCTGTGCCACCAAACAATTAAGTCAGTTTGTGGTAATGTGTCATTCATGCCTCACAAGGCTACCGACCGTAGTGACAGGAGCAGAACCACGAGTTTGGAAGTGAAGCGTCGACAAGTACTCCAGGGAATCGGTGCGGCCGGTGTGGCAACAACATTCAGTGCCGGAGCAGCCAGCGGACAGACGGACTCCTGGGGATCCCAGGCCGCTGCGGCGGGGGAGACGTCGGACGACATCCCGACCTCCACGCAGTTCTACTCGTACCGGGACACGGGCCTCTCGCCCGCAGAACTGGTTCGCGAAGCCGCAGACGCCGGCTACGACGCGTTCGAAACCTATCGGGTCGGTGCCGGGACTAACGTGAATCCGATCCTCCAGGCGGCGAACGACACCGGTCTGGAGATGAGCAGCGCGCACATCAGTCTCAGTGAGGTCGAAAACAACACCCAGGCGATGATCGATACGTTCTCGCAGTTCGGAGATCCCATCCTCATCGATCCGGGTGTGGCCCCCGACGGCGGTTGGGGCAACGAATCGGCGGTCATCGACCTGGCCGAGCGATTCAACGCCGCGGCCGATATGCTCTCCGATACCGAACTCGCGCTCGGCCACCACAATCACGACGCCGAGTTCGCCCAGATCGGCGATACGACCGGGTACGACGTCTTCGCCGAGAACCTCGATGACCAGGTCCAGATCCAGCTCGACGTCGGCTGGACCCTCGTCGGCGGGACCGACCCGATCCGCTTCATCGCAGACAACCCGGAGAACGTCCGGACGCTGCACATGAAGAACATGACCGTCAATCCGGAGGCGTTTACCGAGTTCCACGAAGGCGACGTCAACATGCGTGCTGTCGCGAACACAATCCGCAACGCCGGCGAGCCCGAATACCTCGTGTTCGAACACGACGCGCCCGAAGACCCCCTCGAATCACTACAACTCGGTGCCGAAGGGCTGGAGAAGGTCAATCAGCCCTGGCACCCCGGCGGTATCTGCGCCATCGACGCCGACATCCACCCCGCCAAGCTACACACTCCGGCCTGATCGGCTACGTATCCATACGGCCCCCTACCCCATTTTCCGGACCCCTTCGGTCTCGAGCAGTTGCGAATAACCAGTCGCCAAGCGACGGATCGAAGACATCGGACCGTTCGTCGCCCCCACGTCTATCTCCGCGAGCAGGCCGCGACGCGAGACGCGCGTCAGAGCATGTCAACGAGTTTGATGCGCTCGGGAACGGGCGTTTCCATGTCTGCGACGAAACAACACCCCGGTGAGATCGTCATCATCTGGACGTACTCGTCCAGGTTCGTGGTGGGCTCCCCGTTCGGCCACGCTCCCGTCCGGACGTTACCGATGGGATGGAAGTTCGAGGAGGAGTTCGGACCGCCGTTGACCAGGAAAACGCGGACGCGCTCGCCCTGCTGTGTCGTCAGCGTCCCGTACCGGTCCGGCGTGAACGGGTACGTCTCCCCGTTGAAGGGTACGTAGGTCGGCTCCTCGGCCATCATTCCCTCGAGGTCGAAGCGATGACGTCCTTCCTCGCCGACGGGGTTGTCGGTGTACATCTCGTGCTCTCCGAGGTAGAACTCCCTGTCCACTTCGGGGAGCCCGTCCGTCGGGGACACGGATCGCGTCGCGATTCCGGGCGTCCCGCGCGTCCCGGCAATCCCGACCGTCGCTGGTCGTTCGAGCGCACCGGCAGCTGGCCGGCGATCAGTCCGGAGAACGCGATGACAGCGACGACGAACCGGTTCCACTGTGGTTGGATCTGCGATTCGGAGAACACACCGGATGCAACGAGGCGGAAGGCAACCGGAAACCGCTGGTCTTCCGGTTTCGAGGCCGTTCGGAGCCGTTGGCACACGAATCGGTCACACGCTCATGAACGGCCGTTCGTCGGACGATGCCTCGCCGTGAAACCCCCGGGGGAGAGGCCCCAAGAGTCACGCCTCAGTTCGCAGTCGGATCAGCCCTGCTGGCTGAGCATAGTGATCTTCGACTCGGAGAGCGGGACGTTGTAGAGGCGCACGTCCGCGATCGCACCGCTGAACCAGTCCTTGAAGCCCGACGTGGTTTGGGACTTCGACGCGATGGCGAGCGGTGTGTCGGAGTCGGGCGATTCGGTCGCCGCGTCCAGGGAGCCAGCCATCTGGCCGTCGATGTAGATACTCGAGACGTCCTCGGATGGCGCGTGGCGATAGACGACATGGTGCCAGTTGCCGTCGTCCACCGCAGTGTCCGAAGTGAAGAAGTCTCCCTGTTCCGCACCGTTGTACGGATCGAAGCGCGGCAGTCCCGTCTGGTTTTCGAAGCCACACCACATCGAACCGCCTTTCCCGAGGACTGCCGCCCACGGGCCGGTGCCGTCCGTCTTGACCCAGGCCGAGACCGTGTACGCGCCCGGATCGAGTCCTTCTGCGTCGGGGACGACGACGGTTCCGTCCGTGCCGTTGAACTCCGCGGCGCCGCCCGTGGCCGGGGTCGGAGCCGAGAGGTCGGTCGTCACACCGCCGTTGATCGTCCCGTCGTGACCGTACTCGGACCTGTCGAGGACAGTGTCGCCGTCGACGTTACCGGCCTCGAACGTCCAGTGACCGACCTTGTTGATCTCCCGGATCTCGAGCCCGCAGATCTTCGAGTTGTCCGAGATCGTGTTCGTGCTAATGGTGAGGACGCCGTCGGTGACCTCGATGTCCGAGAACGTCCGCGACAGAGCGATGTTGTGCCCGCCGGCTTCGGAGTAGATGTCGAACTCCGAGAGTACCTGGGTCCCCTGGATGGAGATGTCGAACACCCGGTCGCCCTCGGTGAGCGCGCTGCTGGTCTCCGCGAAGTAGAGCGTTACCTCGTAGAGTCCGTTCTCAATCTCGACATCCAGTGTGAGATCGCCGCCGAACATCTCGGTCTGGTAGAGCGCGTCGTGCTCAGTCCCCTCGATCGGGTTCGGCGGATCGGGGTACATGTTCGGCTGTGCCGCCGTGTCGGTGGAACTCGCGCTCGGATCACCGGATGCAGTCACCGAAGAGGAATCGGCCACGTAGTCGAGGCCGTCGATCGTGACCGTCCCGTCGATGAACGAACCGCCTGCGTCGAATCCGAACGGCGCCGACACCTGTTCGGGCTCCGTCGGCTCTCCGCCGGTGAGTTGGGTGTCCTCCTCCCGGATCCAGACGTTCTGGAAGTCGATTTCGGAGCCGTCCTCGCGGAGGTGGAGCGGCATCTTCCCGTGCTCGTTGTACGGGTTGACGGCGAAGCCTTCGTTCGAGCCGTCGACGACCAACCTGGTCTGGACCGCGACACCGTTCAGGAACGCCGTCACCTGCGCGGGCTTGTCGAGTTCGCCGCCCGAGAACCGCGGTGCCTGCCAGACTAGGTCGAGCTGTTGCCACTCGCCGGGTTCGCGGACCGAGTCGTGGTTCGGCCCGTTCTGGTGCGTGTAGGCCCCGGCCCACTCGTCCGCTTCGACCGGGTTCTCGTGAGTATCCAGGATCTGGATCTCGTATTTCCCCATCATCAGGACACCGCTGTTGCCGCGCAGCGGCCCCTCGCCCTCGACGTCCTCGGGGATGCGGTACTCGAGGTGGACCTGGGCGTCGCCGTACTCGCTGTCGCTCACCCAGTCGCCGTCGCCGGGCTGGATGGTCGTCGAGCCGTCGATCAGGACGTCGGCGTCGCCCGGCGGCGTGCCGGTGGTGCCCTCGCCGCCGGGGTTGATCTGTTCGGGCTGGTACTGGTCCCCGGACGGGAGCGTCCAGGGGCCGCCGGAGGTCGAGTACTCCGGAATGTTGTCCGGGTGCTCGCTCTCGGTGACGGGACGTTCGGGCAGGTCCCGGTACCAGATGTTCCGGAACNGTGATTCTGCAGCGTGAACGGCACTTCGGTCAGGAAGTCGCCGTTCTCGTCGCGCGGATGGCCATACGTGTCGTGATCGAACGGGTACATCGTCTTGTACCAGACCGGCCCCGGGATGTTGAGGTGCATCTGGACGACGACGCCGTTGAACAGCAGCGTCGCCTGCGGCAGGCGGGTCACGTTCCCGTCGTCGTCGAAGCGCGGTCCGCGCCAGATCAGGTCGTAGGAGTTCCACTCTCCCGGTG
>NZ_AOJE01000024.1 GCF_000337915.1 Halorubrum saccharovorum DSM 1137
GGCGGGAGCGCGTGCTCGCTGTACCCCTCGTCGTAACGGTAGACGACGCCGACGTCGGCCGATCCACCGGCATCTAGCTCGGGATAGGTAACCTCGCCCGGCCGGGGCTGGTCGAGCCACGGGTGGATGTCGAGGGCGTTCTCGTAGTCATCGAAGCTCTGGGGATGCCAGATCAGCGCCGGCGTCACGTTCGGGACGTTCTCGATGCCCGTGTTGTTCACCGACTGGTTGCGCAGGTTGTCGGGCCAGAACGGCTGTCCGACCTCGCCAGTCCAGTTCTCGGTCCCGTCCTTGGTAGAGAAGTCGTAGTCCCGGTAGGGGTAGTACGCGCGGTACCACGGGTAGCCGGCGTTGCCCGGCTCACACCACAGGTGGTAGCTCCCGAAGCCCGTCATCCCGAGGTCGCCGATGCTCCCGCCGTCGTTGCCGTAGTGGGCGGTCCAGAGGTAGCCGCTGTGGTCGTCGTGCGTGATGGTGAACGGGTTGCGCAGCCCCATCACGTAGATCGACGGCAGGAACTCCTCGTCTGAGTACGACTCGCCGGTCTCCTCCTCCCAGTGCTGCTTGAGGTTGCCGTCAGGGATGTTGTAGCTGCCGTCCTCGTTCAGAACGATCCGGTGGATCTTCCCCCGCTTGTCGGCCGTGTTCCCGGAGCTACGTTGCGCGTCGGCGACCGGACCCGGGCGGCCGTGGACGGTTCCCTGGCGCTCGTCGCCCATGAACCAGTTGACCTCGTTGTCCGGATTTCCGACGTTGTTGGAGTTGTCACCCGTCGAGATGTAGAACTCGCGGTCCTCTCCGAAGGTGATGTACGCGCCGTGGTGACAGCAGGTGTGCCACTGCTCGGGGACCTCGAAGACGACCGTCTCAGAGTCGGGATCGAGCGTCCCGTCGTCCTGCATCGTGAACCGCGAGACGAGCATGTTCGCGAAGACGATGTCCTCGTCGTACGGGTTGTCTTCGAACTCCAGGTCGTCGCTCGCGGGGTGGTACATGACGTACACGTACCTGTTCTCCTCGAAGTCGGGATCGATTGCGATCCCCTGCCCGCCGAGTTCACGAGCGGGAGTCGTCTCGCCGGAATCAGCGACGTGGCCGCCGTGGAAGGCGACCGGAAGTTCGAGCGCGAGCTCGTGTTCACCGGAGTCGGGATCGACCCAGGCGACCTCGGCGGAGCCGTCGCCCTGCGTCCCGAACGACGCGCCGCGGGTGACGACCCAGACGCGACCCTGTGGGTCGACGTCCATCTGCATCCACTCGCCTTCTTGGCCGTCCTGCAGCTCGTACTCGTCTGCGATCGTTCCGGTCGAGAAGACGTTGGTGACCTCGTAGTTGTCCCAGTCAGTGGCCTCTTCGGCGTTGATCGGAACGTCGAGGTCGCGGTGCCAGTCGCTGTCGGTCCCGGCTGCCTCGACAGTCAGTGTCCCGGAGACCTGTGAGCCACCGCTCGCGATAGTGATGGTGTGGTCTCCGTCCGAGAGATCAGACGTGTCGACGTCCGCGAACGAAACGGTCGTCTGTGCGCCCGCGTCGAGAGAAATCTCCGTAGAGTCGACCTGACTCCCGTCGATCGAGAGGGAGACGACCTGCGTGACGCTGCTGTCGCCGGTGTTGGACACCGTCGCCGAGAAGTCCACCGCGTCGCCCTGCGAGACCGTCACGCTGCCCGGATCGAGGGTATCGACCGTGACGTCGCCGGCCGGGACGCTGACCTCGACAGAGCCTCTCTGGGATCCAGAGTGGGGCCCACAGTAGTAGGTGGCCATCTCCTCAGTGGCAGTGAACTCGACGGACTGGGTGACACCCTCCTCAGAGACCGTCTCAGAGCTGACGAGTTCGTTTCCGTCGGCGTCGGCGATGACGAAGTTATGGTCCTCGCCGTCGGTGTTGGTCCACTCGACCGTGTAGGTTTCTCCCGCCGTCAGATTCAGCGTCGGATTAGTCAGGTCGGCAACGGAGTCGGGGGAGACGCCGACCCAGACGTGTATGCCGCCAACGATGTTACAGACATCCTCCGGCGGACCGCGTGCGACACCGCCCTCGCCGTCCTCCCAGGCGTACTCCGAGCGGCCGCGGCCGCCGCTGGTGTCGACTGTCACGGCCTCCAGTTCGATAAGGGTCTGACCGCCCTGCTGAGCGCTGGCGAGGCCGGCGAGACCGGTCAGTCCGGCCGCACCGATACCCGCCTGCAAGACGCGACGCCAGTCGCTGTTCGATTCCGATTCGTCGTCTGTATCAGCCTGTTGATTGATTTCGGTCGTCATGCTGTCGTCCATTGTGAGGAACTGATCAGTCGGTTGCGTTCGTCCGATACGTCGGCGCTGGTTCGTATTTGGTGATTCATTGTCTGTTCAGTCGCTACTCGCCCGACGTCTGGTTACCGTCCGTCCCGTCGTCGTCGTCAGCATCGTCGTCGAGAGTTTCGATGTCCTCGTCTACTTCGGCGCCGGCGTCGGTGTCGCCGGAGGCGTCGGCGCTGGCCTGTTCGTTGTCGACGGTGACGGTGAAGTTGGCGTGACTGGTCATCAGCGCCGGGTGACCGGTGCTGTCCTGCATGACGCCATAG
>NZ_AOJE01000025.1 GCF_000337915.1 Halorubrum saccharovorum DSM 1137
TCCGCCATCGCCAGCGGGGAGTGCGGGCGGACGTCCTCAGGCTCGAGTGCGTAGTTGTCCTCGGTGATGAACGAGACATCCGGCCGGTGAAGGCTGATGGTGTACCGCAGGTATACCGTCGTGTCGTTGGTCCCGGCGTCGGTGGTTTCCTCGAAAGCGTCGGTGGTGCCGGCGGCACCGTAGAAGCCGTTCTGGGCACCGTCGATGGGATCGCCCATGAGTGAGCCNTCGGTGGTTTCCTCGAAAGCGTCGGTGGTGCCGGCGGCACCGTAGAAGCCGTTCTGGGCACCGTCGATGGGATCGCCCATGAGTGAGCCGTCGAGATACGTCTCCATCGTGGCGCCGCAGTTGTACTCGGCAGTTTCGTAGTCGGGCGCGCCGTCGGTGTCGTAGATCGTGATGCGCCGGTCGCCGTCGAACCAGTTAATCTGGTACTCACCGTTGGTNGCAGTTTCGTAGTCGGGCGCGCCGTCGGTGTCGTAGATCGTGATGCGCCGGTCGCCGTCGAACCAGTTAATCTGGTACTCACCGTTGGTACCCGGTCCCGTCTCCGCTTCGCTGTCGTTGTCCGTCCCGTTGGCGTAGCCGGTCGCACGGAACGTCGGGGTGTAATCGAGGTCTTCGATTTCGGGCGGGTCAAGGTCGGAGGCGCCGGTGGCCGCTTCGATCAAGATTCGGACCTTCCCGACGACGTGGTCGAAGCCGTCCCAGGAGACAGACAGCGACGGCTTGATGAACACCTCGTCGACGGAACCGTCGTCGCTNCGGACCTTCCCGACGACGTGGTCGAAGCCGTCCCAGGAGACAGACAGCGACGGCTTGATGAACACCTCGTCGACGGAACCGTCGTCGCTCGATAAGGCCTCCGGATTCGACGCCGAGATGTCGGCCGAGGCGGCCGCACCGGAGCCACTGAGCAGCGTGACCCCGAGACCCGAGCCGGCCGCGACCACCCCCGACATTCCCAGGTATTTGAGTACGCTACGCCTGTCCGCGTCGTACAGACCGNGCGTGACCCCGAGACCCGAGCCGGCCGCGACCACCCCCGACATTCCCAGGTATTTGAGTACGCTACGCCTGTCCGCGTCGTACAGACCGTCAAATGTGTCCTTGGACATTGCTCTGTGTACACCCGTCGATGGGTTGGTGGGTGGTGTTACACCTTCGCGCGGCGATCACTCCCAACCAGGAAGGGGTAGTTAACGATTCTACTTATAGTTGATGGATAATTGAACACTGTCTCGAACAGCGTGGTACGTAACTGACAGCGAGTGTGCCGAGACGAGATCCGGAGACGGTGTGCCGTCGTACCGCCGTCGAAGAGCAGTTCGTGCCCGCTCCAGCAATGTCGGCGAAGTGGATCCCACCCGCGGTTTCGACAGCCCCCTCCGTGGCGATGCGTCGGTCAAGCCGTCACTGAGGACGAGAGCGTCGAACCGTGCTATCGTGGTGACCAGTCGTGACGACCCGCCACCCAGCCTGTGCCCTCAGTGTTCAATTTCCGAGAGGCACGGTTCGAAAAATAACAAAAGTACCTCCATTATATCTGGGCAGAGAAACACTCCAAAGATCCACGAGAGACCGATGGACGGTGAATCCTCAGTCGATCACATCGGGGTAGAGTGAGTGTCTGCTTGAATGCAGTGTGAAACATACCCAAGCAGACAGTGAGTTAGAGGAAGAGCACCTGCTTGATTTTGTTGTCAACAGCTCCGGAGACGAACTTCCGATTGACCTCGCTGAGAATGTGAAGGTCACCTCCGATGAGTTGTACGAGGTCGTCGCCGGCGCCAGCGCCGGCAGGAGGTGGCCGTTCACGGAGTTCCGTGAGATGGTGTTGCGAGCTGCTTGGACAGCGCTTGGTGTCCGCAGGGCTGTTCCAGCGAATTGGCCACTCGACGACCGGTTCTTCCGGTAGCTGTCCACCGACCGGACAGCGGTCGTGAATGGCAACACTGTCGCTGGCGGCGACGAACCGCCGCCGGCAGTGACTCCTCTCCGTCGAAACTCACTGTCTGTGGCGTTTCGAGAATCAACCACGCATCGAAGATGCAGATTCAAGCTCTACTGGAGGGTTAGAACGTTCTCGATGTGATCGACTGAAGCTGATTCCATGCGAAAGCGAAGATGGCAGCACTCGTTACGCGTTTCTGCGTCGGCGTTGGTTGAAAAGGTTAGTAAACAAATAGTTCAATGATTATATAACAAAACAAATAGATCATTAGTTATATTAGAAAACAAATATATTATATACTATATAATGAAAATATAGTTTGTACGGTCCAATTTATATGTTGTTCGGATTTGAAGCCGAGAGGCTCTGTTGAAATCCTGTTTGTCAGACACTCTCCTCGGCGAAACAGCCGGTAAGTGGGATTACTTGTTGAATACCGTCTATTCTACTTGTACCTCCACGTCAATTGTTCACCGACAAGTCTGCTGCTCACGACATACCCAACACGGGTCGGTTACGGGGGCACCGCAATACTGGCCGGCCTTGCGGTGATGGACGGCATGTACGGCGACACGAGTACTGGTCTCGTCCTTGCTCTCGTCGCGATTTTTGTGGCGCTGTTCGGCGTGTTTAGTGAACGTGCATTCTAGGTACCCTGTCCTTCCCTATTCGACCAACTATCCTGTAAATCGCTGCGGATTTCAACAAAGCCAGTCGGGATTATATCTGTAATAGGCTCTGTGAAGTGGCTCCGGACCATCAACGAGGAAGATCGCGTCATCTATGTCGTGTCTTCACGGAGCTCCGTGAAAAACTAATCTACAAAATTATTTTGCAGATTTGAATTCGATATATAGTTGGTATTTGGTTCTAGTTCAACAAATCGTACAGCCAATACCGTTCGCCGCCAAGCTGAATCACTGTCTCATCGACGGCAGCATGAGTCGGCTTCGACCTGTTTCTGGCTGTAGATCTGCCTTGTGAACTCAGTTATAAATGGAATTCCTCAATAAGCAAAATAGTATTCAAAATAGATGATTCAGAAATGTGATACTAAATACAGGGCCTTATCGGTAGTCGCGGTGGTGCTACTGATCCTAGTTATTAATTTGACCTCGACCCGTTTCGCACCGAATTTGGACACCGCCACGGCCATTTCCAGTTCCATTTGTAATTTCATACGTCGATCACGATGTGGTCGTGGCTGCAGTTTATCGCTCGCCGAGTGCGTCGCCGACGATTACCAAATAACGACCATTGGCATTACGTTCGTATGTTTGTAATATACTCCGGGCGCTTTGTGCAGCTATTCGCAGGCGGGGCCCAGTGAACCACCCCCACGACATCGACGAGATCCGCGCCCGGATCGACGAGATTGTTTTCAAGCAATTGGAGACGGGCGAGATTGGAAGATGGTGACACCGCAGATAGACGGGATCAGCGATCCGTGGGTGAGTTCGCCCTCTACCGGAGTCTCTCGGCGGAACGGATCTGAGAGTCACCCCTCCGAGCGCGCGCAGTGAAATCACGGTGACAGTCAGACGTATAATCGAACATCTAACATCTCTGCGATTATCGACAGGAGTTCACTCGTCGTTCCGGGAGCGGCCGGCCAGTTCATCAACATACTCGAAGACACTGGGGCAACGGTCACGTACCAACCGTGTCACGTTGCCGAGGCTGAGATCCCCGTACCCGCGAGGAGCTAGCCGGATTCGACCTGGTGATACTGAGTGATGTAGGTGCCGACATCCTCCAGGTGACGCCGGAGGTCGACGCGGGTGACCGAGATGTTGACCGGTGAAAGGTGCTCGCGGAGTAGGTCCAGAAGGGCGGAGCACTCGAGATCGCCGGCGGATACATGAGCTTCGCTGACAAAGGCGGGTAGGCCCGCTACGGCAATACCGCGTTCGCGGACGCCCGCCCGGTTGAGATCGCCGACGCCGACGACCGGGTCGAAACACCAGCAGGGGCGACACCACGGAATCGAGCGTTCCGGGCAACGCGTTCCCGGCAGAGTGGCCACACGTCCTTGGCTACAATCGTGTCAGCGCCGACCCTAACGCGGACGTGCGGGCGACAGTGAACGGTAACTCGTTCCTTACCTAGGTGACCACGGCGCCGGCAGTTCATTCGCGTACGCGCCTGACTGTGCACTCCACTGGGCGCCTGAGGCGTTCCTCGAGTGGAACTACTTCCCGGCGCCGTGGGAGCGCCCCATCGACCGGGTTGTCCACGAGGCGTAGTCACGGGCCGGGCGCCTGCTACTCGTCCTCACCCGCCGCAACGCGCTCCGCGACGGCACCCAATCGACTCTCTCACGCCCACCAGACCGGCACGAGACGACCAACTATTTAGCGCTCGACAACGCACCCGCGAATACGATGCCAGACGATACCATCTACGAGGACTTGGGCGTCCCGAGCGTCGTCAATGCCACGGGCACGAAAACGCGAATCGGCGGCAGTCGGATTCGTCCCGAAGCGGTGGACGCGATGAATCGTGCGGCGGATGCCTTTGTCCGGTTATCCGATCTGCAGGCACGCGCCAGCGACCTCATTGCCGACGTAACGGGCGCGCAAGCAGGCTACGTCACGTCCGGAGCGGCGGCAGCACTAGCACTCGGGGCAGCCGCCTGCATCGCTGGGGATGACATCGGCGCGATGGCGCAACTGCCCGATACTGAAGGATTACCGGGCGAGATCGTGATGGCGCGCACTCACCGCACAGGCTACGACCACGCCCTACGGGCGGCGGGTGCGCGCATCGTCGATGTCGGGACGAACGACCACCACCTCGGAACCGGCGCACAGAACGTCGAGCCCTGGGAGTACGCTGACGCCATCACCGAAGACACCGCCGCTGTCGCATATGTGCAAAAACCGTACACGGAGCCCTCTCTCGAGGCCGTCTGCGACGTCGCACACGACCACAACGTGCCAGTCGTCGTGGACGCGGCTGCCGAACTCCCGCCGGTGACCAACCTGGAAGCGTTCATCGACGCGGGGGCGGATCTCGTGGCGTTCAGCGGTGGTAAGGCCATCCGCGGCCCGCAGACGACAGGCTTCCTTGCTGGTCGGGCGGCCCTCGTGTCGTCGGTCGCGGCGCAACATCTCGACATGCACGCGGCCGAGGCCGTCTGGGAGCCACCGACGACCCTCGTAGATCCGGAGGCGCTGGGTGGCGTCCCGCGACAGGGCATCGGTCGGCCAATGAAAGTCGGCAAGGAGGAACTTGCTGGGTTCATCCGGGCCTTGGACGCGTTCAAAGCGGAGGATCACGACGCACGCCAGCGCGAGTGGCGCGCCCGGTCTGAGCGTATCGCAGCGACCCTCGATTCGGTGGCTGGCGTTAGAACATCGATTACCGCCGCGGACAAGACGGCCGTCGCACCCGAACTGACGGTCACAGTCGAGGCCGGCTCGGCTGGGATCTCGGCCACCGAGGTCGTCGGTGCTCTCCGGCGCGAAGAACCACGCGTCTTCGTCGGCGCGGACGACCTTCCCGAGGCGTTCACAGTCAATCCCATGTGCCTCACCGATGAAGAAACCACGTACGTCGATGAACGCATTCGGGCACAGTTCGACGCGTAGTGGCCGCAGTAGTCACGGGAATCGATCGGTATCGATCCATTTTCGAACGTCGGTGAAGTTGGGCGACAGCGAGCAAATGGATGTCCGGGATTGGGAACGACAGTGCAGCAACCGGTGCACGTCCGAAGTGAGTGCGTCTGACCGTCGCCGAGCAAACAACCGGGAGCTGAGTGGAGTACGAGCAGCCGCTACGGCGCCTCGAACTCGCCCGCCGGTACGGCAGACCGGTTCGTGAGCCCATCGTCGGGCTGTCGACGGCAGATAAACAGCGGGCTGAGGCGTACTACAACCGGATTGTGGACGCCGACGTCGAACCAGGGACGATCTGAGCGAGAGTCGTGGAAACTGACGCGTCACCAGTTGTCGTTGAGGACACGGGAGGGCGCATTAAGTTTGGCGTGAATTGCGGTGGACGGTGACGGCTTCGAGCCAGTTTTGAGCTGTCCCGAGTTCGACATTGCTGAAAATAATTTTGAACGTGTATTTTCGATATTCTATTACCTAAATGATATTTTTGATGGCACTCCGACTTCCATGTCGAATGACTAGAAATCGACAGCCATCTTCAGCGAGAACTGATCCAAGATTGTCTGCGTCATCGACGAGAAATTCAACGTCATTCAGCTGGTAGCGCCGATGTAGCTCAATGAGAAACCATCGCGCCGTCTGTTTATTTGTGGTCGGATAGTGTCTTATACGGAGAATTTCGTTCGTATACGGATCAACAGCGCCGTACAGCCAGAACTTCTGGCCGTAGAGGTGAGAGCATCTTTTCGTCAACCGCGAGTTGCTCCTTAGAGACGGTCGAGATCGGCTGTAGATCAGCTTTATGAACCCAGTTGTGAATAGCGGTGTGACTCTGATCGAGCCCTTATTGGCCGATAAAGTATATACTACATAGGATGACATACACACCAACTGACATGTTATTTCTATAGTAGCCGATAGAATTTTTTACTCAGAAAATGAGGTTGCCTAGAATGGATCACCTCAACGAGATCTCCGTCGAAGAACTCCAAGAGGCGCTTGACAATGTTGACGGAAACAAGCCGACACAACGGTTGTTAGCCGCGATCGCGTACAAAAATGGCGTCACGCAAACCGAACTTGCCGAGTGGTACGATACAGAACGAAAAACGATCTACAACTGGCTCAAGCGGTTCGATACGGACGACCCACTTGAACAGACCGTTTCTGATGCTCACCGATCGGGACGAAAGCGAAAGCTTTCAGAAAAACAGCAACAAGCGTTTGAGCAAACAGTTCACGAATCGCCCCAAGAGAGCGGTATTGACGCACCGGCGTGGACGCCGGCGCTCGCACAAGAATACCTTCAAGAAACGTACGGCGTCGAGTACTCAGTCCCGAGTTGTCGGCGGTTGTTGACAGAGGCGGGGTTGAGTTTTCAAAAACCACGCCGTTCAACCGCTGAATCCGACGAAAACGAGCAAGATGAGTTCTACGACGAGATCAGAGAAAGTGGCGGGAAATGGATGCCACAGTAGTGTGTATCGATCAAACCAGGAAATCTGTCCAAGTGGAGCCGCGTGCTGCGTGGTTTCCGCGCGACACGCGGCCTTCTGTCGAACTTTCAGGCCGACGGGACTGGACGTGCCTGCTGGGCGCGATCACCGAGAACGGTGATCGCTTTTTTCTCGATTTACAGAGTACATCACCGCCGCTCACGCAAAACAGTTCATTTTAGCACTATGTGGTGAATTCGAAGATGATCTAATTGTTGTCCTCGATGAGCACCGTACTTACAGGCAACGGCCGTCACGGACTTGGCAGCCCGTGACGACCTCGCGTTTGTGACGCTCCCCTCGTACTCGCCGGAGTTGAATCCGATCCAGAAATGATGGAGACAGCTTCAAGCAGCTCTTAGCAACCAGTTCTTCGACTCGCTCGACGAGCTTACAACGGCAATCGATATCGCTCCTGATCAACTCTCGGTACTAAATATGAGTAACTATTTCTAACGTCTACTATACTTCAATCGCTCAGTGTGACGTCCGATCTCGCTCCACAAACGACAAGTCGATTTACGTAGTACGTTCGCTGAGGCGGTCGAATTCCGGCATAGACACTCAGAAATCGTCCGTCTCATCCTCTAACTGAACGCGACCCCATAATCGCCGATAGATTATTTAGGTACCATCGGCTCTGTTGAAATCCTCAACAGGGGACATATTCTGACCCGGTTGCGGTCAATACAGGTAGTTCAGCGTCCGTAGAAGAGATACGACAATACGAGAAACCCTGCTATCGGTCCTGCAACAAATCCACTCAATCCCCCGATTCGGCCACCAACAGACCCGCCAATAGCAGCCAGAATAAACCCGATAACGACACTACCAAGGATAAGAAAGGCTCCTGTCTGCCATTCCTCTAATATATCAACCCCGCCCTTATTGGACATATTTCACACATGAAATCCCTTTCATTAATAATTTGGTGTCTATCTGCACTCTTCAGCGACCGGCTGTTTCAGGCAAGACTATATCTGAAGAATAGATTTCAACAGAGCCGTACCATCCGATGGTTCACTCGAAATCACCAGACAGGAGCGACTCCTGTGATGTGGCATTACGAACTTGATCCGCGGGAAGGTAGGCCTCTCTATAAGACGTCTACGCTGTCCTGTGTTTAGAAACGTACTGCAGCGACACGGGCGCGACGGGCGCTACTTCGACTGTCGAGCGACTAGACCTTTCAGGCGTGAGACGGTCGAAATCGGCGTCCTGAAAAAAGCGATTTCTGACATCACTCTCCCGTCTCATCATAGCAACATCTACACTGGTGTAGTATCGAGATTGGAGCGAATGGCCGACTCGTTGTGGTACCCGTCCGTCGAAGACGTCGTCACCATCCACGACGACGTCGTCGCGGAGTACCCCGATACTCCCGCCGGTGTTCGGAACCGTGGTGACATCGAGTTCGCACTGAACTACATCGAAGAGGGGAACTTCGGCTCAGCGCCGGAAACCGTCCACCAGAAGGCGTATCATCTTCTGCGGCTCCTCGTCGCTAATCACCCTTTCGTCGATGCGAACAAACGTACCGCGCTCAACGTGACGGTCGTCTTCTACTTCCTCAACGGGTATCGGTTCGAGTACGACAGCGAAGTGAGGACGATACTGAAAGCGTTCGGCACCGACGAAGCGGCCGTCGATGAGGAAGAAACCGCCGAGTATCTGCGATCCCACACCGAAGAGTTGGATCTGGCCGGTGAGATCGAAGCGTGGCGAGACGAACTCGTCCGGTACGGGCTATCGGAGTTGACAGGCGATTCGTCGGACCCGAACGATTAACGGCGTTCGAAGCGTCAGTTCAGGTATGGCCACCGAAGAAGGCGCAGAAACGACCTCTCCGCTTGACGACGTGATGGAGGAGATCCGGCGGGAACTGGTTCGGCGGGTCGCGGCGGACGACCGAGATGCAAACCGAGAGATCTACGACGCTCTCGAAGACGAGTAACTGGTGCTGTTGAAATTCGTTGAGTTGGTCGCTTTTGCACCTAATTGCTGAACAAAAATCGGGTAGTGTCACCCACAGTTGGTTGATTGGTTGATCGTGTATATAATCGGTGTGCTGAACGCGGGAGATACAGGAGTATCAGCGTCTCCATACTGTTAGCGCAGCTCCCCAGCGTACGGACTGCCCTGTCTGCGGAAGCACCGTCGTGGAGTTCGGCGAACTACCGGACGAGTTGCGGGAGCGCCCGGAGGCAGATCCACGGCGGCAGCGACAGTCGGTCGAGCACCGCCGAGAGAAGCATACCGCCTATCCCGACTTACGTTAGGAAGACACGGCTGCGGCCAGCCGTATGCGATCCCTGAGGAAGCGACACCGGCGCGCTGACGGCTATCTACGGGATCGCATTTTTAACTGCGCCTCGTCCTGCAGGTAGCTACGGCTCACGGAGAGGTCGTTCACGAGACCAACGGCGCTGAACGGGACGTGCGATTCGAGAGTGTTGGCATTACATTCGCCACTACGCGGACATCCTCCGTCTTACACGGCACTCCGAATTCTCTTGAAGTGCCAGAGGACGCTTCACCGTCCAGTTCGGCTGTACGCGAATGCCATTGATGCACCAGTAGGCGGTCATCTGTCGGACGAAAGCACGCGCCTTGCAGTATTACGGCAGTCACCCCGCCGCAGTCACGCGATTAGAACGATACGGGCGCGACGGGATTATCACCGCGCGGAGCGACGCTCCCACCGGTTTCGCGGGTGTCGCTCCCTGCCTGCTCGCTTCGCTCGCGGGCGGGGTGCGCTTCCACCGACCGCCCCCTGGAACCGAGTGGCGGTAGCTTCTATGCGCCCTCGATTAACCACGGAGGGTTCAACATGCTTCTAATGGGTCGTAAGCCGGTCACCAGTTCGTCTGTTGATTCAGGATCAAAAGATGACGAGCAAAACCCGAACCCGAACCCGAGTATCGCCCACACATCGAACCGAACCCGATCATCAGTACCGAAACACCGACCCCAGTGACCAGCAGCAGTCTCTCCGAACCCGGGTGATCCGGGGATGACCCGACCCCGAGAGGCAATTAGCACCTACTTGGATGCGAGGCGATCCGAGGTCGCAGAATCAACTATCACCAGTCACAAATCTCGGCTCAGTCAGTTCCGTAGATGGTGTGAACAACAAGACGACCTCGAAATAATGGCCGATCTGTCGCCGTTAGATCTGACGCAGTATCGGTCGTGGCGACGGGAAGATGGCGATCTCTCACCTGCCAGTGAAAAGACGCAGATGGATACCCTGCGGGTATTCATCAGGTGGTGCGAGAAAATGCAAATTGTCGAGGAGAATCTGTCTAATGCCGTCGAAAGCCCCACGCTATCCAGTGACGAAAATAGCCGAGACGAGTACGTATCGGAAGATGAAGCCGAGATTATCCTTGATCACCTTGATCGGTTTGAGTACGCATCTCAGGATCACGTCGTCACTACACTGCTCTGGACCACTGGTCTGCGCACCTGCTCGATTCGGTCACTGGATCTTGGTGACGTTGATATTGACGAGGAGCTGCTGGAGTTACGGCACCGGCCAGACAGAGGTACTACACTGAAGAATCAGTATGCGTCGGAGAGAATGGTGGCGATTAAACCGACGACTGCGGCCATCCTCGAAGATTACATCGAGCATACACGTGTGGATCAGTCTGATGAGTTTGATCGGGATCCGTTGATCACGACGACGGTGAATGGGAGAGTTGGGTCATCTGTAATTCGGAAGCACAGTTACGGTCTTACTCGGCCCTGCGAACAGGGGTTGGAGTGTCCTCACGAACGTGACCCTGAGAGTTGCGACGCCGCTCAAAATAGATCAGAGGCGTATGGGTGTCCGTCGAGTAAAAGCCCTCACACGTGGCGTCGGGGGCATATTACGCATCTTTTGTCGAACGATGTGCCGCCGGAAATCGTGTCTGGTCGGGCCGATGTCACTCCCGAGGTTATCGAGGATCACTACGATAGCCGCTCGCTCCGGACACGGGTCGAACAGAGAAGGGGGTATCTCGATAATATCTGAGATTAAGTCTCAATGGTGCCAGTGACTCCGGGGGAGACGCACCGGCACCATGATCGCGCGTTCCTCACCCGCAAAACACGAATCGTAGACCTGCTCTCAGAACAGTACAGTTAGTAATCAACTGTCCAACAATCCGGAATTGCTGAGAGTATCTAATAGATTATTTACACTTGATAACGCAGCATCGTATGTCTTAGCACCATTTACCATGTATTTTCCACTCGCAAAGAGTAGGATAGTAGTTCCTTCTGTCGGTCGGTAAATGACTCCAGGGAACTGCTCTGGTTCGTATTCAGTATTCTCCATACCTAAGCCTATAATAGCCTGGTTGAGTTCTAATGTCAGATCAAGATCTCCCTGGATGACGATATTTTGAACCTCTAAATTAGTAGTCGACGGAAGCTTACTTGGAGCGATTGGCTGGAGTTCATTGATGAGATGGCTGCCCAGATCGTACAAATTTTTCTTAGATTTGCAGCCAACCAAGCTTGCCATCCCATTTGTGGGGATGAGGACCGTACCTTGCAAATTGCTTGGTTTGTAGACTAAGAATGGAAATGATTCGGGTTCATATTCACTTGAGCCAAGATAATTTCTAAGCTCTAACAGATCGAATTCCTGCTCAAGATCAATTGTAGCAACTATATTTTCGACCTTTAATCCATTCTCTGCGAGATCCTCCTCTGAAATATGTTCATCAATCTCATCTATCCGTGGCATAGGGTATTAGAATACCTCCAGGTAACTTTCTATTACGTCTTTAGTTTCCTCTGAAACTTCAAATAGTCTGTATACTTCGTTGTCAAGTTCAGATTCAAGTTCTGGTATATCTTTCTTATTTGCGGTATCTCTGTCTGATTTGAGAGCATCCAGAAGTTGTCTTACACCGTCTCCGTCAGATGGCACGGGGATGCTTATTGTTTCCCCGCTTTCGAAATGACGATTATTGACCACTGATTGAACGTATTCTGCCCGTAATTTGCTTTCATTTTCGTCTCCTTTATCGATGAGAGCGGATGTGATTTCGTCAGTACGTCCAGCTGTTACTGCGTACCGACCATTCTCAATTTCTTCAACTTGACTTTCTACTGGTTTGCGAGTTGTTTTCCATTTGTAAGTTAGGTAATCAACATCTCCTTGGTATTCCTTGACATACTCATTTGGAAATTCTTCTATTCGTTTTTGAAGAGATTCAAGATCCACTATTTTTTCAACAATTGACGCAATATCGCCGGTATGATTCGGCAACGGTATTTGATTGACATACTGTGATTTGTATCGGTATCGGAATGGTTTGCCACGTAGTGGAGGGCTTGTTTGTTTGATTGAAAATTCTGCAATAGAAGAGTTGAGCAGTCCTAACAGTTCTTTTTCCGAGTAGGGATTAGAGTCGCTGAACGTTAGAACATACACCGTGTTTTTGAAACAATCTAAGCCATTTGTGAATGAGAAATGGTTTTCAGTAGCCATATCTGGTGTTGCAATTTTGAAATCACCCTCAAACATTGACTTAGGATGGGATCCATGATATTCATAGATGCCTTTATTCCCTTTCTTTACACAGTATCTATCCTTCAGATCTTCCTCGTGCGAGTCTAAATGGGCTTTTATATTTGGATATTGGTCTATATCGACGAGGTCTCCCTGTTCATTATATGGGTATATTACAAGTTCGTCTTCCCACTCAACGGTCCATCTCCTAACATTTTTTCCACGGACTATCGGCCATAAGAGTGAATCTTCTAACTCTTTCTCTTCAGCATATTCTGGAGAGACAATAAACGATTCGTCACCCCCCGAAGCAACCCCTTCACGAACTCCGAGAGAAATATCATCAATCACATGCCGAGATTTGTTTCTAATTTGTTGCTCGGCAGTTCGAACCGGTTCTGGGGTGAATCGCCAGTTATCTTCGTTGAGTTCAGAGAGAGGGTATGTAGAAACCTCGATCGAGTCTGTAAGTATGTCATCTTGACCCAGATAGTTGCGAATGTCATCAAATATGTCTTCATCAGCTTCGTGTACTTTTGCATATGGAACCAATTTACGGGACTTGTCTCGATCAATCAACAGGATAGATGCAAAATTAGTCGCATCCGAGAATATGTCGACATCCCCAAATTCGATATACTGTTCTAATGAATATTCTGTTGAGATGAGACGGCGTATCTCTTTGCCGTAACTGGATCTGGTGAACTTATTTGAGGTAATATATCCTAATGTCCCATCCTCTTTTAACCACTCTAAGCCTCTTTCTAAGAACAGTACATAGAGGTCAAATCGACCGAAAGCAGAGGTATAGAGCTGTTTGTACCAATCCTGCTTAGAATCTTTTATATTTTTAATATTCACATATGGAGGATTCCCCACAACATAATCGTATTCCATATAATTTTTCACGACGAGTGCAAGAATACTGTCTTCAAAGATTTTGAATAGACGTCCGTCACCGTGATCCTCTCGTAAGTACTGCATCGTCTCTAAGACATCATCAACATACGGTTCAAAGAACTCCTCTGCTTCCTCATACTCTTGGTTAGTATAACGATTAATGCCCGTTGTGAGACCTCCCTGATATTCCCACATATCTTCTTGCATATGATATTTCACGACATCAAGCACACCCTGTAATGCTGCAAAGTATTCTCCAAAGCTCCGAACCCCTGCATTCACTTTTACAGTGTCATACTTTGGCATTCGGACTCTTTGGACGAGAAAGCCATCTTCTACCTCTGAATCAAGCACTTGATCTTCATCGACTTCAATTGGGAGAGGGATTGGAATCTTAACATCCTGATTATCCTCCGTTACGCTTTCTAAAGTCATTTGAGTTTGTCCATCATCACCGAGATCAATACCCGTCAGTTTACGCTCGTTACGGAGCGAGTCGGTGCGGAAGATGGGAAGCCGACGAATTGTGAAATCTTCATTATCTCGTTTGGCCTCCCGGTACTCAGGAAGAATCGTGACCATGAATCGGATCTGAGCCATCAACACCGCGAACGGGTGAACGTCCAACCCAACGATATGTGGTGTCGTACACAGGTCGGTGAGATGTTCCGACCAGTCCGGATCGTCGTCGTACCGGCGCACGTCCTCGATATATCGCTCGACGGCCTCCACGAGGAATGTCCCAGAACCACAGGAGGGATCAATAATACGCTCCTCCGAGACACCGACATCATAGTCCACTCCGTCCATGATGTACTCGATGACGGGCTGCGGCGTGTAGAACTCTCCAAGAGCCTTCCGGGTTTCTGGGTCGAAGTACCGCTGGTAGAGATTTCCAAGCGGGTCGCCCTCGATCCGGGAGAAGTCGAATTTCAACACGGCAAATGAAACGTGTGCGATAGACCGGCTGAATCGTTCTCGGGTTGCCGGACTCACGCGACTGACATCACTCCCATCTTTGGCTACGTCACGGAAGCGGTTGTACGGGTTGTCGTGCTGGCTGGCCGTCTGTTCACCGTACCCATCCGTCCACCAAACAAAAATGTCATCCTCAAAGAGACTCTGGACAAGCTGATTCCGCATGTCTTC
This sequence comes from Halorubrum saccharovorum DSM 1137, assembly GCF_000337915.1. Lineage (GTDB taxonomy): Archaea > Halobacteriota > Halobacteria > Halobacteriales > Haloferacaceae > Halorubrum > Halorubrum saccharovorum. The sequence goes on from NZ_AOJE01000025.1 coordinate 14,632, forward strand.
AATCATTCCGTTAGCCGCGACAGGATAGGCGTCAAGATCGATATTACCGCTGAATCCGCCGAGTTCATCGAAGTACCGTCGAAGCCCTTTCTCTGTGGGGAAGAAGTCATGATCATCAGTTGCCTTCGCGAGCAAGAGTCGGGACAGAAGCGCGTGACCGGATTCCAGACAGAACATGAAGTCACGCAGTGACTGCTTTCCGTCGATGAAGGGTTCCCACGAATCGGGTGTGTCGTCGGGGACGCTTGCGTAGCTCGCCTCCCAAAAGTCGTAGGCCCCCTTGACGAACTTTGCCTCCTGCTCGTCCCGGAGTTCTACGAGGAGATCCATCATCGCAGTAACGAGATTTGCGAACGGGCTGTCCTCCTCTAAGCGGAACGTTTCGAAGAAGTGTTCCCGACCGAGTTGGCCGTCAAGTTCGACTTCATCAAGGTCATCAAGGAACGTTCCTACGCTTTCAGGGTTTGTGATGTCCCACGCTGGCTTCTGTAGGGCAGCGTAGAGGTCATTTGCATCGCTCTGTGTTGCATTTTCAAGCGAGATAGCAAGAAGCTGGGAACGCCCGTCGCGGCGGTACAGACGTAGTTCCTCGCCATTCGTGAGAACACCGTAGTCAGCTTTTAGCTCATCGACGTAGTGGAACAGCTGATCTTCGTGGGGGCCGAGATCGCGTCCGGTCGTTTTGAACTCGTAAACAGTGGTCACCGATTCGTTGCTATCCAGCGTAACGTAGTCGGGGCGTCGATTGTCGGGGAGTGTCCACTCGCTTCGGAGGTCGTGTCCGGTGCCTTTGTATCCGAGATGGGTATAGAAGTTCTCGTTGAGAAATGCGTTCTCGACGTCTTTCTCCGTCATATCGGCATCGAGCCGAGAAGCGATTCCGTGGAGGGAATCGAGAATCGCGGACGTGTCGGACATAGCAAGTCAGAGACAGCCACTCATTAAAAGGTTGTATCAAATTCCCTCAGTAGTTTCGAGGTACTGAAATTCCACGAGAAACAGAGGGGTCGTCTCGGTTGATCTTAGTGATTGTTATGACGTGAGCAGATCGGCGAGGGTTTTCCGATCGTCAATATCGCAGTCACTGGGTGAGTCCGGATCGCTGAGGTACACGCTCACTCCGCTCCGGTGCCCGTGATTCTGCACGTTCAGAATCTCGAAGCCAGTGGCATCAATTGTACGAGAGAGTGTGCTACCCACGAGTTTCGCACTCTTACGCTGTTCGTGGACGACTTCTAATTCGGTGAGATTTTCGTCTTCGGTGCGGTGGATGTCGATGGTTCTCGGGAGAGCGGCTATGTCATCGATCGTTTTCGTCTCGGGGGCTGCGAGTCGGTCGCGGTCGATGACGCCAGTGACTGCGGGTGGCCCGCTGATTGTCTGCCCGATATGTAATATCTCCGCGTTAACGTCTCTGAGAGCGAAGAACACGAGTCCGGGCACGAGTAGGTCACCGGGGATCGAGGATAATCTGATGAAGAAGTCACTGGGCATGGAGGGGGCCGTGGTTTCAATCTCGTCTGTGAAGTTGTATTTCTGAAGGAGCCTCAGTGATTTGGGAAGTTCGGTCGTGTCTGTGTTGGAGGTGGCCATCGCCTTGCTGTACCGATGTTATTCGGGTAAGAGTGAGCCATACCCGTGGTGAAAGTGTAAGTAATCAGACTAATATTAAAGGCACCGAAAATACACCGGAAGATCAGCCAACCAAAATCCCTATTTAAATATGACTTGTTGAGCGAATATCCAATATGTTTAGCTCAGAGCCAACTCTCGACATGCTCCCCTCATTTATCGTTGTAGTGCTGATTTCTGTTTTCCTCATTAGTATCGGACACCGGTTTATCGACACTGTCTCAGACAAAACAACGTGGACTCACTTCGGTGGAGGATTTGTGTCGGGATTGTATCTCGGATATGATGTCGACCCGGACGCGATGATACTGCGGGAGCTTGTTGACCTAACAGTGATTCTCGGATCATCGTTTCTCTCGTCTGTATTATCTGCTCTGAATATCCTGTTCGTTTTTGAAATCCTGCTTGGGTCGTTCTATATTGCAGACAAGCGAGGGAAGGCCGGAGTGCTTGGCTCTGTATTAGTGATCTGCTCCGGTTACTTGCTGCCGGGAACGACACAGGTGGTGGGTATCGGTTTATTCATAGCTGGCAGTTTGGCCTTCATGTATTCTGACGAGTCTGATTTCTGAATCCGGTGTTTGAGACGTGTGTGCCGTGATTTTAGTGGCCCTGTTGAAATCCTCAACTGGTGATATGTTCTCAGCGTTCTGCTGAATACAGAGGTTCTATGAAGCAAGCGAAGTTGTTCGTTCCCCACGATTATCGGTGGGATAGCGTCTGAGTACGTGTACGAATATAATACTCTAAGAGTCAAAGCAGACCGCACAACCTCCTGCCGGCTTTCCACCAAAGATAAATCATTAATCAACAAAACTCGTCTCATATCCCATGCAACCTAAAGACCAAGCAAACTTTCCCGAATTCAGCGGTTCTACATTTATACTATTCAGAATCGCAGAAATCGAAACCCTGGACACCTACGAAGACAATCTGGAACGATACCGGGAGAAAGACTTCTCCTACGTACCAATCCCTGAAGCTGACAAATACTACAACTTGAACACGGAATCACTCGAAGATCTCCACGAAAACCAGTACGTCGAAAAGAACATCAGCGTCCGAAAACTGTTCACTCTACTATCCACATACCCATTCCTCCTCCATGATAGCCTAACAGGATTAAAAGCATACGTTGACGAGGACGGAGACTACTATTTCGAAGGCGGAGATCCGCCCGAAGATGCAGTCAAGAAAGACCTCGAAGAATTGGAAGAACAACACCCGGACATCTTGGACGAAATCCGCCAATCCCGTTACTGGTTCGTTAATCTTGCCGACCTAAACCGCCGGGAAATCCGAGAGGCACTGTACCCTGTCGTAGCAGAACTTGAGTCAGAGATAGCGGACGCAATCAGAGAAGATGTTGACGAACCCGAAGACTTGTATCATAACGCTCCAGACCACGTCGTCGGTCGCCGAGAGAAAGACAGACTCAGAGATATGGGGCTTCACACAGCCGAATACCTGAACCTTGGCGACATGATCGGATTGCTGAAGGGCCGTCAACATCTTTGGGGCGATTTCGGATTCAGTGATGCTGATGAAGTAGAGGACCGTCTCGGGAGTCTCAACCAGCTCCGTAACAGCGTGATGCACTCAAACCGGACACTGATCCGAAGCCAGACAGACATCGAAAAAACACTGGAACGAGTGAACGACGCTCAACGGATCATCATTAAATCCCGAGGAGGCTCAGTTGAAGCACTTCAAACCAGATTGTGGGAAGAAGGATAGATCATTCAGGTCAATTGACCGAGTTCAGGCTTGACCTACGTTCCCAACCGACCGCTTCTTTCATTTTTTCCATCCACCAACTCCAGCCCCCCCCACCCAACAATGCTGCTTATGCGCTCTGTATCTCGCACGCCGATCCGATCAGTTCTTAAGGATTTCAACAGATCCATTTTGGTGTATTTACATTCGTAACTTGAGGTGTGTCGTGGAGAATCCCGAGCGGAAACGCGAGGTGTGGGGACCGACATAGCCAAACCCGCCAATATCGGTGGTTATCTCCCGACCGTTTAAGCACGGAAAGGAATCCCGATGAGATACGATGACACCATCGATTTACCTGCTGCACGCTGCGGTCGTTCTGAGTATCGCCGCTGGTTCCGTGATCACGCCCGTTATCTTCAGTGACTTCGCCCGGAACCACGTCGGGGCGGGTGCGTGATGAACGCTGATTTATCCTCCGGGGAGCTGCGGGTCGGTGCGGAGTGCGGATCTCCCACAGAACGGATCGCAGTGCTTGAGCAGGGTGGACGAGTCCTCCGCTGTGTGTTTCACCAAGACGTGTTCAATTCGCACAGCCTCAAATTATGGGGCGGGATTGAACGCGGGAAGATCGGGCGTGGGCATCTGGATCTGGAGCGCGCGGATGACGCGACTCGCATGGCGCTGCAAGCGGCTCTCGAACCAATCTCGTAGACTGTTGGTAGCGCGTTCCAACGTGGAATCCCGAGAAAAAGCTCCGGAAAACCGCTGTGTGTGGCCGAGAAAAAGCTCCGGAAAACCGCTGTGTGTGGCCGAGAAAAAGCTCCGGAAAACCGCTGTCCAAATCGCCATACACAACCGGGGTTCACTGATATTCATACAGATAGCTCCGGAAAACCGCTGTGTGGGTCCCGTGAAAAGACTCCGGAAAACCGCTGTGTGGATCCCGTGAAAAGACTCCGGAAAACCGCTGTGTGGATCCCGTGAAAAGACTCCGGAAAACCGCTGTGTCCCTCCTCGTTGTGACTGGACCTACACCTAACTACCTCTCTATTGGATAGGTGCGTATCGTCGAGACTGACCATTAAGGGCGGAGAGGCCACACCTCCGAGTATGGACGTATCCATGCCTGAGTCTGTGGATCTGGCGTCACATCATGTCGTTCCTGAATCCGGTATCGAGCGCGAGCGCCTCGATTCCTACCACGAGATCAGCCCCGATGAACCGACACTCCCGCGCCCGCCAGCCCCGCAGTCGAAACAGTACGCCGTGTTGGTCACGGATGACCCGGTCGAGATCGGAGGACGCACGGAACGAGACTGCTACCGTGTGGTGACAGAGTCACTGGCAGAGCCGGAGAAAGTGGGTGGTGAGTGGTGCTGGCGTAAGTCCGAGGTCGTACCGTGGACCACCGATCTGCACAACATCATCGTCGGTGACCACGCTTACGAAACGTACAGTGACAGGAGTCACGAGTACGTAGTGACGCTATTCGCAGGGGTGCTGAGTCGGGAACAGGAGGCGGTTGAGGTGGATGGCGGGCCAGGGACACAGGCCGAACTCGGATTCACAGGAGTCACTGGCCAGTGACTGCGGAGTGACCACCGCACAAGCAGAAATAGGCCGTGTGAACCGACTATTCGGTTAGTGCGAATGTGAAGTTGATGTCCCACGACGGCGATTGCACAGCATCCCGTTGATCGGGGAGGAGTCCGGTGAGCGGGGAATCGCATTCAATCGTGAAGTCTTCTGTTCGGAAGGTGCTGAGGATGCTTGCGTTGCTGTGGTATTCGTCACCTGTCAATATCTCGCTTGCCACGGCGCGGGTCTGCTCCGAACTGTCGTCGTAGACGCTGAGGACAGTTACCTGAGCGCCCCAGTCCAGCAGGACATCATCATCGTCAATCCGATGCTCGATGAGCAGATACCCATCATAGTCGACAATGTCCCCGGAGTCGTACAGGGTGACGTGCCCGAGGTCTGAGGTGGCGGTGAATTCCGTCTCGTATTTCTGGACTGCGACCTTGAGGTCGCCCGAGGACGCGATTGTGTGGTTGTTGTCTGCTGTCAGTGCATCTGCGGCGTCTGCGAGCGTCTCGTCTGTATCCTTCATATCTACAGTTCAACCCCATTAACATATAAGGGATTTCGAGTTTTTGAGTCTGGAAACGAGACAGAAAACCCGTGAGGCGCTTGTTTTCGGTCGATTCGGATTATCTCGGATGAGCCAGTGACTGCGAATTAGTTACTAACGCCGGTACTGCTCCCAGTATCCTCTTTTCGGAGTATCGAACCGCAGTTCTTCCACCGTATCAATACAATGGTTGAATCCCCACATTGCGTTCGCGGACTTTTGTTGATCGAGAATAATCTCCTTACCCTTTTCTCGATACCATCTCTGTTCGCTTGGAGTCGGTACCTTCACCGCGATCTCTCGGGCCTTCTCTATTTCATCCATTTCGGCGTGAGGACCGCGAACATATTCCTTATTCGGGAAAGCATCACACATCTTCTCAATCATGACTCTGAGCAGATCCCCGTATTCAACGGGCGCAAATACCTCTCGGAAAGACGTTAATCCTTGTAGGAGATTGAACTTCCAGATTTCCGTCCGTTCTGAAACCTCTATCCGGGGTATGTCCCCATCCCCGTGTAGAGGCTCGATGTCGAAGGTAGCAGGATCAAGAAGCATCAGTAGGTGGTTGGGGCCGATTGGACAGTAAATTTCCACTCGTTCGAAGAAATCCATCGTATTTGGATCTCGATCGGGATGTACATCGCGCCACCAGACGACAGGGAAGTCAGATGTGAAGAAGGGCAGCTCGGTATGGTTCTCGATTACACGCCAACCCATCATCATCAGGTTCTCAAAAGCGTGTTTCGAGTCGTGATGCACCACATCTTCCCAGTCATAATTTTGCCCTCCAAGAGCTTCGTTAAGGGTGCCCATGGTTTGATGGAACATTTTTGATCGTGGTGTTCGATCGCGCTGAAAAAGAAGGAACTCAGAGATCCAGATTAACTCGCTCTCAGAAAGAGAATCGCCAGAGTCCAACGATTTAAGCGCATTACGCATGTCTTCTTCCGCATCGGTTGTTTGCGGGTTTTCGAATAATTCGTCGGCGAACCCTGTTGCTGATGCCGCCTTCTGGATTGGATAGTAATCCTTGGGGTGATAGTAGTCGCCACCGCCGTGCTTTTCTACGAGTGAGTACCGGGAAATTCGGTCATCATTTTCGGGGGCGAATAGCCTCAGATACGCTTGGGGGACGTAGTGTTCATTCTTCATTTATACAGGACACATTTCTAAAATGAGATGAATTTTCCGGAGGTGGATTCTTTTCCTCAGAGTCACTGAGTCGATATATGAGCGACCCCACCGATGGTGTATCGGAGTGGGTGGATCAGACGACTGCATACCGCCGGGTGCGGTCAATCGCCAGTACTGTGTCTCAGCCTCGTTCTGTGAAGTATATCGCGTCTGAGGCGCGAGTGTCTGAGGTGACGGCGCGCGAGTATCTGAATCGGCTCGCTGATCTGGGCGTCCTTCTGAAGTCCGAGCGAGAGGGAACACTGGTGTATTCCGAAGACCCGCTGTACACGCGGATGAGGGGCGTTCGAGAGCTGCTGAACGAACATGATCGAGAGGAGCTTATCGAGTTGCAGGCGGAAATCGAGGCAGACTCCGAGGCACGGGATTCGGATCTGGTATCGTATCGACTCTCGCTGGTAGAGGAAGCGATTGAGAACTACGATCGGTTACGGGTCTGATCAGTACAGGTCTGTTGAGTTTAATCAGTCTGAACGCTGGGTTTAATCACAATGTGTTCCTTCACCAACTATGTCTCGCTTGGGAGTCCTCCGTGACCTAATCTCCCGCTACATCTCCTCATTTCTCTGGTGGATCGCGGGAGAGATTCCATTCCTGAAGACAATCGTCCGTACAATACCGATCGTTAACCGGTGGTTTGCTGAACGTATCGGGGAAGATGTGACTGTCGCTGATAGATCGTCGATGGACAATGCGGAAATCAGTGTCAAAGTCGATACAATGCCGACGCCCGCAGAGATGGAATTCAAAATCCCGGTAGATAACCTCAGCGCGGACACTCTCGAAGTATCTGGGGTAGACCTTCGGGTCGGGGTCAGCAAGGACGGTGATGCACTTGGGAAGGTTCAATGGTTGGATGACAGAGGAGTGGAGGATCCGCGATTCATCGTAAATCCGTCTATCTCCGGGAAATCCGAAACTGAAGCATTCCGTGTTCGACTGACGCCGCGCCCGTACATTTACCGACGACGTGATTCGTTCTCAATCTATGTCTCGGGAACAGTTCGATTCAGAACGTCATTTGGTTCTGTGTGGATTCCGATAACCCAGATGGTGCGTATTGATGACGACCTCATCGAAAGCCGATTCAGCATCGCTCACGGAGATGTTGATGGGCGGTACCCGTCAGAATTTCCGGGATAACTCACTACGTATCCTCGATCGATCAGACTTCAACAGACCCTGGTAAACCCTTATGTGTAATTGGACGAGAAAGGGGATATGGCAACGATCAGTGAGGAACTGGATGTTGGCAAAGTCTCACTAACTGACGTAAAAGAAGCGGGTTATTCCGCAGAATACGACTATCTGTATGTGAGGCTGTCTGGAGACAATTACTATTTCGTCACCACCAGTGGCGATAGAGTTGTAAAAGGCAAAGTAGCTGAGAAGGCGCTGGACTCATCCGAAGCGAATGATAAGTTAGATCAGTTGATTTCGGATGCTGACGATGATTAATGCCGGTTGAGACATTAGTGGGGATTGCTCAATATTGGGAAGCGATCATAGCTGCATCGGCGTTGGTTGTCTCGATTCTGTCGCTGTTGCGGGATAAGCAGTCGCGGCAGATGGATATGCTACACGAGGTTTTCCGGAATATCGGTGAGTTGAATTCTCAGCTTGTCGATTACAATCCCAGTGAGAGGGACGAAGAACAGCGAAAGCAGGACGGGAAAATAATATTTCAAGAGAAGGCCAAGGAGTTTGACTATCTGTGTTTCTTGATTAATCGGAATAAAGTCAAGGAGAGGGATGTTTACGAACTCGGTGGTGACGATATAGTCGACTTCTATGAGTCGTATAGTGATCGGATGGATGGTGAAAGCTATTCGGACATAGAGCCGGTCGTTGAACGCTGGGAGACACACCCCCCGACAACGGTATGGAACCGTCTGATATTGAGATGGAAGAAAACCAGACTGGGTTCTCCTACCGAATCATCTGAGGGTGAAGAAAGTGAATCAGAATCAAGCAGCAGTGAAGATGACGCTGACGGTGAGACTGAGAAAGCCGAGTCCTAACTCTATCGACGGTTAGTGGTTCCCGGGAACGGATGGGGACGTGTGCCTCTGACTTGGCCGGGCTGCCTCCTACAAGCGCCCGCGCGTCCCCGTCTTGCGATTAGGGGCCGAAGTGGTATCTCTGTGTTGGTAGAGTCTGTCAACGACTCGGGGGTCGCCGAGGTCTGAGGTCTTAAAAACCCCCTCCGAATTACGAGTGTAAACCCACGAATCAGCGCCTCTATACGTTGTTTTTGGAGGGTGGGGGACCCCGTGTTTTCAGTGGGTCAGAGTCAATCGAGGGCATCGCCCCGGAGTTGAGCGTCGAGCCACGGATCATCACCATATCTTGCGCGCACAATCTCCTCGATCTCGTCCGTGATCGCAATTCCGGCATAATTGCTTACCTCAAGCTCTGTGGCGGCCATTCGCCTCGTTAATTCAGAGTTGAGATAGTCAATAGTCAAGCCGAGGGCTTCCGCGAGCTTTTCGTCGCCGTGTTGTTCCTTGAACGCCCGGATGTCGTCTCGGTGAGACGCGGCGTCGAGAATCGCCTCGAAGGTTTCGGTTTCCTCGATTTCGTCTACGTCGGTGTTTGTCATGGTATCTCAATCGTGATCGTCACAGATTACGATTGGTGTTGCGTGCTACGTGATACCGTGACGTGATCTCCGGGTATCTGCCGCGAATGTCGCCGATGATGTGTCCACGAGGCCGCCGACCCCCTGCCACCCCCAACAGATCCAAGTGTGGGCACACCTTTGTGACCATTACGAAGATGCCCGAAACGACGAAGACAACGGTCGTCCAAGACTCCGAAGGATATTATCGAGTTAGAGTTCCGAAGTCCCTCGGGGACGCCATGGATCTCGCTGGAGAAAAAGTAGAGTGGTCGGTTGACTCGGGGAGATCCCTCAAAATCACTCGGGTGGATGACGATGAGTGACGTGGTTCGCGTCATCAGGCAGTCGCAGGGCAGCGAGGACAGTATCTCCCTCCAGCAGCAACGAGAAAGCACCCGCGAACTCAGTGAGGAACTCGGCGCGGAGTCACTCGACACGATTGACCTCGGGAACACCTCGGGCTTTAGTCTGTTCTACAAAGACCCAGACGATGAGGGGCGTCTGGATGCTAACTCCGAGATGAAGCAACTGATCGCGGGGTTGCGCGCCGGACGGTGGGACTGCCTGATCGCGCACGATGACACGCGACTCGCTCGCGATGAGTATTTCAGCGTGATCAAACACGCGGCTTTGGAAGGTGGGTGCGAATTCAGATTTGTATCGGATGTTCCGGATGACCGACTGACGTTCCGGATTCAGAGAATCGTCGAATCGGAAGCGAAGGCCAAGGAGATCGAGAAATCCAAGGCTGCGGTGGAGCATCGCCGTGAACAGGGGTTTTACCACGGAGCGCCGCCGTTCGGACTCGAATTCGATGAGAACGGGGAATTTTTGGTTAAGGACATGGGTGAGTGGCCGATCGTCAAGCGCGTGTTCACCCTGCGGGAGGAAGGACAGTCGTACCGTGACATCTCCAAAACGATCGGCGTGATCAGCAAGAGCGCAGTCGGCAACATCTTAACCGATAACCGGGAGCTGTATTTGGCTCGGATGCCTGCGGATCACCCCGCTGTTTCTGCGGATTAAGTTCAGTGACTGCGGAGTGACCACCGCGAGTCACTGAAAACTGAGCGGGTGGCTGTGTATTAAGGGCAGTGAGGGACTCCCGTGATACAGCACCCAATATTGGGTAGAGTATCATGTTAGACTCACTCAGAAGCGGTGACGGTACAGCACGTGAAACAATCATCAGCATCGGATTCGCGGCGCTAATCGTCACGTCCATGGTCGCGTCCGGGTTCGCGGCTGCTCCCGCATCAGCCGCGCCGGAAGACGACAACAAAACCGCGCAGTGGACGACTGCTGCTGATTGGATCACCACCGTGGAATCCAACAGCGACACGGTGGTCACGGTTCGGGACACGGGCGATCTCAGCAGTAGCATCGTGGCGTATGACAGCACTGGCTCCGAAAAATGGAGTCGGGCGGAATCCGACTACATCAACGATGACATCGCGGTCAGTGACTCCTACGTGTACTACGGCACTGCGAACAACACGGCAGTGCTGCGCGATGTTGACACGGGCGACCTCGTGTGGAGTGATTCACGTGACCGGGACTGGGTCGGTACTCCTGCAATCAACGAGGACGCCGGGATGGTGTACAACACCGAAACTCGGGAATTTCTCGGGCATGACATCAACACCGGCGAAACTGAATTCGTGACCCGGCCAACGTCCGCGTCGGAGATGAATCTGATTACGTCCCCGGTGAACGGGGAGATGTGGGTGGTGACCCCGGGATTTAGCGGTGGAACTGCACTTACGTCGATCGATCCGGCTACCGGGAAGTCTGTGGAACGGTCGACGTTCTCTACTGCGGTGGGTGTCGCGTCAGGAGCGACCGATCACCACGACGGTGACTTCTACATCGAGGACTCCGGCTCGCTCGCTGAACTGACCCCGGAAACTGGTGAGTCAAAGCGGATCGACGTGGACGGTGTTGACTTCAGCACGGGCGGGTACTCTGTCGGGCCGACAGGAGATGTCCTGACGGAAGTCACGGATGACCAGGACGCGGTGATTGTCGATCCTGACACCAGCGAAGTCACTGATGAGTACCCAACTGGAACTGACACACCGAACAACTACGAGTACGCTGATGTGTCCGGGGATGGTGAGGCATCCGTGTTCGTCGGAACGACCGGCAGCACTGGGGAACTGAGTCGGTGGGGTGCCCCGACTCCGAACGGTGTCAGTGGGAAGGTAGTGAATCAGGACGGTGACCCTGTCGCTGACACGCACGTGAGTGTGTATGCGACTAATGTCAGTCACCCGGACATCGCTGACGCGCAGGACGCCCTCGACTACACCGAAGAAATCAGCGGTGTGAACGTGTCCAGAATCGGAATTCCGGACAACTACGATCTGAAGGGCGCTCTGGAGTCGGCGGACACGACGATGCCGATGGTGCATGACACTGCGGCGTGGCATGACCCTGACGCGGGCGGCGTCGACGTCGCTCCGGGGTCGGATCTCGCTGAACCGAGTTTTCGGGTTGAAGCGGGGGAAACGCACACGGTGAGTCTGTGGGATCCCAGTGAGGAGTCGATGGGGTTGCTCTCGGATCCGTATGACCGGAATCTCCCGGCGACCACGACAGGCGGCACCGTGACTGTTGAGCGGTTCGGGGCGACTGGATCCGTGGTCGACAGCTGGGAGCAGGACACTTCCCCGAGTTACTCCGCTGTCGGGCGTGAGAAGGAACACGAGACGCTGCGCCTCACTCTGAAAGCCGGGATTTACCGGATTGACGCGCACGATGGCGGTGAGGCGTGGGTTGTTGCTGGTGATGGACTGAGCGCGGAGGACTCGGTGGATGACATCCCGGGGACTGATCTCGGATTCAGTGACTCGCTCGGGGATTCTGACCGGGAGCAAGAGATCAAGGACGCGGTGAATGATTCGAAACTCACTCGCCTGCACGCGAAGACGAACAGTGACGGGGAGTTCCGTTTCGGTGACCTGCCGCAGAATTACGAGGCGGTTGCAGTGACTGCGTATGGCGCGGAGACGGACATGATCGAACAGTCCACGGATGTCCCTGACGCGGTCACTGACCCGTCTCTTGGGGAGTTCCGGTCGGCGTACAAGGACGTGGATGATGCTGGCGGAATCCCGGAATCTGGGCTGAGTGTGGTGGTGCAGTCTGAGCAGGTGACAACGTCAGTCCCGAATCAGAACGTCGTTGTGCCGGTGACTGAGATGAACAGCCCGGGGATCGAGACGCTCGGCGTGGCGATGTCGCGCCTCGATTCGCTCCGTGATCTGCTCGATTCGGAGGATTACAGTAACCTCAACGACGTGCTGGGCAACACCCCGGATCTCTCCCAAGAGGAGGTTGAGGAGCGCATCGATGCAGTCACTGATGTCATCGATAACGGCGGGGATGACGGGGACGACAGCGGTGTCAACGTCCCGGAACCGGGCTGGAACACTGACGACGGCCCTGACGTGGATGTGGACACCGGCGATAACCCGAGTGTGACCGTCACCGTGCCGTTCGCCGGGTCGTTAGTGATGGAACACACCACCGTCATCGCCGAATTCAGCAACGGGGATTCTGCGGTTCTGAACGAGTCTGACTACCGCATCGAATCCGGCCTCCTCGGGAACGACAAAGTCGTGATTGAGGACTACGAGCTTCCTGACGACGCTGAAGGCGTGGAATTCGATGTTCTCGCGAGTGACGGTGGAGTCGACAGTGGCGCTGAGAACACGACTGAGTCGGTAGAGGAAGCCGCTGACTTCGGGCGAGAGAAGGTACAGGTTCAGAATCCGGGGAGTGACGGTGAACTTCCGGGGATTGCGGCGTTCGCGGTCAGTGACTCGCAGCCGACTCCCGGTGATGACATTGAAGTCCGGGTCGTGCCCGAGGACGATGACGACTCCTATCTCGGTGTGGCGAATGCGTCAGTCACTGCTCCGAACGGTACGGAAATCCCGACTTCCGCAGCTGGTGATCTCGTAACTGCTCCCGTGAGTAGTGCCGGGGAGCATCACGTTTCGATGCAGATCGAGACACCGACTGGATCTGTGACGGAATCCATCAGTGTCGGTGCTGTGGAGTCCCCGGTTCCTGTTCCGCCTTCGGTGCGGGTTGAGTCCGGGCCGAGTGGGTATTACGGCGTGGCTGCGGACGGCGCGGAACACGGCGCGGTGACAGTGACTGGCGCTGAAACTGACATCGAAATCGACGCAGCGGACGCAACTCGCCCGCTGCACGTGTATGCGACGGATCTTCCAGTGACTCAGGACATCACGATCGACGCGACAGACGCGGAAGGTGAACCGGTTAGTCAGACTGCCCCGATTAAGCTCCACACGTCGGAGTTACCCGCTGAAGCACACGTCAGAGCGCACGGGGAACCGATTGAGATTGACGGATCCGAGAATGCTGCGGGTGTTCGGAAGAACACTGGTGATGGGACGCTAATCGAAACGCGGATGCAGGACGGCAGTGCTGACGTGTCCGTCGTCACCTCACCGAGCATCTTCGAAGAAATCGAGTGGTGGTGGGACACCTCGAACCCGCTCACCGGAATTCCGGTGCTTCAGAGCGGAGCTGTCGGTGTGGGAGGTGTTTCTGCGTGAACGATTTGAGTCGGCGTGACCTGATGAAGGGCGGTGGGTCAGTCGCCGCAGGTGCCCCGTTCCTCCTCCCGACATCGATGAGCGAGTCGGTGTTCGCTCCGGGTGTTGAAGCGCGCACCACCCTATTCGGCGGATTCGACGCAGATGGAGTTCCGGCGGGGGTGAACAGCGATCCGAAGTGGGTGGTGTCGACCGGGGACACCGCCGAAGTCACTGACTGGGCGGACGGGCATGACCGCCGCCTCATCCGCAGTACGGACACCGAGGGCGGGCGCGTAGTCGTGTCCGCTCCCGCTGAGGAAATCGGTGCAGCGTCCTCGCTGTGGTCGTCCGGACTGGTGCAGGCCGTTGACGTTGACCGTGTCGACGTGGTTCGTGAATTTGCAGTCGATCCGGTGGAGTCACTGACGCAGAGCGTGAGTGATGTGCCGACGCCGCCCGGTGACTGGATGGTGTCTGCACTGCCTGAGTACGAGATTAATCGGGGGGTTGCAGTTGGTGAAGACGTGGAACCGGCATCGATGAGCGCGGTGAAGGACGTGCTGAACGTCCCGGACACCACGGCGACCGGCGAAGGGATCACTGTTGCAGTGCTTGACACCGGCGTTAATTACGATTCCTCGCTGTACGGTTCCCGGATCGTTGCGGGACGGAATGTGTTGGAGGAGACGGACATCGATCCGTCGACGGACGACTACAGCGCCACACAGAACACGAATCTGCACGGTGACTGGGTTGCGTCGGCAGTCGCGTCATCCACGACCGGAATCGCGCCAGATGCCGATGTGATCCCGGTGAAGGTTCTGGGTGATGACGGATCGGGGGACACCGAGTTCATTCTTGACGGCATCCAGTACGCCGCGAATCAGGGCGCGGACATCTTGGTGATGAGCCTCGGCACGCCAATGAGAACCCCGGACGTTGAAGACGAACTCACCCGTGTCATGTCGGAAGAAGGAGTCACTGGAGCGTTCGTCGCGGCTGGGAATAGCCGCCCGTCAACTCGGTACGTGAGCAGTCCAGCGAGTGAGCCGGACACGATCACGGTCGGGGCTACGACCACGGACTCGCCCACTGACGCGATGAGCGCGTACTTTTCGTGCGTTGGAGATCGCCCGGAGACGGGCGCGGGCGTCGACGTGGCCGCGCCCGGGATGCAGATCAGAACCGACGTAGCAGACAGCACCGGAACAGTCACCAGCAAGGAACTGAGCGGTACGTCGATGGCCGCGCCGATCGCGGCAGGCGTCGGCGCACTCATGCTCTCGTCGAACTCCGAGGTAGTCGGTGATCCGGTGCTGTTCAGGAAGTCGATGCGTGATGCGGCGGTGCCTGTTCCGGCAGCGAGTGAATCGGAGGTTGGGGCTGGCATGGTTGATGCGTCTCTCGCGGAGTCACTGGGTGAATCAGAGAACAAGCAGATGGATGTGCAGGATGATCTGGCCGCGTACCGAGGAGCGACAAATAAGTTACTTCCAAAAGTATGGGGAGCGACCGGGCGCGAATTCCCCAAGGATTTCAGTCAGTGACTCACCCCGAATCAAACGCAGTGACTCGACGGGCGTTCCTCGCAAGTGCAGCTGCTGTCGGCGCAGTCGCGGGTTCTCAGTCAGTCACTGCAACACACCCCGAACAGAAACCCGATCACGTCACTGTCCGGTACGACACCGACATCATCGAGAGGTATCAGCCCGCCCTGGTACTGGATGGAGTTGAAATCGAGCCGTACAGTTACTGCGCAATGGTCGCTGAATCCCCGGAGCGTGGACTCGGGTGCGTTGTCGGATTCCATAGGTACACGCATCAGGAAGGGTTCTCGATGGAGGACTCGCATTTCGGCGACACTGAACCCGCCTACGTCTTTTTCGACAGTCGAACCGGGGATGTGGTGCAGGTCGTCTACAGTGGGTATCACTGGTATCAGGCGAGTACGTGGGCGAATAACCTCGACTACGTGGTTGACGATCGGCAACGCCCAATCCTCCGGGTCATCCCGCCGCATCACCACCACACCACCGACTTCGCTCGCAGTGAGATCAGTGACGTGCGGACTGACATCCCCACCAGCGACCTCACTGAACGCTATCCGGAGTGGCTGGAAGATGATCTTGAAGACCAGATCCGTCCGGGTTCGGTGTATAGTCCGTGGAATATGCGGGACTGGGAGGCGTGGTGGGAGCCGTCAACGATGACGGAATTCGAAATCACATTGCAACGAATCTGGTTGGCGTGGGAGGGCGTCCGACTCCGCTGACGAGTCAGTAACTCCACTATTCAGCACGTCTCACGACTTCATGTTGGCAGGTCATGCCAACCTCACATCGGGTGTGAGGATTTCAGTTCTTCCCTGTACTCCGACCAATATAGGGTTGCGTGGCGAGCAATTAAGGGCAGTGACCCATTCCGAACATCCGGATGAGTATCCTAAACATCAATCGCAGTAGCGTCATCAGTCTGATGATGGCGCTGATCATCGGCATGGCCGCCGTTACGGGCGGCGCAGCCGCAGCCAGCTGGGACACAGAGACGACAAACACCGGTACCGAGAGTGATCTGACGGGAGGGCCTGCCTCCTTCATGATCGACTCCGACAGCGACACCTCCGGGCAGGACGTGTACGTGGAGACACAGGGCGCGGCGAGTAGCGACCTCACTGTTGAGGTAATCCCGGCGAATCCGGACGTGAACACGACGCTCTTCAGCACGTCCGACTTCACCACGCAGGATGACGCGAACGGGCACTACTCGGCGACTCTGACGCAGACCGAGCTTGAGAACAACCTCCCGCGAACCGCCGGGCCGTCTCAGTACACGGTTCAGGTCGTGAATTCCTCGGACGAGGTTATTCTTTCGAATCCGCTCGAACTCACCTACGACAACGGTGACACCGTCATCTCGCTGACGGGTGATTCCACCGGGACGACGGGTCTCGACACGCCGCTGCTCGCTGACGGACTCACGATTTCGGAGCAGGACACGCTCCTCCCGAACTTCCTCACGGACGACAACACCTCGGTTGCGTCGATGTCGAGTCAGGTCGGGATTCCGACCGACCCGGCGAATGCGTCCACGGTCATCTCGCTGGACAGTCAGGAGACTCGTGACGCCTACGACGCCGCCGCTGCTGACGCTGAGGCTGGCGAGCAGATCGATGCCGTCGCCTCCGTCAACAGTGAGCCGGTTCAGGTCTTCGCAGTCGGTGACGCCGCTCCTGAAGACGTTGAGGGCGCGTACCTCACCTACGACGACACTGACGGCGACCTCACCCTCGAAACGAACGGCGACGAGAATCTCGAATCCGCGAACACCGCGTTCGTCACGTCGACCGCTGGTGACGGCGGGTACGGCCCGTTCTCGGAGTTCGGCGTGTTCAGCTTCGACTCCTTCGATTTCGGTGACTTCTGAGATCGTAACACAATGAAATGGAAGCATGTCGGGTACATGTACGCCGCGATGTGGGTGATCGCCATCGTGCTTGCCGCAGAGATGGCTGTCCGCAACTTAATCTCGACAGATGACGGTGCAATCGAGGAGAATCGATCGATGAACGACCGGAACGCCGAACACGACGACACCGAACCGGCGGAGTAGGGGTGTAGAAGACTCCGTTCGCTGCACCGTTTTCTAACCAATTTCAGAAAACAGAATAGAAGACAAGAACCCATGAATAGGAACACATTCCTCTCGGTTGTCGGTGCTGTGTTACTGGTCGGCGCTCTCCTCTACGGAGCCGCTGGCCTCGCAGCAGCCGACACCACAACAGACACGAACGTATCGGTACTCGATGAGATGATTTACGGCGATGCGGCAGCGGAAGACCCCGGTGTACTGGATCAGGTCAGCGCCGCCATGGACGGATTCCGAGGCGCTATGGAGGGCTGGGTTGAGCAGCAGCGGTACGACGCTGAGGAGGCTGACGGTGTCGATGCTGCCGCTCAGTCCCTCACCGAGTCGATTAATGCACAGTCCAGCAGCGAAGCACCGGACGGTGCAGTGACTTGGTCGGAGTACCTGAACTCCCGGGTCACTGCGGATCAGGACGTACAGGTCATCGAGGTCGACATGCACATGGACGGAGAATCCGCGACCCGGTACATCATCGCGGACTACAACACCACCGACTCCACCTACAACTCAGTGACTGCGGTGCAGGGAACTGACCGGTCGGTGGATCGTTCAGTGACGCTGTGCGGCATGGCAGCGGATCAGGCCTCCGAGGAGGTTGAAGCGGTAGTTGACGGGTTCATCTCCAGTGACTCGATGCTCACGATTGACGAGGTTAGCCGACTCAACTCGCAGTACGGCGACCACGTCGCCGGGGACATCGATGGGCTTAACGATGAAATCGGGGCGGACTGCTCGGTGGGTGGTTCGCAGTGAATGCCTCGGATGTAGTCGTGAAGCCCGTGTCGTGGACATGGACACAAGTCACTGGGTGGGCGAGTAATGTCCGGAACCTCGTCACTGACACGAGTCTGGACGACATCCTCCCGCCCGCTGTCACCGAGGGTGTGGAGTGGCTCGCGGAGCAGCTCCCGCTTGCGTTTGGAACCGGGAGTCCGGAAGACCAGATCAAGGCTTCAGCCGTCCTCGCGGTGGCATCCATCATCACGTCAGTGTTCAGTGGCGGCCTCACGATCGGGGCGGTGCTGGTGTTCGCACTCACTGGGATGATCGGCGCGCTCCGATTCTGGCCCGCGCTCGACTCGGCGTGGGGTTCGCTCGGTGATGTCCGGGGTTCCGGCGGCGAGAAAGAGTGGAGGCGTCGATGAATGATCGCGCGCTCACGATCCTACTCGGGATCATGGTGGTGTTGTCAGTGACGACTGCTGGCCTCGCAGGTGCATCAGAGTCGGTGGAGGCGGCGGAATGCACGGCAGTGACTCACAGTGACTTCCTCAGCAACGAGGATGCGATCAAGGCCGCGCAGACCGACAGTGGCGGGACGAGCGTCGAGCAGAACACGGAGGTGACCGTCAGTCAGAATTCGGCGTTCGTGAGAGTTGGCGCTGAGAACCCGAACGGATACTGTGTCGAACTCACCGTCGAGATCAGTAACGAGGTCGTGGCTCCGAGTGACATCGGCAGCGTCACTGCATCCGGTGACTCCCAGACTGAAGCCGAGTGGGAGGCAATCCACGACTACGACTCCGGGTCGACACACACGCGCGTGACGATGCGACTGGGCGCGGGCGAGGACGCAATCATCGCCCCGTCCAAGACTCGGGTCATCGCGCTGGACTGGACAGGGCTGACCAGTGAGGCGACGTCGGGCGATGCGTCATGGATTGGCGGCTTGTTCAGCCCGGAAACCGAGTTAGAGCAGAACGAGTACGTGATCACGCCGCCGGAGAACGGCGATGTAGTGACTGTGGACTTGACGGCGGAGGACGGCACTGAGGTGCAGGACTGGCGCGCGTCCTACGGTGACAGCCCTGTGGAGCAGGACGTTGAGGATCCGGTTTACTACACTCGGGACACCGCTGCGGATCAGCTCACGTTCCACTTCAACAAGAACCGGAATGTGGACTTCGTCGCGAATCCCAGCACGGCGCAGAAACTCCAGACCGACATCGACTCGTACTTCAACGGGTTCGACAGTCTGTTCAACTGGGGGGCGAGCTAAATGGCGGGGACGTGGGATGTTGTGCTGCTCATCGCGGGCGCGGTACTGCTCGCTCCCGTAATCGTGAACCCGTCAACGTGGCCGATTGCCGCCGCGATAGGGCTGACCGTCGTACTCGGAGGGAAACTGTTGAAGTACCTCCTCGGGGAGATGTGGGATCTGGAAAAGCAGCGGCGGATGGGGGAGAAATCCGGGTTCAGTGACGACCTGATGTACGGATCCGAGTCCGGTGACGATGACCGAGGTGGTCGATGAGTTCCGTGTTATTCACCGCGCCCGTGGCTCTCGCAGGGATCCTCGGCGTTATCGTGTACGGTAAGTGGTCGGACTCGGTGACGACACTGAGGGACGGGAGTGCGGTCGTGAGCAGCGCGCTCCGAATCATGGTCGGGGTGTTCTTCGTGAGTACGGAGTACCCGCTTTTCGTGGTTCTCGGCGTCGTGATGATCGCAATCGGCACCGTCATGGGGGCGAGTGGGGCAGACCGTGTTCTCGGTGGGCGACTCCGCCGGACGCTATCCACGTGATCCCCTGATCTGAGTCACTGCGGTCAGTGACTCCCTGATTCTGACGTTTGCCGTCCAACCATTTATCCCCAGACTCCTACCAATATCGGGTATGATCGAACGGAACGCGGAGGAATTGAGAAGCGAATTTTTGCAGCACGTCGCTTTTATCGAGGATAAAACCCTGAAGACGGAGATTCTGACGTGGATCGATGAGAGTGTCATCCGCACCGATTCCGTGTCCGGCGCGGAACACGTCGAGGGGCGGCTTGCGGAGTTGAAGGCGTCGAATCCGATGCGGCACGACTCCGGCGACCCCGAGGACGACTTCCCTGCTGACTGCAAGGGCTGCCCGCATTACGGTGTCGTGTGCCCCGTCATCTCCGACCGCACGACGCGGGAGACTCGGCACCGGCGACTGGAGCAGGCGGAGACGGAGCAGGATCGCCTCCGCGTGTATCAGGACATCGCCACGGACGCGGACTGCCACATCATTCCCGCCGCGATCAGTGACTGGAAGCAGAACGACCGCGAAATCATCGAACGCGGCTACGAACTATTCTCGGCGATGGTTCGGCACCTCGACTCCGACGAGTTAGACGTGGACGCGCCGGACATCGGGGACGACCCCGAGATCGAGGACGTGTGGCGCGACACCCCCACAGAATCCGGCGGGATGCAGCTATCAGAAGACGAACTGCTGGATCGCGGTGTGTTACAGTCCGAGGAGGCGGATGGGTGATGCAGGCGTCACCGACCGGACTCGCGATCGCCGTTCTCGTCGTCGTCGGTATCGTGGGGGTGACGTGGGTCGTGAGCCGCCGCCTCCTCCAAAACTCGGGGAACGCCACGGACGCGGTGGACACCCCAGCAGACTCCCCTGATGACCCCGATGACGTGTCCGAGTTAGGGATCACTGACCGCGCAAAGTCGTGGACTCGGGCGAGGAAGATGCTGTACGGGTCTGCGGCGGCGGCGGCAGTGCTGTTGTCGGGTGGGGCGTGGCGTGTCATGCAGACGGGAGCGCCCACGTCTACCCTGCTGAGTCCGGAGGCCGGGATGGTCACGATCGGAGTCACTGGCGTTGTTCTCGGCATCCGATTCCACGCAAGCCAAAACGACTCCACGAACCCGTTGTACGTCCAAAACGAGCAACCGGGCGGTGACGATGTTGTCCGGAAAATCCCGCACCCTGAATCCGAAGTCACGGTTCGTGATGGACGCCCTGTCGTCCCGGAACTCACTCCGAACCCGATCCTCGGAGTGTTTCATCGGTTCAAGTTACTCGCGGAAGACCGGAATCTTCGCAGCACCAGGAAGCCGGGGAGTGACCGAGTTGAACACATGGTTCCGGATCACGCCGTGGAGCTACCCGATGGTGGGTGGTTCGTAAGGACGTGGGCGTCAGCCAGTGACTCCGGGGAGACGATTCTCGGCTCTCCGAGCGCCCCCGCTGACTACACTTATTCCAGCCCTCGGTCGATGAGTTACGCCGAGTCGACGGGGCAGCGAGAGGAAATTCGGCGGATGAGGATAGAGAACCGGGAGCTGAGGAAGACGGCTGCGAAGGCGGAGTCGGAACTGCGGTCGTGGCGGCAGACAGTCTTGAATGAAGAATTCAGGAACAAAGAAGAGATGAAGGAAGAATTCGGAGAATTCACTGAGCAGATCGCGACGGTATTGGACGCCAGTCAGGACGGTGGGAGTGATGACGGTGACGACTCCTCCGACTCCGTGTTCGACGGCGGTGATTCTGAGTGACTCGTCGATTCACTGCACTCACGGCGATCATGCTGGTGGTGTGTCTGATCGGCGCGGGGGTCGGCGGGGTTGCGGCGGACTCGCCGGGAGTCACTGCCGACCAGTTCGCAGTGGGTGATCAGGTCAGTGAACCCGTGGATGAGGAACCCACGCAGAACGAGACGGCTGAACAAGACGGCGGCGGGAACACGTCGACGGAGTCCAGTGACTCCGACCAGCCTCCCGACACAGACACGCCGTCGATGAGTGACACCGCGCGAATCACCGGGGTGGACACCGAGAGCGAAGTCGGGAGTGCGACCGCGCGCGATAGCGCGAACGGCACGGCGTTCAACACGAAGGGGGAGTTCGTTGTGTTCAGGGTGTCGGAGCCGCTGGACGCCGCCAGAATCCAGCAATCCCCCGCGACAGTTGAGATGCTCGGCCCGCAATCCGTCATGGTGGAGTTCGAGTCGGATGCCGCGCCGCTCGATGAGGAGAGCCTGTACACGCTCGAACTGTTCTACACTGACGGCAGTGACTCGCAGGTGGATCTGTACGCGAGTGACACTGACATCACAGTCGGGTCTGACGTGATGGAGGACATGCGCCCGGTCATCCTCGGCATCATGGACAGAGCGGAGGAAGCCGGGTACGAGGACAGCGCGACCGGACTCCAGAATTACGTTGAGGACACCGAGGAGACTGCGGAACTCCTCGACAGCGTCTTCTCGGAGCAAGCGGCGCGACTCGCTCAGATCGGACTCATGGCCGCAATGAACCCGCTGTTCTGGGTGATTGTCGTGTCCGGAGCCGCGCTCCTCGCCGTTCGCTCCTACCGACGCGATGGGCGCATCCACCGACTCATCAGCCAAGACACCGGGCAGGACACCCGACTCCTCCGCGAAGCATGGCTTCAGTGGCAAAGCGACCGACAAACAGCGGCGGAGGAGCCGCTGTCCGAACTGAAATCGGTCGGTCAGATGGGGGAGATTTACTGGAGAGACACCTACGGCGTCTCCTCAGTCGCTGACCTCGCGGAAATCGCGCACAACGGAATCCCCGTCGAGGACGAACACGGGGACGTGAATCACGTGGGCGGTATCGAGGAACTGCAAGAAGCGGACGACCTGATGGAATCGTGGCTGGAGCCGGTGTGCCGCGAATCTCGTGTGGCCGCGCCCGAGATCGCGCTCGCGCATCTCAAGTCTGCACTGACTCGGATGTGCAGTGACCACGGGATGAGTCACCGGTACCGGTCGACTCGGGAGGACGTGCGTCGACTCATCGAACAGCGCGATGGATCGACGGCCAGCAGTGAATTCGACACCGATGGAGGAACCCAATGATGAACCCGCGTGACGTGGTGAAGAAACTGGTCGGTGACCCGGAGACAGTGGAAGACCGAGTGCTTCCCGGGGTTGCGCTCGTGTCGATCTCAATCGCCGCCGCCGGACTGATCTACACGTTACTCATCCGGGGGATAGAGGCCGGAGGCGCGTCGAGTCTGCCGTATCTCGAACCAGTGATGCAGTACGCCACCAGCCCGTGGATCCTCGTTCTGGTCGCCGTGTTCATCGGGCGCGCGTGGTTGACGGGAAGCAAGAAGCGGGAGGCGCGCACGGCAGCCACAGCCACCGGGCGCTCCCCGCGAACGGTGAAGCGCCTGTCGATGGAGGCGTCCCGGGCGTCCGGCTGCACGCGCGCAATCATCACGTCCGAGGATGATGTGGAGTCGGCGCGTGACCGGATCGAGGCGGCGCTGGACGGTGACGCCGACCGATTGGAACCCACCGCAGTCACTGACTCCGAGGGTGACGAATCCGGTGGGGAGTCACTGAGCAGTGACTCCGAATCCCCACGCGACGGTGCGTCGTGGAGTCAGAAGTTGAAGGAGAAGCAGCTGGACGTGGCCGCGACTCTCGACATCCCCCGCGTCATCTGGGGCGGTGTCATCCCGGCAGTCACTGCTATGGCCGCGCTCCTCATCGCCGTTCAGATCTGGGTGAGTCCGATTGTTTACCCGTTCATCTTCGCCGCCGGAGTCGGGGTCGGCGCGGCGAATCTGTGGCGGCACCACGTCATGGATCACCGCAGGATCGATTCGTTGGAAGGGTCTACCAACATCGAGCAGTGGGATCAGGTCGCGGCGCTGGTGAAAACGGTGGAGACGCCTGACAGCACCGTGTACATCGGGTGGCTCCGAGGAACGGCCTTCGCTCACTACAACCGAGGCGAATTCAGTCACGGACTCGCAGTTCGGGCGTGTGAAACAACCCATGGCGACCCGGTGAGTCCGTCCATCATGACGCAGTACGCCCGGAATCTTCAGAAGATGTACCCCGACTTACGAGGGTTCTTGGCTAATGAGAGGGAGCAGATCATCCACGATCTGCTCGATGAGGTGCAGGGCAGCGACATGGGGATGATCCCCCGGCAGACACTCATCACTGACGTTGTTGAGAAAGGAATCAAGAACTCCGCCACGGGACGTATCGAAGGCGATCACGGACACGATCCGAAACTGGTCGCGGAATGTTACAGGGCACTCGTTCCGGCGGCGCTGGTTGAGGAGGACATCGAAATCGAGCGCGATGGGGAGTCGCAGACAATCCCCTCCGTCCGACTCCGAACCGACCCCGTGCCGCTGGACTTCAGTGAGATCACCGCGCAGTTCAGCTTCAGATTCGGATCCCTCGGTTCCCCACGGTATCCGGTCCCGGACACTGGCGTCGATGACATCCCGGAGTGGGCAGAATCCGCGATCAGCGAGTACCACCCCGACAACTGAACCCCACATTCAAATCTTCAAATGACCACAGACTTCAGCAGTTTACAGTCCAGTGACTTCGGCGAGACGACGGACGCGCTCGCATCCACGATCGAATCCAAACAGCAAGACGTACAGGAAGAACGCGCTCGTGCCATAGAAGCGTATGCGCGGAAGCTCATCAAGGCGGCGCAGATGAGTCTCAGCGGCGTCGACCCGGAGTCGGTCGCCGATGACACCAGTGACCGCGACATCCTCAGAGAGATCCATCACGTGCTACGGCTCTCCCCACGGATCGAGGAGGTGATGTCCCCAGCCACGGACACGGCAGTGACGCCGCGATCCGCGTCCCTATTCCGTCGATTGTGCAGCAGGTACGACGACGAGAACCCAGTGACTGCGGACAAAACCGCCGAGCTACAAGTGTACGTCGAGGCCGCCGAGTCACTGGGGTGGCTACACAGCATCAGCGACATGACGAGGTACGCGCCGATCCGGCTGGAGACGCTGGACGTGGCGGGGTCGCAATCACGAGTCACTGAATCCAGTCCACTCGGTCGACTCCGAATCGCGCACGACGACCCGAGTAGCCTCGAACACCGCGCGGTGGACATCCCACACGAGGACTGCGAGCATATCTTGATGATCGCCAACCCCCGCAAAGGGAAGGACAGTCTCGCGTGCCGTATCGCCGGGAATTTGAAGGATGAGCATCAGTACAAGTGGTTTAGCCTCTTTGACGACGGGCGGAATGAGACACCGATGATCTCGATTCCGAACACCGAGGACGCAATCAAGGAGTCACTGGCGAACGTCGATCAGGTGCCGAAAGGGTACCAGTCGACCGTTTGGGTTCCGAACAGCAATCTACCAGATCGCCTCCCGAGGAATCACCGCCCGTTCGCTATCGGGGTGGATTCGCTGACTCCCGGCATTATCGCGTCACTGAGCGGCGTCTCCCCTGAGTCCAGCGTCGAACGGAGGATCAAGCAGGCACTCAGTGACGCGATGAATCACGGCGGGGACGTGGACATCCTCATCGATCGCCTCGAAGAACTGGCCGGTGAGACGGCGGCAGTCGTGGAAGTCACGGAACGAGTCGATGACGGAACAGGGGAAGAAACCTCCGCGAGAAGCTATGAGATGGGTGAGGCCAGCGTTCTGGAGGACTGCGCGGAGTCACTGATGCTCCTCGCGTCAGAGGGTCTGCTGGTGGACGCGGGCGATCCGTTAGCCCTCGATATGCCCGCCGTACTCGACGATCAGGAACACGTTGCGATTCTGAACTGCAATTTTCTCTCTGACGGCGATGAGCATCTCAAATTCCTTTTGGTTAATCTGTGGATGCAGCTCATCTTCCGCGCGCGAGACACACACCCGGATCTCCCCCGTGCAGTCCTCGAACTCAGGGAGATCAAGAATCTCGCCCCGAGTAAGCTCGGCGACACCAAATACCGGCAGGTCGTGCAGTCACTCCGGCAAACGATCTACAGGATCGCGAGTCAGGGCGGATCACGGCGGGTGATGATGGTCGGATCCACGCAGAAGCTCAACGACGTGTACAAAGCTGTACGCGGCAATTTCCCGTTAAAAATCGTGCTTCAGATCGGGGAGGAGAAAATCAACACGCTGCGAAGCGCCGGGTTCAACCTCAAGAATAAGGAAAAAGACCAACTGAAAGGATTTAGGGTCGGATGGGGGATGCTCATCAGCCACGACGGGAAACATTACCCGATTCAATGGAGTGGCGCTCGCTGCGGGCTGGGACTCGGGGATCAGCACTGGCTCACGCGGTACGCGGACGCCGCAGGCGCGCGCATCCACACCCCCGGCGAGAGTTTCACCGTGGACACGTGGATCGACATGGACGGTGGCGTCCACCACACCGAGGAGGATGGAGCGCCGAACACGCACCAGTGGTACCTCACACCCCCGGACATCGTCGGAGAGATCGACGGGGAGCCGATCATAGACGACGCGGTGCTGACAGAGTCACTGGAAAAACGGCAGGGAACGCCCGCTCCGCCGCAAGACCTCCGCCCCGCCGACGTGACGTCGGGTGAGGTTGATCGGGAGATGACGATGATGAGCAGCGACCGAGCTGAACAGGCCATTCAATCCGGTTCCAGTGACTCCCCGGATTTGGTCGGTGTCCTCGGGGAGTGGGTGGAGTTCGAGGACGACAAATT
The DNA here is from genome assembly GCF_000337915.1 of Halorubrum saccharovorum DSM 1137. Lineage (GTDB taxonomy): Archaea > Halobacteriota > Halobacteria > Halobacteriales > Haloferacaceae > Halorubrum > Halorubrum saccharovorum. The sequence goes on from NZ_AOJE01000025.1 coordinate 41,357, forward strand.
TGGTCGGATGATGAGGACACTGGAAACAATTGAGCGGCATGACCTCGGGAGTTACGACGACATCGCGCAGAGATCCGGCGTCAAAAGGAACACGTTGAGTAAGTACATCAGAAAACAGAACGAACTCGGAGCTGCCGTCGAGAAACACGACGACGTGTACCAGATCACGGAGACAGGGTACGATGCACTGCCCTCCGTCGACTGGGACTCGGCCCGTGACTGACTCTTACGCGCACGACATCAGTTGGTGGATCCGCCCCGACTCACCCCCTACTGGCTGGGGTAGTGTGTGCGATCAATACCCCGCCGGAATATCGATAAAGCGCGTGCGTCACGTACAGTGTATGCGGGGCACCTTGCGCGCGGCGGCACAACGCACACGCTCGCGAAGAATCGCATGACGTGACCGGGGCAGTGACTGTGCCCGAGTCATCGAACCCTACCAGTCACTGCCTCGGTTCATCACCACCGACAGACTCGGGTTCGTCCTCACCAGACTCGTGGGGATACGCGAACACATCCGGCGCTCCCGTCCCAGTGAAGTACACCCGGCTCAGTGGGCCGGGCCGCCAAATACTGCTGCGCGGCGGATCACGCTCCACCCATCCCTCCTCCTCCATCACGCGCAGTGTCCGTCGCGCCNCCCGGCTCAGTGGGCCGGGCCGCCAAATACTGCTGCGCGGCGGATCACGCTCCACCCATCCCTCCTCCTCCATCACGCGCAGTGTCCGTCGCGCCGTCTTCCGTTGCGACTCAGGAATATCATCGAGTTCCTTGATTTTGAACGAATTCCCGCGAGCTAACTCCTCAATCAACGTCATCCATATCTCGTCTTTAATCGCCACACCCACTCACCATGCATCCACGCAGTCACTCNATCATCGAGTTCCTTGATTTTGAACGAATTCCCGCGAGCTAACTCCTCAATCAACGTCATCCATATCTCGTCTTTAATCGCCACACCCACTCACCATGCATCCACGCAGTCACTCACCGCCATAGAACCCACGATATTGGTGAGAGTACAAACCGGAGAAAACTCAGCAGGTCAGTGACTCAGCAATACACCCCGATTTTACTCTGCGTTCCGAGACAACTTATTTTTCGCAGCTCGGACGTTCTGCGACACGGTGGACTGACTCACATCACGCTTAGACGCCCAGTCTAACTGGCGTTCGTTATTCATCACGGTTTGGATGTAATCCGTGGATTCGGCGGGTGTGCAGCCAGCTTCTGCGAGTGCAGTGTGGGCGTAATCCGATGTCAGCTCCGGTTCGTGCCAATCGGTTTCAGGTTCAGAACGGTACGCAGGCGCAGTATTAACCGACTCGCCGGTAGACTCGAACGTCAATCCGAGGCGAGAGAACGGGTTTGCATCCATGATTCCAGCAAATTCGAAGAAATCGCGGATCACGCGACGCGGAACAAGAGTGCGGTAGTTGTGATCAATCTCCGATATTACAACATCGATGCTCATCTCTTTGTCTTCAACTGGCTGCCTGATCTTGTCAACGGGGATGTACCCATCTGTCTGCTTCACATCCTCCCAAAATGCGGCTTCAGCTTCGCTCGCTGCTTGCTCCACGATCATGTGCCGGATGGACTCCCAATGGTTGATTAGGCCGTTGTTGATGAGGCCGTTGTTGATTCCTTCGCGGTGTTCTTCCGGAGCTTCAGCTGCGTACTCGGCAAGTTTCTCGCTGATGTGATCAGCAGTCGGGAGGGTATCGAGGGCCGGGAGTTCGTGAATTTTGAAAGTCCCAACCTCCTTTACATCCCAGTATTCAGTGCCGTCTTCCGTTTCGTCTCGGTGTAATTCCACGACTTTGTCGGCTTCGGGGATGTACGACAGTACTCCGTTTTTGATTTCAGAGATTGGCGTCCAGTTACTCGGGGTTTCTTCGAGGGTTTCAGCGGGCAGAACGGCTGTGCGGATGGTTGTGGACTGTGCGTCGTTCGAATCAGACATGTTCTGTCTCATTACATTCCATTGTTTTAGCTACCCCTATATAAGAGTTACATCGGATTATAAGTATAGCTTAATTTTTGGGTGTTTCTCAAGCATCACTGAAACAATAGCCAGAAAACCAGACCCAAGTCACTCGGGTACCCACCATTTAAGATCGGGACGCCATTCCGTCGATACACGCCCCGATACACCCACGCGGGGCGGTCAAGGAACACAACACAACAACGTCAAAACCAGACCACAGTCCTCACTTCGCCGCGCTTTCTGCTTGTTGTCAATCACGGCACGCAGTCACTGGGACTCCCCCAGTCACTGCACCTCATACGTCCACTGGGTAGTGCTTCCCGAGGTCCGCGTCCATGTCCTCAACCGCGTGATTACTCAGTGTCGCTACCAACCGCCGCGCCTCCTCCAGATCCGGCATCCGATCCGACTCCGACGTGGCCGCATCCTCAATCGTGTCGAGGCGGGTGTCCAGATCATCGAGTCGACGCTCCACCCTGAGCAGTCGCTCCTCCGCGCTGCGGATGTCGTTCGATTTGGGATTGAGATCCCACGACTCCGCTTTTTCGACACCGGAGTCGGTGAGGGTTGCGCGTGTCGGCGGGATAGGTGTCGGGGCTGTGTCGTCCTTGTCAAGAGTCACTAAGTCCGCAGCTTCGAGTTTCTGGAAGCGGCGGCGGACATAGTCGTTGTCGGTGATCCCGGTCACGGTTTTGGCTTCGGAGGTTGTGAGTCGACGGTCATCCTGCCGGGAAAGTGCGTCGAGTACCAGCAGTGCGTCCGAATCGAGTCGTGTATCTTTGTGTTTCATCTTACAATTGTCGGCATGGAAGAAATCCCTATAAGAGTTGCGCAGAACTCTACGCGCGAGACGTGAGAAACCAATCAGAAAACAGTAGAACCCCAAAATACAGCGTAATGAGTATTAACGAGTCACGTGACCGGCCACTCGTAACGCGCAATGAGTAACCCAAAACCAACAGGTGAGACGGCAACGTGAGTTACGCGACAAAATCCCTCGCATACTAAGGCGAAATAGAAAGCAGAAGAGGAAATCGGGGTGAGGAGAACAAGGAAAGATCAGAGATCAAGAGCAGAACGGGGGTGAGAGGGAGCGAGAGCAGGAAGAAGGAGAAGAACGGTGAAGGGAAAGAGGAGAAGAAAAAGACGGGAGAGAAGAAGAGGAAGGGGTCACGGACGGGAGACAAGAGAGGAAGAAAAGGAAACAAAAACAAGGGAATCAGGAAGTCGGGAAACACGAAAGAGAATCGAACTGAAGCGATTACTTCACCCCGGAAAAGCTGTAGCTGTCATTGCTGTATTGCTGTTGGATGGCTGTAGCGACCGTAGGGAGCGTCCGAGCCTCCACGCGACCAATGGCCCTCGCGACCCGATCCCCCGGCGCGTGCCCGGCACCTGGACACCCGCGCCGCCCAACATCTACTCCACCTTGTCTACCTATTACGACTGTTCTGCCTACTCTACCTATTACGACTGTTCTGCCTACTCTACCTATTACGACTGTTCTGCCTACTCTACCTANCGACTGTTCTGCCTACTCTACCTATTACGACTGTTCTGCCTACTCTACCTATTACGACTGTTCTGCCTACTCTACATACTTTGCCTATTACGCCTATTCTAACCGTATTTTGAACCCACACATACAGTAATTCGGTATATTTTTATATTAATCAAACACATGAACAAGCGCACCGCGCAGAAAGAAACGTCAGGGTTTGGTGAAGTCCCGAGAGAAATCGGGGGTTGCTGGCCGCTCAGTGAACAACTGGCCACGTGATCTGAGGCCTCCGATTCTCCCGGATTCAAACATCTCACCGAGATCTTGCTTTTGACCGAGCGTCGAGTCACTGGCTATTATCACGGGCACGCACACGTGTGGACGGCCAGTGACTCACGTCGCCGCACACCGCACCGCAGACACCACTCACAGGATTCTAATCAAGCTCACCGGCAACACCTCATAACCACCGAGAAACAGCTCCACCAAGACTACTCAGGGAGATACGACTGCATCACCAACAGCGAATCGAAATGCGGCGCAGCACGACCCCGACCCAATACGCACACGCAGATCACGATCACAGTCACTGGCCCAGATCACGTCCCGAACCTTGGTCGATATACTCCCGAAAGGCAGATTCCATGAGATTCCATGGGATTACCAATACACACGCTCACCACCACCTCACCCCACTCACTCATCGAAATCCCGTTGAAATCACACCCTCGATTCCCATGGGATCACCGACCCCCCACATTTTGTTTTTAGACGGGGTCGCGCTCAGAAACTCGTCNCTCACTCATCGAAATCCCGTTGAAATCACACCCTCGATTCCCATGGGATCACCGACCCCCCACATTTTGTTTTTAGACGGGGTCGCGCTCAGAAACTCGTCACCCCTCACACCGACCACCAGATCCAGTAGCTCCAGTACAAATCCATGGAATCCCATGGGATCACCAATACACACGTTCACCACCACTTCACTCCATTCACACGCCGAAATCTCGTCTGAAACACCCCTCGATTTCCATGGGATCACCGACCCCCCACATTTTGTTTTTAGACGGGGTCGCGCTCAATACTCAGTGAGATTCACGGGGAACAACTCACCCCATGAGATCCCATGGGATCACCAATACACACGTCCACAGCCACCTCACCACTGTCACGCGCCGGAAACTCGTCTGAAACACCCCTTGATTCCCATGGGATCACCGACCCCCCACATTTTGTTTTTAGACGGGGTCGCGCGATATGACTCAACCCCCCTCGCTCAACAACTCAGCGAAGTCGGCGGCAGCTGTCGCAGGGCTGTCGCTGTCACGACCCTGCTGTACTACTCGCGGGCAACTGTTATGCTTACTATTAATAAAAAAATTAAAAAATAGAATAGATAGTTAATATAATGGTTATACACAGAAACCCTTAAGTAGATATGTCCCGTACATTACCGTAGAGGGTCTTACCGACAGACCTACCGCACGGAGTGGGGTAGGGTCGTCCCTCGACCCCCTCCGCCTTTTCCTCGCGCCCCCCGCTAAAAACAAAATGTGGGGGTGCGAGATCCCATGGGATTTCGGGGACGTGAAACTGCTTATTTTGGGGGTAGAACGTCGAACACACGTCACAGTACGGAGTACCGTGATCCCATGGGATTCCATGGATTGAGGTGTTTCGACTATTCACCGAGAGTATTTTGAGCGAGATATGAACCGTGATCCAGTGACTTTGGCCGAGATTGAGTTACATCACGAGATCCGTCTGTGAGGTGCGCGCGACATCAGTCACTGCGTCACTGATCAGGGGGTGTTCGTGTTGAGCGCGCGACCCCCGCTAAAAACAAAATGTGGGGGGTCGGTGATCCCATGGGATTACGGGGTCGTGAATCTGGTTATTCTCGGGGTAGACCCGTGTTTCTATGCCGCAAGTGGGGAGTACGGCAATCCCATGGAATTTCCACTGGAGTCACTGGACCCACTGGAGCGGGGGGTACCACTGGATCTGGTGGTTCACTGGATCCGGTGGTTAATTTCACCTGAAATCCGCAACTCAACAAGGCATATAAGGGGCGCGATCTGACACCGAAATACGATGACCTCAATCCAAACTACAGTCGATGACGACATCGCGGACGCATTTACTCAATGGGCCGAAGAGAATTACAAAAGTAAAGCCGCTGCACTCCGCGATTACATCAAAAAAGCCCCAAAAGGCGAATCCGTTCACAGCGCCACAACAAACGAAGACCTCGAAGACCAGATCGAAGACCTCCGCGACACGATCGAATCTGGGTCGATCAACGTTCAGAATCAGACTCATCAGAATCAGGAACAGAACAGTGCTGAATCCGAAAATGAAGACGTGGATCTGATCGAGATGTACGACCCGGATGTTGACGCAGAGGAGTTGCCTGACGACCTCACCCCGGAACACGACGATGAATCGTGCGTGCGCAAAGACATCCTCGAATCTGTAGTCAAAAAGTGGGAGGAAACCGGTGAAGTCCCCGAGCTGAATCCGACGCACATCAGCACGGATCCCCGTCCGCAAGGCGGTGACACACCCGTTGCGCTCGGCATCGGGATTATTCAGCACCGATTCGAGAACACGATCCAGCACTCCTCGATTGTGGACGTGTTAGCGTCTGATAACGGTGGATTAGGGTACACGAAGCAGTACGTCCGGGAAAACGGGCACGCTCACGACATTGCAGGCACTATGGTGCCTGTCCCCGGCGAGGATGGCGTGTACATCGTGGATGACGACGTTAAGTCAGCCGCACTCACCCAAACCGAACACGAAATCGAAACTGAAGTACAGGCGCTCGAAAATGCGGATGATTGGCGGTCGTTCGATGCGTCGATTCGGAAGCTGGATGACCTCCTGAAAGACCTCCGGACGATTAAGCAGAACATGGGTGTGACGAGTCAGATCAGCGAGGACGATGTTAATGACGACATCATAGCTGCTGGCCGTGATCTCAGCGAAGACCTGTTCTTCGACGCGCTCGCGGACGCTGAAGGCGTTGTTGAGGAGTTTGAGGAGCGGTTAGAAGAGATGCGTGACGCAGATACGTATCCGGAGTACGTGGCTGCTGACCCCGACTATAACCGTGTAATCAACGCTAAGGCCACGGTCCAAAAGCCGGGCGATCATGATGACCCATACGGTGCGTTATCGCAAGACGATCTCAGCGCCGCTGACGACGTACAAGACCGGTTTGAGGAGGTCAGAGGGCAAATCAAGAGAGTTCGGTATCACAAACAGGGCATGATTGAGGAATCCGAAAAACGCCGCGTTGAGTACCGCGAACTGGGTGTTCAGAACCTCGTGGACATCGCGATGGAAACAGAGGATCTGAGTGTCGCTGAATCGGCAGTGAACGCTATTGACGACCTACACGCCTGCAAACACAGCACTACACGACAGACGTATGCTGATCTAACGATTGAGGTGGATTACCAGTCGATGCGCAGTAAACTCACCCGTAATTTCCGGCAGTTAGAGAGCTGTGATTGGGGTCTTTGGGGTTAGGTTTCTCAGTTCTCTGTTGTTAGTTCTCTTTCTGTTTTTCGTTCCCGTGACTGCGAACAGACTCACGCAGTCACTGGGTTCGAGTTCGGTTTCGGATCTCGATGAGATTGAGGACATGGCAGACGATGCTGTGGAGGCCGTTGAGGACCATGCTGAGGGGAACCGTGACGATGTTGTTGGTGGTGTTGAGGCGTAGGCGGGTCGGCCAGTGACTGCGGGTGGGGTGACGGCGTCCGTCTTTTCTGCGGTGTGCGGTGAATCGACGAGTCACTGGCCTCGGATGATCGATCCGAATGATGGCCTCGGATGAGCAATCAGAAACGCATCTCGATGGCTCTCCCGATTTACTCGACCCCATAGATGCTCAGTTCTTCATCGAACCCGTTCCGTCTCAAAGCGTCACTCGACCCCAAATACTAACATGAATGCCGTTTTGGTTCTTCCCGAATCGACAGACGGCGGCGACCGTCGTCACGGAGCGTGACGAAATCACCCCTCGAAATGAACCCGAAATACTACCGATCGCTACGCTGTCCCGTGGTTTGCTATGTATCCGCACCAAGAGGGTGTGTGACGGGCGCGACGGGATTTGAACCCGCGGCATCTTGGTCCGGAACCAAGTGCTCTGTCCGCTGAGCTACGCGCCCTCACGACCGGATATCCGCGGCGAGCGTTTAACGCTTCTGACTGCGGTCGCCCGGATCGGTCGACGGCGGGAAATCGACGCAGTCCGGCTCGGCACTGTCACCCCGGCGAGACGCCTTTTGAAGGTGAGATCTCCACTCGAAATCGTCCCCTTCGCCGCCGTGCTGCTGTCACCGGCGATGTTCGACGGCGCGCTCACCGCGATCGACGAGGAGCGCGCCGGGCTTCTCGCGATGGCGCAGGCGCGTTCGCGCTCTGCGTGAGCGGCGGATTCGCCGACGCATGGGACGCGGCCGAGGCGAGGGATCTGAGCCGCCGAGGCGATCCGCTTCGACGGGAGGGAAGGCCCAGCGACCCGATGACGGGAGATCGCTCGCAGCCACCTGTGCTCGCCTCTGATTATCCCGTCTGATACTCTGAGGGCGCGGGTTTATCCGATCGCACCCGAAGGGGAGACCGAACTAGCGTGACCCTCCGCCCGACCGATCGTCCGTCGACCGCCCGTCGAGACGCCCGCGCCGGCGACGACCGCCGGGAGTCCGACGACGGCGGGGAAGACGGCTCCGTCCGCGAGCCGCCAGCCGCGAACGGGGCGGCAGCGACGACCGGGGCGACGGGGGCGCGCGGTGAGGCTGACGCGGACGAGGATGTCGAGTCGGCCATCCCGGACGCTCCGGGTGCCGACCGCTTCGTCGCGGCCGTCGCGGTCGACGGCGAAGTGCTGTTCGCCGGGCCCTCGGTGCCCGCGGTGCTCGGGGTCGAGCGGACGGCCCTCCTCGGGGGAGACCTGCTGGACCACGTCCACCCGAACGACCGCGAGCCCGTCGCCGACGCGCTCTCCGCGGTCGCGACCGACCGCGTCGTCACCCACCGGCTCCGTCACGCCAACGGCGGATTCGTCTGGGTCGAGTCGGTCGTCGACGAGGAGTTGGCCCCCGAGTTCGGCGGGCGCGTCGTCACCGCGCGCCGCGTCGACGCCGAGCAGGCCTTCCCGGAGCGGTTCCGAGAGTTCTTGGAGTACGGCACGGACCTGGTCACCGTCGTCGACGACGACGGTCGAGTCCGGTACGAGAGCCCGTCGGTCGAGGAGGTGCTCGGCTACGAGCAGGGGTCGACCGTGGGGCGGTCCCCGCTCGGCTACGTCCACCCCGACGACCGCGAGCGCGTGACGGAGCGGTTCTACCGCGCGCTCAACGACCCCGACGCGACGCCCACATTGGAGTACCGCTACCGCACCGCCGACGGCGACTGGGTCTGGCTGGAGTCCCGGACCCGGTCGCTGCCGGCCGACGCCGCGGTCGGGCACTTGCTCATCAACTCGCGAGACGTGAGCGAGCGGAAGGCGCGCGAGCGCCGCCTCACCGACCGCAACGAGCGGCTGGACCGCTTCGCCAGCATCGTCTCCCACGATCTCCGAAACCCGCTGTCGGTGATCCGGGGGTCGATGGAGATGGCACGGCTGAAAGGCGACACCGAGCCGCTGGAGCGCGGCGAGCGCGCCGTCGACCGGATCGACCAGCTGGTCTCGGAGTTGCTGACGCTCGCCCGACAGGGATCCGGGATCGACGAGCCGACCGAGTTCGCGCTCGGCGCCGTCGCCCGCGAGGCGTGGGACACCGCCGGGAGCGCGGACGCGAGGCTCGTCGTGGGCGCCGACGCCCGGGTGCGCGGCGACCGCGGTCGCCTGAGACAGGCGTTCGAGAACCTGTTCCGGAACGCGACGGAACACGCCGCGCCGGACGGCGGAGAAAGCGTTCGACCGACCGACGGGGGCGAGGACGCCCGGCCGACCGACGGCCCGAGCGACGCCCGGCCGACCGATGGCGACGAGGACGCCCCGCTCACCGTCGTCGTGACCGCGACCGACGGGGGGTTCCTCGTGGCCGACGACGGACCGGGGATCGCCCCGGCGCACCGCGAGGCGGTCTTCGACCCCGGCTTCACGACCCGCGAGGCCGGGACGGGCTACGGGCTCGACATCGTCCGCGAGGTCGTCGAGTCGCACGGCTGGACGGTCGGGCTCCGGGGCGGCGGCGCGGACCCCCCGTGCCCGGACGACGTGGCAGTCCCCGGTGGGGCGTGCTTCGTGGTCCGAGGGCCCGCCCCCCACGCGGCCGAGGCGGGCGAGCCGTGGATCGACGGGTGACCGCGATCGGCGCGGGCGACACGGGAGCGTCCCGTCCCGTCGCGTTTATTCCTCCCGCGCGCCAATCCGGCCCGTGACCCCCGTGGACGCGACCGTCCGGCCGGTCGAGCGCGCCGACCTCCTCGCCGTGATCCGGATCGAGCGGGCGTGCTTCTCGGACCCGTGGCCGTACGACGCCTTCGAGCGGCTGCTCGACGAGCCCGCGTTCCTCGTCGCGGAGCGGGAGGGGGCGGTCGTCGGCTACGTCGTCGCGGATTCCACCCCGAATCACGGGCGCGACATCGGCCACGTGAAGGACCTCGCGGTCCACCCCGAGGCGCGCGAGGAGGGGATCGGTCGGACGCTGCTTCGGTCCGCGCTCGCGCGGCTTCGCGCCGTCGGCGTCGCCGTCGTGCGGCTGGAGGTCCGCGAGAGCAACGCGGCCGCGCGCTCGCTGTACGCGGACGAGGGGTTCGACCCGATCCGCCGCATCTCGAACTACTACCGAGACGGCGAAGACGCGCTCGTGCTCGTCGTCGACCTCGCGGAGTGGGCCGGCGGGGAGTGACGGCCGCGTTGCTCACGCGGAGTTCCGCGTTTGACAAGCCTTAGTGCCCCAGGGGCGAATCCCGTGGTATGAGTTCGGTTCCCGAGCGAACGGAGATCGACGAGTCGTACAAGTGGGACCTCCAGAGCGTCTACGCGGACGACGAGGAGTGGGAAGACGCGTACGAGGCGGTCTCTGACCGGATCGAGGAGCTCGCGGCGTACGAGGGGCGCGTCACCGACGACGCCGGAACCCTCCTCGAACTGCTGGAGCTACGCGAGGAGATCTTCCGTGACCTCCAGCGGGTGACGACGTACGCCCGGCTCCGCAGCGCCGAGGACACCCGGAACCAGGAGTATCAGGCGATGTCCGCGAAGGCGTCCTCGCTCGGCTCCGAGGCGTCGAGCGCGATCTCCTACCTCGAGCCGGAGCTCCAGTCGCTCACGGAGGCGGAGGTCGACTCCTTTATCGACGCCGAGCCGGCCCTCGACGAGTACGAGCACTACCTCGACGACGTGTTGCGGATGAAAGAGCACACACGCTCCGCCGAGGTCGAGGAGGTGCTCGCCGATCTGTCCGAGGTCACCGACGCCCCGAGCGAGATCTACTCGATGCTGACGAACGCCGACATGACCTACGGCGTCGTCGAAGACCCCGACGGCGAGGAGGTCGAGATCACCCAGTCGAACTTCACGAAGCTCCAGAAGAACCCGGACCGGGCGTTCCGCGAGCGCGTCCACGAGACGTTCTACGACGAGTGGTCGAGCGTCCGAAACACGGTCGGCACCTCCCTCGAAAAGGCCGTCAGAGAGCACGCGACGAGCGCCGAGATCCGCGGCTACGACTCCGCGCGTGCGGCCGCGCTCGACGGCTCGAACGTCCCGGTCGAGGTGTACGACACCCTCGTCGACAGCGTCGACGACAACCTCGACGTGCTCCACCGCCACGCGGAGCTGAAAGAGGAGGCGCTCGGCGTCGACCGGCTGGAGAGCCACGATCTGTACATGTCGCTGACGGGCGATCAGGGGCCCGACGTGGAGTACGAGCAGGCCCGCGAGTGGGTGATCGAGGCGGTCGCGCCGCTGGGCGAGCCGTACCAGGAGCGGATGGCCGAGGGGCTCGACTCGCGGTGGGTGGACGTGTACGAGAACCGCGGGAAACGCTCGGGCGCGTTCTCCTCGGGCACGTACGACACCCAGCCGTTCATCCTGATGAACTACCAGGACGACATCGCCTCGATGTTCACGCTCGCGCACGAGCTCGGCCACTCGATGCACTCCGAGCTGGCCGGCGACGCCCAGCCGTGGCACGACGCGAGCTACGAGATCTTCGTCGCGGAGATCGCCTCCACCGTCAACGAGACCCTGCTCACCCACCACCTGCTCGACACGGTCGAGGACGACGCGCTGCGCACCCACGTCCTCGACGAGTACCTCGAACGCTTCCGCTCGACGCTGTTCCGGCAGACGATGTTCGCGGCGTTCGAACAGCGGATCCACGAGCGCGTCGAGGCCGGCGAGGCGCTCACCCCCGACGCGTTCGACGAGATCTACGCCGACCTCAAGGGCGACTACTACGCGCCGGCCGAGCTGACCGGGGGTATCGAGCGCGAGTGGGAGCGCATTCCGCACTTCTACTACAACTTCTACGTCTACCAGTACGCGACCGGTATCTCCGCGGCGGCCGCGATCGTCGAGCGCGTCCTCGACGAGGGCGACGAGGCCGCCGCCGACTACCGGGAGATGCTGAAGGCCGGCGGCTCCGACTACCCCCTCGAGGTCGTCGAACTGGCGGGGATCGACATGGCCTCGCCGGACCCGATCGAGTCGGCCGTCGGGATCTACGACGAGTACCTCGACGAGATCGCGGCGCTGCTGGATCTGGAGTAGGTAGTCTCGACCGTCGAGCAACGACGCGTCGACCGCCGCTCTGGGAGGTACCCCGATCGGTGAACTGCACCCTCCCGTCGCGGAACTCGGGAACTTCGGTCACCCGTCCGCGAAGAGACCGTCGACGATCGTCTCGATCATCGCGTCTTCGACCTGCTCGTAGGCGACGTCGTTGTCGGCACCGATCGGGGCGTTTCGCGAACGCGCAGTGAAGACGAGCGACATGAGTAACTGATCGATCAGTTCGGGATCGTCGTACCGGAACGCGTCGAGTTCGGCCCACCGCTTAGCGAACGGGAGCTCGGAGTGTCGGGTGTCGGAGCTGATCGGATCATCGGGGACCTTCGCGTCGGCGATCCGATCTTGGAGCGCGCGTAACTCGCCGTCGACGATCAGCGTGGAGATGAGCGGGTTCGATCGCACTTCACTGAGGGTCGTTTTCAACAACACGCGCACCTCTTCGCGCGGAGTGTCGACCGCTTTGACGGCTTCGGCGATCTGCGCCTCCAGCGATTCGCGCTCCGCGAGAAGCACCTCGACGTACAGCGCTTCCTTCGAATCGAAGAACTGGTAGAACGTGCTCGTCCCGATCCCGGCCTCCTCCGTGAGGTCGCTGATCCGCGTGCGTTCGAACCCGAACTGAGTGAACAGATCTCTACCGGCCTCGATCAGTTGATTTCGGATACGCTCTCGGTCTCGTTCGGTGAATCTACTCATTATCGTGGTACTCAGACGCTGTCTATCGATCGGTATCGGTCCATCGATCATGCGTTACGAATCCAGAAACAAAGAGTTTATTCATTTTTGGAACCGTGAATAGGTATGGAACGGACTCCGAGATTGTCCACCGAGGTAGGGCCTGTCCGATATCACCGTCGTCAGACGCGCACGCTGACGGGAAACCGATGATGCGCGGACGAGCAGACGGACGCGACGACCGAGCTGGGGGGTGGTCGGCGTGACGCGGACGAAACTTCTCGCCGTGTTCGCCGCGGTACTGATGCTGACGAGCGGGACCGTCGGAGCGGTCGCGGGCACGGCGCACGGGGGCTCGACCGCCGGCGGGGCGACCGCGGACGCGGCGACCGCGACCCTCGACGGGACGACGGCCGCGGACCCGGCCGCGCGACCCCAGACCGCAGGCGTCATCCGCGGGTCGCCGGAGCTCTCAGTGACGGCCCCGCGACCGGAAGTCACGCCCGGCCGGACGAACGAAGTGGAACTCCAGATCATCAATGACGGCGACATGGACCTCGGCACGCCGGAGACACGGGAAGTGGTCACCACCGCGCGCAACGTCCGCCTGACGGCCGACGGCGGCGACACCCCGTTCACGGTGGAAACGGGCACGATCGGGCTCGGTTCCGTGACCGAAACCGCACCCCGTGAGGTGCCGATCGCCGTGAGCGTGCCGAACGGGACCGAGGCGGGGAGCTACGAGCTCGACGTCGAACTGGAGTACTCCTACACGTACCAACAGTCCGGCGGCGTCACCTACGACCGGACAGAGACGGTCGACGCCGAGGTCGAGTTGGAGGTCACCGAAGACGCGCGGTTCCGGATCGTCGACGTGACGACCGACGCGCAGATCGGTGACCAGGGAGTGCTCGAGGCCGAGATCAGAAACGTCGGCGCGACCGCCGCGAACGACGCGACGGTCGCGTTGGAGTCGTCGAGCGCCGGACTTGGGCTGGGACAGGGAACCTCCGACGCGGCCCTGATCGAATCGATCGCGCCCGGTGAGACGGTCACGGTCCCGTACGACGCTTCGTTCGCGGCGACGGCGCCCGAACGGAAATACGCGATCTCCGGGAGCGTCTCCTTCGAGACGCCGGACGGAATTCCCCAGGTCGACGAGGGGCTTTCCGCCGGTGTGGCGCCACTCGGCGAACAGACGTTCGCCGTCCGCGACGTCGAGTCGAGCCTGCGGGTGGGTGAGGACGGCGAACTACGCGGAACGGTGACGAATGACGGACCGGTCGCGGCCAACAACGTCGTCGTCCAGTACGCGGACGAGTCCGGGAGCGTCATTCCGATCGAACGCTCGACCGCAGTCGGCACGTTGGAGCCGGGCGAGTCGGCCGACTTCACGCTCCCGATCGCGATCGGCGGTGAAGCGGAGGCCGGACTCCGTTCGCTCGGACTCGCGGTCCAGTACCGCAACGACGGCGGTGAGGCTCGCCTCTACGACGAGGTGGCCGTCGACACCGAGGTCGCGCCGGAGCGGGACCGGTTCACCGTCGCGGTCGAAAATCGAACCATCGATGCGGGCGGGACACGAACCGTCGAGGTCGCGGTGACGAACAACCTCGAAGAGACCGCGAGCGACGTCGAGGCGCGGCTGTTCGCCGACGATCCGCTCGACACGGGCACCACCGACACGGGCTACGTCCAGTCCCTCGAACCGGGTGAAACGACGACGATGACGTTCGAGTTGACCACCACCGGCTCTGCGACGGCCGGGAGCACCTACCCGATCTCGCTCGACTTCCGGTACGATGACGCAGACGGCGACAGTCATCTCTCGGACACCTACCGCGTTCCGATCGACGTGACCGAGAGCGAGGGCGGCGGGATTCCGATCCCCGTGATCGTCGTCGCGCTCCTCGTGATCGGAACCGGCGGACTGGTCCTCTATCGGAGGCGGCAGTAACTGATGTCGGTCGGTGAGCAGATCGAGGCGGGGACGCGGCGGCTCAACGACGCCATCGTCGACAGGCCGCGCCAGGTCATCGTCGCGTTCCTCGTACTCACCATGGTGTTCGCCGGCGGGATGGGGCTCGTCAGCACCGACACCGGAGCCACCGACGCGTTCACCGAAGGCCTCGACGAACAGGAGGCGCTCGATGCGGTCAACGAGCAGTTCGACGACCCGTTCGAGCCGAGAAGCGAGTCCACCCAACTCATTCACACCGGCGGGAACGTCCTAACCAAGGAGGCGCTCGTCCGCGACATCCGGCTGCTCGAAGAGCTGACGAACCGTGACGACCTCCGGGTGGCGTCGGTTAACGGACCCGCGCCTGTCGTTGCGAGGGCCATCGACCCGTCGGCGACGACGGTCACCGAGCAGCGGCGCGCACTCGAAGGCGCCACTCCCACTCAGATCCGTCGGGCGGTTCGCGGACTCGAAGGGGAGCCGCAGTTCGGCCGGGCGCTGTCGACCGATTTCAACCCGACGAGCGCCAGCGCGTCGGCGTCGATCACGGTCGTCTCACACCAGGTCCCTCCGGGCTTTTCCGACGGGAACCTCCAGGAGATTCAGACGACGATCCAGACGATAACGAACGACTACCCCGGAGACATCCGGGCGTTCGGTATCGGGATCACGAACGCGGAGACGGCGAACGTGATCGGCGACTCGCTGACGATCGTGATGCCGGTCGTCGTGCTGCTGCTGTTGCTGTTCCTGGTCGTGGCGTACCGCGACCCGATCGACCTCTCGCTGGGGCTGTTATCGCTGCTCATGACCGTTATCTGGACGTTCGGATTCCTCGGGTTCTCCGGCATCCCGTTCAGCCAGCAGATGATCTCCGTCCCGGTCCTGCTGCTCGCGGTCGGCGTCGACTTCGGGATACACATCATCAACCGCTACCGCGAGGAGACCGTCAAGGGCTACGAGGCCGTCGAGGCGATGCGAGAGGCGAACAACCAGCTCATGATCGCCTTCGTCATCGTCACGGCGACGACGGTCTTCGGGTTCGGCGCGAACGTGATCTCGGATCTCGGACCGATCCGGGACCTGGGGATCGCCTCCGCGATCGGCATCATATTCACGTTCCTGATCTTCGGGCTGTTCCTGCCGGCGGCGAAGCTCGAGGTCGACAAGCTGCGTGACGCGTACGGGGTTCCCGAATTCAACTCGGCCCCGATCTCCTCCAGCGACTCCACGCTCGGTCGGCTGCTGACGTTCCCGACGCAGGTCAGTCAGTACGCGCCGATCGCGTTCGTGATCGTGTTGCTCGTCACCGGGGGGATGGCCGCGACGTACGGCAGCGGCGTCGACACGTCCTTCGAGACGGAGGACTTCCTTCCGCCCGAAGAACTCCCCGAGTACGTGACCGCGTTGCCGGAGCCGTTCGCTCCCAGCGAGTACACCGTCACGGAGACGATCACCCTCTTAGAGGACCGCTTCTCGACCAACCAGGATCAGTCAGTAACGATATACGTCGAGGGCAACTTCCAAGAGGATCACGCGCTGGAGGCGCTCGCTGCCCCGAACGACGATCCACCGTCCACGCTCGCCGTCGGCGACGGCGGGAGTGCGCGCCCGACGAGCATCGTCACCGTGATCCGAACGCAGGCCGAACGCGATCCGGAGTTCGCCGAGCTCGTCGCCCGCAACGACGTGAACGGGAACGGGATCCCCGACCGCAACCTCGAACGGATATACGACGTGCTGTTCGCCTCGCCGGCCGGCGACCGCGCCGCGCAGTATCTCACGCGGGATCGGCGAAACGCACAGGTCGATTACGCGATCGACGCGAGCGCGTCGCAGGGCGAGGCCGCCGCCGACGCGCGGCAGTTCTCCGAGAGCTTCCGGCAGGACGCGACGGCGACCGGCCAGCTCGTCGTCTTCGACGCCGTGACGGACATCATCTTTAACTCCGCGATCCAAGGGCTCGTCCTCGCGATCGGCCTGACGGGGGTGTTCCTCGTCGTCTCGTACGGGGTCTTGGAGGGCAAGCCGCTGCTCGGGGTCGTGAACCTCTTCCCCATCCTCATCGCCATCGCGTTCCTGCTCGGAACGATGCGAGCGCTCGGGATGTCGCTGAACGCGCTGACCGCGACGATCCTCTCCATCTCGATCGGGCTCGGGATCGCGTACTCCGTGCACGCCACGCACCGGTTCGTCGACGAGTTCAACGAGAACGCGAACGCCTACGAATCGATGATCATCACGTTCTCGGGCACCGGTGGCGCCCTGCTCGGGAGTATGCTCACCACGTCGCTCGGCACCGGTGCGCTCGGTCTCGCGATCACCCCCGTGCTCGGTGACTTCGGGCTGCTGATGGGGTTGAGCGTCTTGTACTCGTTCATCTTCACCGTCGTCGCGCTCCCCCCGGCCGTGCTGTTGTGGGAGCGGTATTCCGGCCGGCGGTCGAGCGGCGTTCCGAACGCCGCCGTGACCGAGTAGCCCGCTCGGAGGGCGGTGCCCGGCCTTCGGCGGTCGGCCGCGTCACCCCACACCGCGGGGAGTGAGGATGCGCCGACGGCGAACCGCCCTCGCCGCGGCGCTCCGACGCAACCCTTACGCGTCGTGACCCGCTAAACCGGGTATATGACCGACGAACGCGACGACGACCGCCACGAGTTCTCCGCCGGGCAGGGCGTCGACGCCGACTACGAGGAGTTCACCCTCGACCCCGAGGAGATCGACGCCGACCCGAACACGGTCGACCCCGTCGACTCCCGCGTGCTCACGGACATCATGGACAAGCGCAACGTCGAGAGCGACGCCATCGACGTCGAGCGCCTGATCGACGTGGGGCTCTCGTACATGGGGATCAACCGCCACGAGGAGGCGACGGAGACGTTCGAGCGCGCCGCCCGCTTCGCCGACGAGGACTCGCTGGAGGCCCAGGAGGCGTGGGTGAACAAGGGCGCGGCCCACGCGGAGCTGGAGGAGTTCGACCAGGCGATCGGCGCCTACGAGGAGGCGCTGCGGATCGACGACGACTCCGAGCACGCCGCGACCGCCGAGACCAACCTCGCGTACGCGCTCTGGGAGTCGGGCCGCGGCGAGCAGGCGCTCGAACACGCCGAGCGCGCCGTCGAGACCGACCCGCGCTTCGCGGAAGCGTGGTACAACCGCGGGTTCCTGCTGGTGGAGCGCGGGCTCGCCGAGGACGCCGTCAGCTGCTTCGACAACGCGATCCGGCTCGGCTACCGGAGCGCGGGCGTGTTAGAGGAGAAGGCCCGCGCGCTCGAAGAGGCCGGCGAACACGAGCAAGCCGAGGAGGTCGCCGACCGCGCCGAGGAGATCCGCCGCGAGGCGGAAGAGCAGATGGTCGAGGAACAGACCGGCCAAGCGCCCGGGCCCGGCGGCCAGGGTCGTCAGGGCGGACGCCCGGGCGCCGGCGGCCAGCCCGGGGCCGGCGGTCGGGGCGGCCGCGGCGGTCACGGTGGGCGGGGGTCCGGTCGCGAGGAACCGGAGCGAGAGCTCCAAGGCGAGGGACCAGAGGGGTTCTAGATGCTCCTCCGCGAGCGGGAGACCGCCGAGGGGCGGCTCGTCTCCGTCTGCGACGCCGACTGTCTCGGCGAGACGTACGACAACGGGCGCGCGACGATCACCGTCAGCGAGGAGTTCTACGGCGGTGACGACGCGGTCGAGGCGACCGCCGAGGAGGTCGTGGCGGGGCTTCACCGCGCGCAGGTCGCGAACATCGTGGGCACCGAGGCCGTCGGCGTCGCCGTCGAGGCCGGGCTCGTCGACGAGGAGACCGTGCTGGAGTTCGAGGAGACCCGACACGCACAACTGCTCTGGCTGTGACCGATCGGCGATGACACGATGAAGCGACTGACGAGATCCGAGCTGGCCGAGCGCGTGGGACCGCGACCGCCCTCGGACGCGTTCTGGAGCCGCGTGATCGCGGCCGAACGGGGGACGATCAGCGTCGGGCCAGCGGTCGTCGGCGACACCGACCGGCGCGCGCGGGAGAACCGGCGGCGGCGCGGCGAAGCCGGTGACGACGGCCCCCTCTCTCCGGGCGACATGATCGACGTGGGCGAGGAGTCGTTCGTCGTCGTCGCCGTCGAGGAGACCGAGCCGGGCGGGCGGCGGTACCGGATCGAGTTGGTCGAGCCGCGCCGGGGCGAGTAGGGAGAAGCGAGAAGCGGGACGACCGGCAGCGCTACAGCCCGGCGACGTCTTCGATCGCTACAGGTCCGCGACGTCTTCGATCGCGTCGGTGAGCTCTTTTACGCTCTCGACGGTGTGTTCGCCCATGTGGCCGATCCGGAACGTCTCCTCGCCGAGTTGCGAGCCGTAGCCGTTCGAGAACGCCATGTCGTACTCCGCGCTCACTTCCTCGATGGTCGCCGCGACGTCGATGCCTTGAGTGTTCTCGATGCAGGCGACCGTCTGCGACTCGTATCCCTCCTCGGGGAACATCGCGAAGTGCTCGTCCGCCCAGTCGTGGACGTACGCCATCATCTCGCGGTGGCGCTCGTCGCGGGCCCGGTGGCCCTCGTCGAGCATGTGTTTCATCTGCTTGCGGTACGCTAACATGATCGGGATCGCGGGCGTCGAGTGGGTCTGTCCCTTGCGGTCGTAGTAGTCGATGGTGCGGCGGAAGCCGCCGTACCACGAGGAGTCGCCCTTCTCGACCTCGCGGTCGTAGGCGTCGTCGCTGACGACGCAGACCGCGAGCCCCGGCGGCATCGCGAACGCCTTCTGGGTGGACGCGAAGATCACGTCGATACCGTGTTCGTCGATGTCGACGTGATCGCCGCCGAGCGCGGAGACGGCGTCGACGACGAAGTACGTGTCCGGGTACTCCGCGACCACGTCGCCGATCTCCTCGATCGGGTTGCGGACGCCGGTCGACGACTCGTTCATCACGGTCGCGACCACGTCGTACTGTTTGTCGGTCGATTCGAGGTGCTCGCGGATGTCCTCGGGTTTGACGGCCTCACCCCACTCGTACTCCAGCCGGTCCACGTCCTTGCCGAGTCGCTCGGCGACGTTGGCGTGGCGCTCGCTGAAGCTCCCGCAGGTCGGGACCAGGATGTTCTCGTCGACGAGGTTGAGCGTCGACGCCTCCCAGAACTCGGTGCCGGAGGCGGTGAGGATCACGACCTCGTTGTCGGTGCCGAGGAACGTCTTCGTATCCTCGACGATGGTGGTGTACAGGTCGGTCATCCGGTCCATCCGGTGGCCGAACATCGGCTCCGCCATCGCCTCGATCACGTCGTCGCGGACCTCGGTCGGGCCGGGGATGTACAGCGTCTTGTCGTCGTAGTCGTCGCGGTATTCGCGTTTCTCTGTCACGGGATCCACCTGATGGATCGTACCGCGTCGCGCTGGGGTATGGACTTTGTGATATGTTCAAACGGCGCTCGCGAGATGGTCAAAGGGCTCGATCGTCGCCGCCGCGCAAACCGCCTGTGTCTTCCGGAGACGGTGCCGTTGCCCGGATCAGCCGGGTTTATACGAACAGAGAAGAGAGAAACGGTATGACAGACGCCCGGAGAGTTACAACCGACCGAGGTGGTCCGCCGTGAGCGGCGACGAGGAACTCGCGAAGGACCTCGGACCGCTCGCGGCGCTCACGATCGGGATCGGGACGATGATCGGCGCCGGGATCTTCGTGCTCCCCGGCACCGCGGTCGCCCGCGCCGGCCCGCTCGCGGCGGCGACGTTCGTCCTCGGCGGCGTGATCGCGCTGTTCACGGCGCTGTCCGCCTCGGAGCTGGGAACTGCCATGCCGAAGTCCGGCGGGGCGTACTTCTACGTCAACCGCGCGCTCGGCCCGCTGTTCGGCTCGATCGCGGGGTGGGCGAACTGGCTCGGGCTCGCGTTCGCGTCCGCCTTCTACATGTACGGGTTCGGCGAGTACGTCAACGCGCTCGTCGGGCTCGGCCCCGTCGGAGTCGGCCCGCTCACGCTGGAGGCGGCGCAGGTGATCGGGCTCGCCGGCGCCCTGCTCTTCATCGCGGTCAACTACTTCGGCGCGAAGGAGACGGGCGGGCTCCAGATCGTCATCGTGATGTCCCTCTTGGGCATCCTCGCCGTCTTCACCGTCGTCGGTCTGCTGAACGCCGACATGGAGTCGCTGCGCCCGCTCGCGCCGCCGGGGACGACGAGCCAAGTGCTCCCGGTGACGGGGATCATCTTCGTCTCGTATCTCGGGTTCGTGCAGATCACCTCGGTCGCCGAGGAGATCAAGAACCCCGGCCGGAACCTCCCGCTCGCGGTCCTCGGCTCGGTCGTCATCGTCACGGCCGTGTACGCGCTGTTCCTCGTCGTGCTGCTCGCGGCGGTCCCGAACGAACTCGTCGCGAACAACGAGACCGCGGTCGTCGACGCCGCCCGATTGCTGTTCGGCAACTACGAGGTGTTCGGCTACTCGCTGGGCGCCGTCGGCGCCGGCATGCTCCTGATCGGCGGGCTGCTCGCGACCGCCTCCTCGGCGAACGCGTCGATCCTCTCGTCGTCCCGGATCAACTTCGCGATGGGTCGCGAGAAGATCGTCACCCCGAAGCTCAACGAGATCCACCAGCGGTTCGGCACGCCCTACAAGTCGATCGCGCTCACCGGCGCGCTCATCCTCGTGTTCCTCGTCGCCGGCGGCGTCGAGTCGCTGTCGACGATGGGCTCCGTCCTTCACCTCATCGTCTACGGGCTGCTCAACCTCGCGCTGATCGTGATGCGCGAGTCGGAGGTCGAGGGGTACGATCCCGACTTCGAGGTCCCCTTCTACCCGATCGTCCCGATAATCGGGACGCTGTCGTCGTTCGCGCTGATAATCTACATCGACCCGACGATCATCCTGTTCTCGGCCGGGCTCGTCGCCTTCGCCGCGCTCTGGTACCTGCTGTACGCTCGCGGGAAGGTCGAGTCGCGCGGCGTGTTGGGGACGTGGATCCTCGACCGGTCCGACGAGCTCCCCAAGCCCGCGGTGTCGGCCGCGACCTCCGTCCAGCCGAGCGGCGACGACTACCGGGTGATGGTGCCGCTCGCGAACCCCGCGACGGAGGAGCACCTGATCACGCTCGCGTCGGCCATCGCGAAGCAGCGGAACGGGACGGTCGTCGCCGTCAACATCGCGAACGTGCCCGACCAGACCTCGCTGGAGGCGGCCCGCGACCGCGGCGCGCACGAGGCGGCACACGACCTGTTGAGTCAGGCCCGCGAGGACGCCGAGACGTTCGGCGTCGACGTGGAGACCCACGTCGTCTTATCGCACCGCGTGTTCGAGGAGGTGTTCGACGCCGCGCGCACCTACGGCGCCGACATGACCGTGATGGGCTGGGGCGAGGACTCCCACGGGGCGCCCGGCCGCGCCGAGTCCGCCGTCGACGAGCTGGCGTACTCGCTCCCCTCTGACTTCCTCGTGTTCCGCGACCGCGGGTTCGACCCGTCGCGGATCCTCGTGCCGACGGCCGGCGGCCCGGCCTCCGACCTGTCCGGCGCGGTGGCGAAGATGCTCCAGACGGAGTTCGACGGCGAAGTCACGCTGCTGCACGTCGCCGAGGACGAGGCCGAGGGGCGCGCGTTCCTCTCCGAGTGGGCCGCCGACCACGACCTCTCGGGCGCGACGCTCCGGATCGAGACCGGCGACGTCGAGACCAGCATCGAGCGCGCCGCTCGCGACGCGACGATGCTCATCATCGGCGCGACCCAGAAGGGACTCCTCTCGCGGCTGGTCCGCGGATCGCTCGTGTTGGACGTGCTCAACGAGGTGGAGTGTTCCGTGCTGCTCGCCGAGCCGAAGAGCGACCGCGGCTTCCTCGACCGGCTGTTCGGCAGCGGCGCGCGGTCGAACGACGTGACCGACGCGACCCCGACGCCCGCCGAGACCGGCGTCGAGCCGGAGCCGTCGACGCCGGAGATCGACGACTCCGAGAGCGACTCGACGGACGATTCGAAGGACGGCGCCTAACTGACGAGGCGTGGTCCGAATCCGCCGGACGACTTTCGCCTTCGTCAGGCGGAGCGGTCGAGCCGGCGAACGATCGTTCCGAGCAACACCGCCACCGGGATTATTTCGAGCCGACCGACCCACATGTTGACGATCAGCATCGCCTTCGCCGTCTCCGGCATGGCCGGCCCGGTGACCCCCGAGTCGAGGCCGACGTTGCTCTGTGCGCTCATCACGTCGAAGATCACGTACTCCAGCGGGTACGTCGGGGGAAGGACCCGAAGCAGGACGGCGACGCCGATCACGAGGAACGCGATCCACAGCAGGAACACGACCGTCGCCTCGGTGTACTCCCGTTGCGCCTGCGCCTCGCTGAGGCGTCGGTCGCCGATCTGGAGGTAGCGAATCGCGGCCTGCGGCCGGAACACGTCCTGAATCTGCCAGATCGTTCCCTTGACCAGCGTCACGACGCGGATGAGCTTGATCCCGCTCACCGTCGAGCCGGCCGCCGCGCCGGTTAACATTCCGAGGCACGCGAACAGCGTCGGGCCCGCGGTCCAGACGCGTTCGGTGCCGCCGCCGATCGACGTGCTCCCGAAGCCGGTGTTCGACGTCGCGGAGACGAACTGGAACAGGCTCACCCGGAACGTCTCCTCCAGCGTGGCGTACTGGCCGTTCACGTAGAGGATCGCGGTCAACACGAGCGATCCGACGGTGAACCAGATGAACACCCATCGCGTCTGGAGGTCGGTGTAGAAGTTCCGGACCTCCCCCTTGAAGATCAGGTAGTGGATCGGGAACGCGATGCTCCCCGCGACCATGATCGGGACCGTGGCGTACTCGATCAGCGGGCTGCCGTAGTGGCCGATCGAGTCCGCGTGGACGGAGAACCCGCCGGTCGCGATGCCGGTCATTCCGTGGTTGATCGCGTCCCACAGGGGCATCCCCGTGAGGAGGAACAGGGCGATCGAGCCGAGCGTGAGGCCGACGAAGATCTTCCAAATCTCGCGGACGGTCGTCACGATGCTGGGATGGATCTTTTCGGAGCGCGCCTCGCTCTCGTACAGTGTGTACGATCCGCTGCTCCCGCCCGAGCGGCGCAGGATCGCGACCGTCAAGACGATCACGCCGACGCCGCCGACCCACTCGATGAACGACCGCCACCAGTGGATCGCCCGGGGGAGCTCCTCCTCGACGGCCGCCATCGTGAGCCCGGTCCCGGTGAAGCCGCTCATGCTCTCGAACACCGCGTCAAGCGGATCGAGGAACACCGCGGTCGTCGAGTCCATCGGCGGCGTGTTCATCCAGACGGGAAACGGGTTCAGCTGGATCGTCCACGCGATCAGGACGAACGGGAGCCCGCCGAGTATCCCAACGAGCGCCCACGCCGTGGCCGCGGTGACCATCGCCTCGCGCTTCTCCGGCGGGTCGGCGCCACGGTACCGCCGGACCAGCCCAGTTCCGATCCCCGCCATGACGACCGCGGAGACCACGAACGCCGGGACGGTGTAGAACTCGCCGTTGACCGCCGCCACGACGAGCGAGATCAGCATCATCAGCGAGACCGCCTGGACGATGCGGCCGACGTCGCGGCCGACGGTGTCCGTCTTGACTCTCATGGATCACCTGCGTCGGAGCGGTCTCCCCGCGATACCGGTCGGACGGTCACAGCCTCACCCCGTTCGAGCCGTTCTCCTGATCCTCGTAGTGGCCGAAGATGTCCGTCACGTCCGGTGTCGCACCGGTTCCGGAGTAGACGGTCAACAGGTCTCCCGTCTCGATGCGTGTCTGTCCGCGGGGCGTGATCGGCGAGTCCGCGTCCCCCCGTTCGATCGCCACGATGAGCGTCTCGTCACCGAGGAGTCCTTCCTCGTCGGCCTCGATGAGGGTCTTTCCGGCGATCGGCGCCTCCTCGGCGACCGTGATCTCGAACACCTCGGCGACATCACCGACCCGCATGTAGTCGACGATCGAGGGCCGGTCGACGGACCGGAACAGCGACTCCGCGATGAGTCGCTGCGGGTTCTGCATGGTGTTCACGCCGATCTGACGGAACAGATTCATGTGCTCGGGATTGTGGACGACCGAGACGACGTTGGGTATCTCGAGCTCCTGTGCGAGCAGCGAGACCATCACGTTGGTCGCGTCCTGATCGGTCGTCGTGACGATCGCGTCCGCACGGTCGCTCCCGGCGTCGGCGAGGTTCTCTTTGACCGTCGCGTCGGCGTTGAGCACCATACAGTCGTACTCGCTCGCGACCGCGTCCGCCTTTTCGGGGTCGGTCTCGATGACGACGACTTCGTATCCGGCGCGCGTTGCGATTTCGATGAGCGGCGTTCCGATGTCGCCGGCTCCGACGATGATGATGTACATGTGTAGCGTTCGTATCCGTGGTCGATCGTTTTCTCAGGCGATTCCCGGGCCGAACCGCGGGCTCACGTCCCGGTCACGGCGGCGGCGGTCGCGACCGGCGACCGGACTGTCGATCCGACGAGACGGGTCAGTCACCGCCGGTCACCGTCGGATTCGGCCTGAACCTTTCCCAAGTAGTGCCAGCGGTACTGACCGTCCCAGCCGTCTCTCGCGGGCTCCCAGTTGACCCTGTACACGAACGGCCCGCGTGCCCAACCGGTCTCATTCGGGCGCTCCACGACGGCGATCGTGTACGCGCCGTGGTCCTCCGTGTAGACGAGCTCCTCGTCGCCCCTGGACTCAATCGCGTCCGTCAGCGACGGATGCTCTCGGAGGAGCTGTTGGGCGTAGTGGATGATCTCCCTGAGCTGCGTATCGCTGCAGTCTTCGAGCGCGACGATGACCTCGTCGGAGACGCCGTCCGGGCGATCAGTATCGGGTGATGTCATGGTGTGAGTGTGTGGCGGCTGGTTCGATTCCGGCCGCGGCGCCGCCTGAGTTCGATCGGGAAGCGTCACGGCTTCGTTTTTGTCGCGGAACCTGATGCAGCACCTATTTCGCTCAGGCATAAGTATTTCCTTCTGAATTTTTGAGAAGCAATTCTAGAAGGAGAAATATTTCCTTATGAGAAATCCCCAGTCCCGTGGAGAGCGGCTATGAGAAATCCTTTGTGCTGCCCGGTCGTTGTTCGATCATGGGACACCGTATCGATGAGATCGACAAGCGCATCCTCTACTACTTCGGTGTGGACGCGCGAAACACGGCGACATCGGACATCGCCGCGGAGATGGAGGTCACGCCGGCGACGATCCGAAATCGGATCGACCAGCTCGAAGAGCGAGGGATTCTTCGGGGGTACCTCGCCGACATCGACTACAAGTCGATCGGCGGGTACGTCACCTACCTGTTCCGGTGTACGGCGCCGATCCCGGACCGGACGCAGCTGGCTCAGTCGGCGCTGGACGTTTCGGGGGTCGTCAATGTCCAGGAGCTGATGGCGGGCACGGCCAACCTCCTCGTGACGGTGGTCGGTTCGGATACCGAAGACATCAACCACGCCGCCGGCGAGCTTGCCGACCTCGGACTAACGATCGAAGACGAGAACGTGATGCAGGGGGAGTACCACAGACCGTACGACCCGTTCGGTCCCGAGAAGGTTCCGAAGGGGCCGTCGCTGACCGACTTCATGAGCCTCGCGGGAGATGCCGAAGTCGCGGAGTTCACCGTCTCGGAAGGGGCCGAGATCGCGGGCAACACCATCGAGCAAGCGGTCGAAGAGGGCCAGCTCTCCCGAGAGACCCACGTGGTCGGCATCGAACGGGAGGGCAACGTGCTCACGCCCAAGGGCGAAACGACCTTCCGAGCGGGCGATATCGTCTCGCTGCTCTCGACGGCGCCGTTCGATCAGGACTCGCTGAAGGCGTTCGGGACGCAGGGGGGGTGAGATCGGCCGCGAACCGATCGCCGACGGTCGGGGCTACCCCCAGTGCCAGAAGTGGTCCCCGTCTTCCTCGACGGGCTCGGTCCGCGCCCGCAGGTCTGCGACATCGTCGGCGGTCGGCTCGTGATCGTCCGGCAGCGACTCCATGCACTCGAAACAGAGGAAGAACTCGGAGCCGTCCGTCAGTTCGAGGGTCATCCCTTGCGTCGACTCGAACGCGAAGTTCCACAGGTCGCCGATCCCCCCGGCGATCCTGACGGATCGCTCGCAGACGAAACACGACTCCGAGGCCATACGCGGGCTAGCGGCTCGGAGCGGTAATGCGTGTCGCCGTGGATACGCTTTCGTTCGCGTGGCTTGTTTATAAGTGGTTGTCGGGGATCTTACGATGGACGACGCCAGGGCCCCAGCCGCTCGGTGATACGCGATCGAAAACTCCGCGGTGAACACCGCCAAAGCCCCAGCCGCGAGGCGGACAGACGCTTGTTGCGCTCCTCGTCACTCGCTGCACTCGTTCCTACGGTGCTTACGGCGCCTCTGTCCGCCTCGCGGCTACCCCTTTGAGTCCCACCCGCCCCGCACCACAACCGCAGCCTCACGCCTCCCCAGCCTCGTCAGTCGCCTCCGCTTCGCTCCGGCGACTGACTCCCTCGCGGGCGGTTCGCGCCGCGTTGCGGCGCTCACCGGCGCACCACCGCGCTGATCACTTATAAATCGTCGCCCGTCACGCTCCGTCGCTGCCGATTAGGTGCGCGTCTTCGGGATCGAAGCCGACGACGACCTCCCCGGAGAGCGGGTCGCGCGTCCGGACCACGAGGTCTCGCCCGCCCCAGTCGAGGGTCACGCGGGTCGTCTCGCCGAGGAACTCCGCGCTCTCGACGGTCGCCAGAACCCGGCTCTCTCCCTCGTCGATCCGCAGGTACTCGGGCCGGACGCAGAAGGTGAGGCGGTCGCCGGGCTCGACACCGACACCTTCGCCGACCGCGACCCGCAGCGTCTCGCCGCCGACGTCGACGGCGGCGATTCTGGGGGTGTCGTTGCTCTCGGCGTCGTCCGCACCGCCTCCGTCGCCCGCCTCGCCCCCCTCCACGTCGACCACTCGCCCCGCGAAGACGTTGTTGTCGCCGACGAACTCGGCGACGAACCGGCTCGACGGCTCTCGGTACACCGTCCGCGGGGGCGCGATCTGCTCCGGCGTCCCGTCGCGCATCACCGCGACGCGGTCGGAGATCGCCAGCGCCTCCTCCTGGTCGTGGGTGACGTAGACGGTGGTAATCGACAGCTCCGACTGAATCTTCCGGACCTGCACCCGGAGGCGCTCGCGGAGCCGCGCGTCGAGCGCGCTCATCGGCTCGTCTAAGAGGAGGAGGTCGGGACCGGGCGCCAGCGCGCGCGCCATCGCGACGCGCTGCTGCTGCCCGCCCGAGAGGCTCTCGGGGTCCCGGTCGGCGGCGTCGGGGAGGTCCACCAGTTCGAGCAGTTCGGCGACGCGCTCGTCGCGCGAGACGCCCTCGGGCGGGTCCGCGAAGTTGAGCCCGTACCCGACGTTCTCGCCGACGGTCATGTGCGGGAACAGCGCGTAGTTCTGGAAGACGACGCCCACGTCGCGCTCCTCGGGGGGAACCCCCGCGACCGAGTCGCCGGCGAAGCGAATCTCCCCCGCGGTCGGCTCCTCGAACCCCGCGATCAGCCGGAGCGTCGTCGTCTTCCCGCAGCCGGAGGGGCCGACCAGCGTGAAGAACTCCCCCTCGCGCACGGCGAGGCTCACGTCGTCGACGGCGGCGGTGTCGCCGTAGCGCTTGGTCACGCCGTCGAGTTCGACGGCAGGGGGGTCGCCGGTCGAGTCGGCGGTCGGGTCGGCGGACGAAGGAGCCCACTCAGAGCCCACGCGTCTCACCCCCGAGCCGCTCGATGACGACGAAGCTGAGCCCGGTGACGACGAGGAGGACGACGCCCATTGCGGTCGCCGGTCCGAGCCGACGCCCGATGAACCGTTCGATGGCGACCGGCATCGTGTACGCGTCGGCGCCGGTCGCGAGCACCACCGTCGCCGTGAACTCTCCGATCGAGATGGCGAACGCGAACGCCGCGCCCGCGACGACGCCCGGCCACACGAGGGGGAGCTCCACGTCGCGGATCACCCGCGCCCGCGACGCGCCGAGCGCCCGCGCCGACTCGATCAGCGAGCGGTCGAGCCCCTCCAGTCCGGGCGCGACCGTCCGGACCACGAACGGGTAGCCCGCGACCGCGTGCGCGACGACGATGGCGACCGCGCCGGTCGCGGCGAACCGCCACCCCGCGATCTCGACGCCGAAGACGAGCCCGCGGAGGAGCCCGAGCCCGACGATGATCCCCGAGACGGCGAGCGGCGCCATCGCGGCCGCGTCGACCAGCTTCCGCCCGCGGTACCGCCGCGTCGTCAACACGGCGACGACGACGCCCATCGGGAGCGCGAGCAGGGTCGCGGCGCTCGCGAACGTCAGCGAGTTGCGGATCGCGGGCCACGGGCGCACCTGAAACGCCGCCCCCGTCCGCTGGCGGTCGACCAAGAACCGGTAGTGGTCGAGCGTGAGCGCTCCGTCCCCACCCGTGACGCTCGCGAGGGTCATCGAGGCGATGGGCGCGACGAAGACGAGCCCCGCGACGACGGCGTAGGCGGCGAGGCCGAGCCGGGGCAGGACCTCGCGCGCGGTCGGGGCGCCGGGGAACAGGGACTTTCGGGGGAGGGGTCGGACGCCGCGCGAACTGACCGTGTTCCGCGCCTCGTAGCGCAGGTACGCGAGCAGGACGCCCAAGGAGATGACGAGCTCGACGATCGCCAGCGCGGCCGCCTCCGCGTAGCTCAGGTCGCGGACGAGCCGGTAGACGAACACCTCGACCGTCGCCAGTTCGAAGCCGCCGAGCGCGAGCACGATGGGGAAGGTGCCGAACGTGAACACGAAGGTGAGCGCCGCGCCGGTCAAGACGGCGGGGTACACCTGCGGCGCGACCACGTCGAAGAAGGCCCGGACCGACCCCGCGCCGAGGCTCCGGGCGGTCTCGACCGCGCTCGCGTCGACCGACTCCCACGCCGCGGTCGTCACCCGCGCGACGAGCGGCGCGTTGTAAAAGGCGTGGGCGATCACGATCGCCTCCAGCGTGAACAGGAGGTCGACGGGCGGGAGGCCGAGGAGACCGAGGAGCCCGTTGAGAGTGCCGTTGTCACCGAACGTCGCGACGAACCCGACCGCGACCATGATCGACGGGAGCACGAACGGGACGATCGTCAGCGACCGCAGGGTGCGCCGCCCCGGGAACTCGAAGCGCGCGAGGAGGTAGGCGGCCGGGAGCCCCAGGGCGACGCTGGCGACCGTCGAGAGCGCGGCCTGATACGCGGTGAACCCGACGATCCCGAGCCGGCGGTCCGGCCCGAGGAGGGCGCGCGCGACCGCCAGCGGCGACTCGCCCGAGAACAGTCGAGCGAACTCCCCGAAGTAGAACGGGTCGCGGAACACCTCCGCGAACACGGCGAGGGTGGGGACGCCGTCGACGACAACCGCTTCGATCAGGACCGTGCCGACCGGGTAGTAGAACGCCGCGACGAGCACGGCGCTCGTGACGACCGCGAGCGCGGTCAGCAGGCGCCCGCGGAGGCGGTCCGCGACACGGTCGCGAAGGGGTCGCGATCGGTCGGAGTCGGGTGCGCCGTCGGCGTCGGTCGCGCCGTCGGCACCGCGGCTGGCGTCGGACACGCCGCCGTCAGTTCCCGGCGAACTGCCGCTCCCAGTCTTCGACCCACTCACTGACCGAGCCTTGGAGCTCGTCGTACGTGAACGTCACCGGTTCGGAGGGCTCCTGGGCCAGTTCGGCGTAGTCCTCGGGGAGCTCGGCGGTGTCGGTCGCGGGGAACGCGACGTTGCGCTCGGCGATCACGCCCTGCACGTCCGGCTCCAGCATGAACGACATGAACTCGCGGGCGAGTTCGGGCTCGGCGGCGTCGGCGAAGACGGCCATCCCCTCCGGGTTGGCGTACGCCTGATCGTTCAAAAAGCGGATCTGGTGTTTCTCCAGGTCCTGTCCCTCCATGTCCGCGAACACCTGGTCGGTGGAGTAGGAGACGACCATCGGGGCTTCGCCCTCGCTCCAGGCGGCGTAGGCGTCGTCCCACGAGCCGAGCACGCGCACGTCGTTCTCCTGTAGTTCCGCCCAGTAGTCGAGGTAGTCGTAGTCGGGGTCGCCGTCGCCGCCCTCGACCGCGCCGTCCGGCCCGTCTCCGAACCGGTGGACCGTGTGGAGCAGGAACGACCGCCCCGTGGACGAGGCGCCGGGGTTCTGCGCGATGAGCGCGCCCGCGTGCTCGTCGTCGAGGAGGCCGTCGAACGTCTCCGGCGCCTCGGTCGCGGTGCCGTCGTACACGAGGCTCACGTAGCCGGTGTCGAAGGGAACGGCGCGGTCGAACGGGTCGAACAGGAGCCCGTCGCGCACGTCGCCGAACCCCGCGACCTCGCCGCGCTCCGCGAACAGGTCGCCGTCGAGCGTCTCGTCGACGCGCACGAGGTCCTCGGTGGTGAGCCCGACGTAGAGGTCGGCGTCGATCGACACGCCCGAACTGGCGCGCTCGACGTAGTAGTTCACCTCGTTGTCCGGGGTCGCCCACTCCAGTTCGGCGTCGAACCGCGACTCGAACTCCTCTTTGAGCCACTCGCCCGGGCTCACCGACGGCGCGTCGATGAAGCTGCTGTAGGTCGCGACCGTCAGCGTGGGCGTCTCCTGGTCGTCGCCGTCATCACCGCCCTCGCCATCGCCACCGTCCTCGCCGTCGGTCCCATCGCCCCCGCCCGCTCCGTCGCTTCCGTTCGATCCGTCGCTTCCGTCTCCGCCGTCCGTCGGCTCGGCGCTACACCCCGCGAGCGCGACGGCCCCCGCCGCGCCGCCGAGCGCGAGGAACCGCCGCCGCGTGGAACGCCCGGCGGAGCCGCCCGCGTCGCCACGGGAGTCCGCCTGCCGGTCGTCGAGGGCGTCGCGCCGGTCCGTCTCGATCGCCTCGTCATCAGTCATTACCTGGTTGTTGCACCCAGTGGTTACATAAGGGATCCGTGTCGGCGGCACCGGAGTCGGCGGTCGGGAGGAGGAGACGCGACGCCGCGAGTCGGCCCGATCCGGCGCGTATCCGCCGCGTATCTGGCGCGAGTCCCCCGATCCGCTACGTATCCGGCGGTATCACCCCCGGTAGCGCCGTCGACACCAATTTACCGCGTCCCGACCTTCACGACTTCATGAGCGAGAAGCCGATCGGAGGGGAACCGGCGGGATCGATCGGGAACACGGCCGGCGTCACGCGGCGCCGCGTGCTCGCTGGCGGGGGAGCCGTCGCCGTCGCTGGACTGGCGGGCTGTCTGGGCACCCGCAACGGACCGGTGCCGGAGCCGGAGGTGACCAGCGACCGGATCGGCGACGGGTGGCGGCTCCTCGACGAGTCGGAGAGCACGGTGTTCGAGCAGTCCTACGGCCCGGTGACGGTGACCGCGCTCGAACACACGCGGATCTACGAGTACGTCTCGGTCGCCGAGGCGCTGTCGGAGACGGTCGGCGCGAGCGGGTCGCCGGTCGTCTTCTTCGCCACCCGGATCGACGTCCGACCGGCGATCGACAGCCTTCCCGCCGGGATCGGGCGGGACCGGCTGATGTCGGAGGTGGAGACGGCCGCGGTCGACGCGTTCCGGTCGCAGCTGAACGCGAGCGGGATCGAGAACGTCGAGATCGTCGACCGGGGAACGAGCACCGTGGAGACCGGCCACACCGCGACGACGTGGCAACTGGGGGGCGAGTTCACCTTCGACGGCGAGGTCCCGCTTCCGGACGGGTCGGCGAGGGCGATCAGCGAGACCGTCGAGATCGAGTCGCGGCTGGGCGTCTGGCACGACGGCACCGACGTGCTCGTCGCCGGCGGCGCGTACCCGGCGGAGCCGCTCACGCAGGTGATCGACGACGCCCTCCCGAACCTGATCGACGCCGAGACCTTCCTCGAAGAGACGGCCGACGCGGAGGCGAGGGAGGCGCTCGCGACGGAGCCCGGGACCTTCGACGAAGAGGTCTCGGCGCTGCTCGTCTCGGTGGAGTGAGCTCGCGGTCCGCGGGCGCCCGCCGGAACCGACTCCCGGCCGAACCGACCCGTTTAATCCGGGCCCGCGACTGTGTCCCGGTATGAGCGGCTTCCCTTCCTTCGAGGTGATCCCCGCCGTCGACGTGCAGGACGGCGAGGTCGTCCAGCTGGTCGGCGGCGAGCGCGGCACGGGCAAGCGGTACGGCGATCCGGTCGAGGCCGCCGAGCGCTGGATCGAGGCGGGCGCCGAGACGCTCCACCTCGTCGACCTCGACGGCGCGTTCGAGGGCGAGCGCGTCAACGCCGGCGCGATCGAGGCGGTGGTGGAGGCGGTCGGCGGCGACGATGAGGGCGAGGACGGGGTCGGCCTCCAGCTCGGCGGCGGCATCCGGGGCGCCGAGGGCGCACGCGACCTCCTCGATCTGGGGCTCGACCGCGTGATTTTGGGCACCGCGGCGGTAGAGACGCCCGAGATAGTCGCCGAGATCGACGAGACGCATCCCGGCAGCGTCGTCGTCAGCCTCGACGCGAAGGACGGCGAGGTCGTCGTGAGCGGGTGGACCGAGGGGACCGGTCTCGACCCCGCCGAGGCGGCCGCGCGCTACGAGGAACTGGGCGCGGGCGCGATCCTCTTCACGAACGTCGACGTGGAAGGGCAGTTAGAGGGGATCGACCGCGAAGCGGTCGCGAGCGTCGTCGACGCGGTGGACATCCCGGTTATCGCGTCCGGCGGCGTGGCGAGCGTCGACGACGTGGTCGCGCTGAAGGAGGGCGGGGCGGCCGCGGTCGTGGTCGGCACCGCGCTGTACGAGGGCGAGTTCACGCTGCGGGAGGCGCAGGACGCGGCGGACGGGGCGTGAGCCCCGAACGCCGCTGAGGCGACGCCCCTCCCCCGCGGCGCGACTACTCTTCCGGGCGCTCGCGCTGGACGACGAGCACCGGACCGAGGAAGCGCTCGGCCACCTGTTCCGACGGCATCCCGAAGACGAACGTGGTGACGGACGGGTCCGTCTCGCCCATCACCACCGCGTCGTGCGACTCGGCCCGGCCGGCGATGGCGTCGATCGGGACGTCCGCGTCCTCGACGAGCGTCTCGATCCTGTCAGGAGCCATCCCGCGCTCGACGAGGTCGGCTCTCACCCCGTTCAGGAACGACTTCCCGTCGTCGGGGGTCTCGCCGTCGCCGAGGGCGTGGTACAGCGTCACGTCGACGCCCGCGTCGGCGAACAGCCCGGCGACGAGCCGGGTGTTCCGCCCGACGCCGACCGTCCCGCGGAGCGCGACGAGCACCGACTCCACGCGCTCCGCGCTGTTCGGGACCAACACCGCGAGACAGTCGTATTCGTAGATGAGCCGGTCGATCGTCGTCTCCCCGTCGTGGGTGAACACGAGCCGCGTCTCGACGTCGGCGCCGGCCGCGGCGAGGGAGGCAGCGAACTCGTCGAGCTTCGACATCGCCGTCTCCCCGAACTGCTCGCGCGCCTGCTCGGTCGCCGTCTGATCGGGGAGCACGTGATACCCGAGCAGCACGACGCGGGCGTTCGCGAGCAGCTCCGGCGTGCCGGGGGGCGGCGACTCCCCCTCCAACACCTCCAGCGGGACCAACACCGAGGGTCGGGCGCTCTCCGGCCGGTCCCCGTCCGCGGTCTGTCCGTCGGTTTCGGCCTGTTCCCCGCCGTCGTCCGTGGGTGTCTCGGTCATCAGAAGTCTCCTTTGAGTTCGACATCGGTCGCGTAGTACCTGTACCAACCGTACGCGGCGACCATAACCGCGATCCCGACGCCGATCGACGCCAACTGCATGAACGCGATGAGCGCGAAGCTCGCGATCCCGCCGACGCCGGCGACCGCGAACCCCGCCGGACAGCGGAACGACGGGTCGTACCACGGTGGGTCCTCCCGGCGGAGCCGGATCAGCGCGACGCAGATCAGTCCGTACATCACGAGGTGGAGGAACGACGCGACCTCCGCGAGCAGCTCCACCTGTCCCGTCGCGGCCAGCACGACGATCGGACCGCCGGCGAGCCCGAGCGCGACGTGCGGGGTGCCGTACGCGAGGTTGAGCCGGCTCGCGACCCCGGGAATGACCCCGTCGCGGCTCACCGCGTACACCGCCCGGGAGGCGCTGAGGATCGAGGCATTCGCGCTGGAGAAAGTCGCCAACAGCCCGGCGATGACGATCGCCAGCGCGCCCGGGAACCCGATGAACGCCCGCGCGACCTCGACCATCGCGGTCTCGCCGAACTCGCCGAGGCGACCGCTGCCGAACGCGCTCGTCGCGACGAAGATCGTGACGACGTAGAAGACCCCGACGAGGAGCACGGAGCCGACCATCGCCAGCGGCAGGTTCCGACTCGGCTCCCTGATGTCGCCGGCGACGGTCGCGACCTGCGCGAACCCGAGGTAGGAGGTGAACACGAGCGCCGCCGTCTGGAGGACCGGCAGCGCGCCGCCAGGCGGGAAGAAGCGCTCCGGCGTGCTCTCGGCCCCGAACACGCCGAGCGCGTCGAGGGAGCCGTAGCTCAGGAAGAGCGTGAGAATGACCAGGAGGAGGATCACGATCGCGTTCTGGAGCGCCGCGGTGTTCTCGGTCCCGAAGAGGCTGAGGACCGTGAGCCCGACGCCGAAGGCGACCCCCAGGGGAACCGCCGGATCGATCGGGAGCGCGATCCCCGCTTCGAGGAACACCTGCCCCGCGTAGCTCCCCAGGCCGACGAGGTAGAACGCGGAGGCGAACACCAGCCCGAGCCAGAGCCCGATCCCGACGACCGCGCCGGCGGCGGTGCCGAGCCCGCGCGAGATGAAGAAGTACCCGCCGCCGCTGCGCGGCATGGCGGTGGCGAGCTCCGACGCCGGCAGCGCGACGAGGAGCGCGACGACCGCCCCGATCGCGAACGAGAGCGCCGCCGCCGGGCCGGCGTTCTCGGCCGCCAGCCCGGGGAACACGAAGATCCCCGCGCCGATCATCGTCCCCACGCCGATCGCGAGGCCGCCGACGAGCCCGATCGTCCGTTCGAGCTCCCCTTCGCCGGTGTCGGCGTCGACGACGTCGGCGAGCGCGTCGGGGACCTCGACGTCGGGAGGCTCGGTGACGTCAGAGGGTTCGGATCCGTCCATACCGTGTGGAGGTGACTCACGGACGTGACAAATATCCCCCGCCAATCCGGGGGGCGGTCGGAATCTCCGGGCGGGTGCCACGACCCCGCCCACCCGCAACCCACTTACGAATCGCCCGCGAGGAGCCGGTATGAGCGACCACGAGCGCGCGGCCGCCGTCTCGCGGGAGACCGGTGAGACGACGATCGACCTCACCCTCGCGATCGACGGCGACGGCGACAGCGAGGTCTCGACCGGGATCGGCTTTTACGATCACATGCTGGCGTCGTTCGCCAAGCACGGCCTCTTCGACCTCACCGTCGACTGCGACGGCGACCTCGACATCGACGACCACCACACGGTCGAGGACGTGGCGATCTGCCTCGGCGAGGCGTTCGACGAGGCGCTCGGCGACAAGCGGGCCATTCGGCGGTACGCCGACCGGCGGGTCCCCCTCGACGAGGCGGTCGCGAGCGTCGTCGTCGACGTGGCCGGCCGGCCGTACTACGAGTTCGAGGGGGAGTTCTCTCAGGAGTCGGTCGGGGAGTTCACGAGCGTCATGGCCGACCACTTCGCGATGTCGCTGGCCCACAACGCCGGCCTGACGCTCCACGCCGCGATCGAGACGGGAGACAACGCCCACCACGAGGTCGAGGCGCTGTTCAAGTCTCTCGCGCGCGCGCTCGACGACGCGACGCGGCTCGACGGGCGCCGCAGCGACACGCCGAGCACGAAGGGCGAGCTGTAGGCGGAGCCGGCGCGAGGAGCGCCCGCGGCGATCCCCGCCACCGCCCCGTTCCGACGATTTAAATCGGGTCGGGACCCACCCTCCGATAATGCAACCGAGTTCGCTCTCCGGGCTCCCCGCGGGCGTCGGCGAGGCGCTCGAAGCGGAGGGCGTCGCCGAGCTGTACCCGCCTCAGGAGGCCGCCGTCGAGGCCGGCGTCGCCGACGGCGAGAGCCTCGTCGCCGCGGTGCCGACCGCCTCCGGGAAGACGCTGATCGCCGAGCTCGCCATGCTCTCGGCGGTCGAGCGCGGCGGGAAGGCCCTCTACATCGTCCCCCTGCGCGCGCTCGCCAGCGAGAAGAAGACCGAGTTCGAGCGCTGGGAGGAGTTCGGCGTCACCGTCGGCGTCTCCACCGGCAACTACGAGTCCGACGGTGAGTGGCTCGCCACGCGCGACATCATCGTCGCCACCTCGGAGAAGGTCGACTCGCTGATCCGCAACGGGGCGCCGTGGATCGACGACCTCACCTGCGTCGTGAGCGACGAGGTCCACCTC
This sequence comes from Halorubrum saccharovorum DSM 1137, assembly GCF_000337915.1. Classification (GTDB taxonomy): domain Archaea; phylum Halobacteriota; class Halobacteria; order Halobacteriales; family Haloferacaceae; genus Halorubrum; species Halorubrum saccharovorum. The sequence continues at coordinate 78,493 of NZ_AOJE01000025.1, forward strand.
GTCGACGACCCGAACCGCGGCCCGACCCTCGAAGTGACCCTCGCGAAGCTCCGCAAGGTGAACCCCGGGCTCCAGACAGTCGCGCTCTCGGCGACCGTCGGCAACGCCGACGTGATCGCCGAGTGGCTCGACGCCGAGCTCGTCGAGTCCGACTGGCGCCCAATCGACCTCCGGATGGGCGTCCACTTCGGCAACGCGATCGACTTCGCCGACGGGAGCAAGCGGGAGGTCCCCGTCGAGCGCGGCGAGGACCAGACCGCGCGGCTCGTCGCCGACGCGCTCGACACCGAGGAGGACGGGCAGGGCGGCTCCTCGCTCGTCTTCGTCAACTCCCGGCGCAACGCCGAGTCCTCCGCCCGGAAGCTCACCGACGTGACCGGCCCCCGGCTCACCGACGACGAGCGCGATCAACTCCGCGAGCTCGCCGAGGAGATCCGGTCCGGCTCCGACACCGACACCGCCTCTGACCTCGCGGACGCCGTCGAGCAGGGGTCGGCGTTCCACCACGCGGGGCTCCGGAGCGAGGACCGCGCTCGCGTCGAGGACGCGTTCCGCGACCGGCTGATCAAGTGCATCTCCGCGACGCCCACCTTGGCCGCCGGGGTCAACACCCCCGCCCGCCGGGTGATCGTCCGCGACTGGCGCCGGTACGACGGGGAGTTCGGCGGGATGAAACCACTCGACGTGCTGGAGGTCCACCAGATGTGCGGGCGCGCGGGCCGTCCCGGGCTCGATCCGTACGGCGAGGCCGTGCTGCTCGCGAACGACGCCGACACGAAAGAGGAGCTGTTCGAGCGCTACCTCTGGGCCGACCCCGAGCCGGTCCGCTCGAAGCTCGCCGCCGAGCCCGCGCTCCGGACGCACGTCCTCGCCACCGTCGCCTCCGGCTTCGCCTCCACGCGCGACGGGCTCCTCTCGTTCCTCGACAACACCCTCTACGCGACCCAGACCGACGACGAGGGGCGGCTCGCGGCCGTCACCGACACCGTCCTCGACTACCTCGCCGTCAACGAGTTCGTCGAGCGCGACCGCGACGGCGGGAGAGAGAGCCTGACCGCGACCGGCATCGGCCACACCGTCTCGCGGCTCTACCTCGACCCGATGAGCGCGGCCGAGATGATCGACGGGCTCCGGTCGGTCGCTCGGGACGCCGCGGGCGCGGCCGCGAGCGATGAGGGAGGAGCCGGCGAGTTCGTCCGGACCGGCGGCGACGACGGCGACGAGCCCGGGTTCGGGACGTACACGCGGCCCGGCGAGGACGGCGAAGAGAGCGAGGAGGGGGAGACGCCCGACGGCTCCGACACCTCGCCCCCCGAAGTCACCCCTCTCGGCCTCTATCACCTCGTCAGCCGCACCCCCGACATGTACGAGCTCTACCTGAAGTCGGGGGACCGCGAGGAGTACACCGAGCTCTGCTACGAGCGCGAGTCGGAGTTCCTCGGCGACGTGCCCTCCGAGTACGAGGACGTGCGCTTCGAGGACTGGCTCGCGTCGCTGAAGACGGCCCGCCTGCTGGAGGACTGGGCGAACGAGGTGGACGAGGACCGGATCACGGAGCGGTACGGCGTCGGCCCCGGCGACATCCGCGGGAAGGTCGACACCGCCGAGTGGCTCCTGCGCGCGGCCGAGACCCTCGCGCGCGACGTGGAGGGCGTCGGCGGCGACGTCGTCGTCGCGGTCCGCGAGGCTCGGAAGCGCATCGAGTACGGCGTCCGCGAGGAACTGCTCGACCTGGCCGGCGTCCGCAACGTCGGGCGGAAGCGCGCCCGGCGGCTGTTCGAGGCCGGGATCGAGACCCGCGCCGACCTCCGAGAGGCCGACAAGGCGGTCGTCCTCGGCGCGCTTCGCGGCCGCGAGCGCACCGCCGAGCGGATTCTCGAACACGCCGGGCGCGAGGACCCATCGATGGACGACGTGCGCCCAGACAAGTCGGCTTCCGCGGCCGCGACCGCCGGCTCCGCGAGCGACGAGGACGGCGAGGGGCAGGCGAGTCTGGGTGATTTCCGATGAGCGGTGAGTCACGCCGAGCCCCGCCACACCGGCTCGTCGCGGGGACCGCCACCATCGACGATCTCGACGCCTTCCTCGCGGCGCTCGACGATATCGCGGGCGAGACGGGCGCAGTCGTGCAGGCGTTCGACGCCGATTTCGTCGTCTCGGCCGCACACCTCCGGGAGGCGATCCGCCTCGCCGCCCGCGCGATCGCCCGCGGCGAGGCCGTGGCCCGCGATCCGGGCGTCGAGATCATGCTGTACGCGGCCGGCAAGCGTCAGATCGACCGCGCGTTCACGCTCGGCGTCTCGGAGGGAGAGCGGCGCGCGGTCGTCCTGGTCGCGGATTTCGGTGCGGTTCCGGGCGCGGAACGACCGGACGCGGACCTCGACGCGGCCGCCGCGTCGGTGGGAGACCTGCTCGCGTCGACGGCGGCGTTCACCGATGACGACGGCTTCGGGCCCGCGTTCGACGCGGAGCGGGTCCGGGAGTTCTACGACATCGGCGATCGCGAGATCGCGGCGACCGCCGGCGACCTCCCCGATATCGTCCGCGAACGCGTCGCACTGCTCGACGTCGAGAAGTAGCGATCGAACCCCTTTGCTTCGATTGGAAAACGCGGTACGTGACGGCGATACCGTTCCAGTAGAAATTTTGACTCCAACCGAAACGGAGGGCGAGAATGGGACGCGGCTCCGACGGCGGGCGGATCGGCGAATCGGACGAAAATCGACCGGAGCGAACCGCGAGAATAGTCCATCCTGGATTCGAACCAGGGTCGTTGCCCCCAGAAGGCAACAGGATTGGCCACTACCCCAATGGACTGTGCGCACTCATCGATAGCCAGTGGGTCTTTGTAAGCGTTGCGCGTCGCCGGCCCTCTGGTACGCGTTCACAGTCGATCGGAAGCGAATCGGGGGGAGTGTGAGGAGGCGGGGGAGCGGACCCGTGCGAATCCGATCGCCGAACGTGCGCATATCGATGCGCTTTAGCCGGTCGGATAGCCACGAACCTGTATGTACGTCGGACGATTCGTCGTCGTCGCTCCCGGTATCGGCGCCTACCGCGTCTCCTCGCGCTCGTTCCCGAATCGCCGCGTGACCGATCGGGACGGAACGCTCACCGTCGGCCCGACGCCGGACGCCCCCGAGACGGACAATCCGTACGTCTCGTACAACTGTGCGCGGGCGGTTCGCACGCCGACCGACGAGCCGCTGGCCGTCGTCGGCAACGGCTCGCACGTCGACCCGATCGCGGAGAAGCTCGAACTGGGGTACCCCGCTCGCGACGCGCTGGCGACCCCCCTGCTCGCGCTGGATTTCGAGAAAGACGACTACGACACGCCCCGGATCGCCGGCGTCGTCGGGAGCGAGACCGCCACCATCGGCGTCGTCCGCCGAGACGGGCTCGTGATCGAGGCCGTCGAGGAGCCCACCATCGTCGCCACCTACGAGACGGACAGCCCCGAGCCGTACGAGTTCGCGGCCGCTGACGCCGAGACGCCCGACGCCGCGGCGGCCGCGACGGAAGTCCTCGGCGCGGATTTCGAGCATCCGGTGTGCGCCGCCGGGGCGACCGTCGACGGCGACGGCGTGACGCTGGCGTTCGACAACGACGCGGAGTCAGTGGCCCACGACTGAAGTCGTGGGCTTGTCAGTGGACTCCCCTTCTGCCGCCGAATCGACGCTGGCGGTGAATCCGCCGTTCAGGTTCAGCGTCCCTGACGTCAGCGCACACTGACAGGGTGCGCCTCCACTCGAAGACGTCTGCCCCGAGTGGAGACG
>NZ_AOJE01000026.1 GCF_000337915.1 Halorubrum saccharovorum DSM 1137
TCAGGTTGCTATCGCTCGTGGTTCGTGACGAGTATTGTCGGATTCCTCCCACGGCTGAAGCCGTGGGCTTCCTCCTTGTTCCTCTGTGACGGAGCGCCGGAGAAACGAAGAAGTGCGAGGGGGACGACATCGGCGGCGAGGAGTAACGCGTTACTCCCGGTCGTCCGGGTCGAACGCGTCGATCGCGGCGTGAACGCCCTCGACCCACTCGTCTAGGGCGTCGTGGAGACGCTCTTTCGCCTCCGGGACCGGGATCGCGGTGTACTGGTAGACGTACCCGCCCGAATCGAGCAGCCGACGGCGCCGCTCGACGAGCCCCTTCTCTCGCAGCGTCGACAGCGATCGATTCACGTTCGATCGGTCCCGGTCGAGGGTCTCGGCGAGTTCGGCGACGGTGCTCCCCGGATGATCGAGCAGCGTCAGGTACGTGCGGCTCTCGTGGTCCCGGACGCCGAACACGCAGGAGAGCACGTGATCGAAGGAGGGAGACACGTCGCCGACGAGGTCCTCGATCTCGGGATCGCTCATAGGTGCCGTTCGGCGGCGCTCGGGTTAAAAGTCGCCATCCGCCCCGCGTGACGGCGGTGTCGAGGTGTCGAGGTGTCGGTCACCGGGGCTCAGTCGTCGCTCGCGGCGTATCCCATCCGACGGATACATCCGCGCATCCCCGACTCGTCGCTGTGGCGGTGGAGGTTCGTCGGCGTGTCGCAGTGATAGGTCTCCCCGTCGTACCGGAGCACGACCTCGTGGTCGCCGCCGGCGACCTCGACGTCGACGAGGATCCGTCGTCCGTCGTTGAGGGCGTCGATTATCTCGTCGACCGACAGCTCGCCGGCCGCCACCCGGAGTACCTCGTTCATGGGCTCCCTTCGCGTGTGGCCGAATTAAAACCGTGCGTGTGCCGCCGGCGTCGGAGACCGGCGTGTCGGCCGAGTCGCGTGTGTGTCGGCGACGTCACGTCATCGTCGAGTCCGGGCCGCCCTCCTCCTCCGGCGGCTCGACTCCCTCGGCGGCGGCCACGTCGTCGGTCCGCTTCTCGGTCTCGACGTGCCAGCGGTCGATCTCGGACTCGTAGTCGGCGAGGATGTCGCTCACCTCGTCTTTCAGCTCGTCGTCGTTGACGTTCACCTCGAAGGCGAACGTCTCGCCGTCCTCGCCGCGCCCGACTTCCTGGATGTTGGCACTGACGAGCTCGTTGTCGAAGTAGTACGGCGCCATCTGGGTCATCACCTTCCGGTAGACCGTGTCCTCGACCTTCCGGAGGGCCTTGCGGCTCGCGGAGTCTGCCGCGCGGGCGACGTGGCCGATCGACTCGCCCCAGCTCTCCATCGCGCTCTCGGTGTCGTTCTCCTCGACCTTCTCGTAGGACTCGGTGAGCTTCTCGCCGGCCGTCTGGAGGTCTTCACCGGGCGATTTCCCGGCCTGTTCGCCCTCGCCCTGGTCGACGGACGCCTGCTCGGCGGTCTTCGCCGACACGTCCTCGTCGATGCGCTCGTGGGACTTCGGGCGCCAGTCGTCGAACTCGTAGAACGCGTCGCCGTCGGCGCCCGTCTCGCGGAGCGCCAAGGCGATCCGCTCGCCGTGCTCGACCACGTCACCCCAGTCTCCGCGCACCTTGAAGCCGGAGATGCTCTCTTCCATCGCTTGCCCCCCGTACGAAACGAACGCGTATAAGTCTCTCCGACTGACGGTGAAATAGTCCCGGCGCCGCGGCGTCGTCCCGCGTCCGGCCCGAATCCGGTTCGAGTCCAGCCCGAATCCGGTTCGGGTCCGGCCCGGGCGCGCCTCGACGACCTTTTTTTACCCGCTCCGTGGAATGAGTTCCCATGGGATATCGCGTCGTCGACACGGATTCCGTCGATCCGGAGCCCGACCGCCCCTGCGAGTGCCGGAAGCTCACCGAACCCGGCGGGCTCGACGAGGCGGCGATCAACCGGTTCCGCGCGGAGCCGGGCGAACAGCTTCCGCTGGCGTACCACTACCACGAGACCCAACAGGAGGCGTTCTACGTGCTCGACGGGACACTCGCGGTTGAGACGCCGAACGAGACCTACGAGGTGCCCGCAGACGGTCTGTTCGTCGTCGACCCGGGGAGTCCCCAGCGGGCGTACAACCCCGCCGACGCCGACGGTCCGGTGAGCGTGATCGCGATCGGCGCGCCGCCCGCCGACGGCGATGCAGTCGCCTACGACCCGACAGAAGAGTGAAAGCGCGAACCGGTCAGGCCGAGTTGCCGTCGGCTGCGAGCTCGCCCGTCGTCTCGTCCGCGTCGGCGCCTTCGTCGAGTTCGGGCTGGTCGCTGTCGTCGGGGCTGGGAGTGTGGACGCTGTTGCCGACTGAGCCCCAGACGAGATACAGCATCGCGATGACCATGAGGAGGGTCATGACGGTCGCGGCGATCCCCACTGCGGACACGTACTGGAACATGGTCCGCGGTCGGCGGGCGCGACGTATCAACGTATCGGCTTCCGCCGATCGCTCGGCGTCGAGCGCTCCAGCGGCCGCGCCGCCGCGGAGTGAGACGCCCGCGCCGACCGATCGGTCCGCCGAACCGCCTGGTTTCGTCATCTTTTAACTCGAACGCGGCGCTTCTTTCGACAATGACGATCGAAGACCGCGACGACGCTCACCTCATCACGCACGCGCTGGCGAAGGACACCCTCTCGCGGCTCCGCGACGTCGAGACCGAGCAGGTCGCGTTCCGGAAGGGCCTCGTGAAGCTCGGCCGGATCTGCGGCTACGAGATCATCGACGGCGCGATGGAGACGGAGTACGTCCCGGTGGAGACCCCCTTAGAGGAGACCACCGGCGAGCGCGTGAAGGGGCTCGACGACGTGGTCATCATCAACGTCCTCCGGGCGGCGACCCCGTTCGTCGAGGGGCTCCTCAAGGCGTTCCCGCGCGCGAAGCAGGGCGTCATCTCCGCCGGCCGCGACGAGGAGGCCGGGATGACCGCCGACGGCGAGTTCCCGATCACCATCGACTACGTGAAGCTCCCCGAGATCCGGCCCGAGGACACCGTTATCGTCGCCGACCCGATGCTCGCCACCGGCTCGACGATGTGCGCCGTCCTCGACCACGTCCTCGACGAGGCCGGCGACTTCGAGGACCTGTTCGTCCTCTCGGCGGTCTCCGCGCCCGACGGGCTCGTCCGCGTGAGCGAGTCGGTGCCCGAGGCCGACCTGCTGACGGTCGCCATCGACGACCGCCTCGACGACGACGGGTTCATCCTCCCCGGGCTCGGCGACGCCGGCGACCGCGCGTTCCGGACGGTCTGAGGTTGAGGCGACCGCGACGGCGACCGACCGCGACGGCGACCGACCGCGACGACGACCGACCGCCGACGTACTTTTAAGAGTCGCCCGCGCGACCGATGCGTATGAGCGACGCGCCGACGACCGAGCCCTGCGACGGCTGCGGCGACCCCACCACGGACGCGCTCGCGCGCACCGTCCGGCTGAGCGTCGACCGGGCGAACATCGACACCCAGCGGCTCTGTCCCGACTGCTTCGCCGACTGGATCCAGCGCTACCAGGACCGGCTCGGCTCCGGACCCGACGGCGACGACAGCGACAGCTCGGAGATCATCGTCGACTGAGCGACCGGGGTCGTCCGCTCTTCGGTACCCGCACGGCAACGTCCGTCCCGACCGCCCGTCTTAAGCCGCGGCGGCACGGACGGCGACGTAATGGATCTCGCCATCGACGCCCCGACCCCGGCGGCGCCCGACTGCGCCGACGACGGGACGTGGCTCGCCTGCATCGAGTGTGACGAGACGTTCGCCCCCTTCGAGGCGGTCCGCTACACCTGCGACGAGTGCGACGGCCTGCTCGAAGTCCGGTACGACGACCCGCCGACGTTCGACGAGTTCGGCGCGGGCGCTCCCTCCGAGGGCCCCGACCGCGGCGTCTGGCGCTACCGCGAGGCGCTCCCCTTCGATCTGGGCGTGACGCTCCCCGAGGGCGACACCCCGCTCCACCGCGTCCCCCGCATCGAGGAGGCGGTCGGCGTCGACGCGCTCCGGATCAAACACGAGGGGATGAACCCCACCGGCTCGTTCAAGGACCGCGGGATGACCGTCGGCGTCCGTGTCGCCGAGGAGCTGGGCGTCGGCGCGCTCGCCTGCGCCTCCACCGGCAACACCTCCGCCGCGCTCGCGGCGTACGGCGGTCGCGGGGGGATGGAGACGCTCGTGCTCCTCCCGGAGGGGAAGGTCGCGGCGGGGAAGATCGCGCAGGCGAGCCTCCACGGCGCACGCATCCTGGAGGTCGCCGGCAACTTCGACGCCTGCCTCGACATCGTGCAGGAGCTCGCCGCCCGCGGCGAGGCGTACCTGCTCAACTCCCTGAACCCGTTCCGCCTGGAGGGCCAGAAGACGATCGGCTTCGAGATCTTAGAGGAGTTCCGCGACGACTACGGCGACTTCCCGGACCGGATCGTCCTCCCCGTCGGCAACGCGGGCAACACCGCGGCGCTGTACAAGGCGTTCCGCGAACTGGTCCAGTCGGGCGCGCTCGCCGTCGACGAGGTCCCCAAGCTGACCGGCGTGCAGGCCGAAGGCGCCGCCCCGATGGTCGAGGCGATCGAGGAGGGGAACGACGAGGTCCGCCGCTGGGAGGAGGTCGAGACGCGAGCGACCGCGATCCGCATCGGCAACCCGGTCAACGCCCCGAAGGCGCTCCCCGGGATCCGGAACACGGGCGGCACGGCGGTCGCCGTGAGCGATTCGGCGATCACCGACGCGCAGCGCGACCTCGCCGAGGAGGGCGTCGGCGTCGAGCCCGCCTCCGCCGCGAGCCTCGCCGGGCTCCGGAAGCTCCGCCGCGAGGGCGTCGTCGACGACGACGAGCAGGTCGTCTGCCTGACGACGGGACACCTCTTAAAGGACCCCGACGCCGCCTACGCGGCCGGGAGCGACCCCGAGCCGGTGCCGAACGACGTGGACGCGGTCGTCGAGCACTTACGCGACTGATCGTGATCGGCCTGCGCGAGTAATCAGGGCGTCCCCGGACGCTTCTCTCCACCTTCCTCCCCCGCCCGCTACCTTTTACACACAAACACATACACAAACACAAGATGTCCACCAAGACCCTCGAAGCACACGAGGAAGACGAGTTCGCGACGACCGCGATGAACTACAAGGAAGTCGCGGTCGGCCAGCGTTTGAATGACACGTTCGATTCACAGGCCCTCTCGGCGGCGTTCGACTGGCTCGACGTGCTCCCGGTTAGGAGCGAACACGCAGTTTCGGCGAGCGGTTTCGGGGCGGAACTGTACCGCTCCGACGATCACACGAGGCGAGCCGTCGACGCTGCCACCGCAGACCTGCTCATCGCTGGAGTCGCCGAGGCCGAAGGAATGACCGTCGTTACCCGAAACGTCGACGACTTCGAGCGATTCGTCCCGGTCGCCGAATACTGATCGACGCCTACTCGGCCTGCCGCTCCTCGGCCTCGTCGAGCGTGATCTCGGTGACCTCGACGATCCGGTCGTCGGCGAGCAGGGCCTCGATGGCCTCGTCGGGCACGTCCTGGTCGAGGTTGTAGACGGTGAGCGCCTCGCCCCCCTGCGTCTCGCGGGCGTTGTACATCCCGGCGATGTTCACGTCGTGGTCGCCGAGCACGGTGCCGATGAGACCGATGACGCCCGGCTCGTCGGTGTTGCGCGCGACCAACATGTGGCCGTACGGGACCGCGTCGACGCGGAACCCGTCGATCCGGACGATCCGCGGGTCCTCGCCAGCGAACAGGGTACCCTCGACAGCGATCGAGTCCTCGCCGTTGTGGACGGTGACGCGCACCAGACTCTGGAAGTCCTCGGTCTGACGGGTCTTCGACTCGGTGACCTCGATGCCGCGCTCCTCGGCGAGCCGGGGCGCGTTCACCGCGTTCACCTGCCACTCCAGCGGCTCGAACACGCCCTTCAGCGCGCTCGCGGTGACCAGTTCCACGTCCTCCGCGGCGATGTCGCCCTCGTAGGTCGCCTCCACTTCCGTGATCCGGCCGTCGAGCAGCTGCGCGGCGACCTTCCCGGCGGTCTCGGCGACGGCGATGTACGGCTTGATCCGCGGGAACGCCGTCTCGTCGACCGAGGGCGCGTTGAGCGCGGTCAGGACGGGCTCGTCGTCGAACGCCGAGAGCACCGCCTCCGCGGTGTCGACCGCGACGTTCTCCTGTGCGGCCTCCGTCGAGGCGCCGAGGTGAGGCGTCACGACGATCTCCTCGACGTCGAGCAGCGGCGAGTCCTGCGAGAGGGGCTCCTCGGCGAACGAATCGAGCGCGGCGCCCGCGAGGACGCCGTCGTCGACGGCCTCCGCGAGCGCGTCCTCGTCGACGATGCCGCCGCGGGCGCAGTTGATGAGGTAGCCGCCCTCCAGCTGGGCCAGCTCGTCCTCGCCGATCATCCCCTCGGTCTCGGGGAGGAGCGGGGTGTGGACCGTCGCGAAGTCGCCGCGCGCGAGCGCCTCGTGGAGGTCCTCGACCAGTTCGGCGCCGAGGCGGTCGGCGCGCTCCTCGGAGATGTACGGGTCGTAGACGACCAGGTCCATCCCGAGCGAGTCGAGCCGCTTCGCGACCTCCTGGCCGACGCGGCCGAGGCCGACGATGGTGAGCGTCTTGTTGTTCACCTCGGTGCCGAGGAACTCGCCTTTCGCCCACTCGCCGCCGAGGAGGCGACCGTGCGCCTGCGGGATCGAGCGCGCGACGGCGAACGTCATCGCGACCGTGTGCTCGGCGGCGGCCCGGACGTTCCCCTCGGGCGCGTTGGCGACGATGACGCCGTGGTCGGTGGCGGCCTCGATGTCGATGTTGTCGACGCCGATGCCGGCGCGGCCGACGATGACGAGCTCGGAGGCGGCCTCGAAGACCGCCTCGTTCACGTCGGTCCCGGAGCGGACGATGAGCGCGTTGGCGTCGCTCACGGCGTCGAGCAGCCCGTCGCCCTCGACCTCGTAGTCAGTTACGACCTCGTGGCCGGCGTCTCGGAGTCGGTCCAACCCCGCGTCTGCGATGGGGTCGGTCACGAGTACCTTCATGCGCGTTTTCACCGGCGGCGCGAGGTTAACCCTTTCCTCATCGCTTCGTTTTGCCGGGGAGACGATCCTCGATCGTGTGTATTCAACCCCTTTATTTCGGGTGGAACCCTCTCGTTTGTGGGTACGTATCGTCGAGGTTCGGTTCCGGCGTCAGTCCGGACCGAGAGCGGTCGGCGGGTCCGCCACCCGGCGGTACTGCCTTTTATATCCGGACGCTTGGTCGGGTATGGACATCACGATCGCGTTCGCCGGCGTGGCCGCCATCCTCGTGTTGACGGGGATCAGCGCCTTCTTCTCCAGCTCCGAGCTGGCCGTCTTCTCGGTTCCGATCCACCGCGTCGACTCGCTGCTCGCCGCCGACGTGCCCGGTGCGCGGGCGCTGTCGGCGCTGCGGGCCGATTCGCACCGCTTCCTCGTCACCGCGTTAGTGAGCAACAACGTCGCGAACATCGCGGCCGCCTCGGTCGCGACCGCGGTGTTCGTCCGGTTCGGCTTCTCTGGCGGCGAGGCGGCCACGGGATCGACGCTCGTCACGAGCGTCTTCGTCATCGTCTTCGGCGAGATCGCGCCGAAGTCCTACGCGGTGGCGAACGCCGAGAAGCACGCGCTCCGCGTCTCCCGTCCAGTGGTCGCGATTCAGCGCGTCATCCGTCCCGTGCTGTACGTCTTCGAGGCGCTCTCCGGAGTCGTCAACCGCTTTACCGGCGGCGAGTCCGACATCGAGTCGTACCTCACGCGCGAGGAGATCGAGACGCTCGTGCTCTCGGGCGAGGCGGCGGGCGCGCTCGACGCGGACGAGGGCGCGATGATCCGCGGCGTCCTCGAGCTGGAGTCGCTCCGGGTGTCGGCGGTGATGGTCCCCCGCACCGACATGGTCGCGCTGCCCGACACCGCCACGCCGGCCGAAGCGGTCTCGACCGCCGCCGCGGAGGGCGTCACGCGGATGCCGGTGTACGGCGAGAACCGCGACGACGTGGTCGGCGTCGTCGACCTGCGCGACGCGGTCGCCGCCGACGAGCGCGGGGAGTCCCTCGCGAGCGCGCTCCGCGAGCCGATCTTCGTCCCGGAGACGCAGCCGGTCGACGAGCTGTTCGCGACGATGCGGACGAGCGACCTCCGGATGGCGGTCGTCGTCGACGAGTTCGGCGCAGTGGTGGGGATCGTGACCCTGGAAGACGTGGTCGAGGAGGTCGTCGGCGAGCTGGTCGGGCGGTGGGAGACCGACCACGTCGACGTGGTCGCGTCCGACGCCGCGGTCGCGCGAGGGTGGACGACCGTCGCGCACCTCAACGAGACGCTCGGGCTGACCCTCCCGATCGACGGGGGGGCAGAGACCGTCGCGGGGCTGATCACGCAGCGCCTCGGGCGGATCCCGGCCGAGGGCGACCGCGTCGAGATCGGCGACGTGACGCTCGCGGTCGCGGGCGCGACCGCGACGCGGGTGACCCGAGTCCGGATCGAGCACCCGGAGATCGAGAGCAAAGTCGACGGCGGATCGGGGACCGAGTCCACCGACGGCGACGGCGCCGAGTCGGGCTCGTCCGCCGATTTCTCGTAACACAACATACATATTCGTCGCCGGAATCTGACGAGGTACGTTCTCGATCATGATGTCTCGATGGGGGTGCGACCGGTGCGGGTTCGTCGCGTGGACGCCGGACCGGGCGTCGATGCGCGAAGTCATCGGCTCGCACCTGCTCGCGCACCACTCAGAGGCCGTCAGCCGGTCGGACTTTCGGACGACGTGGGACTGCCCGTACTGCGCGACGACGAAGACGGCCTACGACACCGACGGCGCGGTCGAGGAGTTCAAAACGCACCTCCACGAGCACGTCGCCGACCGGATCGAGGAGGGCGTTCACATCGCCGACGGCGTCTCGCGGGACGGGACCGTGCAGGTCGCCGCGCCCGTCGACAGCGCGGACGCGGACGCGCTCCGCGCCCACTTCCACGCCGCCGGCGACCTGGTGATCGCGGTCACGGCGAACCCGGAGCGGACCGTTCGCCTGCTCCACGAGGAGCTGAACGGCTGGCCGCGCCGGACCGTCGTCGTCAGCACGGAGGCGTACCCGTTCGAGGAGGCCCCCGACCTCGACTTCTCCGAGATCCCCATCGAGGTCGTCGAGCTCGACCCCCGGCTCGGCCCGGACGAACTCGGCGAGACGGTGTCGCGGATCATCGACGCCAACCGGGAGGCGGGGGACGCGATCTCCGTAGAGGTGAGCGTGTTCCACGAGATCGTGCGCTCGTTCGACCTCCGGACCGCCTGCGACTTCGTCCGGATGCTCTCGACCCGACTCGACGACGACGGCGGCGTCCTCCAGCTGTACGTCGACGCCGACGCGGACCCGAACGTCTCCACGGTACTGAACTTCCTCGACGACGAGATCGATCTGAAGGTCGCGGCGGAGGACGGGCGGTTCGTGCGGCGGGGATGAGGGGCGCGTACCGTCGCCCGCCAGCGCGGCCGTCTACTCCGCGTGCTTCTCCGTGTAGTCCGCCGGCCGCCGCACGTAGGTGTACTCGATCGACCGGTCAGCGGCCGACGCCGCCGTCTGTCGCTTGAGTCGCCGGAGGACCGACCGCGCACGCTCCCTCGCGTCCGGGTCGGCCTCGGCGTCGGCGGCGAGCGCGCGCGCCTCGCGTTCGAGTTCGGTCGCGTCGAGCCGCGGCAGGTAGGCGGCCGCGATGTCGGCGACGTAGGGGTCGTCGTGCGCGAGCGCGTCGATCAGCCGCGAGACGGCGGTCCGACCCGACTCCGAACCTCCCTCGTCGTGCTCGATGAGTTCGCAGCACAGCCACATCGCGTGCCGCGCGGTCGCCGAGGTGACGCCGTCGACCCCCTCGTCGGACGCGACCTCGTAGAGCAGTCGCGCGAGCGCGCCGTCGTCCGCGTCGCTCCGGAGGGGTCGGTCGGTCACCAGCCGCTCGCGGACCTCTCGGCCCCGAACCGCGTCGCCCGCCGCGACGAGCCGCGACAGCGACGCCGCCGCGGCGCGCCGCACCGCGGGCGAGGGGTCCCGCAGCGCGTCGAGCAGAACCGCCGCCGACTCGGGGCGGTCCAAGTCTCGAAGCCGCTCGACGACGGTCTCCCGGAGGCGGTCGCTCCCGTTGTCGGCCGCGGTCGCCAGCAGGTCCGTCGCGTCGGGCGTCCCGATCGACACCAGCGCGTCGACGGCGGCGGGCCGGACGAGCGCGTTCGGCGCCCGCAACAGCGGCCGAATCGGGGCGATGCGATCGCCGCCGAGAGCGGCGTACGACCGCACCGCCCGGGCCCGCACCCGCGCGTCGCCGTCGTCGAACGCCTCTCGGAGCCGGGCGGTCGCGTCCGGATATCCCGCCGCGCTCGGGGGGCCCGCCGCGTTCGGAGGCGACGCCGCCTCCGGCGCGCCCCGCAGATCCTCGGATCCCGCCGCGCCCAGCCCGGTCGCGCCGACCATCCGATACGCGGCGTGGTCGCTCGTGAGCCACCGGGCGAACACGGCAGCGGGGTCGTCGCCGCTGTCGCGGCGCCGGACAGCGGCCGCGACGCGCGAGACGAGTTCGTCGACGTACCGGTCGCCGTGGAAGTACAGCGCGTCGATCGCCGCCGCGCGGACCGCCGCGTCCTCGTCGGTGAGCACGACTCGCAGCAGCCGGTCGGCGATCCGGCGTTCGCTGCCCGCCATCGAACTCGACGGCGTCCCGAGCGCCTCGACGCCCTCCAGCCGGGTCGCCGCGTCGTTGCCCTCGTCGAGGAGGGCGAACGCTTGCGGGCGCTCGCCGCCGGTTCGGTCCGGTCGAGAGTCGTCAGCCATCTGTCTACTCTCGGGATCCCCCCGCGATTAAACGTGCCCCCGTGAGTATCACAGCCGAGAACGTCGCCGCCGATCGCTCTCGCCCCGCGGGCGTCGGCCTCGCGAGCGTCGGGGGCGGCCGCTAGAGCTCGAACGACGCGACGGTTTCGTACTCCGGGCCCTCGCTCGTCAGCGTCGACTTCACCAGCCGGACGTTGTCGACCTCGAACCGGCCGATCTCTGGGCGGCGCTCGCGGACGGCCTCCCGCACCAACCCCTTCCCCCGGGCGTCGTTCATCCGGGCGAGCGTAACGTGCGGGCTGAACTCGTGGTCCTCGGGATCGACCCCGAGCGCGGTCGTCTCCGCTTCGAGGGCCTCGTGGAGCGCGGTCAGCTCCGCGCTCCCCGCGGCGACGCCGGCCCAGACGACCGAGATGTAGTCGAGGCTCGGGAAGACGCCGAAACCCCTGACTGCACACTCGAAGGAGTCGACTTCGGCGGCCTCGACCGCGCGCTCGCCGGCCGCGATCACGTCGTCGAGCACGGGAGCGGGCTCGTCGGCGGCGGGCGTCTCGTCGGCGGGCATCTCGTCGGCGGGCTCGTCGGCGGCGGGCGTCTCGTCGCCCCCGCCGATTTCTCCCAAGAACTTCAGCGTGACGTGCGCCTGCCGAGGGTCGACGGCGGTCAGTCCCGCCGCGTCCGCGAACGCGGCCTGCGCCTCCGCGACGGCGGGGGCGAGACGGTCGGGGAGGTCGACGGCGAAGAACGCGCGCATGGACGGCCGGAGATTGCGAGAGGTCGTTGATAAGTGTGCGGTGGAGACCGGATCGTCGGCTCGGCCGTGGGCACGGGGGCCGAGGAGCGGGGAGCGCCCGCCGGCGCCGGCCCTCAGAATCCCCCGTTGAACACCCAGAAGGCGACGGCCGGCGACAGCGCGACGGAGGCTCCGAGGGCCACCGTCCCGACGACCGTGCGCGCGGGGAGCTCGCCGACGGGCGCCTCGTACCGCCACAGCTGCAGCGAGACGAAGACCGCGGCGACGAGCACGCCGCCGAGATGCAGGAATGACGGCCGGAACGCCGCCGGTATCGCCGAGAGATCGCTCGTCAGTCCGATCTGAGTCCCGATCCCGATGGCGCCGACCGCGGCCGACCCCGAGACGTACGCGAACCCGGCGACGGCGTGCCGGAGGGCCGCGACGGCCGAGAAGGGATGCGGCTCGTCGGCCGCCGGCCGCGGTGCCGCGAAGCTCGCGACGCCGGCGTAACAGAGCGGGAGCGTTCCCAGCGCGACGACCACCGCGTACGGGAACGCGGAGCCGACGGCGAGGATGAGGATCGCCGCGGTCAGGGCGTACGTCCGCGAAGTCGCCTCGGCCATGACGATCGGGGGCACGAGGAGGGCGGCGACCGCCACCATGGCGAACACGGCCAGCGGGACCGAATAGCGCTTGAGCGGTCGAGTAGAGGAGGGCGAAGACATGCGGCGAACTTCTCGACACACCAATAAGTAACTTCGGTGAAAGAACGCCCCGCACGCGTCGAGCGGACCGCCTTCGGGAGGCTCGGTGATCGGTGTTCGTCAGGGGCTCGGTGCGCCCCTCACCCCGCTACAGGCGCTCCCGGAGCGTCTCGGCGGTCGCCTCGCCGACGCCGTCGACGTCGGTGAGGTCGTCGTACGAGGCCTCGCGCACGTTCTCGACGGAGCCGAACCGGCGCAGGAGCCGGCGGCGGGTCTGGGGGCCGACGCCGGGCACGTCGTCGAGGACCGTCGCGACCTCGTCGCGGACGGTCTGGTGGTAAGAGACGGCGAAGCGGTGCGCCTCGTCGCGGACGCGCTGGAGCAGGTGCAGTTCGGGCGCGTCGTCGGGCCATTTTCGGGTTCCGGTCGGGGTCACCACCAGCTCCTCGGCCTTCGCCAGGGCGACGACGGGAACGTCCCAGCCGGTCTCCGCGAGCGCGTCGCGGGCGGCTCCGAGCTGTCCCTCGCCCCCGTCGATCAGGAGGAGGTCGGGGTCCGGGCGGTCGTCCTCGCCGGCGACCGCGCGCTCGGCGCGCCACCGGACCAGCTCGCGCATGTTCGCGTAGTCGTCGTTGCGGTCGGTGAGCTTCTTCCGGCGGTAGTCGCTCGTCTCCGCGCTCCCGTCGACGAAGCACACGTCGGAGCCGACCACGGCGGTCCCCTGCGCGTGGCTCACGTCGAACCCCTCGATCCGGGCGGGGCGGTCGATCCCGAGCCGGTCGCCGAGCGCGCCGACCGGATCGTCGCGTCCGCCGCGCTTGCGGGCGTTCTTCAGGGCGAGTTCGACGAGCTTCGCCTCGCGGCCGGCGCCGGGGACGCGGACCGAGACACCCTCCGCCTCCAGCCAGGCGACCACGTCCGGGTCCGAGGGACGCTCGGCGAGGAGGACCGCGTCCGGGAACTCCCGCTCGGCGTAGTACTGCGCGAGGAACGCCGAGAGGACGGCGGCGGGCGTGTTGGCGTCCGGGTCGGCGGGGGTATTCTCATCCGCTTCGCCGTCCGCCGCCTCGTCGTCCGCCGCCTCGTCGTCCGCCGCCTCGCCGTCCGCCGCTTCGCCGTCCACCACCCCGTCGTCGTCCCCCACCGCCGCCGCGTCCAACTGGTGTCGACTGCGGTCGACCAGCTGGCCGCGCTCGCTGTGGAGCCGGGCGACGCGGGCGGTGTCGCCCTCGACGGCGGCCGCGAGCACGTCGACGGTGCGGTCGTCGGTGCGATCGCTCACGGCCTCGCCGCCCTCGCCGTGGAACGCCTCGACCGCTTCGAGGCGGTCCCGGAGGTTCGCGGCGCGCTCGAACTCCGCGTTCTCGGCGGCGGCCTCCATCCGCCGCCGGAGGGGGTCGGCGAGGACGCCCGTCTCGCCCTCGAAGAACCGGCGGGCGGCCGCCACGTCCTCGGCGTAGCTCTCGGGGTCGATCTCGCCGGTGCAGGGCGCCGAGCAGATCCCCATCTCGTAGTCGAGGCAGGGGCGGTCGCGGTTCGCGTACTTGTGGTCGGAGCAGCCGCGGAGGCGGTACTCGTCGCGGATCGCCTTCACGACCGCGTCCACGCGGCCCTTGTCGGTGAACGGGCCGTACGCGACCGCGCCCTCCTCGGGGTCGCGAGTCACCTCGATCCGCGGGACGGGGTGGTCCGTGATCGCGACCAGCGGGTACGACTTGTCGTCTTTCAGCCGGACGTTGTACCGCGGTCGGAGCCGCTTTATCAGGTTCGCCTCTAGGAGGAGCGCCTGCGTCTCCGTGTCGGTGACCGCGAACTCGATCCGGTCGGCGCGCCCGACCATCCCCCGGATCCGCCCCGATCGCGGGTCGGCGTACGACCTGACGCGGTCGCGGAGGTCGACCGCCTTGCCGACGTACAGCGTCGTCTCCCCGGTCCGGAACTGGTACACGCCGGGGTCGGTCGGGAGGTCCGCGGCCCGCTCGCGCACGGCGTCGGCGTCCATCGGATCCCAGTAGCCGCCGCGCGCGTTTGAACGCTACGGGCGTGTCTCGGGGACGTTCGGTCGTCCCTACGGGCGTGTCTTGGGGGACGTTCGGTCGTCCGACGACCGAATAATTATCAATCGTGAATAACGGGGGAAACGGTTTATCTAGGTGCTTGGGAGAGCCCCACGTAGAAATGACGGGACTTCGAGGGCTGCTCCGACGCGCGTTCGGTCGGGATCGGGACTCGCGGTCGGTCCCGGACGGCGGGGTCGTCGTGGACGATGCCGCCGGCGGCGCGGCTGGGACGAGCGAGAGCGGGGGGGACGGGTACAACATCACGGAAGAAGGCGGGAACGACCGCGCCGGGACGCTCGCCGTTGCCGGTCTCGAGCAGGTGTTCAACTCGACCGGCGTTCCGACGTTCATTCTCGATCGGGAGGGGAACGTCGCCGAGTGGAACGAGTCCATCGCGTCGCTCACCGGGAACGAGCGCGAGGACGCGGTCGGTCACGGCCACGTCTCGGAGCTGTTCTACCCCGACGGACGGCGCGCCGACACCCTCGCCGACAAGGTTCTCGACGCGCCGGAGACCGCCGACGATGTGTACGGCGTCGAGCGCTGCGACTCGTCGCAGACCCGCTACCGCGACACCAGCACGATGATCGACCGCCACGGCGACGAGAAACACATCGAGTTCACGGCGACGCCCCTCTACGAGGGCGACGAGCTCGTCGGCGTGACGGAGGTCGTCATCGATCGCACGGAGAACATCAACCAGCGCGACGCGACGGAGACGCTGGTGACCGAGGTCCGAGAGACCGCCGAGACGATCGGCGAGGGGAACCTCGAGGCGCGGGCCGTCCGCCACGAGGAGTGCGAGATCCTCGACGAGGAGCTGTTGAGCGTCATCGACGTCGTCAACCGGATGGCGGAGAACCTCCAGGACCTCTCCGAGAGCGTCCACGAGCAGGCCCGCCAGATCGACCAGACGGTCCAGGAGGCGAGCGGGGCCGCCGCCGACATCGCCCAGAACGTCGACGAGCAGAACGAGCTGTTGGAGGAGAGCGTCTCCGAGATGCAGTCCTTCTCCGCCGGCATGGAGGAGGTCGCCGCGACGGCGGACCAGGTCGACTCCGCCGCGGTCGCGGCCAGCGAGGCCGCCGACGAGGGGCTCGACGCCAGCGAGGACGCCCGCGAGGCGACCGAGGACGTGGTGGAGATCGGCGACGAGCTCGTCGAGAGCGTCGGCGCGCTCTCCGAGCGCATGGACGACATCGAGGAGGTCATCGAGGTCATCTCCGACGTGGCCGAGCAGACGAACCTGCTCGCGCTCAACGCCAACATCGAGGCCGCCCGCGCCGGGGAGGGCGGCGACGGCTTCGCGGTCGTCGCCGAGGAGGTGAAGAAGCTCGCCGACGAGACCCGCGGCTACACCGAGGAGATCACGGAGAGCCTCGCGGAGCTACAGGCGCAGTCCGACGAGACGAGCACCGCGGTCGAGCGCTCGCACGACCGCATCGAGGACGCAGGCACGGAGATCGAGACGGTGCTCGACTCCCTCGAGGAGATCGCCGACGCGGTCGACGAGGCCGCCGCTGGCGTCGCCGAGGTCGCCCGAACCACGGACGATCAGGCCGCCACCGTCGAGGAGCTCACCTCGTCGCTGGAGGCGGTCCGCGAGCGCTCCGACCGCACCGAGGAGGCGACCGACCGCATCGTCGACGCCACCGACGACCAGGAGGTCGCCGTCGACGAGCTGATCACCCGCGTCGAGCGACTCGACGCGAAACAGACGGGACGGCAGTAGCCCCCGCCGGAACCGCGCGGCGCTGCGCGGTTCTCTCCGGCGGGGTCAGAACGGAGCGTCCGTCGATCCGCGACTCGGACCCTCGGTCCCCATCGCCCGTTCCGTGGGGTTCGATCCGGTCTCGGTACCGCCCTCCGGGTCGGCGGTCACGTCTCCCGTTTCGAGATAGCCCTCCTCGAGTTCGACGAGCCGTTCGTTGATCGCCTCGCTCTGTTGGTGCATGGGCGCCGCTCGGACGCGAACGAGGTCGTACTCGTGGCGGTCAGTGAGACCGTTCCACGCCCGAAACGACCCGATCGTCAGCGTGTGTGTCTGCGGGCAGAACGGGGTCGTCGGCGTGAACTCCGCGCGGAGCACGCGGTCGACGTCCGCCGCCTCGACGGCGTCGCCACCGTCGTCACGCTCGACGGCGTAGCGGTAGCCGGCACTCGTGTGGCGGGTGTCGAGGTTGAGCCGAGCGAGGTTGTAGTTGAACGTCATATCGTACACCTTCCGGTCCTCGAAGCAGTCGCGAGTGAGCCGGTGGAACGCGACGTGGTCGGCCCCGGTGAGCAGGTCGTGAGGCTCGAGGAACTCGCCCGGTCTCGGGACGTGGTCCGGAACGAACTCGTCGTACCCGTCGAAGAGGTCGCCGTCATCGGACCCGAACGGAGACGGAAAGCTGGGCATACGCGCACGTTCGAGACCGAGATGGGTGCTTCTACTCCCGTACATGTTCGGGGCAGTGACCCGGTCAATTCGGAACCGGGCGGCCCCGTCGGCCGGCCGGCGAGCGCGTAGACCTCGCTCGACCCTCTCATTCTTCGGGCGCCTCACGCACTCCTCGTGCGCCTCACTCATTCTTCGGGCGCCTCACGCACTCCTCGTGCGCCTCACTCATTCCTCGGGCGCCTCACTCATTCCTCGGGCGCCTCACTCATTCCTCGGGCGCCTCATCGGGGTCGCGCACGCGGCGCGGCGAGAACGACCCCAGGACGATCCGATCGATCGAGTGAGGGCTGTGACGGAGTAACACGAAGACCATGTTGAACACGAACACTGCGACGCCGGCACAAACGAGTAGCCCGCCGAGGAGCGCCGGGGTTCCGGCGACCCCCAGCAGGTTCGATCCGACGATCAGCGCGCTTCCGCCGCCGAGTAGGACCCCGTCGATCGCGGCGAGCCGGTCGTCGTAGAGGTCGTCGATCATGGGCACGTCCTCCAGTCCCAACAGATCGCTGTACCGGTTGACCCAGATGACGAAGGGAATGATGTGATACAGCGTCCCAACGACGACGAACCCGATCGCTCCCAACAGCAGCAGGTGGCCGGCGTTCGCCGCGCCGAGCAGCTGGTCCCGAGTCAACGGGTCGGATATCCAGGCGGGCACCGAGACGGCGACCCACAGCGCGAGTGCGCCCACCGCCACGACGTACCGCGTGTGCATCGGGGTCCGCTCGACTCGCATCTCGTACAGTTTGCGTGCCAGAACGAGACAGATCGCCGTCGCGGCGGACAGGATCAACAGGCCGCCGATCCGCGCAACGGGGTCGTGAGCCGCGAGGCGACCGAGCGCGAGTGCGATCACGCCGATGGGATGCGCGATCTCCTCGACGGATCGAAGGCGGTGGTCGATCCCGTGGAGTTCCGTCTGCGTGAACATCGTTCCGAGCTGGTACAGCGCCCCGTACACCGTCGTGAGAACGGCACCGAAGACCGCGAGGGTCGCGTGGGCACCCACCACCCCCGACCGGCCGACGCCGACCCGCGAGAGCGTCGGAATCGTGAAGTCAACCGCGAGGAGGACGCCGAGAACGGTCAACGCGAGGAAGAACCCGAGTGCGCCGAGGAAGTGGCGTTCGGTGACGTCGTACTCCTCGACAGTGCCGAGCGTTCGGACGATGTTGTACGCGAAGACCCAGAAGCCGACGAGCATGAGGACCGCGAACGGGATCAGCCACGTCGTCTCGACCAGGAGAAACGCGCCGACGAACCCGGAGAGACCGGCGACGACGAGCCCCAGCTGCAGATTCGCGAGACGCCGCGAGTAGAGGGTCGCTCCCGACCAGACGGGCACGAACTGCGTCATCGCCCCCATGATCGTGATACAGATCCATCCGGCCAACAGGAGATGGACGTGAGCGAGCCGTCCCAGTCCCGGAACGGCGTTCAGGTGTAAGCCGATCCCCAGTCCGATTCCCGCGACGAGAAAGGCGAGCCCGACGACGAAATGTCGTAACGGGACCGTCATCGGAGGCTGTTGGTCCGTCTCGATGTCACCCGGGATGGCGCCCATGGGTCCGGGTACGTTCTCCGCACACCTGACGATACCACCGAAGATGTTCCCCTTCCGCCGGCCGCGGACCGACCCTCACCGGGGCGGAACCGAACGCGACCGGAGACGGGAACACGTTCGGAGGTACCCTCGTGTCCGGTGCGCGTCGAGCGGAAGGGAATGGCTGTCGACCGCTCACGGCGAGTCTCCCCGAATACGTTCGGGGGAACACGCACCTCGTCGGTGACCCTTGAACGAATATGGTCACCGAGCGAAACGAGGCGGATCGATGCCTGGACGTCCGAGAGATCGACGGTGAGCCGTTCGGAGAGATCACGGCCGAACTCGAAGCGTTCCCCGACGACGAGACGCTGCTGTTGATCAACAGTTTCGAGCCGGAGCCGTTGTATCAAGTCCTCGAAGAACGCGGCTTCCGACACGAGACGACCTCGGACGGCTCCGAGGCGTGGTACGTCGAGATCCGACACGAGTGATCGGACACCTTTGAGGCCGGTGGACCCCCACGGCGTCCGCTTCCGGACGGTTCCGAAACCGAGTCGGGTGCGTTCGGGGACGGCCGGAAGGATGACCGGGTGAGCGGAGGGACGGTCGGGAGGGAGTCACCGATCGACTTCGCCCATGATCGTGTCGAGACTTCCTAACGAGGCGATCAGGTCCGGAATCCGCTCGCCGGTCGCCATCTCCGGAAGCGCCTGCAGGTTCGAGAAGGAGGGGCCGCGGATCTTGAATCGGGCGGGTTTGTCGGTCCCGTCCGCGCGGATGTAGATGCCGAGCTCGCCCTTGGCGGCCTCGACGGCGCGGTAGATCTCGGTGTCGTCGTCGGGCCGCAGCGTGCGCGGCACGTTCGCCTGGATGTTCCGCTCGTCCTCGGGCCACCCTTCCAGCAGGTCGACGCACTGCTCGATGATCTTCGCGGACTCCTCGACCTCCTGCATCCGGACGAGCAGGCGGCTGAAGTTGTCGCAGCCGTCCTCGGTGACCACGTCCCAGTCGAGCTCGTCGTAGTACCCGTACGGGTCGNTTGTCGCAGCCGTCCTCGGTGACCACGTCCCAGTCGAGCTCGTCGTAGTACCCGTACGGGTCGTCGCGGCGCAGGTCGTAGTCGACCCCCGACCCGCGAAGGACCGGACCGGTCGTCCCGTACTCCTTCGCGACCTCCGGCGGCAACACACCGGTGTCGACGGTCCGCATCTGGAGGATCTCGTTCCGAGTCAGGAGGTCGTGGTACTCCTCGAGGCGACGCGGGAGCCCGTCGAGATACGCGCGGATCGTCGAGAAGAACTCCTCGCGAGGCTCGGGGAGGTCCCAGACGACGCCGCCGAGCCGGAAGTAGTTGAACATCAGCCGCTGTCCCGTCAGATCCTCTAGGATCTCCTGTACGCGCTCGCGCTCCTGGATGGCGTACATGAACGTCGCCGTGAAGTCGCCGATCACGTCGAGCGCGTACGCCCCCAGCGCCAGCATGTGCGAGAGGATCCGACTGAACTCCGCGCCCATGGTGCGGACGATCTGCGCGTACTCGGGGACTTCGATGTCGGCGAGGTCCTCGGCCGCCCGCGCGTACGCCCACTCGTTGAGCAGGCCGCCGCCGCCCCAGTCCCAGCGGTCCGGATACGGCATGATCTGGTGACGGTACGTCCCCGACTGAGCCATCTGCTCCTCGCAGCGGTGGATGTAGCCGATGTCGGGCTCGACGCCGACGACGTCCTCCCCGTCGAGCGTGACCTGGAGGTGGAGCACGCCGTGGGTCGCCGGGTGGTGCGGCCCGACGTTGAGGAGCATCGTGTCGCTCCCGGTCGACGCCGACGAACCCGGCTCGATCGGCTCGTTCTCCGAGAGCGTGACGATCTGCGGCCCGTTCCCGTCGTAGTCCATCGAGAGCGGGTGGCCCTGCCACGTCTCGGGCAGGAGGATCCGACGGAGGTCCGGGTGGTCGTCGTACTCGATACCGATCAGGTCGTACGCCTCGCGCTCGTGCCAGTCGGCGGTTCGGAACACGGGCTCGGCCGACTCCGAGACCGGGGCGTCCTTGTCGGCGGGGACGACGACGCTGACCTCGCGGGTCGGATCGTCGAACGAGCGGAGGTGATAGATCGACTCGTACCGGTTCTCGTACTCCTGAGCGGTGACGCAGGCCAGGTGATCGTAGCCGGCCTCCCGTTTCAGCGTCGAGAGCGCCTCCTGCGTCGCGTCCGGGGGGATCCGGGCGGCGGGGGCGTTCAGGTGCGTCTCGCGTGCCGTGATCAGCTCCGCGATCGACGAGAACGGGTCCGTCTCCGCGTCGGGGTCCGTCTCCGCGTCGGGGTCCGTCTGTTCGATCCGCGCGTCGGTCGACATGCGTAGACGAACGCGACCGGGGGACCCGACGCTTCTGCCGGATCAAGACGGGTTTTTATAAGCTCTGAATCCGGATCTGGTCGACGTGAAGTACCTCCGGATCGAGCTTCGGTTTCCGCCGGATCTGATCCACCCGGTACACCGGCTCATCGACGAATCCGACGCGGTGGATCGGGACGTGCTCCTCCACGGAACGGTCCTCAGCGAACCGGACGACACGTTCCTGTTCTACGTGGAGGGGGACATCGACGTGTACGCCGACGCGCTCCGATCGGTCGACCGGATCCGGGAGTTCGAGGTTACCCGGATCGACGAGACGGGACACTACGTCTTCCTCACGCAGCGACGCGACGCGGTCGACGAGGCGATGTTCGCCCCGCTCCAGCGGCCCGGTATCGTCGTCGTCCCGCCGATCGATTTCCGCCCGAACGGAATCGCTCAGTTGACCGTGATCGGCACCGGCGAGACCCTGGGTGACGCGCTCGCGGAGTTCCCGGACCGGATCGAGACCACCGTGCTCCGGATCGGCGAGTACGACTGGCGACAGGACCTCTTCGATCCGGGGCTGACCGACCGGCAGTTCGACGCGCTCGCGGCCGCCGTCGAGAGCGGGTACTACGAGTCCCCGCGGGCGGCGACCGTCGAGGAGGTCGCCGACCGGATCGACGCCTCGCCGAGCACCGCGTCGGAGCACCTCCGCAAGGCCGAGTCGGCCATGATGACCGCGTTCATGGAGCTACGCGACCTGCCGTGAGAGCGCGGTGACTGACGCCGCCGAAACGCCCTCGAACGGGAGGCGTCCCTTTCCGCCGAACGTTTAAGCGCGCTGAGCCCTCCGATCTCCCCATGTCCGCCACGCCGCCCGGACCGCACGGCGACCCCCTCGTCGGGAGCGGTCGCCGGTTCGCAGACGACCCGTTCTCGTTCATGCACGCCTGCGCCGACAGCTACGGCGACGTGACTCGGTTCGATCTCGGTCCCCGCGAGACGTATCTGCTCGCGAACCCCGCCGACATCGAGCGGGTGCTCGTCTCCGACGCCGAGCGGTACCGCAAGCCGAAGTTCGGCGACGGCGCGATGGACCGCCTGCTCGGCGACGGGCTCCTCATGAGCGAGGGGGAGACGTGGCAGCGCCAGCGCAGGCTCGCGAACCCCTCCTTCCACAGCCGCCGGATCGGGGCGCTCGCGGGGACGATGGTCGGCCACACCGAGTCGCAGCTCGCCGACTGGGAGGACAGCGAGGTCGTCGACGTGCAGCTGGAGGTCGCCCGACTCACCGTCAGGATCATCGTCTCCGCGATGTTCGGCGCCGACATCACCGACGAGGAGGTCCGGACGGTCCAGGAGAAACTGGAGCCGCTCGGGGCCCGGTTCGAGCCGGACCCGCGCCGCTTCCTGATCCCGGACTGGGCGCCGACCCGCGAGAACCGCGAGTTCGCTGCCGCGGTCGACACCCTCGAATCCGTGATCGACGGGATCGTCGACCGGCGTCGCGGGACCGAGCGCGACCCCGCCGTCGACCCGGCGGGTCCGGAGGGCGTCGCGGTACGCGGCCCGGCGGGAGATGGCCCCGACGGAGACGGCTCCGGCGACCTCCCCATGGACCTCCTCTCGGTCCTGTTGCGCGCCCGCGACCGCGGCGAGCAGACCGACGAGAACCTCCGCGACGAGCTGGTGACGATGTTACTAGCCGGTCACGACACCACCGCGCTCGCGCTCACCTACACCTTCTACCTGCTCTCGAACCACCCGGAGGCCCGGGAGCGCGTCGCGCGGGAGGCCGAGGCGGCGACAGACGGCGGTCGCGCAGCGAACGACGCGACCGCCGCCGCCCTCACCGCCGCCGACGCCCGCGAGATGGCGTTCACCGAGCGCGTGCTCAACGAGTCGATGCGCCTGTACCCGCCCGTCTACACCCTCTTCCGCGAGCCGAAGCTCGACGTGAAACTGGGGGGGTATCGGGTTCCGGAGGGGACCACGCTGATGTGCCCGCAGTGGGTGGTCCACCGCTCCCCGCGCTGGTACGACGACCCCGACGCGTTCGATCCGAGCCGGTGGAAACCGGAACGCCGGAGTCAACGCCCGCGGTTCGCCTTCTTCCCGTTCGGCGGCGGGCCCCGCCACTGCATCGGGAAGGCGTTCTCGCTTCTGGAGGCCAAACTGATCCTCGCGAAGGTCTGTTCGCAGTACGACTTGGAGTACGAGGGCCCCGACCTCTCGCTGCGCGGCTCGCTGACGATGCACCCGGACCACCCGGTGCCGATGCGGATCCGCGAGCGCTGATCGGGATGGCGAGCGACGAACCGGGGTCGTACTGCCGGCGCTGCGGCGAGCGCCTCACTCAAGGAGTCATCGCGAGCCAGCAGCGCGCCTGCTGTCTCAACGCGACTCCGATCGCCGGGGTCTGTCCGACGCACGGTCCGGTCGGGCCGCACCACGCGGTCGACGACCGGAGGGAGAGCGACGATTCGGGTCGTAAACACGCCGAGCGAGAGTGACCGCGATGGCGACGTGGTATTTATAAACCGGTTGCGGTGGCGTGCGCCTGCGAGCGGGCCATCGGCCCGCGAGCAGCCCGCGCGAGGGATGCCGCGAGCGCTTTTAAGCGCGAGCGGCGAGGTTGGGGAGGTATGAGGTGCGGGGCGGTGCTGATCGGGGTGGGACTCAAAGGGGCAGCCGTGAGGCGGGCGCAGGGGACGCAAGGACCGCAAGGAGGGAGCGGTAGCGACCGACTGAGGACCGCAGCGAGCGTGCGCCCGCCTCACGGCTGGGGCTTTGGAGGTGTTCGTCGTCGATCCGTCATCAACCGTTTATACGCGAGCGGCTGGGAGCTTTGGAGATGGTCACTGTCGATCCGTTGACGATCCGTGTTCACCGGAAATCGAGCACATACGCTTATTAAATTCGGATAGTGTGTTTGAGATATGAACTCCCGCGTGATACTGCCGCTCTCGATCTTCGGGGCCTTCCTCCTCGGATTCGGCCTTTCCTTCGTGATCTTCCCGGATCCGACAGGCGTCCTCCCACTAGCCGGCGGAGTCGTGCTGACCGGTGTGTTGAGTCCCGTGTTCTACGTCGGACTCCAGCGAATAGCCGCTTCGAACGAGAGATCGACCTAAGCAACGCGTTCCCGATGTCGAATACGTGACGATCGTCTCACTCCGACGACGATAACGAGGGGAGGTGTCTACAACTCGATCGACGCGGCGACCTCGCGAAACTCGGGATCGTACAGGTCGAGCGCGTGGACGCGCCACCGGATGGGCTCGAACTCGACGCCGACGAGATCGGCCACGATTCCGGGCTCGGGATCCCCGCCGCGAGCCACGGTAACGTGCGGCACGTACTCGTCGCCCTCGATCCCCTCGACCGCGCCGTACGCGGCGCAGAGCCGCCGGTGGACCCGGACGAGCGCGTCGCTCTCGACGGTCAGATAGAGCACCGGTCCCGACCCCGACACGGGCGCGTCGAAGACGTCGATTCCGGTCACCGCGACGTCAAAGGGGTCGGTCCCCGCGAGCAGCGGGCGGAGGTCCTCGCGCAGGGCGTCGAGCGCGTCGGGTTTGGGGGGAGCGGGCCCGTCGGCGGGAGAGCCGGGGGACGCGCTCGCGCCGCCCCCGGCCCGGTCGTCGCGCGCGACGCGATCGGGCACGTCGTCGACGCCGAACCGCTTGCAGACGAGCGTGCGGCGGTCGCGAATCCGATCGAACCCCGATCGTTTCGACTGGAGATCCGCCGCGAGCCGATCGACGGCGGGCGGGAGCGGGACGTTCAGGCTAAACATGTCTCAGATCCGATCGGTGAGCCGTAAGGCGATCAACACGACGATCGCGATAGCGAGGAGCGTCGGGATCGCGTCCAAGAGCGCGAACGTCAGATCGAGCACCGTGTCAACGATCTCCAAGAGAAGCCACGCGATCGCGAGCAGGAGGATCACCTTCAGGAGGTCGTCGACGTCGACGTCGGCGCGGTCGGCGTCTGTTCGGTCCATGGTGAGGTCGACGGCCCCCACGGGCAAAAAGACCACTGGGGAGGCGCCACCGTTGCGCGATCAGGTGCTTCAAAACCCCTCCGCGACGAACGAGTCCCATGAGTCTCATCGCGTTCGACTTCGACGGCACGCTCTCCGACTCCGAGATGACGGTCCTGCTCGCGGGCCGCGCGGGCGTCGCCGACGAGGTGGCCGAGATCACGGAGCGGGCGATGAACGACGAGCTCAGCTACGCCGAGAGCCTCTATCAGCGCGCGGAACTGCTCGGCGGGCTCGGCGAGGAGGAGGTCGACGCCGCGTTCGACGAGGTGGCGCTCCGTCCGGGCGCCGGGGAGCTCATCGAGCGCCTGCAGGCC
This sequence comes from Halorubrum saccharovorum DSM 1137, assembly GCF_000337915.1. Classification (GTDB taxonomy): domain Archaea; phylum Halobacteriota; class Halobacteria; order Halobacteriales; family Haloferacaceae; genus Halorubrum; species Halorubrum saccharovorum. The sequence continues at coordinate 25,022 of NZ_AOJE01000026.1, forward strand.
GAGGGGCATCACGTCGCCGTGCTCACGGGTGGGTTCGAGCGCGGGGTGGAGCGCGCCCTCTCGAAACAGGGCGTCGAGGCCGACACGATCGTCGCCAACCGCCTCCCGATGGCCGGCGGGAGGCTCACGGGCGAGGCCGAGGGGCCGCTCATCGAGGGAACGAAGGACGACGCGCTCGCCGCGCTCGCGGACGACCTCGGGGTCCCGATGGCCTCGACGGTCGCGGTCGGCGACGGCGCGAACGACCTCCCGATGCTGGAAGTCGCGGGTATCTCGATCGGGTTCGTCCCCAAGGACGCGGTCCGACCGGTGTGCGACGCGGTCGTCGCCTCGATGTTCCGGCTCGGGAAGGTGTTGGAAGGGTACGACGTGCTCACCGTGGCCGAGTGAGCCGGGGGAGCGGGGAAGTCGAACGGCCCCGGCGGATCCGGTCGCGATAATTTGGACGGTCCCTTCATGGCGACCGAGTCGAACCGTCCCCGTATGGCCGTCTCCGACCGGGTGGGCCGATGATCCCCGCGCCGACGTACCTGCAGTTCCACCTCGTCTTCAGCCTCCCGGTGCTGGCGGCGCTGTGGTACCTCGCGCCGCGACACGTCGGGCGACGACGGCGACGCGCAGCGGCCGGGATCGCGGTCCTCGTCGCGATCGCGTACGCGTACACGACGCCGTGGATTAGTTACATGATCCGCCGGGGCGCGTGGTCGTACGCCGACGGCGCGGTGGTGGTCCGCGCCCTGTCGGTCCCGCTCGGCGAGTACCTCTACTTCGCGATCCAGACGCTCGTCGTCGCGTTCGCGCTCCACCGACTCGGGTTCGATCCGACGTTCCGCGACAGCGACTTCGACCGCCTCCCGCGCGCCGCCGGCGTGCTCGCGGGAGTCGCGATGCTCGGCGGCGGACTCTGGCTCGCCAGCCGCGACGCCTCCCTGCTCTACCTCGGGGGGGTGATCGCGTGGGTCGGTCCCGTGCTGGCGCTCCAGTGGGCCGTCGGCGGCGGCTATCTCGCCCGCACGCCCCGAACGTGGCTCGCCGCGACGCTCCTACCGGCGGGGTACTTCTGGATCGTCGACCGGATCGCGATCGGTATGGGGACGTGGCGCATCGCTGAGGAGTTCACCACCGGAATCGCCATCCTCGGCCTCCCGATCGAGGAGATGATTTTCTTCTTCGCCGCCGGCCTGATGGCCGTCAACGGGCTCGTGCTGTTCGAATGGGTCCTCGACTGGAACGACCGCGGGACCGCGGCCGGTTCGCCCGCGGAGGAGGCCGACGCCGACACCCGTCTCGTCCCCGAACCCGGCGATGACTGAGGCGACGGCGCAAGCGGATCGGCTCTTCGCGCTGTACCCGGCGCTGGCGCTCGCCGCGCTGCTGCCGATCGGCGCCGCGACCCCCCTGTTTCCGGTCGAACTCGGCGTCGCGACGTTCGCGCTCGGCACGCTCCTCGTCGGGATGGCCCACGGCGCGGTCGATCACCTCGTCCCGCTGCGGGCGGCCCCGGGGGTGTCGCTCCGGCGGTCGATCGCGGTCGTCTCGGTCGTTTACGCGGTCCTCGGCGGGGCGGTCGTCGCCGCGTTCTTCTTCGCGCCGGTCGGTGCATTCGCCGGGTTCGTCGCGCTCACGTGGCTCCACTGGGGGCAGGGCGACGTGGCCGCGCTCGCGCTCGCAGGCGTCGAGCACCTCCCCACCTCGGCGGAGCGCTGGCTGAGCCTCGTCGTCCGCGGCGGGCTCCCGATGGGTGTCCCCCTGCTCTCGCACCCGGACGAGTACCGGCTGGTCGCGGAGTGGGTCGTGGGGCTGTTCCTCGTCGAGCCGGGCGCGGCGGCCGCCGCGGTCGACCCCCTCTTCGTCCCGGCCACGCGGCTGGCGGTCGGCGGAGTCGTGATCGCGGCGACGCTCTCGGCGGTCGGGGTGGGGTACGCGCGGGTCCGCCGCGGCGCCTCGCGACGCGGGTGGCTCCGCGATTCCGGCGAGGTCGCGGTGTTGTGGGCGTGGTTCCTGCTCGCGGCGCCGGTGTTCGCGATCGGGGTGTACTTCGCGCTCTGGCACGCGCTCCGACACGTGGGGCGACTGATGCTCATCGACCCAAACGCGGCTGCCGCGCTCGGGGAGGGCGGCGTTCGGCGGGCGCTCGCCCGGTTCGCCCGCGACGCGGCCCCGCTCACGCTCGGGGGGTTCGCCGGGCTCGCCGGGATCGGGCTCGCAGCCCCCGCGGGCGTCGCCGCGCCGGGCGGCCTGCTCGCGGCGTCGCTCGTCGGCATCGCGGCGCTGACGCTCCCGCACGTCGTCGTCACCGCGTGGCTCGACCGGCGGCAGGGGGTCTGGCGGCCGGGGATCGGCGGATAGCGCGAGAGCAGTGCAGACACCGCACCCCTCTTGCCCCCGGGAGCCGTACCGCGTGACGAATGGACGAGATCGCGATCCGCGACCCGCGACCGGGCGACGCCGACGAACTGGAGGCGCTCATCACCGCGCACTTCAGCGAGGGGAGTTCCTACGGCGTCGACCTCGGGCTCGACGACCCGACGTACCACGTCCTGGTCGCGGTGGAGGCCGACGGGGGCGGCGACGCGGACGCCGGAAACGGTAGCGACGGCCCGATCCTCGGCGTGATGGCGCTCCGCGAGTTCGAGGAGCCGGGCGCGGTCGCCGACGAGATGTACTTCTTCGACGACCCGGAGCTCGTCCCCGCCGCGGAGCGGTACGGGCACCTGGAGATGGGATACGTCCGGGACGGCGCCACGGGGCGGGGGATCGGGAGCCGGCTTCTCGACCGGCTTCACGAGGTCGGGGCGGACGCGGGCGTGGACCTGTTCCTCGCGGACTCGTGGTACCACGGCGGCGACGACTCACCGGAGCGGCTGTTCGACCGCCACGGCTACGAGACGGTTCACCGGGAGCCGATCGATCGGCCCGCGTCGGAGTGCCCAAAGTGCGAGACCGAGTGCACCTGCGAGGGCGCGCTCGCCGTGCGGCGGATCGACGGGTGAGAGCAGGGGCGTCTCGCTCACTCCCACCCCGGCGTTTTCGGTGCGCCGGGGTCGTCCTCCAGCTCTCGGACCAGCCGCTCGCGGTCGTCCGGGTCGAGTCCGACGAGGTCGCCGTCGCCCGCGGTCCGCTCGTTCCACCCCCTGATCGCTCGGCCCGCCCACGAGTCGGCGTCGCGGGCGCGAGCCCTGGCCTCGGCCATTCGGTCGCGGTCGACGGAGAGCGATCCGGGGCTGGAGCCGACCGCGGCTCCGACGAACCGGGCGCGGTCGTCGGAGGTGAGCCGCTCCGCCCGAAGCCGGTCGATCACGCCATCGAGGTCGTCGGGGTCGGGGTACGCGAAGACGGTCGCTCCGGCGGCTCGGGGCCCGAACGGGAGCGGCGGGGTGTCGTCGGGAATCGCGTAGTCGAGGAGGCGGTCGCCGCCGCCGGCGGCCTCGACGCGCTCGCACTCTGTCTCGGCGTCCAGTTCGAGGCTGTGGGCGGGGTACGTCGAGCAGGTTCGCGGATAGCGGTCGTCGCCGTGGATCCGGCACTGGAGCGTGGTCGGATCCAGGAAGACGCAGGCGTCGAGCCACCGGTGCTCGTCGGTGCCGATCGGCGCGACCGGCTTCGGGGGTTTCCGCAGGCCGACCGCGAAGACGGGGCGGCCGCCGGCGGCGGCGACCGCGACGCCGTCGATCCGGACCGCGTCGTCGCCCTCCGCTGGCTCGAACAGACGAGGCACCAACACGTCGCCGAGACCGTCGTCGAGGAACCCGGCGATCTCGTCGCGCGCGAGCGGCACGAGGTCGTAGGCATCGTCGAGCGGCGGGCGGCTCCCGGTTCGGTCGGAACCCGCAGCCTCGGGCGCGAGCGGTCGCCAGTCGACGCAGCAGCCGGCGCAGCCCTCGCAACGGAGTTCCATGGTGATCGTGTGTGAGAAGAGTCCGCATGCGTAAAAGGGATCGCCGGACGCGAGGAGAGAGGTGAAAAGTCAACTGCGGTCGGCGCGCGCCTGCGAGCGGCCGCCTCTGGCGGCCGCGAGTCAGCGCGTGCGAGGGAGTCGGGCGCGACGAGGGCGACCGAAGGGAGCCCGCAGGACGCGCCCGACGAGGCTGGGGAGGCGTGAGGTGCAGTGCGGTCGCGGACGGGTGGGACTCAAAGGAGCAGCCTCGCGGGCTGGGGCTTTGGAGGTGTTCACCGCCGATCTGCTATCAGCAATTCACAGAGGGGTATCTAGAGAGTCGAACGCGTCTACCGCCGATCCGCCGACAGCGACGACGATCAATAACGAAACGACGGATTCAGGGCGAGACGCCGACGGTCAACAGCGTTCCCCACGTCCGGTACCGGTCGACCATCGCCTCGCGGGAGTCCCAGTCGTCGGTCGGGAACTCGGCGGCGTCCGGGATCTCGATCTCGCGGTCGGGGATCGCGTCCTGTGCGGCGACGTACAGCCCCGCCTCGCGGAACGCCTCGCGGTACTCCGCGCGGCTCCACAGCGTCATGTCGACCGAGATGTTCTCCTGCCACGCGTGGGTCTCCTCGCTCTCCGCGAAGTAGTTGACCGCGCAGTAGAAGGTGCCGCCGGGCTTCAGCACCCGGCGGATCTCTTCGAGCGTGTTGTGCGGGTCGGCCGCGTAGTAGAACGCCTCCATCGAGAAGACGTGATCGAGCGAGTCGGCGGCGAAGGGGAGCGCGTCGAAGTCGCCGACGAGGAACCCGACCGCGTCGTCGTCGGTGTAGCCACGGGCGTTGCGCGCCATCTCGGGCGCGCCGTCGAGCCCGTACGCCCGACCGATCCCCCGCTCGCGGAGCGCGCGGAGGGCGTATCCGGAGCCGGTGCCCAGGTCGAGGACGGCGTCGCCGTCTTCGACCGGCATCCGCGCGAGGACGTGTTTGGCGGTGTGCCAGTGCCGGTCCTCCATGCCGCGGTCCTTCCCCGCCGCCGCCCACTCGTCGAACTCCTCGCGAACGCTCATACGCGGGCGAACGTCCGGACGGGTGAAAAGCGTCGTCGTTTGGGCGGTGAAAAGCGTCGTCGTTTTATCGATCGGTACCGCTTCAGGGAGTATGAAACGCCCGCGGAGCCTCCGTCGACCGAAGTACCGGATCGCGGACTCGGCACAGCAGGCGGTCGGCGGATTCCTCCTCGCGGGCCCGTTCGTCGTCACCGCTGAGGTGTGGGAGCTGGCCGCGGGGATGAACTGGCTGCAGGCGGTGCTGACCGCCGGCGTCGTCGGCCTGATCGGCTACGCGGCGCTCTACCGCGCCGACACCGACCGCGACCCGGACGACGAGCGAGAGGTCGCCGGGATCCCGGTTCGGTTCGTCTCGCTGATGATCGTCGCGTTCGGCTCCGTCGCCGTGCTCGCGCTGCTGTTCGACGCGCCCGCGACTTTCCTCGTCGACCAGGGCGTGGCCGGCGCCGAGCTCTGGGCGACGACGCTCAAGGCGATCACGGTCGGGGCGGTGTTCAGCGTGGTCGGCGCCGCGACCGCCGACAGCGTGTTCTGAGACGGGCGAGATCGGTTCGGATCGGGATCGACCCTCGCCGGTTAGACGACCACCGAGACGACCGCGAAGAGGATGAGCACGCCGGCGACGTCACAGAGGTTGGTGACGACGGGGATGGTGGTGTCGTCGGGGTTGAGCCCGACGCGGTAGGAAATCTCGACCGCGGCGACGCTGGCGACGACGACGAGGACGGCGAGGAGCATCCCCGAGACGAGCGAGACGAGCAGCACGCGTCCGAGCCCGAGGGTCCCGCCGAGCGCGACGCCGATCCCCCACGCGGCGACGCCGACCGCGCCGAAGACGGTGCCCGCGAGTGCGAACACGGCGCCGACGTTGGCGCGGAGGTCCGGGTTCGACGGACTCAGCTCGTAGGTGCCGAGGTAGAGCTGGGTGGTGAGCCGCGAGCAGGTGATCGACGCGAGGTTGCCCGCGGTCCCGATCTGGACCGGCACCAACACGAGGAGCGCGGGGTTCGTCACGAGCGTCTCCTCGAACGTCTCCAGAACCGTGCCGGAGACCAGCTGGAGCACCGAGAGCGCGGCCAACAGCGGGATCATCGTCCGAACGATCCGGCGGATCGACCACTCGTCGACGTACTCGCGGTCCCCGTCGCCTCCGGAGTCGGTCGAGCTCACGGCACCGCCCCCACGACGTTCATAGGACCGCCCCCACGACGTAGATCCCGACGAGGAGGAAGAATATCCCGAACACGTCGCCGAGGGTGGTGACCACGGGGCCGATCACGTTGTCGGGGTCGAGCCCGCGCCGGTAGCCGACGAAGATGACGGCGATCAGCACCGAGATCATGAGCACCGCCGAGAGGAAGCCGGCGACGACCATGATCCCGACCAGTTCGAGGAGGTTCCCGGCGTTCCCGAAGAGCCGCAGCCAGAGGAACGTGATCACCGCGATGAACACGGAGACGGTCATCCCGTTGATGAAGGAAGCGAGGATCGCGTTCGTGAGCCGGCGGTCCAGCCGGAAGCGCGGCTCGATGAGCCCCTGGTGGAGCCCGGTCGAGAGCCGCGCGCCGAGCGAGCCGTAGACCCCGCCCCGGGTGGCGAGGAACGCCGGAAGCAGCAGGAGGAGGCCCGGAACCTCAGAGATGCCGGCCCGCATCGTCTCCGACCCGAGGATCGTCCCGGAGAACAGCCCCGCGACGAGGCTGACGAGGATCACCGGAAGCGCCTGTCGGTAGACGTCGCGGGCGGTGTCGTGACCGGGCATCGACCGTGCCGACGGAGGGGACGGTGAAAAAACCGGCCGGGAGCGGGTGGTCACGAAACGTGAGCGATGGGCGGAGCCGCGACGCGGACAACCGCCGACCACCGCCGACCGCCGTGCCCCGCATCGTTAAGTCGGTCGGGCGGTTTCCCGATCCCATGGACTACTCGCTCGCCATCGAAAACGGGCCGGAAACGATCCCGGGCGGAACCGGGCTGCTCCTCGTTCACCCGAGCATCGGCGAGACCGACCGGATCGACACGGACTTCCTGAAGACCGACACCGACGCCTTCCTCGTCGTCTCCACGCGGACCACCGCGCGCGAGGTCGAACAGAAGCTGGAGTACTACGACGTCGACGAGACGAAGGCGACGATCCTCGACACGCTCTCCGTCGAACGGGGATACTCCCGCCGCTCCTCGGACGACGTGTATTACGTCTCCGCGCCGGACGACCTCGACGGGGTCGTCGATCGGGTAGAGCGGTTCCTCACCGAACACGAGGGGAAGCGACGCGTCTCCGTCGACTCGCTCACGGAGATGGCGTACTACGCCGACGACAACGCGGTGTACGAGGCGGCCGCGGACATCCTCGACCTCCTCGACGAACACGACGCGGTCGGCATCTTCCACCTCTCCGAAGAGGTCCACGAGGTCGCGACGCTGGACCGGTTCCGGGAGCTGTTCGAGGGCGTCATCGAGCTCGACGGCGACGGGAACGTGACCGTCGACCTGAAGTAGGGATTTCCGACTCCCCGGCTACTCCGACGCCTCGACCATCGACGCCACCGTCTTCTCCGCCCACGCCACCGCGTAGGGAGCGCCGCGGTCGCGGTACGCCGCGGTGTCGAGCGCCGCGAACGGCGCGGGCAGATCGAGGCCGTGACGGACCGCCGAGCAGGCGTACTCGCTCGCGCTCGCGAAGTCGGTCTCCCCCCGAGCGACCTCGCTCGCAAGTTCGCCGAGCCGCCCTTCGAGGCTGTCGCCGGCGTCGATCCACGCGTCGAACAACCGGGGACGGGTGCCCTCCCACGACGCGAAGACGTCGCGGGTGTACAACCCGACCCACGCGTCGAACAGCGCCGCCGCGATCTGAAAGACGTCGCTGGGGCCCAACCCGGTCGTGGAGGCGCCCGTTTCGGGATCGGGGCGCCGGATCGCGGCGTCGAGGTCGCAGTAGCGTTCGCCGAAGAACGGGAGGAAACTCTCAGGGAGCCGAGAGCCGGGGGCCCCCTCGGGCAACGAGTCGGGTACCGGCTCGACGCCGACTTGGACCAACCGGTCCGCGATCAGGAACGCGAGGAAGTCGTCTGGCGTCCCTTCGGCTCGGTGCTTGACGAGTACGGTCTGCGGGTCGGTCTGGGTGGTTCGAACGACGGTTCCGTCTCCCGGAAGCCCCACCGTGAAAGCCGGTCCGGCGTACTTCCGGAGCAGGTCGGGCGACTCGTCGGGGAGCCATTCGACCGGAAACGACGCGGGCGAGAGCCCGTCGACGAACAGTCCGAGATCCTCCGCCGAGGCCGGGGGGAGCGTCTCGAAGTCCGCGTCGACGTCGAGCACCGGCGAGCCCGGAGCGTGGGCCTCGCGAACCGCGTCGAGGTCGTCGTCGAGCGGACGGGTCGAGAACATCAGGCGAAGACGTACGAGAGAATGATGAGGACCGACAGGGCGGCCGAAACGCCGATCGTACCGACGACGATCTTGGTGGATTTGCTCATGGAGGTTCCTGCGTCCGCCGGTCGTTTAAAGCTATATTCTTCGGCGAGACCGCGGACGAGCCTCGTCGGTGAACTGTGATCGAGGCGCGCCGCGACACCCCGGCGTCGACACCGGTTTTATGTCTGAACGCCGGATACGCGTAGTATGCGAATCCGTGACGCGCTTGAGTCGGACGTCGAAGAGCTGGCGACGGCGACGGATCGGCCCCGAGGAGTCGTTAAGAACATGATCCACGACCGCTCGGTCCGCGTCGCGGTGGCGGGGAGCGGAGAGAGTAGTGTGGATAGCGAAGAGACCGCCGGCGACGATTCGACCGTCACGGGGTTCGTCGCCTTCGACGTACGCGGCGAGACCGTACACGTGACCGACTTCGAGGGAGACGAAGCGGTGATCCGCCGGCTGTTCGAGGAGCCGCGTCGGTTCGCGCGACGCGAAGAGATGGGCGTCGAGGTCGTCGTTCCGAACGACGAGCGAACCGGAGACGTCCTCGAAAACGCCGGGTTCTCGTCGGCCGGGCCGGGACCGCGGTTCGAAGGGCGACGGACGACCCGGTACGCGATCGATCCGTCCGAACTGGATCGATAGAGGAACCGAGACCTGAGCGAGTGGAAAAGCGATCAGTCGAGCCGATACCGAACGGCGATCAGTCGAATCGACCCTGCACGATTTCGAGTGCGTCCTCGCGGTCGTCCCAGTCGACAAACACCGCGACGGAAGTCGCGCTCGTGATCAGGTCGATGATGTTGATCCCGGCGTCGGCGAGCGGCGCGATGATCTCCTGGATGACGCCGGACTGGTTCGGGAGCTCGCCGCCGGTCACCCGAATGACCGCGATCGGGTCGGCAACGGTCACCGAGGAGAGCGTCTCGTCGTCGACGACCGCCTCGTGGAGCAGCGCCTCGGCCGTCTCGGCCCTATCGACATCGACGTAGAACGTGACCGAGTCCATCCCGGAGGCGACCGCGTCGATGTTGATGTCCTCCTCGCGGAGGGCGTTCGCGAGCTGTGAGAGGATACCCGAGCGGTTCCGGATCGCGCGGCCGGCGATGGTGAGACACGCGAGCGGCTCCTCGCGCATGTCGATCAGGCTCTCGAACTCCCCTTCGATCCGAGTGCCGCCCCTGAGTAAGTCGCCGTGTTGGTAGTGGACGACCCTGACCGCGAGCTCCTCGTCCTTGTACGAGAGCGCGGACGGCGCGACGACCTCCGCACCGCGGAAAGACAGGTTTCGGAGCTCGTCGACGGTGATTCGCCCGACGTTGCGCGCGCCTTCGACCACGCGCGGATCGCCGGTCATCACGCCCTCGACGTCGGTGACGATCACGACCTCGTCGGCGTCCATGTAGTTGCCGAGCATGACGGCGGTGGTGTCGGAGCCGCCGCGTCCGAGCGTCGTGACGTTCCCGTCGTGATCCTCGGCGAGGAAGCCGGTGATGATGGGGACCACGCCGTCCATCTCGGCGGCGATCTTTCGCGCGCGCTTCTTCGTCTCCTCGACGTCGACCTCGCCGAGCTCGTTCGTGACCACGGGCCAGTCGGGGTGACCGGGTTCGAGGAAGACGGCCTCGACGTCGCGGACCGAGAGCGCGGCCTTCAGCATTCGGACGCTGGTGCGCTCGCCCATCGAGACGATCTCTGCGCGGTCGGCGTCGTCCGTCTCGAAGGTGATGTCGTCGAGGAGGTCGTCGGTCGTCGACCCCATCGCGCTCGCGACGACCGCGATCTCGTGGCCCGCCGCGACCGCGTTCGCGACCGAGTCCGCCGCGCGTTCGATCCGATCGCCGCTCCCGAGGCTCGTTCCGCCGAACTTGGCGACTACGCGCATACGAGCACCCCGCTACCGGCCGGTCGACTCGTCCGACTCGGTCGGGTCAGTCGCGTCCGTCGGCCCGGTCGACTCGTCCGACTCGGGAGAGAGAGCGAACGAGACACTGCACTGAGAGTGTGATCGATAGACATGGGCGCCCGTAACGGAGGAAGCCGCATAACTGTGTCTTCTTCGACAAGGGTCGCCAGAGAATTCGGATCGATCGCGAACTGGGTCGATGGGCGACCGAGATCGATCGACTGATCGCTGAACGGAGGGTCGAACGAGAACAGAACGGAGGGTCGAACGAGAACAGAACGGAGGGTCGAACGAGAACAGAACGGAGGGTCGAACGAGAACAGAACGGAGGGCCGAACGGGAACAGAACGGAGGGTCGAACGGGAACAGAACAGAGGGTCGAACGGGAACAGAACGGAGAGAGTCGTCAGTGGTACGGGAGGTTGCGGGAGCGGATGCGGGTGGGGTTACTCGTCGGAGATGCCCCAGGCGTCGGGCATCTCGATGACGTACCGACCGTCTTCCTGGAGCGAGATGATGTACTCCTGGCGATCGTACAGCTCCATCAAGTTGAGCTCGTACTTCCCGGGGCTCACGATACGGATACTCTCGAACTGCTCGTTGAGCTCGTCGCGGAGGTCGTCGATATCGGGGCGGGGGCCCTCCGGATCGTCCGATGCGTCCGGACCGGATCCGGTCGAGGACGAATCGCCCTCGACGTCCCGACTCGCCCGGTCGAGCTCGTCGGGCGAGACGACATCCGAGCGCGCGCTCGCCTGGGCCACGTCCTCTTCGCTCCGGTCGCGGACGTGTTCCGAGTCCGCGTTTCGGGCGTCTGGCGTCTGATTCCCGGACGATTTCGGGTCGGGTCGGCGGGAATCGGGATCGCGAGTGTCAGCGGCGGAGGCGTCGCCCTCGTCGGGGGCGCCATCATCGATGGGAGCAGGCTGGCGGTCAGCGTCGGGTGACTGGCGGTCAGCGTCGGGCGACTGGCGGTCAGCGTCGGGCGACTGGCGGTCGGTGTCCGACGGCTTCTCGCCGACGGGTGAGGGTTGTCCGTCGCTCGTCTCACCGGCGGGCTTGAACTGGAACTTGTTCCCCCCGCAGTCCGGACAGCCGGAGAGCATCTCCTTGGACCCGTCGGGAAACGTCCGACCGCAGGTGGTACACTGGTGTGGCATTTACTTACGGGAGACGAGCGTGCTGATGAGGTTCTCGTCTTTGTGCAGCGTTTCGATCTGATTGGCTGGGCCGATGACGGTGAGCTTCTGGGTCGAGTTGCGACCCATCAGTTTGTCGAGGAAGCTCTGATCGCCCGCCTCCGCCTTCGGATACGTCTCTATCTCGATGCCGGTGAAGTCGTCGGGGCTGATCTCGGTCATCGTCACCTCGATGAGCTTCGACTCCTCGTCCGGAGAGAGACCCTGCTCGAGGATGACGATGTTGCCGTCGCGGACGCCGTCGAGGATGAGCCGGATCTTCTCCATCCCGGTGAGCCCCTCCATCCGGGCTCCGCTTATCATGTCGATCCGGACCCCGTCGTCGGAGTCGTCAGAGGGGGCGTCGTCGCCGTCGACGTTAGGGGTTGGGCCCGGCATTAGCCGAAGTACTCCGCGATCTTCGTGTACACTTCGTCCATGTTCTCGCCCTCCAGCGCGGACAGCGGGATCGTCTCGTGTTGCGGGAAGGCGTTCGCGATCTGCTGGACGTCCGATCCGGGGAGGTCCGTCTTGTTCGCGAGGATGAGCGCCGGGAGGTCCTGCGACTCGATGATCCCGATGAGCATGGTGTTCACCTGTGTGAACGGGTCCGTCGTGGAGTCGAGCACGTAGATGACACCGTCGACGTCCTCGCGGAGCCAGTGCATCGCCTCCGCGACGCCCTCGGTCGCCTCCCGCGACCGACGGACCGCGTCGTCTTTGTCCATGTCGTGGTCGAGGAACTCCTTGTAGTCGACCTTCGTCGTCACGCCCGGCGTGTCGACGATGTCGATGGTGACCTTTCGCCCGTTGCGCTCGATCTCCACGTTCTCCTTCCGGCGCGCCCGGCGGGTTTCGTGTGGAATGTGGCTCTCCGGCCCGACGGCGTCACCCGTCCAGTCGCGTGCGATCCGATTCGCGAGGGTCGTCTTCCCGGCGTTCGGCGGTCCGTAGATCCCGATCCGCTTGGGTTCGTCGGCCGCGAACAGCCCGTCGGTGACCCGTGATATGCTGTCTTTAAGATTCGTGAGCAGTCCCATCCTGACCTCCAGTCCTGTGTTCTCTCCCAAACACTCTGTGCGGTGTGGTAACGCCCGATACCACATATCCAGGGTGTGTTCGGGGAATTAAGATAGAATCCACGCCCCTCTCACTTAAGAACTGCGTCAGACAGTCCCGATCCGGTGATATTCGGGCCGTGAAGTTGTGACACGCTCGATATCGAGTATACGTTTATCTGTACTTATTTATACATTCTTAATGATCGAAGGCTGGATACCATCAATTGACGGAAAACGGCGGCAGAGAGCGGACAGACGAGAAATAGACGGACGAGACAGGCGAACGGATCAGACGGACGAGCCACCCACGACAGAGAAGAGGTTACCGACGATCGAGAGCTGATTGGAAGGCAACCCAACGAGAAGTTCGGTTCTTCCCCTCCCCCACCCCTTCGTTTCGGGTGGAGACCGTTATCGGTGTAGGGGGTGGGGGCGGGCGGTAGTACCCCGAGTGTAAATACCAGAGGTAAATCTCTTTACTACATCAAACAATAATAATAAAATAACTTGGGGTGCTTTGTCGAGGGTACTGTTGTATTGCAACTATAATAAAACTACCGCTATACAATAGCCCCTCTCACCCCCTCCCCCCACCATTTTCGAGTTCCACACGAAACAAAGGGGTGGGGGGGTCATGGGATCGCTCGGAAGAACTCGCGAAAGAACGAACACTCAGGAGAGAACGACCAAGGTCAAACCAGAACGAACTCATTATCCGGTTAAATAACCGGGACGACTGAACGGCCTCAAGATCGAAGCAGGAACGGTCTCAAGACCGAAGCAGGACAGAGTATGAAGACAGAGTATGAGGACAGCTCTGGGACGGCTCCGAAACGATGAGCGGATCGCGTTACAGTTGTCCGAGTTCGAACCACGGCTGTCCGGACTTGAATCACGGCTGCCCGGACTCGAACCGAGTTGCACTACCTCTCTTTCCTGTCCGCCGATTTCTGCCTGTTAACGGCCAGATTGACGACGATATCTGGTCGTTGACCCTCAACTGGGACGGTTGGTTTCGGGTCCAGAGAGTAACACTTTTGTTCCCCCTCTTCATCTGGTTCGACTGCATCAACTGGACGTATTCGACTTCGGTCTCAGTCGAATATCGATGTTTCAGGCCGGTATACGACATCTGTCGTTGTTGTTCGGTCGACTTCCACCTGAAACAGGGGGGTTCCAATGGACGAAGGAGAGAACACACCGCAGACCGGTGAATCAGGAGACGACAGCGGGATCGCTGACGATCGATCCGGGACTGACGGGACCGGCGAAACCGGCGCATCTGACGAAACCATCGCTAACCTCGACGATCCGTCATCACCCGATTCATCGCGACCATCCGATCGCTCGACATCGCGAGCGGACGCGACGGACCCAGACTCGGATACTGACTCGGATACTGACTCGGGGTCCAATCAATTGAGTGACGCTTCGACGGACATCGATGTCGGGAGCGGCGGACGAGACCGCTCCTCTCCGGATGTCGATTTCGACGGCGTCGTCCTCGACGACGACGACGACAACCAGGGCTTGTTCGACGACCTACTCTCCGGAGAGCCGATATTCGAGAACAAGGAAGTCCTTCGTCCGTCTTACACCCCCCACGAGCTTCCTCACCGTAACGACCAGATCAACCGGATGGCGACGATTCTCGTCTCCGCGCTGCGCGGGGAAACACCCTCCAACATCCTCATCTACGGCAAGACGGGAACGGGGAAGACCGCCTCCGCGAAGTTCGTCTCTCAGGAGCTCGAGTCGACCTCACAGAAGTACGACGTGCCCTGCGAAGTCGAGTACATCAACTGCGAGGTGACGGACACGCAGTATCGCGTTCTCGCACAGCTCGCGAACACCTTTATCGAGGAAAATCAGGCGGTCATCGCGGACCGGCTCGACCGGTGTCGCGAGCTCCGATCCGACGCTGTCGACGATCCGACCGTGCTCGCCGACACCGAGTTCGGGACCCTCGACGACGTCGACGCGCGGATCGATGAACTCGAAACCGACGCCGACGAGATGGAAGAGGTACCGATGACCGGCTGGCCCACCGATCGGGTCTACTCGACGTTCTTCGAGGCGGTCGACTACCACGAGCGCGTGGTCGTGATCATGCTCGACGAGATCGACAAGCTCGTCGAGAAGAGCGGGGACGACACGCTCTATAACCTCTCTCGAATGAACTCGGAACTCAACAGGTCTCGGATCTCGATCATGGGCATCTCGAACGACCTGAAGTTCACCGACTTCCTCGATCCCCGCGTCAAGTCCAGCCTCGGTGAGGAGGAGATCGTCTTCCCGCCGTACGACGCGAACCAGCTCCGCGACATCCTCCAGCACCGCGCCGACATCGCGTTCAAACAAGACGCGCTCACCGACGACGTGATCCCCCTCTGTGCGGCGTTCGCCGCGCAGGAACACGGCGACGCCCGTCGCGCGCTCGATCTGCTTCGGACCGCGGGCGAGCTCGCCGAGCGATCGCAGGCCGAAATCGTCGGCGAGAAACACGTCCGCCAGGCGCAGGACAAGATCGAACTCGACCGCGTCGTCGAGGTCGTTCGCACGCTTCCGACCCAGAGCAAAATCGTGCTGTTCGCGGTCATCCTCTTGGAGAAGAACGGCGTCCACAACATCAACACCGGGGAGGTGTTCAACATCTACAAGCGCCTCTGTGAGGAGATCGACGCCGACGTCCTCACCCAGCGCCGCGTCACCGACCTCATCAGCGAGCTCGACATGCTCGGAATCGTCAACGCCGTCGTCGTCTCGAAGGGACGATACGGCCGCACGAAGGAGATGGGTCTGTCGGTCCCCGTCGAGGAGACCGAGGCCGTCCTCCTGTCCGACTCCCGGCTCGGTGACATCGAGAACGCGCAGCCGTTCGTTCAGGCTCGGTTCGACAACTGAGACGGCTTGATCGCGGAGTTTCCGCCTTCCGTCGGATCCCCCGATTTTCCGTCAGCCGACCACGTCAGCGGTCACGCCTCCACCCGAAACGCTGGCCTTCGCGTCGGCCGTGTCTCCACCGTTGACTTCGTCGATGCCGACGCTCCCCGTCTGCATCGCGACGCTCGTCGCCAGCACGTCACTCGGCTCCGCCTGTCCGGTCGCGATTAGCCGCACGTAGCCGAGGTACGGTATGCGGACCCGTGCAACCCCCGTCACCCAGTCGGATCTGACCGGCGCGGCGAGTCCGCTCGCTTGGTCGTAGTTCGCGTTGTCGTCGCCGAGCGTGATGAACCCGTCGTGGGGTGCGGGACAGTGGTTGAGTTCGCCGCAGCCGGCGGCGCTGTGGTACTGATCGTCCGCGCGATCGTACCAGTTCTCACCCTCCTCCACGTGAAACATTGCCCGGTGGATGATCGGCGAGGCTGTCCGTCCGGGCGGCCGGTAGATCACGACCGAGCCGTAGGACCCGAACGTCCGGTAATCGACGGTCTCGCCGACTTCGTGGGTCACGACGCCGATGTCGTTGCCGGCGGCATCGGGCGCGAGCCGCCCCGGCTCCGTGACGAACACGAGGTCGCCGACCTCCATGTTCGGCTCCATACTCCCGGACTCGACCGCGACCATCGGCGGCCACACGCCGCTGACTCCGAACAGGATCAGGCCGATCAAGAGCACAATGGCGACGCTGGTGAGCATCTCTCGAACCCACATCAGCGGCCCCACCCTGTCGTGACGGAACCGGTGCAACAATCCCTCGTCGGAAGCGGCTCGCTCCCGACTTGTTCCGGTCCCGGTTCGACCGGTTTCGCTCCGATCACCGGAAGCTCGGGCGCGTTTGTCACCCGATGTCTCCGCGACGGCCACTGGACCCGTTTCGGGGGGCGTCTCGTCGCTGGTGTCGCTGTCGCCCGCCCCGTCGCCGGTGGGGTCGTCGCCGCCGAAATTGTCTCCGGTAGGATCGCCAGTGCCTCCAGCAGGATCGCCAGTGTCTCCGGTAGGATCGCCAGTGCCTCCAGCAGGATCGCCAGTGTCTNGGATCGCCAGTGCCTCCAGCAGGATCGCCAGTGTCTCCGGTAGGATCGCCAGTGCCTCCAGCAGGATCGCCAGTGTCTCCGGTAGGATCGCCGTCGATGGGATCGTCGTTCCCAGTATCGTTGTCCGCCGACCCGGTCTCCCGGTCGGGTTTGTCGCCGCTGCCCGACCGATCCCGTTCGTCCATTACATCCGGGTTGACGGGTTTCGGACATAAGCTTCCGGGTCCCGGTCGCCGATGGTCGCGATCGATCTCGGGAGACCGACGGGCTCCGGAACCGTTTTGAGCCGTCCTCCCCTCTCGGATGTCGTGCCGCTGGAGTCGAACGCCCGGATCGCCAAGGAACTCGCCAGACACGGATACAACGCCGAACGGGAGGCGATCACCCTCTTGGCGAGCGCGCCCGACTCCGCCGACGCCGTCGAATCGGTCGTCGACCGCGCCCCGGACGACGCCCTCCGTATCACTTCGGACCACGTTCGCGCGGTCACGAACGGCCGGTCCGCTTCCGACGCCGATCCGACCCACGAATCACCTCCAGCACGAACCGGCGACGGATCGTCTCCTGGGGCCTCGACGACCCGATCTCCAGTCGAAACGGAGGGGTCTTCATCAGGCCCACATACTGAGTCTCACACCACCGCCGACAGCACCGCCGACAGTACTGCCGACAGCACCGCCGACAGCACCGCCGACAGCGCCCCCCATCACGACCCCGACCTACGCGACCTAGAGGTCGGCAACGACATGACCGGTCAGAGCACCGGGACCGGTGAGTACGGCGACTTCGTCCGGACGTTCCGCGACCGCTACGAGCGGCTCTCGAAGGTGCTCCGCGGTCGCGTCAACCACCGCCCCGCCGAGGCGATCGCGGAGATGCCCGGCGGGAGCGACGCCGCGATGATCGGTCTCGTCAACGACGTCCGGTCCACAAAGTCCGGCCACTGGCTCGTCGAACTGGAGGACACGACCGGGACCTTCCCCGCGCTGGTCATGAAGGACAAGGGGCTCGCTGACCTCGTCGACGAGATCATGATGGACGAGTGCCTCGCCGTCGAGGGCACCCTCGCCGACGACTCCGGAATCCTCTTCGCCGACTCCCTCCACTTCCCCGACGTTCCTCGGACCCACCGAACCGGTGCGGCCGACCGCCACGTGCAGGCCGCGCTGATCTCCGATATCCACGTCGGTAGCGACGAGTTCATGGCCGACGCGTGGAGCCGGTTTACCGACTGGCTCCACACGCCGGAGGCCGAGCCGGTCGAGTACATCCTCCTCGCCGGCGACATGGTCGAGGGCGTCGGCGTCTACCCCGATCAGGACGAGGAGCTGGAGATCGTCGACATCTACGACCAGTACGAGGCCTTCGCGGAGCACCTCAAGGAGGTGCCGGCGGACACCGAGATCGTGATGATCCCGGGCAACCACGACGCGGTCCGGCTCGCGGAGCCCCAGCCCGGATTCAACGACGAGATCCGCTCCATCATGGACGTCCACGACGCGCGGATCGTCTCGAACCCGGCGACCGTCTCCGTCGAGGGCGTCGACGTGCTGATGTACCACGGCGTCTCGCTCGACGAGGTGATCGCGGAGCTCCCCGAGGAGAAGGCGAGCTACGACGAGCCCCACAAGGCGATGTACCAGCTGTTGAAGAAGCGCCACGTCGCCCCGCAGTTCGGCGGTCACACCCGCGTCGCGCCGGAGGAGCGCGACTACCTCGTCATCGAGGACGTGCCCGACGTGTTCCACACCGGCCACGTCCACAAGCTCGGCTGGGGGAAGTACCACAACGTGCTCGCCGTCAACTCCGGCTGCTGGCAGGCGCAGACCGACTTCCAAAAGTCCGTCAACATCGACCCCGACGCAGGGTACGCGCCTATCCTCGATCTGGACACCCTCGACATGACCGTCAGGAAGTTCGCGTAGCCGCCTCCCGATCCGTACTCGGTCGATCCCGACCGACGGTTCAACTCGGATACCGAGCCCATTCCCGCCGTGACCTGACGGTCGCCCGCGGCGCACTAGGCGGGAGCGCGACGCACCGCCGCGGTACTCCGTGCGTTTCGACTCCGTCGCCTGTTCGCCACCCCGGTGCTTCGACGACCGATCTCTCCGCTATCGATCGATCTCTACCCGCCCGCTGGTCGCGCTGTTGAGCCGCTCCACGAGCGATTCGACTTCGGCCATGGGGATCCGAAGCGCGAAGTGCACGCGCTCGTCGTAGTCGGCGTCGAACTCGACGCCCGCCGACTCGATCACCCCGCGGACCGTTCCCGAGTCGTTGTACGCGGTCTCCACGACCAGCCGGCGGTGCGGTCGCTCCTCGATCACCCCCGCCTTGTCGACTCCGTCCTTCACCGCCCGCGAGTAGGCGCGCGCGAGCCCGCCGACGCCGAGGTTCGTCCCGCCGTAGTACCGGGTCACCACCGCGACGACGTTCCGGATCTCGCGCTGTTGGAGCACGTTGAGCGCCGGCTTCCCCGCCGAGCCGGTCGGCTCCCCGTCGTCCGAGGAGTACTCCCGGAGCATGACGTCGCCGGCAGGCGTCCGTTCGGAGGCCTCGCCCGCGGGAACTCGGTACGCCGGCACGTTGTGCGTCGCGTCGTCGTACTCGGTCCGGACCCGCTCGACGAACGCCTCGGCCGCCGCCACCGTGTCGACCGGCGCGACGTGCCCGAGGAACTCCGACCCCTGCACCTCGAACGTCGCCGTCGCGGACGACTCGACCGTCAGGTACGTCTCGGTCATGGCCGTGCGCTCTCGTCGTCTCCGGTGGCTTCGCTTCCGTTCGCGTCGTCTCCGGTGGGCTCGCCGTCGCTTTCGGCCTCCTTCCGCCGTTCGAGCACGACGCTCGTCGGCGGTGCGAGCCGGTACAGCGCGAGGAACGCGACGACCCCGACGACCTCCGCGCCCTTGCCGACGATCGCCAGTGGATCGCTCGCGAGCGCCGCCGCGGTCCCGCTCCCGTGCCACCACGCGTAGCCGCCGAGGAACGCGGCGAGGGTCCCGGCGCCCAGCGCGTACAGCCGTCGGTACTCGTCCGCGCGCAGCGTCGCGGCCGCGACCGCGACGGTGAACGCCCCGCCGAGCAGGAACACGTAGGGCCGTGCGTCCGCTGGCTGGGCGAGCCGCGGCCACGCCCACAGGAAGTGGACGGCCGCGCTCAGCGCCGCGGTCTGCGCGGCCACCGCTCGAAGGAGGCGCTTCCGCGGCGCGTCGCGGCCGGCGTACCCTCGATCCGAACCGGTTTCCGTCGCGCTCATCGCGTCACTCCCACGGGTGATTCCCCGGCGCGTCGGGCCACAGCGGGTACCAGTAGGACTCGTCGTCCTCGAGTCCGAGTTCCCCGTCCAGGACCGACTGGAGTTTGAACTCCACTTGCTGGTTCCGGTCGCTCGTCCTCTTCGGCGAGAAGGGGTAGTACGCGCCGCGGCGGAACGAGTAGATCCAGTAGGCGTCCGTGTCGTCGCGTTCGAACCCGAAGACGGCCGCGAGCAGGCGGGAGCCGAACCCCTCCTCGATGAACTGGTCGGCGGCGAAGTGGATGCTCGTCACCAGATCTTCGGGATCGTCGTCCTCCAGTACGAACCACTGGTAGCCGTGGTCGTCCTCGTGCCGGTGGAACCCGGTTCCGGTGTCGATCTCGCCGGCCTCCAGGATGGCCTCGACCGTCTCGACGGCGTCGTCGAAGCGGGTGCTGTCGACGCCGGAGAAGCACAGCGCGGCCTCGCCGCAGTGGTCGTAGCCGAGGTCGGCCTCCATCGTCATGTACGCGGTCGACATCCCGAAGAGGTCTTCGGGGTCGGCCTCGCGGGTCGCGTCCGTCTCGGCGCTCGTCCCGAGCACGGCGCGGATCGTGTCGAAGATGCCCATCTATGGGCACGGCTAGGCGGCGCGGGGTTTAGGAGGTTTCCGTCGGGGGCGCGGATTCCCTCGTCGAGGGCTACTCCTCCGACTCCTCCTCGACGCGATCGAGGTACGTCAACACGCCGCGCGAGTTCAGGCTCGCGTCGGCCCTCGCGCGCTCCGGGTTCCAGAACTCCACGTCCTGGCTCGCCTCCACGAAGTGCTCGACCACGGCCTCGTCGTCGCCGAGCGCCTCCCGTTTCTCCCGGACGGCCTCGACCCACTCGACGTACGCCCGCTTCGCCTCTCCGATCAGCGACGGCTCGTACTCGCGCGGACCGAAGTGACCGAAACAGAGGTACTCCGGGTCGATCGCCTCGATGGCCGAGAGGTCCCTGAGACACTGGTCGAGATCGAACTGGGGCGGCGGCGACGTGGGTCGGACCGTGTCGACCTCCGGGACGTAGATCCCGGCGGCGTCGGCGGTGAAGACCACGTCGGCGTCGGGCTCGTGGTAGAACGCGTGGTGCGGGGCGTGCCCCGGAGCCTCGTGGACGACGAGCTCGCGGTCGCCCAGATCGATCCGGTCGCCGCCGACGAGTCCCGCGATCCGGTCTTCGGGGACGGGCGCGGGCTCGTCGTAGTGCTGCCACTGGTCCCGCACGGCGGACTTCGTGCCGGCGACGAGCGCGCCCGGATCCACGAGGTGGCGGACCCCCTTCTCCGGGACGCGGACCTCGGCGTTCGGGTAGCGCTCGGCGAGGTGCCCCGCGCCGCCCGCGTGGTCGAGGTGGGCGTGCGTGGGGAGGATCCACGACAACTCTTCGCGCCCGATCCCGATCTCGTCGAGCGTCTCGAACAACGACTCGCGGTTCGCCCCCGTACCGGTGTCGATCACGATCGGCCGCTCGGCGTCGTAGACGTACACGGCCCCGTACTCGTCGGTGTCGAACATCCCGGCGTCGTGGACGTACAGGTCCGCGACGCCTCGAACCGGCTCGAACTCGCCTGCGTGCATGTTCACCACCACTGCCCCGCGACGCCTTTTAACGATCGGTCGGGGCGAAGCGATTCGGGGCCCCGCCGCCCGACCGTGGCGGACCCTTATGGTCCTTCCACCCGAGGGATCCGTATGCGCGTGCTCGTCACCGGCGCCACCGGATTCGTCGGGAGCCGCCTCATTCCGGCGCTCCTCGATCGCGGTCACGAAGTGGTCGCGCTCGTCCGCGACGCCGACGGCTACGCCCCGCCCCCGGGCGTTCACGTCGTCGAGGGCGACCTCCTCGAACCCCACACCCTCCCGCCCGCGTTCGAGATCGACGGCGACCCCGTCGACGCCGCCTACTACCTCGTTCACTCGATGGACGGCGGTCCGGGGTACGAGGAGCGGGACCGCAACTGCGCCCGGAATTTCGTCGACTCGGCGTCTGCCGCGGGCGCCGATCGAGTCGTCTATCTCGGCGGGCTCGGCGAAGATCGCGAGGGCCTCTCCGAGCACCTCAAGTCCCGCCGCGAGGTCGAACGAATCCTCGGAACCGGCGACCCGGCGCTCACGACGCTGCGGGCGGCGATCATCGTCGGCGCCGGCAGCGCGAGCTTCGAGGTGATCCACGGGCTCGCGAGTCGACTCCCCGTGATGACCACGCCGAAGTGGGTCGACACCCTCTGTCAGCCGATCGCGATCGACGACGTGGTCGGCTATCTCGTCGGGGCGCTCGAAGAGCCGTCGACCGCCGGCGACACCTTCGAGATCGGCGGTCCGAACGTGTTGACGTACGCGGAGATCCTCCGACGGACCCGCCGCCAACTCGGCCACAAACTGCGGATAATCCGGGTCCCGGTGCTGAGCCCGGAGCTGTCGGCGAAGTGGCTCCGGCTCGTCACCGACGTGAACCCCTACCTCGCCCGGTCGCTCGTCGAGGGGCTCCGAAACACCGTGATCGTCGAGGACGACCGGATCCGCGACCTCGTGCCGATCGACCAGACGCCGTTCGAGGTCGCGGTCGCGCGAGCGATCGACGAGATGGATCGGGCTAGAGAGACGCGGTCGTCGGCGACCCGGCCGGAGGGGCCGCCGTCGTGAGCCGCAACTACGGCGAGACGTGGGTGTACGAGAGCCTCGTCGGCGGGATTCCCGGGCTGGGGCTCTCTCGGGCGCTCGCGGTCGCGATCCAGTTCGCCCTGTTCGAGGTCGGCGTCGTGGCCCTCGGCTGGTACTACGGCCTGTGGGACGCGGTCCTCGCCGGCACCGTCGCCGTCGCGGTGGCGGCCGTCGGCAGCGTCGAGATGCACCGGCTCGGGGCGATCAACCGCCGGCTCCCGACGCCGGCGGCGCACAAGCGGCTGCTGTTCGGGTCGAGCATCGAGATCGTCCTCGGCGTGCTCGCGTTCATCGCCCTCGTCACGTACCTGATCGCGTGGGACGGCACGCTGATCGGGCGGCTGTTCGGTTCGGACCCGCCGATCCCGGTGGTGTACCTCACGCTGTTGATCCTCTGGGACCTCACCTACCGGATCGGCACCTCGTGGTGGAGCGCGGTCGTCGCGCTGTGGCGAGCGGTCCACGTCGACCTCCCCCCGACGGCGACGGCGCGAGTCAGGCGGCTCGACGCGGAGAACATCGCGTTCTCGCTGATCCAACTGGCGCTCGTCCCGTTCCTGCTCACCGAACCCGTCCTACTCGGGGCCGTCGTCGGACACGTTCTCGCGGTCGCGATCGTCTGTTCCGCGGCGATCGCGCTCTCTTGAGAGCAGCGGCGTTGAGGCCCGCCGACGAGCGTCGGTGTGGACGGGAATCAGACGGACCGGAGAAGGAGGACGCGAACTGCCGCCTCACTCGCCCTGCAGCTCTTGGAACTTGTCGAGGAGTGCCTCCGTGGAGTCGCCGGAATCGTACGTGAGCGATCCGGAGTACTCCGGGCGCTCGGCGTCGAAATCGGCGTCGACTTCGCTGGTCTTCTTCTCGCGACGCTCGTGTTCGGCCTCGTCGTAATCTCCCAAGCTCATTGTCGATATACCTCGGTTTCCACATCATGTTCCGGATGCCCGGCACCGCAATAGGCACCACTTAACATGGTACACACTCACTTGGAAACTGTCAGTAATATATGTATCGGTGAAATGTCGGATCTTATATGAGTTCGGACAAACGATCGACGAATCGATCGACTCAGCCGGCGTGGAGTGGTCGGTCGCGACGATGAGCGGATCGGCGAGGTCGGTCGCGATGCCCGGCTTCGGACCACCGGAACCGATTAACCCCACCGTACGGTAGCACCGGCGTGGCACAACCGCTCCGATTCAGGCGCTCGCCCGGCCGCTGGAGCGCCGACCGCGTCCGCTCGCAGCTCGAGCTCCCCCTCGACGAGAACCTCGGAGCGACCGCGAGCGACCCGTGGTTCACCTCACCACCCGGATACGAGGCCCGGCGGTTCGACATGGACGACGGCTCGTTCGCGCTGTTCTGCTGGACGGACGGCGACGACGACCCGCCGGAGGGGACCGCCGGCGGGCCGGTCGGCTACTGGGTCGGCAACACGGAGACGCCGAGCGAACTCTGGCGAACGGACAAGTACGGGTTCGACGAGGTCCCCTACCCGGTCTCACGATGGGCCCAGCGGGAGCTGCTCGCAGCCCTCCACGACGACGAACCGTGGCTCGCGGCGTACCCGCACGTCTCGTGGTTTTTCCTCCCGGTGTTCTGCTCGAAGGACGGCGCCGAGACGACGCGAGCGTTCTTCCGCGACCACGCGGCCGGGTTCCCCGACGCGACCCGCGAGGAGGGGACGGGCTTCGTGGAGGAGACGCTCCGTCCGGGGACGCTCGACGACTACCGCGAGACGATGGCGGGCAAGCTCGGCACCTCGGCGTCGCTCGATCTGGTTCGGATGAGCGCCGCGATCGCGGAGTTCACCGCGGCCCGGATCCTGACCGAGGCCAGCTACGAGGCGACTCCGGAAATCGAGGTGACGACGGGCCACTCGCTCGATTACCGCGCGACGGATCCGAACACCGGAGCCGCCTCGCTGGTCGAGGTGACGCGCCCGCAACCCGTCTCCGGACGCTCCGCGAGCGACCCCGTCGCGGCGGTCCGCGACACGGCGGAGACGAAGACGAGCGGGCAACTGGAGGCGCACGGCGGCGGCGTCACCCTCTTCGTGGACTGCACCTCGTTCCCTGCGGACGACTGGGCGGCCGTGCGCGAGGCCCAACCGGCGGTCCGACACAAACCGGTGATCGTCCTGCGCGCACGCCCGAACGGGCACGTTGAGGGGTACCGGAAGGGAACGGTGCCGCTCGATCTGTCGGCCGCGATCGACTGGGTCTGATCGGCCTGTTACGGACCGTATGCGGTCTGTTACGGACTGTATGGATCTCCCCGACCAGACGCCGACCTCCGACAGAGCCGCCGCTCTCGGATCGGGTCTCTCGAAAAACGGAGGGTCGATTCCGCTATCCGTTCAGAACGAGACCGGCGACGGCCCGTCGTCGTCGTCGGTCGTCGGGTCGCGGTCCGAGTAGAACCGCCGACCGACTCCGCGGTGACAGACGCCCGCTCGAAGCGTGGTGAACACGTCGTCCGCGTCGTCGAACGTCTGGTCACCGAACCGCTCTAGCACGTCTCCGAGACGCTCGGTGCCGTCGGCGAGCTCTACGGTCGCGTTCCCGTGGGCCGCGATCAGTTCTTCCGAGGTCGTCGGATATTGGTGCCGTTCGAGTCGGTCGTCGACGCCGTTCAAGCGCATCAACTACTGCGAGTCGCCGATGGTTCTTAATGATTGTCCATGCACAACCTTAGTCCAGCGAATCAGATTATATTTCCTTATATTGGTGTGAGTTAGCATGGAAGATCGTCGTCGCTTAGTATGGGGGTCGCCGAACTCGCCCATGAACGCGGACCGGATCGTCGCCGACCTCCACGCGCACACCACGGTCTCGGACGGCACCATGACGGCCGCGGAGCTCGCCGCGGCCGCCGCCGACGCGGGGCTCGACTGGGTCGCCGTCACCGACCACGATCGGATCCACCCCGACCTCGACGCTCCCGTCGTCGAGCGCGGCGGGGTCCGGGTCGTCCGCGGGATCGAACTCCGCGTCGACGCCGGCTTCGAGCGGCTCGATCTCCTCGGCTACGCGGTCGAACACACCGACGCGCTCGACGACGAGATCGAGCGGCTCCAGACCGATCGGAAGCAACGGGGGGCCGCGATCCTCGACGCGGTCGAGGACCGACTCGGCGTCGACCTCGGCGTCGAGCCTCGGCCCGGACTCGGACGCCCGCACATCGCGCGTGCGATCGACCAGTCGCCGGCGCCCTACGACTACGCCGGCGCCTTCGACGAGCTGATCGGGAGCGACGGCCCCTGTTACGTCGCGCGCGACGTGACGGAGCTGGAGCGCGGCGTCGAACTCCTCGGGAACGCCTGCGCGGTCGTCGGCCTCGCACACCCCTTCCGGTACGACGACGTGGACGCCGCGCTCGACGTGGCCCGCGAGCTGGACGCGGTTGAGCGGTTCTACCCCTACGGGCGCGCGGTCGACGACGCCGCAGTCGAGCGGGTGGCCGCCGAGAGCGACCTCCTCCTGACGGGCGGCACCGACGCGCACGAACGCACCCTCGCCGAGGCGGGATTGACGGCGGAGGCGTTCGCACCGGTCCGCGAGCGGCTGCCGGAACCCGTCTCCGACCCGGCCTAACGGGCTCGGATTCCCGACTGTCCCGATCGACGAACAGGGTTAAGCCCGACGCCGACAGAGTGTGGCGTATGCGGTGTCACTACTGCGAACGGGAGGCCACCTACGAGGCCGAGCAGAGCGGCGTGGTCGTCGGGCTCTGCGAGGAGCACTTCAAGGCGCGCGTCGAGGAGCTCGCCGAATCCGACGAGCTCGCCGCGCTCCGCGACAAGATCGACATCGAATCGTCCGAGTAGGCGTCGATCGGATCGGCCCGTCGATCCCCCGTCCTCACTTCTTTCCCGTCCCCCTTCACCGGTCGGCTCGCCGCGGACGGATCATAAAAGGCGCCTCGGAGCCAACGCTCCCCTATGCACCCAACGGACCGGCCGCGGCGCCTCCGGACCGACGGCGTCCGCCCGCTCGTCAGCGAGACCTCGCTGTCGGCGTCGGACCTCGTCGCGCCCGTCTTCGTCGACGCGACGACCGACGAGCGCGTGCCGATCGAGACGATGCCCGGCCACGAGCGCGTCCCCGTCGATCAGGCGGTCGCCCGGGTCGAGGAGGTCCGCGAGACCGGCGTCGAGGCCGTCATCCTCTTCGGAATCCCCGAGTCGAAGGACCCGGAGGGAACCCGTGCGTACGCCGAGGACGGGGTCGTCCAGCGCACGATCCGCCGGATCTCAGCCGAGACCGACGCCTACGTGATCGGCGACGTCTGCCTCTGTGAGTACACCGACCACGGCCACTGCGGCGTGATCGAGGAGTCGGCGGAGACGGACCCGACGCTCACGGTGAAAAACGACGAGACGCTGGAGTTGCTCGCCGAGACCGCCGTCTCGCAGGCGGACGCGGGCGCGGACATGGTCGCGCCCTCGGCGATGACCGACGGGCAGGTCCGTGCGATCCGCGAGGCGCTCGACGCGGCGGGCCACGAGGAGGTGGCGCTGATGAGCTACGCCGTCAAGTACGAGTCCGCCTTCTACGGTCCCTTCCGCGACGCCGCCGACGGCGCGCCCGCGTTCGGCGACCGTCGGCACTACCAGATGGACCCCGCGAACCGCCGCGAGGCGCTCCGCGAGGCCCGGATCGACGCCGAGGAGGGCGCGGACGTGCTGATGGTGAAGCCCGGCCTCCCCTACCTCGACATCGTCGGTGACCTCCGGCGGGAGTTCGACCACCCGATCGCCGCGTACAACGTCTCCGGCGAGTACGCGATGATACACGCGGCCGCGGAGAAGGGCTGGCTCGACCTGGAGGCGACCGCCCACGAGTCGTTGCTGTCGCTCAAGCGCGCGGGCGCGAACCTGATCATCACGTACTTCGCCGAGGACCTGGCCGAGCGCTTATAACTCCTTCAGACAACCTGCTCGCCGTCGTCGTCGTACACCTCGATGGCGTCGACCGGGCAGACCCGCGCCGCGAACTTCGCGTCGAACTCCTCGCCGTCGGGCACGTCGACGACGAACAGGTCGTCTTCCTCCTCGGTGCTTCCCTCCAAGTCGGCCTTCCCGTCGTTCAGGTCCTTCTCGAAGGCGTCCCACTCGGCGACGCACTGGAACATCCCGACGCAGGTGTCGCGGTCGAACTTCACGTGCATGTCCCCCGGTTCGACGAGGCGGTACAAAGCGCTGGCGACGCATACACCATCTGGACATCCGGCACAGCCCGGCCGGATCCGATCGGAACACGCGGCGGCTCAGTCGCTCATTATTTCCGATCGATCTCGAGGTGAAGACCGGCAAATCCCCAGGCGTGAGGGCCTCCGAACGTCGTTCCTGCTCGCTTCGCTGCGCGGGCTGCGACGTTCGTGGTCCCGCTCGCGTTGCTCGCGGGACTCGCGCGGCTTGCTGCGGTCCTCACTCGGTCGCTCGTTTCACTCGCTCTCTCGTACCGGTCCTTGCTGCGCCGTGCTTCGCCCTCACGCCTGCCCCTTTGAGTCCCGCCCCGCACAGCACCCGCACCTCACACCTCCCCAGCCTCGTCGCTCGTTCGGGGCTCCCACTGGTCGCCCGCTCCCTCGCGACTCCCTCGCGCGTGCTGCTCACGGGTCGATGGCCCGCTCGCAGGCACGCGCCGACCGCATTGTTGGTCGGTCGCGGGACGTACCACCGACTTCCCTTCGCGTCGACCATCCTTTTAAGCGTCGCAGGCGCCCATCGGCGCGTATGACCACGGTCTGGCTCGTCGATCGGCAGTTCGACTCGAAGGGGCTCGTGCGGCTCACGTACTCCACCGAGGACGGCGAGCGCATGCACACGAAGGAGCTGGCAGAACAGCGCCTCGTCACGGGCGGCGGGATCACCGCCGGCCGCGAGGTCGACGAGAGCGCGCTCGGCGAGACCCCAACCGAGGAGGTCGAGCGGTTCGCGTCCGAGGCGTCGAAGATGGCCGCCGAACACGACCTCGACGACACGGTCTGATCGCGCTCGGCCGCCGTGAGCGCGACCGCCAACGCTCGATCGCGCGCCTGACCACGACTGACGCGCGATCTCTCCCTACACAACCGAGTCCGTTAAGGGGGAACCGGCGGAACGTGAGCGTGAAATGCCCAGTGGTGAGTACGACCCCGATACCGTCGAGCCGCGGTGGCAGCGGCGATGGGTCGACGAGGAGACGTACGCCTATCCTGACGACGACCCGGTCGATCCGAACACCGTCTTCTCAATCGACACGCCCCCGCCGACGGTATCGGGGAGCCTCCACATGGGCCACCTCTACGGCTTCACCCTCCAGGACTTCGTCGCGCGCTTCGAGCGCATGAACGGCGGCGCGACGTTCTTCCCGTTCGGCTACGACGACAACGGGATCGCCTCCGAGCGGCTCACCGAGGACGAGCTCGACATTCGCCACCAGGACTTCGAGCGCCGGGAGTTCCAGGCGAAGTGCCGCGAGGTCTGCGCGCAGTACGAGGAGCAGTTCACCGAGAACGTCCAGTCGCTCGGCGTCTCCGTCGACTGGGACCACACCTACCAGACGATCGAGCCGCGCGTCCAGCGCGTCTCCCAGCTGTCGTTCCTCGACCTGTATGACCAGGGCCGCGAGTACCGCGAGAAGGCGCCCGCCATCTGGTGTCCCGAGTGCGAGACCGCCATCTCGCAGGTCGAGACGGAGGACGACGAGCAGGCCAGCCACTTCAGCGACATCGCCTTCCCCGTCGTCGGGAGCGACACCGGCGGCGACGGTGCCGATGACGCCGAGGAGTTCGTCATCTCCACGACGCGCCCGGAGCTCCTCCCGGCGTGCGTCGCCGTCTTCGTCCACCCGGACGACGACGAGAACCAGGGCCTCGTCGGCGAGTCCGCCGAGGTCCCGCTGTTCGGCCACGAAGTGCCGATCATCGCCGACGAGCGCGTCGACATGGAGACGGGCTCCGGCATCGTGATGTGCTGTACGTTCGGCGACCAGAACGACATCGAGTGGTACCAGGTCCACGACCTCGACCTCCGGGTCGCCATCGACGAGTCCGGCCACATGACCGAGGTCGCCGAGGAGTACGAGGGGCTGCACTCGTCGGAGGCCGCCGAGGCCATCGTCGAGGACCTCGACGACGCCGGCGCGCTGCTCGACCGGCGCGACATCACCCACACCGTCAACGTCCACGAGCGCTGCGGGACGAGCGTCGAGTTCCTCGTCACCGAGCAGTGGTACATCGAGATGCTCGACAAGACCGACGAGTACCTCGAGATCGGTCGGGAGATGGAGTGGTCCCCGGAGAAGATGTTCAGCCGGTACGAACACTGGGTCGAGGGGCTCCAGTGGGACTGGCTCATCTCCCGCCAGCGCTCCTCCGGCATCCCGTTCCCCGTGTGGTACTGCGAGGGCTGCGACGAGGTCGTCGTCGCCGAGAAGGCCGACCTGCCCGTCGACCCGCTCTCGGACGACCCGCCGGTCGACGCGTGTCCCGAGTGCGGCCACGACGAGTTCGAACCGGAAAACGACGTGCTCGACACGTGGGCGACCTCTAGCCTGACGCCGCTGATCAACGCCGGCTGGGACTGGGACGAGGAGGCCGGAGAGTTCACCATGGAGCACCCGGAGCTGTACCGGTTCGACCTCCGGCCGCAGGGCCACGACATCATCAGCTTCTGGCTGTTCCACACCCTCGTCAAGTGCTACGAGCACACCGGCGAGGTCCCGTTCGAGGAGACGATGATCAACGGGCACGTCCTCGACGAGAACCGCGAGAAGATGTCGAAGTCCGTCGGCAACGTCGTCGAGCCCGAGACCGTGCTGGAGGAGTTCCCCGTCGACGCCACGCGCTACTGGGCCGCCGGCACCGCCGTCGGCGACGACTTCCCGTTCAAGGAGAAGGACCTCCGCGCGGGCGAGAAGCTGATCCGCAAGCTGTGGAACGCCTCCAAGCTCGTCGAGTCGCTCGCGCCGGAGCCGTACCCGGACGAGCCCGGCGACGAAGACCTTCGGGAGCTCGACCGGTGGCTGCTCGCCGAACTCGACGGCGAGATCGAGCGACTCACCGAGCTGTTCGAGGACCGCGCGTTCTCGAAGGCCCGCGACGAGCTCCGGAGCTTCTTCTGGAACACCTTCTGTGACGACTACCTCGAGATCGCCAAACAGCGCGAGGACGACGCCGCGGCGTACACGCTCCGGACGGCCCACCGGCGGTTCCTGAAGCTGTTCGCCCCCCTGCTCGCGCACGTCACCGAAGAGCTGTGGCACGACATGTACGCGGACGCCGCGAGCGAGCCGGACGGTGCCGACGCCGCGGACGGCGCCGGCGACTCCGTCCACCTCGTCGACTGGCCCGAGCCGCTCGGAATCGACGCCGATCGAGACGCGGGCGCGGCCGCCACCGCCGTGGTCGGGACGCTCCGGAAGTACAAGAGCGAGAACCAGCTCCCGCTCAACGCCGAGTTGGACGCGGTCGAGGTGTACGCCGACGTTCGGGGATTCGAAGACGACATCACGGGCGTGATGCACGTCGCCGACCTCGCCGTCCACCCCGACGAGGAGGCCCCCGTCGAGACGGTGATCACCGGGATCGACCTCGACTACGCGACGGTCGGACCGAAGTACGGCGATCAGGTCGGAGACATCGAGGCCGCGCTCGCGCAGGGGGAGTACGAGATCGACGGCGACGAGCTCAACGTCGCGGGCGTCACGCTCGTTGAGGAGGAGTTCGAGATCGAGGAGGAGCGGCAGTACCAGGGCGACGGCGAGCTGTTGGAGGCGGACGACGTGGTCGTCATCGTCCGCAACGAAGCCTAGCGCTCTCTCGGTCCGCCTCCGTCTACAGGTCGGCCCCGACGGCGTCCTCGACCGAGTCGAAGCCGTCCCGATCGAGGAGGTCGATGATTCCTTCGTTGATATCGCGCGCGAGGCCGGGGCCCTCGTAGACGAGCCCCGTGTACAGTTGTACGACGGACGCGCCCGCCCGTATCTTCTCGTAGGCGCCCTTCGCGTTCGAGATTCCACCCACACCGATCACCGGAACGTCGGTGCGTTCGGCGACGAAGCGGACCCGTTCCGTGGCGATCGACTCTATCGGTTTCCCCGAGAGGCCTCCCCGCTCGGCCTGCTGGGAACTCTTCAGCGAATTCGGCCGCGAGGTCGTGGTGTTGGTCGCGATGATCCCGTCGAGACCGAGGTCGTCGACGACGCCGAGCGCGTCCTCGACGGCCGGCTCCGGGAGATCGGGGGAGAGCTTCACGAGGAGGGGATCGGCGCCGGCGTCAGCGAGGGCACCGAGTATCTCCTCTAACGCCGCGCGGTTCTGCAGTTCACGGAGTCCAGGCGTGTTCGGGCTGGAAACGTTGACGACGAAGTAGTCGCCGGCCTCCGCCACGCGCTCGTAGGTGTACAGGTAGTCGTCGGGTGCCTCGGCGAGAGCCGTCGACTTCGACTTCCCGATGTTGATCCCCACCGGAACCTCCGGCAGCGGCTTTCTGTCGAGCCGTTCGCCGACGATGTCGGCCCCTTCGTTGTTGAACCCCATCCGATTTATCAGGGCCTCGTCCTCCCGCAGCCGGAACAGTCGCGGTCGGGGGTTCCCCGGCTGTTGCTCGGCGGTGACGCCGCCGACCTCGACGTGGCCGAATCCCAGCGCGGCGAGGCTGCGTGGAACCTCCGCGTTCTTGTCGAATCCGGCCGCGACGCCCACGGGATTCGGAAACTCGTTCCCGAACGCCTCGACGTGCAGGCGAGAGTCATTCACAGTAAACCGGTCGCGGAGGAGGTCTGTCATTGGCGTCGTTTGTACCGCCCGTAACAGCCGGTGTGTCAGCCCGTGTGCGGTCTCTGGCGGGAGTCCGAACAACGCCGGCTTCAACAAATCATACGCGCCCATCGTTTCGGCCTCGTCACGGACGAGTATCAATCCGCCGACCGCCGTCGAAAGGTCCACTCCACGCAACCCGACTACCGCTGTGTCTCTACCCGGTCTTCAGAAAGTGAGAGCGACGGAGAATACGCGCTTCAGAAGTCGTGTTCGAGGTCTTCCGGGCTGGAGTCGGCCTTCTGAATGATTATCTTCCCGTCTCGGACTCGAACGAACACCTCGTCTCCAATCTCCATTCCGGCGACGGCGAGCTCGTCCTCGTGGAGGTTCACGTGGACGTTGTGGTACTCCCCCTCGTCGTCCTTGGCGCCACTTGGGCTGAGCTTCTTTTTACGAACCATCGCGGTTGTGTTGGTCGAACTTCGCCATACCAGACACATAAGTGTTGTTTACCCGAACAGGGCTCGCGACGGGCTTTGTGCTGTGTCGTTCGTAGCGCGTCGAAGCCGATCGACCTTCGTTCGGAGTCTCGCCGCGGCCGTAGCTGTCGATCGGTGTTCGGATCGTCTCGGAGATCGATCGAAACCGCTAGCCCGTGCGGAGTTAGTATATAAATATTTTGCAGATCAGCTTTCATTTCCCCGATATATTTATTACAGACTGTGTGTTGGGTTCGCACGGAGGATAAACCATGGTACGTGAAGACGGTAAGCGAAACTTCGCCCTTCGAGAGGAAGACGGATCGGAACCGAGTGAGTTCTCCGGTAATATGCCTCGCCAAGCCGCGCTCAAGGCCGCCAGAACTCTAGAGCCCGCGCCTTCGGAAGCGGAGGCGGAGCGCATCACGCTCCGGCTCCGTGAGAAGGGGACGCAGAAAGTCCACGAGTACGAGGGGTGGGCTTGGAAGGATAGCGCTCCCGAGGTCGACGAGGCCGACGACGACTTCTGGCTCAACGATCTCGACGATATCACGAAGGCAAACGTCTCGAAACAGGGGATCGAGTACATCGACGACGAGTAGCCTTCGAGGTCAGGCCCGTTTTTTCGCCGTGCCCATCCGCATAGCTATCCGTCAGTTCACATTTCCCCGTCATGAAACCGCATGACGTGGCGCCGATGGTTCGACGGGGTTAAATACAACCCGGCCATCGTGACTAATGCGAAGAACGCACCTGCGAACTCGGGCCGTTCAACTCGGCCCGGTTTCGCTGGACTTGAAGAGCTTCGATGGGTTTATGACCCTTCGAAGCAGACAATCAAGTCCGCGAAGATGAGGATTTCGCCCCCTGCGCTCCGGCGTAAGAGGAAATCTGATGTGAGCCGTGGTAGTTCGGTGTCATCCAGGTCGCTGGGTGAATC
>NZ_AOJE01000027.1 GCF_000337915.1 Halorubrum saccharovorum DSM 1137
CGAGCCGGCGTCGTGTCGTGCGTTTTGAAAAACGACCCAGGGAGTGCACTTGATTGGCGAGTCTAACCCGTGAACCGGGGAAGGCGCAGGGAAACCGATACGGCCGCAGCACATTCGTGCGAGGGCCACCGTGTTCAAGCGCGGGGAGTCAATTGGGTGCGACCCGAAACCAGGCGATCTATACGCAGGCAGGGTGAAGCGTGGCGAAAGCCACGTGGAGGCCCGTTAGAGTTGGTATTCTACAATATCCTCTCGTGATCTGCGCATAGGGGTGAAAGGCCCATCGAGCCTGGCAACAGCTGGTTCCAACCGAAACATGTCGAAGCATGACCTCTTCCGAGGTAGCCCGCGGGGTAGAGCTACCGATTGGATGACCCGCCTCCGAGAGGAGTCGGCCATCCTGTCGAACTCCAAACCCGCAGGCGCTGTAGACGAAGGGAGTCCGGTGCGCGGGGTAAGCCTGTGTACCGTGAGGGGAACAACCCAGAGCCGGGTTAAGGTCCCAAAGTGTAGATTAAGTGCGATTCGAAGGTGGTCTCAAGCCCTAAACAGCCGGGAGGTGAGCTTAGAAGCAGCTACCCTCTAAGAAAAGCGTAACAGCTTACCGGCCGAGGTTTGAGGCGCCCAAAATGATCGGGGCTCAAATCTACCACCGAGACCTGGCCGTGCCCTTGACAGGGGCAACCGCGTAGGTTGGCGTTCTGTTCGGATGGAAGCTCGGGCGAGAGCTCGCGTGGACCGTTCAGAAACGACAATCCTGGTCACAGTAGCAGCGATAGTCGGGTGAGAACCTCGACGGCCTGATGAGCAAGGGTTCCTCGGCACTGCCACTCAGCCGAGGGTCAGCCGGTCCTAAGATGCACCGTAACTCGACTGCATCAACGGGAAACTGGTTAAGATTCCAGTGCCATCGTGCAGTAAAAGTCGACGCCGTGTGGAACGCTGAGCCGGGCTTTCGCCCGGTCGAATCGTGGAACCTCGTGGAAGCCGTCACGGCACGAAGCGAGAGAAACGCGAGATAGCGCAAGTCAGCCGTACATAGGGCCCGTGAAAAGACGAGCACGATGTCCGTACCGAGATCCGACACAGGTGCTCTGGCAGCGCAAGCCAAGGCCTGTCGGGAGAACCGACGTTAGGGAATTCGGCAAGTTAGTCCCGTACCTTCGGAAGAAGGGATGCCTGCTCTCGACGGAGCAGGTCGCAGTGACTCGGGCGCTCCGACTGTCTAATAACAACACAGGTGACCGCAAATCCGCAAGGACTCGTACGGTCACTGAATCCTGCCCAGTGCGGGTATCTGAACACCTCGTACAAGAGGACGAAGGACCCGTCAACGGCGGGGGTAACTATGACCCTCTTAAGGTAGCGTAGTACCTTGCCGCTTCAGTAGCGGCTTGCATGAATGGATAAACGAGAGCGCCACTGTCCCAACGTTGGACCCGGTGAACTGTACGTTCCAGTGCGGAGTCTGGAGACCCCCAAGGGGAAGCGAAGACCCTATAGAGCTTTACTGCAGGCTGTCGCTGAGACGTGGTCGCCGATGTGCAGCATAGGTAGGAG
>NZ_AOJE01000028.1 GCF_000337915.1 Halorubrum saccharovorum DSM 1137
CATTGAAATACTACCCGTCGGTGACTGCGACTCTCACTCCGGGAGGAGTACACCGGTAGCCGGGCAGTTTGACTGGGGCGGTACGCGCTCGAAAAGATATCGAGCGCGCCCGAAGATCATCTCAGCCGGGTCGGGAATCCGGCGAAGAGCGCAAGAGCACAAGATGGTCTGACAGTGTCATTCCCAACGAGTGACGCTGACGCGAAAGCGTGGTCTAGCGAACCTACGAGGCTCCGGAATGGGGCCCGTAGATGACAGAAAAGCTACCTTAGGGATAACAGAGTCGTCACCCGCAAGAGCACATATCGACCGGGNGAGGTTGTTCGCCTATTAAAGGAGGTCGTGAGCTGGGTTTAGACCGTCGTGAGACAGGTCGGCTGCTATCTATTGGGGGTGTCAAGGTACTTGACGTGAACGAACGTATAGTACGAGAGGAACTACGTTTGGTCGCCACTGGTGTACCGGTTGTGTGAGAACGCAATGCCGGGTAGCCACGCGACACGGGGTAAGAGCTGAACGCATCTAAGCTCGAAACCCACATGGAAAAGAAGTACCGATGAGGTCACTCGTAGAAGACGAGTTCGATAGACTCGGGATGTACGCACCGAGGCAACGAGGTGTTGAGTCCACGAGCACTAACAGACCGAAGCCACAGTCATACGGCACTGACACCACAGTTCGTATGAGTTCAGGCGGTAACTGGATCGCACATATACACGGTCGGAAGAACCACCGACACAGGCGTCTCTGCCACGGATTGTGGAGAGAGTCTCGGTTCGATTCCGAGAGTCGGCGTAAAGGCGGCCACAGCGGTGGGGCGACACCCGTACCCATTCCGAACACGGAAGTTAAGCCCACCAGCGTACCGGGAAGTACTGGAGTGAGCGATCCTCTGGGAACCGCGGTTCGCCGCCTGCCCATTCATCCGGGAGAATACTCCCATCCAGATTTTCGGCCCACGGACNGTACTGGAGTGAGCGATCCTCTGGGAACCGCGGTTCGCCGCCTGCCCATTCATCCGGGAGAATACTCCCATCCAGATTTTCGGCCCACGGACATCGTGTCCGTGGGCTGTTTTCATGTGTACCGCGTGATAGCGATGCGGCTCACGACCGACCGCTAGGCTTAAACGCTCGACTGCGGTACGTCCGATAAGCGCCAAGGTGGCAGAGTCTGGTCAGACGCAGCGGCCTGCAGAGCCGCCCAACGCCGGTTCAAATCCGGCCCTTGGCTTTCTTTTATCCCGATAGCGACTCGCTTGGCGACGGGAATCTTCGTTGCTGTCCGGTGTCGTCTCAGAAGTCGCCCGCGTCGAGCACTTCGTGCGGGATGTTCTCGTCGCGGAGTCGTGCGGTGTGTTGGGGCAGTTGGTCGGCGGTAACCACCAGTAACACGTCCAGTCCTCGTACCGCGGCTTCGGCGACGGCGTCGGCCGTTCCGAAGCGGATGTCTGGGCGCGTGCCCGCTCGCGCTGCGAGCGCGTACGCCTCGGTCCCGGCGACGGCGAGGAGGCTTTCGGGTGGTCGGGTCGCCGTGAGCACGTTGGGGTCGACCGATGCGCCGTCCGTGACGGCCGGAACGGGGAGCACCGTGACGTATCCGGTGTCGTAATCGACGACGCCTTCGAAGTCGGCGACTCCGACCGCTTCGCCCGCTGAGGCAGTGGTGACGGTGACCGCCGTCGCGGTCCCGCCTGCCGGATTCGCGTGGAGGACGCCGTCGCGCATGACCAGGCCGACGTCGCTCCCCTCGGACACGTCGTCCATCGCGATCGCGGCG
The DNA here is from genome assembly GCF_000337915.1 of Halorubrum saccharovorum DSM 1137. Taxonomy (GTDB): domain Archaea; phylum Halobacteriota; class Halobacteria; order Halobacteriales; family Haloferacaceae; genus Halorubrum; species Halorubrum saccharovorum. The sequence continues at coordinate 1,780 of NZ_AOJE01000028.1, forward strand.
TCGACGTCGACGCTGCCGAGCACGTCGGAACTGACGCGGTCGAGGTACGCCTCTAGGTTGTCGGTCCGCGAGATCAGCCAGTCGACGCCTTCTTTCGTCACCGCGTACCGCCCTCGTCCTTCCTTCTCGACGTAGCCGTGTTCGACGAGGTCTCGGACGTAGTCGCTGACGGCCTGCGATGTCACGCCGATCGCTTCGGCGATCTCCGTCTGGCTCACTGCGGGCTGCCGGGCGGCGATCTCCACCATGACCTGATACCGCGTCGCGTCGCGCTTGCTGTCGAGCACTTCTGGTGGTGCCGCTCTGTCGGGATCTGCCATTGCTCCCGTTCGGCGGCGCGCAATTAAAGTGCTGTTGCAGAGGGGGACAGTTGATACCCGTCTCTCGGTCGTTCGACGAATTCGATGAAATCTCCGTTGGTACGGATCAGACTTAGTTGTCTAATTATCGGATCTACTTGTATTCGAGGGTTCTCGTCTGCGATCGACCGGAGGTCTCCCACCGGACGCGGTGTCGCTGTATCGTGTCGACGGTCCGCTTCTGGTTCGCTTCGCGTTTCAGGAGCACGGCTTAGTAACCGTTATACACCGGGTGACCCATGCTGGAACTATGCAACGACGCGCTGTGGCCGTGTACGCCGCGCTCTTCCTTCTCGTTGCGGGCGTGGCCGGTGTGCTCACTGTGACGGCTGAGAGTCCGGAGGTCGCGTTCGAGAATCCTGACTACGAACTGTCCTCCGGTGACACGTTCCAAGTGAACGGCGCGGAGTACGTCGTCGCTGAGATCTCCGAAGTCGAGGAGGGGGGTGGCGGCCACGGTGGTAGTGCCACAACCTCGGTTGTGGCGACGATCGAACGGGAGGTCGCGGTAGAGGAGTCCGAGACTTGGGCGAACGGGTCAACGGTCACGGTCGCCGGCGACGAGTGGCGGGTTGAGATCACCGGTGACGATCCGTCCGCGTTCACGCTCGTCGAGGTACTGGACCGGCAGGCGATCCTCGAGGCCGATGACTCCGCGGACAACGAGACCGTCCAACGCGACGACGGCGAGTACGTCGTAGTCACCGAAAACGGTGAATCGACGCTCGTTCCGGCGGACGAGTACTTCCCGGCTCCCGAGGAGCGATCGTACGCGACGGGCGACTCGTTCGAGTACAGCGGTCAGTCAGTGACCGTCGACCAGGTCACCACTGAACAGGCCGTTATCGTCTGGGAGGGGACCCAAACCAACTCGATCGAGGTCGAACAGGGGGCCACGGTTACGCTCGGCGAGACGAACCTCATCGCGAACTTCCCGGACGCGTCCACGCTGACGATGTCGAGCGACATGGAGGGGTACGAGGCACAGCTCGCGGAGATTGACCAGTTTGAACAGTACAATTCCGGGCTGACGCGAGTGCTGTTCATGTCGCTGATTTCGGTCGTCCTGCTGCTCTCGGCGACGTTCATTCCGTCGCGGTACTGACGCCCGACATCGCCCGATCATCTCCTTCTCCGGTTTCGTTCGCCTATCTCGGTCGGTTTTCTTCCGGGGGGTGACGGGAGTTCGCTGCCCGTGGCGCGCGCAACGCGACCGGAAACGTATATCCGTCGGGCCCGTTACGAGGCGTATGGCCGATACCGCTGAGAAAGTCCGTCAGCTGGCCCCTCACTGGGGAGTAATGTTCGTCGTGATGTTCGTCGTGTTGGCGCTCGTCGAGCGCGTCGTCGGCTCGCTCTCGTTTCTCCCGTCGATGCTGCTCGTGTTCGTCGTCGCGTTCGGCTATCCGGTCGTCGTCCGGACCCTCGGCGTCGCGCCGCCCGTCTGGCAGCGGTCGTAGGCTCCCGGCTCGACGCACTCGCTGCCTCGGTCCGGTCGCTCGCGATCACTCCTCGGCGGAGTCCCGGAACGGGAACGCGAGGCGCTGACCGTAGGTGGCCGAAACGACGCCGAGAACGAACGAGACGACCGCGGCGGCCGCGATCCACAGCATGCTCGGATGTTCGAGGCCGGAATGTAGCAGTGTCTCCATGCCTTACGGTTCGGGCTGTCCGGATTAAGAGGTTCGCTTCGTCGTTGCAACCGCTTCGACGCGGTGTCGCGTCGACGGCCCGGGCGTTCGACCAGATAACACCGATGTCAGCCGGTGGCTTCTCGGTCCCTTTCGCTTTTATCTGTGTCCGTCTCGTATCTGGGGTATGAGCGACGAATCCGCGGCTCCGGTCACGTCGGAGTTGCCCGACGCACCGTTCCACACCACCGGTACCGATCACATCACCGTCTGGGGTAGCAACGAAGACGACACGATCGAGTTCTACCGCGACCTGCTCGGCATGCCGCTCGTGTTGCGCCAGCCGAACCTCGACGACCCCTCGCAGACGCACCTGTTCTTCGACACCGGCGACGGGCGGATCCTGACCTTCTTCGTGAGCGACGATCGGCCCTCCGCGCGCGGCCAGCGCGCCGGCACTGGTGCCGTCCATCACCTCTGTTTCAGCGTCGAGCCCGACGAGTACGAGGAGATCATGGCGGCGTTAGAGGAGGCCGGCAAGGGGTACAACGTGTTCGATCGGGGAATCTTCCACTCCATTTACACCCAGGACAACAACGGACTCGTCATCGAGCTCTCCGCGGACAAGTACGAGATCCCGGATGGCCGCAAGGGAGAGGTGCTCGCGACCGCCCAGCGCCTCCGTGAGGAGGACGGGGCCGACTTCGCGCAGGACCGCCATATGAAGGGCGCTTTAGAGGAGCTCGGCCTTCCGGTGGAGAAGCACGATCTGCCCGACGCGGACGCGGGCGTCGGCGTATGAGCGGGCGCGCTCCGCACGCGGGCGGCGACCCTCACGCGGACGAACAGCTCGTGACCGCCGGTACCGACGTCGAGTCGGCGGACGCCGCCGTCGTCCTCGTTCACGGTCGCGGCGCGACCGCGCGCAGTATCCTCGAGTTCGGGGCAGAGGTCGCGGGCGACGTCGACGCCGCGCTGTCGCCGGCGGCTTCGCCGCCGGCTGTCAGAGAGACCTCCGGTCTCTCACTACTCGCGCCGCAGGCGGCGGCGAACACGTGGTACCCGAACTCCTTCCTCGCGCCCGTCGCGGACAACGAGCCCGGTCGGAGTTCCGGCCTGCGGGCGGTCGGTCGCGCGGTCGAGACCGCCACGGACGCGGGAATTCCGACCGAACGAGTCCTCGTCGGCGGCTTCTCACAGGGCGCCTGCCTCGCGAGCGAGTTCGTCGCGCGGAATCCGACCCGATACGGCGGGCTCGCAGTCCTGAGCGGCGGGCTGATCGGTGAGTCGATCGACCTCGACGACTACGTCTCCCACGCGGTGGCCGCGGTCGACGGCGACCCCGCCGACGCGCTCGCGGGGACGCCGGCGTTCCTCGGGTGTAGCGACGTCGACCCTCACATTCCCGAGGAGCGGGTCCACGAGACCGTCGAGGTGCTGGAGGCGCTCGGCGCGGACGTGGACGAGCGGATCTACGAGGGGATGGGTCACGGGATCAACGAAGAGGAGACGGACGCCGTCGCCGCGCTGGTCGCGGACCTAGCGTAGGACCGCGGTCGCCCGCGGATTTTCGGGACGTGGCCGCTCGCGACCTGTCCCCTTTTTCGCCCGCTCCTCACGCCAGCCAGTCGTCGGGCTTCGTGTCGTAGTCGACCTCGTCGGCCGCGATCCGCTCTTTGATCTCCGGATCGAGGTCGTGTGCGGTCACCTCGCCGCCGTCGTACTGGAACCGCACGCCGACCTCTTCGCCCTTCGGCTCGGTGCCCCGCCGCTTGGCGCGGCGGATCGCCTCGTCGGAGTACTCCACGCGGATCGTCGCGAGGTTCACCGGCCGTCCCCACAGCTCGAAGACGCGCTCCAAGGTCGCCTTCGCCGACTCCTCGTCGAGGGCGACCCCGTTGTACTGGTGGCCGAGAAGGAGCTCCCCCCGGTTCCGGAAGTTACCGTCGAGCACGACGACCGTCGGCTTCCCGAAGTTCGTGAACCGCAGGAGGAGCTTCTTCCGCACGTCGTCGGCGTCGACGCTGGCGACGCGGTGCTGTTCGGTCGCCCGGCTGTACTCGTAGGTGAAGTAGTTCCCCTCGCGCACGAACTCGTCGGTGAGGAACGCGTCGATGAACGTCACGTCGTTGTGACTTTCGCGGACCTCTAACATCCGATCCCAGCCCGCCGCGCGGTCCACGTCGGCGAGCGCCTCGTCGACGGTCGCGTACCGGTCGATGTCGAACATGTACCGCGCCCGCTCGGTAAGGGTCTCCCGCGAGACGTTCCGGAGGGCGCCCCGGTGTTCCGGTCGCGAGAGGACGTAGTGGCGCTCCGCGAGCCCCTCGCGCGTGAGGAGCTTCCACGGATACCGCTCGATGTCCGGGCCGTCGTCGGGATCTGACTCCCAGTCGCCGTCAGTTTCTGGGGGCCCTTCGCTCCGGGCCGACAGCGCCCGGTCGATCGCCTCGGCGTCGACGCGCGGGTCGCCGTCGGCGGCGAGCTCGGCCAACTCGTCCAGCGTCGCCGGCCCCGCCCCGGCGATCGCGGGATGCGGTTCGAGCGCGTCGGCGACCTCGTCGAGGTCGACCCGCGAGTGGAAGTTCTCGGGCGTTACTCCCTCCACGCGGAGCAGCTTGTCGATCACGTCGCGGCGGGCCGCCCGGAGCTCCACGTGGCTCCACAGCTCGAACCCGAGCTTGTAGGGGTTGATCCCCGGCGACCCGAGCACCCGGGACATGTGGTCGGCGTACGTGAGGAACTCGTCGGGGCCGGCGAACCCCTCGCCGCCCATCATGACGGATTCCCAATACGTCGCCCACCCCTCGTTCATCACCTTCGTCTGCTTTTGCCCGGCGAAGTAGTACGCCTCCTCGCGGAGCGCGTCGATGACGGTCGTCTCCCACGGCTCGCGGTCGACGGACTTCCCGCTCTCGGGATCGTAGCGCTTCCCGTGGTCGCGCAGGAACGCGAGCACGTCCGGGCGCGGCTCCTCCGGCTCGACGCCCTCGCCCCTGGCTTCGAGCCACTCGTCGTCGAACACGTCGCGGCGCACCTCCTCGGAGAGGTCCAGCTCCGCGATCCGCTCTTCGATCGCCGCGAGCGGGTCCTCGTCCGGGTCGTTCACGTCCTCGGCGATTCCCGGCTCCTCGACCGACCGCGCGGCGTCGACCGGGCTGTGCTGGTCGATCGTGTCCTCTAACGCGGTCACGGCGTCGATCAGGCGCTCGACCTCGTCGCGATCGACCGCCGGGCGGTCGGCGATCGCCGCGATCCGGTCGGCGTTGCGCTCCAGCCGCGCCGCGGCGTTCGGGCCGTCCTCGCCCCGGTCGGCGTACAGCCCGAACCAGCGGTTGTTCGCGAAGAAGTCGGCGTGGGCCTCGACGTGGGTGATCACCGCCTTCTGGTCGGCCGCCGAGTTCGACTCCTGGAGGAACGCGTGGCTCGGGTCGTCGTTGTTGACGATCTCGAACGCCTTCCCGAGCCCGTGGCGGTCCTTCTTGCGCTGCCGCTCGTAGTTCATCCCCCAGCGCCAGTGGGGGTACCGCCGCTGGAAGCCGCCGTACGCGATCAGCTCGTTCATCTCGTCGTGGTCGACCACCCAGTACCGCACCGGATACGGCTCCAACCCGAGCCGCTCCGCGAGCTGGCGGGCCTCGGCGGCGGGCTCGTCGAGCGACGCCGCCTCGCGTTTCGCCTCCACGCGCTCGTCTCTCATCGGTTCTCACCCCCGTCGGTCCGTCCCCGAGCCGCCTCGCCGGCGGTCGCGCCGCCGTCGCCGTCCGCCTCCGTGCTGAGGATCTCGTAGATGGCGTCGGTCACGTCGTCGGGCTCCGAGACGCGCGCGACGGCCACGTTGTCCGCGTCGCCGAACGCCTCCTCCACCTCGTCGGCGTGGCGCGCGTTCGGCGCGGCGCCGCCGGGTTGGGTCTCCACGTACGCGTGGAGGTTGGCGTCGATCGACTCCATCAGCGGGATCACCGCGTCCGTCGTGTCGCTGCCGGCGTTCTCGGAGTCGCCGGCGGCGAACACGTAGCGGTTCCACTCGCTGTAGGGGTACTCTTCGAGTATCTCCGCGACCAGCTCGTAGGCGCTGGAGATCCGGGTGCCCCCGCCCGACTGGACCCCGAAGAACTCCTCGCGGTCGACCTCCCACGCCTCCGCGTCGTGGACGACGTAGCGGAACTCCGCGGCGTCGTACTTCCCGGTCAGGTACCAGTCCATCGGGGTGAACACGCGCTCGACCAGCTCGCGCTTCGTCTCGCGCATCGAGCCGGAGGCGTCCCGGACGTTCACCACGACGACGTTGCGCTCGCGCTTCTCGATCACCTCGGGGTGGCGGAACCGCTCGTCCTCCCGGCGGAAGGGGACGCTGTCGAGCCCCTCTCGGCGGATCCGCTGCGTGACGGGCTCGCGGTCGACCGCGTCGTCGAGGGCATCGAAGCTCTCCCAGCGGTCGAGCGCCGCCACCGGTTCGCCGTGCTCCGCGGCGAGGGTCGCGGCGGCGTCGGCGATCCACGCCCGCGAGACGGGAATCCCCTCGTCGCGCGCCCACGCGAAGGCGTCGTCCACGCCGGCGCCGGCGACGAACAGGCCCTCGCGGACGTACTCGTCGTCGAAGTCGGTCGCGAGGTGGCGCTTCAGCCCGCGCTTGAAGAACTCGTCGACGTCGAGGGTGCCCCGGGGGCCGGCGCGGGCGGTGTCGGTGAAGTCGCCCTCCACCTCCTCGACCACGCGTTTCCCCTTCGGTTCGAGGTCGAGCCCCAGCTCCTCGTCGAGCTCGCGCGCGAACTCCTCCGGGTCCATCTCGTAGTACTCGTGCTCGCCGCCCTCCTCGCCGGGATCGCCCTCCTCGTCGCCGTCGGGTTCGGGCTCGACCGGCTGGCCGGGCTGCGGCTGGCCGTCCTGTCCCTGTCCGACGCCGCCGGCCTCCCGTTGGTCGTACTCGAACTCCGGGAGGTCGACGATCTTGACGGGGATCCGGACCCGGTCGGGGTCGGAGCCCCCCAGGTCGCCGTGGCTGATGAACTCCGCGAGGTCCTCGCGGCGCTCCTCGCCCACCTCGCGGAATCGCTCGCGGTCCTCGGTCAGTCCCACGTCCGACCACCTCCGTTCCGATCGCCGCGACCGTCGCCCGGTAGGTCCGAGTCGCGCGACTCGTCCGGGTCGCCGTCGGCGGTCAGGTCAGCCCACTCGTCGCGAACGCTCCGCATCACGGCGCGGCTCGTCAACTCGGCGGAGGCGGGGCTGTACCCTCGGTCCACCAGTCGCGCTATCGTCGACTCCTTCGCGCGCTCCGTCTCGGTGTCGGCGGGCGGGTCGGCCCACTCGGCGGGGTCCAGGTCCGGGAACCGCCGCTTCACGTCCGCGAGGTCGTTCGACTCCAACACCGCCTTCAGCTCCGGGATCTCGCCGAGCTCGACGTCGTCGACGCTGAACGCGTCGCCGCGGTTCCGCCACGCGTACCGGGTGAGCGCGCGGATCACCCGCTCGCGCCGGAACGTCGCGACCGCCTCGCCGGGGTCGGTCCCGCGGTAGTCGTCCTCGTCGAACCGGCCGAGCGTCTCCGTCTCGAACACCTTCATCGCGAGCGCGTCCGGCTCCTCGGGGCCGCGCTCGGTCTCGACCGGCTCGTCGGCGTCCCACGCGTACACGTGCTCGACGTACTCGGCCACGGTCTCCTCCGGGACGGTCTCCGCCGCGAGGACCGCGTCGACCACGTCCGCCCGCTGGCGCTCGCGCACGCGCTCGGCGACGGGGGACTTCCGGCTCTCGAACTCCGCGACCTCCGACCGAGAGAACACCGGCGCCTCGGAGAGCCCCTCGGCCATCGCGTCGAGCACGTCCGTCGGCGTGACCACCCTCTCGACCGGAAGCTCCGGGTGGCTTCGGTCGGTGTCCGACCCGAGCAGCTCCGCGACCGCGTCGCGGACGTAGGTGACCGGGACGCCGTTCCGGCCGTCGCCGTCGCCGAACTCGACGTCGTCGACCGTGACCCGCTCCTCCTCGCCGCCCCGGTCGCGCCGGATCTCGCCGGTCTCGTACAGCTCCGCCTTCTCGACGAGGTCGATCCCCGACGGCAGATCGTCGGTGTCGAGCCGCGTGACGACCGCGTACAGCGCGGCCGCCCCGACCGCGTGGGGCGCGAGCTCGCGCTCGGTGACGCCGCCGTCGCCGTCGCGGACCCCGATCGTGAGGGCCGCGGCGCCGGGCTCGATCGCGGGATCCCGTGTCGGGCCGTCGCCGGACCCGGGCGGATCGCCTGCGGCGCTCGGTCCGGCGGGACCGGGGGCGCCGCCGCGCCCGCGCGCTTCGTCCCCGTCCCCGTCTCCCTCGACCCCGTCGACCGTCGGCACGCCCCGCGGCCCGCCGACCTCGCGGCGCAGCAGCTCCGCCTCCAGCCGCCGGTTCGTGAGGTAGCGGAACTCGTGGCGGGTGAGGCGGCGCTTCAGCGCCTTCAGCGGGTCCGCCCCCTCGCGCTCGGCGTGGCGGTCGAGCTCGGCGTCGAGGTCGGGGTTCGAGATGACGATCAGCTGGGTGTCCAGATCCATCCCGATCCCCTTGTCGAGCTTCACGCGCCGCTCGTCGGGCACGTTGAGGAGCCGGCGGAGGAGGTCGGCGTGCTGGCTGGCGTCCTCGACGACCGTCGCGACCCCGTTGCCCTGCGAGAGCACGCCGTCGTAGCTGAACGCCTGCGGGTTCTTCCGGCCGCGCGAGTCGAGTTCGCGGAGCATCCCGCCCATCCACGAGCCGACGAGCCGCTCCTTCGGGCTCCCGTCGTCCTCGGCGTGAAGCACGCCGATCCCCTCGCCCACGTCGACGACGTAGCTCGTCACGCGGAGGTGGTCGCGGTCGGTGATCGCCGAGAACAGGTCCCGGCGCCCCTCGTCGCGGTACACCGACTCCAGGTGGTCGTACGCCTCGCGACTGAACGGGTCCAGATCCACGTCGGCCGCGATCGGGTAGGCGTCGTCGTCGACGGCCTCCGCGATCGACTCTCTGACCGCCTCGGGGAACACCGAGAGGGGATGCGTCTGGACGGGGCTCCGGTACCACGCCCCGGCGTCGCCGCCGTCCCCGTAGGAGAGCGACGTGCCGCTCCCCCCACCCCCGGCGCCGACGCCGCTCCCGGCGCCGGTGACGTTCCACTCGACGGTGTAGCGCCGCCCCGCCTCGGTCTTCGAGAACTCCCGGAGGCCGTTCACCAGACACCGCTTGAACTCCGACTTCCCGGTGGCCGTGGGGCCGTCGATCCAGACTATCGTCTCGTCGTTGCCGCGTCCCGCGGCGGCGGCTCGGAGGTCGTCGACGAACGCGTTGAGCGCGGCGGTGTTGCCCAACACGGCGTGTTCGCCGTCGTTGAACGGGTCGTCGAAGAACCGGTAGCGCTCCAGCCGCTCGCCGCGCTCGCGGACCTCGCGGGTGCCCTGCGACTCGACGGCGGCGAGGAGGTACCGCGCCCCGGAGGCGGCCGCGGTCGGGTTCTCCAACACCCGGTCGACGTACTCCTCGATGCTCATCGGCGGGTCGTACGCCCCCCGGAGCGTCTCGTCGGCGTCGCGGACGAACGCGTCCCCGTCCGGCGTGTCGCGTTCGGTCATCTCAGTCCTCGTCGTCTTCGATTTCGGAGCGGGCGACGGCCGCGCCCGCGTACTCTAACACCTCGGCGGCGCCGTCCTCGGAGTAGCCGCGGTCGACGAGGGCGTCGACCCACGCGCTGCGCTCCTCGTCGTCGAGGTCGGTCGCGGAGACCAGCGCCGAGAAGTTGATGTTGTGCTTCTTGTCCTCCCAGAGCTTGCGCTCCAGGGCGCGCCGGAGGCGATCGTTCTCCCGCGGGTCGAAGCCGCGGCCCTCGCGCGCGCGCCTGGAGACCCAGTTCGACACCTCCTGCCGGAAGTCGTCCTTGCGGTCGGAGGGCACGTCCAGCTGCTCTTCGACCGCGCGCAGGAACGTCTCGTCCGGCTCGGTCTCTCTCCCCGTCAGCTCGTCGTCGACGGTGTCGTCGTCGATGTACGCCATCACGTGGTCCATGTACTTCTCCCCCTGTCGGCGGAGCTCGTCCACGTCGTACGCCAACGCGTGCCGCACGTCCTCGATGGCGCGCTCGCGGTACTCCTCGCGAACCGTCTCCAAGAGCCGCTCGTAGCGGTCGAGGTCCGACTCCGCGATCGAGCCGTGGCCGCTGAGGTTCGCCTCGAAGTGGTCGAAGACGGACAGCGGTGAGAGGTAGCCGCGGTCGCGGTGGGTGGCGTCCATGATCGCCTCGGCGATCTCGTCGCCGACGAACCGTGCGGAGATGCCGTCCATCCCCTCGCCCACGTCGGCGGACTCGGCGGCGTCCTCGCGGAGCTTCCGGCGGTCGATCTCCTCGTCTTCTAACTCGCCGTTGTACACCTTCGCCTTGTCGAGGAGGCTCACCGTCTCGTCGGTCGGCTCCTCCAAGCGGGTGAGCACGCCGAAGAGCCCGGCCATCTCCAGGGCGTGCGGCTCGACGTGGACGTTGGGCACGTCGGCGTTGTCGAGCATCTTCTCGTAGATCTCCGCCTCGCTGTCGTACTCCAACACGTAGGGGTAGTCGATCCGCTTGGTGCGGTCGTTGAACGCCTCCATCTTCTCGTCGCCGGTCTTCTCGCGGTACTCCGGCATGTTCGTCCGGCCGACGATCACCTGATCGATGTCGATCCGCGGGTTGTTCTTCGGCTTGATCGTCGACTCCTGGGAGGCGTGGAGGAAGTCGTAGAGGAACTCTCGCTGGAGCTTCAACAGCTCCTCCCCGGAGAACAGCCCGCGGTTGGCGTTGCAGAACGCCCCGGCGTAGTCGAACGCGCGCGGGTCGGACTCGCCGTAGACGGCGAGCTTCGCGTAGTTGACGTCGCCGGTGAGCTCGGTCTCGTCCTGGTTCTTCTTGTCCTTCGGCTCGAACGTCTCGATACACTCCCGGCGGTTCTCGTCGGCGACGAGCCGGACGACCTCGACGTGCTCGTCGAGGACGCGCTCCAAGTCGTCGTCGTAGTGCGCGAGCAGCTCGTTCAGGTAGAACTCCGAGGCCGGGTCCGGGTGTTGGTCGTTCCGGAGGGTGTAGGGGGCGTCGAGCCGCTCGTTGATCTCGTCGATCACGCCCTCGCGCTGTTCGCGCGGGATGAGCACGAGCGGGTCCTGATTCATCGGCGAGCGGACCACGTCGTCGCCGGGGTCCTGGTCGTCGATCACGGAACAGAGGTCCACCCAGCGGAAGGTGTACATCCGGCCGGCCTCCTCGCGGGTGTACGCCTCGAAGTACCGGCGGACCAGCCAGTCGAAGTGCGACTTGCCGGACCCGACGGGGCCCAAGAGGAGCTTGATCCGCTTTTCGGGGCCGAGCCCGCGCGCGCCGGATTTCACCTTGTTGACGAACTCGTGGATCGCCTCGTGGACCTCCCGGCCGTAGAAGACGTTCTCGCCGTCGTGAAGCGGGTCGTCCGCGGCGAGTCCGTACTCGACGACGCCCCGTTCCTCGTCGTACCGGGTCCCGTAGTGGTCGAACATGTCCGCGACGCGCTGGTGGGCGTTCCGCGCGATCAGCGGCTCCTCGTACAGCGCGTCGAGGTACCAGTCGAACGAGCGGGGCTCCCGGAGGTCGTCCGGGACGTTCGTCCGGTACTCCTCGCTGAGCCGTTCGAGCGTGTGTCGGTTTGGCATTGTATCACGTCGCTCGGACGGGCGGAGCCCCGACGATCGGGACGCGGTCGATCGCGACTCGCGGTCGACCGCCGCCGTTCCGCGTCGGAGAGCAGCGCGGCTCTCCGTGCCGGAACGACGGCCTGTCGAGCCGCGAACGCCGCTGTCGTCGAGGGCGACCCGACGCGGGTCACTGTTTCGCCCGTAACCGAGGCTATATGTATGGGAGGGATTCTCACTCATAAGTGTGTCGGGTGTTTACATGCACCACGACATCGTGGACCCCTTCGCGGCCTGCGGGTTTCCATCCACGAGACGGCCGTAACCGGCACGTAGCGGGCATAAAACGGGGATGTGTGACACGCGGTCGGCGGTGATGGCGGTCGGAACCGGAAACGGCGCCTCCGGGGCGCAGTCTTTTGCCGGTCGCTCTCCCACGACCGGTGTGACGTTCAGCATCTGCGTTCGCGAGCGGTACACGGACGACGACGGCGGCGACCAGGTCCGATACGGCGTGGCGGTGACCACGCGCCTGCCCGGGGTCGGGACGCTGTGTCCGTTCGCGTCGGCGGACGGCGCGGTGGCGACCCAGTCGCTCGTCAACGTCGAGTTGGGTCGGAAGGGGATCGAGTACCTCGGGGACGGGCTCGCGGTCGACGACGCCTTAGAGGCCCTCCTGAACGCCGACGAGGGGAAGCCTCAGCGCCAGCTCCACGGCGTCGACGCCGACGGGACCTTCGCGTTCTCCGGCGAGGAGTGCAACGACTGGTACGGCCACGCCGTCGGCGAGAACTACACGGTCGCGGGCAACCTGCTGACGGGCGAGGACGTGATCGAAGACACCGCGGCCGCCTACGAGTCGGACGCCCACGGCGACGCCCCGCTCGCCGAGCGGCTGATCGACGCGCTCGCGGCGGGCCACGCCGCCGGCGGCGACAAGCGAGAGGACCTGGCGGTCCAGTCCGCGGCGCTGCAGGTGACGAACACGGAGGAAGAGACCGACGATCCGTACTACAACGACCTCCGCGTCGACGCGAGCGAGACCCCCGTGGTCGACCTCCGCGAGACGTACGAGACGGCCAAGCGCGGCTACGAGACGGTGATGGAGAAGTACGCGGACGGGACGTAGCGACCGCCGCCGTCTTTTATACCTCCAATCGCGCGAGGATCGGCAGGTGATCGGAGGGGTACCGCCCGCGGTCGTCGCGGTCGGTGAGGGTCGCGAACGCCTCGACGCCGACCTCCGACGAGACGAGCGCGTGGTCGATCCGGCGCCCGTCGATCAGCCGTGCGAAGTCGGTGAGACTCGTCTCCGGGCCGTGTCGGAGGTCCGCGATCGCGGCCGCGTCGCGGAGCGTGAGTCTGTCGTCGTCTATCGGACCGCTCGCGTTTCCCTCCGGATCGCCGCCGACGAGAATACGGTGCGGGTCGGACCCCGGCGTGCAGTTGAGGTCGCCGACGAGCACGACGGGGATCGTCTCGTCGGGGGCGTCGGTGTCCGGTCCCGCCAGCTCCGGGAGTCGCTCCCGGAGCAACCGCGCCGACTCGCGGCGCGCGCCCGCGCTGACGTGGTCGAAGTGGGTGTTGACGACGAGGAGCGCGATGTCGTCGTCGACCGCTCGGACGCGCGCCCACGTCGCGATCCGCGGGTGGGCGGCGTCCCAGTCAGTCGACGGCTCGGCGGGCGTCTCGGAGAGCCAGAACGTGTCGCTGTCGGCGATCTGCCACCGGTCGGTCCGGGCCGCGATCGGACACCCTTCGCCCTCGTCGTCGGCCTCGCGTCCCCGCCCGACGAACTCGTAGTTCGGGAGCCGCTCGCGGAGCTCCTCGCGCTGGTCGGGCAGCGGCTCCTGAAAGGCGGCGATCTCGGGACGGTGAAAGCGGACGAGCCGCCCGACGGCGTCCCGGCGATCGTGCCACGCGTCGTGGTGATCGCCCCGGTTGGCGTAGCGGACGTTGTAGCTCAGCACCCGGATCGCGGTCATTGTCGTAGGGGTCACAGCCGAGGCGATTAAAAGGGAGGGAACGGGACGGCGGCTCCCTCCCGCCCGAACCGCTCCTACGCCGAGAACTCGTACAGCTCGTCGCCGACGTGGTGGATCGACTCGACGACCTTCCCGCTGTCACCGGCCATCTCGTCGCCGTCGACCAGCGCGCGGCCGACCGCGAGCACCTTCCCGTGGGTCTCCTCGGCGACCACGACGAGGTCGCCCTCGCGGATCGCCGAGTCGGCCTCGACGATGCCGGGGCGCATCACGTCGGCGCCGTCGGAGACGAACGAGATGGCGCCCGCGTCGACCGTGACGATCCCCGTCTCCGGTTCGTAGTCGTTCGCGCCCCGGACGGTGAGGAACGGTTCGTCGTCGTCGACGTAGAACACCGCCGGCTCGCCGTCGACCAACACGAGCTCGTAGTTCGCGTCCACGAACTCGACGAACTCGAAGGTGTCCCCGTCGATGTCGACGCCGAGGTGGTCTGCGACCGCCTCCCGGATCGCCGTGATGTCGTCGCTCCGGAGGTGGTGCCGCGATTTCACTTCCATGCGGGTCCAGTCGACCGCTCGGCCGATAAATGGACCGTTCCGCGGCGTGGTCGTCGGGGGTCGACGCCCCGTCGCCCCGGACCGACGCCCGCCACCGCACCCTCTCACGCAGTTGGACCGATCAAAACGGCCTTAAACCACCTCTTCTAATCCGTTCGTATGCTCAATCCGCTTATCACGACGATCGCGAACGCGCCGGCGATCGTCCTCGCGGTGATCGCGACGCTGCTCGTCGTCCTCGTCACCTCGCTGAAGGGGACGGGTTGGGAGCCCGCGACGGACATCTCGGACGAGGTACTGCAAAAACGCGCCGCCGCCGTGCCCGAGACCGAGTTCCCCGAGCCCGGAAACCGCTCGATCGGCGGCGGTGGCGGCGGCGGCGGGGCGATCCCGGCCGGCGGCGAGGGCGAGGAGGGTGAACTGGAGGACGGCGAGGCCGGCGGCTCCGGTCCCGGTGACATCCCCGAAGACGAGGTCGAGTACTTCGAGGTCGAGTTCGTCAAGCAGGGCGAGACCGTCGAGCTCTCCAACGACGAACCCATCCTCGAACAGGGCGAAGACGAGGGCTGGGACCTCCCGTACGCCTGTCGACAGGGCCAGTGCGTCTCCTGTGCCGGTCGGATCGCCGACGGCCCCTCCGAGGACTTCGTCGAGCACGACAACCAGCAGATGCTCGAAGACGCCGAAATCGACGACGGCTACACCCTGACCTGCGTCGCGTACCCCCGCGACTCCTTCAGCATCGAGACGGGCGAGGCGCCGTAGCGGGCCGGGCGCGCTCCGCGGTCCTTCCTCTCTCCGCTTTTCAATTCGGATCTCTCGTCCGCTCGCGACACCCTTTTTCGCCTCTCGGCCGAACGAGCCGTATGTCCGTCACCACGGTTCTCGGCGCCGGGATCGCTGCGCTTCTCGCCGCGATCGCGGCCGGACTCGTCTACCGCGACGCCGAGGCGGTCGGCGTCGACCTCGGATCGCCGCTCCTGTGGGCCGGTTTCGTCCTCGTCACGTCGGCCGTCGCCGCGACGACCGTCCTCATCGTCCCCGACGCGCCGATTCCCGGCGTGCTCGTGATCGCGTCGCTGGGGCCGCTTCTCTACCTCCTCGAACGCGACGACTCGATGCACGGCGACGGCCCGGCGGACCCGACGCGACTGCCGAACGACGGGGATGACCCGGACCGCCCGGACGAGTGAGTGCGGTCGCTCGCGCGACCGCCCGGACGGGCGACCGCGAAACTCGTCCCGATTCCGGCCGGATCGACGATGACACAGTTCCTTTCTCGCTTTCTCCGTGCTCGCAAACCGCAAGCTTCCATAGGCTCGGCCGAGAAGAAGAGGTAATGAGCGACGAGAGCCTCGCGGACCGGGTCGAGGAGTGGATGGTCGGACAGATGCCGATCATCCAGATGCACGGCGGCACGAGCGTCGTGCGCGAGGCGGACGCCGAGACCGGCGAGGTCGTCGTCGAGCTCGGAGGCACCTGCTCCGGGTGCGGCATCTCGAACATCACCGCCGACAACATCCGCCGCGACCTGATCATGGACTTCGACGAGGTGGAGAACGTGACGGTGCGAACCGCCTCCTCCGGCGATCAGGGCGCCTCCACGGTCGAGGGCGGCCGCGGCGGCGAGCTGAAACACGAGACCGAGTCCGCGAACCACTTCTGAGACCGGCCCGGTCCGCCCGGCTCTTCTCTCCGTGTGACGTCTCTCGTTCCCCTCTCAGTCTCCCCGACCTTCAGAGCGCGTTCTCCAGCGCCGACGCCACGCTCCGGGCCTTCTCCGCGAGCGGTTCCGGCACGTCGCCGGCCGTCTCCGCCTCCCGCAGCTCGTCGTCGTCGACGCGCTCGACGGTCCCGTCGGAGTGTTTCACCACGTCGACGTGGAGGTCCACGTAGCGCGCGGCGTCCGGGAACACCTCGACCGGAGTGCAGACGTTGACGTAGGTGCCGCGCACCGTCCCGTCGCGCCCGCGGTACGTCGTCGGGTACCACCACCGGCCCTCCTTCAGGCTGGTCTCCGCCACGTCGCCGGCCTCGCGGGGCACGTCCAGCCCGTCGTAGGTGCCGCCGCCGGTCATCTCGCGCTCGACCGAGACCGAGCCGTCGGCGTCGACCGCGGTCACCGTTGCCTCGCCCAGCGTGATCAGCCGCCCGTCGGGCTTGCCGTGTTCGAGCCGGAGCGCGTCGCCCTCGGCCGGGCCGAACGCGTCCGCCACGACGCCGAACGGGAACGCGGCGTCCGCCTCGGGCTCGCAGAGCGCCTCCGCGAGGTCGACCCCCGCGGACGCGTCCGCCGACCCGGCCTTCACGCGGTGGTGGCCCGGCATCGTCGCGGTCGCCCCGCGGCGGCGGTCGTCGAGGCCGAACCGGCTCTCGCGGCCGAACCACACCCAGACCCCGGCGTTCGGGCGCGTCAGCGGCTCCTCGCGGACGAGGCCTCCCCCGTCGAGGACGCCGACGCCCCCGGCCGCGTCGACGGCGGCGTCGAGTCCCTCCGCGGCCGCGACAGCCCGGTCGAGCCCGGCCTCAAGCTCTCCGGTGTCCGCATCGACGGCGGGGGGCTTCCAGACCGCGCGCCACCCCTCAGGCGGCTCCAACCCGAGCAGGTCGAGCATCCCCGAGAGCTCTCTGGCGGCCTCGTCGTTCCGCACGTCGACGCGCGTGCCCGAGCCCGGTTCGAGCGCGACGAGCCCGCCGCCCGCCCGTAGCGACCCGTCCAGCTCGGGGCGGCGGTCCGTCCACGGCGCGGCGGACTCGCGGACCTGTACCCGCACCGGATCGCCCGCCTCGACCCGGTCGTCGACGCTTCCGAACGGGAGGTACCCCTCGGCGGTGGCGTCGCCGTCGGAGTCGTCGCCGTCGGAGTCGTCGCCGACGCGGAGTCGTACGACAGCTCCGCCGCCGAGCGTCTCCGTCACCGTCCCGTCGAGGACGGTCCCGGGCGGAGTCGGGTCGGTCCACGCCAGCGCGTCGAGCCCCGCGTCGGTCAGGAGGTCGCGGAGAGGCCCCACCGCGTCCGGGTCGCCGTGCGCGCCGACGCCCTGCCGGTCCCCCGTCGTCGCGATCCGTGCGTCGGGCGGTTCGCTTCCGAACTCGGCGTCGAAGCGCCGCCGGATCGGCGCTGAGGCGTCGACGACCTCGTGCCCCTCGTCGAGGAGGGCCTGCGTGAGCGCCGTCGCGTAGATGCCGCGCACGCGGACGTTCATAGCTCGTCGGGATCGCGCGCGAACCGGACGCGGTCGTGAACGGTCGCGCCGAGCGAGAGTTCGACGAGGACGGGGGTCTCGTCGTCGCGCTCGTCGCCGCCTGTCTCCCCGTCGCCCTCGATCTCACTGTCGCCGCCTCCCGCCTCCGCGGTCCGCAGCACCCGCCCGCCCTCGACCGGGACCCCCCAGCCGTCGAGCGAGAGGTAGCCGCGGAGGTCGCTCCCGTGGGTGAACAGATCCGCGTCGGCGGTCGCGTGCTCCTGTACCTCGGCGGTGCTGTGGGCCATCTCCATGTCGGAGTAGTAGGGTCCCGCCGGCTCGAAGAACTCTCGGAGGCGGTCGGCGTCCTCGTCGACCAGCTCGGCGACCCGGTCGGAGGCCGCCGCGATCGCGTCCGCGTCGAGCCCCGCCTCGCGGAGGGCTCGCTGGGTCCGTGAATCGAAGTGCATACCGCCCTTTCGGTCGCCGCGGTTTCAATCCTGTCGGCCTCCGTCGAGCGCGACGCGACCGAACCGTCGCCCGATCGCGCTCCGAATCCCGCCACGGCTTAAGTTCCCCCGGTCCCAATCCGGCGGCATGCCATCTCGGTCGGACCCGGTCGAGTCACGCGCCGACGACGACCGTGACCTCTACGACATCGCCACGTGGGAGGAGCGCACCTCTCTCGACGGGCTCTCCGTTGCCCTGCACTGGCTCATCACCCGGTCGGCGAAGGCGCTCGTCGTCTTCGTCGCGCTTCTCGGGCTCCTCGCGATCCTCGGATCCTTCGGGCTCGGGCTCGTCTTCGACCCGGCGGTCGCGATGCTGGTCGGTCTCTCGGCGGTCCCGGCGCTCGGGCTCGCCGCGTACGTGTACGTCTCGGACGTGACCACTGCGGAACCGCTCTCCCTTCTGGTTGCGACGTTCCTGCTGTCGATCCTGACCGCCACGTTCGCGGCGATCCTCAACAGCGTCGCGCAGCCGTACTTCGACCCGTTCGGCTTCCCCGGGCTCGTCGTCTTCTTCTTCGTGATCGTCGGTCCGATCGAGGAGTCGGTGAAGCTGCTCGCGGTCCGGCTGTACGCGTACACCGACGACCGGTTTGACGCGGTCATCGACGGCGCTGTGTACGGCGCCATCGCCGGGCTCGGCTTCGCCGTGATCGAGAACCTGGTGTACATCGCGCAGAACGTCGAGATGTCCGAGCTGACCCTCGGGATCGCCGTCCTCGGCGCCGGCGACGGAATCGCGGCGCTGCGCGCGCTCGCCGGACCCGGCCACGTCGTCTACTCGGCGTTCGCGGGGTACTACCTCGGGCTCGCGAAGTTCAACCCGGAGAACCGCGGGCCGATCATCGTCAAGGGGCTCGTCATCGCCACCACGATCCACGCGCTGTACAACACGCTGGTCGGACCGGTCACGGCGGTGCTCTCGCTGGCGACCGGGCTCCCGCAGCTCGTCGCCCTGTTCCTCTTCGTGATCCTGTTTCAGGGTGCGTTCGGGTACGTCCTCGTACGGAAGCTCCGCAGGTACCGGGACGCGTACGTCGAAACGCGTGACGCGGTCGACCCGGCGGTCGAGCCGGAGATGACCGAGTTTGAGGACTGATCGGGGCTGCTGCCGACCCGTCGATCCGTCTCCCCGCCTCTCTCCCCCTGCCGACCCGCCGCTTACCCCGGCGGCGACTCCACCTGCGACCGGTCGCCCGTCCCGCCGGTGAGCGCGCTCGCGAGCGCCCCCTTTACCACCACCTCGTCGCCGAGTTCGGTGAGCCGCACCTCGGGGACGTTGATGAACACCATGTCGGCGAGCTTCTCGCGGATCGGGTCGAGCACCCGATCGGGGTTGTTGAGCGCCACCGCGCCGCCGACGCTCACGACCAGCGGTGCGTACGCGTGGATGACGTTGGCGACGCCCATCGCGTTCCAGTGGGCGACCTGGTCGATCACGTGATCGGCGAAGGTGTCCTCGCCGGCCGCCGCGAACACGTCCACCGCGGAGAAGTCGGGATCCTCGATCGGGAGGGAGGTATCGATCGGGTCCTCCGCGTGGAGTTCGCGGGCGTACTTCGGGATGTTGTTGCCCGAGCAGTACCCCTCCCAGTGGCCGTCGAGGCCGCATCCGCAGGTCATGAACCCATGCGGGTCGACGGTCATGTGACCGACCTCGCCGGCGTTTCCGTCCCACCCCGAGAGCACGTTACCGTCGACGGCGACCCCGGCGCCGATCCCCGAGGAGATGGTGAGATACACCATGTCGTCGGGGTTGCGCTCGGAGTGGAATCGCTCGCCGATGACGCCCGCGATGGTGTCGTTGTGGAGGTGGACCTCGTCGGTCTCCAACAGCTGCGAGACCGGGCCCACCAGGGGGATCCGTTCGACGGTGTCCGGGAGATTCGCCGGGCCCTGCACGACGCCGGCGGCCAGATCGAGGGGCCCGATCGAGCCGATTCCGGCCGCGACGACCGCGGTCGGGTCGATCCCTGCGGCCTCGCACGCGCCGCGGACCACGCCGAGAACGGCCTCGGTGACCGCGATCCCGTTCGGCCCGCGCGGGGTCCCTCGCGAGTCCGATCCGAGGACGGTCGCGGTCTCGTCGCCGACGACCGCCCGGACGTTGGTCGCTCCGAGGTCGACGCCCACGTAGTACATCGGGTAAACCCGCGGACCGGTATCACTTAAGCGGGACGCTTCAGGGGAACATCCGCCGGGACGCACCCCCTCTGTCTCGCAAACAGCCGGCGATTCAGGGAGGTAACAGGAGAGTGCGCGATTACGACGCCGAGCGCACGAACGTCACCGGACACGGCGACGAGAGGATGACCTCTTGGGCGACGCTCCCGAAGACGGCCTTCCCGGTCGGCGACCGGCGGCGCCCGCCGACGACGACGCGGTCGGCGCCGATCTCCGACGCCGCCTCGACGACCTCGTCGGCGTGGTCGCCGACTGCGCCACGGACCGAGTGCGACACGCCGGCCTCGGTGAGCGCCTTCGAAAGCGCCCGCGTGGTCGTGTGCCGCTCGGCGACGGCGTCGGGGGTCGACCCCTCGCTCGCCTCGTCGACGCCCAGTCGCGACCTGACCTCGTCGAACTCCTCGTCGGTGAACACGTGGGTCAACACGACTTCCGCGCCCGCGGGCTCGGCCACCGCGACGGCCTCTTCCGCGAGCCGCTCGGTCCGCTCGTCGTCTTCCGTTCCGACCGCTAGCATGACTGTCTCGATGCTCATACCTTCCCTTCGCCCCCTGACGGCTTAAACCCTCCGAATAATTAACTCGATTCTGAATAAACTTTCTCGCCGATCGATCCTGACACACGTCCGATCGGCGGCGCCGCCGCTCTCGACGCGTCGAACCCGTCGAAAAGCGGAAGCGAAGCGGGCGGACCTATCAGTCAGTAGTCGGGCGCGTCGTCCTCGACTTCCCGCTTCAGCGAGTCGCGCCGGGACTTCGCGTCGCGGCCCGTCGCCTCCAGCAGGAACTCGTTTTTCGCGTCGACCGCGTCGGCGGCGGCGTCGGCGTTTCCTTCCGCGATCACGTCCTCTGCGGGGCGTTCCTCGAAGTGGACCGCGAGCTTGTCCTTCTTGCTGCCGTACTCGGCGGCGCCGGCGACGATGCGGTCGAACACGGGGTTGTCGGGGTCCTCGACGACGTACAGTTCGTGGCCCTGCCACTCCTCCGTGCCGGTGACGTCGCCGAAGTACTCCTCGATGGAGCCCTTCAGGTCGGGCATACGGTCGTCCAGATGCTCGCCGCGGCGCATCTTGTACTCCTTCATGCCGCGTTCGTTCGACAGGGGGCCGTAAACCAGTTTCGTCACGGGGTCTTCGACCGGTTCGCAGGCAGATCGAGATCGCTGATCAGGCGACGGCTCGGGGAGGAGAAAACTCGTGAGCGCTCCGGGCTCAGATCGCTCGCTCGTCGACGTATCCGCGCTTGCACTCCGGACAGATGTCGCCCGCGCGCATCGAGTTGCCGTCGGCCGAGCGGGTCATCTCGCACTCGGGGCAGTAGTACTCCGTCGTCACCTCGGAGCTCGACGTTTCGAGATCCGGGCTCTCGCCGCGAGTGATTCCGACGCCCTCGTCGGCTGTACCGCCGGCTCCGGCCGCACCGCTCGCCTCGCCCGCGGACTGCGCCGGCGCCTCGACGTACTCCGCGTCCTCGTCGTCGGCCGACGAATCGGCGGTCTCGGGCGTGAGTCCACCGCCGAACTCCACGTCGCCCGCGTCGCCCTCGCCGATCTCGGCGCTGAACCCCTCGTCCTCGCCGCCGTGTTCGGGCCACGGGGTCGTCGCTCCGGCCCCCTCCTCCGACTCGTCCACGTCCGGCCACGCACCGCGCTCGCGGTCGTCCGCGGATTCGCCCTCCTCGTCGAGGATCACGCCGTCGTCGGTCTCCGCGCGCTCCTCGTCGGGGAGCGTCTCCGCCTCCGTCTCCGTCGTCTCAGCCTCCGGGTACGCCGCGTACTCGCCCTCGTCGCGTTCGAGGCCGCTCTCGGCGCCCTCGTCACCGCTCTCGGGCCCCTCGCCCGCGCCCGACTGTCCGTCGTCGATCAGCTCCGCCCCGCCGCCCTCGGCGGCCGCGTCAGCCTCCACGTCCGCTTCCGCTCCCGCCGTCGACGCGGCCGGATCGCTCGGGTCGCTCCGCTCCGCCCCCGCGGTCGCCGCGTCGGCCGTGTTCGGTTCTACGGAGCCGCCGGTCGCGTCGTCGTCGATGATCACGGCGTCGTCGGTATCGGTGTCACCGCCGAGCCCGGCGGTCCCCGTGCCCGCCGTCCCCGAGTCGACTCCGGTCTCGACGCCGTCGGGGCCCGCTGGTCCGTCGCTCGCGGGCGCGGGATCCGCCGTTGTATCCCGCCCCGCGGCGGTGGCCTCGTCGGTCAGTTGCTCCATCGTCGTGACCTCGGTGTTCTCGCTGACCACCTGCGTCTCGCCACAGCGAGCGCAGGTTTTCACCTCGGTGACGGTGGTGACGACCTCGCTCCCGTCCTCCTCGCGCTCGCGCCGTAGTTCGGGCTCGCCGAAGTTATGCCCGAGCAGACACCTGAGTCCCATTATGCCCATCCTGCGGTGCCGAAGGTAAAAAACGCCCCGTCCGGCGTCTGACGCCCGGCGCACGTCGTCTCCGCACGCGATCGCTCCGCTGCGGTTCCCTCCGGTGCGCGCTGCGTCTCTCTCCGGTACGCGCTGCGTCTCTCTCCGGTACGCGCTGCGGCTCCCCCCGGTGCGCGGTCGTCCCGCCGCGCCACCCAGATTCTTTGTGGATCGGTCACGTACAGTTCCGTCGTCCATGCCGACCGTATCCTACCAAGGCGAGGAGATCGAGTGCGAGAAGGGCGCCGTGTTACGCGACGTGTTGGAGGAGGCCGGCCTCTCCGTGTACAACGGCAAGATGAAGCAGCTCAACTGCCGGGGCGCGGGCTCGTGTGGCTCCTGTGCGGTCCAGGTCGACGGCGAGGTCAGCGAGCCCGGCAAAAAGGAGACGGCTCGCCTCTGGCTCCCGCCGCACCACCCGAGCCACGACGTGCGCCTCGCGTGTCAGACCCGCGTCGAGGGCGACGTCGAGGTGACGAAGGGGCGCGGGCTCTTCGGTCAACACATCTGATTCGGCCGTCGGCTCCCGCTTCGTCGCCGTCGCTCGTCGCCAGCTCGACCGATCGACGGCCGCAGCGGCGCTCAGTGTCGTAATAAGAACCCGCGTCGGACGTGAATCCGGGAGCGGGCAGAAGTCTCGTTGTCGCGTGTCAGAGTCGCGTTCGGCGTCAGCCGGACCGACCCACCGTATCGGATCGGCTTACTGCCGAACGACGTTGGACGCGCGCGGCCCCTTGGGCGAGGACTCGATGTCGAACTCGAGCTCCTGGCCCTCTTCGAGGTCCGGCCCTTCGACGTCTTCCATGTGGAAGAACACGTCGTCGTCAGCGTCGTCAGTCTCAATAAATCCGTAGCCGCCAGTGTCGTTGAAGAAATCAACCTTTCCGGTCGCCATTGCATCCTAACGGACGCCACGTTAGGACATAAGGATTGCGAGTGTACAGTTACCACGGGTGTAGCCGAACGTTTGTCCTTCTCAATCGGTGGTTATCGAGACGATCGATGACCGTCCGTCCGGACTCGTCTCGTCCTGCCGACCGTACGGTTGGTTCTGCGATCGCACTGCCCGGTGACGCGGACCGCAGGAGCGTTCGCGGCCGACGGCCCCGGTCGGATCGCCGGCCTCTTCGACGCCACGCTGCGGTCCTGGCCCGCCAGTGCCGCCGCCGCGCGTGTCGTCTGAGACCGTCACACAATATCTAAACCTCCGGTGCGTAGAACTCCCATGATCGACCTCGGGACGGTCTATCTCGCGGTCACTGGAGCGCTGCTCCTCGTCACGCTGGGCGTCGGCGTCCGCGTACTCAGCGAGATCGTCCGCGAGGGGCGCGACCGTCAGCGTCGCCGTCGGGCCGGGGAACTGGAGAAGTACACGGAAGACGAGGAGTACGATCGGGTACCCGGCGATCCGGTCGAGGACAACGGCGACGACGGTGGGGCCGATACGACGTGTCCGCAGTGCGAGACCGACAACGACGCCGCGTTCGACTACTGTCGCCGCTGCGCGTCGCCGCTCCGTCCCGGCTCGTGAGCGTCGCCCTCGGCCGACTCCGGCCGGGTGTACCACCACGCCCACAGCAGCAACACGCCCTGCAACGGAAGCCGCGCCCACGCCGCCGTGCGGGCGACTCCCGAGAGGCGGTCGGGAACGAGATCGGCCGCCACGTCGTCGGTCGCCATGTAGACGTTCGCGGGGAAGACGGCGACCAGCAGGGCCACTATGCCCCACGCCGACGCGCGTCGCGTCCGGTCGAACTGCACCCCGAGCCCGAGGGCGATCTCCGCGATCCCGGAGAGATACACGAGGGCGCGCGGCCGCGGAAGCCCGGGCGGAACGACCCGCGCGAACGCCTTCGGCGCGAGGAAGTGCGCGATCCCCGCGATCACGTAGGCCGCGCTCATCGCGTACCGAAGCGGGCGCTTCCGACTGGCGAGCGGTCCGTCGCCGGGCTCGTCGCTGTCGCGTCCGTCGGCGGTCATTCGCGTGGGTAGTGAGGGGCGACTAATGAGCGTTCCTCCCGAACGCAGCGACCGATATTTGGCCGATGCTCGCGAAGCGAACGCTCGCTGCGCTCGCGGGGAGGGGGACAGCTCGATCTTCAGTTAGCACTCACGGATGCAGTTCGCGTCGAAAAGCTATGCCGCCTCCCCGATTTGAACTCGCCGAGACGCTCGCCCTCGCTGCGCTCGGGCTCGCGACTCGTCTGCTCAAATCGGGTCGGCGTCGTTTCTTCACCCGCTCGCTGTCGCTCACGGGTTCAGAATATGCCGCCTCCCCGATTTGAACGGGGGACAGCTCGATCTTCAGTCGAGTGCTCTCCCAGTCTGAGCTAAGGCGGCTCGCACTCGGACCAACGCCGATTCGAGACAAAAGGATTTCGAAAGGCGGCGACCGGATCGACGAGCTGCATCCCCGCCGTCAGCGGGGCGACACTGGAGCGATAAGACGGGAACCGGTATACCGGACTTCCCCGATCACGGCCGCGACACTCGCGGTATCGCTCGCAGCAGCAGAATGGGACCGCCCGGATTCGAACCGGGGTCACGGGCACCCAAGGCCCGGAGTATACCACTAACCCACGGTCCCGCACCCATACGTACCCGCATGGGCCGGTAAAGCGTTTCGTTGCGCGGGCGGGTCGCGGTCGACCGCGAGCGAGCCGCGTCGACCCGCTCTCACTCCTCGTCGTCGCGCAGTTCGAGGTCGGCGACGATCTGGTAGGGATCGGTCCCCTTGCGGATCGCGTCGAGCATGAAGAACGCCTCGTCGGGCGCCAGGAAGTGTCTCGTGATTCCGCGACCGAGCGGCGTCGGCTCGAAGCCGTCGATGAACTCCCACTCCAGCAGCTTCCCGATCGCGTGTTTCGTCGGTACCTCGCCGATCATGCGGTCGTTGAGCCGCTTGGCCTTCTTGCCCGCGACGACGACGTTCGCCAGCGTCTCCTCGACGGCGGCGGTCTCGTCGTAGTGGGTCGCCACGTCCTCCATCTCGCCTTTGAGGAGGGTGAAGGCGACCTCGTCCTCGGTGCGGTCCATGGAGTTGTGATAGACGCCGTCGGGCTCGACGAGGAGGTAGACGCGCCCGCGGTCGTGGTAGTCCGGACGGCCGGCCCGGCCGAGCATCTGAGAGAACTCCTGGACCGAGAGCCACTCGATCCCCATCGCCAGCGAGTCGAAGATCACCTGCGAGGCGGGGAAGTCGACCCCGGCCGCCAGCGCCGCGGTGGTGACGACCGCCGAGAGGTCCTGGTTCCCGAACTGGCGCTCGACCGTCTTCCGGCGCTTGTAGTCGAGCCCGGCGTGGTACGGCGCGGAGTCGTACCGGAGCTTCCGGCTGATCTCGTGACAGCGCCGCCGGGAGTTCGTGAAGATGATCGTCTGCCCGCGGTACCCCTTCGACGACTTCGTGTCGAACTCGCGTTTCACGAGCTTGTCCGCGATGTCGGCCTTCTCGCGGCTGTCCGCGAAGGTGACGTGGCGCTCGATGGGGACGGGCCGCTCCTCGTACTCGATCAGCGTCGCCCGGAGCTTCTCGGCGAGCCACTCGGGGTTCCCGACCGTCGCGGAGAGGTAGACGAACTGGGTGCCGTCGTACCCCGCGTGCGTCTCCATCCGATTCTCGCTGTAGTGTTTCAGCCGCGAGATGAGCCCGTCGAGCCGGTGGCCGCGCTCGCCCTCCTTCAGCGTGTGGACCTCGTCGATGACGACGGTGCCGATATCCCCGAGATCCTTGCCGGTCCGGAGCGCGTGGTCGATCCCCTCGTAGGTCCCGACGATCACGTCGGCGTTCGGGTCGAAGCGGTTGCCGTCGTCGTTCACCCGCGAGGAGCCGACCCGGATCGAGACGTTCAGCAGGTCGCCGTAGCGGTCCTCGAAGTCCTCGTGCTTCTGGTTGGCGAGCGCGACGAGCGGGACTAAGAAGAGGAGCTTCCCGTCGCCTTTCAGCGCCCGGTCGATCCCGGTCAGCTCGCCGACCAGGGTCTTCCCGGTCGCGGTCGCGCTCACGACGAGCTGGTCGTTCCCGTCCAAGAGGCCGTTCCGCACGGAGAGGCTCTGGACCGGCAGTAGCTCCTCGAACCGCCCCTGGAGGTGCGCGGAGAGGTCGGGGTGCAGGTCCAGGTCCTCGGTCCGGACGGGGGAGACGTCGTCGACGTTGGCAGAGACCTCGTCGTACTTCGTCAGGTCGGGGTCGAGCCCGCCCTGCAGGAGGTTGACGATCCGGTCTAAGTCCCCCGACTCGTAGAGGAGCTCTTCGAGCCGCTCCTCAGCGGCGCCCGTGAACTCGCCTTTGTACGACAGCTCGCGCTCTAGCTCCCGGCGGGCGCAGTCGCGGCAGATCAGCTCGCCGTTGTGCTCGATCGCGCTCTCGCTCGTGATGGGGCCGTACCGCCCGTCGCTCGCGCAGCGCCGGCAGGTCCGGACCGCCGTCGCCTCCAGCTGGTAGCCGTCGAGCATCTCCTTCAGCCGCGTCCGGTTCTCGGGGGCGGTCTGCTCGGAGATGCGAATTCGGCCCGCCGCACGGGCGAGGTCGACGAACTCGTCTGGCTGGCGGGGCTGGTCCTCGCCGTCGCGAATCACGCGGAACTTCCCGGGTCGCGGGCCCGCGGAGGTCTCCTTGAGTTCGAGCCGCCCGCGGAGCACGCGGTTGCCGTCGCGGTTCGCGACGACGGTGTAGTCGCTCCGCGCCTCGTGGAGGAACAGCGTCTCGACCTCGGCCAACTGCTGTGACACTGCGATTTCGTACGCGATAGAGGTATTTCAGGTGTTCGGCTCGGGGACCGGTATCGGACCGTGTGCCCGCGGTGACACGGCTACGTGGTGCGATCGCGCGGAAAAAGGCCCGCCTCGAACGGGCGGACGGTCGGCGGGCGTTACGAGACGAGCAGCTTCTCGCCGCGGTCGACCGTGATCCGGCACGGCGGCGAGAGCTTGTTGTACGCGCGACGGAACGCCTCCTTCACGACGGACGCCTGCTCGACGTCGCAGTACGCCGTGAAGACGATGTCGTCCTTGTTGAGCCGTGCGGCGGTCCCGACCGGCTTGCCGAACGCCTGTCGCATCCCGTCGGAGACACGGTCCGCGCCGGCGCCGGTCGCCTGCTTGTTCTCCCGGATGACCTGGTGGGGGAACTTCCGGAGGGTCATCTTGTAGTTGCCCTCGCCGAGCTCCTTGATGAGGTGGCGGTTGGCCGAGAGGCGCGCGCTTTCGAGCGATCCGTGGCGGATCTGGAGCTCTTCCTCGACGCGGAGGCTGATCTGGACGGGGTAGTCGTCCGGCTCCGCGGAGAGGTCGCCCATGTTGTGCTGGGCGATCTTCGAGCCCGGGATGCCCGTGATGTATTCGCGGCGGGTGTACGACGGCTTGTCGATCGTCCGATACATAGAGGCGGGTTTGTCAGACATGGCTACTTGTCCGATGTAGCCGGTGCTGCGGCGATAAAGCCTTCGATACCACGGCGTCGTCGTCGGCTGTTCGGCGGCCGGCGCCGGCTCTCAGCCGGACCGCGGTTCGTGTTGACACCCCACCGGATCACTCTTCGGGCGTCGGGTCGAGCGCGACGTGGTCGAACCCGCGCTCCGCCAGCCGCTCGGCGGCCCGATCGGTGAGCGAGGGCGCGACGAGGACGCCGCGGACGGCGGGGCTGGCTCCGTCTCCCTCTTCCCCGCCCAGTTCCTCTCGGAGCGCTCGCACGTACCGGGCCAACTGGCCGACCGCGTCCGGGCCGACCCGCCGTCGCTTCAGTTCGACGACGACCGGGGTGCCCTCGGCGTCGACGCCGAACACGTCCATCGGGCCGGCGCTGGAGGGGCGCTCAGTCTCCCTCGGCTCGAACCCCGGCTCGACGAGGTCGGGCCGTTCCAGGATTCGGGTCCGGAGATCCTCTTCGCTCCCGTGGAGGGTGAGATCGCGGCCCCCTGTGACGGCCATCGCGGAGAGCTGATGTACGTCGGAAAAGCGGACCGTCAGGGTTTCGTCGGGGTTGCTTCTGGTCGAGCGCACGCGGAGTCGTCCCTCGCGCACCGCGGCGTGGTGTTCCGACCCCGGCGGCTGCCAGTTGACCGGCTGGCGCCCCTCGTCGGTGTGCACGAGGGCGGCCCCGTCGGGCTTCAACACGAGCAGTCGATCGCCGGCGCCGAGGTCGGAGGCGGCGCGCCCCTCGTAGCTGACGGTACAGCGGCCGAACACGCTGACGAGGTCCCCGCGCTCGAAGGCGTCCTCCAGCTCCCAGAGGGCTTCGCGGTGGCTCGGGTCGTGGACGCTCGTGACTGTCACTACTACGTGTAGGGGGTTACGGCTCAAAAAGGGCGCGAGGGCGATCGGTGGGGGTGATCGGTCGTACGTCGTCGCTGTCGACGGTGGTGGGCTGTACGAGACCGACGACTCTGTCGATCAGTTGTAAATCGTTGCTGCCGGCGACGCGGTGAAGACCTCCAAAGTCCCACCCGCCCGCAACCGTACCGCAGCCTCACGCCTCCCCAGCCTCGCGGTTCGCGCTCTGCGAGCGCTCACCGCGTCCAGCGAGAATCGGAGATTCTCTGGCAGCCGGCGGCTCCGCCGCCGGCGACCTCGCACGCGCTCCTCGTGGCCGCCGGGGGCGGCCACTCGGAGGCGCGCGCCACCGCATTTCCTGTTTAAAAATTAGACGGGCGTTTATGTCCCGTGCTCCCAGCTCCCCATGTACTCGCGCTGCTCGTCGCTGAGGTCGTCGTACTCGACGCCTTCAGCGGCGAGTTTGATGTCCGCGACCTCGCGGTCGAGCTCGTCGGGCACGTCGTGGACGCCGGGCTCGTACTCGTCACCGCGGTCGGCGAGCTCGCGGACGACGACCGCCTGCACGCCGAAGCTCTGGTCCATCACCTCGACCGGGTGACCGAGCGAGATGGGCGCGGCGAGGTTGACGAGTCGGCCCTCGGCGATCACGTTCAGGACGCGGCCGTCGGGCATCTCGAACCCCTCGACGCCGTCGCGGACCTCGTAGCGGTCCACGGCCAGGTCGTCGAGGTCCTCCAGGTTCACCTCCACGTCGAAGTGACCGGCGTTCGCGAGGAGGACGCCGTCGTCCATCTCCTCGAAGTGCTCGCGCGTGATCACGTCGCGGTTGCCCGTCGTCGTGATGAACACGTCGCCCTTCTTCGCGGCCTCCTTCATCGGGAGCACCTCGTACCCCTCCATGTGGGCTTCGAGCGCCTTGCGGGGGTCGACCTCGCAGACGATGACGTTCGCGTTCTGGCCGGACGCCTTCTTGGCAACGCCCTTCCCGCACTGGCCGTAGCCGCCGACGACGACGTTCTTGCCGGCCCACGAGAGGTTCGTCGTCATCGCGATGGTCGCGAGCGACGACTCGCCCGTCCCGTGGACGTTGTCGAACAGCTGTTTCATCGGCGTGTCGTTCACGGCGAAGACGGGGTAGTGGAGCTCGCCGTCGGCGTCCATCGCGCGCAGGCGGTCGACGCCGGTGGTCGTCTCCTCGGCGCCGCCGACGATGGAGTCGATCAGGTCGGGGTACTCCTCGTGGACGAGCTTCACCATGTCCATCCCGTCGTCGACGGTGATAGTGGGCTCGTGGGCGATACAGGCGTGCATCGCGTCGTAGTACTCCTCGTCGTCGACGCCCCGGACCGCGTAGGAGGTGATCGACTCGTGGGTGTCGAGCGCGGCCGACACGTCGTCGTGCGTCGAGAGGGGGTTACACCCGGTGATCGCGACCTCGGCGCCGCCCTCGGCGAGCAGCTCGACGAGGTTCGCCGTCTTCGCCTCGACGTGCATCGCCATCGCGATCGTCTCGCCGGCGAGCGGCTGCTCGTCGACGAACTCCTCGCGGAGCGCGTTCAGAATCGGCATGTGCTGGAGCGCCCAGTCCATCTTCCGGCGCCCCTCCTCACGGACTGCCTCCAGGTCCGAGAGGTGCTGTGACACCGGCGAATACGCGGTTTCGCTCATACATCTCGGTTCGCTCACGGCGCACTAAACCCTGCCGACACCGAATTCACCCCGAAAAACGACGTTCCGCCGTCAGTCACCGCTCGGTTCGTTCGCGTCGTCGTCGGTCCACCCGAATCGCTGAGCGGACCGCCGCGTCGAGTCGTCAGTTTCCGCCGGGGCCGCCCGCGTGGTCCGGCGGGCCGCGCTCGCCGTCGTCTTCCGCGTCATCGTCTTCCGCATCGTCATCGTCTGCGTCGTCGTCTTCCGCGTCATCCTCTTCCGCGTCGTCCTCGTCTGCGTCATCGTCTTCGTCGGCGTCGTCGTCTTCCGCATCATCCTCGTCTGCGTCGTCATCTTCTACATCATCGTCTTCCGCGTCATCGTCTGCGTCGTCGTCTTCCGCGTCATCGTCGGCGTCGTCGCCGCCCGGTCCGGCGTGGTCCGGCGGGCCGCGCTCGCCGTCGTCATCGGCGTCGCTGCCGGCGTGATCGGGCGCGTTTCCGTTGCCGGGGGCGTCGCTCTCGTTCTCGGCGTCGTCGTCACCGTCCGCCTCGTCCGGACCGCCGGGGCCGCCCGCGTGCTCCGGGGCGTTGCCGGGGTTGTTCTCCGTCACGAAGTCGGAGACCGCGGCGCCGATGCCGCCCTCGCGGTCCTCGATGTCCTCGATGAACTCCCGAACGAGCTGGCCGAACGGCTGTCCCTCGGCCTCGGCGTCCTCCTCGCCGGTGGTCAGGTCGACCGTCGTCGAGGCGCTCTCGTTCTCGTACTCGGCGGTGACGCCGATCGTCACGTCCTCCTCGGCGGCGGGCAGTTCGACTGTCCCGTTCGCGTCGGTCTCGTAGTCGCCCTCGCCGGCGTACGTGACGTTCTGCCCCTCGGCGGTCGTGACGTTCACCGAGGCGTTCGCGACCTCCTCGTCGTCGTTCGTGACGGTGACGACGGGCTCGCCGTCGGTGTCGTCGACGTCGAGCTCGAGGCCGTCGGGCGCCTCGATGTCGACCGTCTCGGAGACGCTCTCGTTCCCGTACTCGGCCGTGACGTTCACCGTCACGTCCCCCTCGGCTGCGGGCAGTTCGACCGTCCCGTTCGCGTCGGTCTCGTAGTCGCCCTCGCCGGCGTAGGAGGCGTTCTCGTCGACGGTAGTCACGTTCACCGAGGCGTTCTCGACCGCGGTGTCGTTGTCCGTGACCGTCACGACGGGTTCGCCGTCGGTGTCGTCGACGTCGAGTTCGAGGCCGTCAGGGGCTTCGAGGTCGACCGTCGTCGAGGCGGTCTCGTTCCCGGAGGCGGCCGTGACCTCGACGGTCACGCCCCCCTCGGGGGCGGGGAGTTCGACGGTGCCGTTCGCGTCGGTCTCGTACTCGCCCGCTCCCGCGTACGACTCGTTCGCGGGGTCGACGACGCTCACGTTGACTGCGGCGTTCTCGACCGCGGTGTCGTTTTCGGTCACCGTGACCGTCGATGTCCCGTCCGCGTCTTTGTCGACGGCCACTTCGAGGTGACCGTCGGCGGCCGCGACGCCCGTCACCGCGCCGAGCGCGACGACCGCGATCAACAGCAGGCCAATCGTGCGTTTGCTCATGTGCGTCCGGTCCGTGACGCCGTTACCTCATAAAAAGGGAACTCCGTTAAGTCGATTTAATCCGGATTTTATTCGGGTTAACGGGACTCTACGGCGCGTTCGGGTTCTTCGCGGTGAAATGCGGACCTCTCCCCCAGATCGAGGGGCAGTTCGACGCGTCCGCCCTCGGGCGCGGGCCGGGTCGGGCCTGTCTGATCGCCTCCGGATCGAGCGTTCGGCCGGTCCGTCACGCTCCCTCGGATCGCTGGGGTCCGCGCGGTCCGCGCGATCACTGTCCTCGGCCTCCATCGAGCGCGAGCTTCAGGCCGAATCCGACGAGGACGCTGCCGCTCGCGTACCGGACCACCCGTTGAGCGACGGCCGAGTCTAACAGCAGGTGCCGGACCCGAACGGCGAACAGCGCCACCCCGGCGAGGTAGAGGAGACTGAGCGCCGCGTACACCAGTCCGAGGACCGACAGCTGGAGGGTGGCGTCCGCCGTCGCCGGGACGAACTGCGGGAAGAACGCGAGCACGAACACGGCTACCTGCGGGTTGGTGACGTTGATGGCGACCGCCTTCCGATACGACCCGACGACGGAACGGTCTCCGTCGCCGATCGCGTCGTCGATCTCGAACTGTTCGTCGTCTCTGAGCAGTCGAACGCCGAGATACACGAGATAGACCGCACCGACGTATTTCAACAGCGCGTACGCCTCGGCCGTCGTGCGCAGGATCGCGGACAGCCCGAGGATCGCGGCGGTCGCGTGCACCAGCACGCCGCTAGCCGTTCCGACGGCCGCGGCGACGCCGGCTGCGCGACCGCTCTTGAGACTTTGCGTGAGCGTGTATACCGAATCCGGGCCGGGAGAGATAACGACCGCCATGACCGCGGGGACGAACGCGGCCACGACGGGCAGGTCGATCACGACCGACCCGTCGTTCGGACGTCGATTAAATCTGTCCGACCGGCCCAATATCCGTTTCGCCGCAGCGCTCTGTTACCGCCGTTCCCCCGCTCGTTGCTCTCACCCGCCGTCACCGACACGCTCGACGAGGTCGGCGGCAGCGGCGGACGCCCGCTCCCGCACCGCGTCGGCGTCGAGCGTCAGCACCTCGCGGTCGCGCATCAGGACCTCCCCGTCGCAGACGGTGTGGCGCACGTCGCTCCCGTGCGCCGCGTACGCGAGGTGCGATATCGGGTCGTGAACCGGCGTGAGATGCGGGGCGTCGAGGCCGACGACCGCGAGGTCGGCGGCCGCGCCCGGCTCGATCCGCCCGCCGGGGAGCCCGAGGGCGTCGGCCCCGCCGGCGGTCGCCATCTCCACGACCGCCTCGGCGGGCACCGCGGCGGCGTCGTCCGCGGCGAGCTTCCCGAGCATGGCGGCGTCGCGCATCTCGTCGAACACGTCGAGGTCGTTGTTCGAGGCCGCCCCGTCGGTGCCGAGCGCGACCGTGACGCCCGCCTCGCGGAGCCGCTGGACCGGGGCCA
Source organism: Halorubrum saccharovorum DSM 1137 (assembly GCF_000337915.1). Taxonomy (GTDB): domain Archaea; phylum Halobacteriota; class Halobacteria; order Halobacteriales; family Haloferacaceae; genus Halorubrum; species Halorubrum saccharovorum. The sequence continues at coordinate 35,205 of NZ_AOJE01000028.1, forward strand.
TCCCGCTCGCGAGCTTCATGTTCGAGGCCGGGCAGTGGACGACCGCGGTTCCCGCGTCGGCGAGCCGATCGATCTCCGAGTCGTCGACGTGGACGCCGTGCGCGAAGAAGTCGTTCGGCCCGAGCGCGTCGAGGTCCTCGGCGTACGCGATCGGTCGTTCTCCGCGTTCGTCGACGATCGGGTCGACCTCGTCGGTCGTCTCGTTCGCGTGGAGGTGGATCGGAACGCCCGTCTCTCGGGCCTCGGCGACTCCCTCGCGGAGGTACTCCTCGCTCACCGTCGTCAGCGAGTGGGGCATGAACGCGGACCGGATCCGACCGTCCGCGGCGCCGTCGAGCTGGCGGGCGACCTCCAGGCTCTCCTCGACGTCGGCGCGGGCGTCCTCCGCGTCCTTCCCCACGGTCACCACCCCGTGGCCGAGGCGCGCCCGAACCCCCGCGCGATCGACCGCGTCCGCGACGCGGTCCATCGCGAAGTACATGTCCGCGAACGCGGTCGTCCCCGACCGGATCATCTCCAGCACGCCGAGTTCGGCGCCGACCTCGATGTCCTCGGGCGTTAACTTGGCCTCGGCCGGCCAGATATCCTCGCGCAGCCACGGGTCGAGGGGCTTGTCGTCGGCGTAGCCGCGGAGGAGCGTCATCGCGACGTGCGTGTGCGCGTTGACGAGTCCCGGGATCACGAGGCCGCCGTCGGCGTCGAGGGTCTCGTCGGCCTCGGCGGTCCGGTCTGTGCTCTCGCTCGCCTTGACGCCCGCCGTCTCGTTGGCGCCCGCCGTTTCGCCCCCCACCGCGACGATCGTCCCGGCGCCGCGGTCGACCAGTACGTCCGACTCGGTCACGCGACCGTCGGGCCGGAGCACCCGTCCGCCCGTCACGCGAAGCGTGTTCATGCCACCCGCTTCCGGCCGGCGGACCTAACGCCTTCCGTTCGGCTGCGGCGCGTCGCGGTCCCCCTCTTCGTCTCCGCTTCTGCTTCCGACGCCACCTCCGCCTCCGAACGTTCTTCCCCGCCGCCGCCGGAGCTCTACCCATGGCAACCGACGCCCAGCAGGCGTGCTTCGAGGCCGGGATCAAGTTCGGCTCGCTGTACCACCAGTTCGCGGGGACGCCCGTCAGCCCGTCGAGCACGCGCAGTCTGGAGGCCGCTATGGCGGAGGCGATCGAGAACCAGCCGTTCTGTGAGTCGGTGAGCGTCGCGATCCACGACGACCGCGTCGCGGACGCGATCGATCACGAGAACGGCTACACCGAGCTGACTGGCTCGCTGATGGACGTCGAGATGCGGATCGCCTACGAGGGGGTAACCGTCCGCACCCGGATGACGATGCGGGACGGCTACCCGCTGATGGAGCTGGTCGGGGTCGACGACGAGGCGGACGGTACCCCCGGGAGCGGCACAACTAACTGACTGTTCACTCCAGTTGGGGTTTCATCGGGGATTATAAGGAACTTTGAGGAAGACTTTAGTATAACCTACCAAAACCGGTATTACATGCCAGATCCAGAAAATGGAGAGGCAGTTGAGAGCACGAAGCGACGACGGCTACTCGGCCTCCTCGGCGGCGGGGCGGCGGTAAGCCTCGCCGGCTGTTCCGATCAGGAGCCCTCCGACGGCGGCGACGGTTCGGACGGTTCGGACGGTTCGGACGGCGGCGACGGTTCGGACGGCGAAGACGGAATGGACGGCGAAGACGGCGAGGACGAGCCCCAGCGCACCAACGCCGACAAGGCGCAGGCCGCCTGGGAGCGCGCCGTCAACAATCCTCTCCCGGAGGACGAAGAGATCCGACAGGAGGCGTACATCGAGATGGAAGAGGCGGTTCGCGACGACGCCGCCCTCATTCCGCTGTATCACGGCTTCACCGAGCTGTTCTGGTACGACTACGTTGACGTGCCGCTGACCGGTGCGCTCGGTAAACACTGGCAGCAGCTCAACACGACGACCGTCGAGGGACAGAGCGAGCTCAACCTGATCAACAGCACCTTCGACGAGCTGGACCCGATCATGTCCACCGACACGGCGTCGTCGATCGTCATCACGCAGCTCTACGAGAACCTGACGGCGTTCCCCAACGGCGTCCCGGAGATCGAGAACCAGCTCATGTCGGAGTACGAGGTCTCCGAGGACGGCACCACGTGGACGTTCACGCTCCGCGACGACGTCCAGTTCCACGACGGGACCCAGATGACGGCCCAGGACGTGAAGTACTCCTGGCGCCGCACCGTCGAGTCGGAGAACTCCGAGCGCGCCGGCTTCACGCTCAACCAGCCCGTCGGGCTCGGCATCGACGCCGAGACCGACGACGACGGCAACGTCGTTCCCGACTCTCTGGCGGTCGAAGTCATCGACGATCAGACCCTCGAGATCCAGCTCGTCGGACCGAACCCCGACGTGCTCGACGTCATCGCGTACTCCAGCTTCTCCGTGATCCCGGAGGGGTACGTCGGCGACATCGAGGGGTACGACGGCGAGGTCACCCACCAGGAGTTCTCGACCGAGGTCGCGAACGGTACCGGGCCGTTCGAGCTCGACACGTTCAACGTCGACGAGGACGTCACCGTCGTCCGCAACGACGACTACTACGGCGAGGTCGCGAGCGTCGACGCAGTCAACTGGGAGATCATCGAGGACTCTCAGGCGGCGTGGACCTACGCCCTCGAACAGAACGCCGATCGGTTCGAGATGCCGACGTTCGCGTACGAGGCGGACGCCGTCGACGCCGAGACCGACGACCGCGGCCGTCAGGTCGGGACGTACGGTCCGGCGGGCGAGCTGAACGAGGAGGTCAACTACCTCGGAATCTCCGAGATCAGCACCTACTACTTCGGGTTCAACGTCTCGAACACGCAGCAGGCGGCCCGGCAGGCCATCGCGTACGTGATGAACAAAGAGCAGATCGTCCAGGAGGTGTTCGCCGGCCGCGGCACGCCGGCTTACAGCTTCCTCCCGCCCGCGATCTGGCCCACCGGAAACGACGGCTACAACGAGTTCCTCGACCAGTATCCGTACAGCCTCGGCGAGAGCGACATCGAGGGCGCCCGGTCGGTCCTCCAAGAGGCCGGCATCACGCCCGACGACCCGGTCGACATGACGCTCACCACCTACGAAGCGGAGGTGTTCCAGACGGCCGGCGAGCTCATCCGCGACCTGATCTCCGGGACCGGGGTCAACCTGTCGCTGGAGACGTCGCAGTTCTCCACCCTGCAGAGCCGCGGTGAGGACGGCGCGCTCCAGATGTACAGCCTCGGGTGGATCTGGAGCTGGCCCGCCGTTCCGTACGGGATGTTCCAGCTCGAACCGCTCAACACGGACACGTCCACGATGCCCGGCGAGACCAACGGGTTCTATCGGCTCTGTTGAAATCCTCAGAGAGTTACATGTTCACCGTATAATTCGACGAGATGAAGCCCCTCCCGAAGTCGCAGATTCTCCGGTTTA
>NZ_AOJE01000029.1 GCF_000337915.1 Halorubrum saccharovorum DSM 1137
GAGATTCGGAGTAGCGAAGTACGGCTTTCACTCGCGAGTCTCCCGTCGAAGCGTCTCTTAGAGGACGCAACCCCCACGGTTCGGGCGATGATTAGTACGTTGCTCGCGACGAATCTGAGCCTTAGCAAGACAGAGTTAGCCGAGAAAGCGGGAATCTCGACGCAGTCGGTTCGGAACCACTTACCGACACTTGTAGCAATGGGGTTAGTCGACGAGACCGAGGGTCAGTGCCGACTGAACCTTTCGTTCACAGACGAGCAAGAACGCCACAAGCGGATTCTTCCATCGTTCATGCTGACCGAGTCGTTCACTCGAGACGTCCTCTTTGAGACGCTAGAAGCGCTTGATGAGTTGACCGAGGAGGTAATCGAGATATGGGTACAATGCGGACCTAACGGGCTACCGGACATCGACCGTCTCCATACGATGTACGACTGGGTAGACTGGGTACGTCCCTTACTGTCGAGTCTAACCGAAGAACGAGACGAGACGGTTCAGACGCTGTCTATTGGGCCGGAGATTGCACAGCAACCCCTCACGGAGGCAGGTTCGTGATTGAACTAACCTTTGGTAATATGTTCGTGATATGCGTTGTATTCGGGTATCTCGTAATCTCGTGGTATCTCTCGAGACAGTACGTTCATGATTAGAGTAGGGTCGACGAACTCTGAACCTATGAATCGCGGTCGGACAACAACCCCCCATGGAATCTTGAGGCAAGAGACAAACACGGACCACATGAACCCCCATGAGTAGTAAGATGAATTACGGTCGGTTCGGGCGATGTACCGCGACAGCTAAGAGTACGGGAAAGCGGTGTGGTCGACCAGCAATCGGACCACATGGGAAGTGTGGGTTTCACGGGGGCAAGAGTAGTGGACCGAAGAATACCGAGTACCTGGAGGAAAACGACTTTGCGAGAGGTAACTCGGGTGGGGGAGCGCCGAAGCTCAACACGAACGCGGTTCAGTCTGGTGCGTGGGTCGACCTCGAGAAGCTCGAGGCGCGACTCTCCGAGAAAGAACGCGACGACGTCGAGCGTACGACCGAGGCATACCTCAAGCGGGCGACAGCGGACCTTCCCGAGGACGAGCTACAAGCAAAAGCGCGAGAGATTGCATTACTCCAAATTCTCCGGTTTCGAGCGACTGGTGACGTCTTTACTCGGGGGTTTGCGTGGGAAGAACCGACGTCCGTCGACGTCGCGGGCGAGAGTTACGAGTATGAGTCGACTAGAGTAAACCCCTCTGTCGGTCGTGGGTTAGACTTGTCCGCCCGGTGGCGACGTCTCATGTCCGAGATCGAAGCGTGGCCTTAGTTGGTGTCTTCTTGCTGGTCGATGTACCCTACAAGTTGAATCAGAAAGTTACCGATTTGAATCGCTATCTCAAGTGTTTCAATTTCTGTCATTGCATACTAAG
>NZ_AOJE01000030.1 GCF_000337915.1 Halorubrum saccharovorum DSM 1137
CCATCAGAGATGTGTATAAGAGACAGGTCCCGCACGCCTCACAGAACCGGTACTGGTCCGGGTTCTCCGTACTGGCGTATCCGGGGTGGTCGGGGTGCTCCGAGTGGCCGCGACAGACACGCCGGAGTCCACGCTTCCCGGTCCACGGGATTTCAACGAGCACACGGGGTGCGTCGGGGGCGCCACAGAGCACGCACTGGTCTTCGTCGAGGTGGGCGCGCACGTCGTCGGCGCCGCGTTCGGCGCCGGGCTGGTCGATACGGACGCGTGGGAGCGGGCGGGACGGCGTCGAGGCGTTCTCGGTGCTCATATCTCCCCCTCGCGACGTTGCGCGGCGGCGTCGGCGAGCCGTTCGGTCTTTCGGTGGGCGACTTCGCTGACGGTCTTCGTGTGCGAGTAGCCGTTCGAGAACGCCCGCTCGTCCCACACGAACCAGCCGTCCTGATTCTCGCAGTCGACGATCGTCGTCCCGAAGCAGCCCTTCGGCAGCGACTCGACCGCCGGCGCGTGGACGTACCCACGGTAGTAGGTCTCGGACTCGCCGATCCGCTCCGGGCCGTGGTGTCGGCCGAGGACGATATACTCCGTCACCCGCGTGAGGAGGCAGAAACAGCCCTTCCGGTCCCACGTCGACTCGATGACGTAGTCGAGGACGCGACCGTCGCGATCGCATTCGACGCGCCACCCGGCGATCGGGCCGTCGGCGTCCCAGTTCCCGGTGTCGAGGTTCGTCGACGGCGGACTGAGGAGCGGGT
>NZ_AOJE01000031.1 GCF_000337915.1 Halorubrum saccharovorum DSM 1137
CGTTGGCGATCCCGTCGAGGTCCTCTGGCGCGCGCCACTCCAGGTGAAGGTGGACGTCGCCCAGCGATTCCTGGGGCTGGACGTTCCCGTTGACGTTCGAGTTCACCTCGAAGTAGTCAGCGGTCTCGACCCAGTCCGGCTCGGACCCGTCCGGCTTCTGCCAGTCGTCCAGCGTGGCGTCGTCGCCGTTCCAGAGGACGGTCGCGTCGCCCGGCGGGTCGCCACTGAGCCCGCCGGCGGCGGGTTCGACCCGGTCCGG
>NZ_AOJE01000032.1 GCF_000337915.1 Halorubrum saccharovorum DSM 1137
TTTAAGGATGATGGGCACCACGGCACAGACAGCATCCGACGGACGGCCGCGCCGCTCGCGGCGTGGAAACGTCCGGGGTATGGAAGGACCCCGAACAGGGTGCTGCCCTAGGATGACAGCAAACGACTCTACGCCCCGCACGGGGCAAGACGGTGACGGTGCCCAGTTACTCGAACGTGAAGCGGTTTCCTCGCTCTTCGCCCAGTTTGACCTCCTGAGAGATCAGGCGAATCGGGCGNGACAGCAAACGACTCTACGCCCCGCACGGGGCAAAACGGTGACGGTGCCCAGTTACTCGAACGTGAAGCGGTTTCCTCGCTCTTCGCCCCGTTTGACCTCCTGAGAGATCAGGCGAATCGGGCGGAGAGGCGTGCTGATTCGCTCGATGAGCGGATCGAGATAGTTCGGTCGATGCGTGCCCAGCTCCAGCTCACGGAGGCGATGCTGGTCGAGGCTCG
>NZ_AOJE01000033.1 GCF_000337915.1 Halorubrum saccharovorum DSM 1137
CTGCGCCTTCCCCGGTTCACGGGTTAGACTCGCCAATCAAGTGCACTCCCTGGGTCGTTTTTCAAAACGCACGACACGACGCCGGCTCGACTCTCTTCCTACTGGAGGATCGCTCCTCGGTCGTTTTGAGAATCGCCTTGTACGCCCTGTCGCTCGATCGCCAACTGATTTCAGGCCCTATTGCACCGCCCTTCTCGGGGTGCTTTTCAGCGTTCGCTCACGCTACNCTCGAGGAGTGTTTAGCCTTCTCAGGGGATGCCTGAGTTGTTCACAGAGGATATCCGACCCCTGCTACTCTGGTATTGACGCCAACGGTACTTCCTCATTCTACGGGGTTGTCACCCTGTTTCACGCTCCGTTCCAGGAGACTTCGAATGAGAGTTCGCGTTTTGATTGTCAACCCGAACACCACATTGGTCCGAAGACCTTCGGTTTGGGCTGTGTCGCTTTTACTCGCGGTTACTCACGACATCGCTATTGCGT
>NZ_AOJE01000034.1 GCF_000337915.1 Halorubrum saccharovorum DSM 1137
GGCTCGTAGAGTGCGGGCGGCGTCCGCCACGAGTCCTTCTTCTTGTTGGCGACGAACGCCATGCTCGTTCCGTCGGCGGTCGTCGGGGCGGCGGTGTCGTCAGTGCTCATTGGTAGCCTCGTGAAGCGTTGTCTGCGGGTGTGGATCGTACACGTTGCCGGGCGTCACGACGACGCCGAAGCTATCCAGCACGTCGAGAAGCGCGGCCGGTACGTCGCCGAACGCAGCGATCGCGAGTGGGAACGACGGGTTGCGGTCTTCGCCGATGAACGGGATCCGTCCGGGACCGACGAAGCACAATGCCGGTGCGCCCCACATGTGATCACGGAACCAGCCGGCTTCCGTCGCGGCGGGGAGAAGCACGATCATGGTGTCGACCGCGTCGCGTTGGGCCTCGTTCCGCGCCTTCCGGAGCCACCGCCTTTTCGGCGTCCCGTCGCTGTCTTCGCTGGTCCACGGCGGGTTCAGGAACACGTCGCCGTGCCACGGCTGCGCCAGCCCGTCGTCCGCCTCGGTGTATCGCTGGTCGGCGATCGGCACCGGCTCGGCCCCGCTCGCCGGGTCGAGGTCGAAGCCGTCGACGGCCCACGAGAGCGGGCGCCCGATCCGG
>NZ_AOJE01000035.1 GCF_000337915.1 Halorubrum saccharovorum DSM 1137
CACGTGGACCGTCTCTGACGGTGTCGCCAGCGACATTCTCGACGCTGACGACTCGGTGGAGGCGCTGAACGCCCGTGTTGGGCAGAACGTTACCCAGAGCGGCGACATCGCTGAGGGCGACCGGGTCGTCCACCAGATCGACGCGAGTGGTCTGTCCGGCCTCCTTGAGGCGACTGGTGAGGACAGCTCCACCGATCAGCTGCTCGACGCACTGAACAACGACGTTCTCGACAGTAACACCGAGGCCGGTGTCGA
>NZ_AOJE01000036.1 GCF_000337915.1 Halorubrum saccharovorum DSM 1137
CGTCCGACACGGCCAGCATCACGGTGAACGATGTTGGCGACGGTGAACTCGATCTCACCGAGAGTTCGCTGACCGAACAGCAGGGTGACGTGGTTCCGATCACGGTGTCGGCCTCTGAGGCCGCCACCAGTGGGACGCTGGTCATCGGTAACGAAGACGACGTTGGCTACCAGGCGAACGTCTCGATCACCGACTTCGGCGACCAGGACGAGATCACCATCTACTTCAACAGCTACGCGGCCGGGAACAACTCGGCTGCCGCTGGTGACATCGTCTGGCTCGACGAGGACGACGCCGACGAAGACGCGAACATCGACTTCGACCGTACTGNACCAGACGACGGGCATCAACATGCTCGACTCTGGCGACTACGAGCTCGCAGTCTCCACCTCTGGCGACGCTGAGGAGACGCTCGACTCGCCGGACAACGTCGGCACGCTCTTCCTTGAGGAGCGGTCGACCAGCGAAACGATCAACACGTGGACCGTCTCTGACGGTGTCGCCAGCGACATTCTCGACGCTGACGACTCGGTGGAGGCGCTGAACGCCCGTGTTGGGCAGAACGTNCACGTGGACCGTCTCTGACGGTGTCGCCAGCGACATTCTCGACGCTGACGACTCGGTGGAGGCGCTGAACGCCCGTGTTGGGCAGAACGTCACCCAGAGCGGCGACATCGCTGAGGGCGACCGGGTCGTCCACCAGATCGACGCGAGTGGTCTGTCCGGCCTCCTCGAGGCGACTGGTGAGGACAGCTCCACCGATCAGCTGCTCGACGCACTGAACAACGACGTTCTCGACAGTAACACCGAGGCCGGTGTCGA
>NZ_AOJE01000037.1 GCF_000337915.1 Halorubrum saccharovorum DSM 1137
CCGCTCAGAGATGTGTATAAGAGACAGGATCAACTTTGCTTTGAAGGGTTTCGCTAACACCCTCGCTCTCGAAGTCTCCGAGTCCCGATTGCAGGCCGATATCGTCTTCGAGCGCGTCCAACGCGGCGGTGCCGGCTGGGGTGGCGATCGCGTACTTGTCGTTCTGCGGGCCTTCGGTGAACACGAGGTCGGCCTCGGTGAGCGTGGAGAGACACTGGCTCAGACGGGACCGCCCGAAGTCGAGACGCGAGTCCGACCGAAGCGCCGCGTACCGTGCCGAGTCGCTCCGTCCCTCGCAGATCACGCGCAGGACGTTCCACGCGGAATCGGTGTAGTCGATCGTCGCAAGGGCGTCGGCGACCACGTCGTCGCCGTCGACAACCCCTGCTGCTTCACGCAGGCGTGCGGCGGCACTCTCAATAACACCTGCCGGGAGTAGCTCGCGGTGTTCCTGCATGAGTCGCGTCTGAACGCGACCGGTCGCGACGAGTCGCACGTCACACCCGCGCGCCAGTTCGGTGACGTATTCGAGCAGCGTCTCGCGCGTCTCGCGGCGGACGGTGTCGGTGTCGAACAGGTCGGCCGACAGCGTCACGACGACGGTCGGCGTCACGTCGGCCGCCCGGAGGAGCGTCATCGGACCGGCGTAGATATCCTCGAACCCCGTCCGGACACCGAGATATGTGTTACTCCCGAGTTGCGCGAGGAGCCTCCGGACGCGGAACCGGTTCCCCCCAGCGAGTCCGTCGATCAGCTCCTCGGCGAACGCGCCGCCGACCGACGCGTCCATGTTCGGATCGCGGATCGCATCGAGACGCTCAGCGAAGGCCACGCGATCGCCGTCCACGTCGGCAGCCAGCTCCTCGGCGGCCGCAAAGAGCGCGTCCTGGAGCGGTTCGTCGACGCCGAACAGCGCGTCGTGGAGCGCACTCGCGCTCATGGGCTCGCGGACGACGGTGCCGATCGTCTCGGTCGACGACGCAAAGCGGAGACTCCCGGAGTCGGGAACGATCGCGTCCGAGCCGTCCTCCTCGGCGGAGAACGTCACCGCACACCCCCGTATGTCCTGTTAACGACAGGATACCCCGGCGATACCGCCGGTTTCCGGTAACAAGATTTATGAGCGCACGGCGAAAAGTCGCTACTGGGTGCCAACGCAGACCACCTCCGTTAGTGGGGTTGGCCTGCCTGAACGCACGACCTTGAACTCCTGACTGGGGTTCACGTAAGGGGGTTTGTGCCCGGCATCATCGGACTCCAGTTTAGGGCTGGAGTCTTTCTGCGAGAGACCGCATGTCTCCACAGACGCGGGACCGGCCCGCGCGTTAATTCGATCGTAATACTGCTTACTACAAGGACTCGCGGGACTGCACTTAGTTCCAGCGGGCGCAACGAAACTGGAAGTATCCACGTCGATCTGCACGTCGATCTCAGCCTGAAAGCGTGCTGAGGTACTGAAAAGCCCCACACGGGGCGATTCGCAGGGGGTTGTGCCGAAAACTCGGCAGGTGTCACCCGCAGGCACACCGTGTTGTGGCCATGCCCGCGATCGGTTTCTCGACCGCGGTCCCTGTTCGCGGCGGAAGGTCGCCACCCCCCGGCGTAAAGCCGGATGCTCGCCCGCGGAGTCGAACCGCGTCACACCACTGCGAGTTATGCCGCTCGTAACCCCGACGCCGGCGGGGGATTTTGCACCCGTGGCTCCTCCGTGGATGCTGACCGAAGGGGCGTGAGGGTGCATCTCCATTTAGCGGGTATAATCTCCACCTACTTAACTCATAGTCATAGCTACGGGTTTTTGAAGAGGGGGTTATTTTACACAACGCAACAGAATGGGACTGTGAGCCGTGGACCAGATCCGTCGATTACGACCCTTGATATCCTACGAGTTTTCCTAAAATCGCCTGATCCAGCGTTTATCGCGCCTGAAATCGCGGATGAAGTGGGTCACACCACTGACGGCGTACGGCGACGAATGAACGCGCTCGTTGATCAAGGGCTACTGGCGAAAAAGAAGACCGGAGAGCGAAGTGTTCTGTACTGGATCACTGAGGAGGGCGTCCATCATTATGCCTCTGAAACCTCCGACTGCTGACTCTCACTGAGCCAAAAAATCACGGTTCGGCTTCCGGGCTTCTTCATCGACAAGAGGTCGCTATCGACAAGCTCGTAGAGGTATTGCCGGGCGCTATCGACACCGATTCCGAGACTATCAGCAATTTCTGGAGCGGTAAATGCCGGCCCGTCGATCTCGCGGATTGCTTCGATCAGCTCCTCCTTAGATGCGCTTTGTCCTTCCGGAGGCTCGTCTTCCATATTTCTAATACTGGTAGCTATGACAAAAGGTTTTATGTGGCAACCTGTCGTATACTGAGATAGACAGACCCGGCTCTCAGGGCGATACTCGCTCTGGAAAACCCGCGTGCATGAACACGCGAGTCGGGTCTGAAACCAAGCAGAACCCATGTCAACAACGCAAACCAGCGGACAAGAAAGCATCGACGCCATCCCACGGCGCGCGTACCAGCTCGGGATCGACGGCGACGGGCGCACGCACTACCACCGACCGGGCTCGCCGCACCGGGTGTGGGTCGTCGAGAACGGCGACGTTATCCACGATCAGCATCTCGGCAATGAGCGCATCACGGCGTGGATCGACCACGTCGACGACCACTACGGCTGGCGCGAGCGCGAACAGGTCGAACAGCCGGCGGGCGAGGCGCTCGTCGAGACGATCGTCGCGGGGCTGGAGTCGTGACCTGCACGGTTCGCGCTCGCGAACGCACGCGTGAGGCGGCGACCGAGTGCTCGCGGGTTCCGATCGTCACGAGCGCCGACGTACTCCCGCCGAGCGAACAGCGCGACCACTGGACACTGGAGGTCGTCGTCGAGGCCGCGGTCGTCCCGGCGACCGTCCTCAGCGCGCTCGCGAGCGCCGAGCTGTCCGTGCGCGATATCTCGCCGCAGGGCTCGACGCGAATTGTGGAGGCGGTCGCGTAATGCGATCGACCAGTTCCACTTTCACCGCGGGTATGGCTCACTCCCTTATCCTGCACCCTCGATCCAGAGTGTATGTCCACGCAAGAGCGGACGTTCGAGGTCCTGAAAGACCCGACCGGCGAGAAGACCGAGGACGTGACGGTCTCGATCGAGTCGCACCCCGATTACAACCGCGTCGTCCACGCGGTGTGCGAGGAGACGCGCCGGGAGACGAAGATCGGCATCGAGGGGACCAAAGCGGAACCCGAGGCGGTCGCGCTGCACGGCGACGTGCCCGAGTGGGTCGAACCGATCCTGCGAAGCCTCGGGATCCGCGAGATTCGATAACCCTGCGAGCCCGAAGCTATACGTATCAGGCCGTTGAACAGCGACGTGAACACGGGAAACCGTCCCCGGTGACCACGATGAGCCACAACCCCCTTACACAGACGCGACAGCCGCACAATACCGACGGTATCGATAGCGGTACCGATACCGATACCGCACACGATACCGATAGCGATACCACCGCACGAACCAGCGCAAGCGAGGTGCTGGCGTAATGTCCGCGCACACGATGCCGTCACGCGACGAAACCACTCAGGACGGTGATATGCCGCTGTCGGCGTTCGGGGGCGGCATCACCGAGTCGGACGACGACGGCCACCCTGGCGACTACGACTACGCGGCGGCGATCGAGCGCGGACAGCGCCCGTGGCGCGATCGCGACGTGCTCGTGTACCTGCGGATCGAGGAGGACATGTCGTACCGCGAGATTGCCGAGGCGGCGTTCGACGGCGCGATCAGCGCGGAGGGCGTCCGGCAGGCGGCGCTCTCGTACGATATCGAGGCCGAGCGCGACCTGGAGGACTTGAGCCCGCGCGAGCTGGCGCTCCGCTACTCGGCGGAGGCTGACGACCCAAAGACGCCCGACGGCGACGACTCGTACACGAAGTACACGCTGCGGGGAAGCGATAGATAATTCGGGGGGTGTCGGTAAGATAGACACGCACACGATTGCCGCGCGATTGCGACTCAGGCCGGCGGACGGCGCCCTTCGTCCCGGTTCGATTCCGGGCCGGCCCCTGCGGCTGCGGCACAACCCCCTATGAGCAGTTCACGAACCTGCGCCTTCGGGCGCACGACAGCAGCGGTATCGAACCGGAACACCAAGCGGACGGAGGCCGACCGATGAGCGGCGCCGAGACGGTCTCGGCGGACGCGACGGAAACGAGCGCGGGCTTCAAAGCGATCGGCGAGCAGCAGTACTTCGCTGAGTTCTTCGAGCAGTTCGACGCGATCGCGGACGAGATGAAGCTGCACCTCGACGACGGCGGGCTATTCGGGATCGTCGTCGACCCGGCCAACGTCGGTATGTGCCGGGACAGCCTCGACCGCGAGGCGCTCGAACATTACTCCGCGACGGGTGGGGTGATCGGCCTGAATCTCTCGCGCATCCTCGACATTCTCGGGATGGGGAACAGCGAGGACCTCGTGGAACTGGAACTCGACACCGAGACGCGGAAACTCCACATTCAGGTCGACGGACTCTCGTACACGCTCGCGCTGATAGACCCGGACTCGATCCGGAAGGAGCCCGAGATTCCGGACGACCTCGACCTGCCGGCGACGATGACGGTCGACTTCGCGGACCTCAAACGCGGGATCACTGCCGCGGATATGGTGAGCGACCACATTCGGTTCCGGACGGGAACGAGCGAGGAGGGAAAACTCGCCGTCTACGTTGAGGCCGAGGGTGACACGGACGACGTGGATCTGGAGCTGACCCACGAGAAACTGGTCGCGATCGACGCCGAACCCGGCGACGGTGACTCGCTGTTCTCTCTCGACTACCTCAAGGATATCAAGAAGCCGATTCCGAAGGATGCCGAGGTACGGATCGAACTGGGGGAGGAACACCCGATCAAGTTCCACTACGGGCACACGGAGATGGGCGACGGCGGCCTCGCTGGCGACTGCACCGTAATGCTGGCGCCGCGTGTGCAGAGTGACTGACCATGTCGGGGACCGACCAGAAGACGCTCCACGTCGACGCCGATCGTGGGCTCTGGGTGCCGCCGGAGGTCCGCGAGTTTGACAAACAGATCGTGTTCCGGACCCCGCGATCGACGCTCCAACACTTCGGATCTGGCCCGCTTGATCCCTACTACGGGATGATCGACGAGGGGTCGTTCGGCGACGCCGAGGACCTGCACGATCCGAAGAATCCCAAGCTGGCGCCGAATCAGGTCTCGATCAAAAAGCAGGGCGAAGAGGCGATCGTGTTCGAGGTGGAGTGCGTGATAGACGATCCCGGCAATCGGAGGGCGCTCTGATGAACCACACGGCTCGGATCGAAGCGCAACTGCGGATGGGCGACTTGGACGGGGAAGACGAAGACACCGACGACACGGAGGGCGACGGTGAATGACCGACTCGGACAGCGCCGAGAACGAGACGGTGAAGGCGTGCCCGTACTGCGACAGCGCGTCGGTCGTCACGAACAGCGCCGGCGGCGGACGGACGTACAACCCCGACGCCGACCAGTATCGGTGTGCGGACTGCCAACGGACGTTCAACGAGCCGAACGAGCGGGAATCAGGCGATAGTCCCGGTATCCGTCCGGACTCGATCGCGGCGAAACTCGATGCCGCGGACCCGGACGACCTCGTGACTGATGGCGGGGTGGAACGGATAGCGGGCCTTCGCGACGCCTACGACCAGCTCGAACACGAAGTGATCGCGTGCTCGCCGTCGCTCTCGGTCCCGACCGCAACGCCGGCGCGGTTCGCGTACGCCGACCCGCCGGGCGTGACTGATGCCGATGCGATCGCCGACCGCCTCGCGGACTCGCCGATCGCCTTTCTCGATGTACTCGCGACGAACGGCGAGTCGTGGTACGACTTCCACGTTTCGAGCGCGGCGTACGACGACGAGCATGACGGCGACTGCAAGGTCACGATCACGACCGCCGGCGTGACCGTCGTCCGGACGCACCGTGACCTCCCGCCCGAGGCGTTCGAGCATGTCGTCGAGGCGATCGCCGACGCCGTCGACGCGCCGCTGCGGTTCGACGCAGATACGTAACGGCCTCACGTTACTATACGATAGTAACGAACGAAAGCCCACAGTAGCAACCGCTTCCGTATCGATTCCGACCGGTATCGCGATCGATACCGATATCGATACCGCTGTTGGCACCCCGAGGTATTATATCGCCGGCGGCCGGGCTATCTGGTAGACGGACCAACACAACCGTCCCCACGATGACCACCGGCACAACCCCCTACACACAGCGCGTAGCATCGTCGATCGCTCGGCGATTAGCACCTCCAGTGAGGGCTGATCGATGAGCGGTGAGCTGTCGAACCAGATCGGATCGGCCGACTCGTTAGCCCCGCTCGAAGCCGGGCTGTCGGACCTCGATATCGATATCCAGCAGGGATCGAGTGACTTCCCCGATCTGACGGCGCAGGTCGAGGACACCGACGGCATCCAGCAGTTCGGCGTGCGGTTCGAGGACGCCGTCAAGCACATGTCCGTCAACAAGTACGAGTCGGTCGCGTCGATGATCCGCGAGTACGTCGCCAACATGGCGGCGACGTGTCTCGACGCCGACGACCAGCTCGGTGACTCGTACACGCCGACGATCCATATCGCGTACTACCCCGACTCGGAGACGCTGATCATGGAGGACAACGGCATGGGGATGAGCGACGCGGAAATCTCCAATATTGGTGTCCAACTCGGCGTCTCGACGAATCGGTACACGAAGGATCGCGGCGGGAAGTACGGGATCGGGCTCCTGTCGGGGCTGGTCGGCGTCGGCCTCGACGGCGCGTTCTACATGCACTCGCGCTCGCGGCGCACGGATGAGTACGTACGCGGGTACTGGTGTTCGACCGGGTTCAAAGCGGAGGAGTCGCTCCCGGACAAGCTCGCGGACGGCCAGTACGGCACGCGCTTCGAGTTTCCGCTCACCGACCCCGAGGTGGATATCGCCGGCGCCGTGGCCGAAATCGGTCGCTGGTCGCGGGTACCCGTGCTCTACAGCGAGCACGCGTCGGACGGCTCGCTGATCGTCGACGACGAGTACGGCGGTCGGAGCGAGACGCCGTTCGTCGACGGGCCTGTTGATGAGGACGCCGCGGTCGTCGTCGAGAAGGAGGGTGTGTTCCGCGCCGTCCACGACCTCGGCGCCGACGACGAGTGTGTGCTCCTCGACGTGCCGATCGAGCGCAACTTCGACACCTCGCTGTTGAACGACGGCGACGACAAACTCAGGCTTCGGCTTCCGTACCGGGATAGCTTCGACGTGGTGTTTCACTCCGAGGATGAGGAGATCGTCGCCGGCCCGCACGAGGGGCTGACGCGGGTGAGCGACGGCGAGTACGCGAAGATACCCGAGGAGCACCGGGAAGGATACCTCCCGGCGTCGGAGTGTGCGCCGGCCGACGTGTGGACGCCGTCGCCCGCGGGTGACCGGGACCGCTTCGAGGAGAACCCGCGATTCTGGCGGTGGCTCGCCAAACAGTTTATCGCGACGTTCGAGCGTGACCTCTCCGAGTCGGTCGCGGCGATCGCCGACGCCGACCGCGTTATCGACGCCCCGCAGTCAGCGGTTGATCACGTCGTCTCGTACGTCGAGGCGCAGGACTATGCGTCGACCAACTGGTCATCGAGTACGATCCGCGGGCACCTCGACACGTTCGACCTCACGCTCCCGGATGGACACGCATCGGCGTTAGCAGCGCTCAGTCAGACGGTCGATAAGTGTGCTCGTGACGGCGACCCGTGGAAGCGATCGAACCGCGGTGAGGTCCGAATCTACCAACTCCTCAAAGACCTCCCCGACGACGCCGAGGTGTGGGCGTCAGCCCGGCCGTCGGAAAAGAAGGCGCGTGCCGTGTGGGACGACCACCCCGGAAACGTCGTCGTGTGCGTCGGCGGCAACCGGCTGGAGACCGTCCTCGAACAGTTCGGCTGGAACAAACTGAGCGATATCGACCGCGACCGCCTCGACGACTTCGATATCTCCGAGGAGACGCGCGAGTTGTGGGACCGCGACTACAACTACTCGAACCCGAACGCCGGGAAGGAGGCGCCGAACCGGACGCTTTCACTCCACCGCGCGCAGCTCACCGACGACAACGATCGCGGGTACAAAGACCAGACGTGCAAGGAGTCGGCGCGGTACCTCCGGGCGTACTTCGAGGCGCGCGAGTGCGGGTACACCCCCGAGCGCGGAATCCTCGACAGGCAGATCGACCTGCTGATCCTGTTCCCCTCGAACAGCGACGAGTCGATCACGGACTACGTCGGCGCGCTCGGCCACGGTAACGTCCGGCTCGCGACGTGCGCGGTGAAGACGTACGAGTATCTGGCCGACCTCGATCAGGTGACGCGGATCGAAGAGTACCTCGACGCGTCTCGACAGCGCCAGTTCGACACGTCGGCCGGGCGGTGCTCGATCCCCGAGGCTCGCGAACACGGTGAGACGGTCGTCGTCCACCTCGCTCCCGACGACGCGGTCCCGCACCTGCGAGACGAGCGGGCCATGCAGCGAGCGGCCGAGTGGTTCGAGCAGGAGCCCGAGACGGGCTCGTCGTACCGCGGTCGCGACGCGCTCGACGACGTGGTGTACGTCCCGGCGAGCGAGGCCACAGTGAGCCGCGTGCTGCCGGTGTTCCGCCACGACGACGTTCGGCTCGCAACCCACGAGACGGAGTTTGACCTCCCGGAGCCCACGCTGATCACGGAACCGAGATACGACACCGAACTGTACGTGTACGCTCGGCTGCCGGAGTGGGAGGAGACGGCCGAGTTTCAGATGCTTCGGACGCAACGGCAGAACCTTCGCTCCGGGATGCTGGGCGTCATCGATGGCCTCGCGCAACTCCACGATGAGGGGCTTCCGGCGCCGAGCCAGCAGGCGACCGTCGACGGCGAGACCTACCGCGATATGCTGGAGGTGTTCGAGTAATGCGGCCCGAGGACCTCCCGGAGGACGCCGATATCGTCGGCGAGTTTGGTAACTCGTACATGCTCGACGACGGCGACACGACGCACACGGTCCCGCGGACGGCCGCGTACGAGCTATCGTACATCCTGTCTCTTATACACATCTCTGAGCGGGCTGNGAGCCGACGGTCGTCGTCCGACCGACGGACAGCCAGCGCGTGTTCACGCTCCGCGTCGATGACCGGAAGCCCGTGCAGAACCCGCCCGCCGACCGGGACCGGGTGCTGTCGGGCGTCCGTGAGATCGTGGCGGCGGACGGTCGCGAGTCGATCGTCCACCTCTACGAGGAGCTGGCCGACGCGCAGGCCGACGCCGACCTCCTCCAGAAGGTGCAGCGCCGGTACGCGCCGGTGCCGCCGGCGTCGATCCAACACACCGATGACGGGTGGGTGGTCGAGGACCTGTTCCTGCTGACGTGGCTGGGATCGGTCTATCTCGTCACCCGAAACTTCGATCAGGCGACCTACCGCGTGGGCGGTGGGATTAGCCGTTCCGATGAGGACGTGGAGTTCATCGGGCTTACTCCCAGAGGTGACCCCGAAGACGTTGCGGCCGACCTCGATCTGACGGTCGACGGCGAGTCGATCGGCGCGAACGAGATGGAGTTTCTCTGGAAGGCGTACTGGCTCGCGACGTATCGCGACCGCCACGACGACGATCTCTTCTGGGATCTGATCGAGCGCCACGTCCAGACGACTCGCGCCGCCGAACAGCAGCGACGACACGACTGAGGTATCCACCAATGCCACAACAGCAACCGAAGCCGACGGACGAAGCCGAACAGGCGCGGAACCGAACGAAGCGCGTGCAGGAGCCGGAGGTGACCACCTGTCTCTTATACACATCTCTGATGGCGCGAGGGNGCCAGCCCGCTCAGAGATGTGTATAAGAGACAGGGGCGAGGGCACCCACGACCTCCGTGGTGCGTTCAACGTCGACGAGGACTTCATCCGCGAACACTTCGATGGAGGGGTGGTCCCGAACGGACACGAGGCCGTCCACTACATGCTCGCCCACAAGGAGTCGTTCATTGAGTCGGACACGCCGATCTTCACCGACGTGGCTGACGACGACGCTGCCCGCTGGAGTGAGATCCAGAAGACGGCGGGCGGGGCACCGATCCCACCCGCTCGCCGCGCCGCTCTCGACGCGGTTGGGCAGTAGATCGCTTTAACCCGCACACCTTTTTGACGTGCTCTCTACCCGACGAGCAACTGGTACCGATACCGATACCGAAATCGATACCGCAGTTGGCACCCCGTAGCTTTTAGCCGGTGTGTACTGTTCACACAGATAGACGGAGCAACACGAATCCGTCGCTCGACCATGCACGGCACAACCCCCTACGCAGACGCAGTCGTACAGCCACCGATCGACGACGGCAGCGAGGTCGCCGCATGACTGACTCGCTTCCCGAGTGGGTCCCCGAGGAATACGATCCGGACGCGCCACTCGCCGAACGGCTCCCGGTGATCGCGGAGATGGAGGGCGGGATCGAGATTCACGTCGAGGACAAGCGTGGAACGATCTACGTCGTCCACCAGCCGCAGAACCTCAAGGAGCTGCCGAGTGACGGGCTCCAACTCGACTGTGGTCCTCGAACGGGCTACTGGTCGCACGAAATCGTCGTGCCCGGCGGTGACCACGAGGCCTACCTGCGAAAAGTCGATCCCGATCAGGACTACGACGCCTACGTCGCGACGCGCGAGACGGTCGGGAAAGATATCGACGTTCGCGTGTACGGCGTCGACGCCGATCGCTTCGAGGACGACACCCCGGAGGCCACGGCATGAGCACTACTCGCTCACCGCCGCAGTTGGAGCTCCTCACGCGTCTCGACGCCCACATGGACACGGCGGACCTCCTGCCTGTCGCGCGCCTGCTGGCGTACCTCACGGACGAAGCGACGCTCCAGTTCACCGAGGCCGGCCTGCGGATCAAAGAGGTCTCGGACTCGAACGTCATCGGCCTCGACGCGACGATCCCCGTCGAGTACGACACCGACACCGAGTCGGTCGCGTTCAAGGTGGAGACCGAGCAGTTCCTCGACGCCGTCTCGTTCATCAACGACCCCGACTCGATCAAGTTCCAGATCCGCCGGGATGACCCAGAGATATCGGTCTCGGCGGGCTCACGCCTTGACTACCTCGACGCGCTCGAACCCGACGACCCCGACACGATCAGCCCGCACCCGGACGTGGAGTACGCGACGACCGCTCAGGTCGACGCTCACGAGCTGAAACGCGCGGTCGCAACGGTGTTCGGGAGCGGTGACGGCGCCGTGTACGTCACGCTCACCGGCGACACGCTCTGGGCAACCGTTCCGGACGTGGAGGCGGTCGGGACAGCAACACTCGACATGGTGGAGGGTCCACACTCGTACACCCGCCTTTCGGACGACCTGTTCGGGGGCATCCTCCAGTGCATCCACCCGGACGAGACGCTCCGAGTGAGCACCCGCGACGAGCACCCCTTCCACGTCGCGGCGGAGAACTTCGCCGTCACGATCGTCCCGCGGCAGTTCCCCGAAGACGACTACGACCCGATCGAAGCGGAGGGGCCGGTCGATGCGTAGCGCGAAAGAACTCCGCCGCCTCGATCGACTGAGCGTCATCGACGAAGACGGCGACGAACGCGAGGTGTTCGGCTGGGCGACAGTGCAGCGCACGTCGACCGTCCGCGGGAGCAACCCCGTGGTCGACCACGGCGAGCCGACCATTTCCGCCGGCGACGCGATCGGTATGGACCCCGAGGCCGTCACCCACTGGCTCGCCGAGGAGATTGAACACGAGTTCGGCGTCGACGTTCGGGACCACGATATCGACGTGATCGACCCAACGAGCGAGGAGGTGGACGTGCTGTGAGCACCGATTCCGGCGCCGGCAACCGTCCGGCCATGTACGCACTCCGGGACGGCCTGATGAAGAACGGCATCTCCCTGGTCGACCTCCGCCGGTCGCAGGGCGACCCGCACGTCGTGTTCGAGCAGCCGACCGACGCCGAGACGGACGCCGATAACGAGCACCTCCAGCAGCTCGTCACGATCGCGCTCGTGTTCGCGAGCCACGCCGGGACGGTCGACCGCCTCGCGACGGTGACGGCTGTCGATCCGGAGACCGAGGAGGTCGCCGGGCGGCTGTACGTCAACCGACGCGTCATCGACGAGTACCGGCGCGACGAGATTTCGAAGCAGGCGTACGCTCGCGAGGTCGCCTCGACGTACCGCGATCGCTCGATCGAGGTATGACCTACGGCTCTGACCCGTTTTCGATCGTTCTCGTTGTGGGTGCCCTCGCGTTCGTGTACCTCTACGATCGATTCGTCGCCGAGGACGAGCCCGAGGAGGGGACGGTCGAACACGCCGAGCATCTCTGGAAGACCAACCAGATCCCGATGGCCGAGTACGAGCGCCGGGTCGAACAGGCGGTCGACGACCGGCACCAGCAGATCCTCACGGTCACGCAGTCGGTCAACGATATCGGCCCGAAAACGGCGCGTGCGCTGGCTCGGGAGTTTGAGTCACTCGACGAGCTGCACCGAGCCGACCGCGAGCGGATCGAGGCTATCCACGGCATCGGCCCGTCGACGGCCGACGCGATCGAGGAGTACCTGAACCAATGAGCGACCGCTACACCCACTTCTTGATCGACGTACCGATCTCCGGTGACCCCGACCTGATCGCGCAGGCCGACACCGACCACCTCCTCGACCACGCCCAGGACACGCTCGTCGAGACGGTCGGCGAGACACCCGCGGAGTGGTTCGAGCCCGACGGCGTCACGGACGAGACGGCGACGTTCCGGCTGCGCGTCGGGACAAGCCACGCCGGCGAGCCCACCGACCCCGAGGCGCTCCATGCGGCGCTGCGGGTCGTCCGGGAGCACGCTGGCGACACGCCCCTCGACGCCTCTGCCCCTGTCTCTTATACACATC
>NZ_AOJE01000038.1 GCF_000337915.1 Halorubrum saccharovorum DSM 1137
CGCCGAGTGACCGCGTCCGCGTCTGGCGCGTCGTCCCGAAGGTCGTCCACCCCGACGCCGAGGTCGACACGTCAAAACTGGAACCTGAGACCGGGCTCACGCAGCGAGCGGCACGGGAGCTTGCGAATGAGCGTAACCATGCAGGCGTTCCGCGACCGACCATCGAGTGGGTCGCAGAGCCGACGGAGCGGATCGTCGATCGGGGTTCCTTGCTGACAGCGTTCCGGGAGTGAGTACTTTCACACTCACCTGAACACTTTTTGTTCGTACCGTCCGAAATCCTGTATGCGAAACAACGAGTTTCAGGAACGGGTTCGTGAGGAGTGCGATCTCCCAGAGGGATGGCAGGTAGCGCCGTACACCGACTTTGGATTTGAGGTGTCATCGTTCGACGGCGAGACTGAGACACCGCGAGCACTGGAGATCACTGCCGAAGACTTAGTCGTCGAGATCGTCATACGACACCGCGACATGCCGGGACGGATCGAGGCATTGGAGATGAGCCAAGGCGAAACCCCAGAGAAGCCCTATCTAGAACTCCCCTCGACAGTTGGCGTTCTCCAATTCTATGATGAGGACGTGGAACACGCAGTTACGGCTATCAACGCGCTCGCTGACCGCGACGTGCTAGACAAACTCGCTGAGAAACGGGATTTTGTGGAACGAGACGAACAAATGGGCGTCCTTGAGGCAGTCGAGGAAGTAGCGGGAATCGATCCGACAACGGTCACTTCGACCACAGACTCGATATAGTTCTCGGGATGATCCCGCCTTTCTACACTGATAACCCGTCAGCTATCCCCAATATAAACGTGAACGGCGACACCCACGGCGAAACAGGCGCCGATCGCAAGGGCAGTAATAGGGTCAAGTGAGAGCCGAGACCGCAACAGTACACCAACAACTAGCCCACCGAATATTCCGAACCCCAATGTGTGCGTAATCCCACGGTGGGTCAGTATTTCGTCAACACCGTAGCCGAGCAAATTTGCAGTCCCGACCCCGACTACTCCGAGCACGACTAGTCCCACGGGCTGAATTAGATCAGCTCCAATCCCTGTTGACCGCACAACCAACCCTCCGATGAACTGACTGACGTTGGGGTTAATCACTCCGAAGTAGACCGCACCCAGTGGGACGGTTATGAGGAGGAGCGCTCCTAACCACCGTCTCGGGATTGAACTGTGAATGTCAATATCCGGAAGGATGCTACCCAGCAGAGTCAGTGATACGGCGATTCCCGTCAGTTGCATGCTCTGACCCGTGTATAGCATCCCGCCCCCAACGACAACACTTGCGACGACGCCCAGGATAAGATGGCCCCTGAAATTAGTCATATCTGGTGGTCGGCGTATGCTAGGTTAATAGTTAGTAAACCGGACTGAAAGTGGGAGAGAACTGCAAGTCTACAATCAACCTGCCGCATCGAGTTTCTACCCGATCTTCGTCATCAGTCTTCGCCGTCGTCCTCGACGAACGCACACAACGCGTCATCCTGCCGGACCCACCGCAACCGAACGCTCCCGGACTCGCGGAGCTGTTGTTCGACGCCGAGCACGCCCGCGATCGAGGCGGCGTTGAACTGCCGCTGGGAGTTACCCGGCCCAGCGAGGTTCACGGCGACGCTGTTCCGAAGCTCCTCCGCCGGGGTGTCGGTCGGCGTCAGCACCATGACCGGGCGCCCGTCGGCGCAGTCCATCGTCACTGCGGCGCGATCGTACTCCGTCCCGAGCCCCAACTCTTCGCCGGGGACGGTTGGGATCGAACCCGTCACCTGCGCGTACTCGTTATCGCTGCGCTCGACGCGATTCAGCGACGTGGTGTAGGGTCGCTCGCCAGCGGCGCGGAACAGGTCGACCGCCCGCTCGGGTTCCCACTCCGGGATCGACGCGTGGATCGTCACGTCGTCACCGGGATCGCACCGGACTTCGTCGGCGTCGGGCCACCCCACGCCGAGGCCGACGATCCCCCACGTCTCTGCGAGGAAGCGAGGGAGGTGGAGTTCCGTCTGGCCGGTCGAACTGGACACGGCGGCCGACATGGTTCGCATCGAGTCGTCGTCGACGCCGTCACCGAACACGATATCGAGGCCGAGCCCGTCGCCGGCGTCGGTGTCACACTGGACGCGAAACTCCGTCCGGCGGCCGTCGCGATCGAAGATACTGATCGCCGTTGCGAGTTTTTTCGGGAGGGTCAACCGGACACTCCCACTGGTAAGTCTAATCGAGGTCATGGAGATTGCGAGCATCGTTGTGGTCACCTGCGCTTTCGCGTGTCTCGGGATTCTTTGGCTGGTGGTATAATAGTTACTATGCACAAATGGATTAAGACATTAGGGAAGCTATGGCTCCTACTCGTTCTATTACTGAATTTTATAATGTATCGCTTACTATGTTCACATATGGGTCGGAAAGACGATACTCCAGAAGTACGAAAACAAAAAGAGTGTGCGCAGGCAGGTTGTGACACTCCAATTGGGAGAGAACGCACCTACTGCGCAGCACACCGAACCTGATATCTCTTGTATGGGTGGTTATCAAGATGACGAAAATATTGTAGCTAATCAGAAACAATGTTCAAAATCTGGTTGTAAAACTTCAATTGGTAGAGAACATAGATATTGTCTCAAACATCGGAACTGATAGACCGTATGAATGTAAACTGGCATTACGATATGTATGACTGATGATGACGATCTCGGATGGGAAGCTCTCCAGAAAGCCTGTCTAAAATCAGGGTGTGATACAGCTGTCGGTAGAGAACACGACTACTGTTTCGCTCATAGAGATTAATTCTAGTATATTGATTTCTCCAACTGAATTATCAGTGGGTCTCATTCTACTTTTTGTTATAGATCATGTTCTAATCCTTTGGATGAATCCGGCAACCATAGTAGAATCACCAAGTAATGAGAACTCAATGGAGATTGTTGACCATAGTGCTGGGAGGTCTATCGCGATCTTCTCAGTCGTTCTTGTTGTTATTCAATCCACATTGGGTGGGGATACACCAACTTACTACGAAACAATAGCTTTGACCACGCTAACGATAGCTGCTGGATTCTTAATCATTACATTTGTTTTGGAATTGTTTGCTGATCTCAAAATACTTCTTTTCAGAATACAGCTTACGTCGCTTCGATATTCCGGATTACTACTGTTTCTCGGTCTCTTCCTACTGCTAAAATCTAAATCTATACCAAGTATACTGCCGAACACATTTGGGGCATTTGTGGGAATAGCATGGCTGATATGGATCATTCATGAAGCACATTACATCTTAAAAACACAAAGAAAAGACTGGAATATTAGGAATATATCACGGACAGATTGGCTCCGATCTTACATCGGTAATTTGATTAATCGTGCTCTGATCGCCATCCCCACTGATTCGGAGTGAACACACGATGCCAGTTGTCTGTGTAATTGTGTGGTACTACTCCCATCCGTCAATCGACTCTAGAGTACGGACGGAACGGAAGCAGGGCAGTTCGACCCGTAGATGAGGACCAAACCCACTCTAAGATTGAATGACCTTGTCTAGTCCCCGATTTCTCGTGCTCTAAACTCCCAAGCCATTCCCCAGGCAACCAGACAGATAATGGACCAGAAAAACACCGACCATGTCCATTCAGAGGTTATTGAAGGAGCCTGATACATGGCGAACAGTCCCCCGCCCCAAAATATCATTACGCCCATAGTTATCGAGGGATCCATAGCTTCCAATACCGTCGAGAATTTCTGAGCCAACCATTCAAATAGCCCCATTGATTAGTTCCATTATCTGATTTATATCGTTCTAACTAATGTTTTTCCTTTAAGTACAGTAGTACAGGCACATACGTAGAGTGAGTAATTGGGAAGTAACGACCGTACAGAGAAGTTCCGGTGCAGCGTAAAGAAACTTCTACCGGATTCATCGATTGATTACAGTTTAGCGAACTCTTCGGGCGACCACGTATCTGTCTGTGTTTCTTCGAAGCCACAATTCCGACAGTCCATATCTCGTTCACCGTGAATAATGTCTTGAGCGTTTTCACGCATAGTGCGGCCAGTTTTCCGAATCTCCATGGGCCGAAAGGCGAACCGCTCATCACAACGCGGGCAACGAGCCTGGGTATCTGTCTGTAGGTAGGCAATGGGGAAGGCTAAGAGTATTGCTGACACGAATCCGATACCTATCAGTAATTGAGACTGTGAAGTGTCAACAGACGGGCCATACATCGGATTAATCATCCAGATGAACGCTAAGAACCCAATACTTCCTGTTCCTAAAAGTGGGCTCAATAACTTAAATTCCGAAATTGGGAGGTTAGCGACCCACTCACAGACATCAATCCAGAAATTTTGCGAATTGGGATCCGAAATCACCGTCCCACCTTCACTCTGATGATAGTGCTGATGGATTTCGTTGCTTTGCTCTATGTTCCCGCCCGCAGCCAGATTATCCATCTGGTTCTGATTATCACCCGTGTTGGCGTTCGCATTCCCTGAATCATTACCGTTGGATTGCATGATTACGATTTTCACGTCCACCATATTATACGGTTCGCCAGCGGAGTGAAATTGAAGTCGCTCGGGCACCGGTGACTTAACCAATTTAAGGACTACGTCTACGACAAGTGTGAGCGGTCGATCTGCAGCGTGTGGCGGAGGTACTTTCGGGACGCCATCCTACACTCCTCCCCCGAACGAGCCGAGGTGCGCGTTCCCACCGCCGGCGCCGCGCTTCCGGTACTCGACGTTGCCGCCGGGCACCTCGATCGCGGGCAGTGTCGGACAGTGCGACAGCACGTACGCAACGTACTTGCCGGGGATCGCCGCCCGAATCTCGGTCTTGTCCCACTCCGTCGCGAAGTGCGTCCCCTTGACGCGAGCGTACGCTTTCTCGCCGACGCTGTCCATCGGCACCGTCTCCTGGTCGGGACCAGCGCGGACGGACCACTCGGGGAGGTCGAACGAGGTCTCGAACAGGCGCCGATAGACGTAGCGCTCGCCGAACGCGACGCCGTTCAACGCGACCGGATCGCGGAGGTCGTCACACCCGACGACGTTCTCGATGACGTACTCGCGACCGAGGGACGTGAGGTCGCGCACACCGAGGTCCTCGAACGTCGGGAAGACCGCCTTCGGGTCGTCGTAGTGGACGTGCGAGGGGCGGGCGTACGCCTGACAGGGCGGCGAGAGCCACACCAGGTCGACCGGCTTGTCGAGGCCGAGCGCGTCCAGCGTGAGGTCACAAGCGTCCATCTGCCGGAAGTCGCCGGGGTAGCGCTCCGAGTAATCGGTCTCGTCAACGCCGCAGAACCACCCGTCGACGTGAGGCGCGGTGAACAACTCTCGGAGGGCATACCCGACACCGCCCGGTCCGGAGAACACGTCGAGGACGCGAATCTCCTTCTGGTCCGGCGCTGCGAGCTCCGCGAGCTCGTCGACGGCGTACTCTCGATGAGACTCCATCAGGGCCACCCACCCGAGAGGGACGCCTGTTCGTCGTCGCCGGCGGACGGCTTCCCGTCCTCGACGCGCCGATCGCACTCGCGCTCCCGACACGACGATCGGTTCACCTCGATCCGGTCACAGAGCCGGTCGACGAATCGCGCCGGGTCAGGCGCGTCGGCGTCGAACTGGCTGAGCGGGGTGTAGTCGCCCTCGGTGATCCGGACGCTGACGAGCGCCGCCGCCCACCCGACGACCTCCGGGCCGACCTGCGTCACCGGCGGGGTATGCTCGGCCGAGCAGGTCCAGAACCGAATCCCGTGGGTCGGGTAGACCAGTTCGAGCGTGCGCCCACACCCCGGACACGCGCCACCCTCACGGTCGGGAACGTCAACGTCGACCATTCACGCCCACCCCTCGATCGACGCCTGTTCCGCGCTGCGCTCGGGTTCGATCGGCTGTGTCTCCTCGGTCGCCTCTTCCAGCCGGTCGAGGTAGTGCCAGTACTGATTCTGGAACACGCTCGTCGTATCCGCTGAGTCGAACCCCTGCCGGTAGGCCCACACGAGCCCGTCCGCACCGCCGGGACACCCGACGTGCGTCCGGAGGTCGTGTTCGTCCGCGAGTCGAATAATCTCGGACGCGTGCGCTCGCTTCCAGCGCGTCGTCCCGCCGACGAACACGCCTTGACAGCCCTCGATCGCCTCGAACTGCTCGGCGATCGGCAGGCCCGGCTGGAGGACCCAGTAGCGCATACACTGGCCGGAGCCGACGCCCATCGAGCGGTCGTAGAGCCACTCCTGGTGTCGCTGGATCGTCGCCTCGGCGGCACCGTACACGTCCGGCAACACGAGAAAGTCGGGGCTCCGCGGCATCTCGATCAGCGCGCGCTCCACGGTCTCGACCCACGCATCGGGATCGAAGTGGTCCGTGAACGCACCATTGTCCAAAAAGTACGGGGCGTCGTGCGGCGTCATCTTCGCGGGCGTCCACCCGTAGCCGTGCGAGTGCGAGGGCGCGTGCTTCCGCGCTCGCTTGAGGTTCTCCGGGCTCGCGCCGGTGTAGTAGAGCCGCATTACACCCACCCCGTGTACGGCGCCGCCCACGACTCCCGAACGCACCCGACGCGAACGAGGTCGCCGACGGGGTAGTACACGGCCGCGGTGCCGTCGTCGCGATCGTGTCTCTCGCCGGTGAGCCGATTGGCGTCGACGGCCGCCCGGAACGCCTCCACGTCGATCAGCCACGCGCGATTCAGGCGGTCGCCGTCGCGAAGCCCGAACACGATATCCCGCGGGAAGAGCCCGGACTCATCAATCCCCGCCGGGACGCGGTCGGATTCACACGGCGTCGAACACCCGTTCTCCACGCGCCAGGAGAAATCACGGCGCCCGGCGACGTTCGGCCGGACGCGCTCGCCCACGGGCAGGATCGCGTCGTCCGTATCGACGAGCCAGTCGACGCCGGCGTAGTCGAGAAACGTCACCGGGTCGTACTCGCCGCCGGTCTCATACGCGCCGTCCTTCGCCGTCTCGACGGAGACGATCGACACGTCCTCGACGCCGTACCACTCGCGGAGCCGCGCTCGCACGTCGCTCGCGACGCTTCCGGCGGCGTCCTTGCGGTGCTGGTCGAAGCGCCGCGCCGCGTCGCTCATGCGGCCCCTCCGGCCTGTTCGACAGCGTCCGAGCTGCGATACTGTAGCGGACATAGGGGGTTGTGCATACGTGGTCACCTGCGCGCCGGGTTTCCCCGGCTTCATGCTCCGGCGCGGAGTCGAACCGCGCTCACCCGCCCGGCGGAGTTACCACGTGTGACCGCAGGCTGGACACTCCCGCATCGGCGCGAGCGTGTCGAAGTACGTAATCTCCTTCTCGTCGTGTCCGCAGTTCGGACACTCCACGTACTCGCCGGAGACCGTCCGTGTCGCCATCGTCACGCACCCTCCTCGTGAGCCGTGGTCACCTTACGCGTCCCCGAATCGCCACGAGTCGCTTTCGCGCTCATACAACCCACTCTCTCACGCACTCACTTATATTTTACTACGTAGAATAGACTTCTAATGATCTCCAGCCGGCGGGCTCGTGCTCACAGATCGATGCCGCGTGTCCCGTCGCCGATCGCGTCGCCCGGTTGCACGTCCGTCCCTCCGAGTCGATCGTCGGGGAACCGTAGGTACTCGCCCACGCCGTCGCCCCACTCGGCCACCGATCGCTGTTCGGTCTTCGGGATCGGAATCTCGATACTCGGACAGTGACCGAGTACCCACCACACGTACTGCCACGGGATCGCCGACCGGACGGACTGCGTCCCCCACTCCGCGGGCACGTCCTTCGCGTCGGCAAGCTCGCCGATCGACTGATCGTCACGCGTGTCGATCGCCACGTCGGGATCGCCGGCGACATAGGCGTCGGGCACCTCGAACGTCGTCTCAAAGTGCCGCGTGAGGTCGTACGACTCCCCGAACGCGAGTCCGTTCACCCGGCAGTTGGCGTCGAGGTCGCCGACGGCAGTCGCCCGCGGGACGTTCTCGATGACGTAGTGCGCGTGGTGGTCGAGGAGCCACTCGCGAAACCCGTCGGGGATCCGCGGATTCGCCTCCAGTGCTTCCTCCTTCGAGCCGTAGTACGTCGCCGACAGCGAGGAGTAGGCCGTACACGGCCACGACACCCACGCCACGTCGGCGATCGCGTTACTCTCGAACGGCAGGTGTTCGGCACCGGTCTCCTCGAACGGGCTGATCAGGTCGGCCTGTACGAACGAACCGGGATATTCGTCGCCGTACGGCTCGTTATCGACGCCGAAGTACATCCGGTGGGGCAGCCACTTCTGGAGCGCCTTCCCGACACCGCCCTTGCCGCAGAAGTAGTCGGCCACCTGGTACCGCCACTCCCGACTCCACGTCTGCGGCCAGTGCGACCGATCGAACCGTGGTGTCTCACGGAGGTACTTTCGCGACGCCATTCAATCGTCCTCGTTGGTAGTCATGTGGTCACCTGTGATCCGGTTTCCCGGCGTTACCACTACCTCTCTCATGGAATTACTTATAACTTACTACGTAGAAAAGGCGTAACTACACTATCGATGCACGACGACGAGCCGCGTCGCAAGTCGCGCGGACATGATCGCCATGAACGCCCCGACGAACGACAGGATCGCCGTCACGAGTAACACGGCCCACCCGAGTGAGACGATCCCGGCGATCATCGGCTCGCTCGTTCAACGCGTTCGAGACGCGTACAGGCGCCGGAGCGCTGCCACGTCCCATCGAGCCCGCCGTCGGGCGTCGCGAGGTGGAGCGCGTCCTCACCGGTCGCCGTCCGGTAGGTCAACACGCGGATGCACTCGCCGTCGGCGTCAGTGTCGAGAAAGACGTGCCGGGCGCCGGCGAACAGCTCACTCGCGACGGGTGGGCTGTCGTCGACGCGGTCGACGGTCGCGAGCACGCTCGCACGCTCCTCTCCGGCGACGCGGACGCGGTCGCCCGACGAGAGGTCACGCGCCGTCTGGACGGCCGTGAGCCCACCATCCGGCTGGAGGCGCACCCGTCCCCCGCCCGTCCGCCGGTCGCGATCGACGCGCACCCCGGCGGGAACGCGGAACACGCGCTCGTCACCCCTGTCGTCAACCTGGACGCGACTCGTCCGGAACGCCGGCCGGAACGTCGATCCGTCCCACCGGTCGATCCGCACGTCGGGGAGCTTGGGATCGGACTCGGCAACAAGCAGGTACGTCGTGCCGTCTCCCTCAGCGCGGACGCCCTCGACGCCGAAGTCGCCGATCTGGTGTAACACGCGAAGCGACAGGTCCAGTGGCGCGACCCGCACGCGGTCGTAGCGCTCGGCCTGCCGGAGCGTCGCGATCGCCGCCGAGCGCCCACTGATTTCGCTCTCAGTCTCCGTGTCTGTACGCCCTCGCGTCGCCGTCTGGCTCTGGTCTCCCATGTGTGGTCACCTGCGCGCTCGGGTTTCCCCGAGGGCTACCTGCACCAACACACGCACCCGACATAAATATTACTATGCAAAGTAGGAGTATATCGGACGCTCGAAACGGAGTGTCGTGAGGTATCGCCGTCGACAACAATTGCGTTAGGAAAGGCCGAGTTCGCGGGCGGCGTCCGCTGAAATCGTCACTGCGCGATCGCCGACGGACACGTTGCCGTCGACAGTCTCGCCGATCAAGTTGTGGAGGTCTTCGAGATACGATGCCGGTCGTTCTTCCTGGATGCGCGTCGTCGCCTTCGTCTCGAAGTGCGCCCCGCGGTGGGCGACGTACACCTCGACGAAGCGCCGCCGGATCGACTCCGGACTCTCCCACACAATGGTGGGGACGGCGTCGAGTGCCGTCTTTGCACCGTGGGGAGCGCCCATCGCGACGAGACACCGACCGAGCACCGAAGCATCGGTAGCTGGGTACAGTTCGGTCGCACGTCCGTCACTCTCCGCATGGCGTTCATTCGTACCGACGCCGACCGCCGCGAAGGCCTCCTCGATCGTCGCGTGGTCGATGCGCCGGCCGGTCGAGATCGCGGGGACGAACGTCTCGTTGATGCTGCCGCCCGCGAGGATGTGCGCGAGCAGCTCGACGAGCGCACCGGCCATGTCGCAGTCGGGATCGAGCCACCCGTTCGCGCTCGCCGTCTCGATCCCACGGACGGGATCGGGCTTCCCGCCATTGAGCCAGCCACGGACGCGTGCGGGCGGCAGTTCGAGCGCGTTTCCGACCGCCGTCCGCCCGGCGTTTGGGTGTTCGGCGGCGTACGCCTGCACCCGCTGATAGTCCTCGACCTTCTCCCACGGATCCGGATAGACCCGGTCGGAGTAGGTCCGCGCGATAGACCGCGCTGTCGGTTCCATATGCTGTATGTTGACAGGATGAGAGATACGTCTTACGGGGTGATTCTCAGACAAGAGATTTGGGACGGTGTATTTATACCCGAGCCGCGGCTTTTTGGAAACATACCAACGGACAAGCGAAGGTAACGGCGGGATGGCTACCATCCCACCACCTTGGGTCTGCAAGTGAAGGGCCTCGAAAGGCACCTGGAACTCTGTCCCCGAGGGTCGTTAACCTTCGTATCTGTTTCGTTGGCGATACAACGAAATCATGAACTTCAAAACAGCGTTTCAGGACTCTGACCGTGCCGTCAGCCCCGTAATCGGGGTTATACTCATGGTCGCGATAACCGTGATTCTGGCGGCCGTGATCGGTACATTCGTGCTCGGACTTGGTGACCAGCTCGGCGACAGTACGCCGCAGGCGTCATTCGATATCGATGGCGTGGACACGGCCGGCAACGGCACAATCGATGTATCGAAAACCGGCGGGCAGGATTTAGCCTTTAGCGACCTCCGTGTTGTCGTTGAGACTAATGGGTCCAGCACAGAGTACGACTTGGCCGAAATCAGTGCTGAAGACAACTGGCGAACGGCCGACACAGCCGTAGTTAATGCCAATGACACCGAACTAACTGTCAGAGGTGGTACTGCCACTGGAACTGGCTACGTAAACATCGGCCCTGGTGACGACATTACGGTAACGATCGTCCACAAGCCGAGCGGTGGAACGGTCGCCCGTCCGACCGCGACGGCCTAATCCGGCCACATTCCGTTTCTAAAAATTTTCACACCCGACCGCCGAGACCCGTCTATTCCTCGCTCCGGAGTAACACCTCCTCACCGCCGTACGCCCCGGAGTGAACAACGACGATCGTGCGGTTCGAGCCCGCGGCGTCGACGGTAACGGAATCGCCGGGCGTCACCTCACCGTACTCGCCCCAGCGCTGGGACTCGCGCACGTCGCCGTCGATCAGGAGCTCGTCGGCCGGGACGGCGTCGCCGCCCGTGTGCGTCACCTCGACGCTGTCGGCGTTGTACGACACCGTAAACTCGGCGTCGACCTCCGTCTCCTCCATTTCGGCCGTCTGATCGCCGACGATCTGCAACACGAGCGTGCCGGCGGCTGCCGAGATAACGACGGTAATTGCGATCATCAATACGACACCGATGACGGGGCTGACACCCCGATCGGCTTCGCCAAAGCGCGTGTGTCCTACCATTGTGGTCACCTGTGAGCCGGGTTTCCCCGACTCGATTCAACAATACCGGCGTTGCCACTTAATATTTACTATGTAGAATAGACTTGGAGAAAAAGTCTACTCTACATAGTAATATTTATGTGGGTAGCTCTTCTTTGTGTAGATGCGCACGGGCGAAAGCCCGACGCGCAAGGTGACCACGATGGAAAACCAACCGACGACGAACGACGCACCGACCCTTCCGAAAGCACCGGAGTACGAGCTGCCGTACGATCGCGACAGTGTCGCGGTCGAGAGCGCGAAGCGCTCGGGCTACTACGGGATCATGTACGCCGGCAACTACGAATGGGATAACCAGACGTGTACGGCCGAAGCATACGGCGAGTACGACGCCGACGCCCGTCCCGGTGAGCGGCACCGGATGATCAACGGCCAACCGCGCCGGTCGCTCAAGTTCCACACGACGTGGATGGACGCCGACAAAGCGGAGCCGTGCCTAAGAGAAATCGGGTCGTACAACCGCTTCGACGGCGACGTGACCGCGGACGCACTCGACGACCTGCCGGACGCTGCGAAGGTCGTTGTTGGCCGCGAGTCATCGCCCGTCATGTACGTGTGGACGGTCGACGCGCCGGCCGTGTACGACGTGTTCGACAACCTCATCGTTGACGACACCGTCGACGACCCGGACGCGATCGTGCCGGCGACGGACCACCGGCCGAACGAACTCGGCGGCGTCCCGAACGCCGACACCTTCCCGGTCGCGACGGTCGGGAAGAGCCGGGGCGACCTCGACACCGGCGTTCCCACCCTCCTGAGAGCCTGGTGGGATTAGGCGGGTAACGCACCCGTTCCCACCGGCTGCGGTCTCATTCTTTGGAGATTGTGCAAGTCTATTATACATAGTAACAACTAAGTAGAGTCCGCCCGTTGTGTGAAACGCGCGAGGGCGAAAGCCCGACGCGCAAGGTGACCACGATGGAATCCAACCAGACGCCGACCGACGACGACACAGATCGCACTGACCGACTCGCCGAGCTATTGGACGCGTTCGACGCCGACGCGGAGACCGTCACGGACGCGTGGGAGGGCGCCGCGATTTGCACGAGCTGGGGCTACGGGCAAACGCAGGTGAACTTCGCGCAGATCGTCGAAGTCTCGGACTCCGGGAAGACCGTGCTCGCCCGCATGGTGCCGGCGACGGTCGAGACGCGATCGAATGGGACGGAGGGCGTGGTTCCGGACGGCGAGCCCTACGGCGAGTCGTTCCGACTCCACGTCCGCAGCAACGACCGCGGGCCGTCGTTCCGCGGCAGCTACCCGTACATCGACGGCGATCCGGAGACCGGCACGCGCCTCGACTCGTTCCTCCCGGCCGCTGAAAAGACCGGGACGTACCACCGAACACCGTCGAACCGCGGGCACTGACGCCGCCCCGTTCGATCCCGCCGCGTTCCTCATTCTTTGAAGTTTGTTCTACATAGTAATATTTATGTAGGGTCCGACCGTTGTGTGAGGTACGCGCGGGGAAACCCGACGCGTACGGTGACCACAATGGGACGAGACATTCCGGACGACATGGACGAATCGACAGAAATCACCCACCACGATCAGGGCGTGAGCTTCGAGGTCAAGCTCCAGCACGGTAGCGCGAGCGATCGAACGACCGTGAAGGCGAAGCTCAAGACGGAGTCCGAGGCGGAGTTTGAGGAGAAGCGCGACGACTTCCAGAACGAAGTGCGCGACGGCGCCGAACAGGCGCGCGACCACCACGAGGAGGTCTTCGGCGACGACGACTGAGGCGTCGATCCTCGCACACGTTCCTATCGTATAGTAACGTGCGAACGCGCCGGTCGCCGATCCGCGGCGCCGGCGTCTCGCCGCGATATTTTCACCCGCTGGCGGAACGACTATAACACGCCGCCGAGACCTGTCAGTCGCTGATGCACATACGGCACAACCCCCTTACGCAGAGGCAGCCGTCGCGACCGTCCCTCCAATCCGCCGACCAGCGAGGGCGCACATGACCACCCGGTTCGAGCGCGTGTTCGCGATCGGGTGCGCGCTCCTGCTCGCCGTCTCGATGACGGCCGCCGGGCTCGGGATCGCGGCGGCGCCCGCGGCCGCACAGAGCAACACGACCAGCACGGCGACGGTCGCCGACGGGTTCGAGGCGTACGAGGTCGGCGCGAGTAGCCCCGGCCCGTGGACGGCGCCGAGCGGCTCCTCCGGCAACGCGATCGTCGGCGAGTCGTTCCTCGGCGATCGCTCGCTGGAGGTGACGGACTCGGACGGCGCCGCGATCTACGACGGCGCGACGGTCGACAGCGACGACGCCGTCATCCAGACGGTCGTCCGCGGGACGAACGCGGGCGGGTACATCGAGTTTGGTGGCGTCACGCTCGAAGTGAATACGGGCGAGTTTACGAACCGACTCCGGCTCACTGACGGGACCGACGAGACGATCGTCGACGGCGCCGCGCCGACGGCCGGCGAATGGACGAACGTCGAGCTCGTCGCCGAGAACGGGAATCTCTCCGCGACGACGTGGGCGGTCGGCACGGACAAGCCGAACACGTCCGATATCGAGCTGTCGGGCGTCGACGCCACGGGCGATCTGGAGGTCTCCACCGTCAACACGGACGACGTGCTCACCGTCGATCAGGTATCCGTGCAGCCGTACTCGACGCTCGGCAGTCAGACGGTCTCCGGGACGGTCACCGACCAGTACGGCGAGCCCGTGCCGAACGCGACCGTGCAGGCCGTCGGCGTCACGAAGGGTGCCCTCGACGGCGACGACCTGGAGGCCGAAGCCGACGCGCTCCTCGACGATCTTTCCGACCCGCTGCCGGACGCCTTCAACGCCGACGCCGACCTCGGCGAGCGGTACGCGAACGCCGACGGCACCTACGCGGCCGTCCACCCGGCGAGCGCGTGGAACCTCGGCGGCGTCACGCTCGGATCGGACGCCGTCTCCTCCTCAGTCACCCCGAGTCTCGATACGCCCGACGTGGTCCTCCCGGCGGACGAACGCCTGATCGTCTCGACGTGGGACGCCGGCGCCACGGGCGGGACGCTCTCGCAGGACGGCGTCGATAGCTCACTGCCGGGTGCGACGACCGCCGACTCCGTGGTCATCGAGCAACTGGGGCCGACCGGCGAGACGACACACACGCAGACGGTCGATCCCCAGCCGCTCGTCGAGGTGACGGCACTGGCGAACCTCGGCGCGAAGACCCACGAGGGCGCCGTCGTCGACCTCCCGCCGGGTATCTACCGCGTGCATCCGGAGGGCACCCCGGAGACGCCGGTCGTCGTTGCCGTCGGCGAGCCCGCAGCGCTCGCGAACACGATCGAGACGGACCTCCGTGACGACGCCGACCGACTGACGGCGCGCGCCGACCGGGTGCGCGGGCTCGCGAGTGACGGTGCCGTGACGGACCTCGCGACGGAGACGAACGCGACCGGCGCGTACTCGCTCTCGGTACCGAGCGGCGTCGAGGCCGTCCACCTACAGGCGTTCGGCGTCGACGGCGACACGCAGGCTGTCCTCGACACGGACGCCGAGAACGCGTCGCTCGCGGACGTACGCGACGCCTACAGCAGTGGATACAACGGCACGCTTTCGCTCTCGACGACGCCCGTCCGAACCACCCCGCCGGACGAACAGGCGGATCTGACGGTCCAGCGCCTCAACGCCCCGCCGGTTGCGTCGCCAGACGCGTTCGAGGCACGACTCGACGCATGGGCGAACGACACGCTCGACACCCGGCTGTCCGACCTTGTGCCGACGATCGCCGACGACCTCGCCGGCGACGAGCTGTCGAACGAGAACCTCACGGCGCTCCACGAGGATCTGGACGCGCTGCGCGAGCAGAACGAGGCGCTGGACGCCCGCCTTCGCGAGCGTCTCGACGACCCGATCGAGAATCCCGGAGAGGCCGACCGAGAGGCGCTCCGTGAGGAAGTCGCCGCCATGCAGCGCACGGTTGCGAGCCTCCAACAGACGATCGACGCGGAGACGGGCGAGACCGATCTGTCGGATGGGACGCTTGCGTACGAGACCGTGTTCGACGCCGCGATCCCGGCGGAGGCCGTTGCGGTCACGGTGACCTATGGGGATGGAACGACTGAGCGAATCGGCGACGAGTACGTGACGGTTGAAGAGGGCGGGATCGGCCCACTGTCGTCGACGACCGTCACGATCGAGGAGTACCCCGTTCCCGACGGGACGGAGGTCGCGGACGTACGCGTGCAGGTCGCTGGCGCGGACGCGCTCGGCGAGAGCCGCGACCGCGTCGCGAGCGCAGCGCTCGATAGTGACCNGGTCGCTGGCGCGGACGCGCTCGGCGAGAGCCGCGACCGCGTCGCGAGCGCAGCGCTCGATAGTGACCTCGCGTCACTCGACGCGATCACGGTCTCGACGCTCGATCCCGGCCCGGACGACCGCGTCACGCTCGGCGTCGACGCCGGCGACACCCAGACAGAGGTCGTCGACGTGGCGGCGCGCAACGCCGCGGGCGACCCCGTGGAGGCGACGGTCGAGAACGGGCAGGCGACCGTGCATACCGACGGACAGGGGATGCACACGATCGCGCTCACGTACGATCAGGCCGGCGTCGAAGTGACGGAGACGCTCCGCGTCGAGGCCGGCGCCACGGGCGGATCGACGCCCGCGACCGTCCGCATGGCCGAGGGGCCGAGCGGGACGTACGCGATCACGTCCGGGCTCGCCGGCGCGACCGTTGACCGCAGTGGCGACGAGCTGGCGATCGAGGCGCGTGCCGAATCTGGCGAGTCGCCGGCGGCGGTCCACGTCCACCCGCAGACGGTCATGAGTGGTGAGACGGACACGCTCGCGATCGACGTGGTGCAGGCGGACGGCGAGACCACCCTCGACCGCCACGCCTCGGTGTACATCCATACGACCGGGCTCGCCGACGACGCGTTGCTCTGGCGGGGTGACGCCCCGATCACGAGGGCGGGCGACACGCAGTACGGGGAGGTCCTCGATCGCGGCGACGGGAAGCGCGTGGTCTCGACCTATACGGATGCCGACGGCCGGGTGACGGTCGATGTGCAACACGAGCCGACCGCGCTCGACCGCGCACAGCACTGGACGGCCGCCCGGTCACCGGTCGATATTTCGGGGCTCTGAGGGTAGGAAAAGATCATGTCACGACCCTCGAAGGAGATACATTCCCACCGGCGGTTAATTCCTGACACCTTCCTTTGAGTAGAACTAACAGAGACTAATCAGCATTAGAGCGGTTATCTACCTCCTCTTCGACCACTTCTTCCGGCCGTACGCCGAATTTATTGATAATAAGGATACCGTAGTATATTGCCACAATCCACGCCAGTAACGCCAATATTTTGAGACCAAGGGGTGCCGGGACTCCTAGAGGGGAAGAGAAAACTACACTCCCCAAATCTAGAATTTGAGTGGAGTATGCCAAGACCCAGCCAAGTGCCCCTGCTGCAGTGACTTTGACGGTTCGTCCATGCGCATTCCGGTAGGTATGGGCCTCGTACATCTTCTTGCTCCAATTTCGAACTTTCTGTGTAGAGTCCTCCCCGTCATTATTTTGAGCAAAAGATTGGAACGCGACTTCCGATTGTTTAAGATAGTCCATAACAGGTTTCTGGTAATATTCCGCAAAAGCGAACGCACCTGCAACAAGGGTAACAGCCGGTGCGAGACCAGCAATGACGAGTGTATCAATAGCAGAAGAGACAGTCATAACTGATCGAGTCCCATCTCATCTTCGTCCTCATTATCTTCTGTGGATGTTAGGGCAGCACCGATCAGACCTCCAACGACAGCACCCGCTGGTCCACCAAGAGAAAATCCTAGAGCTGCTCCACCACCCAACCCAAGTACTTGCCGTTGATCGTCGGATAGATCATTATCCGGCTCTAACCCAGTACCCTCACATCGGGAACAATCCTCGACATTTCCATTTGCAAATGATGTTCCACTCCCGCCACATTTCTCACACTTATCGGGTAGGTCTGCCGGATCGGGTGATTGGTTTGCCATTCTAATTCTTGTTTAAATTCGAACATCCTAACAACATGAAGCCATTGATGAGTTCACCATCTATTGATCAGGTATGGCTACTGGTTGGGAGGACGCAACAACCCATCATCTGAGTCGGACTAATAGAACCGATCCCACCCCTCCGTTTCCACTGCGAATGTGTGACGCTCTGACAGGGTTGTCACCGCAATCCTCTTTATCCGGCGGTGACTCCTCTCGTCTAGAGCCCGCTGCCGCCGGTGCTTCCGTTGTGGTCACCTGCGCGTCAAAACGCAACACAACTCTTTCAGCGCACCGTAGTGGGGCGGGTTCACTTTCACACTCCTGAGCGACAGCGCTCGCACCGTTTCCCCCGCTATTCCTGAATCCGTGTCGACGACGGTTGTCGCCACTATCTTTATGCGGTATCGCTATCGATACCGTAATCGATACCGATGGATACGTTCACGAACAGCGGGCTACCGTGGGACGACTACGGCGCGCTTCGCGACGAGAATCTCGGGGCGTACGTCCCCGACGACGAGACACTACGGGCGGTCGCGTTCGTCGATAAGGGCGGGACCAGCAAGACGACCTCACTTGCGCACATGGGCGTTGTCGCCGACCAGGAGCTCGGACTCGACACGCTGCTGATCGCGCTCGACGGGAAGCAGAACGACCTCGCGACGCACTTCGGGATCGAGGGCGACGACCTCGACGCCGCGACGCGCTGGCCGACGATCGCGCAGGCGTTCGCGCCGAACATCGACCAGATCGACGAGCGCCTGCGCTCCGAAGGCGACACGGACGACGGCGTCCTCGCCGACCTCGCGGTGCCGACGGGCGAAGGCCCGGACCTGATCCCCGCGAGCGAGGAACTGGACGGCGTCGACAAGTCGCTAAGCGATATCGACGACCCGGCAGAACGGTATTCGTTCCTCGACGACTTTCTCTCGCAGTACGTCGACGATCAGTACGACCTCGTGTTGATCGACGTGCCGGGTAGTACGTCGAACGTCGCGGCGAACGCGCTCTGGGCGACGAAACACGTGTTCACGCCCGTCCGACCGTCGCCGCTGGATACGAAGCAGGCGGCGAAGATCCGCGCGGAAATCAACGAGAAACGCGAGCGG
Source organism: Halorubrum saccharovorum DSM 1137 (assembly GCF_000337915.1). Lineage (GTDB taxonomy): Archaea > Halobacteriota > Halobacteria > Halobacteriales > Haloferacaceae > Halorubrum > Halorubrum saccharovorum. The sequence goes on from NZ_AOJE01000038.1 coordinate 18,631, forward strand.
CACGACTTCCTCTCCGACCTCGAACTGACGATGGTCGTGCTGTCGCAGGTGAGCTCGCAGACGAAGGCCGGACGGTACTTCCTCGACCAGTTCCGCGAGGCGTTCCCGGTCGAACTGTCGCCCGTCCCCGTCCGGGATTCGCAGGCCGTCATCAACGCGCAACTGGAGCGCGAGACGCTGTTCGCACACGACTCCGACC
>NZ_AOJE01000039.1 GCF_000337915.1 Halorubrum saccharovorum DSM 1137
CGCAATAGCGATGTCGTGAGTAACCGCGAGTAAAAGCGACACAGCCCAAACCGAAGGTCTTCGGACCAATGTGGTGTTCGGGTTGACAACCAAAACGCGAACTCTCATTCGAAGTCTCCTGGAACGGAGCGTGAAACAGGGTGACAACCCCGTAGAATGAAGAAGTACCGTTGGCGTCAATACCAGAGTAGCAGGGGTCGGATATCCTCTGTGAACAACTCAGGCATCCCCTGAGAAGGCTAAACACTCCTCGAGNCGTGAGCGAACGCTGAAAAGCACCCCGAGAAGGGCGGTGCAATAGGGCCTGAAATCAGTTGGCGATCGAGCGACAGGGCGTACAAGGCGTCTCTTGAAACGACCGAGGAGCGATCCTCTAGTAGGAAGAGAGACGAGCCGGCGTCGTGTCGTGCGTTTTGAAAAACGACCCAGGGAGTGCACTTGATTGGCGAGTCTAACCCGTGAACCGGGGAAGGCGCAGGG
>NZ_AOJE01000040.1 GCF_000337915.1 Halorubrum saccharovorum DSM 1137
TCCAGGCGCTCGAAGAGTCCGGCGCCGACACGCTGTACTTCTCCAGCTTCGGCAACTTCGCCGCCAGCGGCCTCGCGCAACTGCGCGACGCCGGGCTGACCGACGACGTCGACGTGATCATCCCGCACGTCAGCGCGTTCACGCTCGACCCGCTCGGCGCCGACGCCGAGGGCGTCCTCGGCATGGAGCCGTGGAACCCCGCCGCCGACAACGAGGCCAGCCAGGTGTTCATCGACGCGTACCAAGACGAGTACGACGAGACGCCCAACCAGAGCTCGCTACACACCTACGAGTCGATGATGGTCTACGCCGCCGCCGTCGAGGAGGCGGGGACGTTCCACCCGCCGACCGTGGTCCGCACGCTCGAGGACTNCACACCTACGAGTCGATGATGGTCTACGCCGCCGCCGTCGAGGAGGCGGGGACGTTCCACCCGCCGACCGTGGTCCGCACGCTCGAGGACTTCGAGTGGAGCCTCGCGTGGGGCGACTCGGTCTTCCGCGAGGCCGACCACCAGGTCGAGCGCCCGTGGTACCTCGTGCAGGGGGTCGGCGACGACCGCGCCGAAGAGCTCGGCATCCGCACCGAAGTCGTCGAGACCACCGACCCGCTGATCTACGGAGCCAACGAGTTCCCCGCCTCCGAGTGCGCCATGAGCGAAAACGAGTACGGCGACGAGTAATCCCNGACCACCGACCCGCTGATCTACGGAGCCAACGAGTTCCCCGCCTCCGAGTGCGCCATGAGCGAAAACGAGTACGGCGACGAGTAATCCCGCCGGCTCCGATACCGGGTGTATCACCGCCCCGTCTTCCCGTTTTTCCGATCCAACGTGTCGGTTCGGCCGCCGTGCTACCTCGTGACATAGCGTACCCTTCTCACGTGAGAAGTCACCGGACCACAAGATTAACATACCGAAGAGATCATCAACAATCGTGCAATCCATGAGACAGCTAATTGTGTCTGGTCCGAGGTGGCTGGGATGACTCTCGACGCGGCGGTCGGATTCGTCTTCATCGCGCTGAGCGTCGCATCGCTGTATCTGTTGGTCGCGATCGGCCTGTNGGGTCGCTCAAGTACGTGAACATGGCGCACGGTGTTCTCTATCTCGGCGGCGCGTACATCGGGCTCCTCATCGCGTCCCGAGAGCAGTATGGGGGGCTCCTCTCCGAGTACGGCACGATCGGTCTCGGCTGGGGGTTCGTCCCGGCCTTGATCTTGACGCCGGTCGTCATCTTCGTCGTCGGCGTGGCCATGGAGCGATTCCTCGCGAAGCCGTTCTACGATCGCGATCTNCTTGATCTTGACGCCGGTCGTCATCTTCGTCGTCGGCGTGGCCATGGAGCGATTCCTCGCGAAGCCGTTCTACGATCGCGATCTGCTCGATCAGCTGCTGGTCACGTTCGGAGTCTTGATAGCCGCTCAGGAGGTCGTCGCCATCGTCTTCGGCCGGACGGGGACGATCTATCCGCGACCCGAGTGGCTCACGGGCGCGATCTCGCTGCCCGTGATCGGAACGCCGCCCGGGATGAGCGCGGCCTCGACGATACGGGTGCTCGTCGTGAC
>NZ_AOJE01000041.1 GCF_000337915.1 Halorubrum saccharovorum DSM 1137
TTCGAACACCGCTGGCTCGTGTACGCGGGACTCACCTGCTCGACCTCGATACCGAGCATTTCGGCTTTGTATTCGACGTACTCGTACAAGCGGCGGAACGCCCACGCGTGGAATCGCTTCGCACCAGCCATTCGCTCGCGAATATCTGTCAAATTCTCGAACGCGACGTGCGTACATCCGTGATCGCGAGCTTCGTCGAGAATCTGGTTCGAAGCACGATGGAGTTCGTCCTGTATCCAGCGGTGTTCGCGATCGTCCATCGACTGGATCGACAGGTGTGCCGACCGCGTGCCCGCCTGTTGCATCGACCCGCGGGTCTTCTCGAACTCCCGGCGTCGATGGTTCATCTCGTCGGCATTCCCGATGAACGCACCTGTCGACGTCACGGCGAGCGAGCCGTCCACGTTCAGATCGACGCCAAGGACTGTTCTGTGCGTGGCATCGGAAGAAGCAACTGTGGANGACGTCACGGCGAGCGAGCCGTCCACGTTCAGATCGACGCCAAGGACTGTTCTGTGCGTGGCATCGGAAGAAGCAACTGTGGACTGCTCCTGCTCCTCCGTCGTGCGGCGCATCCGTGCGTGGAGGTAGAACGCTTCGGTCGAACGGTCGTACTGGAGCGTGGACATCCGGAACTCGTAGTCCTCGTTCAGCAGGTACTCACCAATCGGTGTTCCCGTGGGATCGTCGGGAATCACGTACTCACACTCGACGCGCCCGTTTACCGTTGAAAGGGACACGTGGTCGCGGTGGAACGTCGCGCTGCGCTTGTCGTAGACGACGCTCCACGCGTCGAAGTGCGGTTGACTAGTGGTCTCGCCCTTTTTGAGTCGAGCAACACCGCTTTTCGTGGCCTCGATGGCGCGTCGAATCCCTTTCTGAACGAGATTCGCCGTCAACTCCGTCTCATCTCGGAGTTGTTCGTA
>NZ_AOJE01000042.1 GCF_000337915.1 Halorubrum saccharovorum DSM 1137
GTTCGACAGTCGGTCTTCTATTACGCCGGCGACGTGGTCCGCCCGATTCCCGAAGTCACCAACCACCGAGATCGACGCAATCAGGTTCGCATACGGATTGCTCGCGTCGACGACAGGGTCGAACGACTGACGTCGCTTCTCGTCTCGGTCTTCAAACAACAGTCGCCGGACTACGTGGTTCCCGTACGTCGCCGCAATCGGCGCGTTCTTCGCAAGCGTCGTTGCTAACAACTCGGCATTGTCCTCCCCGTATCGCTCCGGGTGTCGGTTGTAGTCGGGTAAGCGAGCCTCCCAAACGACGTCAATATCGAGTAAATCGAGGACGTGAAACGCGGTTCCCGCGAGACCCATCGCCGTTTTCGTGATTCGACTCAGGTACTCGGACGTCTCACACTCGTAGTCCTCATGTGCAAGTGACCGCGTCATGTCGAGTAGCTCGTCTCTCGCGTCCTCGAGGACGTCGACGTACTCACCCGCCGAGTCGACAGAGTCAGCCAACCACCCGAGGTTTCGAGACCCACGAACGTACGTCCCATCTTCGATTAGTCCATCAAGTTCCGCGAGACGGTCCTCGGTAAGGACCTGGTCGAACGTCTTAGGATCGAGTAACGCTCGTGCAATCATCACCACATGAGACATGGCAGAGTCGTACTCTGCAGAGACGACGAGCGTATTCTCGTCCTCAAGGTAGCCCCACCCGGCTTCTCCCCGGTCAGATT
>NZ_AOJE01000043.1 GCF_000337915.1 Halorubrum saccharovorum DSM 1137
GTCGTGTTCGTCCCCGTGTCAGTTTCCTCTTCGAACGCGTCGGTGGTGCCCGCAGCGCCGTAATACCCGTTCTGGGCGTCAATCGGATCGCCCATCAGCGTGCCGTCGAGGTACGAGTCCATGGTCGCGCCGCAGTTGTACGCGCCGGCTTCGTAATCGGGCGCGCCATCGTCGTCGTAGACCGAGATCTGCTCGTCGCCGTCGAACCAGTCGATGTGGAACTCGCCGTTGGTTCCGGGTCCGGTCTCGTCCTCCGTCTCGTTGGAGGTGCCGTTTGCGTAGCCCGTCGCGCGGAAGACGGGCATATACTCGAGCGATTCGATCTCCGGCGGGTCGAGGTCGATNGTCTCGTTGGAGGTGCCGTTTGCGTAGCCCGTCGCGCGGAAGACGGGCATATACTCGAGCGATTCGATCTCCGGCGGGTCGAGGTCGATCTCGCCGGTGGCAGCTTCGATAAGGACGCGAACCTTTCCGACGACGTCGTCCATCCCGTCCCAGGTGACGGACAGCGAGGGGTTGATGAACACTTCGTCGACCTCGCCGTCATCGCTTTCGAGTGTATCAGGATTGGCTGACGAAATGTCGACCGTGGCGGCAGCGGCAGAGCCAGTTAAAGCCGTGACACCGAGGCCGGTGCCGGCAGCGACAGCACCGGTGCCCCCGATATATTTGAGTACAGTACGCCGATCCGCGTCTTTCAAACCGTCAAGTGGTTGCTTAGACATGTCTGTTACCTACCCGAGATGGGCATTCTCGCATACTCTTGTGTGGCTTCCACCCCCCACCAAGTATGCAAGNGTGGTTGCTTAGACATGTCTGTTACCTACCCGAGATGGGCATTCTCGCATACTCTTGTGTGGCTTCCACCCCCCACCAAGTATGCAAGTGGATATCAATCGATGGTTATTTATAATTTTTGGCACTCTCCAGTTAGCATCTTTTCAGTTGGTGCTCGATCGTCTGCTCCGTGGCTGAGCGGGTGGAACTTCGCCCAGGGCAGGCTTCGCGACGGGTTTGACCCGGTCCGAGGGAGCCCGTGCAGCCGCGGCAGCGACCCCCCGGCGAGCATCACGTCTCTGAGTCGATCCGCTGAATCGATCGACATCGGTGTCAACAGCGTCGCGGAGGTACTCTACGAGAGACGCGTTGGCAGATGGTCGCAGCCGTCGAGAGAGCGGCCCGTCGGCTATCGACTGGTGACTGCGTCGGAACTCCGCGAATGTTCGGCTTCGTCGCAGACGGGCTTCGACCGGCCGACCTGCGCGGGGGAAAAGTATTACCCCCCGGCCAAGGTTGTCAATACCACGCAGAATGGTGTACGAACCCGAATCAGTCTGGGAGTTCAGTACGACGGGAAACATTACGTTCGGCCTTGGTGCCGCCGAGGAACTTGAAGCCGTGGTCCAAGAGTACGAGGCGACGAACGTACTCGTCGTGACGGACGAAGGCGTGGCCGAGGCGGGGATCGTTGACGAGGTGATCGGTCCCATCGAGTCCGGAGAGTACACGGTCTACGACGGCGTGGAACCGGATCCGGCGCTTTCGACGTTCGAGGAGGCCCGAGAGGTAGCAACGGAGGTGGACCCGGACTTCGTGGTCGGTATCGGAGGCGGAAGCTCGATGGACGTCGCGAAGACGACCAGTATCGTCCACGAGCACGGCGGCGACATCCTCGATTACGTCGCAGCGCCGACGGGCCGCGGCGAGGACGTCCCCGGACCCGGCGTCCCCACGGCGTGTCTGCCGACGACCGCCGGAACCGGTTCGGAGACGTCGCCCGTGACCGTCATCTCCCTTCCCGACGAGGACCTCAAAGTCGGCATCTCCAGTGGGTACCAGCGACCGAACGTCGCACTGGTCGATCCCGGACTGACCGTGTCGCTGCCGCCGGGGCCGACTGCCTCCTCGGGAATGGACGCTCTTTGCCACGCGATCGAGGCCTACGTCACTCGGCGGTACGACGCCAAGCCGGCGCCAGCGAGCAGGTCCGACCGCCCGGATTACAACGGGAGGTCGGTTCTCACCGACCAGTTCGCTCGTTCGGCGATCGAACACGTCGGCTCGGGGCTTCGTGACGCCGTGAACAACGGCCAGGACCTAGAGGCGAGGCGAAACATGGCGCTTGGAAGCCTGATGGCGGGAATCTCGTTCACCAACGCGGGCCTCGGTGCGACACACGCCATCGCGATGGCCGCCGGTGCGATTCACCACACCCCTCACGGGGTCACGATCGCGCTCACGCTGCCTCAGGTGATCAGACACAACGCCGCGAGTGCGTTCGATCGGTATGCCGAAGTTGCCGAGTTGCTCGGAGAGGACACGTCTCGGGCGAGCCCGGGCGACGCGGCCGAAGACGCCGCGGTCGCAGTCGAGCGGCTCGCCAGCGACGTCGGTATCGACGGCGGCCTCTCGACGCTGGGCATCGAAGAGGACGATGTCGTTCACATCGCCGAACGCGCCAGTACGCTCGAACGGCTCCTTGCCGGTAACCCGCGCCGCGTAACGAAGACGGACCTCGAAGAGATCATCCGTCGGTCCATCTGATTCACCATGGCATACCTGCGCGCGGAGGAGCCGAACCCCGAGCTAGCCCCGTCATTGAATCCCACACCACTCGGACGACTGCTGTGGAACGCGACTGCGGTCGACGACGATCGGATGCTCCGCTCCAGGGCGAGGATCAAAGTGGTGCGAGCGCTTCGATCGGTGCTGTCCGAGGAGACGGAGAATCTGCCCACGGTGGACCACGTAGCCGAGTTCGCCGTTCCCGGACCGGGACGAGATGTCCCGGTCCGCGTGTACGTCCCGGACGGTGGGGGGGAGGCGGCACCGTGTCTGGTGTACTTCCACGGCGGCGGCTGGGTGCTCGGCGGTCTCGACTCCCCGGAGGGGACGCTCCGACACCTCGCCAACGACGTTCCGTGCGTCGTCGTGTCCGTCGGGTACCGCCTCGCGCCCGAACACCCCTTCCCCGCCGGATTGGAGGACTGTTACGCTGCGACGAAGTACGTCGCTTCCAATCCCGGGACGTTCGGCGTGGATCCGGACCGGATCGCCGTCGGCGGGCGATCCGCGGGAGGGAACCTCGCCACGGCGGTCGCGCTGCTGGCGCGAGACCGGGGCGGTCCGTCGCTCGTCCATCAGGTCCTCGACGTGCCCATCACTGACCGCTCGTTCGACACCAACTCCTATTCCGAGAACGCGACTGGCTATCTGCTCACGCGCGAGAAGATGATCTGGTTCTGGCGGTGGTATCTGCAGACGGAACTGCACGACACGAATCCCCACGCCGCACCGCTGCAGGCTAACTCGCTCAGCGACCTCCCCCCTGCGACGGTGATCACCGCCGGATTCGACCCGCTACGCGACGAGGGAATCGCCTATGCGAACCGGCTCGAGGACGAGGGCGTGGCAGTCCACCTCCACAACTATCCGGACATGATTCACGGTTTCTCCGGGAGAGCCTACGGTGAAGGCCTCTCTCGTGGCTTCGAGGCACTGAACAAGATCGGCGACCACCTCCGATCGGCGTTTGCCGATCCGTCCCCGTAGTAGAAACGACGGTATCGGGGGCGCGTCGTCGCAACGCTCCCGTGAAGCGCCGACACGATCTCCCGTGCAGCATCTGAGCGATCAGTCGTCTGCGGGCGCGACCTCCTCCTCGTGTCGGACCTCGGTCCCGAGCATCTCGAGGAAGATCGACAGGATCTCCGGATGGTCGTCCCACCCCTGGGCCGTCACGAGGTTGCCGTCGCGGGTGACCTCGTCCACCCAGGCGGCACATCCCGCGGCCTCACACTCGGAGCGCAGTGCGTGATACGACGTCATCTCGTACCCGTCGACGACGTCGGCGGCGTTGAGGATGTGCTGACCGTGACATAGCGCCCCGACCGGCTTGTTCGTGTCGAAGAAGTGCCGAACGGTATCGAGGACTTCGTCGTACGTTCGGAGGTACTCGGGTGCTCGCCCACCCGGCAGGTATAACGCGTCGTACTCGTCGAGGTCGGCATCAGCGAGCGTCGCGTTCAACTCGAAGTCGTGTCCCCGATCCTCCATGTACGTCTGGTCGCCGCGGAAATCGTGGATCGAGGTCTTGATCCGATCGCCCGCCTCCTTGTCCGGACAGACCACGTCGACGTTGTGGCCGACCATCTCTAGGCCCTGGTACGGTACCATAACGTCGTAGTCCTCGCCGAAGTCCCCGGTGATGAGCAGTATGTCTTTGGGCATTGAGTGCACCTACCACGCGCTACGCGACGGGGGCTTAAGAAACCTGTCGGTTGAACAATCGGAGTAATCCCCTGAGAGTAACGAGAGTGGGCGGTCGGGTGCAGCGCCGGCGTCGGAGCCATCCCACGCAGAGCTGTGCGTGCCGATAAGACGCACGGCCGTCCACCAAACGCACTCACGAGTTCGGGAAATCCGCGTGCCGTCGTCGCGTCCGCAACGAGATCCCTGGAGCATCTCTCCCCGCACCTGAGGACGCGGGAATCCCGCCACGGGAGTTCAGGCCGAGTGTCTGTTCGGCCCTGCGGTTTCAAGACGCATACGTTCCACGCGTCTCCTGCTTGTCACGTTACGTGAGAGACTGAGGCGGACGAGCTCTGAGTGTCTATGGCAGAATTCGACCGCCTCAGCGGACCTCTCGAATCCACTTGTCGTTTGTGGAGCGAGATCGAACTCCGCGCTGGGCGATTGAAGTAGGACTCTGATGTCAATTATCATGTGTCATTACGTGAGGTAAGTAAATATATCGACAAATACGGGATCGATCGGAGTCATGTCGCTATTCACAACTGGGTTCAGAAAGCCGATCTACAGCCAGCTGACGGTGAGAGCCCGGATCGGATCGCGGTCGATCAGAAACCGATCCGGATCCACGATGAGCAGTACTGGCTGTACGCCGCCGTCGATCCGCAGACGAACAGAATCCTTCATTCGCGGCTGTTTCCGACGTATACGATCCCGATCGCACGAGGGTTGCTCACTGAATTAGCTGAGAAATACGATGGTGAAGACGCTCCGTTCTCGTCGATGACGCAGACGATCTGATCGGCGGTCTCCGCCGCGAAAACTACAGCCATCGCGTCGAACAACACGGTTTCAGAAATTCTATTGAACGTATCTTTAAAGAAGTAGAACGACAAACCTCTTCGTTTTCAATATGTTTCAGCCACGTCGATCAACCGACTGCGGAAACGTGGTTACAAGCCACGCCGTCTGGTGGAACCATGCGCAACTTGACACGATACTAGTTCCGGAAAGCGCCATTGAATCTCTTCTGCCATTGTGTCGCTGTCTCCCGATTCTGATCGTGGAAGCACGTTGCTTCCGGAAACATCCGGAAACCAGGTCACCGGTGTGGAGCGCGCTCTAGGATATCGAAGATATCGACCGCTCTGTACTCTCGGTTGCGCTGTTGGCCAGTCACCTCGACAACGAGGCCATCTGCTTCGACTTCTTCGATCGCGTTGTAGGCGGTCTGTCGGCTCACATTGAATCGCTGCGTGATATCGTTCGCAGTGAAGTAGGGAAGCTCGAATAGATTGCGCGCGAGCTTGTGACTCGTCTTTTGACTCTGATACTGTTCTTCGTACTCTCGGCGAAGTTCGATCAGCTCGAACGTCCGCTCGTAGGAATCTCGGGCTTGTTCTTCGATACCCTCGATAAAGAACGCAATCCAGTCACGCCAGTTGCCCTCTTCGCTGACCGCACGCATCTTTTCAACGTACTCTTGCTTGTTCCGATTGAAATAGGCACTCGGATAGAGGTACGGATCGGACAGATAGCCGGCCTTGAGGAGTTGTAACACGATCAAGATGCGTCCGAGACGGCCGTTACCGTCCGAACAGGGGTGAATTGTCTCGAACTGGTAGTGAGTGATCGCCAGATCGACCAACGGGTGATACTCACCCCCCATCTGAATGTACGCCTCCAGAGAGTCCATTAATTCTGGGACGTTACTTGGTGGCGGCGGAACGAACGGCGACTGACTTCGACGTGGTGCTGGTATGTGAACGTCGCTATCTCGCCACTCTCCGATAAGTTCACCTTCGTTCCGAACTCCTTCGAGAAGTGTTTCGTGTAGGGATCTGAGTAGCGCTAACGAGATCGACTCCCCGCTTTTGATCGCATCAAATCCGTCTTTGAGTGCTTGTTCGGCGTTGAGAACTTCTTGTAAGTCACGACTCACACTCCCGGTGCCGTCGGACTTCCCCCGCGTGTGATACGCATACACCTCATCCATATCGACGTCTGCGCCTTCAATTTCGGCAGTTTCGACAGCTTCGATTCTGAGAAGCGACGTGTACAACACCGGCGAGAAATCGACTGTTGGACTGATTCCATCGATGCGGCCGAGCTGAAACGTTGCGTCCGATATCGTCGCTGTGAGATCGTCATCGATCTCGATTGGAGCTGAGACGGGCAACTTCTCTGGAATGTAGTAGGGACGTGGATGTGACTCCCGGTAGTGTCCCGGCGCTTCCGAAGGCAGATCTCGGATTCTCATTTTGAATTAGATGATGTCTGGTGCGTCTTAATCACATCGGTTATAAACCACTTTGAATAACTTGGAACACACCCACCGGCTTAGCTGGATATAGGCGCTAAGCCCCCACCCTCAACGGAGCGATCGAAGGGAGCGGAGTAGGGTGGGGATACAGCGCCGTCATCATCTGTTCATACAGCGATACGGTTACAGGCCCACAGACCCACGTAGTCGCAACGTTTTTTATTGGGATACCGTACAACAGTACGAACCCAATGGAGTACGACCTCGATTCGGGAGCGCATTCGACGTACTCCCTGCACTACCACCTGATACTCACTACGAAGTATCGGCGCGGAGTGCTAACCGAGGAGCGAACCCAATTCATTCGCGGGATTATCAGGGGGTTCACGGATAAGTACGGCGTCGAACTGACGAACCTCGACGGAGAGGACGACCACGTACACATCCTGTTCCGAGCGAAACCAACCACAGACCTCGTGAAGTTCATCAACACGGTCAAGGGTGCGACCGCCCGCCGTATCCGTAACGAGTACGAGGATGAACTGAAAACCGAACTATGGGGCGACTCGTTCTGGAACGACTCGTACTGCCTCATTTCGACGGGGCAGGTGTCGCTGGATGTGCTGAAACAGTACGTCGAAGACCAGCGGGAGAGCTGATGTACTACGCCTACAAGTACCGCCTCAAGCCGTCCGACGCCCACCGCAAGGAGTTGGACCGCCACCGCGATATTTGTCGGCAACTGTACAACCACACGCTCTACCGCCTCAACGAGTACCAAGACGAACACGGCGAACTCCCGTCCATGACCACGCTTCGGTCGGAACTCCCCGACCTCAAGCAGTGGTGGGATGGCCTCTCCGACGTGTACTCGAAGGTTCTCCAAACCGTCGTGGAACGCCTGTTCGACAACCTCAAAGGACTCTCCGCGCTCAAGGAGAACGGCTACGGCGTCGGTCAACTCAAGTGGAAGCCGCCACGGGAGTTCCGCAGTTTCACGTACAGTCAGTCCGGCTTCAAGCTCGACAAGAAGGGCGGTCAGACTGTGCTGTCACTCTCGAAACTCGCGGACATACCGATTCGGCTTCACCGCGCCATCCCGGACGACGCGAACCTCAAACAGGTCACGGTCAAGAAGGAACCGACGGGCGAGTGGTTTGCCACCTTCGGCGTCCAAATGGACCGTGAACCGCCCGAACCGCCTGAGAATCCCGAGCGGTGCGTCGGCATTGACGTGGGGATTCTCAAGTACGCCCACGACACCGACGGGACCGCCGTCGGGTCGCTCGACCTCTCGGACGAACGGGACCGTCTGGAACGCGAACAGCGGTCCCTCTCACGGAAGGAACACGGGTCGAACAATTGGGAGAAGCAACGGCGGCGGGTCGCTGAGTGTCACGCCGATCTCCGACGGAAGCGCCGCGACTTCCTACACAAGCTCTCGAACTACTACGCTCGGGAGTACGACCTCGTGGCGGTCGAAGACCTGAACGTGAAAGGGATGCTCGAATTACCGTCGAACAGCCGCAACACGGCGTCGGCGGCGTGGCGAACGTTCCTCTCGTTGCTCGAATACAAGTGCGAGCGTGAAGGAACGCACTTCGTCGCCGTGAATCCGAGAGGGACGACCAAGGAGTGCGCGTCGTGCGGCGTTTCGACCGACAAGCCGCTGTGGGTCCGTGAACATTCCTGTCCTGCCTGCGGGTTTGAGGCGGACAGGGACGCGAACGCGGCGTGGAACATCCGTTCTCGCGGCCTCAAGGACGTAGGAGTGGGACACTCCGAAGGAACGCCTGTGGAGACTGCGCTCCCTGTGGACACCGACTCGGTGTCTGCAAAGCGCGTCGTGGAAGCAGGAAGCCCTACCCTCAAGGAGCGAACGGCGTCAGCCGTGAGCGAGTAGGGTAGGGTAGTTCACTCTCATAGGAACGCAGAATTTGTCTACCGCGTCTCCCAGTATAATCTGAATGTCATGTTTGCCCGAACTACTAATTAACTTGTATGGTTCGAGTGTTATCGGTTCCTTGCGAACTGTCGTCACGAATCGGCGACGTGAGTAGCCAGAGTACGCCTGCGGCGATGGAGACGGCGACACCAGTTGCCGCGAGAAACACGACTGGACCGATCTCCTCGGCGACCGGGCCGCCCAGGACGTTCGCGGTCCCGGAGGCAAGCGAGAGTACCATCGAGACGCCAGACAGCACTGTCGCCCGGCCGACGTTCTCCAGTCGATCGTTGATGTACTCGTTGCGGACCGGCCGCACGAGTTGCGAGACGGCACGACGGACGAACACGGCTGGGATGAGCAACAGCGGGACGACGGCGAAACTCGCGTACAGAACGCCGAAGATTGGGACCAGTGAGAGCATCACGCCCCGCGTTCCGATACGGTCCTGAACCGGTCCCGCAGCGCTGGTGGCAACCGCGGAAACGAGTTTGAACCCTGCGTAGAGCACACCGAGGCCGGCGACGGGGACACCGATCTCACGGAGCGCTGGCTGTTCGAACACTCGCGTCACCGAGAACACGACGTTGAACAGCGCGGCGTAGACGACAAGCCAGCCGATGGAGGGGCGGCTGAATTGCCCCCGGAGCAGCGAGGCGGCCCGCCGAAGCGTCATCGGTGGCTCGTCATTCTCGGCGTTCTGGGTCTGGGGCAGTGTAAAGAGGATGGGGAGTCCTACGGCGGCGACGGCAGCGTTCGCGGTAAACGGAAACACGGGGTCGACTGTGTACAGCACACCGGCGACGAGCGCCGACACGGCCGACACCACGAGGAGGACCGACTCCGCCCGGCCGCTCAGGCGTGCGAACTCGCCGTCGAGTCCCTCTCTCTCCAGTAGTTCGTACAGCCACGCATCGCTGGTGCCGCTCCGGAGCGTCCACGCCACCGCCCACAGCAGGTAGATCGCCGTAAAGTGCGTGACCGTGGCTGCGAACACGAACGCCGTCATCACCGACGCGGTGACCGCGTTCCCCAGGGCGAGTGTCCGTCGCCGACCCAGATAGTCGGCGAGATACCCTGTTGGGAGTTCGGCAGCGACCATCCCAAACAGGAAAACCCCCTGCACGAACCCGATCTCTGCCAACCCCAGCCCTCGTGTCTCCATGTAAATAACAGAGACGGGGAGGTAGAACCCGTTTGTGAGCGTCGCGCGGTACGCGTAGTACCGCCTGACCACGGAGACCATATTCGGTCGTCCGGTCGCATTTGGGAAGAGTATTCCCGGTAATCGTATTTTGTTAATTAACTATCATTTCTATCACCGTCACTCAAGTCCCGCCACGCTCGAAGGTCCCAGAAGCGATTCAAGTATTGATTGTGCCCCCATCACGACTAAAGCGACCGTAGTGAGGCGTCAACAACCGGCGTCAGCTGTGGGCGAGCAGAGTGGTCGTGCGTTCGCGGTGAGATCTGTTAAATTGCGACCGACACGAAGCGTTCACGACTTTTTCAATGTCGGCTCCCTGTCGAGCAACAAGTCTGGACATCTGCTCCACTCTGAGGGGCGAAGACTTCCACGGCACCGCACTGGTGGGTTGGAATAGTGTGGTTTCGATGTGTTGGGATACTGTGGTTTACAATTATCGCTCGCTAATGGCCACAGTAGCATCCCCGGAGCCACCCACACGCAGAGACTACAACGCTGATTTGATTTATCGACCGTTTTTTTTATATGCGGTGTCAGTATGTTTGCGTATGGTACGGCCCTCCCGCCGGCGCTTCCTCGGAGGAAGTGCCCTGACGCTCGCAGCGTTAACAGGTGTTCTCACCCCTGAAACCGACGTGCATGGTTCTGACCAACTGACTGATCTTGACGTCGATATTTCGGCCCCATTCGCCGACGCATTCCTCCCTGTTCCGGCGGGCGACGCGCTGTCAACGACGTACGCGATGGTCATTGCGGAGCGCGTCGACGCCGACACGGAAGAGGACCTGAGCTACCGCGCCCGTTCCGCGACCGAGCGGTTCGACGTCGACGCCGGCGAGTTGGCTGCGACCGTCGCGGTCACGCCGTCCGAACGCGGGATCCAGCTAGTGACGGCCGCTGGCGATTTTGATCGACTCGACCACGGAGAGACGATCGCAGTCGGCGAGGGAGGCGGTGAGTCGAACGACGACGCCCCCGCTGAGGTCGAAACGACCGACGAACTCCCTGCCGGCTGGCGACTCACCGATAACGATGAGACCGCGTTCGTCACCGGTGACGGCGTGGCGGCCGCCGCGACCGATAGCGGGTACTCCCCGAGCCCTCGCGGTCGTTCGGACTCGTCGGCAGATGACACGAGCGAGCGGCGGATCGAAGCCGCTCTCGCCGCCGGCCGCGCAGCCGCTGACGAGGCCGACCGCCTTGCGGAATCGCCGCTAGGCACGGCTGCCCTCCCTCGGCTCGGTGGATTCGAAACAGTGCTTTTGGTTCCGGACGCCACTGGCGGTCCGTCTCCGCTCGCGGTCCCTGACAACGTGGACGCCTTCGCCGCCGGCTTCGAGACCGACCTCACGGATCTCAGGGACATCGACGGAACGGTGGAGAACGCATATGTGATCCGTCCGGCTGCTGATACCGATCGGCTCAACGACGAGACTGCGAGGCGGCTCGTGCGTACCGTCGATCCCGCCGTCCCGGTCGAGATGGACATCACCCGTACTGACGGCGTCGTGCTCGTCGACGCCGTCGTCGAGGCCCCGCCGGAAATCGACCGTAAGGCGTCGCCGGACGCCCGCGTCCGGTCGCAATTTGACCGCGCCGCCGGCACCGTGACGTTCGAGCATGTTGAAGGCGAGGCGGTGCCGGCCGACGAGCTGGAGGTGTGGCACGACGGCGAGGTGGTGAGCGACACGGTCCTTGACGGCGAGGAATTCACGGCAGGCGATGCGTTCACCGTCGAGACTGGCCTGATCGGGACCGTCATGGTGCGGTGGTTTGACCCGGACGCGAATGTCTACGACACGTACGCTCGCGAACAGGTCGACCGCGAGGCGTTTGCCGTCGAGTACGACATGAGTGCCGAGACGTTGGAACTCACCTACGAGGCCGAGCGCCCCGCCGACGCAAGCAGCCTTCGGTTGGTCCACCGCGGCGAGGGGGGCGTCCAAACAGTTGGCGACGAATTCACCGACGGAACGCTCGAACCCGGCGACGCAGTTACCGTCACGGACGTGTCGATCGGTGACAGTGTACAGTTAGAGTTTGACGTTGAGACGCCGATGGGCGGCGGCTCGCTCGTCCATTACCGTGCCCGCCCCCCGCGCGTTTGGATCCACTCGCATGCCGAGGACGGGACCACGATCAGGTACGACGGTGAGGAGTCTCGTCCTGCTGACGCGTTCGTGACCCTTCTCGACGGAGAGCCGACCGACGTGCAGTTCGCCGACGAGTACGACACGCTCTCAGGCGGCGAGGAGCTGGTTCTCGGGGAGCTTCCGCTGGGGAGAACGGTCGCGGTCGAGTGGCACGAGCCGGACGAGCCGGTTGTCATTGCCGAACACGAGGTCGTGCCAAACACGCGCGCATCGATAGAGTACGACCCGGAGGCCGGCGAGATTACGGTCCAGCACCGAAGCGGCCGGACGCTTCCCGCGTCGGAGTTGGAGCTCCAAGCCGGTCGCACCCCGACCGATGTCCAGCCGGCGGACAAACTCGACGAGTTCGGTCCCGATGACTCGTTCAGCGCTCCAGTGCCGCCGCTCTCGCGGGTGCGACTCGTGTGGACCGGCGGCGATCGCGAACACCATCTTGGCGGCACAACCACGGCACGCGACGCAGTCGCGGCGACCTACGATGCTGACACCGAGGCCATGACGGTCGAGTACGTCGGCGAACGGCCCGTCGATCCCGAGCGGCTGCGCGTGTCGGTGCACGGTGCTGGGAGACCGCCGGATCGAGAACGAGATCAGGAGTCGGCGTTTGCGGCTGAGTACGACGAACTAACGGAAGGGGACACGATCACGGTCGACGACGTCGGGCTCGACGACACCGTGGTCGTCAGCGTCCACACCGAGTTCGAGAACGGGTCGGCGACCAGCTCCGTCGGCCACTTCTCGGCGGCACCTCGCCGCGGATTCGTGGTTGATGACGGAGAGGGAGATAGCGACGGGTCGGAGACGACGCTCCGTTACGTCGGCGAGGTCCGCCGCAACGCCGATGCCTTTGCGGTTCTGATCGACGGTGAACCCGCGCCAGAGCAACCCGCCGATGAGACGGACCGACTGACTGGTGGGGAGACGCTGTCGCTCGGCAACCTGTCCGCCGGCACAGAGGTTGCTGTCGAGTGGACTGCCGGCGATGAGACCCGAACTGTGACGGAGCACGTGATCCCCCCGCAGGCGAGGTTCGAAGTCGCGTATGAATCGGCTGACGACGGCGAGGGCGGTGTCGTGACGTTCTCCCACGTCGGTGGTGATGCACTTGACGCTGAACACGTTGACGTGGTCGTTGAACCCGAAACCGACGGATTGCGCCCCTGGGATTCCGACACCGACGAGGTGGCCGCCGGCGACGAGACGAGCGTCACGGTCGACGCGGAGCCGGGGCTAGCCGCCGTCGTCTTCAACGAGAGCGAGGTGCTCCACCGCGAACCGCTCGCCCAGGACAGATAGGGGAGTGTCGTAACTCGGTACCGCTCCTTAGGAGGTACGGGTATCGGTCCGTGGATACGTTCGCTACCTGGACCGTTCTCGCCGTCTCCTCGATGAAATAGTTCGGTTGTCCCGGCTTCGTTGTCTCCGTGGGGTGGTAGTAGCTGATGTCTTTCCGATCACGTTTGAAACGATCGACCGGTTGCGGCTTTCGATGCCCGGCGGCCCCGGATGGTGTTCAGCGACGGCTCGTCGGTCTTACGGGGAGTTCAACGGAGCCGAGTCACTCTCTTTGCAGTTCCAAGTTCTGTGCGGTCGGGAGGTTCCAGCCGTACGTGACCGCGGCCAGCCGGGTCCCGACCGTCACGATCGCGCACGCAACGGCGGCAGTCCCGGCACTCACTCCGAGCGTTTCCACCGTCCAGTACGCGCTGCCGCCGAGGACCGCACAGCTCGCGTAGAAGTCCTCGAAGAGGATGAACGGGGCCCGGTCGAGGAGAATGTCCGCGAACGCGCCGCCGCCGACGGCGTTGATCGTCGCGATCGCCACGACGCCGAACGCTGACACGCCGACCTCGGTCGCGACGATCGCGCCGGCCGTCGCGAAGGCTGCCAGCCCGATGGCGTCCGCGACGAGGGTAACCGGATGCGTCTCCGGAGCGGACAACACGACGTTCAGCCCGAGCGCCAAGGCGACGCCGAGGAGCCCCAACCCGATCTCGATCGGAGACTGCAGTGCGAGCGGGACACGCGCTACGAGGAGATCGCGGGTCGCCCCGCCGGCGAACGCCATCGCCAGCCCGACGATGACGATCCCCAACAGGTCGAACTCCTCGCGGATCGCCTTCGACGATCCGACGAGCGCGAACGCGATTAATCCGATCGTGTTCATCACGGCGAACGGATCGCCGAACAACACAGTACCGAGGCTCTGACTCACTACTGCGGGCTACGAGCGCGAGAATCTTGAGTGTGCCGCCGTCGTCGCGAGGCACATCGAAAGCTTTCTCGACGCCGTCGACGAACTCGGCGTGATGTCGTGGCTCATCCTGTTCGTCGCCGGCCTGTTCGAAATCGCGTGGGCCATCGGGCTAGAGTACTCCGACGGCTTCTCAGAGCCGATACCGACGGCTGGTACGGTCGCCGCGCTCGTCATCAGCATGGTGTTGCTCGGGAAGGCGGTACAGGATCTCCCGATCGGGACCGCATACGCCGTGTGGACCGGGATCGGCGCCGTCGGAACCGCGTCGCTCGGAATTCTCTTGTTCGACGAACCGGCGACGGGCGCTCGCCTCCTCTTTATCTCCGTGATCGTCTTCGGAATCGTCGGGCTCCATCTGGTCTCCGGCGGCCACTGAGACTCTCGCGTTGACGCTGCGGTCGATCGCAACACTTCCGCCGATATCCTCGGAAGTATTCATTCCTAATACAATTTCTGTACCTGACATATTTGAGATATGGGGAGAAATTCGATTCGGGTCCGGTTTCGAGGAACTGGCGGGTAGTTCGTGATCGGGAGACGACGATCGATATCTGACCGGTGGACTGGCGACGAGCGGCGGCCTCGATGCTTTTCGAAGGTCCCTGTAGAGCAGTTTTTTCGGACCGGAGGCGTAATAGCCACCGGATCGAGTTAGAGACGCTATATCGGTGGAAGAACAGCGTATCGATGCTAATCTCGCCCAAATAGACAGAGCGACGCCACGGGCGTTCCGTCGGAAGTGACTCGGTACCGATACTGAGAACCGCTAACATAACACACACATAATATAGTATGGGTTTTCAAGAAATAACCAATTAAACATAATATAAATATATCTTAACTTCGGGAACGCCTACTGTTAGCCACACTGTCCGTCGTCTGTTCAACAATCTCGAACGCAGGAAACAACGCATTACATACGTACTATTGTAACACATATTCTCCGCAGTGCGGGACTCCGTCTCGATCACGTTCGCGGCACCCTGTCTCTCGGGCGTGAATTCGCCGTCGATACGGTCGACGTCAAGCCGGTGTTTCGGCCCTGCGATCGAGATAGCGATGTTCTTCGAATCGGGCACCTCGACGGTGATCGGTACGCGATGTACCCGATACCGGGACCTGCCCTCATAACCGTCGTCCTCGCGGCGCCGATCGACTGCGAGGCTGACACGGGTACGTGGCTTGGTAGCTAGTGCAATTGTGACGGGCGAGACCGTCGTGTTCGAGGAACTGTAGGTTCAGTCGGTACCGACCGCCTTCGTGGGTCGCATCTTCTCAGGCCGTTGAGGCCTTGAGACGGGCGTGAGCGCCGCTTTTCCGCATATTGAGTTCGTCCGCCGGTTCAGGGATCCGACAGGGGCTCTCCCCGGATGTTCAATTGTATCGAACGGATTGTCCCCGTAGCCGATTCGGGTGCTTCCTCTCGACGGGACCGTGCTGTTATCCACACGGCCCGCTGCCATCGTTACTAGTTAACAATCAACTATTTCCACGGACACCAGTCGTTCAATATCATCAGACAGAATTTCTCCGAAAGCCACGCGAGAAGCTGCTCGGCCAAGTCTCACGAGATCGGTGAGGGAAGGGTCAGGACCGTTTGTGGGTGTCGCTCGACGAGGTGAGGTAAAGCGAAGAGCCGCCATCTGCGGATGCGACGACACCTCACATTTGGAAAGATATTTATAATGTTTGTATATAATTGAGTGTGTATGCAACGCCATCCCATGGACGGTAGACTACAGACTGCGCACAGTCCAGACGCCTGGACGAACCCTGGTGAGTGAGTATGTCGGAAAGCTATTCTGAGTCATTCAGGTGGTCGAAGCTCCTGACGCTGGTGTTGATCGGGATCATCCCCTCCTTCTCGGGGGCGCTGATCAACCCGACTATTCCCGCGATCCAGCAGACGTTCTCGCACGTGCCGAACTCCGAGACGCTGGCACAGCTGGTCAGCACGACGTCCGCGTGGATCGTGATCGTCGTCGCGCCCCTCACGGGATACCTGCTCGACAAGTACGCCCGAAAGCCGATTCTGATCGCCGCGGTCGTCATCTACGGGGTCGGGACGAGCATCGCGTTCCTTCTCGATTCGATCTACCTGATCCTCGCGACCCGCATCCTCGACGGCATCGCCGTCGGCGCGCTCATGGTGACCGTTCCGACGCTCATCGCCGACTACTATTCGGGCGGGCGGCGCGAGTCGGTCATGGGGTACTACGGGGCCGTGCAGGCGGGCGGTGGCGCCGTCGCGGCGGTCCTCGGCGGCTACATCGCGGGGACCCTCGGCTGGCGGTACATCTTCCTGGTCTTCGCCGGGGCGCTGCTGTTCGTCCCGCCGATCCTCCGGCTCCTGCCCGAACCGGACGTCAAGGAATCCCAGCGCGACGACGAGATCGGCCGGCTCGAGGCCGTGGCGAAGCTCGTGCGAGAGTCGCCCGTGAAGGTCATCGCCGGGATCTACTTCCTCGTGCTGTTCGGCATGCTGACGAACAACCTCATCATGATCGAGGTCCCGTACTACCTTCAGGGCTCGCTCGGAGTGAGCGACTCTCAAACCGGGCTAATCATCTCGAGCGTCATGATCGTCGGCGTGGTCATGGCCTCGATGTACGGCCGCATCAAACAGCACTTCCGGCATATCACGCTCATCACGATCGGGTTCGCCCTGGCAGCGACGGGCTTTCTGCTGTTCACCACCGTGGAGGTCTTCCCGCTGGTGCTGGTCGGCATCATCGTCGCCGGCGGAATGGGATTCGGACTGCTCCTGCCGACGGTGAACGACTGGATCGCGTCGATCGTGCAGGAGGAGGTCCGCGGGCGGGCACTCAGCGGTGTGACGATGATGATGTACGGCGGGTTCGCCCTCTCGCCGTTCGCTCCGATGCCGCTGGTCGACGCGTTCGGACGCGTGGGGATGCTTCGTACCGTCGGCTTCCTCCTGCTCATCGTCGCGGGCGTACTCATGACGACGTGGTTCGTCAGCCGCTCCGGTGCGCCGCCGACGCCGGACAGGTCGATCTCTGACGACTGATCTGCGGACACGATCGCCCACGTGACCGCCGGCGACCGGTCGCCCACTTCATCGTGTACCGTTTGGGCGGAGGGACTCTTCGTGGGGGCTATTTGTTACATATTACCCGTTCTGAAAATATAAATTTACTTGTGTCTGGTGAATTTAGATGCCTCCGTGACCATCGAGACAGTGCTGTTGCCAGTCAGCGACTCGGACGAGAACCGGATCAATCGACTCACCGATGCCGTCTTGGAGATCGCCGCACCGATCGGTGCCACCGTCGTGGTGGCACACGCCATTCCGGACGAGGACGACGGCATCGTGACCACGATACCGGCGATAAGCGGCGGGAACTACCCGCAGGTGCTCTCCCAGCACGAGTACGACGACCTGCTCGACCGGTATCCCGACGACGACCACTCCGTCGACGAGGTCGTCGCCGAACACGAGACCGTCCAGTCGGTGACGGACCGCCTCGACGACGCCGGCGTCGAGTACGAAGTTCGCGGCGCGGTCGGCGACCCTAGCGAGGCGATCTTCGAACTCGCCGGAGACGTCGACGCCGACCGGTTCGTTATCGGCGGTAGCCGCCGGACCCCGACCGACAAGGCCGTCTTCGGGAGCCTGTCGCAGACGCTGCTCCTCGAGGCGCCCTGTCCGGTGACCTTCGTCCACGCCGATTGACCCGACGCCGACATCGACTCAAACGCCGATACCGACGCCGACATCGACTCTGACGCCCACACCGACGCCGACGACTGCGCCAGGTGCGACCGCCCCGCGAGTGCGACCGACTGACCGCTTTATCAAAGCATTTGTATCAGCGGCGGCGATTCCGAGCCGGATGCCAACAGTCAGCGAGAACTACGTCGATGGAGAGTGGACCGTCTCTGAGACGGGTGAGACGTTCGCCGTCCGGAACCCGGCGGAGCCGTCGTCGATCACCGGACGGTTTCAGGCCTCCGCGCCCGGCGATGTCGAGGTCGCGGTCGCGGCCGCGGTCGACGCGCAAGAGGAATGGGCGGACACGCCGGGTCCGGACCGCGGCGACGTTCTCAAACGCGCGAGCGAACTCCTCGAATCGCGGAAGGAGTCGGCGACCGAGCGGCTCGTCCGCGAGGAGGGGAAGACGCGCTCCGAGGCGGCCGGCGAGGTTCAGCGCGCGATCGACATCTTCGCCTACTACGCCCAGAAGTGTCTCGACCTCGGCGGGATCAGCAAATCCGCGAGCGGACGGAACACGGATCTGTACACCAAACGCGAGCCGCTCGGGACCGTCGCGCTGATCACGCCGTGGAACTACCCGGTCGCTATCCCGGCGTGGAAGCTCGCCCCCGCGCTCGCCGCGGGGAACACGGCCGTCATCAAGCCCGCCTCCGCCGCGCCGGGCATGACGGCGCTCCTCTTCGAGTGCCTCGACGAGGCCGGGCTCCCGGACGGGGTCGCAAACATGGTGACCGGCTCGGGCGGCGACGTGGGGACGCCGCTGGCCGAGCACGACGACGTGGACGGCGTCTCGTTCACCGGCAGCACCGCCGTGGGGACCAGCGTCGCGCAGAGCGCCGCGAACGATCTCAAGCGCGTCCAGTGCGAGATGGGCGGGAAAAACCCGACCGTCGTGATGCCGAGCGCCGACATCGACGAGGCCGCGGAGATCCTCGGCGTCGGCGCGTTCGGGACGACGGGCCAGTCGTGTACGGCCGCCTCCCGCGCGATCGTCCACGAGGACGTCTACGACGAGTTCGTCGAGGCGGTGGTCGCGTACGCGGACGACGTCGCGATCGGGCCCGGGCTCGACGACCCCGATATGGGCCCGCACGTCTCCGAGAGCGAACTCGAGTCGACCCTCGAGTACGTCGAACTCGGACAGGAGGAGGGAGCGACGCTCGAGACCGGCGGCGAACGTCTCTCGGGCGGCGAGTACGGCGACGGCTACTACGTCGAGCCCGCGGTGTTCTCCGACGTCGACAACGACATGCGGATCGCGCAGGAGGAGATCTTCGGACCGGTCCTGTCTGTCATCGAGGTGGCGGACTTCGAGGAGGCGCTGGCGGTCGCGAACGACATTGAGTACGGGCTGTCCGCGAGCATCGTCACGCAGGACCTCACCGAGGCCGACGAGTTCGTCGACGGCGTCGAGGCGGGCGTCGCGAAGG
Source organism: Halorubrum saccharovorum DSM 1137 (assembly GCF_000337915.1). GTDB lineage: Archaea > Halobacteriota > Halobacteria > Halobacteriales > Haloferacaceae > Halorubrum > Halorubrum saccharovorum. Next base: position 19,246 of record NZ_AOJE01000043.1, read on the forward strand.
TCAACGAGAAGACGACCGGGCTCGAACTCCACGTCCCCTTCGGCGGGTACAAGAACTCCTCGACCAACACGTACCGGGAGCAGGGTGACGCCGGGCTCGACTTCTTCACGTCGACGAAGACGGTGTACCGGAACTACTGACCGCGCGGACGACCGGAGACGTACGCAGTCGAAGAACGGATGCGGTCGAGGTCGCTCGATCGCGAGGCCCCCTGCCGGATCGCTTTTCGCCCGTCAGCGACCGAGTGCGGCAGTTGTAACCGCCCAACGATGGATTTAACCGCTACGGGCGTATCGTGAGACATGATGCCATGACAGCGGAGAAGGTCAAACAGCGACTGCGAGACGTAGCCGTCGGAGTGCTCACGCCCTTCGACGAGCAGCGAGCGATCGAGTACGACAAACTCGGGGAGAACGCGAGAACGCTGTACGACGAAGGGATGCGGACGTTCCTGGCGGCCGCGAACATCAGCGAGTACCACTCCCTCTCACGGCGAGAGCGGATCGAGAGCGTCGAGGCGGTGGTCGAGGCGCTCCCCTCGGACGCGTGCGTCCTCGCCGGCGTCGGCGGGAGCACGGCCGACGCGCTGGAGCTGATCGAGGCGTACGACGAGATCGGTGCCGACGCGATGATGATCATGCCGCCCGATCACACCTACCTCCACGAGCGGGGGTTACTGGAGTACTACCGCGAGCTGTCGGCGGGATCGGACGCGCCCCTCGTTCCGTACGTGCGCGGGTTCGATCCCTCGGCCGAGTACCTCGCGGACCTCACCCGCGTCGACGGCGTCGTCGGGGTGAAGTACGCCCTGGAGGACCCGGTGAAGCTGGGCGAGGCGATCCGCGCCGGCGCCGACGACGTGGTCTGGGTCAACGGGCTCGCGGAACCGTACGCCGTGTCCTTCTGGGCCGAGGGCGTCGAGGGGTTCACCGCCGGCGTGAGCAACTTCCGACCGGAGGTCGGCCGGGAGCTGTTCGACGCGCTCACCGAGGGCGACTGGGAGCGCGCCCGCGCGCTCAGGGACATCTGTCTCCCGTACCAGCGACTCAGAGACGAAACGGGGCGGAACAACGCGCTCGCGGGAGCGATCAGCGTCCCGGCCGTCAAGAAGGGACTCGAACTCGCCGGGCTGCACGGCGGAGCCGTGCGGGAACCGATTCGCCCGCTTCCGCCCGAGGCGGCCGACCGGGCCGAAGCGATCTACGACGACCTCGACGACGACATCGATCGACTCATCGGCTGACGGGCCAGCGAATCGAGCGAGACCCGCTTCGACGAGCCGAGTACGCACCGACGATGTCCAACCGATCGACACGACGATACCGACGTAAGCACGGAACAAGATACCATGTCACAGGATCACGATTCGATGAAACGGAACCGACCGAGCACCGACGGAGACCAGCTGCCGCTCAGGACCGGCCTTCGGACTCGAACCCTGTCGGACGACCGCCTCGCGTTCTGCCGGCAGATCGGCGTCGAGGACGTGTTCCTCGACCATCGGTCCCCGCGCGGCGACGTGTTCGAGGACGAGGGGAGCGGAGACGACGAGACGATCACCATCGACGACGGGGTCGTTCCGAGCGTGTCCGAGCTCGTCCAGGCTCGCCGGCGCGCGGAGGACGCCGGGCTTCGGCTGATGGGGATCCAGTCGCTGAGCTACAACGTCTACGGGAAGATCATGCTCGACAAAGAGGGGAAAGAGAGCCAGCTCGACACGATCAAACGGCTCATCCGGAACCTCGGGAGCGCGGACATCCCGATCCTCGGGTACCAGTGGAACCCCCGCGGGGTCGTGCCGATGCGGACCTCTCAGACCGTGCGCCTACGCGGCGGAGCGCGGGGTCGAGAGTTCGACATCGACGACCTCGACGAGCCGTACGAGCCCGTCGACGACCTGGAGCGCGAGTACACCGAAGCGGAGCTGTGGGACAACTACGAGGCGTTCCTCGAAGAGGTGCTTCCCGTCGCAGAGGAAGCCGGGGTACAGCTGGCGCTCCATCCGGCGGACCCGCCGACGGTGGAGCAGCTCGGCGGGATCCCGCGCCTGTTCCGGAACTTCGAGGCGTTCCGGCGGGCGATGGAGATCGTCCCGAGCGACAACCACGGGCTCAAGCTCTGTCTGGGGTGTTTCTCAGAGATGCCGGACGCGGACATCGAGGAGGTGATCACGCACTTCGGCGAGGACGACGACATCGTGTTCGTCCACTTCCGCGACGTCGTCGGCACCTGGCCGCGGTTCACCGAGACGTTCCTCGACGACGAGCAGAGCAACTTCGATCCCGTGGTCGCGATCGAGCAGCTCCGCGCGGTCGGCTTCGACGGCGTCGTGGTTCCGGACCACGTACCCGATGTCGTCGGCGACACCGAGTGGGGCCACCGGTCGCGCGCCCACGCGGTCGCCTATCTGAACGGCGTCCTCGCGTGTGCCGACGACGGGGGACGGTGAGTCGACACGCTCGGAGGACCGTTCGAAAGGCCATCAACACATCCGCATGAATGTCCTCGTAACCGGGTCCTACGGCAGATGTGGGACCGCGATCATCGACCATCTCGACGGCGACTCCAGATACGACTTCACCTATTTGAACCGGTCTGACCGCCCGGCCGAGCACCGCTACGGCGGCTTCGACACCCACGTCGCGGACATCGCCGACTACGACGCGATCCGCCCCGCGTTCGACGATCAGGACGCCGTCGTGCACCTCGCGGCGTACCCCTACACGGACGGCGCGTGGGAGGACGTGCTCGAGCCGAACGTCGTCGGGATGCGCAACGCGCTCGAGGCCGCCCGCGACGCGGAGGTAGAGACCTTCGTGTTCGCCTCGACGAACCACGTGATGGGGATGTACGAGGAGGAACACGCTCCGGAGCTGTACGACCCGGACTACGATCTGCGGCTCGACCCGACCGATCCGGTCCGTCCCGATTCGTGTTACGGGGCGACGAAGTCGTTCGGGGAAGATATCGGGCGGTACTATACCGAGCGGTACGAGTACCCCCGACGGTTCTACGCGCTCCGGATCTGTTCGGTCCTTCCCCACGGGATCGATCACCCGTACGGGCGGGCCGAACGTCGCGTCGAAAACGGAGAGATCGAGCGCGGTAGCGACGCCTACGACCGCTCGGTAACGCGGACGAAGGCGACGTGGCACTCCCGCCGTGACTTCGCCCACCTGGTCGAGCGGTGTCTCGTCGACAGAAGCGTGACGTTCGACGTCTTCAACGGCGTCAGCGACAATGACCGGCGGTGGTTCTCGATCCGGAACGCGCGGGAGCGACTCGGGTACGACCCGGACGACAACGGCGAGGAGTGGGACGGGCCGCCGACCGACTCGGACACCGCCGTATGAAAGCACGAATTACGGACACGACAGAACCCCTCATGACCACGAACACAGACCACTATGACGACAGCTGAACGCATAGCCGCCGTCGGGACGTACGGCGCGGCGACGGACGAGGGCGTCCACACCGTCGCGGTCGATCCCGACACGGGAACGATGCGCCGACTCGACGCGGTCGCGGCCGGCCCCGACCCGACGTTCGTGACGTTCGATCCGTCGGGAGAGCACCTCTACGCCGCGGTTCGAGAAAGCGAGGAGGGCGTCATCCGGTCGTACGCGGTCGACCGCGACACCGGCGAACTGACCGAGCGAGACAGCGCCCGAAGCGGGGCCGCGGCACCCTGCTACTGCTCCGTCGACGAGACCGGTGAATTCCTGCTGGTGGCCCACTACGCCGGGGGCGCCGTCTCCATGCTCCCGCTCGACGCCGCCGGCGGCGTCGACTCGCCGGCCGAGGTGATCGAACACCGCGGGTCGAGCGTCGATCCGGAGCGGCAGACCGCGCCGCACCCCCACTCGATCACGCTCGGACCGGAGAACCGGTTCGCGTACGTGCCCGACCTCGGTACCGATCAGGTCCACGTCTACGCGGTGGAGCGCGACGAGGCCTCGCTGTCCCGGGTCGACGCGCTCGATCTCGCTCCCGGGGCGGGGCCGCGACACCTCTCGTTCGCCCCGGACGGCGATCGGGCGTACCTGATCAACGAGCTCGACTCGACCGTGACCGTCCTGCGTCGGAAATCTGACGGGACGCTGACCGAACGAGCGACTGTCTCCACGCTCCCTCCGGAGTTCGCGGGAGACAACAAGACGGCAGAGATCGCCGTCCATCCGTCCGGGAAGTTCGTCTACGGGTCGAACCGCGGCCTCGACACCGTCGTCACGTTCGCCGTCGACGGGGAGACGATAGAGCGGGTCGACCAGACGCCGACCGGAGGGGAGTGGCCGCGCCACTTCGCGATCGCTCCCGACGGCGAGCGGTTGTTCGCGGAGAATCGCCACACGAACGACATCGTCGCGTTCGACATCGACGCCGAGACCGGCGCCCTGTCGCCGACGGGGGAGTCGCTGTCGGTTTCGGAGCCCGTCTGCATGCGGTGGCGGCCGGATCGGGATTGACGGTCGGCGACGGCACTCCCCGCGACTGCGACACCACCGACATCGACTGCGGCGTCAGCGCTGCGTCTGGTAGAAGTCGCGCAGCACGTGGAAGGCCTGCTTCTTCCGGCCGTGCTGGTCGACCACGCCCTTCCGGTTGTAGCCGCGCTGGAACTCGTTTTGCCGCATCGGGGCGCGGAAGTCGAAGAGGATCCACGGCGAGAAGCCGACGATCTGGTCGTTCTCCGCGGCGGCCTTCGTCTGCCCGCGGTAGATCTCCGCCTGGTGCTCTTCGGTCCATCGCTCGTCCGCGTCGCCGTGATGGCCCCACTTGGCGCCGCCGCCCGTCTCCGAGATGACGACGGGCGTGCCCTCGGGGTCCTCCTGGAACGCCTGCATGTTGTCGGCGTCTCCGTAGTACCAGCCGTGGTACTCGTTGATGCCGATGACGTCTAAGTGCTCTTGCAGCGGATCGCGGATCTCGAGGCCGTCGTCGGTCTCGTCGACGAAGCAGGCGGCGGTCACGAGCCGCGTGTCGTCGAGGCTCCGGACGTACTCCGCCATCTCCGGGAGGACCTCGTTTCTGGTGTCGTCGGTGTGGTCCGTCTCGTTCGCGATGGACCACATCGCGACGGAGGGGCGGTTCCAATCGCGCTGCACGAGCTCTCGGAGCTGCTGTCGGTACAGCTCCTGAACCTCTTCGTCGCCGAAGTCGATGTCCCAGTAGGCGGGGACCTCCTCCCACAGGAGGATCCCCTCCTCGTCGGCCCGCCGAGCCATCTCCTCGGTGTGCGGGTAGTGGGCCAGTCGGGCGTAGTTACAGCCGAGCTCGTTGATCCACCGGAACCGCTCCTCGATGTCCTCCGCGTCGAGCGCGCGGCCCTTGCCCGCCGACTCCTCGTGCAGCGCGATGCCGCGCAGCCAGAGGGGCTCGCCGTTGAGCAGCACGTCGCCGTCGCGGACACGCAGATCGCGGAGCCCGACGCGGTCCTCGACGGCGTCCCCGCCGGCCTCCACGCGGACCGTGTAGAGGTGGGGATCCTCGGTGCTCCACAGCGAGACCTCCGCTTCCGGGATCCGAAGCGCTCCGGTGAACTCGCCGTCGCCGGCGGGTTCGAGCGCTGTCTCACGGTCCAGCTCCGGGAAGGCGACCGACACGGACGGGTCGTCTCCGTCGGCGCCGTCGATCCACGCGGAGACGCTCACGTCGACGGTCCCGTCGTCGAGATCGGACTCGACCTTGAAGTTGCGCACGTAGGCGTCCGGGACCTCGACCAAGTCGACGGAGCGGTTGATCCCGCCGAAGTTGAACCAGTCGGTCGACTCGTTGGGGATGCCGTCCTCGTACCGCTGGTTGTCGACCTGGACGACGAGCACGTTCTCGCCGTCCTCCAGCGCGTCGGTCGCCTCGAAGCTGAAGGGCGTGTATCCGCCTTCGTGCGTGCCCAAGAGCTCGCCGTTCAGCCAGACCTTCGTCTTGTAGTTGACCGCGCCGAACCGGAGGAAGGTCCGGTCAGCGCCGGCGGCGGCGTCTCGGTCGAACGTGCGCGCGTACCAGACCCACCCTTCGTAGTGACGGAACTCGGGGATTTCTTCCCCCAAACTTGAGGGAACCGCGACGGAACGACCGTCGTGGATGTTGAAGTCACAGGGGTCATTCTCCTCCGACGCACCGGGCTCGTAGATGGACTTCACCGCGAATCCGGCCGGGTTGTCGTCCTCCTCGTCGAAGAAGTCCTCGAAGTATCCCTCGAAGTTCTCGTACTGGTCTGGGATCGCCTGCCAAGTCCCGTCGAGCGATCGCGTCTCTCGAGGGTGTGCTAACAGGTGCATCGCCTGTAACTGGGGCTACGAGTGTATTAAAAATACTGGAACGATCGATCGGTCCTGCGCGCTCGTCGTACACTTCGGCGGTCCTGTCGCCGGAAACTGGAATCGCCGATGGTGGCCCGGACGCTCCGCTCCGGTTCAATAGTATTGGATTCGTCCGGGCCGTAAAAATGAACCAACGCTAAGTCGCCGCCGACCGATCGATCGGTCATGATCGACGACGACACCGCTCCCGGGGGACGACAGATCGATTCCGTGGAAAACGCGTTCAACATCATCGAATCGATTCAGGAGCTCGAACAGTGCGGTGTCACCGAGCTCGCCGACCACCTGGATATCCCGAAGAGCACGGTGCACATTCACCTTCAGACCCTTCGAAACCTCGGGTACGTCGTCAAGGAGGACGGGAAGTACCGGCTCGGGCTCCGGTTTCTGGAGCTCGGCGGGCGGGTCCGCCATAACCGCAGTATCTTTCAAGTGGCGCGGTCGGAGGTCGACGACCTGTCCCGGTCCACCGGCGAAGTCGGAACGATCGGGTACGAGGAGAACGGGCAGCGGGTGCTCGTGTACCGCACGGAGCCGTTCGAGGGCGTCTCGGACAACGCTCCGACGGGCGAGTTCACGGAGATGCACTGGACTGCAGTCGGGAAGGCGCTCCTCTCGCAGCGGACCGACGACGAGATCCGGGATGTCGTCGAGCGCTTCGGGCTTCCTCGTGCGACGGAGAACACGATCACGGACCTCGACGATCTCCTCGACGAGATCGGCGAGATCCGCACACAGGGATACTCGATCGAGGACGAAGAGCGGGTCAAAGGAGTAAAATCGATCGCGGTTCCGATACGTGACGACGCGAACCAGGCCGGCAACTCCGCCATCTCCATCAGCGGCCCGAAACACCGGTTCGACGAGGATCGGATCCACTCGGAGCTCCTCCCCTCCCTCCGCAACGCCGCGAACGTCATCGAACTCCAGTACGAACACTACTGATCGGTGCCGCTCGGTGAGGGCTCTCGCTCGAAGTCCGTCGTTGAGCGCGTTCCATTACAAACGTAATAATGTAACACAACTGCCCGATCGGATCCGGAACTGTTCAACTCTGATGAACAGCAATCACCGCAGATTAGCGGACAATGTGCGGCGTTACATCGGGATACACGGAGCTATCGAGACGTTTTGGCCGTCCGACATCACTGATCACCGTCCACCGTGTACCGGCGACCCGACCTGATCATCGATCGGACCCGTTCGGGCCGAAAAGACCCTGTAGAGCAAATTTTATCTACGAGTGCCTAATTATTGGTGACACATGGTTCGACTATCGCTGATCTTACCCCCGGAGCCGGACGACCGGTGGCATCTCGCCCGGCAGATGGGTGTGACGAGCGCGGTCGTTCACCCGCTGGAGATCGGGGACGACAAGACGAACTGGACGTACGACGAACTCAAGGGGATGTCCAACTGGTTCGAGGAGGTCGGCATCGACCTCTCGGTCATCGAGGGATCCGTGCCGCTCACGGACCGCGTCCGCTTGGGCTTGGACGGTCGCGACGAGGACATCGCGGAGTTCAAGCAGTTCCTCCGCGACTGCGGCGCGGTCGGGATCCCGGTGGTGTGTTACGACTGGATGGCCGGTGTCAGGTGGGCTCGGACCGAGGCCCACGTCGAGACGCGAGGCGGGGCGTACACGACCGGGTACACGGACGAACGGATGTCCGGGGGCCCGGAGATCGACCACGCCGACGTGACGCGCGACCAGCTTTGGGACGCGCTCGAACACTTCCTGACCGAGGTGGTCCCCGTCGCCGAGGAGGCCGGCGTAAAGCTGGGGCTCCATCCGGCGGACCCGCCGATCGACTCGGTCCGCGGGATCCCGCGGCTCGCCAACAGCGTCGAGTCCTACGACCGGATCCTCGACATCGTCGACAGCGACCACAACGGCGTGACGTTCTGTCAGGGGAACTTCGCCGCCATGGGCGTCGACGTCCCCGAGGCCATCCGGCACTTCGGCGACCGGATCAACTTCGCGCACTTCCGCGACGTGGAGGGCGAGGCCGACGACTTCGTCGAGACGTGGCACGACGACGGCCCGACCGACATGCTCGCGGCGATGCAGGCGTTCGAGGACGTGGGGTTCGACGGGCCGATGCGCCCGGACCACGTCCCCACGATGGCGGGCGAAGACAACTCTAACCCCGGATACCACACGAAGGGGCGGCTCTTCGCCGTCGGGTACATGCGCGGGCTCTTGGAGCAGACGACGGCGAACCGTGGCGGGAGCGAGGGCCGCGAGCCGGCGGTCAATCCCGAGACGAGCGCGGATTGATCGCGAGTACCGTCCGACCGCTTTCCGCTCCGAGCCGGTCCGAGAACCGACGAAACGGACGAAAAATACATCACGACGTGTCCACGAGGTAGAGACGAGTCAGACAATGAGCGTTCCCAACGACTTCGATATCGACGACAAGGTGTGCGTCGTCACCGGCGGCTCCGGCGTGCTCGGCTCCGAGATGGCGCGCGCGCTCGGGGAGAACGGCGCGACCGTCGTGATCCTCGCACGCGGCGAAGAGAAGCTGCGCGAGACAGGAGAAGAGCTCGCGGCGGCGGGGATCGAGCACCTCACGGTGTCGGCGTCGGTCCTCGACCGCGCCGAACTCGAGGCGGCCGCCGAGACGGTGATCGACGAGTACGGTCGGATCGACGTGTTGATCAACGCCGCGGGCGGCAACAGCGCCGACGCGACCACCGGCCCCGACACCTCGTTCTTCGACCTCCCGGTGGAGGGGTTCCAGCAGGTGCTGAACGTCAACTTCACCGGCACCGTGCTCGCCTCGCAGGTCTTCGGCGAGTACATGATCGAGAAGGGGACGGGCTGTATCCTGAACGTCTCCTCGATGAACGCCTACACGCCGTTGACGAAGATCCCGGCGTACTCCGGCGCGAAGGCCGCGGTGTCGAACTTCACCGAGTGGCTCGCGGTCCACATGGCACACAACTACTCGACGGACATCCGCGTGAACGCCATCGCGCCCGGGTTCTTCCTCACCGAACAGAACCGCTACCTGCTCATCGACGAGGAGACGGGCGAGTACACGACCCGCGGACAGACGATCATCGACCACACGCCGCAAGGCCGATTCGGACGGCCGGAGGACCTCTCCACGACCGTCCTGTGGCTCGTCTCGCCGGGCGCGGAGTTCGTCCACGGCGCGTCGATCCCCATCGATGGCGGATTCTCCGCGTTCAGCGGTGTCTGAGCACTTCCCGAGTCTCTCGTAAAACAAACGACAAACGGCCGTCCGCGACCTAGAAATCCCACAGCTCCGCCGGACGCTCGTACGCCACCTGTCGCACGCGGTCCTCGGCGACCGTCATCGGCATCTGACCGCGCTCGACCATCTCTCCGACCACGTTCGCCAGCGATCGGCGGAACATCTCGAAGCGGGAGCCGAACGACAGGAGTTTTCGCGAGTCGCTCACCATGCCGCCGTAGTTCGCGAGGAGGTCGACGGTCCCCACGTACTCCAGCTGCGAGCGGATCCCGTGCGGGCTGTCGTTGAACCACCACGCCGCGCCCACGCTGACGTTGGGAAACGCGCGGGCGACGGTCGCGACGGTCGGGTAGTGAGTCGGGTCGACGACGTAGAGGACGATCTCCAGCTCCTCGTCGAAGCGGTTGAGGAAGTACCGCAGACCGTCCGCGAGGTCGAGGTCGCCCGTGGAGATGTCACCGCCGGCGTCGGCTCCGAGCTCGTCGTACAGCGAGTCGCGGTAGTCGCGGACCGGGCCGATGTGGAGCTGCGTCACCCAGTCGGTCTCGCGGTTCATCTCGCCGATCCGCTCGAGGACGAACGCCTCGAAATCGGCGACGTCGCCGTCGGTCAGCGCTTCGCCGGCAGCGGCGCGCTCGTACACGTCGGCGGCCCGTCGCCGGTCGACCGACCTCGAACGGATCTCGCTCAGTCCGTGGTCGCTCGCCCCGCAGCCGTTGGCCTCGAAGTACTCGTGACTCGTTCGGAGGGCGGCGAGAAATCCGTCGAAATCGGACACGTCCGTGTCGGTGGCGTCGCCGAGCGTCGCGACGTACTCACGCCAACCCGCATCACCGATACCCATCGCGGCGTCCGGCCGCCACGTCGGACGCACGGTGACGTCGTCGAGCTCGTCGGCGAGGGTCCGGTGGTGCTCCAGATCGGAGGTCGGATCGTCCGTGCTGGAGACGACTTCGACGTTCATCTCTCGGAGGAGGCGTCGCTGGCGCATCGCCGGTTCGTCGAGCGCCGCCTTCGTCTCCTCCCAGATCTCGTCGGCGGTGGCCGCAGAGATCGGCTTCTCGATCCCGAAGCGGCGCTTCAGATCGAGGTGGACCCACTCGTAGGTGGGGTTGCCGGCGAACTCCGGGAACACCGACGCGAGCGCGTTCCACTTCTCGCGATTGGTCGCGTCGCCCGTGATCTTCCGTTCCGACACACCCCGCTTCCGCATTAGCTCCCAGACGTAGTGATCGGTCTCTCCCTCCACCTCCCAGATGTCGTTCCAGCCCTCGTCTCGCGCCAATGCCGCCACGTCGACGTGGCTGTGTGGATCGAGGATGGGCAAGTCGCTGATCTCGTCGTACAGCCGACGGGCTGACGCCGATTCGAGCAGGTAATCCTCGTCGAGGAACCCCATACTCGCTGGTCCGTCCGTGAGCCTATTAAACCCGTTGTGGTCGTCGACCTCCTCGCGGCGGTAAATTACGGAGAATCGAGGAGAAAGCCTCGCGCTTCAGCGCGGGGAGGATGTCAATCGTTGACCATCTCCTGTGCCAGTTGTTTTAGAACTCTTATAAATTTGCTATAGTATACGTCGATCTAAATTATATCCTCCGCGCAGATTTACAGAAAAGTGTCCGTAGTGAAAAGTGACCGTAGTTTGGACACTCTCGCTGCCTAGAGTGACAGATCATTCTCTTTGCAGGAGGGGCGTACACTGCCAATATCGGTGACGATCTCGTTCACACCGAGCCCGTTAACAACGTGACCCTCTCTTCCAGCGAGCCGTCTACCGATCTTATGAACCGGTTCTGGATGCAAAACCAGGGCGCCGATCTCCGAAATAGTCTAATTCCTGTATTGTATATTAAACCGATATATCGAGTGACCGGGGTTGTACGTCGGCCTTCATCGTTCGTCTTCGTGCCCTCTGGCGTTGGAGTATCTGATTTGGTCTATCACTGCCACTGACGTTGACAGAGCGACCCGGAATAACACCCCCGGTTGATTATTAAACAGTAGAGGTTTTGTTTGTCCATTGAGTATCTGCCGGTATCGTCGTCTCACTGCACATCGAACCGAACTCCGTGATTGGCACCCACCGCTACGCACATGGATTCCACGACGAGTAGCGTTCTCGACACGGCCGCCATCGTCGTCGTCGGCGACACGCCGTGGATAACGTCGTACGCCGGTGCGCTCCGGGAGACGTTCGATACAACGGTCCACACCGTCTCGACGGTATCGGCAGCCCGAGAGAGGCTTCGACAGACGACCGTTGACTGCGTCGTTACGGACTACGATCTCGAAGAGTCCACCGGCATCGATCTCGTCCGCCGCATCCGTGATACGTCGGCCACCCTGCCGGTGATATTGGGCACGACAGACGGCAGCGAACGACTCGCCAGCGAGGCCATCGAAGCCGGTGTCACCGATTATCTCGCTGTCACTGACCCGTCGGACGACACCCTCACCGATGCCTTACGGCGAACTGAGCGAGCCCTCCGGAGGTCTCAGCGCTCAGCCACACAGCGCGAGCGTGCGCGACAGTTCGACGCCATCTTCCACGAGACCAGATCGGCCACGTGGGTACTGGCTCCCGATGGGACGCTTACGCGTGTCAACCAAGCCGCCCGTGACATGGTGGACACGGACGCTGATACCGTCGTCGGTGACCTGTTCTGGACGCTTCCCTGGTGGCCAGACGACGGCCAGACGAGAGCGGATATTCGTCGGCTTGTAGAGGCGGCCGGGGCCGGCGAGTTCGGGCACGCCGTCGTCATTCAGGACGCCGCAACGAACTCCAGCGTTCTGGATCTCTCCGTGCAGCCGGTCACCAACGAACGCGGAGACCTCGTCTCGATCATTGTCGACAGTGTCGATATCACCGATCGCGTCGATCTGGAGCGGGAACTCCGGCGCTCCGAGAAGCTCCACCGCGTCACGCTCAACAATATGACCGATACCGTCCTCATCACGGACGAGGACGGAGAATACACGTACGTCTGCCCGAACGCCCACTTCATTTTCGGGTACACGGCCGACGAGATCCGGGAGCTCGGAACGATCGACGCCCTGCTCGGCGATGACCTCTTCGACCGCGAGAGGCTCGCCGACGAGGGAGTCTTAAAGAATATCGAGACGACGGCCACGGACAAGGCCGGCCGCGAACACACGCTGTTGGTGAACGTTCGCGAAGTCGCTATTCAGGACGGGACGCTGCTGTACAGCTGTCGAGACGTGACGAAGCGAAAGCAGCGCGAACAGTCGCTGGCCTCTCTGCAGGAGACCGCCCGAGACTTCCTCTACGCGGAAACCCACCAGGAGATCGCCCAGCACGTCGTCGACGACACCTCGGACGTTCTGGGTCTCGAGGCCAGTGCCGTCTACCTCTTCGACGCCGACGAGAATCATCTCCAGTCGGCCGTCCACTCGCAGGCGATGCGGAACGCCCACGGTCCACTGCCTGCCGTTCACGCGGACGGGAACGACCTCGTCAGCCACAGTTTCGTCGAAAACGAAGCGCGCTTTTTCGCGGACGTCCACGACGCTGACCGTCTTGCGAACTTCGCGACTGACCTTCGAAGTGCGGCATACATCCCGCTCGGCAATCACGGTGTGTTCGTCGTCGGCTCGACAGAGGTCGGCGTGTTTGACGACGTCACGCGGGAGCTTGCCGACCTTCTCGCGGCAACCGCAGAGGCGGCGCTCGACCGCGTTGACCGCGAGTCGCGGCTTCGCGAACAGGACCGTGAACTTCAGCGACAGAACGACCGGCTTACCGCGCTCAATCAGATCAACGAGACCATCCGTGAGATCGATCAGGCGCTCGTACAGTCCGAGACCCGCGAGGAGATCGATCACACCGTCTGTGACCGCCTCACGGCCGACGGCCGCTTCCAATTCGCTTGGATCGGCACGCTCGATGAGCCGAGCGAGACAGTGACACCGCAGGCGTGGGCCGGCACTGATCGGGGCTATCTCGATACGCAGTCGTTCCCCGTGGCCGCTGCGGACGTTGAGCCCGCCGGTCGGACCGCGGCATCTGGAGCGATGACGCTCGTCTCGAACGTTGCGGCCGATCTCCGCGCAGCCTCGTGGCGCAAGGACGCAATTTCACGCGATCTGCTTTCCGTGTTGAGCATCCCGCTGGTGTACAACGACATCTCGTACGGCGTCCTGACGGTGTACGCGACCACGCCGGATGCCTTCGGTGAGACCATCCAGTCTGTGTTCGCGGAACTGGGAGAGACGATCGCCGCCGCCATCAGCGCGAGTGAGCGCAAGCGAGCACTGCTCACCACCTCGATGACCCGGGTCGAATACACGGCTACCAATCCGTCATTCGTGCTGACGCAATTAGCGAAGGCCGCCGACTGTACGCTCACTTACGAAGGCGGCGTCCAACAGACCGTCAGCGGCAACTACGTCTTCGTCACTGTCGGGGATGTACCACTTGACGACGTCGTCGACGCGGCGGCTGGCCTCCGGATCGTTGAGGATGTACAGCGGATCCGTGGCGGTGACTCCGGAGGCGTGGTACGGCTCCGATTATCTGAACCGTTCCTCGCGACGGAACTTGCTGACCACGGTGCCGTCCTTCAAACTGCAACCGCCGCAGAATCGAACACCGAATTGGTCATCGATGTCGCTCAGGGCGTCGAAGTCAGGCACGTCACCCAATTCGTTAGCGAGCGGTTCAGCGATGTCAAGCTCACGTCAAAGCAAACGCGGGAACAGGCGTCCGAACACGGGCTTTACGCGTCAGTGCTTGACCAGCTGACCGTCAGACAGCTGGAGGTTCTGGAGACGGCGTACTACAGCGGGTTCTTCGAGTCCCCGCGAGAGGCGACGGGAGAGGATGTGGCCGACTCGCTGGACATCTCTCCGCAGGCCTTCTATCAGCATATTCGAACTGCACAGCGGAAGCTGTTCACGGCCCTAATCGACGATCATTCGCCCGTCGTCACTCGGTCTCTCAACTGAACGTAACGGCCGGTTCGTACGTCTTACCACCGGCGGATGATTGTCCGGCTCTCCGTTATCCGTGGATTGAATGATAAACCCTACTGCACACTACTTGCGTTCATACTCAACTACTACATACTCCCTCATACGGCCACTTCGTTTTGGTAGAGTGCCCTGCGAGAGACCGCCGGGACTCTCAACCACCATGAGAGACGCCTCCCAAAATTCGGCCGCGGAATCGGCCTACGAGTGCTTCGAGTGCGGAAACGTCCTGCTTTCGGAAACCAGCCCCGGTAAGTGTCCCGACTGTGGCGGTGAGATGCGGAACCGACACATGCCGATCGAATAACGATGACCTCCACAACAATTCGCGACGAGGAGCCGAGGGAACTGGAGTCTGCACTGAATCGGAGTGCTCGATTGTGCCGTCACTCGATCGAGATGTCGAAGCGCGCACCGCCGCGAGCGCCGTTCGCGGCCGTGACCGTCCAGTCGTGTCGGCTGGCGACCTCCTCAACGATGCTGAGGCCGAATCCGGATCCGTCGTCGGCCGTCGTGTACCCGGCGTCAAACACGCTTTCTCCCGCGGACTCGGGGAAGCCGACCCCGTCGTCGGCGACGTAGAACCCGTCCGCCGTGTCCCCGACTGTTACCGTTACGGCTGGTCCGCCGTGCTCGACCGCGTTCCGAAAGAGGTTGGTTAGGAGCTGCTGAAGCTGATCGCGGTCGGCCTCGACAGTTCGATCGGTCTCCACGGTTACCGTCGCGTCCGCCGTCGACAGCGCTCCCCAGCTGGTCTCGACGA
Organism: Halorubrum saccharovorum DSM 1137; assembly: GCF_000337915.1. Lineage (GTDB taxonomy): Archaea > Halobacteriota > Halobacteria > Halobacteriales > Haloferacaceae > Halorubrum > Halorubrum saccharovorum. Next base: position 34,548 of record NZ_AOJE01000043.1, read on the forward strand.
GGTCCGATAGCTGGATGGACTGGAGCGTCATCGCTTCGGCTCCGGTCTGGGCGAGCGTCAGCAGGTCCTCGATCAGCGTATCCATGCGGTCCAGCGCGTGATCGATGTCGTCGACGTGATCGCTGTCGCAGTCCTCTCGCAGTAACTCGAGCCGCCCCTCCGCGACTCGCAGCGGGTTCCGCAGGTCGTGGCTCACGACGCTCGTGAACCGGTCCAGTCGCTCGTTCTGCTGGACGAGATCGCGTTCGCGCCGCTTCTGGTCGCTGATGTCGCGGTCCATCGCCACGAACCGGTCTTCCCCGTCCAAGTTCAGGCGAATGAGATGAACCTCGATGGGGAACGTCGACCCGTCCTTTCGTTCGAGCTCCCCCTCGAATCGGTGCGGGGTGTTCGGTGGGAGCGTGTCCCAGAACGACGACGCCCGATCGGGATCGGCTGTCGGGTCGATGTCCCAGACGTTCCGTCCCAGAAGCTCCGCTTCGGTGTATCCGAGCTCGTCGCACAACCGCTGGTTGACGTCTCGGATCTCGCCGTCGATGTCGTGGACCGCGAACATGTCGGGCGAGTGTTCGAACAGCGCCTCGAGCCGTGCACTGTTGGACCGTAACTGCTGCTCGTACCGTTTGCGATCCGTGACGTCGTCCTGGAACCCGACGAAGAGGTCGACCTCGCCGTCGTCGTCGAACAGCGGTGCGACGCGGACGCGGTTCCAGAACTCAGTCCCGTCCTTCCGGTAGTTCCGGAGTTCGACGGTCACCGGTTCCCGGTTGTCGATTGCGGTCCGAAGCCTCTGGACCGGTTCGTCTTCGGTCGCCTCGCCTTGAAGGAACCGACAGTTCCGCCCGACGATCTCCCGTTTCTCGTAGCCGGTGAGGTCAGTGAACTCGTCGTTCGCGTAAATGATCGGGTTATCGTCCTGATGGGGGTCGGTCAGGAGAATTCCGACGGGAGCCTCGTCTATCGCTTGTTCTTTGACAGACAGGTTCGACGCGGCGGCGTCGGCCGCCTGTGGACTGAGCGTACAGATGAGCGAGCCGTCCGCGGTGTACGAGAGCGTATGTTCGATGTCGAGCTCGTCGCCGCGCTTTCGGACGAACGTCGTGGTCCCCCGCCAGCGGCCGTCGCGCGCTTCCGGGAGGAGCTCGTCGTAGACGTCGTCCACGTCGTCGTCGCGGTAGAACGTCTCCCAGTGAAGGCCGATGAGTTCCTCGCGGGGGTATCCGAGTATCTCCGCACAGGCGGCGTTCGCGTACTCGACACGGCCGTCTTCGTTGAGAATGCTGATTCCGTCTTGAGCGGTCTCGATGGCTTCGATCCCGCGGTTCAGGTATCTTTCGGCCCGGTACCCTCCGACAGCGTTTCGGATCCGATTTGCGAGGACGCTGTACTGTTCCGTCCCGCCCGCCTTCTGGAGGTAGTCGGTGACGCCGGCAGTGATCGCCTCGCTGGCGATCTCCTCGCTTCCCTTCCCGGTGAAGAGAATAAACGGGAGATCGGTATGTGCGTCCCGTACTCGTTCCAAGACGGTCAACCCGTCCAACCCCGGCATGTCGTAATCGCTCACGACGCAGTCTACGGAGCAGTCCTCCGCCTCGAGGACCGCGAGTGCGTCACGGGGGTCGGTTTCGGTGCGAACGGTAAAGGCGTCGTGTTCGCGCTCGAGGAACGTCGCGACGAGGTCGACGAAGCCCGGGTCGTCGTCGACGTGAAGGATCTCGATGGGCTGCGTGTCTGGGCGCAGTGGCGAGCCCGGACGGCCACCAACGTCACCGGTCATACCCTCCGGTTCGCACGCAACTGATAATGGTCTTCTGTGTTCGGTCCGGTTCGTCGACCGCCCTGTACGCCGGGCCGGGCGGTCCGCAGCCCGACGCGCTCGCCGCGCTGAAGCGCGGGGGTGATCTCAGAGGTTCGCGAACGCCTCGTCGACGAGTTCGCCGGTGTCGGCGACGATGTCCGCCATCTCCTCGTTGTCGGGCGCCATCCCGACGAGGCGCGCGATGCGCATGATGGAGACGTGGTAGACGACCTGCTTACCGGGCTCCTCTTCCCAGATAACGACGTTACAGGCCATGAGCGCACCGAGTTTGTTGTCGGTCGCGTCCAGCGCGCGGTCGGCGACCTCGGGATTGCACGCGCCGAGCACGTAGTAGGGGGCGCGGCCCGCGTCGACCTTCTCGTTGAGCATCTCGGAGGGCGAGAACTCCACGGGGACGCCGAAGCCGGCGTCCGTGAACACCTCGCGGACGTGTTCGATGGCGTCTTGGTGGCTCATCTCGAGGGTCGCCTGTTCTTCACCGATATCCGCAGGGTCGATCTGACTCGGGTCGATGGGGAGCGTCATTCGTGTACTGTCTTGGGCCTACAGAACAAAATCTCTTCGGGTCCGCGCCGGCGAGAGCGCGGCTTCTGGGAACAGCTTAGATCTTCGCTTCTACCCTGTTCCGATATAGTGACCACTTCAGTGGTCAGTAATCCACGAGTTCAGTCGTGAGGCTCCTCCTTACGGCTGTGTGAACTGCGGCCACGGCGAGTACTGCTGTCTGGCTACGCGTGACACTATAGTTGATATTGTGTGTTTTGTGCAAAACACATATGTCGATGCGGTTCGAACGGGGAACTAATGACCGAAGACATCGAGGGGATCCGACGACAGAAATTGGCGGAGCTTCGAAACCGTGCCGAGACGGGCGGTGCCGAGGAACCCGCCTCGCAGAGTCCGTCCGAGCCGGTTCACGTCGACGGCGACGCCGAGCTCTCCGAAACGGTCGCCGAGTACGACCCCGTGCTAGTCGACTTCTACGCCGATTGGTGTGGCCCGTGCCAGATGCTCGAACCGATCGTCGAAGCGATCGCGGCCGATACCGACGCGACCGTGGCGAAGGTCGACGTCGACGCGAACCAGCGGCTCGCCTCCGACTACGGCGTTCGGGGTGTCCCGACGCTCGTCCTGTTCGCTGACGGCCAGCCGGCCGAGCGACTCGTCGGAATGCAGGACGAGGCCCAACTCCGCTCCGTGATCGAGGAGCACGCGTGATCCGACTGCCCGCTGGCTGACCGGCCGCTGGGGGCGAGCAGCCGCCTTTCGGACCGCCGGTGGCTCACGACCGACCCAGAGGGTTCGAACCGCGACTGGAACTCGACCGCTCATGAACGATATCACACCCCACGAATACCTGCAAGCCCACCGCGAGGAACTGGTCGCGCTCACCCTCGACCTCCTCGCGGTTGACACGTCCAACCCGCCCGGCGACACGCGCGAGATCGTCTCCGAGATCGAGCAGTTCCTCGACCCGCTCCCGGTCGACACCGGCCGGTTCGCGGTCGATCCGGCGAAGCCGAACCTCCTCGTTCGGGTCCCGGGCGGGTCCGACCACACGCTGCTGTACAACGGTCACCTCGATACGGTGCCCTTCGACGCCGACGCGTGGGCCCGCGACCCGCTCGGCGAACGCGCCGACGACCGCGTCTACGGCCGGGGCGCGACCGACATGAAAGGGGCCGTGGCGTCGATGCTGTTCGCGATCCGGGCCTTCGCCGCGACCGACACGGAGCCGCCCGTCGACCTCCGATTCGCCTTCGTGAGCGACGAGGAGGTCGGCGGTGACGCGGGGCTCCCGGCGCTGCTCGACGCCGGGACGCTCGACGCGGACGCGTGCGTGATCGGCGAGCCGACCTGTGAGGAAGGTCGCCACTCCGTCACCGTCGCGGACCGAGGGAGCATCTGGCTGACGCTCGAAGCCAGCGGTAAAGGGGCCCACGGTTCTCGGCCGGTACTCGGCGTCAACGCCATCGACCGACTCTACGACGCCGTCGAGACGATGCGGGAACGGTTCGGCACCCGGCGACTCGAGATCGACGCCGACGTGATACCGATCGTCGAGGAGTCGATCGACTACTACGCCCCCTCGATGGGTGAAGCCACCGCTCGAGACCTGTTCTGGTACCCTTCAATCAATCTCGGCGTTTTCGAGGGCGGTGACGCGATAAACACCGTCCCGCAGTCTGCGCGCGCCGAGGTCGACGTGCGACTGACGGCGGGGGTCCACACGCCAGACGTGCTCGCGGGGATTCGGGACTGCGTCGCCGACTGCGAAGGCGTCACGATCACCGACGTCGCCTGGAGCGTCGGCACCGCCGAGGATCCCGACGGTCCACTCGTCGAAGCTGTCGCGTCGACAGCGGAGGACACCACGGGAGAGCGCGTCTTCAGACGGAGTGCCACGGGCGGCGGCGACGCCAAGAAACTCCGGAACGCGGGCGTCCCGACCGTCGAGTTCGCGCTGGGGACCGACACTGTCCACGCGCCCGACGAGTACGTCCCGGTCGACGTGCTCGTCGACAACGCGATCGTCTACGCCCGGCTCCCGGCGATGTGGCAGTCCCGGATCGACCGATAGTGGATGTGAACCGGCGGGGTGCCGTGTTGACCGTCCCGTGGCGGCGTTCGATCTACCGCCGTACCACGTCGCGCCGGTGGTCGGCCGGTGGAAGGGCGCTCTCGTGCGATTCCCCGATTTCCGCCCACCGACCGCTCGACGACACATTTTCACTATCTTGGAACTCTTATACAATACTAATACGAGACGGCCCTAATCACCGCCTGTGAGACATCTATGACTGACATCGAACCGGACGCCACCGTTGATGCCCGGGGAGCAGCGTGTCCCGGTCCGCTGATGGACCTCATCGGAAACGTTCGGAGCGCTGAGTCGGGGGACGTGATCCGGCTCCTGAGTGACACCGATCAGTCACTCACCGACGTTCCCGAGTGGGCAGAGGAGGCCGGCAACGAACTGCTCGGGGTCGAGGAGCTCGACGACCACAACGCGTTCTACGTGGAGAAAGCATGACTGAGCACGTCGTCATCGTCGGCGGCGGGACCGGCGGAACGGTCCTCGCGAACGACCTCGCTGACCGGCTCGAACCCGAACTCGACGCGGGCGACGTCGAGGTCACACTGATCAACGACGACCCCGATCACGTCTACAAGCCGGTCTGGCTGTACGTGCCGTTCGGCCAGCGCGAACCGGACGACGGCCGGCGCGCGCTCGACGAGCTCGTCGACGACGCGATCGACCTCCGGATCGATCGCGTGTCCGGGATCGACACCGAGTCCCAGCGGCTCCGGTTCGGCGGTAGCGGACAGTCGATGGAGTACGACCGCCTCGTGCTGGCGACCGGATCGACGCTGGAGCCCGACCAGATCCCCGGCCTCGCGGCGGGCGGCCACGACTACTACAGCGAGTCGGGCGCGACCGCCCTGCGCGATGAGCTGCTGTCGTTCACCGAGGGCGAGATCGTGTTGAGCGTCATCGGGACTCCCCATATGTGTCCGGCAGCGCCGCTGGAGTTCGTCTTCATGGCCGACGACTGGTTCCGCGAGCGCGGCCTGCGCGAGGACGTCGAGGTCACCTACACGTATCCGATCCAGCGCGTCCACGGGAACCCCCACATCGCCGAGTGGGCCCGCCCTATCATGGACGAACGGGACATCAACGTGGAGACGTTCTTCAACGCCGAGTCGGTCGATCCCGACGCGGAGACGATCACGTCGATGGAGGGGACCGAGCTCGACTACGACCTCCTCGTGTCGATCCCGCCCCACGGCGGCGTCGACCTGATCGAGGACGCGGGACTCGGCGACGACGGCTGGGTCGACGTCGACAAGCACACCTTGGAGGCCGAGGCCGCCGAGAGCGTCTACGCGCTCGGCGACACCGCTAACACCGGCGTCCCGAACGCCGGCAGCGTCGCGCACTATCAGGCCGGCGTCGTCGGTCGGCGCCTCGCGAGCGAGATCCGCGGCCGGCCGGCGACCGCGACCTACGACGGGAAGACGCTGTGCTTCATCGAGACCGGGATGGACGCGGCCTCGTTCGTCGAGTTCGACTACGAGACCCCGCCGTCGCCCGCGCCCCCCTCGGAGAAGCTCCACTGGTCGAAGCTGGCGTACAACGAGTCCTACTGGCTCACCGCGCGAGGGTTGCTCTGACCATGTCCGAGACGGAATCCTCCGAGCCGACCGACCTCGAAGCGGCAATCGCGGAGAACCCGGAGGCCGTCGCCGAGTTCGTCCAGCACCTCGACGCCGTCAACGAGCTACTGGACGTGCTCTCGCTCGGCGAGAACGCGCTCGACGACGAGATGGTCCGGGAGCTCTCGGCGACGGGGTCGACGCTGGCGGAGTCTGCGGACGGGTTGGCGACCGACGAGACCGTGGCGCTGGCCGAGACGGTCGGGGAGAACGGGGACGATCTTCGGGACGCGCTCGACACCCTACTCGTCCTCCAGCGGAGCGGCACGCTCGACGAGCTTACCGAACTCGCGGAGGTCGGCTCGCTGGCGACAGCGGCGCTCGACGACGAGATGATCGCGTCGCTGGCCGGCACCGGCGCCGCGCTCGGCGAGGTCGCACAGACGGCGTCCGACGACGATACTCGCGACGGCATCGAAACGCTGCTAGAGAGCGTCGGCGAAGCGGAGCGTGAATCGCCCGAGCAGGTCGGGGCCGTCGGCCTGCTTCGCGGATTACGTGATCCGGACGTCCAGTACGGACTGGGCTACCTGTTGGCGCTCGCAGGCGCGATCGGCCGCGACCGTACCATTGCGGAGTCCGACTAGCAGCCGAGCGGCGTTTCGCGCCCCTCCGTGGCGCGATCGAACGACGCCCGGTTTCGTCGCCCTGACCTCCTTATAAACAGTCTCCAGATGAACAAGCGAGTGCCCGGAGGCTTGACCCCGAGGCGGTTCACGACGGTCGGAGCGATACCTTCCGTGTGGGACAGCACGGCGCCCGCTATGCCAACCGTGGTTCGAGAATCGGGACCGCGGGTTCGTCCGTCGTCGGGAGTCAGACGAGAAGCTGAATGTCGGCGTCGGCCATGTCTTGGAGGGCGGTCGCCGCGCCGACGCCCGTGGTGACGCCGTCGTAGAAGTCGTCCTCGTCGTAGTCCATCAGGTCGATGGTCATCTGACAGGCCTGGAACTCGACGCCCATGTCGAGGCTCGTCTCCAGCAGTTCCTCGATGGTGGCGGTGTCGTTGTCCGCGATCTTCTTCTCCATCATCCTCGTCGTGACGCGGTCCATGCCGGGGAGCGCGGCGACGGCGTTCGGGACGGGCATGTTGGGGTTGCCGACGGAGCTGAGCTTGAGGTTCTTCGAGCGCTCCTCGTGGAGGATGTCCAGCCCCCAGAACGTGTGGAAGACGGTCACCTCGTAGCCGAACGCGGCGGCGGTGCTGGCGAGGATGAGCGGCGGATACGCCATGTCGAGCGTGCCCTTGGTGGCGATAATGCTCATCTTCTTGCCGTCGCCGTCACCGGTGGCCTCGGCGAGCGCGTCCTCCAGCTCGTCCACGCGTGCGGCCAGCTCCGCACGCGAGGGCGCGTCGTCGGCCGACGCGTCGGGTGTGTCGGTGCTCATCGTTACTCCGTCTTGCGGACGTAGTGTTTGTACACGTCGTCGCCTTCCTCCTGGTCGACGAGCTCGATACCCTCGGTCCCGGACGCCCAGCCGTCGATGTCGCTCATGCTCCCCGGATCGGTCGCAACCACTTCGAGAACGTCGCCGGCCCCGAGTTCGTCGATCGCCGACTTCGCTTTTACAACCGGCATGGGGCACGATGCGCCTTTCACGTCGAGCGTCTCTGTGATGTCGAATTCAGCACTCATTGGTGATCTGCTCCGTTCGTCTGTATTGGAGCTATCGCACAATACCCACTACCGAAGTAAAAGATTGTCGGTTCTTGGGGATACTCCAATAATTCGAATACCGGTATATATCCTATTAACACTCAAAACGCTGGTATTCGGAGCTTGTGAGTAGAGACACCGATCTTCTACGAGAATAGTATTGTGTAGTAGGGGAACTTCTATGCAAATGCTTTTGTACGTCCACCCGGTAGGAACGACCGCACAACATGAACGCCGACGACTTCCCGACTCCGGATGTCGACGTGGAATCCGTCGACCCGGAATCGCTCAAAGACCGTATCGACGCCGGCGAGGACGTGACGCTCCTCGACGCGCGTATGCAATCAGACTACGAGGAGTGGCGTATCGACGGTGAGAACGTCACGTCGATCAACGTCCCGTACTTCGAGTTCCTCGAGGACGACATCGACGAGGACGTCCTCGATCAGATACCCGACGACCGCGAGGTGACCGTCCTGTGTGCGAAGGGCGGCGCCAGTGAGTACGTCGCGGGCACCCTCGCGGAACGCGGCTACGACGTCGACCACCTCGAAGACGGCATGAACGGCTGGGCGAGCATCTACGAGGCCGTCGAAGTCGAGCGCTACGACGGCGCCGGCACGCTCCTCCAGTACCAGCGCCCCTCTTCGGGCTGTCTCGGCTACCTCCTCTACGACGACGGCGAGGCCGCCATCATCGACCCGCTGCGCGCCTTCACCGACCGCTACCTGGAGGACGCCGCGGAGCTGGGCGTCGACCTGACGTACGCCCTGGACACCCACGTCCACGCCGACCACATCTCGGGGGTGCGCGACCTCGACGCGGAGGGCGTCGAGGGCGTCATTCCCGAGGCCGCCGTCGACCGCGGCGTCACGTACGCGGACGAACTGACGACGGCTGCCGACGGCGACACCTTCGATGTCGGTGACGCCGCCATCGAGGCCGTCTCCACGCCCGGCCACACGACCGGGATGACCTCGTACCTCGTCGACGACAGCCTGCTCGCGACCGGCGACGGGCTGTTCGTCGAGAGCGTCGCCCGCCCCGACCTCGAAGAGGGCGACGACGGCGCGCCCGACGCCGCGCGCATGCTCTACGAGTCGCTACAGGAGCGCGTGCTGACGCTGCCCGACGACACGCTCGTCGGTGGCGCGCACTTCAGCGACGCCGCCGAGCCCGCCGCGGACGGCACCTACACCGCGCCCATCGGCGAGCTCGTCGAGGAGATGGACGCGCTCACGATGGACGAGGACGCGTTCGTCGACCTGATCCTCTCGGACATGCCGCCGCGGCCGGCCAACTACGAGGACATCATCGCGACGAACCTCGGCCAGAACGCCGTCGACGACGAGGAAGCGTTCACGCTGGAACTCGGGCCGAACAACTGCGCAGCCAGTCAGGACTCGCTCGCGGGTGACTAACGACGCCGATGGTCACTGACCCAGTACTGCTCCAGGCGGCCGCCGAGCTGTTCCCCAACGGGATCAGTCGCTACGCCGTCGGCGGACTGCTCGTCGGCCTCGGGACCGTCCTGATCTACGTCGGAACGGGAATCCCGGCCGGGGCGAGCACGTTCCTGGAGTCGACGCTGTCGTACGTCTCCGACCAGTCCCGCTTCCAGCAGTACGTCGGCTCGCGCGACTGGCGGCTCGTGTTCACGGCCGGCATCATCCTGGGCGGGCTGGCGTTCGCGGCGACGTTCCAGTCCGGGCTGGTCACGAGTTCGCTGTACGAGCCCGGGACGACCGGTCGGCTGTACGAGGTCGCCGGCGTGACGCTCTGGACGACCGACGTCCAGCCGTGGCGGCTGTTCCTCGGCGGCATCCTCGTCGGCATCGGAACCCGAATCGGCAAGGGCTGTACGTCCGGGCACGGCGTCTGCGGCGTCGGCTCGGCGTCGAAGACGTCGCTGGTCGGCGTGATGACGTTCCTGACCGTCGCCATCGGGACCGCCCAGGTCGTCGCAGCGCTGGGGGTGAGCCCATGAGCGACCGCCACCCGCTGTTCAAGCCGCTGATCTTCGTCGGCGGCATCGTGTTCGGCTTCGGGCTCGGGTTCAGCCACATGGCGCGGCCGGAAGTCGTGCTGAACTTCCTCCAGTTCGACGACCTCGGCCTCCCGTTCGTGATGTTCGGGGCCGCGATCGTCTCCGGGATCGCGTTCGCGCTGCTGCCCCGGATCCGGGACGCCGCACCCCTCACGGGCGACCCCTACGAGCGGCGCCTGAAGCCGTTCGACCGGAACGTCTTGGTCGGCGGCGCCGTCTTCGGCGTCGGTTGGGGGCTCTCCGGCATCTGTCCGGGCGCCGCGTACGCGAGCCTCGGTGTCGGCAACGTCACGATCCTCTGGGCGCTCGCCGGGATGTTCCTCGGCGCGTACGCACAGGGCTACTGGCGGAGCCGCACCCGGGCGCGTGACACCGCCGCGACGAGCGCGGACTAACTTCCGTTATGGACCCCGCTCTCATCGCTCTCTTCGCCGGTGCAGCGCTCGCAAGCCTGTTCATGGCGTGGGTCATCGGCGCCGGATCGAGCGGCGCGACGCCGTACGCCCCCGCCGTCGGCGCGAACGCCATCGGGACGATGCGGGCCGCCTTCCTGGTCGGCATCTTCGGCTTCGCCGGCGCCGTTACCCAGGGCGGAAACGTCTCGGAAGCCGTCGGGAGCGGGCTCGTCGGCGGCATCAGCCTGCCCGTCGCCGGCGTCATCCTCGTGCTCGTGTTGGGTGCGGGGCTGATGGCGGTCGGTATCACGACCGGCTACCCGATCGCGACGGCGTTCACCGTGACCGGCGCCGTTATCGGCGTCGGCCTCGCTCTCGGCGGGTCGCCGGTCTGGCCGAAGTACCGCCAGATCGCCGCCGTCTGGGCGTTGACGCCGTTCGTCGGTGGCGGTATCGCGTTCGGAATCGCGAGCCTTCTCCCGCGTCCCGGCGTTCCCGAACGGTACAGCATCCCCGTCCTTACCGGGCTTGTCGGCGCCGTTCTCGTGAACATTCAGTTCAGCTTCCTGGGTGAAGGGAGCGCGGCGGGAACACTCCGCGGTTTCGGACAGCAGGTGCTGTCGGTCGACGGGCTCGCCTCGGCGCTCGGAATCACCGGCCTCGCTGCGCTAGCCGTCGCAACGGTCGTCTGGTGGGACGTGGGTCGCGACGAACGGGGGGGGCTGCGGCGCGTGCTGCTGGCACTCGGGTCGCTCGTGGCGTTCTCCGCGGGCGGGAGCCAAGTGGGGCTCGCCGTCGGGCCGCTGCTGCCGCTGCTCGACGAGGTGGGGATGGTCTCGACGTTCGCCGTGCTCGTCGGCGGCGGCCTCGGAATGCTCGTCGGCTCGTGGACGGGCGCGCCGCGGATGATCAAGTCGCTCGCTCAGGACTACTCGTCGCTCGGCCCGCGGCGCTCCATCTCGGCGCTCGTGCCGTCGTTCCTGATCGCACAGCTGGCAGTCCTGCTCGGCGTCCCGGTCTCGTTCAACGAGATCGTCGTGTCCGCGATCATCGGGAGCGGTGCCGCTGTCGGCGGTCGGGAAGCTGTGGATGCCAGAAAGATTCTCCTGACAGTCGGGGCGTGGGCAGGGTCGTTCGTCCTGTCGTTCGGCCTCGCGTACGGCACCGCGCTCCTCCTCCTGTAACCCACAAATGAACCTGCTGAACTCACGAACTAATGCCTACGACAACTGAACTCGAACAGGGAATCCGCGAACACCTCGGGCAGTTCTCGCTGCACGTCCTGCTCGTCTTCGCGACGGGACTGACCATCGGCTCCGAACGAACCGTCGTCCCCGTGCTGGGGGAGGATGTCCTCGGCGTCGAGTCGTTCCTCGTGATCGGCTCGTTCGTCGTGTCCTTCGGCGTCGTGAAGTCGATCCTCAATCTCTACGCCGGCAAGTGGGGTGAGGAGTACGGTCGCAAACCCGTCCTCATCGCCGGGTGGGCGACTGCACTCCCGCTGCCGGTCATCCTCATCTTCGCCCCGAGCTGGGGCTGGATCACCGTCGGGAACATCCTGCTGGGTGTCAACCAAGCGTTGACCTGGAGCATGGCGATCAACGCGAAGATCGACCTCGCGGGGCCCGACCAGCGCGGGCTCGCAGTCGGGATCGACGAGGCGTTCGGCTACACTGGCGTCGCCGTCGGTGCCTGGCTCACGGGCGCCATCGCCGGCCAGTGGAGTCTCCGGCCCGAACCGTTCTACTTCCTGGCTGTCGTGGTCGTGCTGGCGTTCCTCATCTCGATCTTCCTGATCAAGGAAACCGTTCAGTACGCCCAAGCCGAGGGGGACGACGACCATCACGACGCGAACCTCCCGTTCAATGAGGTGCTGAAGCGCGCGACGTACGGCGACCGGACACTGTTCGCGGCGGCGCAGGCCGGCCACATCGAGAACTTCGTCGATACGCTGTTCTGGATCGCCGTCCCGCTGTACCTGACGAGCCAGGGGCTCGGTATCGCGGCGGTCGGGGTCGTCATCGGGGTCCACAGCGCGATGTACTTCCTCCAGATCGCGACCGGCGGGCTCGCGGACCGAATCGGTCGCCGTCCCCCCGTCATCGCCGGGATGTTCCTCGCGGGCGCGGGCGTCCTCGGAATGGCGCTCGTCGATGGCTACCTCCCGTGGGCCGCGCTGGCCGGCGTCTCCGGTCTGGGGATGGCGCTGCTGTACCCGAACCTGATGACGGTTCCGAGCGATGCGGCCCACCCGACGTGGCGCTCGGCGGGCATGGGCGTCTACCGGATGTGGCGGGACTCCGGCTACGCCGTCGGCGCGGTCCTGATCGGACTCTCGATGGAGTTCGTGAACGTTGAAGCCGCGTTTTACCTGACCACTGGTCTGATGTTCGTTTCCGGCGCTGTGGTGTATCTCTGGATGGAGGAGACCCATCCCGAGTTCGGTACTCACGAGCCGCCCGCGCCTGCGGGAGCTGGAAGGGGAAGCGTCACTGAAGACTGAATGCTCCGTTGGGGGCACGTCCCGTGGAACTCCCACGCGCCCTGAGAGCTGGCAAGGGCTGCCGACGCCCGACGATGTCGCAGCCCTGGTGTCGTCTCTCTCAGACTGCCCGGGGTGGCGGGACGAGAAAGACGTTTCCCGTTGCTTGTGCGACGATCTCCTCGGAGACACTCCCCAACAGGAGCCGTCGGATACGGCTTCTCCCTTTCGACCCGACAAGGACCGCCGACGGTGTTACCTCAGATTCGACGGCGAGGATCTCGTCGGCGGGATCGCCGTGTCGGACCTCGATCCGCGTCTCGATGCCCCAGGTTTCCAGCGTGCTCGCACGCTCGGCCAGCCGCTCCCGTGGGTCGATGTCGGCGTCCTCGTCTTTCGGCGACCGAACGTGTACGAGCGCCGCCTCCTCGGTCGCGTGACGGAGGTAGGAGAAGGCGTCGAACGCTCGCTCGGCGTTCTCGGAGAAGTCCGTCGCGAAGAGCACCCGCCGGAAGAGGTCTTCTCGGAGCACCTCCGGGTCGTCGGTCGCCCGCTCGACGCGGTTAACCAGTAACGGAACGACGGTCGTCCGCGCGAGGTTGCGGGCGGTCGAGCCGATGACACGGTTTTCCAACGGGCTCTGACCCCGTGAGCTGACGACCGATAGGTCGGCGTGGACGGTCTCAGCGATGCCGTTGATGCGTCGATACGGTGTCCCACGGACGACGTGAGTCTCGACGTCGAACCCGGCGGCCTCGATCACCTCCCGATACTGGTCTAGCCCGCGTCTGCGTCGCTCCTCGAAATTCACGCCGGGCATCCCGGAGTGGACGTTCGCCGGAACGACCGTCACGAGGTGGATCGTATCGACGCCGATACGGCCCAGGCACTCGAGGCAGGTTTCGTTCTCTATCGCGGCCTCACTCGCAGCCGACAGGTCGGTCGCGCACAGGGCCCTCATATCGACACTTTCGTCGAGCGTCCACAACACGGTTTTGTTTGATTTTGTATAGGTAGCCGATACTCGGGACCCACGCCGAGCGGTTTCTCGAACCCCCGGAGCACTATACGTTCGCTGTAAGTTATCGGTACTCCAACCGAGGTTATCGGAATATAGTATTGTGCGTTTATCCCAAAACCGTTATAACCTCGAAGCGGGTAGGACGTATTGAGCAGAAATGTGCCAACAGCGAATATCCGTGTTCGGACGTTGGGGGGAGAATCGATGCCGGGACTAGAGATTCCTACGTGGGACCCGGAGACAGCCTTGCTTATCGGCACGATTCTACTGGAAGCGATCGTGCTGTACGTGGGGTACGGCGGCCTCGAACGACTCTTCGGGCCCTATCTGATGAATCTCTTAGTCGGAGGTGAATCGAATGCTCAATAGCCTCCTCGACGGGCTCGGCGCCTTGGGGACCAGCCCTGAAATGATCGCTCTGTTCGTCGGGTTCGGCCTCGTCGTCGGGGTCCTGTTCGGGTTCTTCGGCATGGGCGGGTCGTTCCTCGTTACCCCCGCCCTGCTGATGCTGGATTACCCGGCGCCCGTCGCGGTCGGGAGCGGGATGGCGTTCGTCTTCGGGACGGCCGTCATCGCGACCCTGAAGCACCACGACCTCGGGCAGGTCGACTACAAGCTCGGCGCGATCATGATCACCGGGACGACCATCGGGATCGAGGCCGGGCGCGCCAGCGTCTACTACCTCGAGTCGCTGGGACTCGCCGGCGGTATCATCAGCGTCGCCTACGTGGTCCTACTCGGCGGCGTCGGAGCGATGGTGACCCGCGACGCCCTGAACAGTGACGGCGGCGATGGGATCGACCACGAGGCGTCTGACCGGGACCTCGACGAGTACGAGATCCCCGAAATCGCGAAGACGATTCAACAGACCGTTCGGATCCCGCCGATGGTGACGCTCCGCGGCGACGTCCGCGTCTCCGCGTGGGTCATCACCGCCGTGGCCTTCGCGACCGGTCTCCTGTCCGGCTTCCTCGGCGTCGGTGGCGGCTTCATCCGGATGCCGGCGATGATCTACGCGATCGGTGTCCCCGTGCCCGTCGCCGTCGGCACCGACCTCTTCGAGATCGTCTTCTCCGGCGGTCTCGGAAGTTACCTCTACGGACAGGGCGGCGGCGTGAACCTCGGCATCGTCGCCCCGCTGCTGTTCGGGAGCGCCCTCGGTGCGCGTATCGGCTCCGCCGCGACCGCCGTCGTCGACGCTGACGGCATCAAGATCTACTTCGGCGGGATGCTCTTGATCGGTTCCATCGCGGTGGGTATCGGGGAGATCGGCTCCTACACCGGCAACCCGACTCTCGAGCTGCTCGGGTTGGTACTCGTCATCGGCGCGGCGGTCGTCGTCGCCTTCGCGATCCTCTACACGACGGTCTCGTCGCTCCGTCAGACGCGTCGGCAGGGGGCCACAGCGGCGGACTAACCCGTTCGTAGGTCAATCCACGTCCGTCGGGAGCGTTTTGTTCGTCTACCCCGTTGGGATTTCTAGGGCGACGGGTAGCCGTTATCGGGTACGTCCCATTTCACTCACTCTTGGTTCGTCGCAAAATTGTGCGAACTGTGCAAAAGTCTTTTAACCGCTCAGCACCTACGTGTTATCGATAACGATGCCAGATTCGATGTCTGAACAGCTCCGCCGGGACATGGAGTGCGAGGGGCTGCTGGAGTGCTTCCACGGCCTCAAGGAACTCGATAAGGAGTGCTTCCGAGCGCTCGTCGAGTCCGGAGAACCGCTGACCGTCGACGAAATAGCCGAGTCAGTCGACCGCGAACGCTCGACCGCCTACCGCGCCGTCCAGCGGTTGCTACAGACCGGTTTCATCGAGAAAGAGCAGATCAACTACGACCAGGGCGGCTACTACCACGTCTACTCACCGACGGACCCCTCCAAGATCGCCGACGACATGCAGCGCCTGCTCAACGACTGGTACGCGAAGATGGGGCAGCTGATCCAGGAGTTCGAGACCAAGTACGAACAGTCCGAGGCTACGGCCCCCGCCGCCGAAAGCTAACTCCCTCGCTTCCCTCTCCTTCACTTCCCTCTCCTTCACTTCCCTCTACTTCGGGTCCATTACTCGCGGCGATCGGGGACTTTCCTGTGAGGCTCGGACACCGCCGTATGAGACACAGTTACGACCGCGACTCCTCGACCGTACCTAATGTTGTGTAATATTGTATTTTCTACACAATACTTAATTGGTGCTGGCGCATACGTACTGGTGATGGCAACAGATACTGCATCCGACACCGGTACCGCGACCGCGAACGAACCGATCTACGTCGACGGACAGTCCCAACTCGACGACGTCGTCGCGGAACGCGATGTCGTCCTCACGGACTTCTACGCCGACTGGTGTGGTCCGTGCCAAATGCTCGAACCGATCGTCGAGACGCTGGCTGCCGAGACCGGCGCGACTGTAGCGAAAGTCGACGTCGACGCCAACCAGCAACTAGCCGCTTCCTACGGCGTCCGAGGGGTTCCCACGCTTGTCCTGTTCGCCGGGGGTGAGCAGGTCGAGAAAGTCGTCGGTCTCCAGGGCGAAGACCAACTCCGCACGCTCATCGAAACCTACGTCGAATCACGCTGACCGGTGGACATCGACCGGGCTACAGCGAGATCTCGGTGCCGTCGCCCGACTCGACAGCCCGCCGGTAGACCGTCTCGCCCGCTGCGGCGTCCAGGGTTGCGGACCCGACGCTCGTGACCACCAGCACCCTGTCGGACGATTCACGGCGATATCCGTCAGCGAGGGGCACGCCGAGTTCGACCAGGTCGTCGGCGTCACGGTCGCTCGCGAGGAGGTCGCCGGTCTCAGCGGCTTCCTCTGGCACGTCGGCGAACGTCAGCTCGGCGCGCTCGAGGACACGCGGAGCGAGCTCCCGCATCTCCGCCGTGAACGCACCGATGGCGATGACGAGGCTCCCGGTTTCGAGCGCATCGGGCGGGAAGACGGGCTCGGTCGCCGTCGTCGCGGTCACGACTACGTCGGCCCCCTCGACGGCTTCTCTGGCCGTGTCGACCGCCCGTGCCGGAATCCCCTCCTCGCTCAGGTCGGCCGCACACGCGTCACGCGAGTCACTCGGCGAGTAGATCCGTACGTCCGAGAGCGTCGCGACGGTTCCGATCGCGCGGCTCTGCCAGCGCGCCTGCGCGCCCGCACCCACGACTCCGAGCGTGAGGCCCTCACCACCCGGCTCCGGAGCCAACGCCCGAACCGAAACCGCCCCTATACAGCCGGTCCGTGCGTTCGTGATCGCCGTGCCCGCCATGAACGCCTTCGGAAGGCCGGTCCGTGCGTCCGTGAGCACGATCTGAGCGTTGATCGTTGGGAGGCCTCGTTCCGCGTTCCCTTCGTGAACCCCGACAAGTTTCGTCGCGTAGTGGTCCGCGCCGTGGACGTACGCCGGCATCGCGATCCCGGTCCCAGCGGGCTCGTCGCCGTCGAGACCCGCACCGACGGGGAAATGCGGCCGCCGCGGTCGTTCGACCTCGCCGGCCGCCTGTTTGACCAACGCGTCGTCCACGACATCGACGAGTCCCGCTAGATCGAGGTTCCGGTCGACCTCCTCCGCAGAGAGTACGAGCACCATGTCCGGGGCGTCGCGACCGGGCGACTTAGCCTGATCGTCGGGCTTGCAGCCGCGTACTCGTTGACGACCGTGGCGCGGCGCGTCGCCGCCGAGGCCGTCCTGCCAGAGCGCGCCGAGGAGACTCAACCTAGGTCGTATCCCCACTCCCGGAGCGTCGCGGCGATCTCGTCTGTGTGTTGAAGCCCGACAAGTAACGCGGCCTCACGGAGATCGGCCTTCTTGACCTGTTCCCCGAGCTTTGACTCAAGCGTTCGTGTCGCCTCGCGCTGTGTGTCGACTGTCGACCGTTGGAGGTGGAGCTGCACCGTTTGATCCCGGCCGTCAGTGATACTGTCCCGTGTGAGTACCCAGGGGAGGTCCCGGTCAGACGATCGGGTCACACCTGTCGTCGATTGTATCGCAGTATCCGGTGTATCACCGGCGGTTGATCCGGACGTGCTCTCGGTGGCTCTCGTTTCCGCCTCCGTCTCTGCTGTGGTGTCTGTCTCGTCGGACTCTGTACTGTCCCAGTCGTCGTCGGCAGCCCCGCTTTTGAAGCCGCCCATTACGCCGTCACCTCTTGCTCGTCTTCATCGACCGCCCCGGGTTCAGGCGGATTCGGAGCCTCAACACCACCCTGCGCTTCGATGAATCGGGCGATGCGATCAAACTGCGCAAGCGTCTCTACCTCGTAGTCACGACGACGATTACGGTGGGTCTGAACGTACTCGAAGGCGGAACACTGCTGACGCCAACACCCCTCCATCAACGACGTTCGATCGCCGATGACCTCGGGGACCTCATACGGAATTGTGTCGAGCATCTGTTCCTGATCGCGTGTACCCTTGAATCCGATCGGCACCGCACCTAACACGCCGATGTCGATGTTGAGCTGGTCCGCAAAGTTCGTCGCGAGGTCTTCGAGACCCTCGACAGCCGCTTGTCCCTTCGCTGACGGCTCGATCGGGAGCAGCAGATTCCGCGTCGCGTAAATCGCGTTGTAGAGGTGCGACCCTTCGGTCGCTGGTGGGTCGCAGACGAGAATATCGTATGTATCGGGGACGCTCGCCTCACCGAGGACCCGACGTAACTGTGCGTGGACGTTGTACGCGTCACCGAAGTCCTCGGCCTTCTGCTGTTCTCTATCGAGGTGTTGAGTGAGATCGGACAGCGAGTTGTGTTCCGGGATAATGTCGATCCCCTCGGCCGTCTCGACGAGGTCCTCAAACGGCCCGCGCGGGCTCCCAACCATGTGGCGGACTAAGCTGTCCGCACTGCCGTCTGCGCGATCGGTGTCGACCCCAAGTAGACGGCTCAAGTCGCCGTCCTGTGGATCGAGCGGAACGACAAGCACGTCAAGCCCCGCTCGCTGGTGAGCCACAGCCGCATTCGCTGCGAGCGAGGTCTTGCCGACACCCCCTGCTTCACTGTATACCGTGTACGCGAGCATATGAATGGGATCTGGCTCATATCTAATGAAGGTATGTCAGACACTTATCTACGAGCCACATACATCTTGCTCATCAATCTTAGTTAGACATCTAAGATGCCCAAGACACATATATGAAACAATTACCTATAGATCATATCCAAGAAACAGGTCTAAGAACCAAATCTAAGAAATATATCTAAGATAGCCACCCCTATACTTGGATTAGTATCTTAGATCACTGTCTTTGTTCGACAACGTGGTTATCAAAATGCGATCGCAAAGGTGGTGTCAACGCCAGAAACAACAGTCCAGTGCCTTAGATCACATTCTGACCGGGTTTGAGAGCGTTAGCGTTCATTCACTCGCTGGTCCGTCTGCGAGAACGCCTCGGTCGCCATGTCCGCGCGCTCGGCCGCCTCGATGTGCTGGTAGGCCTCACGGACCTGTTCCTCACTGTTGTCAAGATACCGGGCGGCCGCAGCGTAGCCGAACTGCCGAACGAGCACCTCTCCAACGCCTCGACGCCCGCCGTGCAGTTCGAGATAATCGCCGTCGAGTGAGAGGTCCAGATCCTCGCGTCGGTCGGCGAGCGCGTCGTAGTTCCAGAGTCGCTCCATGATCGACCGCGCCCCGTCGGTCGTGAGGGGTTTCGGCGCGTCGAGGTCGTGCTCGGCGGCGACGATCAGGTCTGGCGCCCCGCCGCGGACGCGCTCGATCGCGTCGTCGTCCAGACCGGCGTCGGCGAGCCCGTCGGTGACGTGTGAAGCGAGAGACGGCCGGTGTAACGTCGTGAACACCGGCCACGACTCGGGCACGTCCAGCACCTCGGCGTACCGCTTCAACGGCCCGATGACAGGCTCGGGGAGTGACGCCTCCTTCCACTCCCGACTCTTCCGGAACACGGTGACGCTGCTGTCCGCGAACGACACATCACGCCACCGGATCCCGTTGCGCCCATCGCGGGCCTCCTTCGGCGCCGAGAGGAACTCCGAGCCGCGCAGGCCGGTGTAGGCGACGACGTACACGAGCGTCTGTTCGCGACAGCGCTGGTAGGCCTCGAACCGGGAGCGCTGTTTGGCCTGCCACGTCTCGCTCTCTGGGTCGCCCCGCTCAGCGTGGGGAACCTCGATCGCGCCGAGCGCGTCGAACGCCTCGGAGACGCGCCGGTCGACGAACTGCGTGATCAGGTCGCGGTGGATCGGCTCCCACGCCTGCTGGTCGCCCGGACGGCGGCCGTCGTTCTCCGGGAGCGGGTCTTCAGCATCCGACTCGCGAGCGTAGTGGCGCGGGATGTATCCCTGCGTGTGGGCCCACCCGCACCACGACGCGACGTGCGCGTAGTAGGTGAGTGCCGTACCGGCGGCGTACCCGGCGGTTGAGAGATATCGCGCATAGTCCGAGAACACCGTCGTATCGAGGTCTGCGAACCGGACGGTGTCGCCGTCGACGACGCCCGCCCACGACTCGGGCGGAGCGGCGTTCGCCGGGTCGGCAATCTCGCCGAGACACCAGCGTCGGAATCGCTGGAGCTCGCGTTCGGCGTCGACGCGGTACGCGCCCTGCTCGCCGGCGTCGCCTTTACCCTTGTCGGTGAGGTACTTCGTGAACGTGTCGTCGATCGCGGTCTCGACGGAGCGGCGGCCCGTCATTGGGCCACGGAGGTGTGAGGGTTGTGCCGTCGGAACGCCGCCCCAGCAGCGACGATTGGGCTGGAGCGCGCGTCGGTGGAAGCGTCGGCCATGATTCTGAATCTGCCTCGTTTGGGGCCACGGGTGGGGGTCACTAAGAGTTTACTCCGTCTTACTCAACTAAGACAAAGTAACTTATTTAGCCGGATATTGGTGTCCCTGCGTGATTATCGGTCTGATTTCGGCCGCGAGAGGCACTTTGCCCCGATCGAGGTCCGTATTATATCTTATGTCGCTATACACAATTCTCCTCGGCAGTAGTTGAGACTGGCTCTCTCAATGCACAGAGCCCAGGCCAGTTGCTCGACTTGCCGACAAGCCGTATGATACTCAGGACCCCCCGCGCACGAACTCAGAAGTCACACGGAGGAAAAAATGGCGAGCGTTGACGACGAGTTGAGCGGCCAACCTGAGGCGGATTCACACTCGCCGACCTCATCGGCAGATCGATCCGAGTGAGCGGGAGCAGTGTCCCTTCCTCGATCACCGATTTCCTTCGAGTGGAGTTCGTGCCTCGGCGATCGCGTCCGCACGACTGAGATTTGTCACCCTATCTCCCCGCTTGAGTCACGACCGGCACCTCAGTTCGGAGTCGATGTACGAGGCCAGCGAGACGCGTGCTGCCGCCGCGGCGCTTTTGCGGTCTGTCGTCACGCGACCGTACATCGCGCCGTTGACCGTCGCTAAGATATGCTCCGCGACCCGCGACGGGTCGACATCACGGAAAGTGTCGTCGTCGATGCCGCATTCGACGATGCTCCGGACGGTGGCTGCCAGTCGTTCATCGATCTGCGTGAATTGCTCGCGAAATACCTCGTTCGTCACGGCTTGGGAACGGAGACCGACTAGCACCGCTTGGAGCTGTCGTTGCTCTTCGTCGGGCTGAAGCGGGAGGAGCTTCTCAATGACGTGCTCGAGATCCTCTGGCGGTTCGTCACCTGTCTCTGTCTCGATCGTCTCTTCGAATCTATCGACGGCGAACTCGAGAAACGCGACCAGAAGGTCGTCTTTCGTGTCGTAGTGGTAGTAGATAGCAGCCTTCGATTTATCGAGTTCGTCGGCGATTCGGGAGATCGACAGGTCGGCGTAACCGTGCCTGAGTAGTGCTCGATAGGTGGCTTCCATAATCTCTTCTTCGGCGGTGCTCCAGTGCTGTTTGGATGAATCAGAAGCCATAGTCAGTCCGATTGGTTCTCGTCGGTTCGTTCCAGTTTGGAGACGTCGACAACGTTGAATTCGGTTGTACACCAGTGGCAGAATCCGAGATCGGGATCGACCGGCTTTCCGCAGGCAGGACAGGCTGGAGATTCATTAGCCCCTGTTGACCCGACAGTATTGTTTGCTTGGAATCTATCGGGTTGTCTTGTAACTTTCGCGATGAGATACGCGTCAAGGGCACTAGCGGCACTGATCAGGACCATCGGGAGAATCGAGAATGGATCGGTTAGCGTACCCGAACTAAGCGCGGTTATCGTTGACTCGGGGACGAACAGAACTGAAGCAGCAACGATGAGTCCTAACCATCCAAGCGCTCTCAGCCAGCGCCGGAGGTAGAAGTGGCCAAGTCCGGTGACTACTGTCCCCAGAAGCGCAGCGAGTAGTGGATTGTTTCTGAGTGAGACTCGTCCCATACTACTGACTAAACGTTCAGTAGGTGTTAAACCCTTCGTCTAACTGGAAAAAGCCATCTCCAGATGCATGATAAGATACACACTATATATCCGGATTAACTAGTTTTAAGCAGTATATTCGGTAGATAGCCAAATTATGGTTGAGGATATTGCCTGGTTCGAGGCGATCTACTCTCACGTGATATGAGGGAAAAGATTGATACTTACCGAACGTTCAGTTAGGGTCGTGGCGCAACCCGAAGCGTCCGAATACACAATGACTGATGAATCTCGGCCCGCTGACGAATTGACAGCATCGTGGCACGGCCGCTACCTGGCTCGCTGGGGCAATGAAACACCCCTCTACGAAGCCGTCACCGACGCCGTGTCGACCGTTACCGGCGATGCCCGTTCGGCAGTCGCCTCCCGCTATGATCGGACGCATGCGTTCGCGCTCAGTCAGCTGTTCGGCGGAGCTGACGGAGCGTCGACGCCATCGACTGGAGTGGTCAAGTTCGTTCTCTCCGAGTGTGTTGTCTCGGTCCACAGCGACGGGCAACTCTCGGTCAGCCTCGCTGACCGTGAACGTAACGCGATTGACTAATCACACACGTACATGCATAGACTCACCGCGAACAGCAGACCCGATACAGAATTGACGGCCGGACTCGATCGAACAATCGTCAACCGGAGACTGAATCGGGTTGATAGACCAGCCAACGCCGAATCTGAGTATACTCCCGAGACCACCTCTACAACATAACACACATGAGACATATTGGACTTAAAATACGGATGGCCGTCGTCGGTACACTTCTCGCGGGATTCTACCTCGTGGCCGTCGCCGCAGCGATGGTCGCGTTCGGCGAGGGCATCCTCCCGATTGCTATCGTCGGCAGCATCCTCTTGATCGGAATCCAGTATAAAGTTGGCAAGTGGGCCGCGTTACGGAGCGTCGGGGCCGAAGACCTGTCTGAGACCCAATACGCAGAGATTCATCAGTTCGTTGAGCGCGTCTGTCGAGAGAAGGAGATGAAGAAACCGTCGTTGAAAATCGCCAGTATGGGCGTTCCGAATGCGTTCGCGGTCGGTCGCCGCGGAAACGGAACCGTGGTCATCTCTCAGGAACTCATTCAACTGCTTGACCGAAGCGAGCTCGAAGGCGTCATCGCCCACGAACTCGCCCACATCGACAATCGCGACGTCATCACGATGCAACTCGGTCAAGGCATCGCATCCATCGTTGCTATCGTTGCGCAGTACATCGTGTTGTTCACTGGTGAGAACGACCTCGCAGATTTCTTCCTCGCTGTCGTCGTCGGGAACATCGTCCAGTTCGTCGTGATGATCTTCGTGCTCGCGATTTCCCGGTACCGTGAATACGTCGCCGACTCCGACGCCAGGGATGTCATCGGGCAGGGCGAACCACTCGCTCGCGCGCTTGAGAAAATTCATCAGGGCAACCAGCAGGCCCAACAATCGGCTGGACGTGCCCAGCGCAGCCCTGGGTCGGCTAATCGGCGCGGCCGCGGGCGGGGGAGGCAGCGCTCCCGCGACGCGAACGTTGATCAGCAGGTGAGCGCACTCTGTATCTCCAGCTCTGACCGTGGCTTCCTCCAACAAATCGTCTCCACGCACCCGCCCATGGAGAAGCGTATCCAGCGGCTCCGCTCGTAGATGCCCGGGGTTCGCGAACTCCTCGCAGTCGTTCTCGGCGTCCTGCTCGGCATTGTGTTGATTGTCGCCCCACAAACAGCACTCCGACTGTCCGTATTCGTTGGCCCGAACCGTCGACGTCGTGGTGACTACGGCACAGACAAGCACGACTCGCTTTCCGACCAGTGGACGTGGCTCATTCGTGGACTCGGTGTCGTATGTCTCGCTATTGCGCTCTTTATCGCGTATCAAACGTATGCCTGACTGGTCCGCTAACACATCACTATCTCTATAGCTCCAGAGAAACTCATCGATAAGAGATACAGAGGTAGTGAATATGACGGCAACCCCGGAGTCTCGTCGGGTGGTCTTCCGACGGATCGCAAGACGTTCGCATACTGATTGGCCGGCGTACGATTCGACACCGTTGTACGATCGGACGTCGCTTGCTGGTCTAGAATCGGACGTTCGTATCGTCTCTACAACGTGGTTCAGACACGATGATCATACCTCCGTCGAGCAATTCGTCTGCTCGCTCCCGTTGGCCTATGCCATCTTTGACGCCGAGGATCGCTACACCGGGCCCACACGATACGAGAGGCTGTGTTGAATCGCCATACAGCAACGAGGTAGGCCGCTAAATCAAAGGAGTTGAAGCGGGAGAATCCGGTTGTTCATGACGCAGATCTCCCGCTTCATCGGGGAAGTTGTCCCGGTTGCTCAAAGAGTTACTGGCGATGGAGGCGAATCCGCCGCCCCGGAAGGTGGCGGCGGATTCGCCGACTATGCACTCGTTTCCCTTCACTGTCTGCGGATTTACCTCGATTCATCGTACCGCATGACGATCGACCTGCTCAAAGAGATGCCACAAATAACCGGAGAGATCGGCCTCAACGCGGCCGATCTCCCCGCGCCGTCCACGTTGTGTAAGGCGTTCGACCGGATCAGCATGAGCGTCTGCCGAGTGCTGCTGCGCCAGTCGGCGCAGCTGCACGATCTCTCTGAACACGCCGCGATCGACGCCACGTTCTACGACCGCTCACCAGCCAGCCGCCACTACTGCCAGCGAATCAGCTACCGCGTTCAGAAGCTCAAAGTCACAAAACTCGTCGATACAGCGTCTCAATCCGTCCTTGACGTTCACTGCTCAACAAATCGGGAAGGGAGCGACGCAGACCTCGCTGAGCAGATCGCCCGCCGGAACGCGGGCGATCTGCGGTCTCTCGCGGCCGATAAGGGCTATGACAAGCAATCGCTTCGTGAAGGATTACGCAAGCTGCCGGGCTACGTTGGATTCTACGTGAACTCTACTGACACCGAAAGCGCCTCTGTCACAGGCGCGGGGATTCGGGGAGTGGTAGCCGCGTTGGGCGTACTTGCGACGTTTGCGTTGCTGGGCGGGGCCACGGCGTGGGTCGGCCACGAGACACTGTCAGATATCACCATTTTTGAGACACTGGTCGGCGGATTGCTCATCATCTTCGGATTACTTGTCGCATTCGACCGCGCTCCATCACTGTCGGTATCACTTCCAAAGCGCCGATCAAGCGTTCTCGGCTTCGGTCTTTTTGGCGCGGGATACGCATTAGCTGGTGCCGGATGCGTCGCCCCAGTCTTCTGGCAGTTGTAGCCCGAGCAATCACCCTCTGGACCGAAGCAGCGCTGCTCGTATTAGGAGTCTATGCCGGTGTTGTTGCTGTACTAATGGCTGCAACAACCGTCGCAACTGGAGTCAGTATCATCAGTAACGCAAATCGCGTAATGGCTCATGCCGGATGGCTCAAGCGGCTCGCCGGCGTTGTGATGATCATAGCTGGGATCGGTCAACTCTATCTATCAGTTATCGTATACTAATACGGCGATTGAGGTGTACAAAAAGTACGGTTCTAATAATAGAATACTATTGTGGTGAATGCTCCAAACTGGGAACCGTTGGGCTACTCATAAGCTATTGTGCCGTAGCGTAGGGCGAATGGGTCCAATCACACTACTGAGTGCCGTCGACCCAGTCTGGGCGACGTTCCTCTCTCCGGAACTCGCGAGTCGGATGCAGTTCGGATGGACAATCTCCGTTCACATCATCTTCGCGTCCCTTTCGATCGGGCTCGCACCGTTTATTATCTACTTTACTTGGAAAGACGTGCGGACGAACGAGCAGCGGTATGCGCGATTGCGCTCGTTCTGGGTGAAGGTTTTCGCCGCCGGTTTCGTGATGGGTACAGTCACCGGGATTCCGATGAGTTTCCAGTTCGGCACGAACTTCCCACAGTTCGCCGAGGTATCCGGTGAACTGATCGGCGGCCCGCTGGCCTTCGAAGCGAAGATGGCGTTCTTCTTAGAGGCCGTCTTCCTCGGCGTGTTGCTGTATGGCCGCGACCGTGTTGAGGACCGAACATACCTCATCTCGTCGGTGCTCGTCGGCTTTGGCGCCTGGCTGTCTGGGTTCTGGATCCTGATCGTCAACGCTTGGATGCAGACCCCACGGGGCTACGAGATGGTCACCCGGAACGGGATGGAAGTCGCCAAACTAACCGATCCGTTCGCCGCGTTCCTCACCCCGCGAATGCCCTGGATGTACGTGCATATGATGAACGCGTCGGTGCTCGCGGTCGCACTGCTGGTCGCGGGCGTCTCGGCGTACATCGTCTGGAAAAAGCCCGACACTGAAGCCTGGAACACCGCACTCAAG
The DNA here is from genome assembly GCF_000337915.1 of Halorubrum saccharovorum DSM 1137. GTDB lineage: Archaea > Halobacteriota > Halobacteria > Halobacteriales > Haloferacaceae > Halorubrum > Halorubrum saccharovorum. The sequence continues at coordinate 60,827 of NZ_AOJE01000043.1, forward strand.
CTAGCTGTCGTACTCCTAATCATCTCCGCACCGTTCCAAGCGGTCCACGGCGATGCCTACGGCCGCCACGTCGAGGACACCCAGCCACAGAAGTTTGCCGCGATGGAGGCTCACTACGAGACGGGGCAGGCCGACCTACACCTGCTCGCGTTTCCGAAGTCACCTGAGGCACTTACCGACCCGCGAGCCGAGAACCTCGTCACCGTGAGCCTCCCCGCAGTTGGGTCGTTTCTCGCCAGTGGCGGGGACTTCGACGCCGAGGTCATCGGACTGAACGAGTACGAGGAGAACCCCCCGGTAGCACTCGTGTTCTGGTCGTTCCGTTTCATGGTCGGGCTCGGGTTCCTGTTCATCGGGCTCGCGCTCTGGGGCGGGTTCCTCACGTACCGAGGCGGGTTGGCCGACAGCACACGCTACCTGAAGGCGATGATCGCTGCATCGCCGTTCGGCTACGCTGCGTTGCTCACCGGCTGGTACGTCACCGAGATCGGCCGGCAGCCGTGGGTCATCCAGGGCGAGCTCAAGACGAGCGAGGCGGTGTCATCGACGCTCACCGGGGCCGAGGCGACACTGACCCTGGTCGGGTTCGTCGTGCTCTACATCGGGCTGATGCTGACAGCGCTGTACATCCTGAAGTGGCTGGTCCGAGAGGAACTCCGGTCACTCGGCGTCCGAGAGTCGAATGGCGGCCGCTGGCACGGCCCGATTCCGTGGGTGAGTAGCGATGACTGACCCGCTGTTGCCCGTCGACGCGTACCTCGTCGAATCGCTGCCGGAGATCTGGTTCGGCGCCGTGCTGTTCGCGTTGGGGATGTACGTCGTCCTCGACGGGTTCGACTTCGGTATCGGGATGCTTTACGCGACCCGGACGGACGAACGCGAGCGGGAGACGTTCCTGGCGGCGTTCGGACCGGTCTGGGACGCGAACGAGGTGTGGGTCGTCGCCTTCGGGACGATGCTGCTAGCGGCGTTCCCGCGCGTGTACTCGCGCCTGCTGGCGGACAACTATCTGCTCGCGCTCGGGTTCGTCCTCGCGCTGGTGTTCCGCGGCCTCGGTCCGGAACTCCGCGAGCAGCGCGACGACGAGCGCTGGAAGCGCTACACCGACTACGCGTTCATCGGCGGGAGCGTGTTCGCGCCGCTCCTGTTGGGGATGCTCGCGGGTCGCTGGCTGTTCGGCGGAGCGACGCTACCAGTGGCGTTGACTGGCGTCGCCCTAGTCGCCGTCTCGATAGTCACGGGGGCGGCGTTCCTCGCAACCAAGACCGAGCCCGGTCTGGCATCGGAACTGCGAGCGTACGGCATCGGTGCGACACTGGCGTACCTTGGCGGTGTGGTCGTGCTGCTGGGAACCGTCGTCCTGACCGATGCGGGCGGCGCTGCCGACGCGATGCTCTCGCTGCCCGTCGCTGCAGTCGTCGCTCTCTCGGTCGCCGTCGGGCTGGGCGGGAGCGGACTGGCCAGACGCGGTCGGTACCGAGCCTGGCTCGCGAGCGCACTGGCGCTGCCCACACTGTTGACGATCATGGTCGCAATTCTGCTGTACCCGACGATTTATCCGCCGACCGGGCTGTTGGTTAGAGAAGCGGTCGTGTCGCCACTAGCGCTGAACCTCGTGACCGTCCTCGGGTTTCCGGTCCTGCTGTTGGTACTGTGGTACTTCAAGTTCCTCTACGGCGTGTTTAGCGGCCCAATCGAGGGTGAGGGCTACGGGGGGTGACCCCACCAACGTCTCGTCGTTCCATTCTCCGCTCAGTACTGGGGACTCTCCGATCGGGGATGTGTGCGATATGATGGAATCACATCCTCGCGATAGTGTATCACACTCAGTGTCACACATCACCAGTGCCGGCAACTGGAACGCGACAGAGCGTATCGGCTTCGGACCGCCGAGGACCGCATTGTGTCGCAGTTTGTCAAGCAGACACTCTAGCTGGAGCCATCGAAGGAAGATAGTTCCATATTCATGGAGAACGCCGGCCTCAACCCCTGAGACCCGGTTTTGCCACCGTGTCGGGGGATAGGGCAGTTTTGGTGGACTGATCGATGCCATCGAACGAGATCGCGAAGGGCTCGAACGGGGGCAGCCGTACCGATTCATTCACCTCACCGATGCCGCCCGCAAGCTGTTCGACCAGAATAACTTTTCGAGCCCGACGCATACCGAGACCTGTTCGCCGAAGTTGTGGTTAGCCGTCGAACGCCGTTTGTTATCCAAGCTTTATGAGTCCGCCCCGCGTATCTACATGTGGTGTGTTTACATGAAACTCGCATTGATCGGGGTCGGACAGGCGGGCGGGAAGGTGGTCGACGAGTTCTTGGACTACGACGCACGGACGGGCGCAGACATTGTCCGTGGAGCGATCGCCGTCAACACGGCCAAAGCGGATCTCCAGGGAATCGACCGCCTCCCGGAGGACCGCCGGATTCTGATCGGGCAGTCGCGAGTGAAGGGCCACGGCGTGGGGGCGGATAACGAGCTGGGCGCAGAGGTGGCGGAAGAGGACATCGACGAGATCCAAGGGGCGCTCGACTCGGTACCGGTCCACGAGATCGATGCGTTCCTCGTCGTTGCGGGGCTTGGTGGTGGGACGGGGTCGGGTGGAGCGCCCGTGATCGCTAAGAACCTCAAACGGATCTACACCGAACCTGTGTACGGGCTCGGCATTCTGCCCGGCAGCGACGAGGGCGGGATCTACACGCTGAACGCCGCTCGATCGCTCAAGACGTTCGTGGATGAGGTTGACAACCTCATGCTGTTCGACAACGACGCGTGGCGCAGTTCGGGTGAATCCGTTGAGGAGGGGTTCGACGCGATCAACGAGGAGCTGGTCCAGCGGTTCGGCGTGCTCTTCAGTGCGGGCGAGATAACCGAGGGAAGCGACATCGCCGAGAGCGTGGTCGACTCCTCGGAGATCATTAACACGCTCAAAGGCGGCGGGATCTCCTCGCTGGGCTACGCCGATGTCGAGGTGGACGAACCAGAGCGGAAGGGGTTGCTCTCGCGGCTCCGTGGCGATTCGGATGACGGGATCGACAGTACGGAAGCGACCAACCGGATCACGAGTCTCGTCCGGAAGGCGACGCTCGGTCGGCTCACGCTGCCCTGTGAGGTGAGCGGGACGGAGCGTGCGTTGCTCGTCGTCGCCGGCCCGCCGGAGTATCTCAACCGGAAAGGTATCGAGCACGGTCGCAAGTGGCTCGAAGAGCAGACCGGGTCGATGGAGGTCCGAGGTGGTGACTATCCGCGACGCGGTGAGGGAACGGTCGCGGCGCTCGTGCTGCTCGGTGGTGTGACGAACGTCCCGCGAGTGAAAGAGCTTCAGCAGGTCGCGATCGAAGCGCAACAGAATCTCGGGGAGATCACCGACGAGAGCGAGGACCGTTTTTCGGAGCTGATGGATAGTGACGGGGAGCTGGAATCGCTGTTTTGAGGGCGGGTAGGTTACGTATCAGTGAGCAGCGAGGCGAGGCGTTCCGGAAGGGCCGCCCGATTTGCCCGCTCGGTCGCAATCGACGCGTCCCCGGTACCGAGCTCTTTGAATCCTGTCCCGGTCGGCACGAGAACGACATCGTCGTCAGAGCCGATCGCACCGCGTTCCGACAGCCGCGTTGCACCCGCGAGCGACGTCGCCGACGCCGGTTCGACACAGAACCCGCCGTCGACGGCGAACTGCCGCTGCGCCGCCCGAATGTCATCATCGCTGACCGACACGACCGAGCCACCGGTGTCGCGAACAGCCGCGAGCGCACGACCACCGCTTGGGGGGTCCGGGTTCCCAATCGAATGGGCAATCGTCTCGCCGATCTCGTCGTCCGTAAGCGGCGCCGGATCGGCTACGCCGGCGTCGAACGCCCTTGTCAACGGATCGGACGTGTCCGTTTGGACGAGGTACAGCCGCGGCGGCTCGTCCAGCGATCCTGCGGCTTCGAGGTCACGAATCCCACGCCATATCCCCGAGGCGAAGCCCCCAGAACTCGTCGGCAAGACGATCGCGTCGGGCACGTCAGGCGCAAACGCCTCGCAGATCTCGAACAGGGCGGTCTTGTACCCGCTGATCCGTGACGGAGCGTCACTGACGAGAATCGAGATCGGGAGCTCCGTCGATAACTCGAGTGCATCGTCATAGAGGGCTCCGTAGTCGCCGTCAACCCGCACGATCGTCGGGTCATACTGACCGATGAGCTCCAACCTGACCGACGGGATCTCGTCTGGAACGAGTACGACGCACTCGCGATCCAGACCGGCTGCGTGCGCAGCGGTGCTCATCGCCATGTTGCCGTACGAGACGGTGCCGACGGCGCCGCCGCTCGCTGCAACCGCATGCGGGACCGCCACCGCGCTGCCCCGGTCTTTGTACGAGCCGGTCGGGTGTTCTCCCTCGTCTTTGACGTACACCTGACAGCCTGCGACAGCGTCGAGTCCCTCGCTTCTGACGAGCGGTGTCCCGCCCGCGGCGCGAGCGATTCCCTTCGGCCGGTCGATCGGGAGGAGCGGCTCGTAGCGCCACATCCCGTCGTAGTCTCGACATCCGTCCCAGGAGAATGCTGCCGTGTCCGTTTCGAACCAAACCGGCTCTCCACAGGTACACCGGACACGAGCGGGATCTTCGTACCGGTCACCACACCGGTAACACCGCGACGTCGTAGCCATAACGCGTCCTGGGAGGCCCGGCGACGTATACTCTCCGACCGTGAAATCTCCCCTCCGTCAACCCCATCCGGAGCGAGCGTCCAACAGGGAGCGTCACCAGCGGAATTGGACGACATCAGCCGTGAGAGGATTGTCAACATGCCTTTAAGAGCAGTACGCCCGCAGCGAGGACGTTCACGGTAGTCGTCAATCGCCACACAAAATGAAGAGCGAACTCATCCCCCACCAATACAGCGACTCTCATCGAAGCGATACCGATGCGGAACAAACGCGCCGTGGACTACCGTCCCGCATCGAAGTCGGCGTCGATCGGGGTTCTAAATGTATATGAATACCAACATTCTCGGAGAGTGTCGAGTATTAAATTTATCAGAGACACTACCTCGAAGACCACAGCGCCCCGGTCTCACGCTTGCGCACGGACCTCGGTATCAACTAGAGACGTGAGCCTTCTTTAGATACGGGTTTCGCCGAGCGGTGTGCGAAGTGCACCCCGAGGCGAAAAGACGCTCCGCTACAGGTACTGAATACTGACGAGGTGGCCGCTCCTCACTGAGACTTACAAGGCTAAAACCCCTCTCTGAAGGCCGGAGAGGATGTCAACGATGAGATACAGCAGAAGAACTATGTGTTCGTCTCCAGAGATTGTTCTCGTATGAATGAGAGCAAACGCGATCAGCTAATCGACTCCTATTTGAACGGGATGGATCACGAGGACAAAGCCCTGCTACGAGACGCCTTCGCCCCGGATATCGTACACGAACACCCCGTCCGCGACGTGAGGGGGATCGAAGATTTCCTCGTATTCAAAGTCGACGAACAGCCGCCCCAAGAGTCCGAACACAAAGTGAGCCGCCGCATCCACGTTCCGGAAGTGTCCGTGGTCCAAGGGCGAAAAGTCGGAACCGTTGAGGGGCAACCGGTAGACGTCTCGTTTTGTGATGTCTACGAGTTCAACGCGGACGAGTCGTCGATCACGAAGCTTTCTGTCTACGTGCGAGAGTGAGCTATCAGGAGGCAACGTCGATCGGTCTTCGAGGTCAACTGTCGGAGCCCCCTGGCGGTGAAATCAATGAGCCAAGGGAGAACGTCTTGAGGAGAGATGGGCCGATCGCTGAGCACGGACGAGTCGGGTAGCCGAGTCCGTTTTCGGACCGTAGCGGACTTTCTCTGTGCTTAACGGGACGACGACGAATACCTCGCCCAGACCGAGACGGAGACCGACGCAGAGGGGCACCACGAAACCGGCCTCGATCGTGAACGTCGCCGCGGATCGTGTCACTGGTTGCGTCAATGTCCGTCGTATCCCGCGGCGTGGGTACGCTCCGGTCGTGGTGACTCAAGCACGGTTCCACCAGACGGCGTGGGCTTGCAACCAGCTTCTGCGGTCGATAGATCGATGTGTGTAAAACAGTTTGAGAACAGAGAGGTTTCTCGTCTTACCTCACAAGATATACGTTCAACGGGGTTCCTGAAGCCGTGTAGGTGGACGCGGTAGCGGAGGTAGGTTGACGCGGTAGCTGAGGGTTTTCGCGTCGGATACCACCGATGAGATCGGTTCGTCATCGGCGAAAAACACGGCGTCAAAGACGCCGTGGTTCTCGGGACACTCGGTGAGGGATTCTCGTGCGATCGGAATCGCATACGTCTGAAAGAACCGGGAGTGAGGCTTCTATCAGATGTGGGATCAGCCGCGACGTACAGCAAGTACTGCTCGTCGGCGATCCGGATCGGTTCTGATCGACCGCACCACGATCCGGCTCTCAGCGTCAGCTGGCTGCAGCTCGGCTTGCAGTACCCAACTGTGAACAGCGATACGTCTTCGGTTGACACCAAGTGCTCAAAAAAAATAACTGTATTCGAAATTGATGAGATGACGAAATAGTGGCGGATACCTTTTCAATGATCTCGCGGGGTGCCCGCTCTCGATCCACACTTCCAAGTCAACATCCGCGCGTTGATCGTCGCCGTTTATCCGTCTGAATACGTCTCGTTCGAGGCGGAAGATCCCTTAGAAAAGGGTAGCACACAGCAAGGATCGAGATCGTCTGAACACGCCAATCGAGTCGAACAACTGCGTGGCCATCAGCATGGAGGTGCGGCGAACCGCCGGCCAACAGAGTTCAAGATCGATCTGTCGGCACGCGGTGCTATTCGCCGTGCCAGTCGGGATCGCGTCCCTCGAGGAAGGCGTCGATGCCTTCGTTTTTGTCGTCGGTCGCGAACAGTTGCGCGAACAGGGCAGCCTCGTACGCCAGCCCGTCGTCGAGGTCCATCCGGCCGCTTGCCCGCACCGCATCCTTCGCGAACTCGAGCGCGACCGGGCTCTTGTCGGCCATCGCGCCGGCCAGTTCGTCTACCCGCTCGTCGAGCGATTCCTCCTCGAGGACTTCGTCGACGAGTCCGATGTCGCCCGCCTCGGCGGCGTCGATCAGCTCGCCCGAGAGGATAAGCCGCATGGCCTGTCCCTCTCCGACGAGCCGTGGGAGACGCTGGGTACCGCCGCCTCCCGGAATGATCCCGAGAGAGATTTCGGGCTGACCGAGCTTGGCGTCCTCAGCCGCGAGGCGGACGTCACAGGCCAGCGCGAGTTCGCATCCGCCTCCGAGCGCGTGTCCGTTAATTCGGGCGATCACCGGAAGCGAGAGATCGGCGACACGCTCGTAGATCCGGGGGCGTTTGCTGGCTTCTCGCTGTTCGAGTGCGTCGCGCTCACGGAGTTCGGTCACGTCGGCTCCCGAGACGAACGCGCCGCCCGCGTCGTCGCCCGTGAGCACGACGACCCGCGACGACGGGTCCGCCTCCGCGGCGGCGAGCACGTCGGCCAGGTCCTCGCGGACCGCCGCGTTCAACGCGTTGCGCTCGTCCGGCCGGGAGATCGTCACCGTCGCCACGCCGTCGGCGCGGTCACCGACGGCCGCCTCGACCACGTCGGAGTCGGCGGCGACGGCGACGGGGTCGGCGGCGTCCTCAGAACCGGTGGCGTCGCCGGTGTCGCCCGAATCAGACATCGTCGATGTCTCCTTCACCGCTGACGCCGACGATCTCGCCGTCCTCCCAGACGTAGAATCCCTCGCCGCTCTTCTTGCCGAGCTTCCCCGCGCGCACCTTCCGGCGGAGCGCCTGCGGCGGCCGGAACCGCTCGCCCAGCTCCTCGCGGAGGTACTCCAACACGTCGAGGCGCACGTCGAGTCCGACCACGTCGGTCAGCTCGATCGGTCCCATCGGGTGGTTGTAGCCGAGTTCCATCGCCTGATCGATGTCGCGGGGACTCGCGACGCCGGTCTCGAGCATGCGGATCGCCTCCGCACCGAGGGCGACGCCCAGCCGCGAGGAGGCGAAGCCGGCGGAGTCGCGGATCGTGATCGGGGTCTTGTCGAGCGACTCGACGAACTGCGTGATCCGATCGAGGGTCGCCTGGTCCGTCTGCTCGGCGCGGATCACCTCGACGAGCCCCATGATGTGGACGGGGTTGAAGAAGTGGAGGCCGAGCGCGCGGCCCGAGTCGTCGAGGGTACTGACGATCTCCGTCACCGACAGCGACGAGGTGTTCGTCGCGATGATCGCGTCGGCGGGCGCGGCCGCCTCGACGTCCTCGAACACGCTCTGTTTGAGACCGACATCCTCGGGAACGGCCTCGACGACGAGCTCGGCGTCGCCGACGGCCGCCTCCAGGTCCGTCGTCGTCGAGATGTGGTCGAGCGTCGCCGTCATCTCGGCTTCGGTCACTTTCCCCCGGTCGACGCCGCCCTGGAGGTTCGCCTCGATGCTGTCGACGCCGTCCGCCAGCACCTCCTCGTCGATGTCGCGGATCGTGACCTCGTTGCCGGCCATCGCAGTCACCTGTGCGATACCGTGACCCATGGTTCCCGCACCCAGTACTGTGGTTCGCATGAATCCGATGTCTCTTTGGACGCAAATGAAACTTGCTGTCCGCGCAGCCGATTTCGCGGGTGCTGATTTCCTGTCGGATCGGATGGGGCAGTGACCCGAATCCGTTGGCGGCCGTGGCCCGAATCCGTTGACGACCGAGACGGGTGCGGATACCGCTCGTCGACGGCCCGGCCACACCGACAGCTTCGTTACGGTCCGTGCCAAGGGTACCCTATGCGTACGGATAGCGACGACGCGCGATCGATAGGCCTCGAAAACACGGTCTTCGAGGGATCGAACACCGTGTACCTCCTCGGCGCAGACGGGACGGGACCGCTCACACTCGTCGACGCCGGATTCGACACTCCGGACATCCGCGATCAGTTGGCGGCCGGGATGGAAGCGGCCGGCCACGCGGTCGCCGACGTCGACCAGATTCTGCTCACTCACTACCACGGCGACCACGCCGGCCTCGCGGGCTGGGTGCAGTCCGAAAGCGGCGCCGAGATTCGGATCCACGAGCTCGACGCGCCGGTCGCCGCGCCGGACGAGGCGGCGTATCGCGACCTCCGGGAGAGACAGGAGGCGGCCTTCGAGGCGTGGGGAATGCCGGAGCCGAAGCGCGAGGCCGTGCGGGTGGTGCTCGACGAGGAGACGGACCTCGCGACCGGTAGCCCCTCGATCGAGCCGATCGCCGACGGTGAGACCGTGCGGGCCGGACCGCACGAGCTGACCGCGATCCACCTCCCGGGCCACACCGCCGGCCACGTCGGCTACCACGCGGCCGACGTGGGCGTCCTCTGGAGCGGTGACGCGCTCTTGCCGCGGTACACCCCGAACGTCGGCGGCGCGGACGTGCGGCTCGACGGCGCCCTCGCGGCGTACCTCGAGAGCCTGGAACGCATCGTCGCCACCGCCCCGGAGAGCGCCTGGCCCGGCCACCGCGACCGCATCGACGATCCGGTCGGGAGGGCGCGCGAAATCATCGAACACCACCGCGAGCGCACCCGACGGGTCATCCGAGTCCTCCGCGAACGCGGTCCCGCGAACGCGTGGGCCGTGAGCCACGAGCTGTTCGGCGAGCTCGAGGACATTCACATCCTCCACGGGCCCGGCGAGGCGTCCGCCCACCTGGAACACCTGACCGACCGGGGACTGGTCGAGCGCGACGGGGACGGGACGTACGCGCTCGCCTCGCCGACGGACGACCTGAATCTCGAAGGGCTCTTCCCGGCCGTCTGATCGACGGTCGCGAGCACGTTCAACGACAACGTCCCCCACAGCGCCTCGATGACCGGGCGGTCGCGAGGCGAACCCTCCCCGTTCAGATTCCCTGCACGCTTACCCGTCACCGCGATACCGATCATAACGGCGTTCAGTTTCGGTCGTCAGACCGATCCCCGCTCGTCGCCCGCGCGCACTCGAATACGAAAGCAGAGCCGGTTACGGAATCTTTTTGAAACGACCTCGACACGGTGAGGTATGGGATACGACGGCCCCACAGAGTTGTACATCGACGGCGAGTGGACGTCGGCGACCGACGGACAGACCATCGAAACGGCAGACCCCGCGACGGAGGAGCCGTACGCGACCGTCGCGAGCGCGACGGCCGAAGACGTCGATCGCGCGGTCGACGCCGCCGACGCGGCCGCCGCTCGCGACGGCGCGTGGCGCTCGCTCGACCCGAGCGAGCGCGCGGCACACCTCCACGCCATGGCCGACGCGATCGACGACCTCTCGGACGAGATCGTCTTGGTGGAATCGCACGACAACGGAAAGACGCCGTTCGAGGCCGGACTCGACGTCGACATGGTCGTCGACACGTTCCGGTACTACGCCGGGTGGGCGGACAAGCTCACCGGGCAGACGGTCCCCGTGCCGGGCGACAGGCTCGACTACGTCCAGCAGGAGCCGCTCGGAGTGACCGCCCACATCGCGCCGTGGAACTACCCGTTCCAGCTCGCCGGGCGCAGCCTCGCGCCCGCGCTCGCCTGCGGTAACACCGCGGTTCTCAAACCGTCGAGCCAGACGCCGCTGTCGGCGCTGTACTACGCCGAGGCCGCCGAACGCGCCGGAATCCCGGACGGCGTCGTCAACGTCGTCCCCGGTACCGGGAGCGAAGCGGGCGACGCCATCGTCGGCCACCCGGGCGTCGATCACGTCGCGTTCACCGGGAGCACCGACGTTGGGAAGGGGATCATGTCCCGCGCCGCCGAGAACGTGACCGGCGTTACCATGGAACTCGGCGGGAAGGGGCCGAACGTCATCTTCCCCGACGCGGACCTCGACGACGCGGCCGCCGGCGCCCACTACGGGATCTTCATGAACGCGGGCCAGATGTGCTGGGCCGGCTCGCGTCTGCTCGTCCACGAGGACGTCCACGACGCGGTCGTCGAGCGCGTCGTCGAGCGGGCCGAGGCGACCACTCTCGGGAGCGGGATCGACGACGACGGGCGGATGGGTCCCCTGATCAGCGAGTCCCATCTCGAGGACGTCGAGGCGTACGTGCAGGCGGGGCTCGACGAGGGAGCGACCCTCGCGACCGGAGGGTCGCGGCCCGACGACCGCGGGGACGGGTACTTCCTCGAACCCACCGTCCTTACCGATGTCACGAACGACATGACCGTCGCCCGGGAGGAGATCTTCGGACCCGTGCTCTCGGTGATCTCGTTCGCCGACTACGAGGAGGCGATCGAGATCGCGAACGACTCGCCGTACGGTCTCATGGCCGGCGTCTGGACGACGGACCTAGAGACGGCACACGGTGCGGCAGCCGACCTCGACTACGGAATGGTCTCCGTCAACGAATATCCGGTGACGTTCCCGCAGACGCCGTTCGGCGGCTTCAAACAGAGCGGCATCGGCCGCGAACAGGGAACGGAGGCGCTCGCGGAGTACACGCAGGCGAAGAACGTCAACGTGAATCTCGAGGGCTGACTCCGCCTCTCGAACCGACGCGATTACGGCTGGCGTATACGCCCGTGACGACGGCGTTCCCGTGGCTCCGACGCGGCGTTTACAACAACCACAATTACACCGATACGGTTGTAATCCTCTAGTCGCTGCCACGACACCTCGTCGACACGCGTCGTTAGCGGCACGTCAACGGGCGATCTCGGGCGATGCGTGACCGACTGCTCGCACAGCGTATACGGCTCGCGAATACGGACATTACGGGCGCGATCAAGCGATCGAGAGCGCTACGGGAGCGTCTGCGATCGGTCGAACGCGTCCCGAGAGGAGTTCGAACGTCGTCGCCCCTCAGAGCCCGAGCGCCGCCTCCGCGACCGTCGTCTTCTGGATCTCGTCGGTTCCGCCGATGATCGAGAGGATCCGGGCGTCGCGGTAGTAGCGCTCCAGCGGGTAGTCCGCGCGGTACCCCTTGCCGCCGTACACCTGCATCGCGTTCCGGGCGACGAACTCGGCGGTCTCGCTCGCGGTGAACTTCGCGCGCGAGGAGGCCCGCGTGTCCCCTTCGCCCGCCGCGATCCGAGTGGCCGAGTCGTAGACGAGGTGGCGAGCGGCGGCGAGCCGCGAGTCCATCTCCGCGACGAGCACCTGCACGGCCTGATACTCGCCGACCGCCTGCCCGCCCTGCTCGCGGTCGCCCGCGTAGGCGACCGCCTCGTCGAACGCCGCACGCGCGATCCCGACGCCGATCGCGGCCAACCCGGTCCGAGCCATGTCGATCGTCCCCATCGCGATGCGGAAGCCGTGGCCGATCTCGCCCAGCAGCGCGTCCCCGTCGACGGCGACCTCGTCGAGGGTCGAGTCGCCGGTGACGTGCCCGCGCATGCCGAGGTACTCCCCCCGCTCGAACGAGAACCCGTCAGTCTCGTCGACGCTCGGGACGAGGAAAACGCTCACGCCGTGCCCCTCCTCGGGCGCCGGGCGCTTGCGCGCCACGACGAGGTGGAGGTCGGCGACGCCGGCGTTCGTCCCGAACGTCTTCTCGCCGCTGATCCGGTAGCCGTCGTCGGTCGCCGTCGCGACGGTCTCCAGCTCCGAGGGCGACGACCCCGCTCCCGGCTCCGTCAACAGCATCGACCCGACGCGCTCGCCCGCGACCATGTCGGGCAGCAGCCGCTCGCGCTGGGCGTCCGTCCCGAAGTTTACCACCGGCAGCGTCGCGAAGGTGTGCCCCTGGATCGTCTCCGCGACCGCGCCGCTCTCGGCCGCGATCCGCTCGATCGCGAGACAGTAGGCGACGAAGTCGGCGCCGAGCCCCCCGTACTCCTCGGGGACGAGAATCCCGAGGAGCCCCCGGTCGCCGGCCTCCTCGATCACGTCGCGGGGGAACTCCCCCGACTCCTCGATCGCTTCGGCGCGTTCCGCGACGACCTCGGTCGCGAACGACTCGGCTCGCTCCCGGACAGCGCGCTGCTCTGCGGACAAGGACTGCTCGATGAGCGTCATGCCCGCTACTCCCTGCGCGTTCCTCTTAAACGTTCACGTCAGTCGAAGTCCGGCCGGCGGTCGTCGAGGAAGGCTGCCACTCCCTCTTCGTGGGCGTCAGTCCCATAGGCCCGGACCTGCAGCGCCGCCTCGCGATCGAGCGCGTCGTCGACGGGACGGCCGAGGTTCCCGTGGATTCCCTCCTTGATCAGCCCGAGCGTCGTCGTCGGCTTCCGATCGAGCGTCTCCAGCAGTTCGTCCACCCGCTCGTCGAGCGCGTCTCCGGACACGGCCTCGTTTATCAGCCCCATGGAGGCGGCCTCGTCGGCGTCGAAGAGCCGCCCGGTCATCGTCAGCTCCTTCGCCCGCCGAAGGCCGACGAGCCGGGGGAGAAGCACTGTCCCCCCGGTGTCCGGAACGAGCCCCACGTTCACGAACGCCTCGCCGAACCGCGCGTCCGCGTCGGCGTAGGCGAAGTCACACGCGGCCGCGAGGTTCGTCCCCGCTCCGATCGCGTCGCCGTTCACCTTCGCGATCACCGGGAACGGGGCCGAGAGGATCGCGCGCACGTTCGCGTTCAGCGTCTCCCGTACCCGCCGAGCGGCCTCGTCGGGCGTCTCCTCGCGCTCGCGCATCGACTCTAAGTCTCCGCCGGCACAGAAGCTCCCGCCCGAGCCCGTGATCACGAGCGCGCGGACGTCCCGCTCTCCCGCCGCCTCGATCGCGTCGCGGAGCTCTCGCGCCGCGGCCGGCGTCATGGCGTTCCGAGCGTCCGGTCGGTCGAATCGCGTCACCTGTACGCGTCCGTTGACATCGGTCTCCATACGTGCCCTGGGAGACGGACCCACATAGTTTTTAGTGCCCGCGTCGACGTTACTCGTCACATGCGTGAGGCATATGTCATCGGAGCGGGTCAGTCGCCGTTCGGCTCGTACCCGGACGAGACCTATCGATCGCTGTTCGAGACGGCGTACGAGCGCGCGCTCGACAGCGTCGACGGCGACTTCGACCCGGATCGGATCGATGAGGCGTTCCTCGGCACCCTCGGCGTCGGCGGCCGTCAGATCGGCCTCAGCGGCCCGGCGGTGACGGAGCATATCGGCCAGCACGGGATCCCGACGACGCGGGTGGAGAACGCCTGCGCGGCCAGCGGCTACGCGATGCGAAACGCCGTCTCCGCCGTGAAGTCGGGCATGGCCGACCTCGTCCTCGCGGGCGGGTACGAGGTGATGACGGACACCAGCGCCGACCAGACGAAGTGGTGGCTCGGCGTCAGCGGCGAGACCGAGTGGGAGCGGCTCTCCGGTACCACCTTCGCCGGCGTGTACGCGCAGATGGCGTCCGCGTACCTGGACGAGTACGACGCGACGCCGGAGGACCTGAGCCGAGTCGCGGTGAAGAACCACGCGAACGGCGCCGAGAACCCGAACGCCCACCTCGGGTTCACCTGCTCGCTCGAGGACGCCACCGCGGCGCCCGCGGTCGCCGACCCCCTCACGCTGTACCACTGCTGTCCGACCACCGACGGCGCGAGTGCCGCGCTCGTCGCCAGCGAGGAGGTCGCTCGCGAGCTGTCGGACGTGCCCGTCCGGGTCGCCGCCAGCGGCGCCGCCTCCGGGGCGGTCGGGCTGTTCCAGCGCGACTCGCTCACCTCGGTCCCGGCGACCGTGACGGCCGCCGAGCGCGCCTACGACCAGGCCGGGATCGAGGCCGGCGACGTGGACTTCGCGGAGGTCCACGACTGCTTCGCGATCGCCGAACTGCTGGCGTACGAGGACCTCGGCCTCTGCGACCGCGGCGAGGCGCCCCGCCTGCTGCGCGAGGGCGTCACCGACCCCGACGGCGACCTCCCGGTCAACACGAGCGGCGGACTCAAGTCGAAGGGGCACCCCATCGGCGCGACCGGAACCGGGCAGGTGGTGGAGGCGTTCGAGCAGCTCCGCGGTCACGGACACGTACAGGTCGACGGCGCCGAGCGGGGACTGACCCACAACGTCGGCGGGAGCGGCGGGGGCGTCACCGTCCACGTCTTCGAGCGCGGCTTCGGGGGTGGGTCGGCGTGACCCGCGGACTCACCGCAGCGGGCGTGCACGTCCCCCGCTTCCGGATCGAGTCATCGACGATCGGCGAGGCGTGGGGCGTCGATCACGCGAGCGGAATCGAGCGGAAGGCGCTGCCAGCGGCGGACGAGGACGCGGTGACGATGGCGATTTCGGCCGCGAGAGACGCGCTCGACCGCGGTAATGCGAACGCGGCAGACCTCTCGTTCGTCGGCCTCGCGACCACCACGCCGCCGCTGGCCGAGGAGGAGCTGGCGCCGCGGGTCGTCCGCGCGCTCGGGGGAGCGAGCGACGCCCGCACCGCGACGGCGACCGCCAGCCCCCTCGCCGGGCTCGACGTGCTGGAGCGGGCGGTCGAGGCCGACGGGCCGGCGCTCGCGATCGCCGCGGACGCGCCCACCGGTGATCCGGCCGAGGCCGACCACCGACTCGGCGCCGGCGCGGTCGCGTTCCTCGTCGACGATGACGCTCCGGTAACGCTCGTCGACAGCGCCGCGCACTCCGACGAGTACCCCGGCGTCCGCTACCGCGAGCGCGGCTCGGAGGAGGTCGACGCGCTCGGGGTGACGACGTACGAGCGCGACGCCGTCGGCGAGAGCGTCGCGGCCGTCGTCAGCGACCTCGACGTCTCCGAGCCGGCCGGGGCGGCCCTCCACCAGCCGAACGGCGGGCTCCCGCACCGGGCGGGCGGGCGGACCGACATCGACGGCGCCGCGATCGAACGCGGCACCGTGGTCGACCGCGTCGGTGACGCCGGGGCCGCCACGGTCCCGCTCGGGCTCTGTGCGGCGCTCGCGTCGGCTGACGCCGACGACGCGACCGTCGCCGTTGACTTCGGCGGGGGCGGCGGCGCACTCGGGCTCGCGTTCGCGGGCGGGCTCGATAACGCGCCATCCGTCGACGAGAGACTCAGCGGCGGTGAACTCGTCTCGTACGATCGGTACCTCCGCGAGCGGGGGTACGTCGTCGACGGCGAGGTCGCCGGCGGCGGCGCCCACGTCAGCCTGCCGTCGTGGCGCCGGTCGCTCGACGGGCGCTACCGGCTCGTCGCCGGCCGGTGTCCCTCCTGTGGAGGCCTGACGTTCCCCGCCGAGGGGGCCTGTGGCGTCTGCCACGACCGCGGCGCGTTCGAGCACGTCGAGCTCCCGCGAGAGGGCGTCGTCGACGCAGTGACGGTGATCGGACAGGGCGGCGCGCCGCCGGAGTTCGTCCCGCAGCAGGAGCGCGACGGCCCCTACGCCGTCGCGATCGTTCGGTTCACCCATAGCGGCGAGGAGGTCACGATCCCGATGCAGTTGACCGACTGCGACCCCGAGACGGTCGCCGTCGGCGACGACGTTCGGGCGACGATCCGCCGGGTGTACGCCGACGAGGGGATCCCGCGGTACGGCTCGAAGGCGACACCCATCTGAGGACCCGGGCGGGGAGTCGGGTGAGCGGCGGCCCCACGCTCCCCTTCTGACGGAGTACGGGACAGGGAGTTGCTCCCGAACACGGCACCGTTCGACGTGACTGGGCATCCGGCCGTCTCCGTTCCGGCCGGCACGAGCGACGGGCTCCCGGTCGGGCTGATGCTCGTCGGCGAGCAGTTCGACGACGCGACGCCGCTGGCCGCCGCACGGGTCGCAGAGCGGACGCCCGACCGAGCGGCGGCCGCCGGGGACGGGGGAGTGACCGTCAGCGAACGGCGTCTCCGGAACATGTTCGCAACGACGTTTATATGGGTGTGACACGAATCCTCACGTATGAGCGCGCAATCTGACTCGGCGGGAGTGTCCTGCTCCGCGTGGGACAACTCGGAGTGTGGCGGCACGACGTACTGTCCGCCGCGGTGTCCGCGGTTCGAGGGGAAAGACGGCACGCCGTACGTCGCGCGGCCGTTCAGAGAGGGGGACCGATCGGCGCTCGTTTCGATGTACGCCGACCTCGACCGGTTCAGCCGCGCGAACGGGTTACCGCCGATAACCGTCCCGAAGATCGAATCGTGGCTCGACCGGCTGCTCGAGAACGGGTGGAACCTGGTCGTGGTCGACGGCTCGGAGGTCGTCGGTCACGTCGCCGCCGTCCCGGTCGACTCGGCCGCGCCCGAGTTCGTGATCTTCGTTCATCAGGACCACCAGAACAACGCGGTGGGGACGGAGCTCGTCAAACAGCTCATCGCGTACGCCGACGACCGGGACCACGAGGGGCTCACGCTGGAGGTGTCGACCGGCAACGAGCGCGCGATCACCGTCTACGAGAACGTCGGGTTCGAGGTCACGAAGGAGAAGCTCTCCGAGATCGAAATGGAGCTCGATCTCGACGGGCCGCTCGCCGAACGCCTCCAGCGTCCGCCCGCGGAGCGCGAGTGAGGTCCGTCG
This sequence comes from Halorubrum saccharovorum DSM 1137, assembly GCF_000337915.1. GTDB lineage: Archaea > Halobacteriota > Halobacteria > Halobacteriales > Haloferacaceae > Halorubrum > Halorubrum saccharovorum. Next base: position 78,169 of record NZ_AOJE01000043.1, read on the forward strand.
CTCGGCCGGGCCACCGCCGGTATCCGGACCACGCGTAGAGCCGTCCGATCGGCCGATCGGACGGCGACCGGGACGGCTACGTCCGTTCTACGTCCGTTCGTCTCCGGCGATGAGCACGGGGAGCTCGGTCGTCAGGATGATGTCCTGCGTCACGCTTCCGAACAGCGCCTTTCCCGTCGGCGATCGCTTCCGCCCGGCGAGACAGATCAAGTCGGCCCCGGCTTCGTCCGCGTACCCGACGATCTCCGTCGACGGGTCGCCGCCTCGACCGACGAGTTCCACGTCGATGCCGGCCGCTTCGAGCTCCTCCTCCGCGAACCTGGCCGTCTGGAACTGCGTGATCGACGCGCCGGTCGGGTTGTCCGAGAACACGTGCAGCACGGTCACGGAGAGATCGTCCGTTCGCATCGGCAGATCCGCTGCGACCGTCCGGACCTGTCGACCAACGCGTTCCTCGTCGTCGTCGATAGCGAACACTATCTCGCTCATAGTCACCATGTCACACTCGGAGTATAAATAGGCTACTGAAGGTACCGACGCTGAGTCTCATCCAAACGGGTATCACCGACGGTTACTCGCCGGTGAACTCCGGGTCGCGGTCCTCGCGGAACGCCGCGATCCCCTCGCGGTGGTCGTCGGTCTCCAGCAGCGTGCTCTGTGCGAGCGACTCGACGGTCCCGGCGGTCCTGGTGTCCGCGTCGCGGGCGGTGTTGACGACGCGTTTCGCCAGCCCGATCGCCTGTGGCGGGCGGTCACAGAGGTCCTCGGCGTACGCGTCGGCCGCCGAGTCGGGATCGTCGGCCACGCGTTCGACGAGCCCGACCTCGCGAGCGCGGTCGCCGTCGATCAGTTCGCCGCTGAAGATGAGATCCTTCGCCGTCCCCGGTCCGACGAGGTGAACGAACCGAGAGCAGCCGCCGAGCCCCGGAATGAGCCCGATGTTGTGTTCCGGAAATCCGAGCGTCGCGTCCGGCGCCGCGATGCGGACATCGCAGGCCAACGCGAGTTCGAGCCCGCCGCCGACGCAGGTGCCGTCGATCGCCGCGATCACGGGCGTTTCGATCGTCTCTATCGCGTCGAACGCGCCGCCGAGGATCCGAGAGTTCTCGCGGAACTCGGCGGTCGTCCACTCCTGTGCCTCCTCGAAGAGCGCGACGTCGGCCCCGACGGAGAACACCTCGTCGCCGCCGGCGACGATCCCGACCCGCACGCGGTCCTCGCGGAAGACGTCGACCGCCTCGGCCAGCTCGTGGCGCATCCGCTGATCGATCGCGTTCACCGGGTCGTTGTCGAGGCGGATCGTCGCAACGCCCCCGTCGACAGTCACAGTGAGCGTGTCGAATTCCATGGTGGTGGGCTCGCAGGTGAGAGACTTGGTTCTTTCTCTCGCGAGGGCCTGCGCCACCGGTGCCGACGGATCGTCCCGCCCCGTCAGCTCCACTCCGGATCGCGCTCCGCGAAGAACGCCGCGAGCCCCTCGTCGAACGTGTCCGACTCGCTCATGCGTTTTATCGCCGAGCGCTCCCGTTCGAGGTGGCGATCGAGTCCCCCCTCGAAGGCGGTGTCGAGCAGCCGTTTCGTCCGTGCGTACGCCTCGGTCGGGCCGGAAGCGTAGTCGACCGCTCTCTCTGTCACCGCGGCGAGGAACTCCGCTTCCGACCCCTCGTACCGCTCGTTCGCGATTCCGAGGTCGACCGCCTGCGCCGCGTCGATCGGGTCGGGGTCGAACAGCAGCTCGCGCGCGCGATACGGCCCGACCGTCCGGACGAGGAAGAACGGCGTCGCGTTGTCCGGCGTGAGCCCGATCCGAGCGTACGCCGTGTCGAACACCGCGTCCTCGTGGACGTGGATCAGATCCGACGCGAGTGCGAACCCGAGGGCGCCACCCGCAGCGACGCCCGTAACCGCCGCGATAACCGGTGCCGGGAACTCCCGGACTGCCCGGATCAGTCGGTTTGAGGCCGCCGCGATGGCGTCGATCTTCGCGGACCGCAGCTCTTGTGGCGCCTGTTCGATCGCCTGCAGGTCGGCGCCCGCGGAGAACACCGGGTCGCCGTACAGGACGAGACAGCCCGCCTCGCCGGCGACCGACTCGACGGTTTTCGCCATCGCCTCCACCTTCGCCGGGCGGAACACGTTCAGCGGTGCCTCTCCCTCCTCCATCGCGATCCGGATGACGTTCCCGTCGGCGACGCGCTCGACGCGGACGAGCGGGTGCGGTCGCTCAGTCATAGCGCGACACCTTCGACGTTCGCGGCTGGATGACGGGGAACCATCGTCCGGATCATTTCACCCCCAAGTAGCTCTCCATCGTTTCCCTGTCCTCGAGTAGCTCCGAGGCGGGGGATTCGTGGACGATCCTCCCGGTCTCGAGGACGTACGCCCTGTCCGCGAGCCCGAGCGCCATCTCGGCGTTCTGCTCGACGAGGAGCACCGTCACGCCGCGCTCGTTCAGCTCGCGGACGATGTCCGCGACGTCGTCGACGATCTGCGGCGCGAGCCCCTCGCTCGGCTCGTCGAGCAGGAGGAGGTCCGTCTCCGGCCCCAGTAGCGCGCGCGCGATGGCGAGCATCTGCTGTTCCCCGCCGCTCATCGTGCCGGCCTGCTGGTCGCGGCGCTCGTCGAGCCGAGGGAACTGGTCGTACACCTCCTCGAACCCCGCCGACTGGTCCCCGTCGCCGCTGTGGGCCGCCAGTCGGAGGTTCTCCTCGACGGTGAGGCCCCCGAACACGCGACGCTCCTCCGGGATCCAAGAGATCCCGCGCTTGCGTATCTGGTTCGGGTCGAGCCCGTCGATCGCCTCGCCGCGTATCTCGACGGTGCCGCTCGTCGGCGGCGTCAGTCCCATCACGCTCCGGAGCGTCGTCGTCTTCCCCGCTCCGTTGCGCCCGACGAGCGCGATGATCTCGCCCTCCCCGACCGACAGCGAGAGGTCGAACAGGATGTGGCTCTCCCCGTAGTGGGTGTCGATCCCGTCGACGGAGAGCAGGGGATCACTCATGACCGCCACCCCGAAGGTACGCCTCCTGTACCCGCTCGTCCGACTGTACCTCAGACGGCGTCCCCTGCGTGAGCAGTTTGCCCTCGTTCAACACCGCGATCTGGTCGGAGATGTCCATGACGATGTCCATATCGTGTTCGATGATCACGACCGTCGTGTCGGACGCGATGTCCTCGATCAGCTCGACGGTCTCGTTCGTCTCCTCCGGGCTCATCCCGGCCGTCGGTTCGTCCATCAGCAGCAGCCGCGGCTCCGACGCGAGCGCGATAGCGACTTCGAGGTGGCGACGCTGCCCGTACGCCAGGCTCGACGCCGTCTCGGTCGCGACCCCGTCGAGCCCGACTCGCTCCAGTACCCGTTCCGCGTCCGCGATCGGCTCCTCGTGAGACGCGTGATGGGTGAGGAAGTCCGCGGGACCGAACCCGGTGTAGCGGGCTTGCGCCGCGAGCCGGACGTTCTCCAACGCGGTGAGCGACGAGAAGAAGTTCGTGATCTGGAACGACCGCACGATCCCTCGCCGGACGATCTCGTACGGCTCGACGCCGCCGATCCGCTGGCCGTCGAACTCGATGCGCCCCTCGGTCGGGGCGTGCTTCCCGGTGAACGTGTTGAACAGGGTCGTCTTCCCGGCGCCGTTCGGCCCGATGATCGCCGTGATCCCGCCGTCGGGGATCTCGATCGAGACGTCGTCGAGCGCGGTGAGTGGTCCGAACTGCTTCGTGAGCCCCTCTGTGCTGAGGATGGCTCCGCTCGGTGCGTCTCCGTCCGTCTCGGGCCCTCCGATCGTGTTTCCGCTCATGGTCAGTCACGCACCTCCCGCACGTAGTTTTTCAGCGCCTCCTTCACGCTGTCGACCGCGCCGCTCGGGTCGTCGCGCAGCGATATCAGTGCCCCGGCGATGCCGCGCGGCGCGAAGATAACCACGAGCACGAACAGGGTGCCGAGGATCACCTCCCAGCTTGCGACGCCGCCGAGTCGGTCCTCGAGGAAGACGACGAGCCCGGCGCCCACCATCGGCCCCCAGAGGGTTCCCATCCCGCCGAGCAGCACCATCACGACCAACTCGCCGCTGACCGTCCAGTGGAGCAGTCCCGGGTTCGCGACGCTCTGGAAGGGGACGTACAGCCCGCCGGCGAGTCCGGCGAATCCTCCGCTTATCGCGAAGGCGATGACCTTGTACCGCTGGACATTGTATCCGATGAACTCGATCCGGTCTTCGTTCTCGCGGACCCCCTGAATGACCCGTCCGAACGGGGAGTTCGCGAGCCGGATCAGTCCCGCGAGCGACAGCGCGACGAGGGCGAGTGTGAGGAAGTAGTAGGCGAGCGGGTCACCGAACCCGACGCCGGCCAGTTCGTAGGAGCCGATCCCGTAGAGACCGTTGTCGCCGCCGGTGACCGTCTCCGCGCCTGCGATCGTCGCCGGGAGGTCTGTGAAGACGACGACGTACAGTAGTTGGGCGAACGCCAGCGTTAGCATCGCGAAGTAGATCCCGCGTGCCCGAACGCTGAGCCATCCGATCAGCGCGGCGACGACCACGCCGACCAAGACCGAGGCGGGCAAGACGACCAACGCGTTCGGCGTCACCTGTCCAACGAGCAGTGCGGCCGTGTACCCGCCTGCACCGTACATCGCCGCGTGTCCGAACGACAGCAGGCCGGCGTAGCCGAAGACGAAATCGAGGCTCAACGCCAGCAGTGCGAACGCCAGCATTCGAACGAGGAGATTGACCCAGAACGGCTGGATCGATCCGGCGATCGGTCCCGCGGCGGCGAGACCGAGGATACCGACGGCGAGCAAGATCCGCCCCGGCCGCGAGAGGATCTGGTTTCCCGTTCGTGCTTCGTCGTCGTCTCGAAGAAGCTCGAACACCGGCATCATGCGGCCTCCGTGGCGCCGAACAGTCCGTTCGGTTTCACCATCAACACGATCGCCATCAGTCCGAACAGGGCCAAGTCGGTCAGCGTCGGGGCGATCAGCGCGCCGTACGAGGTGACGAGCCCGATGAGCAGCGCGGCGAAGACGGCACCGCGGAAGCTCCCGAGCCCCCCGATGACGACGATCACGAACGCCTCGATGATGATCCCCATCCCCATGCCGGGGTTGACGGAGCGCGACGCCCCGAGGAGGACGCCCGCGAGCCCCGCGAGCACGGCACCGAACACGAAGACGCCGGTGAATACCTTCGAAACGTCGATCCCGAGGGCGTCGACCATCTCCGTGTCGTGAGCGCTCGCCCGCATGATGATCCCGAGGTTGCTCCGGTCGATCGCGAGCCAGACGCCGCCGATCAGCGCCGTGCTGATCGCGAGGACGAACAGCCGGTACACCGGGTAGTCCACCACGCCGAGCGACAGGGTGCCGGTGAGCAGCGCCGGCTGGGCGATCTGCCGCGCCTGCCCGCCCCATATCTGGACGACGGCGCCCTGGATCATGATGGCGAACCCGAACGTCAACAGAATGTGGTACAGGGGGTTCCGTCCGTACAGCGGACGCAGCGAGAACACCTCGATCGCTATCCCGACCACGCCGACCAGGAGCGGCGCGATCAGCAGCGCGAGCCAGAAGCTCCCGAGTTCGGCCGCGATCACCGACCCGAAGTACGCTCCGAGCATGTACAGGGCCCCGTGCGCGAAGTTGATGACGTCGAGCATCCCGAAGATGAGCGTCAGCCCCGCGGCGATCAGGGCGAGAATCATCCCGGACTGGACGCCGAGCAGGGTGGCGCGTACGATCGACTCGATCATTCAGCCGGCCCTCCTCGTCGGGACAGGGGACGGTCTGCGAGCGGCGTCAGGTGTGATACGGATCATGTTAGCTGAGGTCGCAGTCCCACGTGGGACCCTCGACGCTCTCTATCGTCTCCACAACCTGGTTTTCGACCGGCTGTTCGCCGTCGCTCTCGACGACCTCACGGACGTACATGTTCTGGACGGCCTCGTGGGTCTGCTCGTTGAATCGGAAGCTCCCGCGCGGGCTGTCGATCGCCATCCCGCTGAGCGCGCCCGACAGTTCGTCGGGCTCCGCGCTGCCGGTCTCCTCCACGGCGGCGGCGAACGCCTGCGCCGAGTCGTACCCCTGACACGCGTACACGTTGGCCGTGCTGTCGTACGCGCCGCGGTAGTTCTCGACGAACGTCCGGTTTCGCTCGCTCTCCTGTGTGGGCGTGTAGTGGAGCAGCGAGTACATGCCGAGCGCGGCCTCTCCCTGTGCGGGAAGCGTGTCCTCCGAGAGGAGGAACCCGCTCCCGGTCTGCGTCATCTCCTCGTCGAGGCCGTAGTCGGAGAAGGCAGAGACGTATCCGACCGCGTCGCTCCCGGCGAAGAAGGAGAAGACGGCGTCCGCCCCGCTGCTCTCGATCTGGCTCAGATACGTCGAGTAGTCGTCGGTGCCGAGCGGTGCGCCGACCTCGGCGACGATCTCGCCGCCCGCCTCCTCGAACGCCTCGCCGAAGAAGTTCTTGGAGTTCTGGCCGAACGCGTAGTCGGCGTACGCCAGACAGACGTTGTCGGCGACGTTCTCGTACACCCACTCCGCCAGCGGGGCGCTCGTCTGCCAGTCGTTGAACGACGTCCGGAAGTGGTAGTCCAGGCACCCTTCTTGCGTGACGCGGTAGTCGCCGGCGTTGGCGTTCAGCCAGATCGCGCTCCCCTCCGACTCGATGGTGTCCATGATCGCGATTGCGACCGCGCTCGACACCGGACCGACGATCACGTCGGCCTGCTCTTCGATGAGCAGCTCGCGGGTCACGTCGATGCCCCGGTTCGTGTTCGCCTCCGTGTCGCGCTGGACGGTCTCGACCTCTCGCCCGTCGATCTCGCCGCCGTTCTGTTCGAGGTACATCTCGAACCCGTTGACGATGCTCTCGCCGAGCATCGCGTACGTGCCCGTAAACGGCAGCGCGTAGCCGACGGTGAGCGCATCGCCGCTCTCACCGCTACCGCCGAGACACCCGCCTATCGCGGCCGCCGTCCCGACCGCCGCACCCGTGCGGAGGTACCCCCGCCGCGACATCGCCGATTGGTCCCGGTCGCCACGTTCGATGCGCTGGTCTCGATCCGACGTGCTACCGCCCGACATGAGTCTGCGAACCATGGACACGACTGCGAGTCCATCATATTTATAAATTATGGAAGCGGGGCCGTTCCAGTAGCGTTCGGCGGGCGTTTTCCTGCGATTATCAACATATATGCACCATGGTAGAAAGGCGCACTCATGGTATAGATAGGGTCCCTGCCAGTGGTACCGGCGTATATGGACGTCGCGAACAGCCGATGGCTGTGGCTCTCAACGGTCCCGGTCGTGTCGGTGGTACTGTTACAGGCGGCGATATTCTTCCGGCGGGCCTAGTCGGACGGAAAGGAGATCGGGCTGTCGGACGAGCAGCTCAAGTCCGGATTCAAGACGGGCGTGATATCCGCGATCGGTCCCGCGGTCGCGGTCCTGGTCGGCATGCTGGCGCTGGTCGCCACCATCGGCGGGCCCGTCGCGTGGATGCGGCTGTCGGTGATCGGCTCGGTCGCGTTCGAGCTTCCCGCGGCCGAACTGGGCGTGAGCCAGCTCGGCTACAGCCTCGGCGACGGCGACATCACCGAGACCGCGTACGCGACGGCGGTCTGGTCGATGACGCTGGGCGGTACCGGCTGGCTGATCGTCTCCGCGTTCGGGACGCCGCACATGGAGAAGGCCAGACAGAAGCTCGGCGAGGGAAAGACGCGCTCATCCCGATCATCGGCGCCGCCGCGATGCTGGGTGCGTTCGCCTACTTCCTGACCGGCGAGGTCGCCACGGGAACGCCCGAGACGGGATCGGTCGCCGCAGGGGGCTTAGTAATGCTCATCCTGTTACAGATCGCGGACGAAAGGGATATCCAGTGGCTCCGCGAGTGGGCGCTCGGGACCGCGTGCTGGTCGCGTTCGAGGGCGAATCGGCCCACGCCGGGGTGGCGCCGAACGAGGGTCGAAACGCGGTGCAGGCGTTCGTCACCGCGGCCGACAACGTCTACGGAATCCCGCGCCACAGGGAGGGAGCCACGCGCGTGAACGTCGAGCGAGATCCGCTCCGACAACGCCGCGAACATCATCACCGACCGCGTGACCGCGTCGATCGAGGTCCGCGGCGGGTCGACCGAGCTAATGGAGGACATGCGCGACGCGGTGCACCGCCGCGTCGAAGCGGCGGGGGAGATGCACGGGTGCGACACCGAGATCACTCGCACCGGAGAGTCGATCCGGCAGGACTGCGACGAGGAGCTCGTGGACCCCGTGAGCGAGGTCGTCACCGACCGATCGGACTCGCTGTCGCTGATCCGGCGCGACGCGCTGGCCGCCAGCGAGGACGCCACGTACCTGATGCGGGCCGTGACGGAGAACGGCGGCACGGCGACGTACGTCGGTATCGGCGGCAGCAATCCGAGCGGCCACCACACGCCGACGTTCGACATCGATGAAGAGAGCCTCTCGATCGGCGTGGACGTGCTCTCGACCGCCGTTCGAAAGCTCCTCTCGTAGCGGGCCACACACCGAAAGCACCCTCAGACGCCCGCTGGGGATTCTTCCTAGCAGTGAGTGGCGCGGAAGCCGCGATCGTCCGTCGCGTGGAACTCGGAGTGACGGCCCGGCCCGGCAGAGCGGCGTCCGTGACTGAGCGAACCGTTAGGTATATAATGAAACCACATGATCGATGATCCGTACATGCAAGAGGCTGTCACGGAAGAGTACCTGCCGAGCGACTCGGAGGCGCCCGACACCATCCACACGCTGCCCGAACAGCACTACCCCAAGCGGATCAACGTCGTCGACGAGCTGGTCGACAGACACGTTCGGGAGGGCCGCGGGGATAACGTCGCAATCTACTTCGAGGACCGGGAGATCACGTACTCGGAACTCCAGGAACAGGTGAATCGACTCGGAAACGCCCTCAAAGACCTCGGCGTCGAGCCGGGCGACCGGGTCGTCGCTCGGTTCCCTAACCGGCCGGAGGCGATCGTCTCGTGTCTGGCGATCCAGAAGATCGGTGGCGTCGCGCTCCCGTCGATGAAGCTGCTTCGGGCGAAGGAGCTCGAGTACATCATCAACAACGCCGAGGCGGCGGCGGTCATCGTCTACGACGGGCTCCTCGAGGAGGTGGATAACGCGCTGCCGAACCTCGACACGGTCGAGAACGTGATCGTCGCGGGGCGCAACGGCGTCGATCACGATCACCACAGTTACGACGACCTCGTCGACGCTGCCGACCCCGAGCTGGAGGCGCACGACACGGAGCGCGACGACCTCGCGCTGATGCTGTACACGAGCGGGACGACCGGGCGGCCGAAGGGCGCGATCCACACCCACCAGAACATCCTGGCGACCGCCGACGGATACGCGCGCTACTGTTTGGAGCCGACCGAAGACGACGTCTTCGGCGGTAATCCGCCGCTTCCGTTCGCGTACGGATACGGCGACCTCGTCACCTTCCCGTTGCGATTCGGCGCCAGCGTGAGCCTCGTCGAGGACGCCAGCCCCGGCGACCTGTTGGACGCGGTCGAGGCCCACGGGATCACGATCCTCGCGTCGATCCCGACCGGGTTCAACCAGATCCTCGAACAGTACCCGGACGGCCCCGAAGAGTACGACGTTTCGTCGCTGCGGCTCGGACTCAGCGCCGGCGAGCCCCTGACGCCGACGACGTACGAGAATTTCAAATCCGCGTACGGGATCGACCTCCTCGACGGGATCGGGACGACGGAGATGCTCCACATCTTCATCAGCCATCGCCACGACGGTGAGATAGACCCCAGTGCAACCGGGTTCCCGGTTCCGGGGTACGAGTGCAAGATCATCGACCCGGACACGGGCGAGGACCTCGAGCGCGGGGAGTCCGGGCTGCTCGCCGTGCGCGGCCCGACCGGCATGGAGTACTGGAACCGGCCGGACAAACAGGAGGAAGTCACCCAGGACGGCTGGTCGATTCCCGGAGACATCTTCGTACAGCGCGAGGACGGGCGCTTCGAGTACAAGTCCCGTAGCGACGACCTCATCATCTCCAGCGGATACAACATCCCGGGGCCGGAGGTCGAGGCCGTCATCGAGGAGCACGATTCGGTCTCGGAAGTCGCCGTCGTCGGCAGTCCCGACGAGCAGCGCGGCGAGATCGTCAAAGCGTTCGTCGTTCGCGCCGAGGACGAGACGGACGAAGACGAACTGATCGGGGAGATCCAGAATCACGTGAAAAACACCCTCGCGCCGTACAAGTATCCCCGCTCAGTCGAGTTCTGCGAATCCCTTCCGCGGACGGACACGGGGAAGATTCGCCGCACCGAACTGCGCGAGCAGGAACACGCGTAACTCCCGTTTCGACGTGGTCTCGTCGGAGCCATAACCGCTCGTGGTCCATCGGCTTCCACATCGTCGTTCCCCCACATTCGTCGTTCTCCCTTCCACATCGTCGTTTCTCTCCCCACCACATTTCGTCGTTCGCCGTGCTCGCGCGGTGTCGCGCCCGTCTTCTCCCGACACGTCCCGGCGAATCGGTTGCAGAGCCCCCCCTCTGGGCGCGATCTCCCGATCGACGACAATGATGAGCGTCGTTCGACGGAGCAGTTCGATCGCGATATCGGGGGGTAATTGATGCCCGCACGCGGCGCGTCGCGCCGGGGAGGGTGACCCGTGGACACTAGCGTATACATATACAGTATACGTATACGGCAGTCTCGGCGAGCCGATCGCTCTCTAGGAGCGAGCCGAACGACGAGGGGCATCTCGCGTTACGAGCCCGACGCGCCGATTTCGATCGCGCCTCGACGAGCGAGAAATCTGAGCGCCTGAGAATTACATTCATATGGTTGTAATTTTCCGGCGGCGATCCGGGTTCCCGTCGTATACACAATACGTATACAGAAATGTCGGAGCGCTTCGAGACGAGGCAACTGGGTGCCGACGCCCTCGGCCGGGTCAGACGAGCCGTCGATCGCGGGCCGAAGTCACAACGGGAACGGAGGGGCCGCCGGGAGACGCCACCATCGACGAGGCGTCTTCGGTACACAGGACGAACGGTTCAGAACGAAAAGGGCCAAACGAAAGGGTTCGAAAGCGGGTCAGAACGGTCTGCGCTCCTGCGGAAATGGGTAACGAAACTGGGAGCGATGCCGAGTCAGGGGCTCTCGTCGGTTCGGATCCGGAGATCCGACCGAGGCTTCGCGATACAGGTGAGGGCGTACCCCTCGTCCTTCTCGCTGTCCGAGAGGAACATCCCCTCCGTCTGATCGACTTCGCCCTCTTCGACGATCATCGCGCTACACACGCCGCAGACGCCCATTCGGCACTGGTACGGGGGTCTGAGCCCCGCTTCCTCGGCCGCTTCGAGTATCGGCTTGTTCTCGGGTATCTCTATCGTCCGCCCCTCGTCGACGAACTCCACGGAGTAGGTTTCGACCATCGCTCGCTACTCCTGGTCGATCGACCGCTCGAAGACGTGCTCAACCGGATCGAACCCGTTCGCCTCGTAGAACCCCTCGGACCGCTCGTCGCCGTGGATGACGTCGACACGGTAGAAGTCGACGTCCTTCGGAGACTGCGCGAACCACTCGTGGACCTCGTCGAGCAACGCCGCCCCGAGCCCGTTCCCGCGGTGGTCCTCGCTGACGAAGTGACCGTTGATGTACCCGTGGTCCTGCAGCCGGAAGATCGGATGATTCCCCGTGATACGCGCCTCGAGGACCCCGACGAGGTCACCCGTCTCCTCGTGTTCGGCGACGATGACGTTCCCGTACTTGGAATCGACGAGCTGGTTCTCGAAGTACTTGAGCCACCGATCGTCGGCGTCCTCCTTGTGCTCGTAGCGATCGTCGTGCTTCGAGAGGTGGCTCGTGAATCCGTGCCACAGGTCCAACAGTTCTCCGCCGTCGTCCATCGTTGCCTCTCGTATCTCGTACGTCATGTGTCCCCATCTAAACCGGACCCTCAAAAAATGCACTGGTCAACGGGGTCGTCTCGCCTACGGACCGTCCGGATCGGGAAGTTGCCGTCTACGGCGTTCACGCAGACGCGATAGCGCCGGCCTGTCGGACGCTGAGAGCGTCCGGACTTCTCGGACCGCACGTTCCGGCTTCCCCGCAGATTCCATTCGGATCACCCGATCGGCCGATATCGCCCGATACAAGAACCGTATACAGCAAACAGTTATAACCTTGCAGTCTAAACGCATTGATGAGATCAGCGCTATGCCAACAGAGAAACGATTCAAGGAGGAGTTGCAGAACGGACGGATGATCGAATCGACCGAAGAGATGACCGACGGCTACAAGAAGGCGCTCAAGCAGATCCTGACCGTTTCGGGGGACACCGAGCTGATGAGCGCGCCGGCGTACTACGACCAGTCGCTCAACGCGCCGTCGATGGACGCCCGCGCCTCCTGTGTCAGCGTCATCCAGGACGAGTTGGGCCACGGTCACATCGCCTACCGGCTGCTGGAGGACCTGGGTGAGGACCGACACGAGCTCATCTACGAACGCGAGCCCCACGAGTTCCGGAACACGTACGGGTTCGACCAGCACATCGACAACTTCGCCGAGCTGGTGTCCGCCCACGGGATGTTCGACCGCGCGGGGATCGTGCTGCTCAGCGACATTCACGAGAACACCTCGTACGCGCCGTGGAAGCGCGCGCTCACGAAGGTGAGCAAGGAAGAGCAGTTCCACCTCCGGCACGGCGAGACGTGGATGCGCCGGCTCGCCAACAACAGCGAGAAGACGCGCCGGCAGCTCCAGGAGGCGATCGACTGGATGTTCCCGATGGGCGTCGAGTGGTTCGGCATGCCCGACGACAAAAAGAAGCACGACGACCAGCTCGAGTACCGGATCAAGGGCAAGTCCAACGACGAACTGCGGCAGGACTGGCTCTCCCGGGCGATGCCGCTGATGGACGAACTGGACCTGGACGTGCCGGCCCACTACGACGAGGAGCGGGAGAAGTACGTGCTCGAGTACGACATGCCGGTCGCGTTCGATCCCGACAACAAGGAGTGGCGCTTCGACGAGCCGATCTCCTGGTCGGACGTCATCGACCGATGGCGCTCTCGCGGCCCGGCCAACGAAAAGTACGTCAACATGATCCAGTCCGGCACGGTCAACGTCCAAGTGTAACATGTCGAGCGCATCCTCAGACCCCGACGGCGCGGCGACGACATCACTGAGCGGCGAGTTCGTGGCGGAGCGACGGGCCGACGCTTCAGCGTTCGAACAGCAGCTGTGGGACGTCCTCGACGAGATCCCCGACCCGCACATCCCGGTCAGTCTCGTCGAGATGGCGATGATCTACGACGTCGACGAAGCCGACGGCCACGTCACGGTCGAGATGTCGTTCCCCTGTATGGGGTGCCCGGCCTACGACATGATCCACAACGACGTCGAGAGCTGCCTCACCGTGCTCGACGGCGTCGACGAAGTCGACGTCGAGGTCGTCTGGGACCCCGTCTGGTCGAAGGACATGCTCACTCCCGAAGTCAGAAGCAAAATGAACGAATCCGGAATCAGCCTCTAACATGAAATACGAAGTATTCGCACGAGTCAACCAAGGCGACGACACCATCCACATCGGAAACGTCACCGCCCAGTCGGACCGCCTCGCGAAAGTGTACGCCCGAAATACCTTCAACGAGGAGGACTGGGATCGACTCGCCGTCGTCAGGGAGGACCACCTCCTCGACGTCGAGGGCGAGGCCAAGCCGACCGTGGAGGTGAGCGCGTAATGAGCGACTGGCCCGAGCCGGCGGTCGACTACGTGCAGGCGATCACCGACACGAAGATCCTCCTCGGCCAGCGGTACGCCCAGTGGAGCCTCGCCGGTCCCTCGCTCGAGGACGACATCGGCGGCGCCAGCGCCGCTCAAGAGGAGATCGGCCACGTTCGCCAGCTCGTGCGCGAGTTGGAAGGACAGGGTCGCGACCCCGACTGGCTCAACGGTGACAGAGAGCCCGAGGAGTTCGCCAACGCGGCGTCACTCGACCGGATCGACGGGAACTGGGCGGAATACCTCGCCTCGATCGCTCCCACCGACCGCGCCGCCTGGTACATGCTGGACGCGATCGACCGCGACGACCTCGACGGGCTGATCACCAAGATCGGCGAAGACGAGTACTTCCACCTCGAGTACCACGACGCCCGCTTGGAGACGCTCGCCGACGAGGACCCCGAGACGATCCAGGCCACGCTCGAGGAGACGCTTCCGCAGGCGCTCGCGCTCATCGGCCCGGCCGCGCACGACGAGTCCGCGGACCCGCTGTACGACGCCGGGTTCACCGACCGACCCGCCGCCGAGCTTCGCGAGGCGTTCGCCGAGCACTACCGAGAGCTGTTCGCCGATACCGACGTCTCCCTGGAGGCCGTCGACTGGGACGCGCCGCCGATCGGGGAGTGGGACGAGACGCGACGGCGCGCCGACGCCGGCGCGATCGCAGAGGCTGACGTCACGCAGATCAGCGGCAAACAGAACGAGCTGTTCGCGATGAACTGATAGCGATGACGAACCAACAGACCGACCCCGTCGTGACCTGTCCGTTCTGTGAGTCGACGGACACGGAGCAGGAATCCGCCTTCGGGAGCGAGATCTCGAAAACGCAGTACTACTGCAACGGCTGTCACACCGTGTTCGAGCGGATCAAGTACGACGGCGCGAATCCGGACACCGGCCGATAGGGAAACACGCCGACATCGGGGGGAATCCGAGCGACCCCGTTCAGCGTCCGCTATGCTCAGCGCCTCTACTGTCCAATTTGGGGCGTTTGGGGAATATTTATGTAGGGTTGGCGTGATCGGTATCATGTATGTCGCTTCGACCGTTCGACGAGCTAGAACTCGAGTATTTCACGACCGAAGTAGATAACCACGTGGGCGTGCTTCGCCTCGACCGGCCGCCGGCGAACGCGCACGACATCGACGTCCTGCTCGAACTCCAGCGCGCCGTCGAATCGATCCGCTTCGACGAGAACGTCCGCGCGGTGCTTTTCGGCAGCGCCAACGACACGTTCTTCTCGACGGGCTTCGACATTCAGGAGCTCGCGGAGGAGTCAGGCCGCCAGGTCGGCTACGCGAGCCAGACCAGCAAGGAGGTCATGATGAAGATCCGGTCGACGGACACCATCTTCATCGCGATGGTCAACGGCCACTGCATGGGCGGGGGCCTCGAACTCGCGCTCGCGTGTGACTTCCGGTACGTCGGCAACGACGAGGACTACAACATCGGGATGCCGGAGATCAGCCTCGGACTCATCGCCGGCGAGGCCGGCACGCAGCTGCTGCCGCGCTATATCGATCGGTCCGAGGCGCTCGAGATGATGCTCACCGGCGAGACGTTCACGCCGGAAGAGGCGACCGAGAAGGGGATCTTCGACAAGATCTTCGCGCCGGAGGAGATCGAGGACGCCGCCTTCGAGTTCGCCGAGCAGATCGTCGAGAAGCCGAGCGTCGCGGTCGGCAACAACAAGCTGGCCGTCAACGAGGGGCTGGAGATGCCGCTTCAGGACGCGCTCGTCCACGAGCGGGAGCTCCAGAATCGCCTGCTCGGCTCCGACGTCGCCGAGGAAGGCGTCACGGCGTTCCTCGAAGACCGCGAGCCCGACTTCCTCGGCGTCGAACTCGGCGACAAGGAGCCCGGCGAGTAAGGCCGGACCCGTCGTCAGTCTGTCCCTCTCCCGCTGTCGTCAGTCCCTTTCTCGCTGTCGCCGATACCTCGGTCGTCAGTCCTCACTCCCTTTCGGCCGTTCCGTCGCCGTCGGCGTGAGCCGCCGCTCCGTCGGATACGCGTCGACCGTCGCCCGAAACCGGACCGGCGAGCGGTCGAGCGGTTCGACGACGGCGACGGCGGCGAGTCGCCGGAGGTGGGCCGCGGCCTCGCCGGCGCCGAACTTCGCGTGGATGTCCGACAGCTCGCCGAACAGCGCCGTCGCCACCTCCCACGGGGTCGGCGGCTCCTCGGCGGCGGCGACCGCCTCGAACGTGGCGGCCGCCCGCTCGCGGTGGTGGCGCCGCACGGCGGCGATCTCGGCCGGGACATCGATCGACGTCCCGTGTCCCGGATGGGCCGTCAGCCCGTCGGACTCGAGCCGGCGCAGCGAGTCGAGATACGTTCCCAGCGGATCGGAGAGTCGGGTGTCGCTGCCGCCCACGTTGGGCGTGTACGTCGGCAACAGGAGATCGCCGAGAAGGAGGTCCGTCTCCGTGCGGAGCGAGGCGTGGCCGGCGGTGTGGCCCGGCGTGTGAACGAACTCGACCCCGCCGACGCGGTCGCCGTCGCCGTGCCGACGAACCGGGTACGTGTCCGGGATCGGCGACGGCGCGTCGCCGTCGGCGACCTCGTCTCGGACCGGCTCCGGGACGCCCCAGCGTTCGAGCGTCTCGCGGTCGCGCCGCACGCGTCGCTTCCGGGCGCTCGCGTACTCGCCGACGAGCGGGGCGTCGCGCCGGTGGAGGTGTACCGTCGCGTCCGCGCGGTCGGCGAGTCGGCAGGCGAGGCCCGCGTGGTCGACGTGCCAGTGAGTAACAAACACTCGTTCGAGGTCGTCGAGCCGGTAGTCGGCGGCCTCGATCCCCTCGCGGAGGTCGCGCCACGCCGCGTCCGTCGGCGGGCCGGGATCGACGACGGCACGCTCGGCCGGCAGGAGGTACGCGCTGTTCACTCCTTCCGGCGTCCCCTCGCCCACGGGAAGTCGGAGCGGATCAGTCATCGCCGTCGAGCCGGTCGGGACGGACCGCCTCATCGAGCCCGAGTTCGTCCCAGCGGTCGGCCAGCGACGCCAGGACGCTCTCGGAGAAGGCAGTCTCCATCGTCACCCGGGGCGCGATGTACTCCTCGTCCCAGCGCGGGTCCCACGTGGCGTTGATGTAGAGCCGAGAGCCGGCGTCCTCGTCGCGGTATTCCGGCGCGGCGGCGCTGGAGGCGTGCGACTCGCTGAACACCCAGTCGTTCGCGGGGTGCGCTTTCACCCACATGTCGTCCAACGCCCGAGCGAGGTCGGTCGGGTCCGCCTGCTCGTCGACGACGAGCACCTTATCGAAGAGGTCCGAGAACGAAAACAGCGTGTTCGCGAGCTGCCACTCGAAGCCGGCGTACAGGATCTCGCTCGAGACGATACAGAGTCCGAGACGCCCTTCGACGGGGATCTGTATCCACCGAACGGGGGAGACGCCCCAGTAGTTTTTCACCCGACGGAACAGCTTCGCGGCCTCGACCAGACACGCCAGGTGGACGTCGTCGGCCAAGGGCCTGTCGAACGGCGCGAACGGTATCGTCGGCTGCTCTCGCGTCGCGATTCCGGTCGTCTCGACCGCGACCGTTGTCGTCTCCTGTCCGATCTCCCACGCCGCGGTCCGGCCGGCGTCTTTCGGGTCGATACCGGACAGTCGGCCGTCGACGCGTACTTCGGCCTCGGCCGGGACGGTCCGCCCGTCGATAGTCGCCAACTGGAGGTCGCTCAGCCCGGCGGCGAGCGCCGGCGCGTCCGGCGTCGGCTGGCCCTGCGTCCACGCCTGCAACGCGGCGATCAGCACCGGTGCCGACACCCCGAGGAGGACGCTCACGTCGGTCCGCGGCGGACACCACTCGGCGAACGGCCGCGGGACCGAGAGCCGAAGCTCGGTGCTTCGTCGCCCCCGTCCGGCGATCGGCGCCCACGTCGTCTCGCCGTCGACCTCGGCCGCGATCACGCCGAGCGAGACGAGCGGAACCCCCTCGCGCGTCGTCGGTAGCCCGAGGTCGTACAGGTCCGCTCCGTCGCAGCGGGTCGCGTCCGGTTCCGCGTCCGGACGCTCGTCGATCGAAGCGGGCTCCCAGCGCGCGAGCCGATCGATCAGATCGACGTACGAGCCGTCAGGCGGGTGACCGAGCGCGCCGGCGATCCGATCCCACGGATCCCGGTCGTCCGAGAAGAACTGGTCGGGACCGCCGTAGACGCCGCTCACCAGCCGAGCGATCCCGGAGGTCTCGGTGAACCGGACGACCGGGCAGCCGTGTCGAGTCGCCTCCGCCGCCACCGCCTCGACCGTCCCGTCCCAGTGGACCGGTTCGGTCACGTCGACGGTGGTGTCGGTCTCTCGGAGCCAGTCGAGGTGGTCCCGGAGCGCGGTCATCGGTCCGCCTCCGTCTCGGCGAACGGGAGATCTCCCGTCTCCACGCCGGCTCGTTCGAGGATGCGCCGCGCTCTGTACCGACGGTCGATGTCGGCGGAGTCGTCTCGGAACCGATCGTCGGGGTCCGCGTCGCCGGCGCTCGTGGCGTCGATGTACGCCTTCGCGGTCTTCGCCTTCGAGGTGCCGGTCTGGATATCTCCCTTCTCCGTCGGCGTCTGGTAGATGTTCAGCGGCACCTTCGGCATCGTCTCGACGCCGAACTGGTGGAAGTCCGCGTCGGGGTCGGCGTGCAGCGCGAGCGCCTCGATCACCGCGCGTTGGTCGAGCGGGTCGACGTCGGCGTCGACGAACACGAAGAAGTCGACGTGTAACATCCCCCACGTCGTGAAGATGAAGTTCGCCATGTCGTGGAGGTAACTCGGGTCCGTCGTTTCTGTCGAGATGACGTACACCGTCCGCGGCGTCGACTTCCACGGCGCGATACACTGGACGTCGAAGCCGGCGGTGCGGAGTCCCAGCGTCGCGTCCGGGCCGACGCAGCCGACCTCCATCGAACTCGTCGCGTTCTCCGTCTCGCCGACGCCAGTCCCCTCGACGCAGAACGGGATGATCGGGTCCTCGCGGCTGGTTATCCCCGTCACCCGGAACAGCGGCATCGACCGCCGGGGGCCGTGCATGTAGCCGAAGTAGTCGCCGAACGGTCCCTCGTCCCGGCGCTCGTTCGGCAGTATCTCCCCCTCGATCACGAGTTCGGCGCTCGCCGGAACCATGAGTTCGTTCGTCTCACAGGGGACGAGGTCGACGGGTTCCCGCTTCAGCCCGCCGGCGTACTCCGCCTCGTTCCGCCCCGTCGGAATCCACATCACGGACGTGTACTGTACGGCCGGTTCGACGCCGACGGCGATCGCGACGGGCATCGGCTCGTCGCGTCGCTCGTACTTGTAGTAGTAGAGGTTCGGCGTCTGCTCGCCCGCCAAAAGCAGGACGCTCGACGTCTCGCTGTCGTGGATCATCGACCGGTGGTACGACCAGTCGACCCACTCGGAGTCCGGGTCGGGGGCGATCAGGGTGTGGAGGTTCGAGTACCGACCACCGTCGCCGGCGTGGATATACGGCCACGGGTAATCGAGGAGGTCCACGTCCTCGCCCGTCTGTATCCGCCGTTTGCACGGGGCGTCGTCGTGCGAGACGATCCGCGGCTCGATCGGGTCCTTCAGCCGGTCGATCACGGACTCGTAGTACTCCTCGTACGAGAGGTCCCGCGGGAGTCCGAGCCCGAGCGCAATCCGGTCCCACGGCCGGCGCTGAGAGCCGCGATACGGGTCGCCGACGAGTCGGGCCGTGTCGACGTCCTCGAACAGCGGCACATCGCCGTCGGCCTCGTTCAACAGCAGCGTCACGGCGCTGGCCTCCAAGTTCCACGAGACGGGCTCGTCGATCCGGTGGAGGTCGCCGCAGGACTCGAGGGCCCCGAGATACTCTCGGAGGCTGTCGGCGGTCATTCGCCCTCGCGGAGCTCGCTCGCCAGTTCGCTTCGCTCCGACTCCACCTTGAGGTCGATGTACTCGCTGACCAGATCCGGGTAGGCGTCGGAGAGGTACTCCAGCATGATCGTCCGGCTGGCCTCCGACACCGACTCGAACTCGCCGCGTTCGGTGAGGTACTGCAGCAGTGTCTTCACCTCCTCCGATCGGGTGTTGATCACCGTCGACTGGTCGTTGACGTCCTCCATCGTCGCCTCCAGCAGGGCGCTGTCGACCTGCTTGCCGTCGTCGGTCTCGATCACGTCGAGATACCACTCCTCCTCGATGTTCTCGTGAGGACCCTTGACGACGGTGAGCCGCTCGGGGTCTGCGAGGTTCTCCGGATCCCTGTCGACTCTCGCCTTGATATCGAAGATTTCCTTCGTCTCTTCGTCGCTCACCTGCAGCCGGATCTCCTCCCCCTCCGGATCGTCGGGCAAGTTGTTTTCGGACGTGACGTACTTTCCTGCCATCCTTGCCGAGGGATACTGGACGGTGTTCAATAAAACCCTTACCAACATTCGAGGGAGCGAGCGCGGAAGCGCGCCGCGAACGGTGAGGCGTCCCCGGAGGAGAAGGGCCACACTCATGTGGTCAGGAGCCGTCGCTCGAGCCGATGACCGATTTAGGCGAGGAGACCCGATACCTCGAAGACATCGAGGAAGGAACGATCCGATGCGGCGAGACGGAGGTCACAGCCGACGATATCGTCGAGTTCGGCGAGCAGTTCGACCCGCTTCCGATCCACACCGACCCCGAGGCGGCGGCCGAGAGCCGCTACGACGGGATCATTGCCAGCGGCTACCACACGTTATCGCTGTCCGTACGGCTGTTAGTCGATGCGGTCCGGAGTAAGCGAGCGGTCGTCGCGGGGGTCGGGATCGACGACGTCCGGTGGCACGCCCCCGTTAGACCGGGCGACACGATCACCGTCGAGACGACGGTGCTCGGGACACGTCCCTCAGAGAGCGATCCGTCAGTGGGGGTCGTTCACGAGCGGATCGTCGCGAAAAAGCGGGACGGAACCGAAGTCCTCACCCTCGAGAACCACGAACTCGTGGAGCGGCGTGACCCCGATGTTGACACTGCGGCGGCCGATTCGGCTCCGGGCACCGGGCGGTGAGGTACGAGCCGCGGTCTGGACTCGTTTGCCGTTTCCTGTACATTCTTATTGCCGGTCGAGTAGAACGCGCTATGCGAGCTATCAGTAATAAGCGCGTCCACTTCGGCGAGTTCGCCGGCCCGCTCGCTCACGAGGCGGCGATCTTCGACTGGCAGCTGATATCGACCCAAGAGCTGGCGGCGGCGTTCGACTACCCCTTCTCGGCGATCCTCGAAGACGACGGAATCCCGTACGCTCCCGTCGTCGTCGACGCGAGCGTCCACCGCTACCCCGCGATCGGCGATGTGGTGAACGTCGACGTCGACCCGGTCGCAGTCGGGGAATCGAGCCTCGACCTCAAGTACGAGATGACCGACGGCGACGGCGATCCGATCGCGACGTTGCGTGCGACACACGTGACGATCGGGCCCGACGGCGGGGCACTACCACTCCCCGAGACAGCGCGAGATGCGTACGCCGCCGCCCGCGTCGACGACGATGTCGACCCCGGTCCGGAACCGATGTCCGAACGCGTGAGAGACGGCGGAGACACGGATCCGACCGCGGTCCCCCAGCCAGAACCGCTCCCGTCATACGGGACGACCGTCCCGATCCGGAGCCCGTACGTCGAGGGTGCAGAACTGGCGTACTTCGAGGAATATCCGCGATTTGCGGGGACCGCTCTCGAAGCGTTCGTTGCAGAGCACGGGCTGAGCGTTGGGGAGACGAGCGGCGAGAAGTGGCCGTACAAGCCCCGTAGCTGGCATTGGGAGTTCACGGCACCGGTACCTTTCGAATCGGAGCTCCGCGTCGATTGCGAGGTGGTCGCCGTCGATCGAGACGTGGTCCGCGTCGCACAGGAGTTTTCGAGCGGTGACACGACGAACATCGATGGCGTCACCGAATACGGCTGTTTCGACCGCACCGGTGAGCCGACGACGTTCGACGAGCCGATGCTTGAACCGCTTCGGTGATCGGAGAATCTGCTTGCAGGTGAAAGCGAGCGATCGCAGCCACTCGTTAGCAGCTTCCGTTTCGACGTTGTTGGACTAGTTTCTGTTTCAACGTTGTTGAGCTAGTAAGGAATCGTATGTTTTGGGAGTATGCATTGAAACTGATACATTGGCGGTAGTATTGGGTTCATATAATATATTTCTAGGATATGTCGTGCGCCTCTGAGCTCGAAATCGTGTTTGCGACAGGCTCGGTGACGTGGAATCGCGCCATCAACGGTAACGATCGCGCCAGCCACGTCGTGTTTGTCACCGAACTCCGCGAGATACGGGTCAGTGATCGCGCTCGTTCGTCAGTGATCGCGCTCGTTCGTCAGTGATCGCTCGTTCTCGTCGGCTCACGCGTGCCGTGTAGGAATTCGGTCGAAACGGCAACGTCGGTCGAAACGGCAACGTCGGTCGAAACGGCAACGACGGCTGCGTACAACCATTCATCGTCGAACAGAGTCCGTTTTACCAACCGAAACGTGACTCAGACACCGACTCGTTTCTGGCTTCGGATCGGCCTGGTGAACTCAGTGTAGACGGTACATCGAGCCCTACGAACACCAGATATATAAGAAAAATATATAGTATTGGAATTTGATTATTATAGCCGCTGGCGTGTCCGAGTGAGTTCCAACCCGTATCTCGCCACCCGTATCTTGCCGGCGGCACCTGACGGGTGATGTCGAGATCGTCGGCGGCAACGAGCCGAGACAACCGGTACTGAACAATCCCATGCTATCGACGAGGGCCGCTCTCAACGGTTGAGAAACGATCGACGGGCGGGCGTGAGAAAGGTACAGTAGTCATGGTCGGCCGCCATTGCGAAATAGAACATTATTTGGACAGTACCGTATTTGGACAGTACCCACCCCCGGGGATGTCCGCAATTTCACGGGAGCGATGACGTATTTCGTTCGTATACGGTTCAATCGCGCCGTGCAGCCAGAACTGCTGACCGTGAAGGCGGATCATCTTTTCGTCAACCGCGGATTGATCCTCGGAGACGGTCGAGATGGGCTGTAGTCGGCTTTATGAAGCCAGCTGTGAATAGCGACGTCTCTGATCAATCCCGTAATCGTCGAGAAATCACTCACTTCTCGTTGAGACATACCGAACAAGTAACAGCGGATCCCTACTTCAATCGCCCATCGCGGTGTTCAATCTCGCTCCACAAACGACAAGTCGATCCACGCGACACGTCTGCTGCGGCGCTCGGTTTCGGCCATAGACACTCTGAAGTCGAGCGCCTCACCCTCTAACGTAACGCGACTCGATGATTCTCGATCGATGATTCTCGATTGGTGTTATCTGGTAGTACCCCCGCCCCCGGGGTTGTCCGCAATTATCCGGAAAAACAGGGGGGCCGGCATAGTCGGGTCAACAAAGCCGACTTTCGGGAGGACTGCCGATCAGCGTGACAAATTCCATTTTCTTCCGGTAACGTATATTATAACTCTTTCTATTATAAGATATATATAGTAGATAGAAGGCCTAAAACGACAGATCCGATCGCAGAATATAGTTATTTAAATACTGTTGCTGCTCTGTCGATCTAGTCACTATACATTCCTACACTCGAATTGCGGACAACCCCGGGGGCGGGGGTAGGGTGTTTGCCTTCCTTTCGTTGCTGGACCAAACGCAGTCCACCAGCCAACACCAACGTGAGCGAGTTCCCGCCCCACTTCGTGTTGTTGAATTGCGGACAACCCCGGGGGCGGGGGTGGAAGGTAGGGTGAAGTTCCTCTCCAAACGCGAACCTGGTGTGTGTCACTGAAATGATTGTAATCCCGGACGAGATGGGGGGTTATTCGGACAAGTCGGACATTACGGACACGGGGGTTTATGTGGGTTGGATACACCAAATGTACACAATGGACTCGTCTCCGTACTCAACGACCTCCGAGATCTTTGCGGTCGGCGGCGAGGATTATCTCAAAGAGGGACACACCCCAACCACGTTGCCGGAGAGGGAAGACGAGATCTTGAAGCTTCGACGCTCGTTGAAGCCCGCGGCCCGCGGTGCCGGCGCCGAGAACACGTTCCTCTCTGGCAAGGCTGGACAGGGGAAGACGGCGGCCGCGAAGGCAGAGCTGGCCGAGCTGGAGGCGTTCGCTGACGCTCAGGATCTCGATCTGACAACCGTGTTCTTTTCCTGTGAAGGAATTTCCTCGAGCTACACGCTCGCGTGTGGACTCTGTGAGGAACTCGGTGGGGTGAACCCTAACGGCCATCCGATGCAGAAGGTCCTTGACCACCTCTGGGACGCGATGAACGAGGTCGGTGGGACCGTTATCATCGTCCTTGACGAGATTGATAATCTCGGTACGGACGACAAGATCCTCTACTCCCTCCCTCGTGCACGCGATAAGGACTACGTCAACGACGATGTCTATCCGTCAATTATCGGCATCAGCAACGACCTCCAGTGGCGTGATAACCTCGATCCTGCCGCGAAAGACAGTCTCTACGATGACTCTATTTTCTTTGCGCCGTACGATGCGGACGAACTCCGCGATATTCTCTCCCGCCGTGCGAGCAAGGCCTTCCGTGACACATCGCTCGTGTATGAAACTCCAGAGGGCGAGGAGTTCGAGATCAACATCGATCTGGACGACGACGATGGCTCGCTTGCCAAAGCTTTCGACCAAATAGACGCCGATCGGACCGATTGTACGCTCCTTCGTATCGATTCAGAAATCCTGTCTGACGACGTGATTCCCCTCTGTGCCGCGTACGCCGCCCAGGACAAAGGGAGTGCCCGCCAGGCGATCAAGTACCTCCGAAAAGCCGCTGCGATTGCTGAGTCCGAGGGTGATGCACACGTCGGAGAAGAGCACGTCCGAGCCGCTCAGGGCGAAGCTGAGCGAGAACTCATCATCGAGGGGATGGAACAGCTCACCACCCAGGGACACCTCGCGCTGGCAGCGGTGACGATTCTCGAACTTGGCGGTCATTCCGGGATTCGGACCCGTGACGTCTATGATGTCTATACATCTCTCTCAGACCATATTGACGCCGATCGCTTGGCCCAACGCCGGATGCGTGACCACCTCATCGAGCTTGACATGTTGAGTATCATTCGCGCGCGCAAATCTGCCTCAGGCTCCGTCGGCGGCGAGGCCTACACGTTTGAACTCCGCGTCGAGCCGTCGACAGCCATCGAGGTACTTGAGGCTGTTTCGCGATTCGAATCGGTTGATTTCAACGAACTTGCGAAGAGGTGGCTGAACGAGCAGCAGACACTGAACTAGCAACGATCGGATCGCTCGTGGTCGTTACTCACCCCCCGGGTGTGTCCGCAATCAATAGAAGCCCCGTCGGCTGTCTCTGTCGCTACACTGGAAACCACCAGACTACACTGGAAACCACTAGAAATGAGAGGTGTCGAAAATCGCGACTTCCAGCGCTGCGTGTTCCTATCATATCCCCGTCATTCTTGATAAACAGGGAGTAAGCCCTTCCACAGACTTCGGCGGCGTTACCTTCGGCGTGAATCGCGGTTAACGTCGGGTGTTTTCGAGCCAGCCTTTAACTGTCTGTATGTCGACATCATCCGAATTATTCGAGAAACATAATGTTCTGTATCCTATTTTGAAAAAGATATGTTCGATACCATGCCAGTCCTCGTGTTGCATATCTTGAAATCGATAGCCTGCTTCGACAAGATCTGGTCCGAGGTGGTCTGCGCTATCGACGAGAAAGCCCACGTCATTGAGCTGATAGCGCCCGTGTAGTTCGATCAGAAACGATCGCGCCATCTGTTTCCTTGCCGTCGAACGGGACTTACGTACTGGATTTCGTCCGCGTACGGATCAACCGCGCTGTATTGCTAGAACTACCGATCGTGACGGTGGAACAACTTTTCGTCAGCCGCGAGTTGGTCCGCGGAGGCAGTCGAGTTCGGCTGTCGATCTACTTTATGAACCAGTCGTGAATAGCAACGAGATCCATATCAATTCCATATCTTTCGAGATATATACTTATATCGAAAAGTGACATGATTCCAAGCGATATCGAATATTTCCTTCAGCCATCTATCGCGGCGTTCGCTCTTGCCCCACAAACGACAAGTCGATCCATTCGATACCTCCGCTGAACCGGTCGAATTCAGTATCGGCTCTGTGAACTCGTCCGCCTCATTCTCTAAGGTAAAACGACCGACCAAGGCCGGGTAACAATCATTGAGACTCCCTCACCGACGCTTCATCAATTCGTTCGCAGATCTCCTCTCCATTACACTTGTAATTTTGTAATCAACATCTGTTCGTAATATCAGAACGATAGTGACGCTATGACAATCGATGTAATTTCATATTCACGATCGCGTGGCACATCGACACGGCTACTCGACAAGCAAGCGGACAGAACGCGCCCAGAATGCGTATCGCTACCACGTGTACCCCTGTATCGCTTCGGTTCCGGTGTCGTCGCTGTGATCGAGGACGTGACCAAGATCTGTCTCATTTCCAGTCTAACGTTTTCTCCCCGCCCTTACGGCTTTGAAACATCGAGATCGCTCTATTTACCTAACTGATCGAACGCTCTTACTCTCCGATCTCTCTGTTCTCTATTACAGAATATATGTCTCAACACGTGACATAAGAACCTATTCGGAGAATCTTTGGTACAAAATTAGACGTTCAACACATTCTATCACCGACACACCGACATCCTGTCGGAATAGCTGTTCTATTATCGGAAACACTCTACAGTCGTCACGGTAACCTTCCGCTGTCAGCGACCGAACTGCCACCCGCAGGATGATCTTCGCTGAGATTATGATCGCGAACGTCGGTGATGCTGCGGGGTACGATGTCATTCAGCTGTATACTCGGAGAGCAACATCGAACAGCCTCGTCTCGTGAAGAAGTCGTTGGTGTCACCGGCAGGGGTACGCCGTCGAGGGGCCGTGGGCCGCCGTCGTCGACGCCCCTGAGCGAATCGGAGCACAGCCTCCGGTTCGCGCCAGGGAACTTTCTCGTCGGGAGCTGAAAGTATCGCGCACCCACGGGTACGCGAAAGCGGGAAAAATGTACCGGTGGCTCCGTGATTCTCGATTCAGATCTCGGTCCAGCGATCCGTCTCATCGCTCCGGCTAATGGCGTCGAGGACGCGCTGAACGGCCAGGCCGTCCTGGAAATTCGGGTGGTACTCGGACCCCTCGGCGACGGCCGTGAGGAATTCGTAGTCCTCGTGAACGAACGTGTGTTCCCAGCCGATGGTATGGCCCGGCGGCCACCAGTGGTCGATGTAGGGATCGTCGGGATCGGTCACGAGAACCGTCTCGAAGCCGCGGTCGTCTCCGCGGAGCACCTCCAGTTCGTTGAGCCGTTCGAGGTCGAATCTCAGGCTCCCCTCCGAGCCGTTCACTTCGATCGTGTGGGCGTTCTTTCGCCCGTTGGCGAAGCGGGACGCCTCGAAGGTTCCCATCGCGCCTCCTTCGAAGACCGCTTGAGCGGAGTAAGCGTCGTCGACGGTGACCTCGCGGGTCTCGACGCTCTCCTGGCTCTCTGCGTCGAGACCACCGCCGCCCTCGCCTGGCACCGGCCGCTCGTCGACGAAAGTGTGGAGGTGGCCGCTGACGCGTTCGATCCGGTCACCGAGCAGGAACTGCGCGAGGTCGATCGAGTGCGCACCTAGGTCACCGAGTGCACCGCTACCGGCCAGTTCCTCGCTGTTCCGCCACGACCACGGCGCCTGCGGATCGACGAGCCAATCTTGGAGATAGGTCGCCCGGACGTGGTGGATCTCGCCGAGGACCCCGTCGTCGATGAGTTCCTTCGCGTACCTGATAGCCGGCACGTACCGATAGTTAAACGCGATCGCGGTGGGGACGTCTGCATCGTCGGCCGCCGCCGCCATCCGTTCGGCATCGTCGGTCGTCGCTGCGAGCGGTTTCTCACAGAGAACGGGGACGCCTGCCTCGAGCGCGGCGATAGCCGGCTCGGCGTGAACGTGATTCGGTCCCACATTGTAGAAGACGTCGACCGCGTCGATGGCTTCCTGCCAATCGGTCGTCGTCCGAGAGAATCCGAGCCGGTCAGCGGCGTCTGCGAGCGCCTCTTCGTCGCGGCCGACGAGGATGTCTCGCTCGATCTCCGGTGCCTCCGGGAAGAACATGGGAAGCCGGGCGAACGCGTTCGAGTGAGCCTTTCCCATGAACCGGTAGCCGAGCATCCCGACAGTGACTGTCATGGTTTCAGGCCCAGTAGGCGTCTCCCGGCTGCGTCTCGAAGACCGCTCGCTGGAGCACATCGACGGCCCGCTCCAGTCCTTCGCGGCTCGACGTGAGCGAGTCCTCGTGCTCGATCGACAGCGCGCCCTCGTAGCCGACCATCCGGAGCGTCGAGACGATGTCCTTCCAGTGGGACTCGCCGTGGCCGTAGCCGATCGAGCGGAACAGCCACGAGCGGTCGGCCTCAGCGGTGTACGGCTCGGTGTCGAGAACTCCCTTCACGCGCGCGTTCGCGTCGTACACCTTCGTGTCCTTCGCGTGGAAGTGGTGAATCGCGTCGCGCTCGCCCAGGAAGCGGATCGCCTCGGTCACGTCGATCCCCTGCCAGTAGAGGTGCGAGGGATCGAAGTTGGCGCCGATCCGCTCGTTCGTCGCCTCTCGGAGCCGCATCAACCCGGTGGGCTCGTACACGAGCATGTTCGGGTGCATCTCGATACAGATGTTCACCCCGTGGTCGTCGGCGTGCTCCGCCAGAGCGGTCCACGTCGGCACGGCGACCTCCTCCCACTGGTAGTCGAGCGCCTCGGCGTGTTCCGGCGGCCACGGCGCCGTAACCCAGTTCGGGACCTCGTCGTTCGGCCCGCCTCCCGGGAGCCCGGAGAAGGTGTTGACGTTTTCCACCCCCAACTGGTCGGCGAGGCGGACTGCCTCTTGGATCTCCGTTACCGCTCGGTCGGCGCGGTCGTCGTCCGGATGCAGCGGGTTGTTGTGCGTCGACAGCGCGCTAATCTCTAGGTCGTGTTCGGCGACCAGCTCGAGCAGCTCTTGCTGTGCCGCTTCGTCGTCGAGGTACTCTTCGCGCGCGAGGTGACTATCACCGACGAACCCGCCGCAGCCGAACTCAACCGCACCGACTCCGATTTCGGAGAGGTATTCCAGCGTCTGATCTAACGGCTCTTCACCCAGTGCCACTGTAAGGACTCCTACATCCATAATCGCCAGATATCCCCGTTCGGAAATAAATGTATGGCAAAAACATTTATATATTCTCGGCCACCCCCGAACTCGTTCCGCTCGGTCGTCGACATGAACCGACGGGTTTCCTGTCTGTCGAACTCCGCCTCGTCGAAGAGTTTCTTGCCCCGGTCACGTAGGTCTTGACGGTGCCGAGGTCGGACGACGGACCGGGCAAGTCTCTCCGGGCCCCTGGTTTCACGATCCGGAGGCCGATGCGGCGCTGTTCGGTGCATTCCGCGAACACGTCGATCTCACGATCGCGCTCGCGAAAAGTGTCTTGCAGGCTCCTCCGACCCGCCCGGAGACCCGACCTAGTCGAGGCCGGATGTGTGAGTGCAACTATCCAAAGATTTAATTACTTCATCTCATCATATCTCTACGACCGTTGCGATAAACCATGACAAAAAAGCAAACGCAAACCGACAGCTCGAGGCGACAGTATTTGAAAGCGATCGGCGCGACCGGCATCGCGGCCGGTATCGCCGGCTGTGCGGGCGGNAGCAAACGCAAACCGACAGCTCGAGGCGACAGTATTTGAAAGCGATCGGCGCGACCGGCATCGCGGCCGGTATCGCCGGCTGTGCGGGCGGTGACGGTGGAGACGGTGGAGACGGAAGCGACGGCAGTGACGGAAGCGACGGAAGCGACGGGAGCGACGGAAGCGACGGCAGCGATTACGAAGCCATCGGGAACTTCCCGCCCGAGGGTGACACCGTGGCGATCGGGTTCAACGGGCCGACNAGCGACGGAAGCGACGGCAGCGATTACGAAGCCATCGGGAACTTCCCGCCCGAGGGTGACACCGTGGCGATCGGGTTCAACGGGCCGACTTCCGGCGCGTTGGGTCCGGACGGGCAGGACCAGGAGAAGGGCTATGACCTCGCGATCGAGCATCTCAACAACGGTGGCGGGCTCGTCGACTACTGGGACCGCCTGAGCGGCGACGGCATCATGGGTCACGAGGTCGAGCCCACGAAGGCCGACACGGCCGGCAGCGCCGACACCGCGCAGGACAACATCGAGCGGATGATCCAGCAGGACAACATCCAGTTCTGGACCGGCGGCATGTCCAGTACCGTGACGATGGCCATGCAGAACGTCGCCCAACGGGAGAAAGTCCCGTTCATGGGCGGTAACTCCACCTCCTCAGGGATCTCCGGGGAGAACTGCTCGCGGTACTACTTCCACCCGACGTTCCACGCGGAGATCATCGGCATGGCGATGGGCGAAGCCGCGCCCTCGGTCCTCGGCGAGGACCGCTCGCTGTTCCACATCTACATGGACTACTCGTACGGGCAGTCGAACCGCGACGCCGCCCGGAAGTACCTCACCGAGCAGGGCCCGTGGGAGCACGCGGGTCAGGCCGCCATCGCGGAGGGTGA
>NZ_AOJE01000044.1 GCF_000337915.1 Halorubrum saccharovorum DSM 1137
GACATCGTGTATCAGGGGACGACCGAGGAGCTCGAAACCGAGGACCTCGACGAGTACCTCGTCGTCTGATACCCGAACCGGAGTTCGCTCCTTCCGGGCGAAACTACTCTCCGGTCGTCTGCTTCCGGACCGATCGCGTCGCGTATCGGGATTCCGAGGATAAGTAACGTTTCCGGGATCCAAGTGTCGCCGGCGATACCGACTTCCTCCACTCTCATACTGTTCCAGTAATTCTCCGCTTCGCGTGCTGCTCCGTGTAACACGGAAAGCACCGACTGAGCGTAATGTATGTTGAATAAATATTAAGTATATCCGATTGTAACTGGTGTTCAGGTGCCGAAGTAATAGAATGTCGAAGTGGATGCGTCGGTTGGTGCCGTCGGAGGCTACACCTGGAGATGTCCTTCGAGCGGCGCGGACGCTGGCGAGTACCGGCCACCTCACGAAGATGGTCTCGACAAGGGATCGCAATGTGTGGGCCTACTCCTACCAGCTTCGAACGAAACTGAGACAGGTGCAGGTAATATCGATTATACGATCGCGGGTCGACGAACGTGAAGTGAACGGCAGCCTTCGGTCATCGGAGCGATGAGAGGGTATCGTCCTTGAGTTTCGTGGTCGTGGCTGGAGTTAGTGAATCAACATAACACGTACAATGCCGGACCAAAACACTGATCGGGAGAATTCACTGACTGGAGACGATGAAGAATCGATCGCAACTAACTTTCGACGACGTTCAATGCTGCGAGGGATTGGAGCACTGAGCGTCCCTAGCTTGCTCGGTGCTGTAGGAAAATCGGCCGCCGCATCGAATGGCGCCCTCAATGAGCCAAACGGTGTCCCACAGGCTGCTCAGGTTTCCGGCTCTTCACCGGAGCTGGAAAAGTGGGTAGATGAAGTCCCTCGACCGGGTGTTATCGAACCGCAGGGAACCAAAGAGGGGCAACCGTACTACGAGGTGGAAATCCAGGAAGTGGAACAAGATATCCATCGCGATCTCCCGTCGACAACGGTATGGGGGTACGACGGCCAATATCCCGGTCCAACTATCGAGGCGACACGCGGTGAACCGATCTATATCCGCTGGCAAAATACACTCCCTGACGAGCACCTTCTTCCAGTCGATACGACGATCCATGGTGACAAGGTGCCATACGATACAACGAGCAGCCGTGTCGTAACGCATCTCCACGGTGGGAACGTCGAACACGAGAGTGACGGGAAACCCTTAGCATGGTTTACTCAGGATTTCGAAGAGACCGGGCCCAAGTTTACGAAAAAGGATTACCACTATGTGAACGATCAGCCCGCATCGACGCTCTGGTACCACGACCATTCACTAGGTATTACTCGCCTCAACGTGTATGCGGGCCTCGCTGGATTTTATCTGCTACGGGATGAGTCTGAGCCCGAACTCGATCTCCCCAGCGACGAGTATGAAATCCCCCTCGTCCTCCAAGACCGTACGTTCAACGACGATGGGTCCCTTTTCTATCCGACAGGGGTAAGCGAGGAAAACACTGCCGAATCACGCCCTGAGCCGAGTATCGTTCCGCAGTTCTACGGGGACACATCGGTCGTTAACGGGAAGGCTTGGCCTCGATTGACTGTTGAGCCGAGGAAGTATCGGCTTCGACTTCTAAACGGGGCCAATAGTCGATTCTACAATCTGAAACTCTTAGAGTACGACGAATCGGCCGGAACAACCGGGGAAGAGGGCCCCTCGTTCACCTTGATCGGGAATGACGGCGGCTTCCTCCCCGAGCCTGTTCAGATCACTGACCGGCTCCAACTTGGTTCAAGCAAACGGGCAGATGTCGTCGTTGACTTCTCGGAGTATGCGGGCCAGACGCTTTTGCTCCACAACAATGCGCCCGCCTTGTTCCGTGGCTCAGTGGGTGACGACGCAGAGGACACGAAACCACTTCCGGAGGTGATGGTCATCGATGTTGAAGGTACGGAACCTGTCGCGGATCCGAGCCGGGTTCCGAGTAGCCTGGGGAGAGTCCCTGAAATACCGATTGACTCCGCCGACCGTAATCGGTACGTAACTCTTGCAACACAAACCGATGAGTATGATCGACCGGTACATCTCCTCGGAACAGGGGAGAACATCACTGGTAACCATCTGTACGACCCAGTTACTGAGACACCTACGCTCGGTACTACTGAAATTTGGAGTATCGCCAATATCACCGGGATGTCTCACCCCGTCCATCTCCATCTCGTTCACTTCCAAGTACTTGGCCATCAGCCGTTTTCTGACTTCGATCCGGATGCAGACACCATCGATCCAGCATCGCTTGACCCACCGAGGACAAATGAACAAGGCTGGAATGATGTTGTTACCGTCGACCCTGGCGAGGTCGCACACATAATTGTCCACTTCGGCGAGTACGATGGGCTGTTCAACGACCAAACTGGACACTATATGTGGCACTGTCACATGCTTGAGCACGAAGACCACGACATGATGCGGCCACTGGAAGTTCTCCCGGATGACAGTGGAAATAATGGAGGGAAGTGTGAGCGGCCGGTCGATGATGAAAACCGTGATAGCGGCGGACCAATATTCGAATAGCAATTCGGTCATCCTTGATTTGCAGCTCCGTTTCTCTTCTTGACACGCAAGTTGATTTCTCTCACCCAAAAGGGTGGTTTACTTCGCCGTTCCTCGAACCGGATTTTCGACGAAGTCCGCGACCACGGCTGTATGTACATCGCATTCGGGAACCCGATCGGTATTCGGAAGCGAACGGCGGTCCAGAGCGATTCCATATGTGGGCGGTTAGATGCTTGGTATCGGTCTGTCGCGTACAAGCCTGAGCTGTTCGATATCCGGGTTGAGAAGTGGGTTCTACCTACCCGTCTCGACGGTGTTCTTCATGCGGATTAACCCAGAATCGGCGGCCAAGAGACGTCGTCGAGTGGAGGCGTCCGCTTCAGTGTGCGCTGACGGCAGGGACGCTGAATCTGAATGCGAGTTTACCGTCTCCGCCGATCGCCGGTAGAAGGTGTCTACTGACAGGTTCCCGGGTTCGATCGTGAGTTACTGACCTACTCACGGTCGTCTGTCTACGTACTAGTCCACGTACTGTTCAAGCGCTTCAAACGCCTCGGCAGCGGCCTCATCGGGCGCATGGGGATACGTGTAGAGTTCCATTGTCGCGAAGCCGTCATACCCAATACCGTCTAAGGCCGCAAAGATGGCCTCAAAGTCAATATCCCCCTCTCCGGGGATCCGATGATAATGCTTCCCCCCTCGGCCACCGACGATATCTTCCAGATGAATTCCTGTGATATTGCCAGCGCATTTCCGAACGCTTTCGGCCGGATCTTCACCGGATACGGCTGCATGGCCGAGGTCAAGGTTGACGCCCAGTGCGTTGCTACCCACTTCGTCGATAACCGTCAGCGCCTCGTCTGTACACTCGATGAGCAACTCCGGTTCGAATTCGATACCGACTGAGACATCAGCGGATTCGGCGTAGTCAGCGATCTCGTAGAGCGAGTCGTACAGATACTCCCGTGCTTCTTCAGGTGGATTCCCGGGGAGCGGGCGACCACTGGGGATACAGACTGCCGGGGAATCAACTGCTGAGGCAAGATCGATCGCGCTCTTCGTGTATTCGATGCGCCATTCTCGATCTTCGTCGTCCGTGGTGATAATCGTCGGATCAAAGAAGGAGGAAGGCGGCGCATCATCGTAGTACGCGGAAGTGTTATTCGCATTGATGTTCGATACTTGGAGCCCCGTTTCCTCCAGTGCGGTCTCAAGCGCAGCCTGATCATCTTCGTCAAAGTCTGGAAGATACGCATGCGGGGTATCTGCCAGGATTTCCACACCAGTATAGCCGTGGTCGGCAATCCGCTCTACGGCATCCGGCAGTTCGAAGCGCGTATACGCGTTCGTTGAAAAGGCAAGTTCCGTCATACCAGTCGATCACGGCATCTTTAATTAAGTATTGGGGAACCGGCGGTCATTCGGACTTAAATACGTATCTTCGAAGCCGTGCGAACGCTTTCTATCTCGGTCGTACGATCATATCGATACGGAGCGTTCGCGACGCGGGCCTGGAGTACTACCCCCATCGAGAAGCCCGTCTACGGCAACTACTGATCGGGCACCGGTCCGATCTGTCCCGCGGGTGTTCGTTCTGATCTGTCCAACAGGCGATCGTCCTGATGCCCCCTCATACGGGACGAACTCTGGGTGGCTTCTCGAAAACGTATTCGTAGCCGTCGACGATGCACCACAGGAGGTATTCGTAGACGGATTGAGACACGGATACCGAGTTGGGGCGGGTATCGGCCGAGGGAACGGACGAAGGCGCGTTGTTTCTCAAGCACCGGGACGACTTCGTTACGGGAGAGTTCCTGTACGCGGACAGTTCTTGGTATGCGTACGGATGCCACGCGCGATCAGTAGCGATTCCGCTCGTCGTCACCGATCTGCCGGAGGCGATCGCAACCGGATCTGAGATCGCGCGTCCAGTCGAGCCGCGATTGACGGACTCCGGTTCGCGGTTCCGCTCCGAATTGAATAACTTAATTCTGGCATACAGAACATATGGCTGACAAAACTCTCGATACAAATTACATTAGTACGTATGTAATCCCAAACGTAAAATTCGACTGAAGAGGTCTTAGAACGGTATATTGCAGGTAATTCTCTTCGTATCTCTGGTCGAATATCGATCTCATATTGTTCTGGTATTCGGAACAAGGATCTGCGACTGATGTTCAGTTCACCCTCGTTGACCGTGCTAAGCGCCCGTTTCGGGAATCGTCCGTGCCGGTCGTCGATCGCGTGTCCGCGATCGTCTGCCGTCAGTGTGTGGTGCTCCGTTCGCTGGGTCTCGCGGACGAACGCTGACTCAGACGGTTCGAACGCGCGAGGAGGGCATGTATCGTTTCCGAGATGATCGTCGACGCTGACGGTCCGCGTCGCGTGCTCTGGATGGCTGTCAAGGACGAGTGTTCATCGTGATCGGCGGTATCGTGCGGCTGCGACTCTCGGCGCCGCAGCGCCCGCCAGGTCTTCATCTGAACCGATCAGATATCTAGTGAGAGTGATGCGAGAAATCTCTCGTCTTGAGGCCGCTATCGGACGATGTTTGTAGTATCTCGCTCGGCGTGTCAAGTGCCTCGCGGTAGAATTTTTCCGGGTGAACCGGAGACCCCAGAGCGAAACGACGGAATCGTCGGCGAAGCCCCCGTGTCCTTCGGGGGCGGCTGCTTCGCCTCGGCCGCCAACGGCGGTTTCAGCTAACGTCTCGCGTCACTTCCAGTGGTTTGATGACCTGTCCTGCCGCCTCACGGCGGTTCATCAGGTCCTAGGCATCAGACGATCTCGATGTCACCTACCATCGCACTCGGATGGACGGTACAGATGTACTGGGCCATCTCTTCCGAGGCAGTGAACGTTAGCGTTGTTTCCACGCCTTCATCGCTAACGTAATCGGTTCCGGCCACTTCGCCGCCACTACTATCCTGCACGACGAAGTCGTGAGGAGCCCCATCGGCGTTCGTCCACGTAACGGTGTATTCTTCCCCTTCACGGAGGGTGAGCGTCGGGCTCGTCTCACCAGCGATATCTTGAGACGATGTCACTTCCCACCCCCCTCTCGTGCTTCCGTCCATTCGGATCGTTTGAGCCGGGTCGAGACCGGCTTGGTCTTCGCCATCTGTCTGATGGATCTCGATCCCGCTGAACTTCGTGTTATCCGCCTGGGTGGTCGAGGAGATCGATAGCACTCCGTCAGTGACCTCGATACCCTCAACGGTCTCCGTGGTTGCCGTCAGAGAGCCTACTTCGGCGTAGATATCGTAGTCAGAGAGCACCGTCTCTCCCTGGATCGAGACATCGAACAGACGCGATCCTTCACCGGTATCTGTTCCGCCGCGACCTTCGACGCCCCACCAGAGCTCGGCGAAGTGGAGCGTCACGTCGTAGGTGCCGTTCGGAACTTCGATGTCGTATCCGATACCTTGGCCGTAATGTTCGGTTTTGTAAAGCAGGTCGTTATCTGTCCCCTCGATCGAGAACTCACCGTCTGCCTCAAGAAGCGAGGTGATGGTGTGACTCCCGGTCTGTGTGACCCCTTCGTTCGGAAGCTTGTCGAACTCTAATCCCCCGATCGTGGCCGTCTGACCGTGGTTTTCACTGCCAGAATCGAGTCCGTAGGGGATCGACACCGGGGCGGGCTCCGGCTCGGGTTCCGGCTCGGGTTCCGGCTCGGGTTCCGGATCCTCCTCTCCGCCGCCCGTCTGTTCGATTACGTAGAGGCCTGGGTCGCTGGGGTCGGAGAACCCTGCACCGAATTCCAGGACGTACAGCTCCCCGTCCGGGCCGACGGTCATGTCCTGCGGTCCGATGTAGTCTTCAGTGGGGAGGAACGGCTCGATCTCCATCACGTTTCCGTCGTCGTCGAACGAGACGCACTTGACCCAGCCCTGGTTCCACTCCATAATGAACCACTTACCGTCGTAGTACTGGGGCAAGGCGTTGTCACCGAAGCCGTCTTCGGACCGGAAGACCGGTCCCGCCATCGGCGCACCGCCGCCCTCGATCTCCGGCCACGGGTTGTCATCCGGGACGTATTCTTGGGCATACCCCGGAACCTCGTTGTACAGGTTATCCATCGAACCGCCGTAGCCGTAGAAGATCGACGCTTCTTCGGCCGGCGGTAGCTCTTCGAGCCCGGTGTTGTTCGGCGAGTCGTTGATCGGGTTCTCGGGGTCGAACGCGCCGCTCGACTCGCCGGTCTCGAAGTCGTAGTCCTGGTAGGGGATGTTCGGGCCGGTGAAGTACGGCCAGCCCTGGAAGCCGGGCTCGCTCACCACGTTGAACTCGACAATCCCGGGCGGACCGCGTTCGGCGTTCCAGCTCCCGGCGTCGGGACCGTAGTCGGCGTAGTACAGCAGCCCGGTCTCTTCGTCGACCTCGATCGTGAAGGGGTTTCGGCACCCCATCAGATAGATCTCTTCGCGCACCTCTCCGTTGTCACGCGCGTCGGCATACTCGTCACCCGTGAAGAGGTTCCCATCGGGGATCGAGTACCCGCCGTCGTCTTCGGGAACGATCCGAAGGATACTCCCTCGGAGGTCGTTCGTGTTTGCGGAGGTGCGTTGCGCGTCGAATGATTCGCGACCGTCACGCTCGTCGATCGGCGTGTAACCGCTGGACTCGAACGGATTCGTGTCGTCGCCGGTCGAGAGGTACAGCTCTTCGCCGTCCGGACCGAACGCGATGTCCCCGCCGACGTGGCAGCAAGTTTCACGCTGCGTGTGGACCCGAATGATCTCCGCTTCGGAGTCGGGGTCGATCGTGTCACCGTCGACCGTGAACCGGGATAGCAGGTTATAGGGCTGGTCGCCCTCCACTTCAGCGGGCGAATAGTAGATGAACACCCAGCCGTTATCCTCGAAGTCCGGGTGGAAGGTAATGCCCTGTAAGCCGTCTTCCTGACCGGCGTACACATCGAGAGAGAGCGCCGTCGACACCTCGTCGGATTCCGGATCGTAGACTCTTACCGGCGCTTGTCCGGTGTTGCCGTCTTCGCTGCCACTAATGCGGTCAGTGAAGAACACGCGCCCGTCGGGCGTCGTGTCTACCTTCATTCCCTCGTAGATGTCGGACGTGATCTGGGACTTGGTGTAGCTGTTCCAGACCGTGCCAGTGGCGTCACCCTCTTCGAAGCCGCCGGCCCAGAGGATCCCGCCGAGGACGTGATCGATGAACGCGTCCTCGTCGAACGATTCGTGAGTGTGGCCGCGTCCAGTGTACCAGACGCGACCGCCCTGGTACACCTGTGCCCAGGAGATGGGGTGATCTTTACGGCCGTTCTCCATCGCCGCGCCGTCGTAGCTGTCCTCGTCGAGGGTCGCGAGGACGTGCACTTCGCCGCGCGGGCTTTTCGAGTAGTCGTACCACTCGTCGTAGACCTCCCAGCTGGCGGGCAGGTGGTCGGTCGACGGGTGGACCTGATCCGTGACGTGGATCTCGGCGTCCTGATTCTCCGGGTGGCCGGTGAAGTAGGCACCNGGACCTGATCCGTGACGTGGATCTCGGCGTCCTGATTCTCCGGGTGGCCGGTGAAGTAGGCACCGCCGTGCATTCCGAGGTAGAAGTCCCACTCGCCGTCGCCGGGGTGGTGAGTGTCCCCGGCCGCGTGGATGCCGGCGTAGCCGCCGCCGTTTCGCATGTACTCTTCGAATGCGTCCCGCTGGGCGGGGTCGTCGAGGACGTCGCCGGTCGTACTGAACCAGATGATCGCGTCGTACTGCTCGAGTTCGCTCGCGTCGGTCGGGAACGCGGACGAGTCGTCCGGCTTCGTCTCGGTCACGTCGTCGGGGACCTCCTCGGGGACCGTATCGATGTTGACCGAGTTCGCACCCGTCTCCGCCGCGATCCGATCGCTCAGCCCCTTGATCTTGTCGACCCCGTACGGAATGTTACGGTGAGAGTACCCCTTCGTGACAAACACGAGCATCAGGTTCACTTCGTCCGGACCGGGCATGGGGCCACCGCCGTCGCCGACGGCGACCTCGCCGCGCTGGGAACCTGAATGAGGCGCACAGTAGTACTCGGCCATCGCCTCGGTGGCTTCGAACTCTACGACCTGCGTGGTACCTTCTTCCGAGACCTCTTCGGTGGCAAGAATCTCGTTGCCGTCGGCGTCGACGATGACGAAGTTGTGAGCGTCGCCGGTCGTGTTCGTCCATTCGACCGTGTAGCTCTCGCCGGCCGTCAGGTCGAGCGTCGGATTCGTCTGCCCACCGATCGAATCGGGCGAGACGCCGACCCAGACGTGGTTGCCCTGCTCATAGTTACAGACGTTGTCCGGGGGGCCCTGCACTTCGCCGTCTTCCCAGACGTACTCGCCGCGGCCGCGACCGCCGCCGGCCTCGATGTTGACCGCTTCGAGCTGGATGACGTTGTCGTCGCTCTGCCCCGCGGCCAGTCCACCGAATCCAGTGAGACTCGTCGCGCCGATCCCGGCCGCCTGAAGGAACCGGCGGCGGCCGGTCGACATCGTCTGAGCGAGTCCGCTATCGCTGCCTCGTGCGTTCGATTGGTCGTTGTGGTTCATCATCCTAGAATACCTCGTGATGCTGAGTCTCCGATCGATACGTCGCTGTGCGTTCGCGCGCGTGTGTTCTTTTTGTCCGCATTAGTTGTCCCCCGTCGCGTTGCCGTCCACTGTTTGGTTGCCGCCGGTGGAGTCGGTGGTGTTCCCGGAGTCGGTGGTGTTCCCGGAGTCGATGGTGTCGATATCTTCGTCGACGCTGGCGCCAGCGCCGGATTCGCCGGAAACGCCCGCTTCGGCGGCTTCGTTGTTCACCGTGACGTCGAAGTGCGTGTACGTGCTCATGATCGCCGGGTGGTCCGTACTCTCCTGGAGCACGTCGTAGGGGACCGCGGTCGCAGCGACGAAATCGCCGGCTTCGAGGTCGTCGTAGTCTTCGGCCTCGTCGGCAGTGACGTTCGTTCCGTATTCGTCGCCCGAGAGGTCCGGGTACTGGCCGTCTGCACCGTCGGCCATTACGATAGGCGAGTGGGGTCGCACGTCTTCGGGGTCGAGGTCGTAGCGGTCTTCGGTGATGAAGCTCGCGTCCGGTGCGTGGAGACTGACGGTATACCGGAGGTAGACCGTTGTCGTGTTCGTCCCCGTGTCAGTTTCCTCTTCGAACGCGTCGGTGGTGCCCGCAGCGCCGTAATACCCGTTCTGGGCGTCAATCGGATC
>NZ_AOJE01000045.1 GCF_000337915.1 Halorubrum saccharovorum DSM 1137
GTCTCGTTGGAGGTGCCGTTTGCGTAGCCCGTCGCGCGGAAGACGGGCATATACTCGAGCGATTCGATCTCCGGCGGGTCGAGGTCGATATCACCCGTGGCGGCTTCGATAAGGACGCGAACTTTTCCGACGACGTCGTCCATCCCGTCCCAGGTGACGGACAGCGAGGGGTTGATGAACACTTCGTCGACCTCACCATCATCGCTTTCGAGTGTGTCGGGATTAGACGAGGAAATATCGACCGTGGCGGCAGCGGCAGAGCCGGTCAAAGCCGTGACGCCGAGGCCGGTTCCGGCAGCGACAGCACCGGTGCCCCCGATATATTTGAGTACAGTACGCCGATCTGCGTCTTTCAAACCGTCAAGTGGTTGCTTAGACATGTCTGTTACCTACCCGAGATGGGCATCGTCGCATACTTTCGTGTGGCTTCCACCCCCACCAAGTATGCAAGTAGTTATCAATCTGGGTTTATTTATATCTTTTGGCACAATCTGGTTCCTTGACCTCGCACGTTGGACGAACAGACCGTCGATCTGATGCATTAGCTCGTCGATGCTACGCCGAGAGCTGTTGGTCGCTCAAGAGATGGACAGTGATAGATAAACGCCCCTGGGACATCGTTTTGAATCGCACGGCGTTCTGCTCCCCGGGAGCAACGGTTGTGGCGACGCTCCCGCCGCCGGCTCCATAGCATCTCAATCGAAGGTTGTCCGCTGACTATTGGTTTTTACTTACCATGTCATAATTCGAGCGCCGGCTTATATTCACCCAAATGTTTAACTCTGTTGGCATATATGGTGCCATTCATGGCTCAAAAGCCAGACGAACGGTACAGTAGTGAGACCGATAGCCTCGACGTGAACCGCCGACAGGTCCTCCAAGGGATTGGTGCGGCG
This sequence comes from Halorubrum saccharovorum DSM 1137, assembly GCF_000337915.1. Lineage (GTDB taxonomy): Archaea > Halobacteriota > Halobacteria > Halobacteriales > Haloferacaceae > Halorubrum > Halorubrum saccharovorum. The sequence continues at coordinate 897 of NZ_AOJE01000045.1, forward strand.
GGTACAGCCGCTACGATAACAACCGGCTCAGCCAGTGCACAAGGTAGCGACATCTGGAAAGCACAGGCGGCCGTCACAGCCCAAGAGATGGACGACATACCCATCTCTACGCAGTTTTACTCGTACCGGAGCACGGACCTTTCGGTCCCGGAGCTGATACAGGCGGCCGCCGACGCCGGCTACGACGCTTTCGAACCGTATTCGGTCGGTGCCGGAACCAACGTAGATCCGATCCTCCAGGCTGCGAACGACACCGGTCTGGAGATGAGTAGCGCCCACATCAGTCTCAGCGAGGTCGAGAATAATACCCAGGCAATGATCGACACCTTCTCGCAGTTCGGAGATCCCATCCTTATCGACCCGGGCGTGGCTCCCAGTGGCGGGTGGGGCGACGAATCGGCGGTGATCGATCTGGCCGAGCGGTTCAACGCCGCGGCCGACCAGCTCTCTGACACCGACCTGACGCTCGGCCACCACAACCACGACGCCGAGTTCGCGCAAATCGGCGACACGACTGGGTACGACATCTTCGCCGAGAACCTCGACGATCAAGTCCACATCCAGCTCGACGTCGGCTGGGTGCTGGTCGGTGGGGCAGACCCCATCCGCTTCATCGCTGACCATCCGGAGAACGTCCAGATCACGCACATGAAGAACATGACCGTCAACCCCCAGGCGTTCACCGAGATCCACGAGGGGGACGTCAACATGCGGGGCGTCGCGAACGCCATCCGCAACGTCGGCGACCCCCAGTACCTCGTGTTCGAACACGACGAGCCGGAGGACCCCCTCCACTCTATGGAGCTCGGCGCCCATTGGCTGGAGAAAGTCAACCAGCCCTGGCAGCCCGGCGGCATCTGCGCCATCGGTGGTGCGGACACTCACCCCGCAAAGTTGCACAACCCGGCCTGATCGTGGATCCACTCCGGCAAATTTCTTCGATTCGGCTTTTGAGCGCGTCTCAGTTTCACCGGAGCCACGGCAGTCGGTTCCGTTCGCGGTGCCGATACGAAGCACCCCTGCTAAGGCCGAAACGCCGGCCCAGCACTCGATAGTTCGACGATAACCGGGTTCAGGACTGGCTCGCCACGTGTAGTGGGTCGAGGAACGACGGGGTATCGGACACGGCGAGGACCGTTCTCTTTGGAACGCTCGGAGCGAGTCCCGGAACTGGACGGTCGCTCGCACTCACGCCGCGCTGCCGGACACCCCCGTATCGACCGCTTGTCGGTCGGGATTGCTTTCTGTCACCGATAGGTGGAGGTACAGAGTAACTGTGCTACTGTCGTGGTTCACCCACCGGTTGGGTGCGGGCCTATGATTCGACTTCGTCGGTATCGGTGGTCACCGACGCACACCGCCTCGAGACTGAGGAATTCTGGACCCTAGGACGTACCGGAGAAGGGAGCACGAGAGCGATCGTCGCATCGAATCATCCCAGGGAACGATGATAACCCGCTTATCGACGAAGAGGGTGAAATCTCGTTTGAATAGGCGACATCGTCCGTGTCGGTATTGAGACCAGGACCGGGGGCTAGCGGAGTGTGATACGGTACGCCACGATCCAGACGTCCGGGTCACGGCCGACACCGACGTTGACGACAGCGAACAGAGACCAGATCCCGCAGATAGCCTGGCCGATGTGATCACATACCGAGTCGGGGCAAACCACCTCATAAATTACTCGCTTGCCCGGCCGGCGGGACTAGAACCCTCTGTCTCAGGAGTCGGCCGCCCTCGTAGACGGCGGGACGTTCGAAAGAGCACGATCGAATTCAGTCGTGCCGATGTTAGCCGTGATTGAGACACGAACTTCGAGGCCGGTTCGGTAAGGTATCGGACCGGTCCTAGAAGGAAGTCTCGAGGAATCCGGACCGTGTCACCGATGACGCGTCGGTCGTTTGTCCCCTCAATCAGCGCTGGATCTCCGCTCTCAACGGCGGGGTCGAAACCGAAATCATCTCCTCTTCGCCGTCCGACGCACGAGCAGCGGGTTCGTCTGGCAGGCGATCGTGGCGGGGGTTACCCGCCAGCCTGCGACGTTGCCATCGCACTCGTCGTGGTCGCTGGTTCCGAGCCCTACTGGGATGTGCCGGCAGACTCGCCGAGCACCAGCGTGCCGAGCGCACCGGGTGACTTGTCAGAGCTGATCCCGGGGAGAGTCCAGCCGAGGACGGCGGCGCGGCCGTCGCCGTCGTTCTCGTTGATCAGGACGCTGAAGGGGAACGAGTCGCCGGGGCCCTTGCTCTCGGCGAAGTGCGCGTTCCAGGGGATCGTGGCCTCGTAGGTCGTCGTCGTACCGTCACGCGACGTGGTGACGTCGACGGCGTCGGTGCCGGCACCCTCGTTGGCGCTGATCCACTTGTGTTTGGACGTACTCCCGTCGACGTGGCTGAGGCCGTACTCGGGTCCGTACGTGCCGTCGCTGGCGACGGCCCACTGCAACGAGTCGGCCTGCCACATGTCCGTACCGCTTATCGCCGAATGGGTGTCGTCGGTGACCTCCACTGTGAGGTAGAGGTTGTCGGCGTCGTAGCCCAGGTAGACGTCGGCCGAGAGGTCGTCCGCACCGCTCGTCGTGCCGTCGCCGGACAAGTCGTTGAACGTGTCGCCCTCGGGGGCGAGCGAGAAGGCGGGTTCACTGGTAGTCCCGCCGCCCGTCTGGGGAACGCTTGCCATTCCGGCAGGCAGGTCGGGCTCCGGAACGCTCGCGCCCCACTTGTCGCCGAGGGCGCTCTCGAGTTGCTCCAGTTCGAGGTCGGCCAGTTCGCGGTTGTAGACGCGCACTTCGCCGATGTCGCCGGCGAAGTACGGTGGCCGCTCGTCGATGGCACCGTCGTCGTAACCGATGCCGAACTGTGTCGTTGGCGTTTCGGGGCCGCCCGGATTCTGGTTTTGCAGTTCGGTCGAGATCACCTGGCCGTCCAGGCGGAGTACCGGCTCGCTCGGATTATCCTCGGGAATGGTCCAGGTCACGACGTGGAAGTTGTCGGCACCGACGGCGGTGTTCGACCGCCACCAGTTCACGCCGCCGTACAGTCCGTGGACGTATCCATCGGACGCGAACGTGTCGTCGACCTCCTCGTCGTTGACGTAGGCGCCGTAGCCGTTCAACTCGCCGTCGCTCCCGTTGAACATGATCGTCTGGCGCTCGAGCGACGGATCGCTCGTCCGGAACGCCGCAGCCATCGTCACGCCGGAAGTGTCGCTGGTAACGACCTCGTCGGCGTTGATGAAGTCGCCATCACCCTCGAAGCGGACCGTCGGGTTGCCGTTGGCGACATCCGTCTGGAACGTCGGCTGCGCAGCCGAATCGGACTGCGTCAGGTCGGGGCCCACGCCGCCGGCGTCCGACCACGTCGAGACCGCATCGCCGTCCGACAGCTCCAGCGTCGAGGCGTCGTAGTGAGCGACCTTGTTCACCTCGCGGATCTCGATACCGCTGATCTTCGGATTCTCGACCGACGACTGGAGTGCAACGACCAGTTCGTTGTCCGTCACCGAGGTGACGGTGGAGAACGTCACGGCAGTGTCCGGGCCGTGGTCGGCGTAGAGGTCGAGACCCTCGAAGAGAGTCTCGCCGTTGACCGAGCCGGCGAAGACGCGCGTATCCTCGGCGGCGAACCAGACCTCCGCGAAGTGCAGCGTCACCTCGTAGATGCCGTTCTCGATGTTGAACGTGTAGTTCAGTTCCTCACTGGCCCACTGCTCGGTCCAGTACATCGAGTCGTACTCGGTGCCCTCGATGTCCGGGTTGGCGCTGAGACCCTGGTCGGTGGTCAGCGGCCGGTCCGAACTGGTCCCGCCCGGCGACTCGTTCGGGTTGGGTTCGATCGTGAGCTGTTCGGGCCAGTATTTCTCGTCGTCCGTGAGCGTTCGGTTCTCCTCGTTGCCGATCTCCTCAGACTGCGTCGGCGTCGGCAGGAACTCGACACCGTCGATCGTGACGGTCTCGCTAGTGTGAGTGCCGCCGAGGTCGAGTCCGAGCGGCGCCGACAGCGGATCCGGCTCCGTCGGTTCCTCACTGACGAGGTCGGCGTCTGCTTCGCGGAGCCAGGCGTTCCGGAAGTCGACCGCGGAGCCTTCCTCCTGGAGCCGCAGCGGCATCTCTCCGTGTTCGTTGTACGGATTGACGGCGAAGCCGTCGTTCGAGCCGTCGACGACCAGCCGCGTCTGGACGGCGACACCGTTGAGCAGTGCCGTCACTTGCGCGGGCTTGTCGAGTTCGCCGCCCGAGAACCGCGGTGCCTGCCAGAGGATGTCCAGCTGTTGCCACTCGCCGGGCTGGCGGACCGAATCGTGGTGCGGGCCGTTCTGGTGCGTGTAGGCGCCAGCCCACTCGTCCGCTTCGACCGGGTTCTCGTGAGTATCCAGGATCTGGATCTCGTAATTGCCCATCATCAGGACGCCGCTGTTACCGCGCAGCGGGCCCTCACCCTCGACGTCCTCGGGAATGCGGTACTCGAGGTGGACCTGGGCGTCGCCGTACTCGCTGTCGCTCACCCAGTCGCCGCCGTCCGGTCCGACGGTGATCGCGTCGTCGATCAGGACGTCGGCGTCACCCGGCGGCGTGCCGGTGGTGCCCTCGCCGCCGGGGTTGATCTGTTCGGGCTGGTACTGGTCGCCGGATGGGAGCGTCCAGGGACCGCCGGAGGTCGAGTACTCCGGAATGTTGTCCGGGTGCTCGCTCTCGGTGACGGGACGTTCGGGCAGGTCCCGGTACCAGATGTTCCGGAACNGTGATTCTGCAGCGTGAACGGCACTTCGGTCAGGAAGTCGCCGTTCTCGTCGCGCGGATGGCCATACGTGTCGTGATCGAACGGGTACAGCGTCTGGAACCAGACCGGCCCCGGGATGTTGAGGTGCATCTGGACGACGACGCCGTTGAACAGCAACGTCGCCTGCGGCAGGCGGGTCACGTTCCCGTCGTCGTCGAAGCGCGGTCCGCGCCAGATCAGGTCGTAGGAGTTCCACTCTCCCGGTGNCGTCGCCTGCGGCAGGCGGGTCACGTTCCCGTCGTCGTCGAAGCGCGGTCCGCGCCAGATCAGGTCGTAGGAGTTCCACTCTCCCGGTGGGTTGATCGGGAGTGCCAGCGGCGCGCTGCCGCCGCCCTCGCTCGCCTTGTAGTACGATCCAGCGTGGCCGGACGGGTACGTCGGGTTGTCGTGGCTCTGGAGGATCTGGAACTCGTAGGTGTCCATCATGAAGATCCCACTGTTCCCCGGTCCCTGACCGTTGGCGATCCCGTCGAGGTCCTCTGGCGCGCGCCACTCCAGGTGAAGGTGGACGTCGCCCAGCGATTCCTGGGGCTGGACGTTCCCGNAGCGTGGCGTCGTCGCCGTTCCAGAGGACGGTCGCGTCGCCCGGCGGGTCGCCACTGAGCCCGCCGGCGGCGGGTTCGACCCGGTCCGGCCACTCTTCTTCCGGCGGCGGCTCGTAGCCCGGCGCCGGGCCGTTGTACTCGACGATGTGGATTCCCGAGTACATCCCCATGATCGCCAGCCGGCCGTCCGGCAGCGTCTTCATGTCGTAGGCCGCGGCGACGCCGTCGGTCGCCCCGAACTCGTTGATGTCGAGGCTGCCGTCGTCGTTGAACGTCAGGTAGCGGACGACGTCGGCGTTGCTCGGGTTCATGAAGAACGGCTTCCCGTCGAAGTACGGCGGGAGCGCGTGCTCGCTGTACCCCTCGTCGTAACGGTAGACGACGCCGACGTCGGCCGATCCACCGGCATCTAGCTCGGGATAGGTNGGCGGGAGCGCGTGCTCGCTGTACCCCTCGTCGTAACGGTAGACGACGCCGACGTCGGCCGATCCACCGGCATCTAGCTCGGGATAGGTGACCTCGCCCGGCCGGGGCTGGTCGAGCCACGGGTGGATGTCGAGGGCGTTCTCGTAGTCGTCGAAGCTCTGGGGATGCCAGATCAGCGCCGGCGTCACGTTCGGGATGTTCTCGATCCCGGTGTTGTTCACCGACTGGTTGCGCAGGTTGTCGGGCCAGAACGGCTGGCCGACCTCTCCAGTTTCGAAGTCGTAGTCACGATACGGGTAGTACGCGCGGAACCACGGATAGCCGGCGTTGCCCGGTTCACACCACAGGTGATAATCGCCGAAGCCGGTCATCCCCAGATCGCTGAGGCTGCCGGCGTCGTTGCCGTAGTGAGCAGACCAGAGGTAGTCGGTGTGCTCGTCGTGAGTGATAGTGAACGGATTCCGCAGACCCATCACGTAGATCGACGGCAGGAACTCGGCATCCGAGTAGGACTCGCCGGTCTCCTCTTCCCAGTGTTCCTTGAGGTTGCCGTCAGGGATGTTGTAGCTGCCGTCCTCGTTGAGGACGATCCGGTGGATCTTCCCGCGCTTGTCGGCCGTGTTGCCGGAAGAGCGCTGGGCGTCGGCAACCGGGCCGGGCCGACCGTGGATCATGCCCTGGCGCTCGTCGCCCATGAACGCGTTGACCTCGTTGTCCGGATTTCCGACGTTGTTGGAGTTGTCACCCGTCGAGATGTAGAACTCGCGGTCTTTGCCGAAGGTGATGTACCCGCCGTGGTGACAACAGGTGTGGAGCTGTTCGGGAACCTCGAAGACGACCTCTTCGGAGTCGGGATCGAGCGTCCCGTCGTCCTGCATCGTGAACCGGGAGACGAGGGTGTTGCCGTAGACGATGTCGTCGTCGTACGGGTTGTCCACGAACTCCATGTTGTCGCTGGAGGGCATGTACATGACGTACACGTAACCGTTCTCCTCGAAATTGGGGTCGATGGCGATCCCCTGCCCACCGAGTTCACGGGCGTCGGACACATCGCCGGAATCGGCGACGTGGCCGCCGTGGAACATGACGGGAATCTCGAGGGCCAGCTGGTGCTCGCCGGAGTCGGGGTCGACCCAGGCGATCTCGGCGTACCCGTCGCCTTCGGTGACGAAGGAGGCGCCGCGGGTGACGACCCAGATACGCCCCTGCGGGTCGACATCCATCTGCATCCACTCGCCCTCTTCGTCGTCCTGGAGGTCGTACTCGCTGGCGATCGTCCCCGTGGAGAAGACGTTGGTGACCTCGTAGTTGTCCCAGTCAGTGGCCTCATCAGCATTGATCGGGACGTCAAGGTTACGATGCCAGTCGACCTCGCCGCCGTCGATGGTGAGTGTGCCCGAGACCTGCGAACCGCCACTCGCGACGGTGTGCGTGTGGTCTCCCTCGGAAAGGCCGGACGTATCGACGTCAGTGAAGGACACGCTTGTTTGCGTGCCCGCGTCAAGCGTGATGCTCTTGGATGCAACCTGATTGTTGTCGATCCACAGAGTGACTGCCTGAGTAGCGCTGCTGTCACTGTCGTTCGTCACGGTCGCAGAGACAGTAAGGGTGGCACCAGCCGATACCGACGCATCCATCGGATCGAGGTCGCTAACGGTGAAGGCGCCGGACGCGCCGCTGATTTCGATGGAGCCGCGCTGTGAGCCCGAGTGGGGTGCACAGTAATACTCGACCATCTCCTCACTGGCGGTGAATTCGACCGTCTGGGTTTCGCCTTCTTCGGAGACCTCGTCAGTCGACACGAGTTCGTTGCCGTCGGCATCGACGATGACGAAGTTGTGAGTTTCGCCGGACGTATTCGTCCATTCGATCGTGTAATCTTCGCCGGCGGTGAGCTCCAGCGTCGGATTCGTCAAGTCTGCAATGCTGTCGGGTGCGACACCCATCCAGACGTGGTTGCCGCCGACGTATTCACAGACCTCCTCTGACGGACCGCGGACGACACCCTCTTCGCCGTCTTCCCAGGCATATTCGCTGCGGCCACGTCCACCGCCCGCCTGGACGTTCACGGCGTCCAGTTCGATGGTGGTTTCATCACTCTGGGCGAGTGCCAAGCCGCTCAAGCTCATCAGACCGGCCGTACCGACGCCCACCTGCAGAAATCGCCGCCAGCTATCTGTCAATCCCGATCCGTCTTCAGTATCGCTCCGTTGGTTTGTATTCTCGTTCGTCATGTCGTTAATCCCCTCCCTGGAGAATCATTACGTGGTTCTCCTCCGATGCGTTGGCCAGTTGCACGAAAGTCTATCCACAGGTGTTGTCTCATATTTCGCTACTCCGTTGAGCCGCTGTTCGAACTTTCGTTGGCTCTCGTCTCGTTGCCAGATGGCGTGAGGGTGTCGACGTCCTCGTCGACACTGGCGCCAGCGCCCGACTCGCCGGAGACGCCCGCCTCGGCCGCCTCGTTATCTACCGTGACGTCGAAGTGCGTGTACGCACTCATGATCGCCGGGTGGTCCGTGCTCTCCTGAAGCGTATCGTACGGGACAGCCGTCGCGGCGACGAAATCACCGGCTTCGAGGTCGTCGTAGTCCTCGGCTTCCTCGGCAGTGACGGTCGTCCCGTATTCGTCGCCCGAGAGGTCCGGATACTGGCCGTCCGCGCCGTCGGCCATCACGATCGGCGAGTGGGGTCGCACGTCTTCGGCGTCGAGGTCGTAGCGGTCTTCGGTGATGAAGCTCGCGTCCGGCGCGTGGAGACTGACCGTATACCGGAGGTAGACCGTCGTCGTGTTCGTCCCCGTGTCGGTTTCCTCTTCGAACGCGTCGGTGGTGCCCGCAGCGCCGTAGTAGCCGTTTTGAGCGCTGTCGATGGGGTCGCCCATCAGCGTGCCGTCGAGGTACGACTCCATGGTCGCGCCGCAGTTGTACGCGCCGGTTTCGTAATCGGGCGCGCCATCGTCGTCGTAGACCGAGATCTGCTCGTCACCGTTGAACCAGTCGATGTGGAACTCGCCGTTCGTTCCCGGTCCGGACTCGTCTTCCGATTCGTTCGAGGTGCCGTTCGCGTAGCCCGTCGCGCGGAAGACGGGCATATACTCGAGCGATTCGACTTCTGGCGGGTCGAGGTCGATCTCGCCGGTCGCCGCTTCGATAAGGACGCGGACCTTCCCGACAACGTCGTCCATCCCGTCCCAGGTGACGGACAACGACGGCTCGATGAACACTTCGTCGACCCCACCATCGTCACTTTCGAGCGTATCGGGGTTGGACGACGAAATGTCGACCGTGGCGGCGGCAGAGCCGGTTAAGGCCGTGACGCCCAAGCCAGTGCCGGCAGCGACAGCACCGGTTCCCCCGATATATCTGAGTACAGTACGCCGATCTGCGTCTTTCAAACCGTCAAGTGGTTGCTTAGACATGTCTGTTACCTACCCGAGGTGGGCATCCTCGCATACTCTTGTGTGGCTTCCACCCCCCACCAAGTATGCAAGTGGATGTCTATCGGAGATTATTTATATCTTTTGCCACAATCTGGTTCCTTGACCTCGCACGTTAGACGAACAGACCGTCGATCTGGTGCATTAGCTCATCGATATTCGAGTATGTCGCAACAAAAATTTAGTCAAAATTAATAGTATATATGAGAGATAGTGCCAATCGGGACGCTGGATGTAGGTATTACCGGACGACAAATCAGACACCAGTCCACTCGCGCCGTCTGCATCCGCGGAAACCTACCAGGCCGATAACGAGCAGGCCCACGTATTACTCGAACAGCGAAACTGAAGCTCAGCGAACGACGATAGAGCCAGAATCGAAATCTTGACGAGAGCCAGACGATCTCGACGTCCCCGATTATCGTGTAGGGTGGACGTCCACGCGACACCGGCGGGAGTTTGTCCGACCAACCGTATATCCCGCCACCAAGTTCAATCGGCGGCACAGATCCAGGCAACCAGGACATCCGGCGTGTCGAAACAGCGTTCAGGCGGCCAGTGAAGGCGGTCGAACGTCGACCGCCAGCGGAGCCGGGCACGAACTCTCCCGAATTTCGATGCCGCTGAACTTCGGATTCTCCTGCGAGGAGGCCGCCTCGATCGTGAGTTCGCCGTCGGTGAGCGGCGCGCCCGAGGGGTTCGACAGCGTACCGGTCGTCGTCATAGTGGTGCCAGGTTCGGCGTCGCCCACGTCGAGAGAGAGTGTGTGACTGCGCCTTCCGGCAGTGTGTTCAGGGTGTACCAAGCGTTCGGGTGTTCAAGAGACTCGCCATCGCTCGACTGGATGCCCGAGGTCGCGAGTTCGCACACGCGCGTCCCGCCGATCATCTCGGCGGCGTCGTCGGGCGTGAGATACAGTCCCGGCAGATCGAGGGTCACCGTCCTCTCGTCGTCGCTGACGGTGGCGGTGACGTCGCCGGAAGCGATCGACGTCTCGTCCAGACGCGGAGAGCCGTAGCCCTCGTCGTTGTCGTAGCCCCAGTGGCTGAGGTCGTAGTTGCTCGTGTCGCCGGCCGTCACCTCGTCGACCGGTTTCGTGAACTCGATCTCGAAGCCGCTGGCCTGGACGCTGACCGTCTTCATCTCGAAGGGGATCGTCTCGCCGTCGTAGTCGATCCGCTGGACGCCGTACTGGGCGCCGCCGACCGAACCCCACCCGCGGGCGGTCTGTCCGAGCCAGAGACGGTAGATTGACGCGATCCGGGTCATACTAGGCACAGTTCAATACCGGTTGCCTGTGTCAGTCGAAGTTCAGTAAAAGAACGCCGCCGCAATGAACGATGGTGGACGAAACGGGGTTGGCCCGTCACTGAACTGCCAGCGAATCGAGAGCCGTTCAGTTCGAGACCACAATCACTGACCGCTTCCGTTCACCTCGATATCACCGTGCATACTGGACCGGTGCGGACGACACTGATATCGAACCATTTCCTCAGTGGCGGTGAACTCGACGCTCTGGGTCTCTCCCTGTGTGGACAGGAGGGAAGTGTCAACACCTCCCACGATGTGGCCTTCGTATTGGGTGTCGTCGTGGTCGAGAATTTGCAAGTTGTGGGGGCTGCCATCGAGATTCTCCCACTCGATCCTGTAGGTTTCCCCGGCCTGTAGCGTGAGAGTTGGGTTCGTGGTCCCATCGATGCTCGATGGCGCCTGTCCCACCCAACCACTGATCTCGCCGCCGAGTTGAATCGTCGTCGGATCGGATGACGCGGAACTACCGGTCTCGAAGCTGGCGTTCGAGAGCAGGTTGGTTCCGTCGGGATCGATGAGCGCGAAGTCGTCGTACCACGCCGTTCCGGTGGCCTGACCGTAGCCACCGAACAACGCGAGGACTTCGACCTGATCGTAGTTGACGTCGTAGTCGCCGCTGTTGAACGTGGTTTCCAGCGTGGTCCAATCATTGGTCCCCGTGAGTGGGTCCGGAATCGGACCGGACACGTCTGGATAAGTCGCATTCGCGATGGTCCCGACGCTGATCGTCGCGCCAAACGGTGACCCAGAGATGTCGGCCTGCCCGGAGCCGTCGACGGGCTGGACGGTCTCGGTCTTGACCTGCGCGCGGATGGTGTACTCGGTGTTTCGCTCGAGGCTAACTGTCTGGACCCACGAGGCGTCGGCGCCGTCCGAAGAGGAGATACTGACGCTTCGATCTCCGTCGGCAGCAACATCCGAGACGTAGGTGTGCTCGGCCGAACCGTCCCCGTATGTCGTCGACGACCATTCGGCAGGCGTCCCGTCGATCTCGCCGTCACCGCCATCGTCCCCTTCGAGCGATAGTGAGTGGAGCTGACCGACCTCGTCCTCGGAGAGCGCGCGGGAGTACGCCCAGACGTCGTCGATCCGACCGGCCATGTCGTAGCCCTGCCCCGCGCCGAGCACGAGGGGTTCGGCATCGGTCTGGCTGCGCGACCCGCCAGTCCAGGCCTGTGGTGATGCGTCGAGTTCGCCGTCCTGGTCGAAGACGTGGAGCCTGGTGTCGACGCCGTTGACGACTAACACCACGAAGTACCACGTATCGGGATCGACCGGGACGGGCGTCCCGCCGGATCCGTTGGAGGGACTACCGTTGTCCCAGAGTTCTGACCGGATCGTATCCGTGTTACTCTCGAACTGGATATTCCAGCCGTCGGCGGGTCCGTCCTCGAGGGAGCCGCCGATCTGGAACGGCGCACGGCCCCATTGCTCGTGGTCGGTGTAGTTGATCCACGCAGCGGCCGTCGCACCCTCGCCGTTGAGCGGCAGGGACTCAGTTATCACGCCGTCGCCTGCCGTCGCTTCGGATGGCGGAATCTCGACGCCGGTTTCCTGGTTGGTGTGGACCTCGTAGGCGTTGCCGACCATACCCGGCTCGCCCGTCACAACATCTCCCTGGATGGTGGCGTCAGTGTCGGTCACCGTGTTAGTCGGCGTGTCGCTGTCCAGTGGGAGATGCGCCTCAAGTCCGTCTTGAAGTGTATTGCCACCACCATCAGACGTCGGCGACAGCAGGAGCGGCCCCTCGTAGAGCCCGCCGAGACCGTCGCCGTCGTAGACGCGAATCGCGATGACGTTCTCGCCACCGTAGTTGACGTCCTCGGCACTGACCGTGTACTCGCGCGTCGCTTCCCAGGCAGTGGAGTACCCGTTCTCGGGGAAGGTACCGGTCTGACCGACCTTCGTGCCGTTGAAGAACGTCTCGTCGACGTCGTCGATCTTGCCGACCTGGAGGCGGATGTTCTGCCCTTCCCAGCTCTCGGGGACGGTCACGGTCTTTCGATACCACCCGAACGCCTGAGCGTCGGTGTAGTTTGAGTGGTCTTCCCAGTTGTTCGGGAGTTGGACGGTCTCCCAACCGCTGTCGTCGAACGACGGGTCGCTCCAGCCCGAGTCGTCGCCGGTCTGGAACTGCCACTCGCCGGCGAGACTCTGGCCGACCATGACCCTGACCGTGAATGCCGGCATGGTCCGGCTCTGCTCGCCGCCCGGACCCGTGTAGGTGATGGTAGCCATGAGCTGGTGTCGGCCATTGGTTCCTTCGGGGACCGACACCTCCCAGGACACTGACTGTGTCTGACCTTGCGCGAGCGAGTCGAAGGTCTGGCCCCCGACGGGTGTCACTTCGATGGACGAATCGTCGGGCGCACTGAGCGTGACCTCGCCGCTCTCTATGGTCGATTCGAACGGGTTCGTGACCGTGGCGTTCACGGTGGTCGTCGTGCCGGGTCCGCTGGTCAGTTCGTCGTTCTCGATGCCCTCGAAGTCGATGCCGACCGCTCGTTCGATCCGGTAGATACCGGATTGCCCGGAGATGGGCGAGGCGTATCCATCACCCCACTCCAGGAGGTAGAGCGTCCCGTCCGGCCCTATCGTCATGTCCATCGGCGAGAGGAACGACTCGCCCGGCATGAACGGCTTGATTTCCTTTACCGTGCCGTCGTCCTCGTAGGAGACGTATTTGAGCCACTGAGCGCCCCATTCACCGATGAGTTGCTTCCCGTCGAAGAACTGCTCCGGTAGGGCACCCTGGCCGTAAGAGTCCTGATGCTGGTAGATCGGACCGGCCATCGGTGCGCCACCCTCGAAGTTCGGGAACGGCGCCTCCTCGGGGAGATACTCCGTGGCGTAGTCGGGTGGGGAAGTTAGCAGGGCATCCCAACTGTACGTGTACCAGATGTCCGACTTCTTCGGCTCGGGCAGTTCGGTGAGACCGGTGTTGTTCGGCGATTCGTTCACAAGGTTTTCGGGGTCGAACGGCTCGCCGGAGGAATTGAACACGCGATTGCCACCCTCCGTGGCGAACTCCCCGTCGATGTAAGGGAGGTTCGGCCCGATGACGTACGGCCACCCGTAGAATCCCGGTTCCTCCGCGCGGTTGAACTCGACGATGCCCGGTGGTCCGCGTTCGGTGTCCCAGCTACGCGCGTCGGGCCCATAGTCACCCCAGTATACGACGCCGTCCTCGTCGACACCCATTCGGAAGGGGTTGCGGCAGCCCATCGCATAGATCTCTTCCCGCACGAGCCCCTGGTTGCGTGCGTCGGCGTACTCGGGACCGGTGAACATGTTGCCATCGGGAATCTCGTACCCGCCCTCGTCGTTGGGACTGATCCGCAGGATACTCCCGCGGAGGTCGTTCGTGTTCGAGGCCGACCGTTGGGCGTCGAACAGTTCCCGGCCGTCACGCTCGTCGATCGGCGTGTAGCCGCTGGACTCGAACGGGCTCGTGTCGTCGCCAGTCGAGAGGAAGAGGTTGTTGTCTGGCCCGAACTCGAGGTCGCCGCCGACGTGAAAGTCCGGGTTGTCCGCCGCCGGCACTCGAAGGATCTCGACTTCGGATCCTGGGTCGATCGTGTCGCCGTCAAGTGTGAACCGCGACAGCCGTTTGTGGGGCTCCTCGTCGATGATCTCGTGTGGCGCGGAATAGTACAGGTAGACCCAGCCATTCTCCTCGAAACCGGGATCGAGCGTTAGCCCTTGGAGCCCGTCCTCGCCGGACCGGTACACGTCGAGCTCGAGGGCGGTTGTGATATCGGTGGTCTCCGGATCCACTACGCCGACTCTCGCCGTTGCATTGCTGCCGTTGGGCTGACCGCGCGTCGTGAAGAGGACCCGGTGGTCTGGCGTGACCTCAATCGCCATTGGCTCCTCCAGGCTGTCGGCCAACTGAGTCTTCGTATAGTTACTCCACATCGGCTCCTCCGCAGAGTCCGAAAGCTCCTCACCGATCGGTGTGTCGGGGTCGACCTCCTTCAGTTCGATCGTGCGGAACTCGGTGGGGTGGCTCTCAGACTGGATCGAGATGGTACCCCCCTCAAGCGGGGTACCGTCCTCTAGCTGCGGTTCGGAGTAACTCATCACGACTCCATCGTCCTCGACGATGTGGCGGATCGCTTCGTTGCCACGCACGACGATTGTGACGGTCACCCACTGGTCGCCGCGATAGGTGTCCGAATCCGAGCGAGTACAGTGTTGCTCGTGCAGTTCGCCGTCCATGACAATGTGGGTGCCCGGCGTACAGACGTTGGCAGTGGCGCGTGCCTCGTCGCTGTCCTCTGACTGACCGAGTAGCTGAACCTCGATCGAGTCGGGGAAGTCCTGATCGGTCTCCATCTCCCCGGGCTGCTGGCCGTGGATCATCAGCCCGTTATTCATGAAGGCCCACCCTGGGGCACCAGACGGTTGCTCACCGACGAAACGGTACTCGGCCCGGAGGACGTAGTGGGAGAACTCGTCCTCGTAGAAGAGGTGACCGAAGGTACCGTCCCATCCGTCATAACTGTCGTAGCTTGCTTTGAGCGCCCCGTCCTCGACGGTGAAGGTGTCGTTGTAGTTCTCGCCGGGGGACTCGCCCATGAACTTTGGCGTCCACCCGTCGAGACTTTCGCCATCGAAGAGCTGGATCCACTCGTCCTCGCCCCCACCACTACCTTCAACGGAGATCGGTCCTCGCTGGGAACCAGAGTGGGGACCACAGTAGTAGGTGGCCATCTCGGCGGTAGCTTCGAACTCGACGACTTGCGTGGCGCCTTGCTCGGCAAGGGTGTCTGAGACGAGGAGTTCGTTGCCTTCGGCGTCGGCGATGGCGAAGTTGTGTTCCTCGCCGTCCGTGTTCGTCCACTCGACCGTGTAGGTCTCTCCTGCCGTTAGCGACAGTGTCGGGTTGGTGATGTCGGCGATCGAATCCGGCGCGACGCCCATCCAGACGTGGTTGCCGCCGACGAAGTCACAGACCGCCTCTGGTGGCCCTTTGACGACGCCTTCCTCACCGTCCTCCCAGACGTACTCCGACCGACCCCGGGCGTTCCTCCCGGTCGAGATCGTCACCGCCTCTAGCGAGATGGTGTTCGCGGTCCCGTCGCTCTGCCCTGCGGCCAGTCCACCAAATCCAGTGAGACCCGTCGCTCCGATCCCCGCCGCCTGGAGGAAGCGGCGGCGGCCGGTTGACATCGTCTGAGCGAGTCCCCTGTCACTCCCTCGCGTGTTCGATTGGTCGTTGTGGTTCGTCATCTTAGAGTGCCTCCTGGTGTTGAGTGTCGGACCAAAACATTTCTGTGAGTTCGCGCGCGCAATTGCTGAATTATCTGCATTAGTTGTCCCCCGTAGCGTTGCCATCAGTCGATTCATTGGAGTCGATGGTGCCGACCTCTTCGTCGACGCTGGCGCCAGCGCTCGACTCGCCGGAGACGCCCGCCTCGGCGGCTTCGTTGTCCACCGTGACGTCGAAGTGCGTGTGCGCACTCATGATCGCCGGGTGGTCCGTGCTCTCCTGAAGCGTATCGTACGGGACAGCCGTCGCGGCGACGAAATCGCCGGCTTCGAGATCATCGTAATCTTCGGCTTCGTCGGCCGTAACGGTCGTCCCGTATTCGTCGCCCGAGAGGTCCGGATACTGGTCTTGATCGCCACCGACCATCACGATCGGTGAGTGAGGGCGGACATCTTCCGCGTCGAGGTCGTATCGGTCCTCGGTAATGAAGCTCGCATCCGGTGCGTGGAGACTGATCGTATACCGGAGATACACCGTCGTCGTGGTCGTCCCCGTGTCAGTCTCTGCTTCGAACGCGTCGGTAGTACCCGCAGCGCCGTAGTAGCCGTTCTGGGCGTCAATCGGATCGCCCATCAGCGTGCCGTCGAGGTACGACTCCATGGTCGCGCCGCAGTTGTACGCGCCGGCTTCGTAATCGGGCGCACCGTCGTCGTCGTCGTAGACCGAGATCTGCTCGTCGCCGTCGAACCAGTCGATGTGGAACTCGCCGTTGGTTCCGGGTCCGGACTCGTCTTCCGACTCGTTCGACGTGCCGTTCGCGTAGCCCGTCGCGCGGAAAACCGGCATGTACTCGAGCGATTCGATCTCCGGCGGGTCGAGGTCGACCTCGCCCGTGGTGGCTTCGATAAGGACGCGAACTTTCCCGACGACGTCGTCCATCCCGTCCCAGGTTACGGACAACGACGGCTCGATGAACACTTCGTCGACCTCTCCAGCATCGCTTTCGAGTGTATCGGGATTGGACGACGAAATGTCGACCGTGGCGGCGGCAGAGCCGGTCAAGGCCGTGACGCCCAAGCCAGTGCCGGCAGCGACAGCACCGGTGCCCCCGATATATCTGAGTACAGTACGCCGATCTGCGTCTTTCAAACCGTCCAGTGGTTGCTTAGACATGTCTGTTACCTACCCGAGATGGGCATTCTCGCATACTCTTGTGTGGCTTCCACCCCCCACCAAGTATGCAAGNGTGGTTGCTTAGACATGTCTGTTACCTACCCGAGATGGGCATTCTCGCATACTCTTGTGTGGCTTCCACCCCCCACCAAGTATGCAAGTTAATATCAGGCGGTAATTATTTATAATTTTTGGCACTCTCTAGTTAGCATCTTTTCAGATGATCCGATCGTCGAGTAGTTGATTCGATCATTATAATCAAATATTGTGATATTTATGCGGAAAGAAAACAACATTCAGTCAGTTTCACGGGTATAAATCATAAAGGTGGGATCCTGGATGAGTTTCTCTCGAAGTTCAGCGAGGAACGCAGTCATCCGATCGAGACCATGCCGTCCGAACAGCTGGCCATCGAGAATCGATGTTTTTGCGAATCAACATATAACGAAGGGTACCCATTGTTGATTTCGATCGTGGTTTTCCAACACTATCAGCGACTCGGCGTATCCACTGGACGATAGCTTGGTGAGACCGCTCAATGCTGAAGAGCCGACGAATCGTTCGTGACTCTCTCAGCAGAACAACCGGCCGATGGTGTTGGATGACGACGCCGTCATGGCGTTTAGTGTCCGCTCCCAGCATCCGAGATCAGCTGTCTATAGCGCCTCAGTGAGCAGGTCTCGGTGTAATCACTGTCGGATTCGAAAGTGATGGTGGGGGTGGAAGATTGAGGGGTAGGTAACAGCGCTACTGAGCCACCATCGTTTCCTAGAACGGCGTAGATAGTCATAAACCTTCTCACCTGAGAATCAAAATCGATAGTTAGGTGAGTGAGAACGCTCTCGTGTCGGAGGGGATGGCTCCACCTAAGTGGTAACGATCGGGTCAGAACGGGCGGAGACACCGCGTTAGCGGTCTCCGACAAGTATGGTCCGCGAGGGACGTTCGGTCGGAATCGATCGCCGCAGACCAGTTGGCGCGGGTTCGCCGGCGTAAGGGGTCGAATGCCCGCGCTGCGGATCGGGCCGGCCGAACTCGACGAAGTGTACGTTTCCGCCGAGCGCGAAGGCCGCGAGCGACCAAGTGCCTACAGGAGGGCGACCGTGAACCGTGTCGTTGAGCGATCGGTTGCTCAACGTTGTTAGAGCCAGATCGAAATATTCGCAACGGGTGGTTCGCTGATTCTGTTCGCCGCGGTTCAGCTGGGAACGTTCGTCGCTTGTTAGACCACCTCGATGTCGCCGAACATGAGGCTCTCGTGGGGGTCGCAGACATACTCTGCCATCTCACTACTGGCTGTGAACGTCAGCCACTGACCGTCGCCGGGGTCGGTCGTCACCTCGGTCTCGAGGTCGTCGACGACGTTGCCGTCCGCGTCGCGGATTTCGATGTTGTGACCGAGCGAGTCGCCTTCGGTCCAACCGACTTTGTAGGACTCGCCCTCCTCGAGTGTGAGCGTCGGATTCGTCTGGCCCTCGATCGAGCTAGGCTCGAGTCCGACCCAGCCACCGATCTCCCCGCGGAGCTCGAACGTCGTCGGCGACTCGTTTCCACCGCCGCCACCGTCCAGCCCCTGGAACGACTGGTTGTAGAGCCGGTCGACTTCGCTCTCGGAGAGTGCGCGGGAGTAGGCCCACACCTCGTCCATGAGCCCGGGCGTGTCTCGGCCGTCGCCCGCCATGAGGAGGAGCTGCGCCAGCTCGGACTGCGTCCGATCCCCACCCCCGGATCCCGAAGCGATCTGTCCTTCCTCGTCGAAGGTGTAGATTGTGGCGTCGCTGCCTTCGACGACGGTAACGACGAACACCCACTCGCCTGCAGGACAGGAAACGCTGGGTTGGCCCTCAGCGCCGATCTCTCCGCCGTTCCAGAACTGATGGGCGACCGTGTTGTCGGTGCCACCGAACTCGATGTTCCAGCCATTCGTCGGGCTGTCGGGACTGCCCCCATCGTCGACGTGGTACACCCGGCTGTAGTCTTCCGTGATCGCATCGTGGTTAATCCACGCACCAACGGTCGCACCCTCGCCGTTGAGCGGTAACGGCTCGGAGACGACCGTGGAGTCAACGGTATCGATGGTACCGTTCGTTCCGAACTCCCAGGCGGTGTTGCGGAAGCCCGGCTGGCCGCTCGTGGGTTCGCCGACGACGCTCGCCTCGGTGCCGGTGACCTGGTTGACCGGCGTGTCGCCGTCCAGCGAGAAGTACGCTTCCAGGCCGTTCTGGAGCGGCTCGCTGTAACGGATCTCGATGCCGGCGAGTTTCGAGAAGTCCGACTGCGTCGTCGTCGATATCGTCAGCGTTCCGTCGGTGACTTCGACGTCCTCGACGGTCTTGGTCCAGGCGACGTCGTGGCCGGCCTCGGCGTAGAGGTCGAGGCCTTCGACCACCTTCTGATCCTGGACTGAGACGTCGAAGACGCGCTGACCTTCCTCCTCGAAGTAGATTTCGGCATTGTGCAGCGTTACGTCGTATATTCCGTTGGGGATCGGGACCTCGAAGCCAAGGTTATACCCGATGAGTTCGGTCTGATAGATCGCATCGTGCTCAGTGTTCGCGATCGAATCCGTCGTGGGGCCACCGGCCTGTGCGGGCGGGGTGAACCAATCCGGATCGTCCGGCGGTGTGTCACCCGTGACAGTCACAGGTTGGAGCGCTTCGACCGTTCCGGCAGGCATGAACTCCAGCCCGTCGATGACGGCGGGAGTCGTCGCGCCAGACTCAGCCGGCGGGGAGCCACCGAGGTTCGCGCCGTAGGGCGCCTCTACGACCGTCTGTGGGACGGAGATGGTCGCGCTCCCGGACGAAGCCTTCTCCTCGCCCTCGTGGGTGAACGTGACCTCGGCGTCGAGCGCGTAGGTGCCCTCGGTAGCGTCCGCGCCGGCCGCGACCTCGAACTCGACTGACTGGCTCGATCCGGCGGCCAGCGAGTCGAACGTCGTCGTCGAGGGTGACGTCACCTGCAGCACGTCGTCCCCGGCAGTAAGGGAGAACTCGAGGTCCGAGAGCTCACTGCCGGAGATGTTCTCGATCTCGACGGTCGCCGTCGTCGACTCCTCCGGTAGGATCTCGTCGCTCTCGACGCTCACGGAGACGGAGGCCGCCGTGGACGCGCCGCCGCCCGTGATCTTGCTGATACTTCCGCCGTAATCGATGAAGTACAGCGCGCCGTCGGGGCCGACGTTCATGTCGAACGGCGAACCCCAGTCCTCGTCAGGCAGGAACGGATCGACTTCCATCACCTCGCCGTCATCGTCCAGCGAGATGTACTTGATCCAGCCGCTGCCGTACTCCATGATGAAGATCTTTCCATCCATGGACTTCGCCAGCGACCCGTCGCCGAACGCGGTGTTGTGGCGGTAGACGGTTCCGACCATGGCCGCCCCACCCGTAATCTCCGGGAATGGAACCTCGTCCATGCTCGAGTAGGGGACGTACTCCTCCCACTCGGACGGGTAGTCGAGGTAGCCGCCCCAGTTGTACGGGCTCATAATACTGGTTCCCTGAGCCGCCGGGAGTTCTTCGAGGCCGGTGTTGTTGACCGAGTCGTTGATCGGGTTCTCCGGGTCGAAGATCTCACCGGACTCGCCGGTCTCGAAGTCGTAGTCTTTGTAGGGGACGCTGTGTCCGGTGAAGTACGGCCAGCCGTAGAAGCCGGCGTCAGCGACTTTTGCGTACTCTACAGTTCCCATCGGCCCTCGGTCGGCGTCCCACCCGCCGGCGTCGGGACCGTAATCGCCGACCCACGCTTCGTCGGTTTCGGGGTCGATCGCCGCAGTGAACGGGTTCCGGAAGCCCATACCGTAGATTTCCGGTCGCGCGAGGTTATCGGCGAGCGCGTCACCGTACCCGTTGGCTTCGGTGAACAGATTGTCGTCGGGGATCGTGTACGACCCGTCGTCCTGCGGCGTGATTCGCAGCACGCTCCCCCGCAGATCGTTCGTGTTTGCGGAGGTGCGCTGCGCGTCGAATGGTTCGCGACCGTCACGCTCGTCGATCGGCGTGTAACCGCTGGACTCGAACGGGTTCGTATCGTCGCCCGTCGTGAGATAGAGGTTACCTTGGGTATCGAACTCGAGGTCGCCGCCGGTGTGACAGCACGTCTCACGCTGCGTGTCGACATCGAGCATCTGCGTTTCCGTCGCAGGGTCGATCGAGTCGCCGTCGACGGTAAAGCGCGAGAGGCGGTTGACGCTCTCGTCCCCCGCCGGCGAGTAATACAGGTAGAGCCAGCCGTTGTCCTCGAAGTCGGGGTCGAGCGCGACACCCTGCATCCCGTCTTCTTGACCGGTGTAGACGTCGAGCGTCATCGCGGTCGTCGTCTCACCCGTGTCGGAATCGAGGATCTTGAGGTTGCCAGTGGTGCGCTCGGTGAAGAAGATGCGCCCGTCGGCGTCGATATCCATCTTCATCGGCTCGCTCAAGCCGTCGACGAGCACCTCTCGGTCGTAACTGTCCCAGACGGTTCCGGAGGCGTCACCCTCTTCGAAGCCGCCGGCCCAGAGGATCCCACCAAGGACGTGATCGATGAACGCGTCCTCGTCGAACGATTCGTGAGTGTGGCCGCGTCCAGTGTACCACACGCGACCGCCCTGGTACTCCTGGCACCACGAGATGGGGTGATCCTCACGGCCGTTCTCCATCGCCGCGCCGTCGTAGCTGGTCTCGTCGAGGGTCGCGAGGACGTGCACTTCGCCGCGCGGGCTCTCCGAGTAGTCGTACCACTCGTCGTAGGCCTCCCAGCTGGCGGGCAGGTGGTCGGTCGACGGGTGGACCTGATCCGTGACGTGGATCTCGGCGTCCTGATTCTCCGGGTGGCCGGTGAAGTAGGCACCNGGACCTGATCCGTGACGTGGATCTCGGCGTCCTGATTCTCCGGGTGGCCGGTGAAGTAGGCACCGCCGTGCATTCCGAGGTAGAAGTCCCACTCTCCGTCGCCCGGATGATGGGTGTCTCCGGCCGCGTGGATGCCGGCGTAGCCGCCGCCGTTTCGCATGTACTCTTCGAACGCGTCCCGCTGGGCGGGGTCGTCGAGAACGTCCCCGGTCGTACTGAACCAGATGATCGCGTCGTATTTTTCGAGTTCGCTCGCGTCAGTCGGGAACGCGGACGAGTCGTCCGGCTTCGTCTCGGTCACGTCGTCGGGAATCTCCTCGGGCACGGTATCGATGTTGACCGTGTTCGCGCCCGTCTCCGCCGCAATCCGATCGCTCAGCCCCTTGAGCTTGTCGACCCCGTACGGGATGTTGCGGTGAGAGTACCCCTTCGTGACCGACACGATCATCAGGTTCACTTCGTCCGGACCGGGCATGGGGCCACCGCCGTCGCCGACGGCGACCTCGCCGCGCTGTGAGCCCGAGTGGGGCGCACAGTAGTACTCGGCCATCTCGTCGGTGGCTTCGAACTCTACGACCTGCGTGGTACCTTCTTCCGAGACCTCCTCGGTGGCAAGAATCTCGTTGCCGTCGGCGTCGACGATGACGAAGTTGTGAGCGTCGCCGGTCGTGTTCGTCCATTCGACCGTGTAGCTCTCNTCGGTGGCAAGAATCTCGTTGCCGTCGGCGTCGACGATGACGAAGTTGTGAGCGTCGCCGGTCGTGTTCGTCCATTCGACCGTGTAGCTCTCGCCGGCCGTCAGGTCGAGCGTCGGGTTCGTCTGGCCGTCAATATCATCCGGGGACACGCCGACCCAGACGTGGTTGCCCTGCTCATAGTTACAGACGTTGTCCGGGGGGCCTTGTACTTCGCCGTCTTCCCAGACGTACTCGCCGCGGCCGCGGCCGCCGCCGGCCTCGATGTTGACCGCTTCGAGCTGGATGACGTTATCGTCGCTCTGCCCCGCGGCCAGTCCCCCGAATCCAGTGAGACTCGTCGCGCCGATCCCGGCCGCCTGGAGGAAACGACGGCGGCCGGTCGACATCGTCTGAGCGAGTCCGCTATCGCTGCCTCGTGCGTTCGATTGGTCGTTGTGGTTCATCATCTTAGAATACCTCGTGGTGCTGAGTCTCCGATCGATACGTCGCTGTGCGTTCGCGTGCGTGTGATTGCTGAATCGTCCGCATTAGTTGTCCCCCGTCGCGTTGCCGTCCACGGTTTGGTTGCCGCCGGTGGAGTCGGTGGTGTTCCCGGAGTCGGTGGTGTTCCCGGAGTCGGTGGTGTTCCCGGAGTCGGTGGTGTTCCCGGAGTCGGTGGTGTTCCCGGAGTCGATGGTGTCGATATCTTCGTCGACGCTGGCGCCGGCGCCGGATTCGCCGGAGACGCCGGCCTCGGCGGCTTCGTTGTTCACCGTGACGTCGAAGTGCGTGTACGTGCTCATGATCGCCGGGTGGTCCGTACTCTCCTGGAGCACGTCGTAGGGGACCGCGGTCGCAGCGACGAAATCGCCGGCTTCGAGGTCGTCGTAGTCTTCGGCCTCGTCGGCAGTGACGTTTGTCCCGTATTCGTCGCCCGAGAGGTCCGGGTACTGGCCGTCTGCACCGTCGGCCATTACGATAGGCGAGTGAGGTCGAACGTCTTCGGGGTCGAGGTCGTAGCGGTCTTCGGTGATGAAGCTCGCATCCGGTGCGTGGAGACTGACGGTATACCGGAGGTAGACCGTCGTCGTGTTCGTCCCCGTGTCAGTTTCCTCTTCGAACGCGTCGGTGGTGCCCGCAGCGCCGTAATACCCGTTCTGGGCGTCAATCGGATC
>NZ_AOJE01000046.1 GCF_000337915.1 Halorubrum saccharovorum DSM 1137
GAGACCCCCAAGGGGAAGCGAAGACCCTATAGAGCTTTACTGCAGGCTGTCGCTGAGACGTGGTCGCCGATGTGCAGCATAGGTAGGAGCCGTTACACAGGTACCCGCGCCAGCGGGCCACCGAGGCAACATTGAAATACTACCCGTCGGTGACTGCGACTCTCACTCCGGGAGGAGTACACCGGTAGCCGGGCAGTTTGACTGGGGCGGTACGCGCT
>NZ_AOJE01000047.1 GCF_000337915.1 Halorubrum saccharovorum DSM 1137
CCGTCCGCCATCGCCAGCGGGGAGTGCGGGCGGACGTCCTCAGGCTCGAGTGCGTAGTTGTCCTCGGTGATGAACGAGACATCCGGCCGGTGGAGGCTGATGGTGTACCGCAGGTATACCGTCGTGTCGTTGGTGCCCGCATCGGTGGTTTCCTCGAAAGCGTCGGTGGTGCCGGCGGCACCGTAGAAGCCGTTCTGGGCACCGTCGATGGGATCGCCCATGAGTGAGCCNGCAGTTTCGTAGTCGGGCGCGCCGTCGGTGTCGTAGATCGTGATGCGCCGGTCGCCGTCGAACCAGTTAATCTGGTACTCACCGTTGGTGCCCGGTCCCGTCTCCGCTTCGCTGTCGTTGTCCGTCCCGTTGGCGTAGCCGGTTGCTCTGAACACCGGCATAAAATCGAGGTCCTCGATTTCGGGCGGGTCGAGATCGGAAGCGCCGGTGGCCGCTTCGACCAGGATGCGGACCTTCCCGACGACGTGGTCGAAGCCGTCCCAGGAGACAGACAGCGACGGCTTGATGAACACCTCGTCGACGGAACCGTCGTCGCTC
>NZ_AOJE01000048.1 GCF_000337915.1 Halorubrum saccharovorum DSM 1137
GGGTCGCCGAAAATCGAACCGACCCCACCACCCACCACAGGGACCTATAACGGTGTCTAGGGGGACCCCACCCGGCACCTCTCACCTCGCGGTGGGACCGACCGATCTAGTCTGGTGGCGGTCCTCTATCCTCGTCGCGCCGGAAGTCTCCCGACGCAGCCGACACCCAGTCCTCGACGATCGGATCCCACGCCATCAGTGACCAGTCCTCCTCGAGCGCACTGCCGTCACGATCGTCGCCGCCCGGATCGCGTGGATCGAGATCGACGTCGGCGCTAGATCCGTACCGCCGCGACCCCGACGGCAGGAACGACAGCGAGCCACGACCGAGGTACGCACTGATGTAGTGCGCCGCGTTCCGTGCGTCCACCCGCCGGATGTCCACCACCCGGCCGAGGCCGACGCGCTCGGCCAACTGCGACAGTTCCCGCTGCGGCAGGAACCGATCCACGAGCAGGTGCAGGTGCGGCCGGTCCCGCTCGTCTCCCTCGTGCCGCACCCACAGATACGACAGGTTTGGATAGCGGTCCCTCAGTTCCGTCCTCAGCGCGTTCCACCGATCGGTGATGTACTCGTGCTTCTCCTCCTTCGACGCGGGCGCTCTGCGGTCCACTGTGAGCGTCAGGAACCGACGCATCTCCGGGCGCTCCTCCGTGATCCGTTCTATCTCCTCGATCAGTCCCATCCTCAGCCGGTGGCCGCAACACTCGCAGTCCCACGAACCGCAACGGTACGACGCCTGTTCCCCCGATTCTGTCTGGTACTTCAGGTGCGCCAAGTCCTTCCGGCAGTCCGGCCGCTCCCGATCCGGCCCGCAATCCCAGTCCCGACCGAGCCGTGACTGCTCATCCAACTCGACCTCGCCGTCGACGGGATCCGCGCTCACTCCGACCACCCCGACCGACGCGATCGCGAGCTGCTCCACGAGTGGCCCGACAGCACGTCCGGCCCAGCTGGGGCGGCACTATCCGACGACCGCGACGAAGACGAGCCGGTGGCACCGCACCGCACCATAGCCACCGGCACGTCTTCTACCGCACCGCACGGTGGAACGCCTGAATTGGCGAAGCATAGCGGCTCTTGAGTTGTTCTAACTAGCGTCGAGTAAAGACCGCACCGCCGCCGCACCGCCACCGCACAAGATAGCCCCCTCCCGCCGGTCGGGGGCGTGCGGATCGGGCGGCCCTCGAGCCGGGTACGCCGGCTCTCGGGCAAATCAAGATCGCCCGATCCTTGCGGTGGATCGGCGCTTAGTCGTCCAGACCGAGCGTTTCCGTGAACCGTCGAAACACTTACTGACTCGGCTGAGAGAGGACAGAGCGAGGACGAACCCTCCGGCCAAGAGGTTTCCACCGGGCGATTCTGCCACAAATCGCGTCCGGTGGAATCGTCCGTCGCCCGGGCCTTCTCCGGGCATTCACTCACGTTGCGTAGCTTTGACTGCGACGAGAACGACTAGCCCCTTAAAGAATACTGACCTTTCACCCCGGCAGAACATCTACCTATCCCGATACTACCAACACGCCCACATATTGTTATTAGCAGTTCTAACCATAGCCAGACAGAACCCGAAACCGCATGACAGCGCAGGGGTCGCCGATCGCCCCGGAGTATCACCCATCACAACTTACCGCCGTCTTGCGATTCTTCCCCCTGTCGAATCCCGGCCCTATCCGTACAATCGCAGGACGGCGTAAGGATACCCCTGTCTGAACCGCCACAACTTACCGCCGTCTTGCGATTCTCCCACCACAATCACTCGCCCCTCCGCTCCCTAATCGCAGGACGGCGCAAGGGTCGCCGAAAATCGAACCGACCCCACCACCCACCACAGGGACCTATAACGGTGTCTAGGGGGACCCCACCCGGCACCTCTCACCTCGCGGTGGGACCGACCGATCTAGTCTGGTGGCGGTCCTCTATCCCTGTCTCTTATACACAT
>NZ_AOJE01000049.1 GCF_000337915.1 Halorubrum saccharovorum DSM 1137
AGCGCGTACCGCCCCAGTCAAACTGCCCGGCTACCGGTGTACTCCTCCCGGAGTGAGAGTCGCAGTCACCGACGGGTAGTATTTCAATGCTGTCTCGGTGGCCCGCTGGCGCGGGTACCTGTGTAATGACTCCTACCTATGCTGCACATCGGCGACCACGTCTCAGCGACAGCCTGCAGTAAAGCTCTATAGGGTCTTCGCTTCCCCTTGGGGGTCTC
>NZ_AOJE01000050.1 GCF_000337915.1 Halorubrum saccharovorum DSM 1137
GATGTGTATAAGAGACAGCCTCGAACGCTGTCTCTGAGTAGATATCGTCGCCCTCAGCGTCGAGGTTGATCGACGCGTACAGCGTCGCGACCGGGTCCGCCGGCTCGATCGCGTGTTTCGAGACGCCGAGCGAGAGTGTGCAGTCGCCCTCCTCGTACATCTTGATCCGGCCGTCCTCGATACACACGCCGACCGAGGCGTCAAACTCGGTGACGCACGGGAACACGGCGTCGCCCATCTCGACCGGCACCGTCTCGCCGCTCGGCATCGTGATCGTGTCGTCATCGTCACCGCGACGGGTGTCAGTCGCGTGCATTAGGCCACCTTGATGTAGCCGACCTGTTCGGTTTTCTCCGAGACGACCTCCCAGCCGGACGTTTCCGCCACTTTGGCCTCGGCCTTCCGCGGGTCCTGATGCGCTCGGGTCTTCCGCTCGTACCGGTACCCGCTCGGGGTGTCGTCGGGCACCTTCACGGTGATTTTCCACTCCGGGATCAGCTCTGTCTGCTCGGCCATTGCCGCGTCGCCGAGGTCCGCCTCGATCGCATCGTACTGGCGGTAGATTTCCTGCACGGTCGCGCCTTGATCGCGGAGCGCGACCGCGGCCTCGGCGAAGGGGTTGTCCGACTCGCGGATCTGCTGGAACGCGCGTTCGGCGCGAGCGCGCTGCCGCAGGGTCACGCCGTCGTTTTCGAGCGATTCGTCCGTCGTCGTGTCGTCAGTATCAGTCGTCATTGGGGGTTGTGCCGTCGTCGGCGTCGGTGTCGTCGTTGTGGTCAGTCGCGCTGTTCGCTTCGGGCTCCGTCTCGTCGAGGAGGTCGGCGATCGCCAGCCGGATCGCGTGCGAGCGATTCCGAAACTCGCCGGCCTTGACGCGGTCGTCCAACTCGTCGAGGTGGTCAGCCGAGACGCGGGCCGTGATTCGGTGGCGACGAGCGTCTTCGTCGTCCGGGAACACGGGTTTGCGCTCACTCGTCGCCATCAGTCGACCCTCCATCGGTCGCGACCGCCGTCGCGGCCTCGACTTCGTCGCTCATCCAGCCCATTTGGTTGCCGTTGCCGCCGGCCGCCTGTTCGACCTCCTGAAACGGGAAGCGTATCGAGAGGTCGCCACGGGCACGCAGTCGGTCGAACACGCCGCGCGCCTCCAACGGGTCGCGGTACGACCGCCCGAGCAGTATCTCCAGTTCGATATCCCGCGGATCGAGCCCCGAGACAGACGAAACCCACTCTGTGATCCCCTCGTACACGCGGAGTGCCCACTGATCGAGGAGTGTCGTCACGGGCTCGCCGGTCGGCAGTCGTTCGCTGGAGTCGACCGGGACGCCCGCGAGGTCGTCCGGTGTGCGCTCGTAGTACTCGATCGGCTCGTCGGGGTCGAGGACGGCGTGCTCGGCGGAGATGATCGTCCACTCGTCACCGAGCGTCTCACCGTACTCGCGTTTGCACGTCCAGTAGGCCCGCCGGTAGAGGTCCTTCGCCGGAACGGCGCCGGCAACGTCGTGTTTCGAGCCCGAACACCCGACCGCGACGAATCGGAGCGGGTCGCGATCGCGGTGCCCGTCGATTGCGTCACGGACCTTGTGACAGTAGCTCATCCCGTAGCCGACGTTCTCCACGTCCACCCGACCGCGCTCGATGTTCGTGACGGTCTCACGGGCGTCCACGAGGTCGTCACACTCCGTCGCGAGGCGGGCCGGCAGACAGTCCGGAACGTGCGCGTCGGCGAGCACGTCCATCAGGATCCGGTACAGCGGTCGGTCGGCCTCCGGAACGGTGGTCGCGTCGCGAACGCCCCACACCCAGTGCGAGGAGACCGCGAGGTCGCCGTCCGGAAGTTCGTGCTCGCGCGGGTTCGGGGTGTGATCGCTATCAGACACGGTCGACCTCCGTCAGCGTGATCACTGGCTTGTCGAGGATACGGTCGGCTCGGAACGACGCCTCCCGACCGCCCATGTGGTGAGACAGGTCAATCGTCCCGTACTTGTCGTTGTACGACGGCGTCGTCACGCACCCGTCGTCGGCGGTCTCGTGGATCACCGCGTCGTGCGCGAGGAGCCCGCGGACAATCGTCGTCTCACCCGTGACGCGGTAGAGCCGGACGCCGTTCTCCTCGGTGACCGCGTAGAACACGTCGTCGCCGGTCGCGAAGCGGTCGACGAAGCGAAGCTCCGGGAGCGGCGTGCCGGCGCTGGTTCGTGGCAGATCGGCGTCGTCGGCCGGGGTTGGCTCNGGGAGGTCGGGCGTTCCGCCGTCGGCGACGAGCTGGGTGTCGTCGTCTTCGGCGTCATCCGGGATCGTCTGGAGCGGGACGGCTTCGAGCGAGTCGAGCGTGCCGTACGCCCGGAGAACTTGCTTCCGGTGGTAGTCCATGTAGCACTCCGGACAGCGCTGAAACCCGTAGAGGAAGACCGCGTCCCACCGGAGCGTCAGCCCGCACTCTTTACACGCCATGTGGTCGTCCAGTTCGAGCTCGGAGTCTTCGCGAGGGCCGGGGTCGTCCCCGACGTGATCGTTGAGAACCTCGCGATCAACGCCACCGTCGGCGATCAACTCGCCGCGCTCGTGCCGGCGCCGGCAGGCGTCGGAACAGAACACCTTGTCCGCCGATGCCCCTACGTCGAAGTAGAGCCGACAGTTCGGACACACCCGACGTTCGAGGTCGTAGGCGCTATCCGGTGGCGTCGGATCCATGTTCGCGACCGCCTCGCAGGGCGGACGGTGCCCGCCGTCGGTGGCTGGTTCGCGCCACTGCGTCTCGTCACGACACTCGGGACAGAGCCACACGTAGTCGGGCTGGCCGAACGACTCGACCGCAGGCGAGTACTCGTGACAGGACTCACACTCCGCCCACCGCTCGTCACTCGTCACGCGGTAGAGGTACCCCTCGGTAAGCTCGCCGTTGAGGTCCTCGATCGCGTCCTGCCAGTCCGAGACCGAGCCAAACCCGGCCTCGCGGTAGTAGGCCATGAGGACTGAGCGGTCGGACGGATCGACAGCGCCGATACACTCGACGCGACAGTCGCCCATCTTCTCGCCTGTACGGCTCTTGCGCCACCAAGTGTCGCCCGTGGTTCGCTCGGACACGCGGAAGGTGACAACGTCGCCGGACTGCTGGAGACGACGGCGCGCGTCCTCATCGGCGAACACGATCGGGCCGACGTGGTTGCTGTCTGTGGTGTCCTGATCGAAGCCACCGTCGGTGACCGGCTCGCCCGTAGCCCGCGCCTCGACCGCGTTCCGGTACGGGGCGTCCGCGTACGCCTCGCACCGTTCACTCGCGGCAGCCCGCGCCGCCCGGACGCTGTCGTAGGTCTCGCTCTTCGCGTAGTGTGCGGTGTACTCGCGATCGGGAAGGTCCGGCGGGCGCTCGAACAGTTCGCGCGTCTTGTGCTGATACTCGGCGACCCACTCGTGGTCGGCCGGGTCGACCAGCTGACAGCACGCGCGCTTCGGGTGGATCGTCACATGGGTCAACACGCGCTCATCGAGTGAGAGGTCGGTGTCAGCGGCGACGTTCGGAACCCGGAATTTCTCGTGTCCGTCGCGCGGGTCGTACCAGATCACGCCGGGCTCGTCGTGCATGGCGTAGCGAGCGTGTGCGTAGTGCGTCCGCTCGTCGACGGCGACGCCGATCGTCGGCGCCGCGCCGGCCGCCTGCGCGATCGTGCGCTGTCTACTCGCCATCGTCGACCCCCTGTAGCGCCCAGTAGAGTTGGAAACACAACGGGGCCGTGTCCTCGACTTCTTCGAGGATTCGCGTCGTGTCGGTCGGCTCGCCGTGAATCCGGTGCTCGTCGGGGCTCTCCCCGTCGCCCGCAGGGTCACCGTACTCGCCTTCGAGAAAGTCGCGCGTCTCCCGGCCGAGGTCGGCCATGTCGTCGATTAGCCGCCGACCGACAGCCGCCGGCACGTCATCGGCGTCCGGAGACGTGGCGTCGTATATCGTTTCGCTGTTCGCTTCCATCGCGATCGCGATTTCGCCCACCTCCTCGATCAGCGCGAGAAGGAGCGTGTCGTGACGTTGGTTGCCCCACTTCTCGATGTTACTCTCGGCTTCGTCACCCCACCGCTTGCCGAGCATGATCGGGTGCTCTCTCCTTCCGACCGCCTGATCGACACCGCCGTCAGTAGCTAGTTCGCTGTCGCGGTCGTCGACGAAGTCGCCGCCGTCGTCCTCGGGCAGCCGCACGACGCCGACGCGCTGGTCCAGTTCGAGCCGATCCATCGACCCGGCGGCCGAGTAGACCTGTTGCTCAGTGAGGCCCGTGCGCTGGGTGACCTCGCGGACGGTCAGCTCGGGATACTCGCTCGCCTCGATCGTGTCCCGAATCAGCTCCGGGACAGAACGATCGTCCGTCATCGATTCATCAGCGCTCGATCGCTCGCGCAAGAGTCACACTCGTCGTACGAGAGCGGGACCGTCCCGTGACGCGGGCAGAACGCCTCGACCGTCACGTCGTCGAGCGTACAGTCAAAGTCCGGGTGCTCGACGTGTTCCTCCGGCGTCTCTCGCAGATCGCGGGCGTACTCCACCTCCTCCTCGATCCCGCAGCACTCACACGAGAGGCGAATGTGGACGCCAGCGGCCATCTCCTCCGCCTTCTGGAGGTCGGTCTTGTGCTCCTCGGCCTCAGAGAGAATGGTCTTTGCGAGTCGCTTCATCGTCTGCCACTCGCCCCCGACGGTGCCGCCGTTCGCCGTTGCGACAATCCGGTCGCCCTCGGAGTGGACTTCGGGATCGTCCGGGTTGGAACCGCCGTCAGTCAGCGCCTCGGGCGATGCCGGCGTCCGCTCCACGTCGTGTCCGGTATCGTGTTCGTGCCGCTCAGCGACGAGGTCGCGTTCAGCGAACAGTTCGTACTGCGTGCTGCCGTCAAGGTCGTCACACTCCGTGCAGTCTGCACAGAACCCTGCGTCGTCTCCCGTGAGGGCCTCACCGCCGTCCGTCACGGCTTCACCGCGCTCGCGACGCGTCTCCAGTTCCTCCCGGTCGACGATCGACACCTCGACCTTCGACGACGCGATCGACGCCAGCGCCTTCGAGCGCTCGATCGCCCCGGCCTCGAAGTCGTCTATCTCGTGGTACTCGGCCACCATGCAGTCGTCGCCGCCGGCCTCGTAGAACCACGTCAGCGACTCGCGACCCGGATTCACGCACCGAACGAGTTGGTCGTCGCCGAGCACGTCGAAGCGCCCGGACTCGACGTGCGCGAGCCGCAGCGTCGCGGCCACGTCGAACGAGTAGGTCGCGTCGACCAGCTCCACGGACGAGTGATCCGGGTGGGCGTCGGCGTTGAACGCCGCGCCGCCGGGCTCGTCGGGAAGCGCGTCGATCCGCTCCTGCACGGCTTCGGACTCAGTCGGCTCCGTGTCGCCAACCTCGACCAGTTCGTACCCGTCTGGGTGGATGACGATCGCCGCGTTCTCCAGCGCCGGTCGGGGATCTGTGCTACTACCGCCGTCTGCTTGCGTAGGGGGTTGTGCCATAGTGGCTGGTTCCAGCCGACCGGCGCCGCCGTCGACGCCGGCGAGCGACTCAGAACCTATCTGGTTCTCTTTGTGCCATCCTTTTAATACTTTGCTTCACAAGTCTTGTCTGCCTTGTTGGATGGTCTAATCGGGATATTCGGACATATCGAAGTTATTTGCGCCGGTGCAATTGGTTTGTGGCGACCCGGTTGTTACTATTATATAGTAACTTGCGGAGGCAGCGGCTACCGACCGCTACCCCGATGATTCAGCGAAAAGGAATATCAGTCGTCTCCTTGATCCGAAATCGACTCTCGGGCCTTCAAAACACCCGCGACAAGAACAATGAAGGCCAATACAGAGAGTACCCGAATTTCTACCTCTCGTGGTGTCGAATCGGCGTAATTCTCGTGCCGGACCAGTGAATCGGGTAACACTCTCGCCGAGGGCGTCACGTAGGCCGGTTCAACCGTGCCTGATTGTTCAAGCAGCGTTCGAAGTTCCGCTTCTGAGCGGTTCCCACCGAGACGTTCGTAATCGTCGTAGAACGCTGATACGTCATAGTCAGTAGCTGGATCTCCGCTGCCCACCGCTGAGAACAGATCATAGATTGTCGCGTTCCCGTTCCCGCGTAGATCAGCATCAAGTCGCGCAAGAACGAGGGCGCCAGAGGTATAATCATCTCTGACAAGACTCGCCTCCGACTGTCGGAGGTAACTACTTGAATTGGTCAAGTTTGAGCCCGATGAAAAATGATCCCAGTAGGTGAGCTGTGCATCATACTCAGTAGGCGTCAACAAGCCATTATCGTACAGAATCCGTGCCGTGAGATAGGTCGCAGAGCTTTCCGTGAACCACTGCATCTCCTCGGCGACAGTGTATCGCTGATTCAGGTGGACATATTCATGCAACGGCGTGTGTGTACCAGGTCCATTCTGTTCCCAGTTCTCTCCAGAGACGGAATCGGCTCGCGAAGCGTACCCTCGAACATCACCGGGATGAATGAAAAGCGTACTCTCGCAGTAGTAGTGGCGGGGATCAATCGTCTCCGCGCCAAGTTGTAGCCCCTCAAGCGTCGCGTCCCCGACGGACGAATCGACTGCCGCAGGAATCACTACGTTATGACGATTCGGACCGTTCGATATCGTCTCGACGTGGGCTATTTCCCCCACGTACATGATCGTCGTGCCAGCATACCCGCCGTCAGGGAACGCTAATTGGATGGGGGCACCACTGTGGCGCGGGATAACGCTCGTGGCTACCGACTCATTATGGCTCGTATACGTCTCGGGAAGATCGATTCGATCGTCATCCTCCGGGATCTGAAAACTCCGATTTACCGCATATTCGATCTGAGCAGTTCCACTGCCAGTATACTCAAAATACCCCGGATATGGCTCTTCAAACCCGTTTGCAAGCCGAATATCCTGATTCTCAGGTACCGACACAATGAACGAGTCTTGTCCGTCCGGAACAGTGTACTCTAACAGGACGACGCCGGGATCAGAGGCTGTCACAGAAACCGAGACAGGTGGGCCAGATCGATCCTGATTCCGGCCGTTGAGTCGGTCGTACGCTGTAGCGCACTGCTCCGTTTGCGCTATCGTCGAGGTTCCCTGTTGAGTAGCTCCTGAGACAGGGGCAGCCCCAGCAACGAGCCCGACGAGTAGGATGACACACCAGCTGACGGAGAGAACGACACCCCGTCTCATTCAATATCCTCTTGAGATTGAAAATCAGTCCGTGAGATGGGTTCTCCAGCGGTAAATCGCTTCCACTGCTGCGGATGATATCCCGC
Source organism: Halorubrum saccharovorum DSM 1137 (assembly GCF_000337915.1). Classification (GTDB taxonomy): domain Archaea; phylum Halobacteriota; class Halobacteria; order Halobacteriales; family Haloferacaceae; genus Halorubrum; species Halorubrum saccharovorum. Next base: position 7,271 of record NZ_AOJE01000050.1, read on the forward strand.
CAGCGTATCGTACATGCTGATCCCGCTACCCCCAGCCCCAACCGCAATAGCAGGGAGCGATCCCAACCAGACGCCAACAAAGAGGAGGATCGGGAACACGACCACCCCGCCACCGGCAATTCGTACTTGTCGGTCCGTCATTTGGCGTGGTGTGTCAAAGTCGATCTGTTCCGGGATATAGAAGGTCCGCTTCGAGACAAATGGGGACCCATCAAACAGACAGCCAAATCCATAGTGGACCGATTCGTGGGCTATGAGTCCGACGAGACCACCGACGATGAGAATACCTATTTGTTCGAGTAATTCAAGCACAATTACTTGGCCCGTAGCCGTGTCAATATAAAGTACTGTCTGGTGACTCTGTTGAAGTCCCCAAACGGTGACATGTTTTCGGGGGCGTGCTGAATATAGAGGGTGAAGTTATTAGATCTCCACCACAGAAATCCAGTCAATTGTACCGAAACGCTCGCGCTTAGACGTCTCCGCCTTCAGAGGAGGGGGTGCCGTGGATGTTGAACGATTCCGTCTCTACCGTCTCTTGGGCGTCACCTTCGATACTCATGTCATATGATAATCCTTTGATCGACTCTTCAATTGCCATCTCTATGCCGGTGATGCGGACAGACGCAGCAGCGTAATTACTCCCAGAATCTGGCACCAATTTCAACGAGAGCGTCCAATCGTCAATTGTTGCGTCTTCAAGAGTTGCGCCCCATATTCTAGGTTCATCAGAGTTACCCCTCTTGTCCCTCAGCTTGATTGATGCGCCTCCGACCGTTGCATATCCATCAAGCGAAGAAAGATCAATATCAACATGTATCTCTTCCTCTTTCGGGGTTAGCCACTCAACAATGAGCCCTTGAGACCCCTGACCATTCATACTAGTCGTGAGTGAACCCGGGCACAGCGTGGGCGGGAGCAACTCAGGATTTATCAGTGTGAACTCTGCGCCATTAATTCTGAACCCGCATTTACTCTCTTTTTTAAAATTGCTGAACATTTCATTCGAGATCTCCACGTGGTCATCGGGAGACTGAACGTCATATTGAATTTTAGTCGCCGCTTCGACATCTGTGAACTGGAATCCTGTCAGATTCAGCGCGACCCGATTTGCCTCATTCACGTCTTCTGACGTGAGTATGACAATATCAACCACTCCGTTGGTGAAGTCTAATGTATCGATATTGTTGTTGTAATTGCCCGTACCTCCCCATCTTCCTTTAGTGGTTTCTACAGACAGATCTTCCACATTTACCCCATATTGTTCCAACGAAGAAACATCTATTCTGAGATGGTGTTGCTGATTTTCATCAGGTAACTTATTTCCCATCACGTTACTCGGTTGCAAAGATATCTCAAGAAGCTGTTTACTATCGAATCCCGCTCTAATATTATCTGTAGTGACGGACGCAGTAACCCACGGCTCGTCACGGTATCTTATTCTATCAAGACTCAAACAGCCGGAGATAGCAGTACTAAGACAGACACATCCTGTAGCGATGAGACTTCGACGTTTCACACGAAAGGGTACAAATTAAACAGGCATATGTTTTCTGTGGGTGATATGCGCCAGGTATTCAGCAGCCGGTTACTGTCAGAATCTGAGGATTTCAACAGAGCCTGTCTAGTCACAGACCGGTTCAGAGATTATTACCGCTCGTTCACGCGGTTGTCCGTCTGCGAGAACGCCTCCGTCGCCATGTCGGCGCGCTCGGCGGCCTCGATATGCTGGTAGGCCTCGCGGACCTGTTCCTCGCTGTTGTCGAGGTAGCGCGCCGCAGCGGCGTAGCCAAACTGCCGGACGAGCACCTCCCCGACGCCTCGACGCCCGCCGTGGAGTTCGAGATAGTCGCCGTCGAGTGAGAGGTCCAGCTCGTCGCGACGCTCGGCGAGGTCCCCGTGCGTCCAGAGCCGTTCCATGATCGACCGGGCGCCGTCGGTCGTGAGCGGTTTCGGCGCGTCGAGGTCGTGTTCGGCCGCGACGATCAGGTCGGACGCCCCGCCGCGGACGCGCTCGATCGCG
>NZ_AOJE01000051.1 GCF_000337915.1 Halorubrum saccharovorum DSM 1137
CGGCGTACCGCTTCAACGGCCCGATGACGGGCTCGGGGAGTGACGCCTCCTTCCACTCGCGACTCTTCCGGAACACCGTGACGCTGCTGTCCGTGAACGACACGTCACGCCACCGGATGCCGTTGCGGCCCTCGCGGTCCTCCTTCGGCGCGGAGAGGAACTCTGACCCACGCAGGCCGGTGTAGGCGACGACGTACACGAGCGCCTGTTCGCGACACCGCTGGTAGGCCTCGAACCGCGCTCTCTGTTTGGCCTGCCACGTCTCGCTCTCCGGGTCGCCCCGGTCGGCGTGGGAAACCTCGATCGCGCCGAGGGCGTCGAACGCCTCGGAGACGCGCCGGTCGACGAACTGCGTGATCAGGTCGCGGTGGATCGGCTCCCANGCGTCGAACGCCTCGGAGACGCGCCGGTCGACGAACTGCGTGATCAGGTCGCGGTGGATCGGCTCCCACGCCTGCTGGTCGCCCGGTCGGCGCCCGTCGTTCTCCGGAAGCGGGTCTTCGGCGTCGGACTCGCGGGCGTAATGCCGCGGGATGTACCCCTGCGCGTGCGCCCACCCACACCACGAGGCGACGTGCGCGTAGTAGGTGAGGACCGTCCCGGCAGCGTAGCCCGCGGTCGAGAGGTACCGCGCGTAGTCCGAGAAGACCGTCGTGTCGAGGTCTGCGAACCGGACGGTGTCGCCGTCGACGACGCCCGCCCACGACTCCGGCGGCGAGGCGTTCGCCGAGTCGGCGGTCTCGCCCAGACACCAGCGCCGGAATCGATGCAGCTCGCGCTCGGCGTCAGTTCGGTACGCGCCCTGCTCGCCGGCGTCGCCCTTCCCCTTGTCCGTGAGGTACTTCGTGAACGTGTCGTCGATCGCTGTCTCGACGGAGCGGCGGCCCGTCATTGGCCCTCCGTAGTGTGGGGGTTGTGCCGTCGGAACGCCACTCCAGCAGCGCCGATCGGGCTGGAGCGGGCGTCGATGGAAGCGTCGGCCATGATTCTGATTCTGCCTCGTTTGGGGCCACGGGTGGGGGCCACTAAGAGTTTACTCTGTCTTACTCAGGTAAGACGATGTAACGTATTCGGGACTATTTGCGGGACTGTTTCGTCAGAAATCCCGATTTCGGTGTTCTGGCGGTTCGTACCTCCGGTCAAGAATCTCATAAACCGTATGTCGCTAATATAGAATACAGGCGCTCTCGCTTAGGCTCGCGAGGGTTTGAGCCACGCCTCTCGCTCGGCGACCTCGCGAAGCTCCTCACGAGACAGTCCTTCCACGTCAGCGTGGCACTGGAAGCAAACTGTGATCAGGTTCGAGAGGGCGTGACGGTCGTCGGGGTTGGAGAACTGGTCTCTCGGGATGATATGGTGGACTTCCAGCGATTGTCCGGTGAACTCTACGTGGTGCGCGTTCCGGATGCTACAGACCTGACAGCGGTGATTATCGCGTTCGAGCGCCTGCATCCGGCGCCGTTTCCACAACCGCGTCTCGCCCGTGTGACCGCCGCCTCGGTACGAGCGACCGGCCGGCAGATCGCGATCCCACGGGTCGACGCGCTCGGTAAACTCGGGGAGCCCCTTCGCGCTCGGATCGGCTTGTCGACGCTCCAGTTCTCGACGAAGGCCGGCGATCGGGTCGTCGTCGGTCACGTCCCGCAGGCCGGCGAAGAGGTCGACCGACTCGCCAGCGTCCATCGAGGAGCCGCACTCGGGGCAGGCCGCCGGCTCGCCACGCGAACGCCACTCGTGGGCGCACTCGCCGCAGGTATTGTCGAACGGCGAGCCCCACGCGATCCCGTTCCGGGCGTCGCGATCAGTCCGCACGGTCGCCTCCGTTCTCGGGTTCGGCCGGCTCGTCAAACTCTTCGGTGAGCGCGCGACTCGCTTCCCACACGCTCGCCATGGCGTCAGCAACCGCGTCGTCGGCCTCCGGGTTGTCCGCCGGAGGATTGCCCGTCTCGACTTCAATCAGCGTCTCCGCCGTCTCACGCGCTTCCTCGACCATTGCTTCAATCTCTTCGATCGAATACCGCCCCGAAAGGACGGCGTAGAAGAACGTGTTGGCAGCCGTCTGCGCTTTCTCGTCGTACGAGTACCGTGCCTGATTCACGGCCTGCGGCGAGTAGGTGTCCGTCATGAACGGGACCAATTCGGGAAGGTTCTCACCGATGAACGTCATCCGGACGCCCGTCTCGGTCTCGAAGTCGCGGCAGAGACACGCGATCGCCCACTCGCGAGCCGTGATCGTCGTGTACTCGCGAAGGAACTCGTTGGCAACGTCGTACTCGACGCTGTCGATCCGGGTGAATCGCTCGTACTTTCCCGGCTCGTCGAGGTCGGGGAGCTGGTCGTCGACGCCGTCCGCGTCGCCGCCGGTGCGCTCGGCGTCACTCATCGGAACCACCTGCGAGCGCGGAACTGCGAGCCGAGCCGTCGCTGATCGTGGACTGTGCCTTCCGGGACCCACCGCTGCGGTGGCGACCCGAACTGTCTTTACCGGAGGGGTAATTCGTACTCATGCCGTTTGCGCGGCAGGTCGGGGGCGTTCCTGCGCCCGCGGCCATTCTGAGACCAGTATCCTGCTCTCGTGGCCGACTTCCCGCCTTAGTTACACCGACGCCCCGGCGCCCCTTAACCCCCGGTTAACCGGAGTGAAAGTGAAGGGGTGGGTGCCGATCGAGGGCGCCGTAGAGTTGTCACTTGCCCCTTTTACCTGCGAGGACGGGCTCTGGATAAACGCGCCCGTAGTAGGCCAGCACGACCAACACGACCCACAATCAGCCAGCAGTCCGGTGCGCTCGGCGGTCACGTCGACCGCGGGGGAGTACCGAAGGCGACTCGCTCAGTAGTCTCGAAAACCCGTTGTTGTGACGAGACGCCGCGTGCCGCCACACGCGATCGTCAGTGACGCGCGACCGAGGCGACCGGAACAACGTCGAGGGAAAACTCGCCGTCGACGGCGCCGGCGACGCGCCCGGAACGCTGTCACGAGTGGCGATCCACGATCTACAGCGAGCCCCTCTTGATCCGGCAGAAAGCGTCGCGGTGCAACCCCGACGACGCCGTTGCCGGCGCTCGTGCGGATGGGATCGCGCATGGTGGGCAGTCGCAGTCGTGCGGTCGGGGCGGGTGTTTCTACGTGGTGAGGTCGACGTGTACGGTGTCGAGCGTGGTGTCGGCGTGGACCCTAACTCTTTAAGACGATTCCGTGAATAGACAGAATTGGTTGTAGGTGGAGACGCCCTAGTTGGCGCGCTCCACTACCTCACCCCGATGAGCCGCGCGGCCAGCATGACGATCTCGGCTGTCATCTTGATCGTCCGCAGCACGTCGAGGGTGTGCGGAGACTCGTCGTCCCCGTCCGACTCGTCGTCAGTGTCGGCATCGTCGGCCGACTCGATCTTGTCATCGTTGCCACTCATGAAGCGGGCTGATGCGAGGAACAGGAACGAACGGTGGTTGTAGGCGGAGACGCCCCGTTCCTCGTGCACAACCCTATGGCGCTATCACCTAAAAAGGCACCCGATCGGACCGGCACGGAAACGCCGATATCGAGTAGTTGGTAGGTCGCTACCTGCCGGCCAGCTCGTCGTACTTGTCGAGGACCATGTCGAGGTACTCGTCAGTCATCCGACGGGGGTTCTGGACGGTGTGAAAGTCGTCGAGGATGAACGCAACCTGATCGCGATCGAGTCCGTACGCGTGGAACGCACCAGCATCAAGTTCGGCCTGGAGACGCTCGCGTTCAGACTCGTCCGTCGCGGCTTCGATATCGAGTCGATCACGCATCTCCGCGAACGCGTCGCCGTAGCAGTTGAGCTTCGCCGCACGAGTCCAAATGTGCTCAAACCACTCGTCTCCAGCGGTGAGGCGGGGGACCTGAGACTCTGTTATTTTGTACATGACAAGGTTGCTATCAACTTTTGTCCTCATCAGAAAGTCAAACGGGATGCTGTTTATTGCTCCAAGAGCGTAGAATAACTCCTCATCAGAGAAAATGCGTTCGTAAACAGAATGGAGTGGAGACTCTGATAAATCGTCCTCTTGCGGATTGATTTCGAACAGCTCGAATGTGTTAATCGCATGGTGGCACACAATACCGGGAGGCAATACAGATGCGATCATTGTCCGTTCATCCGAAGAACGTGCGATATTGCGGATTACAATACGGTAATCGGTACAATCTAAAAGTACATCAGATGGGTTAAGCGGTTCACCCCTGCGATCTTCTAGGAGATCATTCACAAAACTAACCTGAGATCCGCTCCCATCAAACGCGTCATAAAGCCTGCTCTTGAGTCCCCGAACTTTCTTTTCTCGGATCCTTCTCTTCGCACTTTTTTCAGGGTTGGTGTCCTCGTCGACACTCCAAAACTCAGGAGATTCAATTTCGAAGAATGATGGATCATACTGGAATTGGAATATATTGCTTCCACCATACACAGGGTAGTCGCCAGACGACTCAGTTTCAACAAAGCGGTCTGAGTCGTTTGTACGGTCTAATTCTCGATACGGAGAGCAATACCACGGTGAGTTCTCAGATTCACCAATTGGAGAATGTGAGAGAATTGTGTCTAATACGCCAACTTCAGCCTGTTCGTTAATATATGGAAAGATACGAGCTTCGGGAGAGTATTCGCGGAGGACCCTCCGAGAGAGAATGAGTGCTTGTTCCTCAAAGTTTTCTAGAACTTCAGTCCCGATTTGCTGGAAAGTTGCCTTGAGTTCATCGGTTCGCCCGGAATTTTTGAATGCAATAACACCAAAGTTGTATCGTGTGTCTATTTCATCAAATATTCCTCTGTTTTCAAATGTGACAAGCGAATTAATAGTTGTCTCATCCAGTAAATGCATACGGAGATCCTTGGTTGAAACACCATTGAAAATCGCACCAGGAAGAACTTGAGATACATGCCCACCATCTTTTGCTAGTTGGAAAATACGCTCTAAGAATAGAGCAGAGAGATCGTTTTCGGTACCCTGTGTCTTGCCAGCAATCGAGGGGTGCTGCATCTGGTAGTCAGGAGATTCATGGAAATATTGTGTTACAATCTGGATTTCATGTTTGTAATTTTCCCACCCCTGTCTAATCTCACTGTCTTCAAGGAGGCTGTCTTGGCGCTCCTGTTTAGCTTCGGGCAGAAGCCCGGAGAATGATTCATCATATCTTGTAAAGTAGTCATCTCGATCAGGAGTAAGCATATCCCACGGCGGATTCCCCACGATCACGTCGAAGCCGCCTTCGGCGTACACCTCTGCAAACTCTAACACCCAGTGGAACGGCGTATAATTGTCAAGATCGTCTTCGGTAACGTCGTCGACAACGTCCCGAAAGTCCTCCAGAATCTCGTTGTCGAGGTCGGCACGATACTCCTCTAACAACTCGTTCGCGTTCTGACGGTGCTGCTCGGCGCGCTCCGGGAACGCATGGTACTCTTCGTGAAGTTCTATCTCCTCGATCACATCCTCATACCGAGACCGAACGCTATCCTCGCTCCACCGCTCGAACGTGGCGACGCCGTCTTCGGTCTCCTCGGGGAACCCGACGTAGCCGATCAGCGAGTTTCCCTGTCGAACGTTGAACGTGATATTCGGGAGCGCCAGCTCGTCGGTGTCGAGTCGTTCCACGTCCTCGGCCTGCAATTCGGCGACGAGCGAGAGCCACAACCGGAGCTTCCCGATTTCGACAGCCGGTTCCATAATGTCGACGCCGTAGATATTGTTCTGGACCGTCGCCTGCTTTACGCGGTGTCGGTTCGGATACTCCTCAGTTTGCGCCCATAGCTCCTGGCGAATGTTGGTGATTTCCTCGACGACAGACGTGAGAAAGTGCCCGCTCCCCATACTCGGGTCGACGACGTAGAAGTCGTCCACATCGGCGAGCAATTCCGTGATCAGATTCGTAGAGCCGGGGAGGGCGTCGATCAGCTCGTACAGCGTCTCGTACTGTCGCAGTTCGGCCTCGGGCCAATCGCGCTCCTCCATGAGCACGGCCTCGAAGCGTTCTTTCAGCGCCGGTCGGACCGTCTGTTCGGCGCTAAATCGGGTAATTTCTTTCGGGGTGTAGTACGCGCCCAGATCGGCGTTCTGGTCGCCGGGATCGGTCGTGAGGTAGTTGATCGTCTTCTCGAAGACCGAGCCGAGGACGCTCGGGTCGATATCCGTCGGGCCACCGTCCGCGGAGAATTGGTAGCGTTCGAGCAGATTGATTATCGAGAGGAGGACGGAGTCCTGTACGTCGAACTGGCGCTCGTCCACGTCGGAGTCCGAGTTAAGCTCCGGACGGAAGAGCCCACCATTCAGGTAGGGAATCTCGGCGTAGAGGTCGATATCGGAGACCTGATCGGAGCGTTCGTCGGGTTTGACGTTGAGTACATCGTAGAACAACGGATCGAAGAACGACTTGTAGAGCGACTGCGGGTAGATACCGTCCTCGTACGTCTCGACGATCGTGCTCAAGAGCCCCGGACGGACGATTTCCTTGTCTTCAAGGAATTTGATGAAGATGAGGCGGTTCATCAGGTCGACGGAGAACAGCCGAGTTTCGTCGCCTGTTGCGTCAGAAGGTGGTTGGACGCCATCACCCACCAGCGATCGCGCACGGCGTTCGTCTTCGCCCTCAGCGACGCCGAACACGTACTTGATGTAGTCGTCGTAGAACTCGTCCGTTATCGCTTCCTGCTTCTCCTTGATGACCTCCTGGGCGTCGTCGACGATCGACCGAAAGTTGTCGTATGCGAAGGTGCGGATGAGTGTCGCAATTCGCTCGCGATCGTCGTCGGTGACGGCGTCCGTTGGTGACGCAGTTCCCGTGGTCGCGTTTTCGTAGAGCGTGAGAAAGACCGGGCGGAGGTCGACTTCGGAGATGACGTTGTGGGTGTACGAGTCGGCGTCGTACCGGATGAAGATCCACCGGATGCCGTCCGTCGCGAACCCGTAGTCGGACTCAAACTCGCGCTGACTGAGCCACGATTTGACCTGATCGAGCCCGTGACCGCGATTTTCGAGCGGCTTATTCAGCGGCTCGGCTTCGATCAGCAGCCGCGACGAGTCGATATTCGGAATATCGCGTAGCGAGACTGCGTAGTCCGCCTGTTCGCCACGGGTCGTCGAGAAGTCGCCGGCCTCAGAGCCGTAATCAGTGTAGCCGAGTGTGTTCAACAGCGGTTCGATCACGCGGTCCTGTGTGATCGGTTCGGGATCGAGGCGGTCCTGAGAATATTCCGACTTGAGGATGTACGAGCCGGGGTCAGAGGTAAACACGCCGTCGAGAATGTCGTCGTCGATCTGCTCACGAAGCCGACTGATCGAGTCGGCGATCGTCTCGATGAGGGCGTCTTCGTCCTCGCGGGTGACCTCGGTCTCGAAGTCGTCAAAGTCAAATTCAGTCTGAACGTCCCGAGCCGACATGGTGGTTGTCCGGTTCTACCGCGGGCACAAGAAAGTATAGAATCAGGTGGGAGACAGCTAGTTCGAGGAACACGGTCAGAGTGGTTCGACTCGCTATTCGTCCAGAGATAGATCAGGGAGATCGAGCGTTTCGGGGATATCTATCGGCACGCCTTCTCGGCCCACAGAATGGAACAGTGGCCGAAACAGCTCCTTCACGTACTCTGTGCGGAGGTCGTAGGTATCCCCGTCCTCCGGATCGTGGGCGGGGAATGAGAGAACCGGCGCTTGAATATAGTCATCAGTCACGGGAGATGTGGGACGGTTCACGTTAAATTGGGCTCCGTCAAATCCAACATACGTAGCAGTCATTAGCACCTTCTGATCCTCCCGTTGGTCAGCAAGCAGCGATAGAACGACCGCCAAATTCCCCGTAATAGCGTTTGTTAGTGAGCCGCCCGAGATGAATTGACTGTTCCCCTTCTCGTAACTTGCACGAGAGGTGATGAACTCAAGCGTGGCATTTTCATATAAACATACCTCGCTACCACCCTTCCCGCGTTCTGGGGCAGGATCAGTTGTAGAAGCTATGCGATCAGTCATTAGTTCTGGATGACGTGGACGACTAGAACCAGAATTAAGACGTACATCACGATCTAATAATTCCGGGACAGGAAACCTCGTTGCTGCCTTTGAAAACGCTAATTTCGGAGCAATATGGATAATCGCGAGCGGATAATTCTCTTCAGATCGCACGTCATGCTCCGGGTCAATACGCTGTTCGTGAAATTCTGCAAATCGTTCGGTATTATCCAGATACTTGTTCCGAATTTCGCGGATAGGGTGTCTGTTCTGGTGCACAACAGAGTGTCACTAGAGAACCAAATTAAATGGTGGCCGTAAGGTGAAAATGAACACGACGACGAACAGATTTGATAGGCCTCATAGTCGTCTACAACTCGTCGTCCCGCCATTCGCCCGTCAGCGGGTGGTCGTACTCGTCGGGGTGGAAGCGCCCCGTCCGCATGACCCAGTGCGAGCCGTTCGCTTCGAGCGCGTCGTCACGGGCGAGCGCGTCATCGAGGAGGTCGCCGACGGCGTCGGCGTCGACGCGATCGTCGTCGCCGGCCAGCTCGCGAAGCTCGTCGCGATCGGCGCCGGGGTGGGCGGCGATCAGGTCGAGGAGGGCTTCGTACTCACTCGGCATCGGTATCGAGCGCCTGTGTCCGGCGCGTCTCCAGTAGGTGTCGCGTCCCGACGCCGGCGTCGAGCGGTGCCATCACGAGAAGGCCGGGCGCGGCGTGACACGGGAGCCCGTCGCCGGCCTGAAAGCCCGTCCCGGTCGTCGGCACCTGCACGCGGTAGCCGTGGCCTGAGTGCTGAATCCGGGTGTCGATCCCGCGGTGGATCGACTCGGTCTCGTTCGCCGCGAGCGCGACCAGCTCGGCGCGGTCGGCCATCGGGACGCGGTCGGTGTCGCGATCGAGCACGAGAATCAGGTCGTCGAACCCGTACGCGACAACCGCGGCGCGGTGTCGGGTGTCGCCGTCGGCGTCCTCCTCTACGAGTCCGGCACTCCGGGCGGGTTTCGTCACTTGGAGCGCGAGGCCGTCACCCGTGTTCGTCAGTTGGTTCGGCATCTACTCGGTCACCTCTTCGACCGTCGCGATCGTCCCGAGCGTCGGGTACTCCCACTGGACAAGTTCGCCGTCCTCGACGTATTGGACCGCAGCACTGAGGATCGGCGTCCCCCAGCCGTCGTCCATCTCGACGACGCTGACTTCACCCATCTCCGTGGCGTATCGATCTGGCTCAAGATTAAGATCCGGTGCGTCGGGAAACTCGATCGTGAATCGAAGGTACCCTTCACCGTACCCCTCCGCAGGATCGTACTCGAAGTCGTCACACGTCACCTCAAACATCCGGTCGTCATCGAGTGTGACGCGATACGTCGAGTGCTCCGATCGGTTCTCGAACAGCGTTTCAGCTACGTCAGCCGTTGAATCATTCATTCGTGGTCACCTGCGCGCCGCGAGTCTCCCCGCTGCGCTTGCTCGTTACTATATTATAGTAACGTAAAAGCGTGCCGGCGCGTGCGGTTGCCGCCCACTTGTTTTTCTTTGCTCCAGCCAAACAACCCGGTATGAGCGATCACACGCCATCGACGGAGAAACCCCTCACAGAGGTCATCGTCGGGATCGTCGAACACAACCGGGGGTACCCGAAGCCGAACATCGGCGTCGTGCTCTCCCACGCCGATCGCGATACAGAGGGGCTGGGCGACGCGCTCGATCAGCTCGTCGAAGAGGGCCGAATCGTCGAGCACAACGGGGGATACTGGCTCCCCGAACACGCACCCGACAACCTGTAGCTATAGCGTTGTTGAAACCCTAAACAGGTAACACATTCTGACTCGGTTCCGGTCAGTACAGGTGAGACACAGAACGCTCAGCACAAATAACCAAAACCACACACCCAGATGGTTAGCACTTACACACGGGGCTCTGTTGAACTCATATTCTTCAGGAATATTCTCCTCTGAAACAGTTGTCGCTGAAGACTATAACAATCCTTGCTGTGTGGAACAGTGTGAATACACTCGTCCTCTGCTAGGACGACTCGTTCGTCGAATTTGTCTCGGTGCCGCAAGCCATGAGCGTTGACAGAGTATTCACTGTGAGTTCTCCCTCAGAATCAATTTCTGCACGTGTTGACGACTGGTTACAGTCAAAGTTTTCGGGCGTCACCTGCTCGCTGGCCGTCATCCCTGTTTCGAGTACATCAACCGATAGCGTGTATGTCCCGCTCTCAGTGAGGGTAATCAGTACTGTACTCTCAGGTTCGACCGTGTAGAGCCCATCAAACTGTGCTGTCGAGTCGCCCTCAACGAGCATTCTGGCCGTCCACGTTTCGTCCGACGGATTCCGGAGCATGAACGTGTGGGTGAACTGCCCCGTATCTGCGGGAATCGGATCGTCACCAAGTGTGTGCGATACGACCTCGTCGGAGGGGGCCGTTTCGGAAACAACACCAGGACACGCCATGCGCGTGGAAATACTCGTTGAGTCGAGTGTACCATCCTCCTGAACGTTGACCGTCGTTTTGGTCACGTTACAGGTGAATTGGTGAGGATCGAGAGTGACTACTTCAGTCGCATCCAACTCGGGAACCGCTACCCGAACGGTGTACGTGCCGAGATCGGTCAGCGACGCAACGATACTCGCGTTTGCTTGGAGCTCCACCGATTCCTCAAACACTGTCTCGCTGGCGGTCGAAATTGTAATTGTCCCGTGATGGGTCTCCTCCGTGGGATTTCCGAATGCGACGTGGTGAGCTGTTCTGAGACCACGCTCTGCGATCGATCCGGTCCCGATAGTTCGCTCAGCGGTGTCACCGGCTTTGATAAGTGTCTGCTCCGACATTTGGTCAGTATCGTCTTGTGTGCTCTCGGAAGTGTTCGATTCTGGTTCAGAGTCTGATTCGGACGATGCGCTCAATGCTGCTTGGGAGGTACAACCCGCTGCTGCTGTTGAGAGGCCAATCCCAGCACTTGCCAGAAACAGTCTACGTTTCATACCCTACCATTAGACGGGGGAGACATCGTCCTATCCCAGATTCAAAGGCATCTTTGAGTCCCAGAAAGCACTCACGCGGGGGTGTGACTCTGTGTTGGACGATACGTCCGCCAGTACCACGTCACAAAGAGAGACAAGATTAGAACAATACTCACTCCCAGAATGAACCCGCCAGGGCCGGTTCCGAACGTAACGAGTGTCTCCCACAGAGTTGGATCCGGCTGTGGAGGTTCTCCGCCCCGAGATACTGGTACGGGTGTTGATACTGACCAGCGTGCGTGAACGATGACACTGACAACGCCGACGATACCGACTGCGCCGAAGACACGACGCAACGCGGTTGTAAGTGACGGGGCTGTTCGTTCTGCTCCCGCAAAAAGGACAAGCGCGCTATTTGTCGGAGCGTACACATCCATCTCGCGCCCTTGCTCGGAATACCACGTCTCAATGACCTCCACTAACTCTGCGTCTTGAAGCCGGTCGAGGTGGTAGCTAATATTCTGTACTGAAGAGTCAATCTCAGCAGCAATGTCCGACGCCGTCGTCGGTTCTTCATAGATCCGATTAAGGATACGACGGGCCGTTGTTGACGCGACTGCCGATAGAATCTGCTCCGCAGATTCGTCTTCAAATTCAATGAGTCTAGGCTCTAATCCGCGATCAGATGCTGATCGGGGTGTAGGTTTTAGAGGTAGTAGTGAGGACATAGTCGTCCTATTTGTTTACGCTCTAATATGACTAATGAAGACTCAAAGAGACGTTTGTGTCTGAGTTGCCGAATTGCGCAATCATGGCTCTGTTGGCACTCTTCAGCGACCGGCTGTTTCAGACGATAGTGTGTCTGAAGAATGGGTTTCAGCAGAGTCGTAGCAGTAGAGTCGTAGCTTACTGACTCTTCGCCCACACGACGCCGGCGCACGTACACGTCGCGTCGTTCGAGGGCAGCGCCCCACACTCCGGACACACGTCGCGATCGCCTTCGTACAGTCGCTGGAACCGCTCCACGGGGACGAACCCGAAGGCCTCGAACAGCGGGCGACTCGTCCGGCCGTCGTGTTCCCAGCCGAACGCGAACGCCATGTCGGCGTCCTGATCGCGAGCCCACCGGAGGCGACGCTCGAACAGCCGGCGACCGAGGCCGAGCCCGCGCCACGACTCGTCGACGACGCCGAACCAGAGCCACGCGTTTCGGTCGCCTACGAGCGCCTCGGCGTCGAACCCGCCGTCGGGGAGACTCTCCATCGTCTTCGCGGGCGTGTCGATCGTCACGAGGCCGCCGCCGATCTGCACGACGCAGTCGCGATCGGACGGGTCGTGCTCGACGACGACACCATACGCGTCGAGATGGTCCGGTTCGGCGTCGACCTCCCAGCCGGCAACGCGACAGAGCGGGTACGGCAGGCGTCCGGAGGAATACCGATCCCCGTGTTCGTACTCGGTGCCGAACCAGCGTGACCAGAGGTGCGCGAGGTAGAACGCATCGCGCTCACCGGCGGCCTCGCGAACGGTGACGTGCCGGAGCGGGTCGTCGACGGCGGTTGTCCCGGTCGGGTGGTCAGCACCCATCGGCCTCACCGCTCGCGACGTGGGACGTGATAGGGGGTTGTGCTCGCATACCCGTTACTGGCCGGTCAGCGGTCAAAAAGCCCGGTCGCGACAACCAGCGCTACGTCTGAAACTCGCCGTGAAGGCCGAGGTGGACGGGATCGAACGCGAGTCCCTGGTCGGCGTAGTACAGCGCGAGGTTCGCTTCAAGGTCGGTCATCAGGTAGTGATCGAGGACGCCCCGGAACCGACTAACCTCCTGATCGTCGCCGGTCCCGAGCGCGTCGAGGAACGCCGGCGCAAACTCCTCTCCGAATCGCGTGTTGTCAATCGGCGCGCCGTTCCAGACGGTCTTCGGAACCGGAAGGTCGTAGCTATCGAGGCACTCTTCGAGCGAGGGCCACTTGTCGTTCGGCCCGCAGGCCGCCTTCCGGTCGGTGAACAGGTCGACGTGGTGGCCGGCTCGATGAAGTTCCGGCGAGCCCGGCGCGGGATCGAAGTGCGCGCTTCGCTTGTAGAGGAAGTCCATGTCGAACCCGACGCCGTTGTAGCTGACGAGCGTGTCGCCGTCGAGGTTATCGATAAACTCGAACGCCCGCTCGACGAGCTTCTGTTCGTCGTCGACACCGCGTTGCCTGCGAGCAAAAATCTCGTACCGAGCTTCACCCCCCGACGAGCCGACCTCGTGCTGGCCGACGCCGATCGCGACCGTCTCGCCTTCGTCGGGGTCGTAGTGGGTCGTCTCGATATCGAACGTCACGAGCTTGTCGTGGTCACCGTAGTCGCCGTCGTACTTCATGCGCTCCGGGGGACCACCCGGATGTATATGAATGTTCGGTGAGACAAGACCGCATTTTTAAGCTATGCGTCATACACGGATCTGTCTCGTCTGCTGCTGTCAGCACATGTCCCGACATTTGCCATGGATCCATAGCAAACTATCGAAGTTCTGATTAGTCGTTGTGTGGGTTCGCACCTCGCGCGCGGATCGGATCCGACTCATATCACGCCGACTTGCACGCTTCGACGACGAGTTCGGCGGGAGAATTACGGCCGATCGAACCCGTAATGAATCCTGTACTCCCCGATTGTTTCGTGAAAAGACACCTCTTTAACCTTCACAACTTGCTCACGATCAAGGTAGGTCTGGAACGTTTCGGTCATTCCCGGCTTAGGGCGATCGTGAAGCTTCTGTACAGACAGAGTGGGTACCCCCTTTTCACTAACTTCATCAGCCGCTTTCTTCGGGCTCGCGTAGCTGAATCCATCGTCTGTAATTGAGTGTACCCAATACCCCATTTGTGGAACCATGTTCGAGTCAACGACCACGATCCGATCGTCGCGAGAGAGGTCATCAAGTCCGTAAATCCACTTGCGATTCGCCTCGTGTGTAATGCTCGCTTTGCGCAAGTGAGTGAGGTCATGGTCTGGAATTGAAGCCTGTTCACCCCTCTTCAACCAGCTGTAGATGCCGTGACAGTAGCGGCACAGAATATAGTGAGGAACCTTGTGACACTGGCTATCGGTTTTTAGATCGCTCCCACAAATATCACAGGTATGAACTGTAGAAGCGTCAAATGATGAGACCTTCCCCGGATTGACCTGATTACGGAGGTGGCGAATATCCCGAATACTCGGTTTCTTTCCCTCACGGAGGTTGTGACATGGTCGGCAAAGTGCAACCTGATTTGAGGGGTCATTGTTGGACGGATCGCCATCCCGGTGGTGTACCTGAAATTCAGTCCGGAGTTGTGACTCCACCCGTCCGCAATCCGGGCACTCGTAGCTCTGTCGGTCGTGGCGCTTCCAGTACGCTCGCCGCGCTTTCTGACGTGAATCTGACTTCGGGATCGTCATTAAATCAGACCGCTCCCACGCTCATCGTCCAGTTTCGTGATCGCGTCATCCTCAGCGAGCCCGTCGATGACGACCTCAGGGCGCGCTGAAAGCGAGTATCGGTAGTGTCGGCCTCCTCGCTGTCCGCGGTTGACCTCCTCCATCTTCGCGACGCCGTTAATCACGAGGTCGTTCAACAGATCGCGAACAGTCCGCGCGGTGACCGTGTCAGTCTCTGCGAGGCGGCAGGCGTGCTCGTACCACGCGTAGAACGCGTCCATCTTCGCTGGCAGTTCTCCCTCGTTATCGAGCGCAAGGAGTGTGTACGCAACGAGTTTTCCCTGCGGCGACAGCGACGCGATCTCGCTGACGATCGCCCCTTGTTGGATTTCTTCTTCGGCGCTCCGGACGTGTTGTTCGGTGACCATGTCCTCGTCACCACTACGCGCCAGATCGCCGGCCGTATATAGCAGATCGAGTGCCGTCCGGGCGTAGCCTGAGCGCTTCGCGGCGAACGCGGCCGTGATCGGGACCACGTCGTCAGTGAGCACGCCATCGTGGAACGCGTCGGCGGCGCGATCTTCGAGAATCGTCCGCAGTTCGTTCGCGTTGTACGGAGGGAAGTGAATCTCGTGTTCACAGAGCGTCGATTTGACGCGTGGATCGAGCGAGTCACGGAACGTTGAGTCGTTCGTAATCCCGATCAGTCCGACCTTCGTGTCGTCGGGATCAACGAACTTCGCGGAATTACGGTTGTTACAGCGTCCGAGTTTGTAGAGGACGTTGTCGCTCGTCCCGATATTGTCGATTTCGTCCAGTGCGATCAGGACGTGCGTGGTGTCGGCGTTACGCAGCTCCTCGAACAGCATATCGTACACGTCGCCCTCGGGATACCCAGTCGTCGAAATGCTCGATCGCGGCGTTGACTCCCGGAGTACGTTCACGAGATTGACGGCGACCTGGTAGCTCGTATTGAGGTCGCGGCACTCCATTTGGACGGCTGTTACGTCGACGCCGTCGACACCCTCGGCGTCTTCGCGAACGCGATCGAGCACGAGGTGGGTGCCGACGGTCTTCCCAACGCCGGTCGGACCATACACGAACACGTTACGCGGTCGCTTTCCGCGAACGACTTCGGAGAACATCTGGAGGTACCGATTCAGCACTTCGTCGCGTTCGAGAATCCGATTCGGGTCGTAATCATCCCGAAGCACGTCCTCATCGAGAAAGATTCCATCCTCGGGCGTAAGGTGACCGAGCTTGTCCATGGCGGGTTCTCACACGGATTGTATATAAAACCGGGGCTTCGACTGTTTCGAGTGACCCCACACAGACACTCCACCGTTTCGAGTGTTCCGGGTAAAACATGGGGCGGGGTCCGTCTCGGGTGGAGATTCTCGACCTTGTGTGACGCCAACATTTATCACGGATGTATGCGTACCACATCCGTAGAACACTTTGCTGTACTTGTGCAGTGGATATAGTTGAGTAGTGGAGACGTGAATCGACCGAAATCGTCAGTGTCGCCTATCCTTGTTCTCTCGAACACTCGAAGCAGTGGAGTGTGGGTGGTTCCGGGGCGCCGTTCGCGAACAGGGCGTCATATCCCAGACGAACTGGAACACGAGGAGGCAGCGGTCGCGATCACTTGAACACTTGAACGAGTGGGGTGTGGGTCGGGCCCACCGTGATACTGAGTCGTCTGAGACACTCGAACGAGTGGAGTGTCGGGGTCCGTCAGGTACTGGTGTCGATCGGCACTGGTTCGTGGTTGAAGACACTCGAAATGGTGGAGTGTCTGAGTATCTCGGGCGGACGGGATGAGCGAGACAATCGCCGCGTCGCGTCCACTTTCACTTCCGGCACGGATCAGGCTGGGGGTTAACTACCCGAGGGCAGTATGGGGACACGCGGCCCACGGGTCGCTCGCGGCACAACCCCTCACGCTCCCTCTGCACGTCGGCGGCGCTTTTCTCGTCGCTGACGTGTGGTTTCTCCTGATCGAGAAGGCGATTGAGACAGCACCGCCTCCACGTCGTCCGATCAGCTCGTCGACGACGCCGTCGCTACAGAATGTGGGTAGTAAGGGGGTGTGCCGGCTAAGCGACAACCCTGCGTTGCCGCACTCGGAGATTTCTGTTCTAATGTGATAAGCGCTTTGGACATTCGTATCACATAATGAACTAATACGTTAACTCGCGTCAAAGTTGTCACTGCCCAAATTTACCGGTGTCAAAGATGACGGAAGGATATCGATGGATAATCCGCGTGACACACTTGATGACGTGCGATTCTCGGATATTGTCAGTGACGGCGCCGATATCCCCGGCGTCGCCGACCGGCTCAAGTCGATCGCCGCCGCCGAACGCGAACAAGGGCGGGACACGACCGTCGACGAGCTCCTCGCACAGAGCCGCCGAAATGACGCCGCGTACCTGATGCCGTCCGATATCGAGAAGGCCGAATGGGTCGCCGACCTCTACGAGCGCGAAGGGCGCCCGGACGAGCACGCACGCGACTTTCACTATCGACTCGTCAGTGGGGAGTACAAGCGTCGAAACGGCGAGCCGTACGTGAACAGCGATACCTGCTGGAAGGAACTGAATGAGGCGTTGAAGTGGGCGCGAATCCTCCAGAAGATCGAGCCGGGCGAGATGGAGAACACGCGGAACCACACCGTGACGCCGACCGCGTTCGACGACGTGGAGCGCCCGCTGCCCGAGTCGGGACCGTCGCTCGATGACGCGAGTGCGGACGTGGAGGTCGACGACGGGTTCCGATCCCCGCGTATCCCGCAGGAGGTCACGCTCGCACGCGGCTTGTTCGACGACGCGGACGAGTTTATCGCGACCGCCGCGAAGATGATCGCCGACCAGACGTTTCGCCGGGTGTACTTCTCCGAAAGCGCCGAACAGCGGTACTACATCGAGGTATGGTGTGAGAAATCGGGTGTCGTGCCCGAGGACCTGGTCGGCGAGTACGGCGCGACGATCCGCGAGTCCGGACAGGGCGAGTTTTCACTCGGCATGGTCGAGGAGGCCGTCACGATTGCGTCGAAACGCGATCAGGACCTCGCGGTGATCGTCGTCAGTGACTATGACGCCGCAGGGGCCGATATCCCTATTTCGGGTGCCAGAAAAATCGAAGTGTTAGCCGCTCTCAAGGGGATTGAGGCCGAAGTCGTTCAGGGCGCCGTGACGAAACAACAGGTCGAGGAGTACGGCATCCCCGGCAATCCGTCGGCGTCGAAGGTGCCGAAGGGGCTGGAGGAGGGGGTTCGAGGCGCGAAAGGCTACGAGACGCAGAAAGAGTTGTTCCGCGAGTACGCCGGCCAGTTCCCGGTCGAACTACAGGGGTTCACGTCGACGGAACCCGAGGCGTTCGAGGACGAACTGGAGGACGCGCTCGCGACGTTCTACGACGCCGACCTCGGCGACCGGATCAAGGCGGAGGTCCGGGAGGCTCGCGAGCGAGCGCAGCGACGACTCGCCGACGCGTTCGCGGAGCACCGCGCGGAGATACAGGACGCACTCGACGAGTTGCACGAGGGACTCGATCGGTACGACGACGAGATGGGGCCGCACGTCGATGCCGCGATCGACGGTCTCGAACAGCTCGCCGCGCAGGAGCAGCGCGTTCGCGAGGAGTGCGAGATTCGCGAGCGTCGCGACCGCGTCGAGAGCGTCGTGGATCAAGTCGATCACCGCGCCGTCGTCGCGGAGGTGGACGTACCCGTGCCTGAGCCCGAGACGCCGGGGGTTGCTGACCCGATCCTCGACACGCGTCGGTCCTTTCTGGAACAGTTGCAGGCGTACAAGCGACACAATATGCGCTCTGGGAGCGACGACGATCGCGACGGCGCCGACGACAGCGCGGAGTAGATCGGCGTCGACAACCGCGGGTGCTAGTCGTTACTATACGATAGTAACGTGTGAGCCGGACGGTGTCGACGGTATCGGTTCCGGTACCGTGTTCGGTATCGCTCGCGGTATCGCAACCAGTATCGGATTCGGTACCGCTGACGGTATCAGTACCGGTATCGCTCGCGGTATCGCTATCGGTACCGGATTCGGTATCGCTATCGGTATCGTGTATGAATGGGCGTCTGAGTCGCTTGCTGTTTGGATTTGCTGTTCTGCCGCTGGCGGTCTGTCGTCGACGACGCCGGTCGCTCCGTGATTGTGGGTGTCTGTGTGTCCTACCGGAAGCAACAGAAACAGCGCGGACACCGTAGTATCATCTGGCAATCTGATATGGGATCGGGCGCGTGATGATTAAGTATTAAGCTGTAGGAGGGTATGCGACGCGAAACGCGAAACAGCAGATACAGAAACAGTATATTCCTTCTCAATCGTAGTCGTTGAGAGCTATATGTGCCGAACACACATTTCGGAGCGCGAGTGAAATTTCAGCCGACAAGCCGATCGAGTTTTGTCCAGTTAATGTCCAGCGCCCGGTGACCGACCTTCGTAATCTCCCACGATTCACCACGACGCTCCAAACAGGTCGCGAAGTCGTGTCGTTCCGATCGCCACCGACCGATCGTTCCTTTCGGAACGCCACTCACCTCAGCGATCCCGTCGAGAGTACGGACTTCCTCAGGATCGGCCCGCATGACTGCGTCGAGTACTTGAAGCATATTGCTCCGCATCCCCTTCTTCGCCTTACCTATCCACGATTCCAGCGGCTTCGGGACGTTGTTTTCGTCAAGGACCCGTCGCTTTTCTTCATCCATCTTCTCATCTTTATTCTCAAGAGAGAGTTCGCGTGACGCCGTGTCTCGGTTGCGAGTCAGCGAGAGATTGCTCGGGATATCGTGCTCGCGTCGGTAGTCGACTGTGGCCTCGCAGAATTGGGTCGGGAGCTGTGTCTGCTGATCGAACTGCTCACGGCTCATGGACACGGGAACGGTGCTCCAGATTTCGTCGAGGAACAGGTGCCACTCACCGTCGTCCGGGAAGTCGTCGGCGTCCGGGTCGATCGGCTTGACGTACCCCGTTCGTGTGTTTACGTAC
Source organism: Halorubrum saccharovorum DSM 1137 (assembly GCF_000337915.1). Classification (GTDB taxonomy): domain Archaea; phylum Halobacteriota; class Halobacteria; order Halobacteriales; family Haloferacaceae; genus Halorubrum; species Halorubrum saccharovorum. The sequence goes on from NZ_AOJE01000051.1 coordinate 19,349, forward strand.
GCCTCTTTGTCTTTGTGTTCGCTGATCCAGCCACTTCCGCGCCCCTTGAACACGTGCGCACCCCACGCCACCGCGTATCGATCACGCCAATGCTCGTCGCCGAGACCGAGTCCGCAGCGCGCACCCCGCCAGTTGATCGGCCAGTGTTCACCACCGTCTTTCACCAGCATACCCCACCCGACATTGAACGACGTGAGCTGTTCCTTTTGTCGTGGCGAGAAGTTGTACGCCTTGTCCAGCGTCATCACCTCTTCTTCGCCGAGTTGGAGCAGTATCTTGAGAGGCATGTTTGTCCGGACAGCTTTGTACACGTCATTCAGTTTCTGCGTCGATCCCAGCATCATAATTCGTCGACTCCCGCCCCGAGTAGCGATTTCATAGACCGTCGCTTGGAGCGCTTTCACCTCCTGCTTGTACTGGGCATTTCCGATCACTGACGGGGCGATATCTTTCAACTCTCGAATTTCCAGCAGTGCCCGCGGCAACCGGGAGTTTTCGTCGCGCTTCCGGAAGATAAGGCGGAGCCACATGTTCAGCACGATGTATTTCAGCGACTCATTGCGCGGTTTGAGGAAATTACAGTTTAGAACTGCGACGCGCTCCTGATCACGGAACACGGCGTCCATATCGAGATTCGTCTCTGCGTTGGGGCCGGCAATGAGTCCTTCACCCGCGAGCATTAGCAGTGACTCAGCCGCGTCATTGAGCGCTTTGTCGGCGTCCATCTCGTAACTCACTTCTCGGACGGATGGATCTGCCTCAACGCGCTCTGCATCTTTCAGCTCACGATCGCCTTGATCATTCTCGTCGAACTCGTCGTCTCGTAGCTCGGTGACCGTGATCGTCGCCTCCAACTCTTCGGCGTAATCCTTGAGACGTTCGACGAGCCCCTCGACGCCGTCGTTATCCTCGATCGTGTTTGAGAGTGCCTGTCCGATCCGTCGCATTGTGTTCGAGTCTGCGGACTTGAGCCCGGCCAGCCGAATAACGTCCATTGGAGTGAGATCGGCAATGTTGATCGTGAAGCGGGTGAAGTTGCTGGGCAGGGTGTCGGGGACGCCTGAGGTCGCCGGGACAAATACCTCGGCGTCGTACGCCTTTGGTTCCTGTCCGAAGTCGTCGAGATTGTCCTTGATGGGCTTCTCGTCGTTCGGGATCGCCGTCATGGGTGTCTCGTTGCGCCCGTCGTCGAGGCAAGAAAACCACTTGTAGCCGTGTTCGTCTTTCAGATTTCCGCAGAGGCTGGTGATTGTCGAGTCTTTTCCCTTCCGCGGGAGTGCGACAACGAGGACGTGTTCACAGTCCTCGTGATTGATAGTTATCTCTTCCTCCATCTCATCGAAGGTCTCGTCTTTCCCGACCCGTTTCCGTCCGATGGGTTTTGGGTCACCCTCGATGGGAGAGGACATGCCCGGAATGTCGAGTTTCTCCAACCTGACGGGGATAAACCGCGTCTTGTTTGCGTACGAGTAGATGTAGCGGAGCGCCTTCGCAACCTGTACCTGCGTCTCAAACTCCTCACGAGGGGGTGGAGTCTGACCTGCCGCCCGGCTGTCTCGGTGGTCCTCGAACCGGATTTTCGTTGAGGCGTCGAGAGTGTCGTCGTGCGGCGCGAGGAGGTCGTCGATCCGGTCGNTCCTCGAACCGGATTTTCGTTGAGGCGTCGAGAGTGTCGTCGTGCGGCGCGAGGAGGTCGTCGATCCGGTCGTCGTGGATCAGGAAGTAGTGGATCGTTTCAAGCACCGCTTCGGCGTCGTACGGGCTATTGCCGGCGAGTGCATCCTCGGCTTCGGCGATCAGGCTACGGACGACTGCCTCGATCGAGCGGTTGTCCTGCTCGACGCGCTCGATCAGACTGTCTGAAATCTGCTTGTCGATCGCTTCGCCGACGCTGATCGAGTCTTCCGGCTGGACGCTGCTGGCGCTACTCGGGTCGTGAGTCTCGGAATCGTTGTTTGCGTTCATGGGTATGAATGTGAAAATCTGCGAGCCGCGGGTGGTCGTCGCTCAGTCCGACAGCGACGCCTCGGGGGCGTGCAGGTCGACCGCGGGCAGGTCGAAGTCCGGCGCGTAATCGGGCTGGTACAGCGACGAGAATTGCGCGTCGGTCGCGATCGCCTCGGGCGTGACGTGCTCAGTCCGCAGGCGGACGACCGACATGGACTTTTGGCCCTCGGTGGGCGTCTCCACGTCGACGTGTTCCTCGACGAGCGCGTACGGCACGACCGACTCGTAGGCGTCGGCGACGAGCCGCGGGTCGTACCCAACGCCGCCGATCCGGTCTTTGTCGCGGCGAATGACGCGGTCGGCGAGGCGGTTCTTCGGCAGTCTGCGCGACGGCGACTCCGCGACCTCCTGAATCACGCGGTCGCGGATTTCGGCTTTCTCGACGGCCTCCTCGTACCCTTCCAGGTTCGGGAGGTACTGCTGGAGGTTGCGCGCGAACTTCTGCTGAATCGTGGGCGGGATCGGCTCGCCCTCGATATGGGCGTGGGCGACCTCGGAGAGCGTCCACGCGAGGCGCAGTTCGTTGTAGTCGGCGTACACCGTCCCGCCGACCCAGCCGTAGTACGCGGTCACGTCGTCGGTCTCGGCCTTCTTCACGAGGACGGCAATGTCGTCGTAACTCGCCTGCTGGCGACTAGAGCGGACGGACTTCGCCCGGCGCCGACGCCAGTAGTGGGCGCCGACGTACCACGCGGAGCCGACGACGAGTGCGGCGGCGCCGATCAGGAGATACACCCAGAGCGCGGCCCAGAACTGCACGAGGACGAGCCCGGCGAGCGTGGTGATGGCCGCCGGGACGGCGAACGACCAGAAGAGGTCGCGTCCGTTGAGCGTGCTCGCCAGTTCGAGGCGACTCAGACGGGCGTGCTCGCTCGGGTCCGCGTTGGCGCGGTCGTCGACCACGAGGTCGGTTTCGTCGGCGGCGTCTGCGCTCTTCTGAGCGGCGTCGACGATGTCGTCGTCGAGGACGTGTGTGTCCCCCCAGTTGATATCGAGCGCGCTGTACGGCGTCTCGAAGGCCGAGAGAATCCGATCGCACGCGGAGTCGACGCTATCCGCCGGGGAGACGACGACCGTCGACGCGCCGTCGGCGGTTTGCGCCTCACTCGCGAGGCGGTGACACGTCTGTTCGGAAAAGCCCGTGCGTGCGGCGGCCTTCTGGGCTGACCGTGAGCGTTGCGTCACGCGGATGACCGCGAACAGCAGCAGGAGGATGATTGCGTAGCTCCAGACGCTCGTTCCGAAGCCGACGAGCTGCTCCATGAACCACGACGAGTCACCGCCGGCGTCGACGCCGGACGAGACCGCGAGGAATCCGGCGCCCGCGAGGACGGCGGTCGCGAGGAGCATGACGATCGCGCCGACGCGCGTCCCGATCGTGTTCGACGGCCCGACCGCGAAGAGGATCAGTCGCTTCTTCGCACGGCTCGGGAGCGAGCGGACGTTGCGCGCCTGATCGCCCAGCCACGGGAGCGCGTGGTCGCGAGCGAGGGTGTGCATCGTCGCGGCGTACGACCGGGCGAGCGTGGACAGCGTTGACGCGAGGTCGGTGAGCGACTCGCGGACGGTCGTCTCCTCCTCGACCTCGACTGGCCCGGCGGGGAGGTTCGGCGCGGTCTCGGGGATCGGGTCGAGGTCGTCGGCGTCGACCGGCTCCGCCGATTCGGTCGCGGCGTCGGCGTCANTGTCTCGGGGATCGGGTCGAGGTCGTCGGCGTCGACCGGCTCCGCCGATTCGGTCGCGGCGTCGGCGTCACCGTCGACGGTCGCCTCGGTGAACAGCCCCCAGTCTTCGTCCCCCAGCGAGTCGTCGCGAGGGTCGTCCTCGGGAGTCTCGTCGGGCATTAGTAGGACGCCTCCTTCTCACGGACCTCTTCGAGCAGGGTCTCGACGGCGTCACGCGTCGCGTCGTACTCGTGGCCGAGCCCGTACTTCGCTTCCATCCGGACGCAGGCGGCGCGGATGCACGTCAGCGCTTCCTGCGGGTCAGCGAGTCGATTCGTCGAGAACGCCTTTGCGAGCCACGAGTCCCGGATGTCGTCGGCGTCGATCGCGGCGATCGCCGGCGCCGTCTCGCCCCCATCGGTGGCGGCGTCGTCCGGGGCGTTGTGTGGCCCGCGCTTCGCCAGTTCGGCGAGTTGGCGCACCGAGTACACGTCGAAGCTATCGCGCCAGTACTGCGCCTGCTGGTCGTTCACTTCGTCCATTTGGCCGATGTACTCCTCGTTCGACGCCTGCACGTGCTCGCGGAACGCCGACCGGAGCTGTTTGTCCTTCCGAGCGGTTTCGCCGGCGTCGTTTTCGATCCGGTCGAGCATCCAGCCGTGTTGCTGTTCGCGCTTGAACGCGGCGAGCGCGAGTGCGATCAGTGCGAGCACCCACGCGAGCGGGTTCTGCACTGCGAGGACGACGACGCCGAACAACTGCTCGGCGCGTTCAACGAGGAACGATTCGATGATTTCGACGCGGTCCTGTTGCCACGAGTGATACTCGATCAGGCCCTCCGGCGTCGCCTCGAACCCGCGCTCCGTGGCGGGCTCTTTCATCTCCTCGATGAGCGACTGGTACTCGGCGTAGTCCGAGGCGGCCACGCTGACGCCCGTCTGTGAGGCGGTGAGGCCGATCGTCTTTGTCGAGCCGTCCGCGAAGAACAGTTCGACCTCGTAGTAGCTCTCGCCGTCCGTCGGCGCGGCGTCGTCCGCGTAATCGACGCGGAGGGTTTGCTCGCCTTCCAGCAGTTGGGCGTCAGCGGCGGACTGCTGGACGCGAGCGCTCTCCGCCGGGGCGGNACCGCGAACGGCCCGGTGGTCGCGTACTCGGCGTCACTGTCAGTGGTCTCGACGCCCATCCAGTCTTCGCCGAACGTCACGGGCGTGACGCGCAGTCCGGCGGCGGTGCCGGGCGTGCCGTCGTCGGCGTATTCGGGTGGCTGATCGGTGGTGAAGTCCGGGTTCTCGCCCGTGCCGTTCGCGGTCGTGTTCGTTGCTGTCGCGTTGCTGTCCGTCTGATACTGGATCGACGGCGACGGTGCGTCGGTGTCGGGGGCTGCGGCCGCCACGCCGGCAGGGAGTCCTGCCGTGAGGACGAGCAGCGCGGCGAGAATGGCTCGGGTGTTCATTGGCTACCTCCGTCGGTCGCGGCGCTCGGCTGCGTGCTGGCGCCGTTCTGTTTGGCGTCGGGAATGTTGACGTGCGTATCGCGTGGGTTCGACTGCGCGTCGGGGTCGGATGACGCCTGACTGATAATGTCGCTGACCTGCTCGATCTTCTGGAGGACCGCCTGTTCCTCCTTGTACTGGCCGCTCTTGAGGCGGCGTTCCAGTTTCTCCAGTTCCTTTTCGAGGACGGCGACGGTCGACTCCAGCGACGTGAGCCGAATGTCCTTCCGGCGATTCGCTTCCTGCATGTCGACGAACTTGTCGTACGACAGCTCGATCGGCGACGAGTAGACGTAATCAGCCTCTACGTCCGGGCTTTGGGTCGGCGTCTGTTCGGCCGTCCGCGTGATCCACTCGTTCTCCCCGATTTCGATCGCGTGCTGGGGAATCTGGTGTTTGATCGGCTTCCCTGGTGCGCGGTGGGTGCCGTCGAGGGTCGCGTCCTCGGCGACGTGTTTCGTGCGGCGGAACAGGCCGAAGACTCTGGTTCGGGCGTACTCGGTGACGACGGCGTTGCCCTCGGTGTCGGCCTCCATGCTACTGACGTTGATCGGGACCGACTCCGTCTGTACGTCACCGCTCTCGGTCTCGTAGACGACGTGGTGGGTGCCGACCGACTGTTGGGCCATGTTGACGCCGATAATCCCCACGACGGCGCCGACGGCCACCTGTCCGCCCGTGATGAGTTGGTCGGCGAACATCACCTCCGCCGGCGAGCCCGTCCGGATCGTCTGGAACGCGAAGATACCCACGATGAGGAAGATCCCGCCGATCGCACCGAAGAGCACCTTCGCCGTCATGCTCAGGCCGCTCGCCCGAGCGCGAATCGGGATCGAGGAACTGCCTTTGACGTGCTCGGCGTCGGGGTCCCCGTTATCGATGTGTTCTGTGGCGTCGTCGAAGTCCTCGCGCATCTTCCGCCGAGTGTACCAGAGCGCGAGGAGGATGACCACGACGGCGATCGTGACGGCCGCGATCGTCTCGATCATCAGTAGGCCCCTCTGTCATCGTCGTCCTCGGAGAGGTCGACCTGTATCTCGGCGCCGGGGCTGTCCATCATGCCCACGTCGACCTCGATGCTCAGGTAGATATCCCAGCCTTCGTCGACGAGCCCCTCGTACCGCGTCTCCCACTGCGTGATCCACGCCGGGATGCGGTGACAGTCGTGCAGCGTCGCGAGCCCGCGAATCTCCCGTTTGAACGTCGCGCCGTCAGTGGCGGACTCGGAGATTCGATCGAGCTCTTCTTGCGGCGAGCGCCAGGTAATGATCGGGCACCCACCGCCGTAGTGCGGGCACCCCTCGCAGGCGTCGGGGAACGCGTCTTCGGCGTTCTCGACGCGGTCGTGATCGTACATCCGGTACTCGGCCTCCATCTCGGAGAGTTGGTGGTCGATGTAGTCCGAGACGGTGCTCGCGGGCACCTGCAAGGATTTTTGGATCCACCGCACGGCGCGGCGTTTCAACTCGTCATCCTGAATGTGCTTGACGCGACGCTGGAGCGTGTCACGCAGCCATTCGAGGTTGGATTCGAGCCCGGAACTGTTCAACTCGTCCAGATCGAAGTCGTCGGGTGTCTGGGTACTCATGTCTGATTAGTCGTCGGAGGGCGCCGGGATCGACGTGCGGACCTCGGCGTCGATCGCGGGGAGGTCGAGTGTCTCGCGGTCACACGTTGGCGGGGTGATCACGACGGCGTCGTCGACGACGCGGACGACGTACGGGTCGTGCGGGTCGAACGGAAACGCCGAGTCGCGAGCGGTCGCGACGGAGATGTAGAACTGTATCGCGCGGTTGACGGGCGTCACGCGACCGGCGTCTTGAAGCATGGTCGATGCTGGACTGACGGTCGGTGGCTGTACGAGTCGCTGGGTGGGTGTGTACTGTGCATATCGTGAGGAATCAGGGCGCTACGGCGATTGTAAGGCGCTTACAAAGATCGAGCGTTTAAAAAGACGATCGGGCAGTGGGACGTGGTTACCCATTGAGGGCCGCGCGAAGGCCGCCCTCCTGTTTGTACCGGCTGTAGTTGCCTCGGGCGAGGTACCACGCGATCGCGACGATGATCCCGCCGATGATCTGGAGCCCACCGATGATCATGAACACGCCGACAAGCGTCCAGAACGAGCCCATGACGGTGCCGTACGCGCTCGTTGCGGCGACGGCGCCGGACCCGCGCCGGCGGAACAGGAGGTGACCGAGTGCGACCGCGACGGCGATCGGTACGAGGATCATCAACAGAGAGTTGAGTGTCGTCATCAGTCTCGCTCGTCGTCGCGACGCATGGAGTCGCGGATCTTGCGTTGTGCTTTGGCCTGTCCGACGCCCGACTGCCGGCTTTTGAGGTAGTCACCGACGAACGGGAGTCCGTAGCGTCCACCGATGAGGAGGAACGCGATCGCGGCGCCGATGACGAACCCGCCGGGGTTCGCGAACGACACGAGGACGGCCAGCGCGGCGATCGACCAGAGCAACCAATCAGCGGTGCTCGTCATGGCGTCACCCCGACAGCCGTGAACGGCCCCCACTCGAAGCCGTCGAGGACGCTCGATCGATAGCTCGTCACCTCGTAGCCGATTCGTTCTGTGGCGGTCGGTTCGACGGTGAGCGAGACGGTGCCGGGTTCGTTGAAGGTGACCTGAATCGCGTTCACGGCGCCGTCGTCGTTCTCGATCGGCCGGTAGAACACCGGCTCGCCCGTGCCCTCTGCGAGCGGGGTCGGCTGGGGCGTCTCCGCGCCGGCGAGCGTGTACGTCGCGTGCCACTCCTCGATCCGGTCACCCGTCTCCGGGTTTTCCAGATCGACGGTGACGATTTCGCCCTCGCTCCCGGTCACCTCGTACGTGCGCTGTTTGAGGCGGTCTTCCTCCCAGAGCTTCGTGACGCGATCGCGAATGGTGTCGGCCGACTGTTCGGCCTCACCCGTCCACGAGAGTGACTTCACGCGGAGCTGGCTCGGCGTGAACAGTACGTCCGTCTCCGCCGGGACGACGACCGTCACCTTCGTGTGGGTCTCCTCGGCCTCGAAGTCGTGCTGGGCCTGCCAATTCGCGGTTACGTCGTCGTTCTCGACCGCCCGGACGGTGCCGAGCGTCGCGGGTTTGACCAGTTCGTTGCTGATCTGCACCTCGAACGCGACGGCATAGCTGTTCGGGTTTTCGAGCCCAACCCGGACGAACGCGTCGTCATCCTCGATCGTCGCTCGCGTGTTCTGTTTGATTGCCTGTGCGCTGCCGGTCATATTGGCGCTCTCGACGACGGCGTCATCAGTCCGGAACTCGTCGTAGACGACTTCCATCTCTGGCTCTGGAGCGTCGTCTTGTGCGAGCGTCCCGCCGGCAGCGACGCCGACGAGACAGACCACGAGGACCGCCGCGAGAAGCGCCCGGAGTGTGTTGCTGGTCATTGGATGTTGGATGTTACTATCGTATAGGAACGTGCGTGGAGGGTGTTGACATCCTCCATGCGCCCAAAGGCGCTGGAATCCTCGCGCTCGGGGTCTGACATTAGCGCCACCCCCGACGCGAGCGACTTTCTCCTATCCGTGGATACTCTGGTCTGTGCGCACTTCTTTGGGACGGTGAGAGCGTGGTGACTCCAGCCATTCGTGGCTGTCCCACTCGAATCGCACGGGCCGTGCCATCGGCCTTGGTACGTCTGTGTGTCGTCTCAGGAACGACTCGCTTGCAACGAGGTCTGCGTGTCCCTCGAACCCGCAGGAACACGTGAGTGTGTCTTGGTGTCGAGTCGTGTCCGTTGTGGAACCGCAGTTCGGACACGTCTGGCTCGTCCACGCTTCCGACCGGACTTCGACCGTGATGTCGTACTCCTCGGCGGTACACGCCAGCCGGTCGAGGAACGCTCGGAACGCCCAGAAGTTGTGCGTCTTCTGGTTTGCCCGCACCGACCAGTGCGTTTCGAGAACGTCGGTTAGGTCCCCGACATACACCGTGGAGACGCCCTCGTTGTACAGCCGTTCGAGGAGATCTCGTACCAGCGCGTTCTGCGCGTGGTCGCGCCTCCGTGTCCGACCACCGTACAGTTGCCGAATCCGATTCGAGGAGTAGCGTCCCTCGGGGAGTTTCGACTGTAGCCGGGCAATTTCTCGCGTCGTGTCGCGAAACTGGTCGAACAAGTCGCGTCCGTGGTACAGGTATTGCTGGCCGGTCGTGGTCGTACAGGCGGCGAGGTTGTTCGCCCCAATATCCAGAGCGGCTTCTTCCGAAGCCAGTGGTGTATCCAGTCGAGAAGTGTCGATCGTGACTGGCTGAAAGGCCCTGAATTGGTCCGAGGACTCGTCGTAGTACAGTTCCAACCGACCATGTTTGCCGTCCCACTTCGGGACGCCCGCCACTTCGAGACGAAGGCGCTCGGTGTGGCCGAGTCCATACTCCTCCTTGAGTTCTTTCCCGACCGGGATTTCGAGGCGTGAGCGGTCGCCCATTTCCAGCGTGTACTGGTCGTTGCGGACGTAGGTGCGCAACGTGCGCCCGTCTTCCTCGTTGCCCCAGTATCCGGGTGGAGAACACTTTTCGCCCTTCTCTTTGAGTGAGAAGAACGAACGCCATGCGCTCTTGTTCTTCCGAATGAGCTGTTGAGCGGTGGCGCTTCCGAGAACGCCGACGTAGCGTTGGCGGTAGTCGGCGGTGTCCCAGACGGATTTGCCGTCGAAGTAGTTCTGGCGGCGTTCGTAAGTGAGTTCGTTCCAGAGACTGGCAGAGGCGTCCAACAGCTCGTGAAGCAACTCCGCGTCCTGCTCGGAGCGGGGCCGCACGACGAACGTGTTGGTGCGCCTCATCAACTACTGGTTGTACCGGAACGCACATAACTATTCCGTTCATGTGATACTGTATGGTCGCTGTCCGAATCGAGTTTGACGACGATGAACAGTACGAGCGGTTGAAGGAACTGAAGAAGCACCATGGTCTGACGTGGAAGGGATTGCTCCTCGAAGGGGAGAAGCGTGTTCTGGAGCAGAAACCCGAGTGAGTGTCGTCGGTGGGTTGTGTAGTTCTGTGATCGCGCAACCCGAACCTGAAGGCGGGGGCATGCGCTTGGTTGTATGTCATCGGGAGACCCAGCGCCGGAGCGCAGCCCACCGGTTGCGGAGCCACTCGTACAGCCGGACGCCGGCCTCTCCGGTGAGCAGGTCGGAAACGAACTGGTCGATCCGGTCGGCGGGTAAGGCGGCTCTGAGCATGAAGAACAGGACGAACGTCGCGATCGCGGCGACGACGACCGACCCGGCGGTGAACGCGGCGAAGACCGTGACGCCGAGCAGGACGATGAACGTCGCGATCGACGCGAGTTGCGCGCTCAGTCGCCCACCGCTCCGGAGTCGGTCGCGAAGGTCGATCGACGGCAGACTGTCGCGCCACGTCATACGGGTCGATCACCTCGGGAGTCGGTCAGCGGCCATGCCCGGTCGACAGGCGGGATCAGGCGCGCGGCACCGATCAGGAACGGGATGATGAAGATCGGCGCGACCCACGTCAGAAAGCCGATCGAGACGATGACGAGCATGACCGCGACGACGACGCTCGCCGTCATTTGCTCGTAGGGCGTCGCCCGGTACCCGGCCGTCCGCGGCAGTTGTTCGACGACCCACGCGATCGTCCCGGTCACGCGCTCCCAGATCCACGGCGGGATGAGGTCTTCCGGGGTGGCGCGGCCGACCACCTGCCAGACGTTCGCGAGTGTCTCCCGGACGACGCGGAACGGGTAGGTGATCAGCGCCCAGAGCGTCGCGAGAGAGGGCATTACGACCCCTCTCCGTCCTTATCCTCGAACCCGTCGAACCCGTCATCGAGGAGCGTCGATTCGGCGTCGGCGCCGAACGGGCCGGCGTAGCGCGAGAGCGTGCCCGCGTTGTACGCGCGGTCACTCGCGATCGGCTGGCCTTCTGCGACGTACTCGGTGACGAACCGGTCGGCTTCGTCGGCAGTGTTCGTTGCGAGGAATCCGGTAAAGCGGTGTTCGTGGTCGGGCGTTGCGCTCGTCGTCTCCGTCGCCGTCACGTTCGTCCATTCCTCGGCGGTTTGGTTGTACTCGAACGTGAGGAACAGTGGCTCGGACAGCTCGTGTCGCTCGTCGACGAGTCGAATCTCGTGGACAGTCATGTTCGCGACACTCGCGTTTTCGGCGTCCGTCTGTTCGTTGAGGTACGCGACAATCTGCGTGGAATTGCCGTTGATCGTCGCGCGGGTTTGTGCGGCCTCGGCTTCCAGGTCTGGCGGGTCGCTCCACGGCGCCGACCGCGAGGCTTCGTAGCTCACGCGGTCGAGGAGGCCGTTTCCGACGCCGGCGCCCCACGATTGTGCGGTCTCGGCAGCATCAGCGAGTCGATCAGTTAGCGATTGATTCTCCGTCTCGTCTGAGTCGTCATCGTCGGTCCACAGATCCCCGAACGGGCTGCCGGCCGCCGCCACGGGGGCGACTGCAACGGTCGACAGCATGAGGATCGCGACGCCGACGGCGACGACGCGAGTCAGTCGGTGTGTCATCGGAGTGAATGGTGTGCGAGAAACGTCGCGCCCGTGCAGGCCGTGAGCGCGGTCACGAACAGGACGAGTGTGGGTGTCCCGAGCGTCGGCGGCGACGCGTACAGGACGACCAGCCCCGACCCGAGTGCCGTGAGGGTGCCGGGGAAGGCGACGAACGCGACGATCGCGATCGCGACCAGTTGTTTCGGCGAGCGCTCACTCGCGTGTTCGGTGGGTGGTCGATCGGTCATCGGTCAATTATCACGGCTTGAGCCAGTGGTAGCAGTCGTACAGCCGCCAGTAGATCCGGCGGGCGACGGTGCCGACACGGCTCTCGTGTGCTTGGTGGCCCGAGTCCGACCGCGTCCGGGATTTATACCGGCCGCGATCGTCTCGATCAGGTCTGTTCGGCATGGGTAGGTGGTCACCTCCAAGCCCGCCCGCGGCGTTGCACCGCGGCGTCGGCGTGGGTACCGAGCGGGTCGTCTGTCTGTGTGATCCGATCAAGGACGGGGGAGCGACGGGGTCACCGACGGACCCGGCGACCCAATGACGATCCACCGGATATTGTCGGTTGTCCAGAGCCAAAGGCCCCAGAGCACACGCCCAGTTGGGTCGTCATTCTTCGAGATTTCTGTTCCGAGCACGATTCCGAGTGGGATCGTGACGATTGCCCGGAGCACTGCTAGAATGACGAGCACCGGATACAGCACGACGAGTGCGAGAACCAGGAACGGGACGCCAATGAACAACCGGAGGAGTCCATCAGAGCGACTCGGCCCAACCAGTCTCGCTAGTTTATCTCGGATCATACGCCCCTCTCCCAGCGATCGACTTGGTAGTCGGCTGTCCACTGGACACTCGATCCGGACCCGAACAGCGCGTGATTCGCGTTCGACTGAAACCACGTGAAAGTCTCACTCGCAAACGCGAATCCCGGCGCACCGCCACTCCATCGAAACAGAGTGGTGTCGAAAATGATCGAACCCGGGATACTGATGACCATCCACGCCATCCAGAGCGCGATTGCGAGCGGGAGCGCGACAACAAGGATGACGACCGACCACAGGCCCGCTACAATTCGGCTGAGAGCCTTGTTTAGCAGGGACCGTCTGGTTTTAGTCATGATTCCGAAACTGTCCTCCGGTTGCAATCGATCCACCAGCGTGGACTGTCTACGATACGTCTGCGGTTGACTGAGTCGTCCCTCAACATTTTGGCACCTCCAAACCCGCCCGCGGCGTTGCACCGCGGCGTCGGCGTGGCTACCGAGCGAGCGGACGGAAGGGGTGCCGGCGCTCGTTACTATCCGATAGTAACGTGCAACCGGCGGGGTAGGGGTGGTTGGTCGGTTGGTTCTGTTACGGCGACCAGCCCATCCAGCCGGGCCAGTCTTCGACACCGAAGATCCAGAGCACCAGATCGTAGTTCCAGACGAGCGTGGACTTCGCCCACGGGCGCAGCCACTCCATCCGACGGCCCACGGTCAGTTTGAGCGTGATATCGCCGATGAAGTAGATCAGCCCGATTGCGCCGCCGATCGACGCCGGAATCCACCCGAGTGCGAGGTACAGGATGCCCATCGTGAGGCGGGCGAGTGCCCACGCACGATTCTCGCCGACGCTGTCCTCAAGACTGCCGAAGGCGCTCATCTCACACCCCGGCCTGTCCGAGCACGAGGGCGTTCGAGTCGTCAGTACTGTCGTCACCGAACGGTCCCCAGTCGAGCGTCGGAATCTCGAAGGAGAACGGCGAGTCAGCCACGCGGAAGGCGTCGACCCAGCCGAGGTCCGCACTGAGCGAGCGGATGCCGAGCCCGGAGCCCTCGTACGCGCTCGCGACTGTCGACACGTCAACGCTGTCGAGGTCGGTCGCGCTCTTCGTCGCGAACGTGATTTCGACCTCACTGGCGTCCGCGTACGCCTCACCAGTGGTAAACTCGATCTGGTCAGTTGAAGAGTCGTAGACAGCGTACGAGTCGCCGTCCTCGACGAAGTCCGCGCGCTCGTCGTAGCTGATCAGGGTGACGCCCTCATCGTGACTGAGAGCGAGGTTGTGGATGATGTCGCCCGACTCAGCGTCCTCGGTCGCGGCGTCGATTTCTTCGGCAACGCCGTCGTCGCTCGCGAAGATGCTGATCGTCGTGTTCTCGCCGCTGATCGACCGGGTGGAGGTGACCTCGTAGGTCGTCTCGTTCTCCACGTCGCGGTACTCGGCGAGCCACGGCTCATCCGTCTGCGTGGTCACGTCGAGCACGCTTGGCGACGCAATCTCCGCCGGGGAGATGTGCATCTGCGACCGGTCGGCCTGATTGTCCAGCGTCGCCGTGAACGTGTTGACCGGCGCGTCCGCGTCGAGGTTCTCGACGGCGAACGTCAACTCGGCCGTGTCGTTGTAGTCCAGTTCGACGCCCTCGTAGGCGTCCTGTGTGACGTTGAACTCGTAGGTGCCGGCCGTGTCGGTGCCGGCGGCGGTCACCGTCGTGAACGCGTCACTCGACGAGCCGAACGACGCGACCGTGGTGTCGCCGTCACGAACCTCCAGTTCGAGGTTGTCAGTGTTCGCCTCCAGTTCGAGCACGCTCCCCATCGAATCGTCGGCCTCGTACGTCACCGTCGCGTTCTGTGCGAGGGTGGAGGCGCTCGTCACGCTCGGCGTCGCGCCGACCGTCACGGTGAAGGTGCCCGTCGCCGGCCCGAGCGTCGTCCCGGCGGCGGTGTCAGTGGCCGACACGTCGACGGAGTAGTCGCCCGCGTTGTGCGGGTTCTCGACGCCACCAACAGTCACGTCGACCGTCTCAGAGGTCGCGCTGTCGAGCGTGTACGCGCTATCGAGCGTGACCGTGAGCGTCGTGTCGNTGATGCCCGAGACCGTCTGATTCGTCCCGCCCCACGTCACCGTGACGTTATCGGCGGATACGTCGGACACGTCAGTTGCTTCGTAGTCGATCGTCAGTTCGTCAATGTCCCCGCTGTCCGTGTCGTCAGAGAAGGACACGGTGTGGGTGGTCGTTGCGCCGGTGCCGCTGTCGGTCGCCGTCACGGTCACACTGCTGACGGCCGCGGCCGGGGCGGCGAACGCGCCCAGCAGCATGACCGTAGCCAGTGCGACAGCGACGGCTGTCGTCGTCGAAGTGTTGTTGAACATCAGTGGAAGAAGTCGGGTTGGTGAGCGAGCGATTCGGTGTGATCGTGGGGAGGTGGGACCGGCGGCGGCGGTCGATCCCGCCCGCCGTAGCTTTTGGTGGACATTGGTCTAGCGGTGTTTACTCCGGAGTTCGCGGGCCGCGGATTCGTCTGAGGCACTGATGTACGACCGTGCTGTTTCCATGTCCTGCCAGCCAAGGATACCCATCAGTGCATACGGCGAGACATTCCTCGCGGCAAACAGTGAGCCGGCGGTCGCTCTGAGTGCGTGCGGGTAGACGTTGTGGCTGATTCCGGCTATCTCGGCCGCCCGATTCACACGCCTGTTGAGCGTCGCTTTGCTCACCGGGAACTTGTCGTACTCGTCGACGAATCTCTCGATGCAGAGCTGGACACGCACGTCGTGGTCGAACGGGATCGACCGCTCGGAGTTGGGCGTCTTCGGGTTCCACCGTCGATCGAGTGCATCCTCGAAGGAGATGTTCGTCTCTGCAACGCGCTCAGACGCTTTCTCGTGAAACGTGTCGTCCGGGAGGTCGTCGCCAAATTCGTCGCGGAGCGCGCGGGCCTCGGCCTCGATCGTCGTGTTGTGCGTGTCGAGGTAGTCACGAGCGCGGTTCCGACAGTAGCCACACGCATGATCGCCTTTCCCGAAGTCACATGGGTCGTATTGCGGGATTTCGATCATCCGGTCGTGAGTGTTCACCCACTCGGCGCGGAGGTGGGCTGCTTCGCCAGAACGAAGACCCATTTTCGCGGTGAGATTGATGATCAGTCTGGTCTCGAAGTCTCGGGGCGGCTCCATCTCACGCGCCGCTCTGAGGAGCAACTCCAGCTCGCGCTCGGAGAGGGCGTCTTCTCGGCTGTAGCGGGGCATAATTAACGAGTATCAGTTTTTAGGTGTGAGATACACGGACACCGACTCAGGCACTCCCGATATCTCCGACTCTGGAGATAGCGTCCACAGCATCCTGATACACTACTGATGCTCCGTCCCAGTAACCACTACTCGTTATTTCAAGAACGCCATCAGACGAAGTGTAAGGGAAAGATGGGCTGTCATATTCTCCTATTTGCGCACTATCGGGATCTTGAATTGAAACGTGATAATCCGTATTTGGTTGGATATTCTCTGATAAATTCGTGAATCTGAACGTATCTCCAGGCGCTAACGATGAGATATCTTTTTCCTCAAGAATCACCCCGTCTGAAATCCGTCGGAGTTTGGCATTTTGAACGCTTGAAGGAGTATTTGAAGAGATCTCGGCCCCGATTTCTGGCCATTCCTCGCTCGATGAGATGACTACGCCATAATCTGCGGTGCTCGATCCACTTTGTGAGTTGTCAGCGGGCCGTGAGACCACGCTGTCAGGTATTGCAGATCCACCGCCACCGTCGCTGCTCGCCGTTGGCTTGAACAGGAAACTCGCGTCGAGGGCGCCGAGGAGCTTCCGCCGCAGTGCCTCTTTGACCGGCCACCGGACTACACCGGGTGCCCGGAGGGGCGTCTGTTGCACCGTCATTACCGCACCCGTTTGATATCGTAGTTGACCGTCGGATTGCCGACTGACGTGCCGTCCTCGACGATCTCCAGTTTGTACGTCCCGGCGCTACTGTCCCAGAACAGCCGGCAGGCGAGCTTCACGTCTGCACCCGGATCGTCGACGCCGATCGCCGGATCGAACGTGGCGCCCGACGCCGAGAGCCCGAGGTCGACGATCGCGCTCCCACTCGACAGCGTCACCGACCCCGAGGCGACGACGCCCTGAATCGCCATGTCGCCGCCGATCGAGAGCGAGGCGAAGTTCGGGTCGCCGCCGAGCAGCGCGTAGAAAGAGTCGTAATCGGTCTCCTGCGCCTGTACGTCACCCGTGCGACCAAATACGGAATCGACGGGGACGTTGTAGCTGGAGAGCTGCGACCAGTTCGCGCTCTGGGAAGGATCGCCACCGGAGAAGATGTAGCCGTCGTCGGTGTCCTCTTCGATCGCCACGTCGCCTTCCTGTATATCCGTCAGCGCGAGGCGGTCGGATTGGCTGGCGACGACGTACACCTCGGTGATCGCCAAGTCGGGGACCTGAGACGTAAGGAGCGTGCCCGTATCGGAGAGGCCCGCGAACCCACCGGGCGTGTTGAAGTTCCCGACGTTCAACAGGTCACCCCCACCGAGGTCGGCGTCGTCCTCGACCAGTTCTGCCGTTCCGTCGTCGTTCGAGTCGACGAGCCCGGTCTCAACGCTGCTGCCGCCGCTCGGGGCTCTGCCGTTGACCCGTACCTCGCTGTCTGAAAGCTTCTCTCCGTTCTCGTCTGTCGCCGTGATGTTTGGATTATTGGTTGCCATGAGTGGTTAGGCCGTCAGTTGGTCAAAGATGCCGACGCCGATCCGTATCTCCCAGCTACTCGACGCCGGTGGATTCTCGCCCGTCTCATAGACCAGCGCGTCGTCGACGGTGGTCCACTGACCGGCTTCACTGCTCCCCCTGTCGTCAGCGTGCGGGATCTGCGTGTTGCCGACCGTGAGGATCACTTCGTCCGGGTCGGCGTCGGCAATCGGGCCAGTGATTGCTGGGTGTTCTGTGAGCCGGACAAACTCCGCGTCGCTGTACTCGGTCGCCTCTTTGGGGAGTTCGCGCTTGAACACGAGTTCCTCATCCGTTCTGAGGAACCCGCTGACCCACGCCAGCAGCGCTGCGAGTCGCGATCGAGCATCCCGGAGATAGATCCGGATCGTCCCTTCCGTCCCGGTTGGGAGGACGACCCCCTCACCGGGTTCAGTCACTTCTCCTACGCGTGTGTCGTCGGCGTCGACGAGTATCTCTGCCGTCGGTGGGAGGACCGCGTCGATCACGTCGATGACGCGGACGGACAGCGGATCCGTGACGCCCGACACGTCCACTTCGGCCATGCGGAGCGTCACCTCCTCTTCGCTCTCGTCGTCCGTCTGTGCGGCCGCGTTGTCGCCGAACAGTCCCAGCGCGAGCACCCCGGCGAACATCCCGAGCAGTCCGCGCCGCGTCGTACTCGGGTCCACGTCCGGCGCCTCGATCCACTCCGGGGCGCCGTCGGCACGGCGCCGGACGCCCTCTCCGGTGCCGGCAGCCACCGAGACCGCGAGAAGACCGCTGCCGTCGTCGTCACCGGGGAGATAGTCGAGGCGGTCGATCGAACAGACGCCGCCACTGTTGGGGACGCCCAGATAGACCGGGCCGAGCGCGGCGCCGGTCGGCGTACACGACAGTTGCTGCGGGATCGCGATATCGTTACTCGCCGAGCGGATGATTCCACCGCGTGGCGGGTCGACACTCGCGTTTTTCGGGAACGTGAGGTAGGCCGTCATTGCTCCTCCGCCTCCTCGCGGCCACGCTCAAACTCGCGTGTTGCTCGCCCGAGCCCGTTCCCGACCGCTGCGATCCGGCCCGCGCCGAACAGGAAGAGGCCGATGATCACGATGATCCCCAGTTCAAACGGCCCCATTGTACCCCCGGGCGGCGGTCAGATCGGTCGGAATTGGCTGTGCGTCGGTGATCATGTGTTGGGTGTGTGCGGCTGTGAGGGTGTGTTCAATGGGTGGTACGATTCGGGGTGTCGGCTCGTGAGGCGGTGGGTGTGTTCGTCGAGGCGACCGCATCGTCAGCTCGTACGCATCGGTTTTCGTGCCGGACTGTCCCGATATGCTGAGTGTCAGTGTCATTGGTCGATTTCCCCCGAGCCCGCAACGTCGATGTACTGACCGAGTCGCAGGTACAGTTGCGCCGCCTGATAGTCAGTCGTCGACTCGTCCCACCATGACCCCCGGTCCTGTACGGTGCGGGGGCTCCACACCGCCTCATCAGCCGTTGGGTCGAAGATGCCCTGCGTCTCCCACGTCCGGAGGTGCGAGGCGTTGTCGTCACCCTGCACGTCGCGGAACGACACCGACTGTGCGGGCGTCCCCTCGACGACTGCGTAGTTGTGCCACGGGACGATGATCCGGAGTTGGATATGCGTCGGTTCGGCCACCTCTCGCGCTCGGAGTGCTCGCGTGAGACGGGCGCCCTCGACCGTGTCCGCGAGGTGGTGGTAGAAGGTGTACGTCACTTGGTCGATCGCGCCGTCCGAATCGACACGGACGATCGTCGGTTCGTGGTCACCGAGGTGGCTGTCCGCGTCGAACAGGATGCCTTCCTGGTGCGTGAGTTTGTGCCAGTAGTACGCATATTGGTAGTCGCTATCGTCGTATCGCACCCGGTGTCCGTACAGCCCCATCGACTGTTGCATCGTGTCCCGATCGGCGACGAACGCCGGGCGGTATTTCTGGAGCCACTCTTCGGGGAAGTCGATCGACATCCCGTATTGGTCCTCGCGCTCTGCCAGCGTCGGCGGGCGGTCATCAGTGGTCGTGTCGGTGTCCGTGCCGTCCGTGTCTGAGTCGTCACCCCCGACAAAGGGGAACCACCCCGGGAGGAACGCGATTCCGGCAGCGCCGCCGCTCGCGAGGAACTGGCGTCGTGTTCGTGTCATGAGGACCCCTACAGGAACGTCGCGATCCAACTGCCGCGCGCCGCCGCTTCGCCGCGGAAGATGGCGTCGCGCGTCTCGGCGTCACTCGTCAGTACGTCCGACGGCTCTTTGTCGGCTGGATCGTTCTGGAGTGCCGCCTGTATATCGAGGAGGCCGTGTCTCGACTCCGCGGGCGCGAGGTTCGGCACCGGGCGGGCGGTCTCCCTGAGTCGCTCTGCGGGCTCGTCGACGCCCTCGGCCGCGAGCAGTGCCGCCGCGCCAGCCACGTCGGGCGCGGCCATGCTCGTTCCCGACAGCGTGGTCGTTCCGCCGGCGAGGTCCGCCTCTTGCGCCATCCCCGGCGCCGCGATATCGACCTCGACGCCGCTCGTCTCGCCCTCTGAGAAGTTGACGGTACCGGGGCTCGGGCCGACGTTCGCGAACGCCGCGCTTCGCACGTCGGTCGGGTCGCCACTGCCGGGCGTATCGGTCGCGCTCACCGACAGCGTGTTCGGGTCCGCCGCGGGGTAGGCGACGAACCGCGAGACCATGCGGTCGTTACCCGAGGCGACGACGACCGTGTTGCCGTGTTCGGTCGCGTACGCGATCGCGTCCGCCAACTCGGCCGTGTAGAGCGGCGAGCCGAGACTCATGCACGTCGCGTCCGCGCCGGCGTCCGTTGCGGCTCGGACTGCGGTCGCGATATCCGCGACGGCGCCGGAGCCGTCTTCGTGGTCCAGTGCGCGCCCGATGTAGAGGTCGGCGTTCGGCGCGACGCCGCGGTAGGGTTCGGGGGCGCTCGACGCTGCGGCCGCCGTCACCCACGACCCGTGTCCGGACGCGTCATCGAGGATTTCGACGCCCTCCANGGGTCGCCCGCCGTGACGAAGTCCGTCGACTCCTCGTGGACGCGGGATTCGGTCGTCTCCGTGCCGTCGACCGTCACCGTGCGCCCGTAGATATCGCTGTCGTACGTGAGCCCGGTATCGACGACCGCGAGGAGTGCGTTGGTGCCGTCGGCGCTGGTGTCGTTCGCAATCGCGCGGCCCTGTTCGAGCGTCGTCGTCTCGGCGTCAAACGCGAGCGCGGACTCCGAGGTGTCGTCGCTCGCCTGAAACTCGGTCGCGTCGAACGACTCCTGCCCCTGGAGCGTCGACAGGATGATCGACTCGACGCCGGCGAGCTGTTCAAACTCGCGAGCATCCACCGGGATGTTCTGTGGTGCGACGAGGCTCGTGACGACGTTGAGGTCCGCCGCCGCCACCCACGGCTCGTCCGCGACGCCGTTGGTGAGGTAGCCGCCGGCGACCGTCGCGATCGGTGCCCCGATCGTCACGGTGCCGCCGTCGCCCTTCGTGTGCTGGTACTCTCGCACGAGCGTCACGTCCTTGTCGTCGCCTGCCCACTCGGTGAGCGCCGCGTAGTCGTCGTCAGTACTCGCTCGGAGCGTCCACGACGGGTCGGTTGCGTACCGGCGGATCGAGTGCTCGAACGTCGCGAGTCCCGGCGCCTGCGCGCTGACGAACTGCCGGGCGAGCGGGGAGAGCGAGTCACTCGTGAACGCCCCGGCCGCAAAGCCGATCGGGAGTGTTGCCGTCGCCGAGATACCGGCGCCCGACGCGAGGTACTCTCGACGAGTGACCTCGTGGGCGTCGGTATCTTCGCCGTCGTGCTGGTCGCTCATGCTGTCACCTCCGTCACTGCGGTCGCCATGTCACTCGGCCCGAACACGACCTGCCCGGCGGTCGCCTCATCGACGGCTGGTGGAGCGGTCATGGTTAGTGGGAGTGCTGTCTGTGGGGTGGTCGGCAGGATCGTCAGCGGGAGGTCGATGCCCCAAATCGCGATCTGGTAGCTCGCCCGGTCGAGCAGGCTCGGGTTGCGCTTGACCTGCACGGTCGTCGTCCCGTCCGCGTCGGTGTAGGTCTCGACAACCTGGTGCTCGGCGCCCGACTCCGAGGTCCGCGTCTCGAACGCCCCGAACGGCGTCTCTTCATTCGCCGTGATCGGTTCACTCGGTCCCCGGAGGACGAGCGCATTTTCAACGCCGAAGTTCGCCCACACCCGCAGCGAGACGTGCCTGTCGACCGACTGCTGATTGCCGCCGATGACGACCGATATGTCCATGCTGTCGACTGTGAGTTGTTGGGCACGGATATCGAGCGAACTTGGCGACTGATCGCTCGGCGCCTGTGCGACGATTTCGGCATCGGCGCCGTTCACGCTGATCGATCCGCTTTCGAGGCCGTTCCCGGCGAGGAGCAGGTTGCCACCGATGCCGTCAGTCACCCGGACGGTCGGCGGCGTCGACGACGGATTCTCCTCAGCCGCGAGGCGGAACGTCTCGGTGAACTGTCCGCCGATATCGTTCGTATAGGTGAGCCGGACGGTGTGCGTCCCCGCCTTGTTGGGTGACCATGTGAACCGCTCGCCATTCTGCGTGACGTTGAGTGTCTGACCGGTGGGGTCGTACACCGTCACACTCTCAGCGCCGTCGTACCCCTCTGCGGAGGAGCGCGGTTCAATGGCGACCGATTCACCGACGCCCGGTCGAAGCGTGCTCACGTCGATCGCGTCCAACTCGGGAATCGCCCCCTGATACGCCGGATTCGTGATCGTGTCACGCGAGGAGCCGAGTGTGCCCTCCGTCGAGACGCCCTTCACTTCAAGATCCGCGACGGCGCGATCGCTTGCAATTTCGAGCCCCTCTACGACAACCTGATCGCCGCCGAGCACGCTCGCCGACTCGACGCTAATGTACTCCTCGGGGACGACCTCACTCGATCCGTCTTCGTAGTTCGCAATGACCGTGACAGAGTCTGGATCGAGGGATTCAGCGAACGGGAACTCCGCGAAGATTTCGCCATTGTCGATTTCTGAGGTCGGTGGTTCGGCTTCGAGTTGCCCCTCCAGTTCGGCGATCGCCTGTTCCATCGCTGCGAGGTCATTCCGGAGTTGCTCTTCGGTCGCGTTGCCGGCGTCCTCGACGCTCTCTGCGTCTCGCAGTTCCTCGACGCGCTCTTCGAGGTCGTTGTTCGACTCGATCAGGTCTTGCAGTTCCTCGTGGCGCGTTTCGAGGTCCGTCTTGTTGAGTAGCTCCGGATTGTCACGGAACAGCGACTCTAACTCGGCGGTCGACTGGTTGAGTAGCTCGTTCTTGAGTCGTTCCGTCTTGTTCGCGTACTCCGAGATGTTCGGGTTAAGGCCGGTGTCGAGTTTGGTGAGCGTCACCTCGATCGTCGCGTTGTTCGGGTCCTCGATCTTACTCAGATCGACCCGCTTCGGCTTCTTCGAGACGTAGATCGGCTCATCAACGTTCGACGCGAGTTCCATGATGTCCGACGTGTCGTTCGTCCCGTAATCGCCGACGCCGTACCCCGGCCCGCGGTAGCCTTGTAGGTAAATCTCGGTCCCGGAAACACTCGGGAACTCATCTACGCGATCGCGCTCAAGGTCGTTGATATCCTTCCCCGATTCTGAGAGCCCGACGTTAACGTATCCGTCTCCGTAATCGAACGCATCGTAATCAAGCGGCATTGCTTCCTCTTCATGCCGCTGTCTCGTCAGTTTCTCATTGGCGATCACGCTATCCCGCGCCATCGTATCGCCTTCGAGGTAGTTCTGGAGTGATTCGGCCTGTTTGGTCAGTTGGTTCGCCTCGGTCCGCATCTCCGTGGTGAGCACGTCCGTCGCCTCGCCCACCTTGATCACGTAGCCCGGCGTGTCGCTTCCCTGCACGGTCACGAGGTAGTAGCCGTCCGGGACCTCTGCCGTCGCGTAGTTGTGATCGTACGACAACGGCGGGATGCCGCCAGAGTAGGTTTCAGTCGCTGAGACCGTGTGATTGTCGAGTGTCTCGCCGGTGGCGCTGAGTCGTTTCAGGTTGAACGTCGGCTCGTCGGCGATCTCACCGTAGTGTTCCGAGGTCACCCCGTCGTCCGTCGGCCCCATGTTCGCACCAGCGCTGCCATCCCACGCGTACAGGTAGATCGTCTCGCCTGACTCAAATTCGAGCCGTGGGATCAGATCGTGGGTGTCCGCCCACCCCGCAATCCCCATGTCGCCTTTCGTGTGCGCTGTTGGGTAGAGTCCGGAGGGTTGCTCGCCACCGTAGAGGTCGGTAAGGTCGCCGTACGAGAGATCGGCTTGTGTCGGCGGTGTCCACTGATCGGGTTGTACGTCGTCCAGCTCGTCGAGGATTTCCTCCGCCCGTGCCTCTTTGTTCTCGACTTCGTCACCGAGATTTTCGCTTTGGACCGACCACGCCTCGATCTCGGCGTTGGGGACCGGGTCGCCGTTCTGATCGACGGCTCGGAGCAGTGGGGCGGTGTCTTCCCAGCCGGGGAAGGGGGAAGAGGAGGCTTTAGATATCGAAGGGTTTGAAATTATCCCGGATATTGTCTCACCATTCCCTCCACCGAAAGTGGCAGAACCCGCTAATGCATAGAAATACGTCAAGTCTTCAGAAGCACTAGCACTAACAGAAGTTTGATTAATTAAATTTGACTTATTTGAGCTCTCATAAACCTCAGCAGACATAGTTCCTCCACCAATTGAAAGTGAGTAATAATATTGAGTATTTGTCTCATATGTGTGTAGCTTGGATGTTGTATCATTGTAATTACTCAATAAGACATCTCCATTATTATCCCATATTATAGTAGAGGACCTTGTGTCAAAATAATCAGTGTCCAAATTGTCTGAGTTTTCAATAGTTTTGTATGAAAACCCTGTATGGACCCTCCCAAATCCGTTTTGATTATCTATTTCCATTCCGAAATCAACATTTCCAGAATCACCCCCCCACTGTGTTCTGGCGTGGGAAGGTGTTTCTTTGTCAATTGTATAGTCTATCTTTGAATCGGAGACAACATTTATCTGGGTATCACCAATGGATTCTGTTTCAAAATTGGTGAAATTGAGACCATCTGGTTGAGCTGAAACACTGCCTTGATCATTCGACTCGATTGGTTGTGTCCCGACGAACGCGACCCCGCCGACCATGCTCGTTACCATGAGCACCGACAGCGCGATCGACACGACCACATCTCGATCCGGGCGCGGAACACGTCCCATATCCACGGTCACGACGGCGAGCGCACCGAGCGCCGCCAGGATCACGGGCGCCAGCGTCTCGCCAACGATCCCGACCGCCACGTCGGGCGTCCCGAGGCGCACCCAGATCCCGAAGTTCCACACGACGGGCGCGATCATGACGCCGAGCAATCCGCCTGATACGACCCGCTGTTCACGTCCGTACTGATCGAGCGCGTCGAGCCCGACGTACGCGAGCGTCACCACGCCGACAGCAACGACGCCAGTGACGCCGACGCCGATCGACTCGAAGAGCCACGCTGCGATCGGATTCTTCTCGACGGCGAGGCCGAGCAGCGTCTCGGTCAGCGCCAGATCGGCGATCAGGAATAGCAATGCGACCGGCAGCACGCGGCGCGGCGACAGTAGGCGAGCGATTCGACTGGTCGATGACGAGTGTTCGGTGGACATGAATGGGTACCTCACGAGCTACGAGCAGCGGAGACCAACAACAAGCGACGAACGCCCCGGCCCGGACTCGAACCAGGCGACCGACCGAACGGGGTGAGACGATCAGCGGGAAAAATAGTGCGAGCCCTGTCGCTCGCGAGAAATACAGACAGAGACAGTATGAATGATGACCCGGCAACAGTCATCCGAGGTGTGCCACACCGGCACAACCCCCTTACAAGTTGTCGCTCAATGTGGCACGGGATGGACGCCCGCTACCGGGTCACGACAATATCGGAAACCGATTCGTAAAGGTGTTTGTGTTCGACGCTGGAAGATCGGTGCCCTCGTGCGGTCAGTAGTTCCCGGCCGCGACGAATTCCCGTACCGAGTCGTTACTAAGGAGCTTCCGGACGATCAGCTCGCAGATATCGGAATCGCTGCGATCACCACGCGCTTTCAATTCCGCGGCCAGTTCGAGCGCAGCGTCGCGCTCGCCGGCGAGGGGCTCGGCCTCGATCGCGGCGATCAGCTCCTCGACGAACGCGAGAAACTCCTCGGCCGGCTGATCACGCGGAATCCCGCCGAACACGAGATATCCGTGCTCGGGGTTGACCCGCCACTGACTAGTCGACGGCTTTCGGGCGGCGGTGTCGGTCTCGGGCGTGACGAACCCCGACGCCGGCGGTGGGTACTCGCTCGGATCGCTCAGGACGACTTCTCCGTTCTCTTCGTGGAGCGCCCATTCGGCGTCGGGCGACTCGTTGAGCGCGTACGGACACAGCATCGTCGCCTGCCCCTTCTGGAGCGTGCCGACGATCCACTCGTCCTTGCTCGTGCCGCGATCGAGCGTTTGGAGGTGGTGATCGTTGCATGTGTCGTCGAGCGGCTCGCGCTCCGGATCGTACTCGTCGTCGACGCTCGCGAAGTAGTTTTCACGAGGGTACGGTGACTCCCGTGCGCTCGGCGATCGCGGTGTCGATGCCTCTCTGCCGCGTTGTGTTTCAGACATGATGAGGGGGTTGTGCGACGGCGTCGACGCCGTCAGCGTTGGTGGGTGCCGTGGCTATTCGTCCGAGAGCAGAGTCGGCCCGTCACCCGGTGTGACGAGTTCCCGACGACCGAGCCGGCGGCCGCAGTCGGCGGGGGTATAGGGGGTTGCCGTCTGCCTCTCAGTTATCTTGATAGTCACGGCCAACCCTCTTAAAAGATGTTGTGCCAACTCTCTGGCGGGATCGCGTCCGTGGCGCCGGTTGGCTCTACGTTACTATATTGTAGTAACGAGCGGGGCGTCGTCGACGCGATCGCGTCGGCCGAGATTCGTTACTATCTCATAATGACGTGCGCCGGCCGGGTTCTGTGCTCGGCGGCGCGACGTGGGTGACGTAGCCCTCGAACGATCGGTACCGGTTATCGGGTGCTGCGGCGTCGTCGAAGCGAATCTGGAGCTGGCGTGTGCCGGTCCCGTAGTCCAGTTCGAGCACGCCATTCGTCGGTTGGATCCCGATCCAGTTCCCACAGAACACCTGCATATCGGAGAGTGGCGCCTCGAACGAGTCCGCCGGGTTGCGACCGCGGTCGGCGATCGACGCCGCGATCTTGAGCCGTTGTTCGGGGAAGTCTTCTGTCGATCGCTGGCGTGCTTCAAGGACAAACCGGTCGCCGGCCGTCAGTTGGTTGTAGGGCTTCGCGTACCGGAACACAGAGTCTTTCGCGTCCGTGTAAAGTCGGTCGCTCGGTTCGCGGGGTGTGTACGTGTCGCCCTCTGGTTCTTCCTCCGGGATTTGCTCACAGAACTGTTGGACGATCGGGAGACACGACGAACACAACGAGTGGGCGATTGTCGTGTCCGTCCCGTGTGGCCGATAGGCGAACTGTGCCGGGATACCGTCAGTGGGCTCGCCGCAGAACTCGCAGCTCACCGGCATCTCGTAATCTTCCTCGAAGTGTTCGTCGACGAGGCCGAGTACCTCGAACACGCACGTCCCACAAAAGTGATACTGGCCGTGGCTCGGCGCCGGCCGGTCCGACCCGACGGCGTCGTTGAGCCACACGTCGAACGACGTAGCTGCGTCAAGATACACCTGATCGATGCCGCGATCACACCCGTCGCACCGCTCGGCCGGCGGCGATTGTTGGTCGTGATTGTCTCGATCCATTACTGTTTGATTCGTGATGAGTACCCTTAGAACCGGGTGCCGACAACTACGCGAATCCCAGTTTTCGAGGTGTTAGCGAAACCCTACGCGTTCCCCGTCTGGTGATTTTGGAAGGTGTTAGCGAAACCCTACACGGATTCAGTCGCTCGCCGTCGCCATCTGATCGGGTGTTCCGGAGGTGATAGGTTCTTGCTCTGGCTCTGTCTCTTATACACATCTCTGATGGCGCGNCGACGGTCGCTCGGGGCTCGGGGTCGCCGCCGATCCCCAGCGGGTCGTCACCGACGAACGCGCAGGCCGCGTTGAGGAGGGCACGCCACTCCGGCCGGGCGTCGGCGACGCGTCGGAGCCGGGTGCGGTCGAACGTCCCGTAGGTCGCGCCGATGACGGGGTGGTCGGGGTCGCCGAGCGCCCCCGTCGGTTCGAGCGCGACGGCCGCCTCGTACACCGCACCGCGCAGCGACTCTTCCCGGCCGTCGGCGTCGGCGACGCGATCGCGGTAGCTACTCTCGTCGTCGACTGCGGCGTAGAACGGTAGTGCATCCGGCCGCTCACCGGGCGTGTCAGCGTTAAAGTCGGCCTCGCGGTACGTCAGACAGACGACCCAGCCGGATTCAGTCTCGCGGATCAGGTCGAACGCAGCCAGCTCGTCGCGGTGCGAGCGCTTGTCGCCGTGGCCCGCGAACGTCCCGGTCGCGACGCCAGCGCGATCGCACAACTCGCGTTGCGAGAGCGGGCGGTCGGTCGACAGGAGTGTGTGGATGATCGCCGATTTCGTGCCTTTCGACCCTCGCTCCGGGATGATCCGGCTCTTCGGAAGCGTCGAGAGCGCGTACTTCAAGTCGTCGACGCGGACGTGCCGACCGTCCTCGGAGGACTTGAAGAACAGCGCCTTCGACACGTCGTGGATCGAGCCCGTGAACGCCTGCATGACGCTCACTGCCTGCCGAGTTGTCCGCATCGATCGCAGGCTCAGGATACGTGTCGTGGCCGTGGCGACCCGCTCGCGAGTGAACGCTGCCTCGATCGGCATGTCGACGACGAAGTCCGCGTAGTGTTCCGACTCCGTCTGCATCGGGAGGCCAAACTCGCCGGGGTGTTCGAGCGCGTACTCCAGGTCGTCGGTGAGGTCGGTCGCGCCGTAGCCCTGAATCGACCACTGCCCGATATGCGTCCCGGTCGGGTCCGCAGCGTCGACCGTCGGCGCAGCGCCGATCGCTTCCCGTTTCTCCTCACGCGGCTCGAACTGAACGCGTGACTGCGTGTAGAGGCCCATCTTCGAGGCGATCGTCGCCATCCGAACCACACACTGCTGGAGGTCTTTCCGGCCGCCGGTCTTCATGTCGCTCGTCACACGGCCCGGCAGGCGAAGGATCCGCGTCACGTCCACGTCGAGGAGGTCGTAAATCCCCGTGGCCGTCCCGATCAGGCCGTGCGCGAGTTTCATGGTCTCGCTCCGGAGGTCACGCTGTTCCTCGGAGAAGTCGCCGTGCTCGATGTTCGCGGTCAGCGTTGTGAGGTCGTCGAGACCTGCCTCCAGTGCCTCGACGTAGTCTCCACCGGTGTAGGACTGTTTCAAGTAGCCGAGACACCGCTTGTCTCGAAGTTCCGCCTTCACACCGTTCAGGAGGGCGTCGAGGTCGCCCGCCTTACCGTCCAACCGGTCGGGCGTCAGCACTTGCTCGAACGCGAGCGGGCTCAGTAACGCCCTTGCGACGGACACCGTGTACTGGAGCGGCCCGTGCCAATCGGCGCCGACGACCAGCTCGTCACGGCCCTCGTGGTACGAGTAGATCGGCGAGCGGTTGTCCTCCTGCCGGGTGACCGTCCACTCCTCAAAGGCGGCGTTGTTCACACCTCCGAGGGGCACATCATCCACACCCACACCGCCATTCGGCGCCGACGCCACGGCGGCATGATGCTCCCAGCGATCGAGGGCTGTCTCTTATACACATC
>NZ_AOJE01000052.1 GCF_000337915.1 Halorubrum saccharovorum DSM 1137
GACCACCGACCCGCTGATCTACGGAGCCAACGAGTTCCCCGCCTCCGAGTGCGCCATGAGCGAAAACGAGTACGGCGACGAGTAATCCCACCGGCTCCGATACCGGGTGTATCACCGCCCCGTCTTCCCGTTTTTTCGATCCGACGCGTCGGTTCGGCTGCCATAACGCCTCGTGACATAGCGTACCGTTCTCACGTGAGAAGCCATCGGATCACAAGATTAACGTATCGAAAAAATCGTGAATAACCGTGCAATCCATGAGACAGCTAATTGTGTCTGGTCAGAGGTGGCTGGGATGACTCTCGACGCGGCGGTCGGATTCGTCTTCATCGCGCTGAGCGTCGCATCGCTGTATCTGTTGGTCGCGATCGGCCTGTNCGGGTCGCTCAAGTACGTGAACATGGCGCACGGTGTTCTCTATCTCGGCGGCGCGTACATCGGGCTCCTCATCGCGTCCCGAGAGCAGTACGGGGGGCTCCTCTCCGAGTACGGCACGATCGGTCTCGGCTGGGGGTTCGTGCCGGCCTTGATCTTGACGCCGGTCGTCATCTTCGTCGTCGGCGTGGCCATGGAGCGATTCCTCGCGAAGCCGTTCTACGATCGCGATCTNCTTGATCTTGACGCCGGTCGTCATCTTCGTCGTCGGCGTGGCCATGGAGCGATTCCTCGCGAAGCCGTTCTACGATCGCGATCTGCTCGATCAGCTGTTGGTCACGTTCGGTGTCCTGATAGCCGCTCAGGAGGTCGTCGCCATCGTCTTCGGCCGGACGGGGACGATCTATCCCCGGCCGGAGTGGCTCACGGGCGCGATCTCGCTGCCCGTGATCGGAACGCCGCCCGGGATGAGCGCGGCCTCGACGATACGGGTGCTCGTCGTGAC
>NZ_AOJE01000053.1 GCF_000337915.1 Halorubrum saccharovorum DSM 1137
CTACTACTCTCGGGTTCAGGTTCGGATTCTCTCAGATTGGGACGCTAAAGTCACTCAAATAGCTAGTCTAGATAACCAATCCGACCAAACAATTGGATACTACTACCAAAATGAGAGGAATGGAGAATGGTACTCTGGTGGTGAAACGCTTGGAACAAACACGATTCAATTCGAGTTAGTCAATGGAACATCTGTCGATACTGAAGAAATCTCTCTGAGGACTCTCCCATCCGGCTCCCGTTTCCATCCGGGGGGGTCGTCAGACCCACCAAAAGCATCTCCTATCCGGGTTGTTGCCGTCGAACCAAACTCGTCCGAGGAGACACGAATCTTCGAGTCACAGGATTATGGGTCGCTCGGCTCTTGGGCGAACGACCAGAACGACACCTATCTGCTCGACGAAACCCAAGAGCAGACCCAACAAGTGCTTGCGAATATGGACCCCTACGTTGATGAGGTGTCCAGCCAGTACCAAGCAGGCGAAATAAACTCGTCAGACCTTGCGATGATGGACCCATCCACTATCGGGGCTGAGGCATCCACATCTCTCAAAAAGTCTGGATACTACGGTCAGGGCGCGGCCATGCTCGCGTCAACCGGTGCTTCCGGGGATATCAATGCATCGCACACTATTGCAGTCGGAGACGGCTCGGGCAATCCGACGGTGCTTAATGGAACATTGTTCTACACCGGAGATGACGCATCTGGTGGCTGGGATACTGGTCAGACATACCGATTTTCAGATTATAATGGAACCTTCTACATGGCTGTTCAAGATGGGGCCAACGGCACGATTGTTGACCTCTCCACATATGGGTCGCAGTTTGAAATTTTAGAGGCTGTGAACACCCGGACAGGGGAGACGATGAACACGACCAGCCCACACAAGTACCTCTACAACTCAACGAACGCAAGCTCCCTCGCGGACGAAATCGAGCAGTTGCGACAACTCAGAAGGCAGTATGAGACCACCGGAACTGGTGGCGGTGGTGGCGGCGGTGGCTTCGGTGTTGGAACCGAAGACCGCGTTATCATCGTTGCCGCGATTGTCGCGCTCATCCTCGTCTCAACCCGGAAC
>NZ_AOJE01000054.1 GCF_000337915.1 Halorubrum saccharovorum DSM 1137
TAACTCGTCGGGGATCTTCGTGTAGTGGTCTTCGTCGACGCCCTCGGGCGGCTGGTCGGCTGTTCCGACCAACCCGCCGGGCTGCCCCATCATCGCGGGGCCGTTGAGCACCCAGTACAGGAGGATTCCGAGCTGCTCGGGATCGAAGACGCTCCGGTTCTCGATCTCCGGCGACTGCGCGCCCTCGATCAGCTCGTCGAGCGCGGTCCTCGTTCTCGTTCGTATCCGACTTTTTTCATTAGTAAGCGACTTCTCCGAGAAATCGGACTCGCC
>NZ_AOJE01000055.1 GCF_000337915.1 Halorubrum saccharovorum DSM 1137
ACAGTGAACTGGTCCACCGTGTGCCGGAGGAGCACCGTGTGAGGTACAAGGACTCGTAGTCGGTTTATCATACTTCTGGTAGTATGCGTATTCAGTGATACCCTCCCCTACAGTATTCATTAACTGTAGACCTTCGGTCTACAGTGAATGAAATTGGCCCACAGCCCATTTGCCCATGGTGTGTCAGAGAGGAGGTAGATATATAGATGCGCGTTGTTCTCGATCGGGGTGGTTCGTGATGGGTGCTCTATCCGTCGTTTTCGGTGTTGTTG
>NZ_AOJE01000056.1 GCF_000337915.1 Halorubrum saccharovorum DSM 1137
TGGCGGTCAACTATCTAGATGAGTACGGATCTTTGTAACCATCTGTTCCTGCGAAGAATATGTCTGAAGAAGAGGATTTCAACAGAGCCAGAAATCGATTATTCAGATACCGTGTCCCTCGCCACGCAATCTGATAGTTGAATGGCGTCGTGAACAGGATGGCCTCCGCAACAAACAATCCAATCGCCCGATAGAAGTCGTGAAACCGAGCAGCAGCAATATCCTGAATTGATTCAACCGAAGCACGTGCCAGATCCAGATTGTTCGCACTAATCAAGAGATTGTGCGTCGCAATCACCAAGGCAACCCCAGAACTCAATTGGACTCCTGTCATCGCCAGTCGGGCAAGCTTGCTGTGTCCGAGTCCGATATCAAGACTGTCTTCGACGACTTCAACGGCTTTTCGCGTTCGCTGAAGGCCTCGATCGGTTGTACTGAAAAAGGCACTCACATCATCAACCTCACCTTCAGTCGGGATCGCTGCGTCATCAAGTTCCTCGTAGACTGTAGAGAGATCATCAGCAAGTTGGACTGACTGGACACGTCGCTGACCGCGTGCGTGTACCCGCAGCCCAGATTGGACTTTGGACTGTATCTCAGACAGTCGTTCCGAATCTGGTTCTGCCATAGCTCGGTTGTTGCGCCGGAAGAATTTAAGTATTATAGACAGGTAGAGCAGGTAATGGATAATCTAAATAGGTTTTTTGAAGACATAGAGGCGGAAGATGTTCGTGAGCAGATTACGCGACGTCGGCTCCTGTTCGGGGGTGCTGCGATCGGTGGTGGGTCACTATTACTTGGGCAGGACAGGGAAACAGAACCGACCCCAGAGGATCGGCTCACAACCGCTGAGACACGGTTCGTTGCGATAGCTACCACTCTCAATGAGGCAGATATCGGAGATCCACAGTCCAGCTGGAATCTTCAAGACGAAGTCGAAGCAGCCATTAGCGCAGTTAATACGATTCTCAGCGACGACTTCCCGGATGACCCGGAGATCAAGCAGCGAATCAGCGTCCTTCGTACCGCAACTGCGTACTACAGCACACTTCTGACATCGTTGGCTGCCGCGGATTCTCTCTATATTTCGGTTGGTGACTCCGAGCTGGAAGTACTCAGACATACCGGGGGGATCGAACATGACCCAGCCTCCAAACTAGACACTAATTCTTTCAAACAGTCCATAGGGCACCTGGCGGAAGCTGAGAACGCTCAAAGCGAAGTCACATCAGAGGGTCGAACACTTGTTCCAGACCAGCAGGCGGTTCTGGACTCTCTCCGTACCCAGCGAGAGATATTTGATAGGTACATTCGAGCCCAGCAATCGTATTTGGATTCGGCCACTACCATTGAGGCCGGCGTTCGGGCCTACGAACAGTCACGCTTCGATGACGCACAGGCCAATCTGGCTGACGCTCAAGATGTGCTCCTTCCCGACATTTCAGGGACAGGTGGGACCTATCAGTTGTCCACGATGGGTTTGACGCTCGACCAGTATAGCGAATTGTTCAGCCTTCGGCAGGACGGAGTTGCTCAGTTGCTTAATGCTAGTGGTGAATCTGTTTCTGAAGATAAGCGACAGTCGGCGGTCAATGCAGCTCTTAACACCTTCTTTGAAGCACGTAATCTGATTCCTCGATAGGTTAGATCTAGCCAAAGAGTATGTCATAGAATTAGATGACGATAGCCAGATTACACAAGTTGATCCAAGATCGATCTCAGGGCCATCTGTTCGCTGGATGAGTCGAGTAAAGTAGAGGCATCAATTATCACGTCGACGACGAGGAGGCGAATCGTAGCCACGACTCTCTTTACAGCAACAGCCTACTGTGAGGCGAATGTATTAACCGGTCAACTCCCCCGCTCAGCAACCGACAGATAGAGAGCGTAGTTTCCAGTGTATGCTTAGTATCTCGGACTTTGGTTCGACTCAGATTAAGCTCAACACGCGTCTCGTCGTCCTCAAAATCAAGGAGACACGTCATCAGCCCCGCGAACGTTTCGACGAATCTCGCATCGCCGGAGATTCGAATGTTCGAGATATCGGTCTCGTGAGTGCTGCCTTCGAACCCCGCCGGCTTCGGAAGAACTGATCTCTTCAGTTCCACTTGATTGGGCTTGTCGAGAGAGTTGAGCCACTTCACCGCATCTTTCTTCAGTATATGACCGCTTTTTGTTGACTGAAGCCCCTCAAGCGACGATACTAGATCTCCCTTCTCACGAGAAACGGTTGGAGCACCGTCCGGAGCGCAGTTATCACAGCATTCCTCGGCATTACCTGGTGCGAGTAACACACCACAATCGGCGCAGAATGTCATCTGAATCCCAGAGGACGCGAATCTATCTTATAACTATCGTAGCGGGGTGAGAACGTCGCAGCGTTGCTGGAGTCCGGTTGCCGAAGGTGCCAAGATCAACGTCTGAAGACACTTACTGGGAGGCAGTTACCGAGAGAGACCGATAGCATGCTCCAAACGCCACGTGTTGCTCAACACAGCGTCCTTGTCGTCTGTGCCACCAGTAGTGAGGATGCCAAGATGGTAGAGCTGATACTTGAACTGGAAGTGGATGCCAGATTTATACACGGTGGGGTCAGCAAGCTCTGATTCAGCAATCTCTCCGTCAGCGGTGAGGACAGCATCACGACGATGTTGTGTGAAGAACACCTCAACGGCGAGTGGCTGATTAATGCGCGTGGCTTCCAGAGCGACATCGGCAAGCGTCGGCTCAGAGACCCCGTTTCCGTGGAGTCGTTCGAGGGCAGTGATGATGAGTCGCGTCGGCTCGTACTGGATGGCGACAGAGCGTGCAAGCTGTGCCCATCGTAGAGCGAGCTCAGTGAACCGTGTTCGACTACCAGTCCACGTGTCGAACTCGGCGAGCGCAGCCGTGACACTACCGTGCTGATCGCGAGCGAAGCGGACGACTTCAGCACCGAGGTGTGTGAGTGAGTCCCCGTTGGGCTGATCGTCGACGAGGTTCAACAGAATCGCCCCACGTCGCCCACCAGAAATGGCGTTGATGACATTTTCAGCGTACACCGCGTCAGTATCGCCGTCGGCAGCAAGTGCCAGCGCGTACCCCAGGTAGTTTTTCGGATGGTTTACCGGAAAGCTCCCGTCGGTGAGCTGGTGCGTGGATGCTTGGAGTCGCACCGCGTCGATTGTCGTTGAAAACTCACCGGCCCCAGTAACCCGAGCAGGCTCGACGATACGGGCAGATTCCGAATCGTCGACAGCAATGACGCCGACGTTGAGATTCCGGGCTTGTGCGCGCGCCGTATCGGTGACACTGGGAGTCGGCGCAGCGACGTACCCAAGGTTGACTTCAGGAAGATGAGCGTGCGCCTGGTTGATGCCGCGAGCAACATCGGCAGCAGCCGGGTCAGCGTTGTGACCTTTCGCTTCGATCACCGTGACGGGTGTCGTGGCCGCGTCAGCGTTCAGCACTTCAGTCGCTGGCATCCCGACGCCGAGTAAGTCGGGTTCACCAGCGCTGAGTCGGAGCGTGTTGTACGGTGCAAGCCGGTCTCGAAGCGCCTGCGGAATGGTCCAGCCGCCCCACGTGGATTGGGTGAACTGCGTCTCCGTGACCGCGTACTGATCCGGGCTCGTATCAATATCGGGATACAGTGTGTCTTTCGCGGCAGCGAGCACCGTTGGCTCAGCGAGCGTGACTGCCATTATCCTGTTCACTGACGGTTAGATGATATAGTTGGGGGGATCGGGACACTCGGTATCTACAGCGTACTCGCATACACCTCATCGAATACGATTATGGGATCGACAACACAACCGCCACGTATGGAAGTCGGGCTCGTCAGCTGTACAAAGAGTAAGCGTGAGGAGGCAGCGAAACCAAAGGATCTGTATCTTGAGTCGGCGTTCTTCAGGAAGGCTCGGCAGTACGTTGAAGCGAATCACGATGCGTGGTATGTCCTCTCTGCGAAGCACCATTTGCTCAATCCCGACGGAGACCCGATCGAACCGTATGATGAGACGCTGAGCGGTGCGTTTGTGGACACAAAACGAGAGTGGGCAGAAACCGTGTTTGAGCAATTACGCGAAGAAGGCCTGCTTGGTGACGGGAATCGGCTCGTCTTCCATGCCGGACGAGATTATCATGAAGAACTCACACCGCTACTCTCCGAGACGAGTGTTGAATTCTCGGTGCCGACGGATGGGTTACAGTTCGGTGAAACGCTCGCGTGGTACAACGATCGTATCTGAACACGTCGCCGTCATAACAGCTAACAACCATTAGACACGTCTGCCAATATGCCAACAGAATCGGTCAACGGGGCTGAGTTGTACTACGAATCAGATGGAGACGGAGTACCGGTTGTTTTCCTCCACGGAGTGTTGATGAGTAGCCGATTCTTCAGTGAACAGAAATCGCTCAGCGACGAGTATCAGGTTATCACCCTCGATTTCAGAGGCCACGGTCGCTCCGAGAAAACCGAAACCGGCCATACGCTGCCCCAGTATGCTCGTGACCTGGAGACGTTCCTTGACGCACAGGGCCTTTCTGATGTTATTCTGGTCGGGTGGTCGATGGGGTCGCTCGTGGCATGGGAATACGTTCGTCAGTTTGGGACAGACCGATTCCGCGGCTTCGTAAGTGTCGAACAACAGCCACTCGATCTTGAACAGGAGAATTACGAGCACGGTGTGTTCGGCTTTGATGAACTTCGTGGACTCATGGAGCTCGCACAAACCAACCCACACGAGCTGGCGTGGTCCCTCATTGACGAGATGCTCGTGGATGAACCGAATACTGTCGAACAGACGCTCTTCGATGAGATCACACGAGTCCCACCACCGATCACGAGCGCGATTCTTTTCGACCAATCAGTACGCGACTACCGGGAAGTGGTTCCCGACGTGGATGTTCCTACCCTCGTGTGTCTTGGTGAAGATGAAACGATGCTAGAGAATGGTGGTGTCGAATACGTTGCCGACAATACACCTGACGCCGAGCTTGAGCGCTTCACCAATAGTGGTCATTGCCCCTTCTTAGAGGAGCCTGAACGGTTCAACCACGTCCTTTCGTCGTTCATCACAGCACGCTGTTGAAGAGACCGCCGAGACACTCGAAGATGGAGAGGTTGATCTCACCACCGCGAAGGAGATCCGCGAGGAGGCAGATGACCATCTCGAGAAGCTTCGTAACGCGCTGGATGTTGGCAACGGTGATATCATCAAGATTGATGGTGAAGACGCCGGGCTAGAGAGAGCCGAGTGAGTTTTTGGACGTTTCCGGAAACGGAGCGTTTCAACAATCAGAATCGAGAGACAGCGACACTATAGAAGAAGCAATACAACGGCGATGGGGAGCTTTCTGGAACTGGCCCGGTGAGGTTTTTATAACCTGACCGGAAATTGGACTATCAGAACCAAATGATCCGTGATGCTCGCGTCCTCCGCGCCGGGTTCGTCCCTCGAGAAGTCGAGCATCGCGACGCCGAAGTCAACCACATCTCGAGCGTTCTCGAACCGATCACGAACGGCGAGCCGGCTGACACGGCCATCGTCACCGGCCCGAGCGGTGTCGGTAAAACCTGTGTCTCGAAGTTCGTCACCGAACGGCTCCGTGAGGAAGTGCTCGACGTCGAGGCCACCTACGTGAATTGCTGGCGAAACTACAGCCGCTTCCGAACGCTGTACCAGATCCTCGACGATATCGGCGCGACGATA
Source organism: Halorubrum saccharovorum DSM 1137 (assembly GCF_000337915.1). Lineage (GTDB taxonomy): Archaea > Halobacteriota > Halobacteria > Halobacteriales > Haloferacaceae > Halorubrum > Halorubrum saccharovorum. The sequence goes on from NZ_AOJE01000056.1 coordinate 5,697, forward strand.
GACATCCATCGCCAGTCGACACCCCACGACGAGCTCATTGATCGGCTCCAACAGTACGACGGCCCTCGAACCGTCGTCATCCTCGACGAGGTCGATCAACTCGGAGACCCGAGCCTCATCTACGACCTCCACAGCATGGAGCAGTTCGCGGTGATCTGTATCGCGAACAAAGAAGAAGAGCTGTTCAGCCGCGTCGACGACCGCCTTGTGAGTCGGCTGCGCTCCAGCGAGCACGTCCGGATGGACAAGTACCACAACGAGCAACTCTACGACATCCTGAGTGCTCGAACGAAGTGGGGGCTTGAGAACGGCGTCATTACCGACGACCAGCTCTTTCAGATCGCTGATGCCGCCGCTGGCGATGCTCGTCTTGCGATCGGGATGCTTCGCAGCGCAGCCAGCACGGCTGATCGGGAAAATCACGAGGATATCACTAACGACATCCTCCTAGACGCCGCTGAAGATGCTCGGGCCCAAATCAACCAGAAGAGCCTCGACTCGCTCACACCGCACCAGCGGGTCGTGTACGATATTGTTCGCGACCACGGCCCGCTTGGACCCAGCGAGATCCACGACCGCTATACTGAGGCGGTCGACGATCCGCGGACGAAGCGTACCGTTCGGGCGTATCTGTCAAAGATGACTCAATACAACCTCCTCGAAGCAGACGGATCCAGCCGAGATCGGGAATACACAGCCATCGACCAACCATCTCCCACACTCGCTGAGTAGTTGGCTAAAGAACTGATAGGTCGTGGTTTGTTGAGCGGGAAAATACACCTCCATGCTTTATTTCTACAGGAGCGATTATGTCTAACTATGAGCGCAAAGGGCCAACTCCGTCGGTTCGAGAACAAGGCACAACTGCTGCGCCATATCTCTGCGGAGACCGGCACAGACATCGACACGCTTTGGGACGAGTACGAAGCCCAGATCGAGTAGTAAGTGATTCTCTCTCAGCGGAAGGCACAATTGGACAAGACCGAGCGTGAGCATCTCGAAGATCTCCTCAGGGCAGAAGGTACCATCCGGGATCGAGAGTGTTCGCTCGCCAATTCGGCTACTGCGTCACCGAAGTAGTGACCGTGACGCGGTCGAGTAGGTAGCCCCCACACCTAGCCGGCTGGGCGGAAGTCCTATATATTGATATCGCTATAGAGATAACTACGAACGAGCCCGGCCAGACAGAGAAGAAGCCATGTAACAATGATCGAATTAATGGACCCCACAGCTGCGAAGATTGTCTTAGCAGCTCAGCGTGGCGATTCTATCAATCGTATCGCGAGCAAGATCGACGTCTCGTACTCGTGGGTGTACGACTGGATTGAGCGATTAGATGACGCAGAAATTATCGCTAAAACCGATAACGGAATCCAGATCGCCGACCACGAGATGCGCCAGCAGTACGCCGAGATGATGGCTGCGTTGTACAGTCGCGATACCATCTCTCAGGAAGACGCGTACGTTATCCCACATTTCGCCGGGATGGAGTTCGCGTACACGGAGATTGACGCTGCGTACGTCTGGACGCATGGCGGCTACCAGATCGCACGGAGCCACGACGACTATCCGGTGTTCATCGAAGTTCACGACCGTGACATCGAACGTTGGATTGCGTTCTTCCAGCAGTTTGGCGTCGACACGACGATCAACGAACGTCCGGACGCCAGCGAGGTCAACGGGAACGTCCACTACGTGTTGTTCCCGAAGACTAACGACATCGACGCCGAGTGGGTCGACGGCAACCTCGTCATCCCGTTGGACGACGCCATCGACCAGATGATGGAGAATCGGCCAGCGTACGAGCCCGCCTTGGAGATCATCGCCGACGAGTACGACAGGGACATCGATGCGTCACATCACAGTGCCATAAGTGCGAACGAACAGAGATAATGGAATGAGTCTTCCCGAGCGACAATCCGAACTTATCGACCCCCACCGCGCGGTACAGGACGCCGATCTGCCGTACGTTCTCGTTGGCGGTTGGGCAGTGTCCGCGTTCCAAACACGGTTCACGACCGATATCGACACCGTAATTCCAGATACTGCACTCGACGACTACGATACACTTCTTCGTGACCTCGGATACGAGAAACAGTTCGAGCAGGATGTCTCGAACGAGTACAACGGGCGAATGATTCAGTACACAAAGGAAGTCGGAGCGAACGCCGTCAAGTTCGAGGCACTCGTAGATGCGATGGGGTGTCGACAGACGGACGCAGAGTGGTCATACCGCTATCTTCACGAACACAGTACGATTGAATCACTTGACGTCGCCGAAGATCTCGACGGGCGAATCCCGGAACCGGCCCTTCTGTTCGCGATGAAACTCCACAGCGGGCGAAAGGCCGATACCCGTGACCTCGTCGTGATTAGCTTGCGTGCGGATTTCGACCGCATCGAGCGACACGTCCATCGGGGCGACCCAGAGAAGCTCGATAGACAGATCGAGATGATCTTGGATCAACTCGAAGAGGATGGGTTCGAAGACTCGTTCAAAGGTGTCTTTCGACAAGAAGAGCTGCCAGTAGATGCGGTTGACGAGCTCGTTTCCTTTCTGTCCAAGCAGCGAGATCAACTGTGAGAGATCGTTCTTGTGTAGAGCTGCGGAAAGACGATTTGACATTTTGAACACCTGCTGTCGTCTGGCGATCTGAATCCCAGTTAGCGTACTCAATTCGCTGTAGGGTACAAGTAAACGACCTCTGTCCGCGTTTCTACATAAGAGCGTGAGAGATTAACCAACAGACAATACGGAACACCATTTTGTTGGTTAAGTATTTACCGCCGGCTGAATTCGGTCGCTGGAAACGTTCTCGGAAACAGTCAATCGTCCACAGAAATACGACGACTGAGGGCAGGCTACCATCTGTCTCGGCCCTTCCCTGAAACGCGGAAGCGCCACGCCGCGGCTTATCGGGAGCATAGACCTCTAGTGGAGTATGGGAGAACACTCAACGTCGAACCGATTGGCGGTGGACCAGCCGACACGGGGCGCAGACCGCAATCGGTCCCTTGCTGACCAAGCCGATCCGGCTACGGACGAGATGTTGTTGCCGCAGCTCGACGACGGCATCACGCTGCTCGACGTCGAGGGAGGCCGCAGCGTCCCGATCCTGCAGTCGCTTGTGCTCGACCATCTCCTCCTGCACGACGGGCCCGCCTTCTGGGTCGACGCAAACGGCCACGCGACGACGACGACACTCGCTCAGATCGCGCCCAGTCAACGGTTGCTCAACCGAATCCACGTCGCACGCGGATTTACCGCCTACCAGCACTACGGCGCCGTCTGTGATCTCCCGACGGCAGTGAACAAGTCGATCCAGATGTCCACCACCGATGCCGGGGCGGCCGGTCAACGGCCACCAGGTCACGACGAGGACACGTCGCCCCACACACCCGCCCTCATCGTCGCGCCGGCCATCGACGCCCAGTACCGCGCCGACGATACCCTCGGCGAAACCCACGCGGAAACCCTTCAGGCTCGAACTCTCGCCCAGTTGGCGACCTACGCCGAAGGATACGACATCCCGGTGCTCGTTACGCGAAACGAACGAAACGAATTCACCGAGCCGGTCGCGACGGTCGCCGACCATCACATCGAGTGCGAGCAAACTCGGATGGGACCCCGGGTCGTCGGCGAAGACTTCGAGACGCTCGTCTATCCCGTCGATGACGGTGCGTACTACCAGACGACGTTCGCGTACTGGCGGCAGCTGCTCGCGGCACGCGCCACGCAGGTCGGCGTGGAACCGACGACGCCGGCGCCGTCGACGCCGACTCCGGAAGGTGTCGGGACGGGCGTCACCGCTGACGGTGAGACGGTTGCGGCAACCGCGGATCCTCTGCTCGATGCGTGGACGGCGACCGGGACAGGAGGCCGATAGCGATGGGGCGCACAAACCCGACGTACCGGGATGCGCTCCGGGCCATCGAAGAGCGGTGGGCAGAGTTCCGCCGGGCACTGCGGCGTCGCGACCAGCCTCGGTTCGACCGGCTGTTCGAGTACGTCCGCGAGCACGCCGACGCGAGCGGGCTGTTGAACCACCAAAATCCGCTGCTGCCGGCGCTTCTCAGCATCGATCTCGAACAGGAGGGCCGTCTCGACGACCACGAAGAACGCCTCGAGGAGCTCGAACGGGCACTCAAACAACGGGAAGTGAGCCACGAGCGGGAGCACCACCAAGATGGAGACACGGAATGACGGAACTCGACACCGTTGCGTTCGATATCGAGACAACTGGCTTTGACGTCGACGACCAGCTGACTGTCGTCGGATTCGACACGGACGTTGGCTCCCGGATCTTCCTCAATACGAACGGGCGAACACCGCCGTCAAATCTCGAAGCACGGGTCAACGAAGAATTGGCGAGCTCAGTCTCGCTATCGGTCCAGCAGACTGAACGGGCCTTGCTGTGCGAGATGAGTGCATTTGTCGAATCGACACTCGCGAATCGGGATGCGAAACTGGTCGCGTACAATGGCGAACGATGGAACGGCGGGTTCGATCTCCCGTTCCTCCGCACACGGCTCTGTTACCACGAGATCGACTGGCCGTTCACTGGACTACCGTACATCGACGCGATGGATGTTTTCGAGACACGGTTCAACACGTCGGGAGACACCTTAACCGCCGTCTACGAGGAACTCATCGGGAGTGGATTAACCGAACTCGATCCGTTCGCAGACAGCAAGGAAGCAGTTGAAGCGTGGGAAACGGAGGACTTCGAGTCGCTCGTACGCCACAACGTCGCGGATATCCGGCGGACACGGTCCTTGATGCGGCTAGCAGAGCGATACTGCTCGAAATCTCATTTCACGATGCGGTCACTCGATCCAGTCGCGTGAACAGGATATTTCTCCGATTCCAGAGCTCTGTGACGATAGGGCAGCTAGTCTCCGTCCCGTTGGTCAGTAGCGTATCAACGAACCTCCGCTGGTCTTATGGTGTTGGGCGTCTTCCCAACACGTAAGGGATGGCCCAAGAGCCGGTCTTCCAGTACACACACGTCGAAGCTGGTCTCGTCGAGAACGTCGTACTCCGGCCGACTGAGTCGAGTGAGACCTACCCTTCGGGCTGGAAGTACACGCTCCATCTGGGCACCCTCGAAGACCTCACGCTCGTCCGGTTCGATAACGCCCACGAAGATACGAAGGGGCACGAACACCACACCGCTGCTGGCGACGTCGACGACGTCACGTTCCCCGGGATGGAGGAACTACTCGTCGACTTCTGGGCGAGCGCAGACGAGTACTGGGAGGCCGTCGGCGGCGATCCGCCGCGACCGTACTGACCGCACACCACCCGCCACCACGACACTCGAAAAATGACCACGCTCCACATCACCGTTGGCGACCGAGAACAGGTCCGTGAGGACGCACTCCAGTTCGTCCACGCCGCCGAGACAGACACGCTCGACGACCAAGACGGGGCGGCGACACTCCAGTTCGGAACCTACGACGATCTCGTCGACAGCCTCACCCCGCTCCGTCTCGAACTCATTCAGGCGATCGCCGAACACGCACCCGAAAGTATGCGGGAGGCCGCACGCCTCGTCGACCGTGATGTGTCCGACGTCCATTCGGATCTGAAGCACTTGGAAACGCTGGGGATTCTTGAACTGAAAGAAGGCGGCCCCGGCGGGGCAATGCAACCCATTGTCCCGTTCGACCGGATCGAGATGCACATCGACTACCCGCTCATCAACGACATCGATGGGGATGAAGCATCGGTGAGCGCGTAGCCCCAGCACGCAGACCAATGTCCGAAGAGAAAACCCGGGTCGAGTTCGACGCTCCGAATTCTCTCGTCGAACACATCGATACGGTCGCTGAGGTTCTCGATATCTCACGAACCCAGCTTCTCATCGACGCTCTAGAGAACAAACTCGACGAACTCGCAACCGAGGAAACGTTCCGCCGGCGATTGAGCAACGCCTACTACGACGGCCGCACCGACTACGATACCGTCGAAACGATTCTCGGCCGTGAAGAAGCGACGCGGTTGAAACTCCTCCGAGCGTCGATTGACCAGACCTTCGCCATCCCCGAACTCAAGGACGATCTCCCAAGCGATGATACCTTCTACGACGGCGAGGTTGCTGAATGGAGCGCCTCGAGTTCGTCTGAATCATCTGATAGCGTCTAACGACAGGGACTCGCGGTATGTGGTCAAATTGTGGCGGGTGTGTCGTCAATAAGGAAGCGAAGGGGTTTGTCAAGGAAAAGCGGCTTTCGCTGCGTATCCGCGGCGACCGTTGATGTCACTGCTACGCCTTAACCAACATTCGGTGCGTATCTCCGAATACGTTGGTTAACGTCGGCTCACTGATTCCGGAAATCATTCCGGAAGCCAACGACAAGGACTATAAGCCAGAATATGGCGTTGAGAACGCTTTTCGAATCGATTTGCTGAGCTCAGAAGCGACACGCCGTCTCCTCTCGAACCGATGTCTGAAGAGGGTAGACGGGAATCGCGGCCAATCTGCTGAGATACTGCTGTATTCCTTCCGGTCAGAAGTCTCCAACGTGGCGACTCCAGTTTTACTTTCACTCTGGCTGGACAGTGTTTACGTTTCGACGGAACAGATCAATAGGTGGTAGATGAAGCGCACCAACACGTTCGCCGTGCGACCGCTCTCCGAGACCGGAGAGCAACTGTTACGGGACCTGTTGGACGCTTCTGCCGCTCTCTGGAACGAAGTTAACTACCAACGTCTTATGCGGTACAACGACGAGGACGGCTTCGAAGGCGGCATATGGGACGCCGATACCGGCCGACTCGAAGGTCGATACAAAGGCGTGCTCGGGGCGTCTACAGCTCAACAGGTGATACGCAAAAACAGCGAAGCGTGGCGCAGTTTCTTGCATCTGAAAGACCAGTACCACGACGAGTCGAACACGTCGGTTACGGAACACCCCAACCCGCCGGGATTCCGTGGCAACGAGGACGACGGACGCCAACTCAGAACCGTCATTCGTAACGACGCATACACGACTGAGTGGGGCGATCGGTCTCGGCTTGAGATTCTGGTCGGCAGCGAGCTGAAGGATCGATACGATTACACCGGCCGCCTCCGGCTCGAAATCGCTGGCAACCCGAATTGGCCCGACTACGAAAAACAGGGCCGGTTGGACCTATGGTACGACGAGACTGAAAGCACCTTCCGAGCTTCCCAACCCGTGACTGTGTCTGATAGTGCACGGGCAACTCCACTGGCCGATGAAACGGCCGCTCTGGACATCGGTGCGAACAATCTCGTCGCCTGTACCACCACGACCGGCGAGCAATACCTGTACAAAGGCCGCGAATTGTTCCAGCGGTTCCGTGAGACGACACGAGAGATTGCCCGGTTGCAATCCAAGCTCCCGGAAGGCCGATACAGTAGCGAGCGTATCCGGCGACTGTACCGGAAACGCACCCGCCGCCGCGACCACGCTCAAGAAGCACTGTGTCGTGACCTGTTGGACCGACTGTACGCCGCGGGCGTGGACACGGTGTATATCGGCGGGTTGACCGACGTGCTGGACACACACTGGTCGGTCGAAACCAACGCCAAGACCCACAACTTCTGGGCGTTCAAGAAGTTCACAGAGCGATTAGCGTGTACCGCAGCGGAATACGGGATTTCGGTCGAGGTTCGCTCGGAAGCGTGGACGAGTCAGGAATGTCCACGGTGTGGATCGACTGACCGAACGACGCGGCATCAAGACACGCTCACCTGTCTGTGTGGGTTCCAGGGGCACGCCGACCTAACCGCGTCAGAGACGTTTCTCGAACGGCACACAAAACAGACGGTCAGGCCGATGGCACGGCCCGTGCGGTTCCAGTGGGACGACCACACCTGGTCGGAGTCACCACGCTCTCACGAAAGTCCCAACGAACAGCGCACAGACCCGAGTACCGTTCACCACGGGAATATTGCCCTCAGGGAATCGGCATAGCCGAAAACTCCACAGAGGAAACCGCGTCCCAGAAGGCGCGGAGGATGTCAAACTCCACGCTTCTACGTCTTCCCTCACCCCTAGAGGCCGGCCTCGACCTTACGATCCTCCAGTCGGTGTACGACGAGCATCCGTCGTCGCCGTGACCGGGATAGTTGCGAGAGAGACCATCGTTCCCTGAAATCCGGAAGTGACACGCCATCGATTATCCGGAACCCCACTGTTGGTTCTGTAGGGAATGCCGTTCACAATCGACTTCCTAAGCGACGGTCACGTCCTGGAGTGGGAGGCGACCGTCGACGGTGCCGTCGCAACAGAACGAGATAACTACACACCGCGATTCTACGTCGCCCCTCGCGACCCAGCGGCCGACCTCGACCTCACGACACTCCAATCGGTGTACGACCAGCACCCGGATGTCGTCGCGACCGAGATGGATGCGCGACGCCCCGGCTTTCGACGAGACGAGGAGGCCGTTCTCGCCGTCGACGTCGCCCACATCGACCGCGTCACCCCACTCGCCCGGCAGGCACGCCAGCTGTCGGACTATCCAGTCGGGGATCTCGCCTGTTTCAACGTCGACTTCTCGCGAGAGTTCCGATACTGTCTGGAGACAGGCGCCGATCCGACGCCGGCGAACGAGCTGTCGACGCTCCGTCTTAGCCTCCCGGTGACCGAAACGAGCAACGACGTCTACGGAGAGTTGACCGTCGCCGGCGACACCGTCACCGGCTCGCCGACGGATCTCCTGACCGCCGTCCAGGGGGCGCTCGACGCGCACGATCCGGACGTCTTGGTCTGCTCGACGAGCGAGATCGTCCCGACCCTGTACGAGATGGCGACGGACGCCGGCGTCGACGACTTCTCGCTGAGTCGGTGGTCAGATGTCGACTACCAGCAGCTTGCGAGCCGGTCGACGTACTCGAGCTACGGTCGCGTCGGCCACTCGCCGGCGCGGTACAACGTGCCCGGCCGGGCGATTATCGACGAGTCGAACACGTTCTTCTACGGAGAGACGAACCTCGACGGCGTCCTCGACCTCGTATCGCGCTCAAAGAAGCCTGTCCAGGAACTTGCGTGGGCGTCGATCGGGAACGTGCTCACGGCGATCCAGATCTGCGAGGCCCACGACCGCGACATCCTCGTGCCATGGAACTCCTGGCGTCACGAGTTCTACAAGCCGATGGGGACGCTCCACGACGCCGACCGCGGTGGCTTCATCTTCGCACCCGAGGTCGGCCTCCACGAGAACGTCCACGAACTCGACTTCTCCTCGTTGTACCCGAACATCATCTGTACCCGGAACGTCTCGCCGGACGTCATCCGGTGTGACTGCCACAGCGACCGCGACGACGTCCCCGGCCTCGGATACTCGATCTGCGAGGACCGGGGCTACCTCGTCGACGTGCTACAGCCGATCATCGACGCGCGCGACGAGATCAAGGCGGCCATCCGTCGCGAGAAGGAACGGGACGACCCCGACGAGGACCGACTGGCGGAACTCGAGGGACGGTCGGGAGCGCTGAAGTGGATCCTCGTCGCCTGCTTCGGCTATCAGGGGTTCAGCAACGCGAAATTCGGCCGCATCGAGTGCCACGAGGCGATCAACGCGTTCGCTCGCGAAATTCTGCTGACGGCGAAACAGCGACTGGAAGCTGGCGGCTGGCGGGTCGTCCACGGCATCGTCGACTCCATCTGGGTGACCCCTGACCTCGACGTCGACGACGAGGACCGCGAGAACCTCGAGACGCTCGCGACGGCAATCACGGAAGAGATCGAGATCCGGCTCGAACACGAAGCCCACTACGACTGGGTGGCGTTCGTGCCGCAGCGCGAGAGCGACGCCGGGGCGTTGACGAAGCACTTCGGGAAGGTCGCCGGCGACGACGAGTTCAAGATCAGGGGCATCGAAGCCCGGCAGCGCTCGACCCCGCCGTTCATCGAGGCCGTCCAGCGGGATTGTCTTGATCGGCTCGATGCCACACGGTCACCGGACGCCGTCCTCGACTGTCTTCAGGACGCGATCAAGCGCCTCCACGCTGGAACAGTGCCGGTTGAGCAGCTCGTCGAACGGAATCGGGTCTCCAAACCGCTGGAGGGCTACTCACAGAACACCCAGAACGTGGCCGCGTTGAAACGGGCTCGCGAGCAGGACCTCGCTATCCACCCGGGACAGGACATCGAGTACGTGGTCGTCGACGACGAGAAGAGTTCGCGAGAGCGAGTCGCGTTGGCCCATGAGGAGATAGCGTCGTACGATGCGTCGTACTACGAGACGGAACTCGTCAGAGCGGTCGAGAGTGTGCTGGCACCGCTTGGCTGGGATCGGACGGAGATTCGACGCGAGATCGCGGAGACGCGGGTCCCAGAGTTGTCGGCGTACACGAACCCGGCGAAGAATTAACCAACAGAAGAGCCGTTCGGAGGGGGGACTGTTGGTTAACAGCGATAATCATGACACGATATCGACCAGACACGAGTCGGAAAACAGAGCGATCTGGCCACATCGCTCCCAAGCGTGTAGCTCAATCTCGCAAACGGACACTAACCGAGCGAAGTCGACTATCCCACGTGATTGAGGGGGTTGTGTACCGCTCTGGGATCGCTATCGAATCAGCTGGGGCGGTCAATCCGCTGTGTCGCGATTGATGTACTGGTCTTCCCACTCAACGCGGGCTTCGATTTCTCTAGTCCCGCGCCGAGTGGTAGTGTACTCGTTGGTCCGCTTATCGCGTTGGCTTTTTTCGATGAGTCCTTTCTCAACGAGGGTGTCGAGATTCGGATAGAGCCGCCCGTGATGGATCTCTTGTTCGTAGTATTCTTCGAGCTCATCTTTGATCGCGAGCCCGTGGGGGTCGTTGAGCCCGTCGACCAAGTACAGCAGGTCGCGCTGAAAGCCGGTGAGGTCGTACATAGATGCGGGTAATTTGTCGAGACTTGAAATACTACGTGTTCCAGAACGTCGTAGTTCGGTTACGAGACCAGTGTCCGATCATCCTCCACGATACTCGCAAATGCGACATTTTCCTGTACTTGGTCAATTTGAACCGTTGGTTCATCGCCTGGGAGCGCGTCAGGGACGATGACGACGTAGCCACGTTCGACTTTCGCGATCCCGTCTCCTTGGTCGCCAACAGACTCGACGGTAACCTCCCGAATCTCTCCCTCATCAACAGAGGGTGCTGAGGGGGCAGCAGTTGGGGCGTCCTGCGATTGGGATGGCTCTTCGTGTGGATTCGGTTCAGCGGTGGTGTTGGAGCGGAGAACCGCTATTCGGTACGAGTCGCCGATATCGAGCGTGCCTTGATTAACCGCGCTGGCGGGGACCTCGATCAGATACGACCCGTTTCGTTCTTCGAGCTGACCAGTGTACAGCAATTGAAGCGAGTCGGGGATTTCGACCATTGGATGCGGTTCGTATGAGCGGTCAATGGCAAGTAAGTGTATCTCCAGCCGGCTTTAATTCGGGATGAGATGAATGTACCCGCAGCATCGACGCGTCACGTTACGACAGCGATAGCAGTCCCCCTCCGGCAACACAGACGCCGGTCACGAAGCCGGTCCCGTGGGCAATGACGTTTGGAAATCGTCCACCCGAGGCCGGTTCAATGGAAAACATCCCGGCGACAAGTGCGCTGATGATGACACCGCAGGTTCCGGCAAGTACGATCGCGGGCCGATGAGCCGATAGCCAGCGGCGAACTGTGATCTCTCGATCCCACCATCTGAGTGAGACGAATCCGATCGCGACCAGTATACCAGCAACCGGTACTACGGTGCTTGGCTTCGCTAAGAGGGGAGATTGGTAGAGTGCGACACCCACCCCACTAGTGACAAACGCGACGGTCGTGGCGGCCGACATCGGCCACGTGTACCACTCAGCAATCACTCCGAACAGCCCGACAACGAGTAGCCCACCGAATGCGCTCACAACGCCGGAGAATCCGAACGCAATCGAGTCAGGGCCAACAAGCCCCCACCGCTGATACAGGAGCCAATAGTCGGTAGCGACAGTCGTGAGTGGGGCGACAACAAGAAGCGCTCCATACAGCAGCCAGAACAGTCGACGTCGTCCCCACGTGACGTATACCAGGTAGGCTGCGCCGACCACAAGCCCGTACCAACCCAGATTTGAGGTAAGATGCGCGGGGCTATCGTGAATCGCCGCCGCCGTCCAAACAGTGGTTAGTGTTGGATCTCCGTAGGTAAACACCAGCCGCGAGGATACCCCAGCAGGGAGCCAAGCATAGATGCCGAAAAGAAAGCTCGGGACAACAAGAAGGAGAACCGCATCAGCGAACCGGATTTGTTGTTGGGAGGCTGAGAGCTGTGTAACCGACCCCATCATCGCTACTCAGTTATCTGATTCGTAGTGGGTTATTCAAGAGACTACTGTATTTTATTGGACTGGAACATCGGTAGTGACGCAATATCGAACACCGCTGAGTAATGTCCGCTGAGCGTCGGGATCGATCACAAACGGCCTGTCATAATTGTGACCTGCTCACCAACTACCGACCACACAGCTGACCCAGAGGGATTTATTGCTAGAAAAGAGTTGTCTACTATGAGTTCAATCGGGAGTCGCGGTCGACTCCTCATTATCGTCGGGATCGTTCTCCTTGCGGGCTGTTCAGGAGCGGTTCCCGGCGACCCGTCCGTAGGTACTCCGGATACCGGAAATGAGTCGACAGCCACGCCTGCGAACGGAACGCTCGAAGTCCACTACATCAACGTCGAGCAGTCAGTAAGTACGCTCATTGTGGGGCCCGAGGGCGAGACGATGCTCGTCGATACTGGCCACTACAACGATGACGGTGAATACGTCTTGGAGTATCTCCAAGCCCACGATATCACACGAATCGATCATCTCGTTACCTCCCACAACGACGCCGACCACATCGGCGGTAACGCCGCGATCATCGACTACTACGAGACGGACGACGACGGTATCGGCGCCGTCTACGATCCCGGGATCGCAGCCAGCACACAGACCTATGCCGAGTACCTCGACGCAATCGAGACCCACGACGTGACGCTGTACGAAACCCGAGAAGGTGACTCGGTTGATTTCGGAAGTGTTGACGTCGACGTCTTAGGTCCACCAGAACCGTATCTCGAAAACGAAGCCCGCAACGAGAACAGCATCGTCCTCAAACTCACCCACGGCGAGACAAGTTTTCTCCTCTCGGGAGATGCCGAAGACGACCAGGAAGAGTACCTCGTCGACACGTACGGAAGCCAACTCGAATCGACGGTTCTCAAAGCGGGCCACCACGGCTCGGCCAGCTCTTCGAGTGGGGCATTCCTTGATGCTGTTCAGCCAGCGGCTGTGGTCATCTCAAGTGCGTACGACTCACAGTACGGTCACCCGAACGAGGACGTCCTCCAGCGGCTGTCGGAGCGTTCAATCCTCACGTACTGGACCGCCACACATGGGAATATCGTGCTGGTGAGCGATGGCGAGGCCGTCTCCGTTCAGACGCAACAGGCAGCCCCGACCGATCCGCTCGACATTCGCGATGGCGGTGCCGTCGAGCCCGGGACATCGGGAGACGTCACTGAACGCGTTCGGATCGGTGGTGAGGGCACTGGCGAGATCGACGCTGGTGGGGAGCCAGAAGAGACCAATTCCGGGTCTGATTCTGACGCAGATTCCAACACCAGTGCGCTCGCTGTCGCAGCGATCAACGCGGACGCTGAAGGCCGAGATGGTGACAACCTCAACGATGAATACGTCGTCTTCGAGAATACCGGCTCTGAAACGCTTGATCTGTCAGGCTGGACCGTCGCAGACGACGCCGACCACACGTACACGATCCCAGATGGGTTCACGCTGGGGCCTGATGAGACGGTGACGTTGTACACGGGGAGCGGCACCGCAACCGACAGCGAGTTGTACTGGGGGTCGGGGTCGCCAATCTGGAATAATGACGGTGATACGGTGATCGTAACTACAACCGAGGGCGACCGAGTGCTGGAGGAGAGCTACTAATGACCACGATTGACCTCCCGGATGGCGAGTACATCGCGGTTGTTGATTCGATTGAAGATGGGCTCGCGACGGTGTTCTTCGAACAGGATGGTGACGAGGTAGGAAATGCGGTCATCAATCCAGACGAACTGCCTTCGGCTGGGCAGCATGCTGATGCGATTTTGGAGGTAGTGATACGCGAGGGGTCTGTCAGTTCCATGGAATACGAACCAGAGCGGACAGCGGAACGCGCTGAGACCGCTCAAAGCCGATTCGATCGATTATCGAATCGTCCGCCAGCCGATGACGATACGTAATCAGGGAGACTGGTACTCCGAAACGGCCCGCTCGAAGGTCGCTCCCATCAGTTGGATTAACTCCGGTTCGGTACAGATGAGGTCAACGAAGGCCTCATGGAGGGCAGCGGTGTAGGCAGCAAAATAGTTCTCGTGGCTATCGACCGGGATGTCGTAGGTCGCTTCGATCAGCGTCAGTTTATTGCCCGTCACGAGGCCCTCTGTATCCGCTAGCAATGCTTCAAATTCGCTCTGGTGATCGTAGAACAGCTCCGCGTAGATATCACGAAACGCGGTCGGATTCGACCCCATATTTCGGAAATTGAATTTCAACGTATGATCTCGGGTTGCGAGATCTCGGTTCCGTTCCATCCGGTGGTAGAATCCAATACGGAGGTCGTTGCTACCGTCTGCGCGATCTGCGAGATTCTCAAGCGATGTCTCATGTTTGTACCAGCCGTGCTTGAACACGTGTTGCCAGTCGCCGCCGTTCGCTCGGAAGATCCACCGCTCGTCATCGCAGTCAGTCCGGGCGACACGAACTTCCGGGAAGTGCTCTCCCTCTAACCGGGTGATCGCATCTTCAGTAGTTTCCAACACCTGGGCGACGTCGCGCCCCCAGCTTGTCGCGTACGACTCCCACGCATCGTCGAACGCGGCTTGGACGTCTTCGATTGCGTCTATATGTTCAAGATACAGTGCGATCTTCTCTTCGTCTGCGGCTGAGCGGGTGGTCATGTTTGTGATGGACTGGAGATCGTCTCGAAGGTCGTGAAGCTGCGTCGTAGTTCGTTGTGGGTACCGGAGTGCGTTCTCGGTGATGAACGGATCGAGTACCTCCCGCACGAATGACCGCCAACTTTGGTTTGCGAACGTGTCGCTGCTGGCTTGGGGGCGATCGTGTTGATGGATGAAAAGGTAGTACTGGCCCGACGCATACCCGTCGACAGCGACGTCATCAACATGCGTCGCTTGACTGTAGAATTCCGTCCCAGTTTCTTCCGCCGAGAACTTCAACTCGACGAGGAGAAACCACTCGTTCGGGATGTCAAGCACGAGGTCAGCGTACCCGATGGATGCGTCTGGATCGCTTTCATCCTTGATTGGAACTTGTTCTGTGACCCGTACGTCTGATAGATCGAGCGTATCCTCATCGAACTCGGCCGTGTCCGGTAGCTCCTGAAGGAACGCCGCGAGGAAGTCGGTCCCCATTCCGTGCGGCTCAGTTGGATCCAAAAGGTACCGCATGAGCCGATTCACGTATACCTCAGCGCGCCGCTGATCTCCAAGCCCGTACTCGATAACGTTCATCGTTGAGCGCGGCTCAGCAGGGCTAGAGATGATTGATCGCCACGTGCGGTCGAGGGTTTGGAGATCCGCTGCCAGACCTGGTCGGTCGTCGTGGGGCACGGCTACTGAACGACATCAGTGGCTTGGATGTTAATTGTGTCCCGTTCGCGCTGGTACCGTTTGCTACCGGTTGGACGTCGGTTTTCGACGGCCCCTCAACCGCGGGTCCGGATTCATACGACACGCGAAAACACAGGTATTGTCCCACAGATCTTAACCAACAAACTGGGGAAGACAACCGGATCTGTTGGTTAACATCTGTCCTCTCAGCGTATTGTCTCGTAGTGATTGGAGTCGTCGAGGTTCGATAGGTCGGTAAAGGGACACCCCTCTATCGATGTGTTCCAGCGCGGATTCCAATTCTTGCTGGCGTCGTCTCTCGTTGGCTTTCAGCACCCGAATTAATATCCGATCTTGAAATACGTTGGTCAATCTATCCGCTAACCGGATAGAGGACAGATGGGTCATTGTCCGATGGCCGATGAGATATTCGTCGAGTGTCTCCACCCGGTCAGACACACACCCCTCTATCGATGTGTTCTATCTGAGTGAGCGATAGAGATTTGAGCAGTGATTTTAGTTAATGCCGCTGGTTCTGCCACGATTTGGAGGATAGAGCCGCTTTACGTGCTGTTATCGACTGTCGAGATGTTATCTATTCTGGCCGAATTGAAACGACACAATCAACGGCTCGCAAAACACATCGAACACATCGATAGAGGGGTGTGTGTGTTTGTGTTAATAGAATAAGAGAAGAGAAGAGAACCGCTCGCTCTAAACGAACAGATAGCAGACGAGTAGAACGGCTTTTCGTCGTGTTGAGCGAATACAAGCACGTTCTCTCCGATATCGCTCAGACAATTCCGCCGGTACCCCCCTCCCGACGATCTCTTCGAACACTTCGATAGAGGGGTGTGTGTGTTCGAGCGGCTGCTGGATAACACATCGTCACCGGTTATCGTTGATTTCCCGTTCTCAGAAGCCTCTCGGGATAAATCTGGCTTCTCGTGGTTTCACACGTCGAATCACACATCGATAGAGGTGGGGAACCTTTTTCAGATAGGGCAATATCAATTGTCGTATGGGTATCGACGACTCCGACGATTCATCAGACGAGCCGGGATCGCCGGAGGATGAGACGACGGCTCAAGCTGAGCTGTCGGGTGCGTCACAGTCGGAGCCATCGCAACAGTCGACAGCATCGCACGACCCCAACAGCGAGCCACAGTCCGAGGAGGAGACCGACTCCGAGGAGCCCTCGCAATCAATCGAAGACATGCTCCTCGAGTTCGACAATCAGAAAGGACTGATTCGTGAGCGGTCGCTGCTTGATCCCAATTATGTCGTTGAGGAGGACCGCATTGTGGGTCGTGATGAGCAGCTCCAAGAAATCACCAAGATGCTTCGGGTTGCGCTTGGAGACAACCGACCGCCGAATTTGTTTCTCTATGGCCCGTCCGGAACGGGGAAATCCCTGATCACGAAGGCTGTCTGTCATAATATTAGTCGTATCTGTGAGGACCGAGATATTCAGTTCGGTACCGTCGAGGTGAATTGCCAGGATCTGGATACGCTCGGAATTGCTGTCTATGAACTCGTTCAGCAAGCTGCTGAGGAGGCAGGCGTCGCCGTGGAGGTTCCCAAACACGGCGTCGCGACGAAAGAGAAATGGGATGAGCTGTATCGCATCGTCAACGACCACTTCGATTCCGTCGTGTTTGTGCTCGACGAACTGGATATGCTCGTTGGTCGGCGTGATAAACAGGAACCCGCGTATTCACGGCTCTTGTACCAGCTGTCTCGGGCTGGCACAAACGATGACCTCAACGCGTACATTTCGGTCGTTGCGATCTCGAACGACACGAAAATGATGGAGTCTGTGGGCAGCCGCGCTGTCAGCTCGTTCACGCCCGAAGACGTCCATTTCGATGATTACGACGCAAATCAACTCCAAGCAATTCTTCGACGCCGACAAGATGCGTTCAATGATGATGTCGTCGATGACGATGTAATCCCACTCGCAGCGGCGTTCGCTGCGCAAACGCACGGGGACGCCCGGAAGGCGATCGACCTCATGCGTGTTGCTGGTGAGCTCGCCGAGCGTGAAGGGGACACGCGTGTTCGCGAAAAACACGTCCGCACCGCCCAGGAGAAAGTCGAGAAAAACCGGGTGTTAGAGGTTGTTCGCGGAATTAGCACACAGAAGAAGCTCTGTCTATATGCGACCGCAGCAGTCGCGTCTCAAACCGATGGTGGGTCTGCTCGGAGCACGACCGGGTATCAAGTCTATCAGTATCTGACTGACGCCATTGGTGCTGATCAGTACCACCAGGAAACGTACGTGAATAAGATGAAAGAGCTCACGACCTATTCGCTGGTCGACTTCGAACGACGGAGTCATGGCCCCAGCTCCGGGATGTTCCTCGAGTTCCAGTTTGGAGAACGACCAGAGACGATTCTCGAGACGCTTCGGGAAGATTCGCGTATTGAGGCTGTCTCCGAGGACGAGGTCACCTCCGTCGTTAAAGCCCAGATCCGGAACCAGACGTAGTAGGGGTTCCAGCCATCTCGAAGCTGGCTGGTCTCTTCATGCTTTTTTCGATGGGTAGTCTTCAGGCGTCTCACCACCCACCTTTATGACTGCTTTCCATTCGGTTCCGCACACCCCTCTATCGATGTGTTCGCTGTGTCGGCTATCACGATACCACCTATCCTCCAACTGGCTGTTTTCTATTCGTTTTCGTACACCCCTCTATCGATGTGTATTGTCGATCTGTTATCGGATCACAAGTGTTGTTTAAGTCTCCTATTTGAGGCCAATTAATGCGTTCCCACTCGCAATCGTGTACACCCCTCTATCGATGTGTGATTCATTGCTAGAGCCGTCGAAACGAATATTTTCGGTGGATACATACCGGACGCTAATCCGATCTCTCCAGGCTTGTTGCCCGAAGCGACCGACAGCCACCCGCTTGCTCAGACTCCCTATCGACGTGTTCATGACAATCAGGTCTTGTCGACACCCCTCTATCGATGTGTTCCGGAGATCGCATTCGGATACGGCCCATTATTGACAAGTAACGCAGAATCGGCGGCCTTCAAGTATGTCTACCTCGACTTGTTACTCAATTCGTCGCCTATACAGAGCCCCCGGTAAACCTGTGTCATCCCGCAAGTTGTAGGTCTCCTTCAAAACACAAAATCAACTTCGTAGCAATCTCTCGCCGGAATATGGCATATTTACACTTTGTACACGGGGTGGGTGGTGAGCACTTATCTGCGAATACACTCGTGACTAGAGATGTGTAGTCACCACTGTTCCAAGTGGACCAAAATCAAATAGCACACGGGGTGTGAAATCTCTATATCCGGACGTACTGTCTGCTTATTCGTCCGGGTTGACTGGCCCTTTATATTGTGAACGGATCCTTTCCCCGTCCCGCCACTGCCAGTAGTAGTAGCGGTTATCGTTGATCTCCTTGATCGTGATTGTGGCCTTCGACGGGACGTCGTCCGGAAGGTCATCCGGCCGCTCGTCGACCTCGTCGTCATCCGGCGCGTCGTCAACGTGGCCGCCGCGAGCTTTGTGCGCTGCCAACGCCTCGGCGTAGCGTGCGACGTACCCGAGCTGCTCGGGGGTGTAACTGTTGAGGGTGTCGACCATCTCCGTCGAGAGGTCGGCCGGCGGCGTCGGTGGCTTGTCGGACATCAGCGATCGCCTCGTGTTAACCAACAAAGCGCGTACCATCATAGATTTGTTGGTTAACCAGATATCGAACCACCACGGGTACGAGGATGTTGTAGAGGACTCCCTACACGACACTGGAATCGCTCAGTACAGGGGACTCACGCATCGATTAGCACAGATGAAGCATAGATCGCTCAGTACTACACCCCAGTTAGTATTTCTATCCGATTCTGTAATGAAGTCGGCCCTATAATTTTTAAAAAAGAACAAGTATATGTCGCAGTATGCGATTTTTCAGTAGAACCGTCATTGCGGGTGTAGTCGTCGGTTCGGCAGTTGGCATTATCGCAGGAGTACTCATCGGCCCGGACGGGTGGGCGCTTGGCGGAGCGGTGGCAGGCGGGACCATCGGCAGGAGAAGTACCGATATCGCGGAATCGGTAATCGAGAGTTCGAAAGCGGGCGTACTTACTGCCGTCGTGTTCGCAGGAGCTTTCGGATTCGGTAGCAGTGTACGTGCCGCGATTGAGGCGGGGAGTCCAGAGTTACTGGCACAGGGGTTGGGACCGTTCTTTTCGATCGCATTTATATATGGATTCGGTTGTTTCATCGCCGCCGCCGCCACCGGCGCAATCGTTCACGTCGTCCAAAATGCCAGATAGGTAGTCAATTCGCAGGCACGTTCTATTGGATAATTCAGGATCCGTTTTGAGAAAATAACGCAGTCCCCGTTCTGACTACACCCTCTGTATTCCGCAGAACGCTGAGAACATGTTACAGTTGAGTATTTAAACATAGCCCCTACTCCCAAACTGCCCCAGCCAATCCAGCGATATCGATTGATTCCGCACTATCGGTCGAAGCCACATCGGAGGAGGTGGTGAAACAGAGCGCTCCTGTCTCGTCTTCCTTCACAGAAATGCTGACAGGAGTTTTGCCCCGGTTGACCGCCACCGTAACTGCGTCTTCACCTCCTTCATCTACACGACGATACACCACAATATCGTCGCCAGACCGCTCACGACAGAACGTCAACGAACCGCGCCGAAGCGATCGATGGTCCGCCCGGAGCTTGATCAGCTCGGACACGTTTTGGTGAAGTGCTCTGTCTTGACTTTCATCATCCCAGATCATCGGCCGGCGACAATCGGGGTCATCACCCCCAGTCATGCCAATCTCGTCACCGTAATAGAGGCAGGGGGTCCCTCGAGACGTTAGCAATAGGAGCATTGCGATCTGGACGGTTCGGTTACTCCCGTCGTACCGATGTCGCATCCGAGCGATATCGTGGCTACCGAGTAAGTTGAACAGAACTTCATTAGTTTGGTCAGCATAACGGATCAGGAAGCGGTTGATCTTGTTTGCGAAGGTCTCGCCATCAATCGACTCTTCGCCGAGAAACCCATCAACAGCGTACAAGAACGGGTAGTTCATCACGGCGTCGAACTGATCTCCCTGTAACCAGGGCCGAGCATCGTGCCAGACTTCACCGATGATGTATGCCTCCGGTTTGACACTCTTAATCGCTTGCCGGAACTCCCGCCAAAATTGATGGTCGACTTCATCTGCCACATCTAGTCGCCACCCGTCAATGCCAGTCTGTTCTATCCAGTTAATTGCGGTCTCGATGAGATAGGATTTGACCTCCGGATTCTCCGTATTGAGCTTAGGCATATAACTCTCAAAACCGAAGGTATCGTAGGAAGGACGAGGTTCGAATTGAATTGGAAAGCTATGGCTCTGTTGAAATCCTATTCTTCAGACATATTCTCGTCTAAAACGACTGGTCGCTGAAGAGTGTAAATCGATCGCGGTGATTAATTTCAC
>NZ_AOJE01000057.1 GCF_000337915.1 Halorubrum saccharovorum DSM 1137
TAAACCGGAGAATCTGCGACTTCGGGAGGGCCTTCATCTCATCAAATTACGCGGCGAACATGTAACTCTCTGAGGATTTCAACAGAGCCATCTAATACTAAATTCTCAAGGACGACTGTTGATCGGTCAATAAAATCCCTGATCGAGCACAATTTGATTCGGGAAATTAAGGGAAGAAAATACGAATTGACACCGAAAGGAAAGATGATCAAAGACGAGACTGAAGACTTTCACACACTGACCGATAGTATGGCATCTGCTACTGATCTGATTAGCTCACTGAACCAAGCAGAACAAGTCCCCCGATTTATTTTTCGCGGTGCTAACATTAGCATGGCCGATCCAAAAGCGCCAGAAGCTTGTCTTCAACCAATAATTCAAATTCTTGAAAAATCTACACATTTTCGTACAACTTCACGGGTCGCGATGACGTATGGTGTAAATAAACTATGTAAAATCGTCAAAAAAAGAGGAATTAGTGTTGAAGTATGCGCTCAAAAAAAGGTCATCAAATCTATGTCAAAGTTGTGCCGAGAAGAAATGAAAGAATTATACGAAGTAGAAAATGTGAAAATTTACTCTATTTCCGATCCTGTCCCCTACTCCCTATGGATTGCGGAGACTCCATCAAATACGCAGGGTGGGTTTGTAGTCCATCTAGACGGTGCGGTCAAGGGAATATTATCAAACGATTCTCCACAAGCAATCGATTGGATGGAGATGTCGTATGATAAAATTCAGGAGGGTGGAAAGCTGGTCAATGAATCTACTATCCAAAATATCTGAGGCCATTTAATAGTGGAAATACTCTCAAACAATCAAATTAAGGGGAATTTCCAAGCGCGAACAATATAAAGAATACTACGAAACCAACCGCGGCACATGCTATAACTATTACACCAGACCGCAGTAGCAATATTGTGTTCTTATACTTATCTGGCACAAATCCTGATAATCCATAAGAAAGAAAAGTCAGGCTGGCTAAAAATGGAAATAATGTGGCTATTGAGGACGCATTAAATTCAACTGATCTAAAAGTTAGTGCGAACAAAATTATACCGATGACAGATAAAACCCCATAGCCAACCTCACTAAGTCGTTTTTTTACAATTGATTCTCTGATGCTTAGGACACTCTTCATGGGTTTAAGCACGCTTCAATTAAATCGACTGGTGAGACATATATCTTGTTACTGTTACCTTCGGCTTGTTTTTAATTTCCACTAATTTTGTATTCTTCTATCTCTAGAATATTATTTCAATAATGAACTGATAGTCACTCATGAAAATTTTTCTTCCTAGGCTATTAATATATGTAATACCAGACTATTGTTGATGCCAGCAGCATTAACGGCAACCTACGAGAAGGATAGTGTACCAAATCTACCAGCCGCAGAGGATGGAAATGATACAATTTGTGACTGGGTGTCCAACCAAACCTCAGAACAGTTGTACTCACTAAATGGATTCACACACTCAGTAAAGCCTCAGGATGACTATGAGTCCTACATGTATGATGCCGTTCAGGATCTTCACAACGACAATATACTAAATGACAATGATCACATTATTCTTGTTGACGCTTTGGCATTAGATGGATATGGCAGAATATACCCAAATGGGTCAATCAATCTTGACGGAAATGAATACTATGTATGTAGAGTAACGGGGAATGGAGCAGCTGTCTCCAGCGAGGAAACGAGGTACATGGCCATGCACGAGCTAGGGCATACGCTGGGTCTTGACCACGAAGATGGCGACTATGAAATCAGCGAAGCAAGTACTGGTGCCACCTTCCCAGATGATATGACGCTCATGTCTGTCCCTTATATCCAGACAGACCGATCGTTTAACGCATGCGACGGATTCATAGGTGGAAGATCTGATCCGCCTAGTGACTTCTGTTCAGTAAGCAACTATGAAGTCGATAAAGCTGGGAGTAATTACTTGGACAAGTATAGCGACGGGTGTGGTCGTGGCATTGTTGAGGATCACTTAGAGGGACTCTAATATGGACCGCAGAAAATTACTCAAGTGGCTAGGTATCGGCGGAGTTTCCATATCAACCTCTGGAGTTGCTTCAGCGGATGGTGGTAATAGCCCCGGTTTGAGTATCAATAAAGTAGCAGGATCTCCGCAGGCATTGGCGATAAGTTGGGATGAAGAAAGTGGTAATTCAGACAACGTTTATACTGTTTATATAAATGGACAGAAAGAAATTAAAACGCAATCCACTCACCACAGACTGACAGGCTTAGATCAGGGCGAGAGTGTAGTTGTGAAAATAGAAGCATATGAAGGTGAGAAAAAAGAACCTCATACCTCCACCAAAAAAAGATTCAGTCCAGGTCGTCCGGAGATGAGCGGTATGAAGACACGACCGGCCACGCCACAGGACGTCGATAAAGACAAGTGGGAAAATATGTCGAAATCAGAGAAAGCTGAAATGTTCGAAAATGGCAATCATAGGTGTAAGTCGGAGGGTGAGAATTAGGTGTAAACGATAGACATTCGCATTTAGGTAGGATTGTATCCCTTAATCACCTTGTTGGTAGCTGGACAGACACATAACATGACACAAAAACAGCCAGTAGTATATTCCTCTGATTGATTACGTCAACCACCGGGAGTATAGATACTGAATCTTTCAGTAATCTGAAATATGTCACCGCGACGGGGTGGGGCAGCTTGATTCTAAGCCCTTATTGTAGCGCGACCGAAGCGACCGGAAAGGTGTCGAGTGAAAACTTGCTGTTGACGGCGCTGGTGACGGTGGGTATCGCGATAACGGGTAGCTAAATAGTAGTTTGTTTCAGGCAGCGATTGAATGTGGGAAACCAGTCGAAGCTCCGCCTTTATTGAGTGCGTAACCGCCGACGAAAGTCAGTACTGACTGATCATCGCGATCAGGACTCCGTCGGCTCCAGCGTAGCTGGCTCGACGTTGATCCGGAGGCGATACGTGCTGTCGGTCGATCCGGTGTCGGGCCGCGTCGGGTCTAGTGGGGAATAGCCACTCGTGAACGACGCGACGAGCTCCTCGCGGGCGGGGAGGTCGATGCCGAGCTGGTCGGCGAGGTAGACGATTCGCTTGGTCGCAGCGCCGTTGTCGAGGCGTTCGAGGTACTCGCCGACAGTGGACCAATCGCAACCCCGTTCGTCGGCAGTACGCATCGCGGTTGCGAGTTCCCGAAGGCCACCGCTGAACTCGGGGTGGTCCGCACAGTCGACCAGCGTCTTCTCCAGGTCGCTGACCTGTACGGTCGTGCCCTCGATCGATGTCGGCTCAGCGCCGAAGAATTTCCGCTCGGTGACCGTCGTGACGCGGTACGGGACGCCGTGGATCTCTCGACTTTGCGCTCGGATCGGCGTGACGACGTACACCGTCCGGGGGACCTGTTCGGTCAGTCCGTGGTGGCTGAGAGCGCAGTAGTAGCCGATGTACATCGGCTCGGCGACGTGGGCGGCGATGAGGTACTCGTGGGTGGTGTACACGGCTTCCTCGCCGGCTGTGAGTGGAATGATGAGATACGTGCCCGGGAGGAGCCGGTCGAGCCAGCCCTTCTCGGTGAGTCGGGAGGCGATCTCACGGGCGGTGTTTGGGGGGACCTCCAGCGTCGTCTCGATGTCGTCAACGGAGATGATCTGGTGACCCGCGCCAGCGAGTCGTGCAAGGAGTCGACTTTCTCGAGTCGAGAGACCCTGGCGCATATTTTGCGTTTGTTCTATGATACTCATACCTGCGTTTCTTACATAGAGTATAAACACGGGCCTGCTTTTAGCCTTGCGACTGTCGTGAACGGCGGAGATGAGCAGACTTAACCAACGAAATTGGGGGTGTCGAGTCGAGTGTTGGTTAAGAATTCAGACGGCGTCTTCGAGCACGTCGATGAGCTCTTCTGCTGTGGAACTGATCCGGTCGAGACGGTTACGAACGACCTCGGGGTCGTCCGACTCCCAGGCTGCGAGGTAGAACGCTGACCCACTGGTGTCGAGCCCGCAGTAGCGCCCGACAACGTACGCGACGGCTTCGGCCTCGACTTCGCGTTTCGCCCGCTCGGTGTCGTCGTCGACGTCGAAGTGGAGCAGGGCGTGTGCGTACTCGTGGATCAGCGTCCGCGCAAGGTCGGCATCGTTCGCCCGATCACGCACCTCGACCCGTGGTTGCATATCGACGAGGCTCAGCTGTTCGCAGATGCCCTTCGCCTCGTCGTGGGTCCACTCCTCAGCTGGTACGATCCGCACCGTCACGCCGAGGTCGTCAGCGGCGGCAGTCAACTGTTCGACGAGGTCGCCGGCGTCCCCGGTCGCTTCCGTGTCGAGGTCGGGAAGCGGCTCGCCCTCGGTCTGGGAGACGTCGAACACCGGAGCAGGCTTGAACCCGACCAGGCCCTCGGACCACTCCTCGGGTGGCGTCTCGTCGTACTCACAGTCACTGTCCTCGTGGTAGCTCGGCGAGTTCTCGCACTCCGGGCACTGCTTGGTGATGATCGGTGCCCAGATCCAGATGGCCGACTCGCCCTCCGTGACGTGGCGGTCGAACTCCTCCTGCCACGTCCGGTAGCCCGCCACCCGGCTCGCCTCGGGATACTGCCGCTTGATGAGGAGCGTGTTCCGGTAGGAGTAGTCGTGGAAGCGGCTCTGGACGTCGAGCCACTCCTGGAACTCCGCGCTGGCCTGTGCGTCGTCGACGCCAGCGACGAGGTCGTCGATCCACTGTTCGATAGTGCTGTTCATCTCGTCGGATCGCGTGTCGGTCTCCTCGAAGGAGACCGACGAATCACTGGTCGTAGCCATTGTGTTCACCGAATCAAGTTTACGGCGACAGCGTCTGTTCAGACCGCGCCGCACCCCTCAGGGGCGTTCAAAAACCGCGCTGTCGGTCAGCGGAGCTCGTGGCGTTCGTTCGCAAAGCCAACCGAGACGAGGTACTCGAGGAACTCGTCGAACCGCTCGACGTCACTGGGGGTGTCGGTCGCAAGATGACGCGCCCATTCGATGGCCCACTGGAAGGCGGGATCCGTGCCGCCCTTGCCGTGAATGTACCACCATCGGGCTGCTTTCAGCACGACCAGCGGATTCGTCGGCGGCTGCTCACCGGCGAGCCCACGGGTGATGGATTCGATTTCGTCGGGCACGTCGGCGGAATCGACCTCTGCTGATTGCGTGTTGTCGATATCGACGGGAATATCGTCGATCGAGACGTTGTCAGGATGCTGTTGTTGACTCACTAGAAGTCACCTCGGAGAGCTTTCGAAGGAGCCCTCGCCCTCTCTGGGGGCACGAAAAACAGGTCGCGAAGTCACGTCGGCGGGAGGTAGACGCTCTGCTCGCCGGCGTGATTTTTGAACTAGATTGGTTCCGTTGGAATCCTCAGAAGTGACCGTTTCTATTGCGTTGCGGACAGTACAGGCTGTTCAACAATTAAGCCGACTGTATACGCGTCGCCATCCATCTGATGCCGGACCCCGCAACGTAGCCGATTGTTCCGATGATGACCGCAAGCGCTAGGCCAAAATTGACGCTTGTTTCGAGTCCCCCAAGTAATTCGGCGCGGGCAGACCCGTATGCGAACCCCGACATTCTCGGCGAGGTGTACCGGCCTGCCCCCATCCACTCACCAGAGAGATAACCGACGAGTGGTGGAAAAGCGTACCCCCAGAGGCTAACCAGCCATAGTGTGCCGACGGTTGGGACTAAGCCCGCACCGAATATCCCCGCAATGACGGCAGTTCCCGGAACAATCACAAGCCAGCCCCAGAACTCATAGAGGCGAACACCCACACCGAGGAGGAACGCGACGGACGCGAGACTCAAAAGACCGACAACAGAACCGATAACAGCCCAACGAGGGAGACGGTCACCGAGGATGTGTCTCCGGACCCGACCATTGTTGAGATGTCTCATACCCTTTGTTTCACTTCCGGATTATTAGTTGTTTGGCCGAGTACGCAATTCCTGTCGACCGCCTGTTTCAGGCGAGATACTCTGTTGAGGTGTTTTACAGGAATTCAACAACCCCTATTTTCGTTCAGATGATGACTCAAAGAAAATCCGAATTAGCTTCCTGTTTCACGCGATTGTATTGATCTTCCGCCCAATCAAGCGCATCTGGGGTATCATTCATGAGAATTCCACGCACTCCCTGTTCCGTGAAAATGATGACACCTGCCTCAGACGAATCAACAATCCAGAGGCCAAAACTAAACGGCATCGTAGCAGTGTGTAAACTGACATTACTGTCGTCTTGTAATTTATTTGTAAGTGATGAAAATACGGCACGCATCCGTTCAAATACGTCGGGTGGGATAATTAAATCGAGAGAGTAATCTTCAGTACTGCGTACACGTTCGTAGAGCTCCTCAGCGAAGCCAGTAATCACGACTGGGGTAATAATGGTAATATATTTACCAGTTTCGACACTATCTAGCAACAGCTGTATAATGGCATCTGGCATCGACGGGTCAGCTCTGTTGACACTTGCCCCCTCAAGAAACGGGTAATCAATCATATCCGTTGTTGAAAGTTCGTTGATTAGTGGACCTGCCTCAACAAGACTCTCCAGCCGACCCAGATATGCTTCTCGTGCCCTGTAACTACACCTTCCGAGTGGCGTAGGTTTCCACACGCCGTCTTTGTAGACCACGAACTCACTATCGGCGAGGTCACGCAAAGCGCGGTCCAGCGTAGAACGTGAGACATCAACCACCTCTTCCAGTTCGCTCTTTGAGCGAGGCTGATCCATTAGGATGTGAAGGAACGAGTAGCGTTCGGAGAGGACACTGTCGGGGTCATCGCTTGATGAATAACCCATACTTACTCCTTAGTCCAGCAATCAGTTAAATTTTTCACATTTAAATAGGTTAATTCACTAGGAGTAAGATAATACTATTCACTATATTCAAGAAAATCAAACTGGAGGAGTGGGGATCAATATGTAGGGTGATACCTCATTATATGAAAAAATTATCGACCGGTAAGGTGAATATAACACAGCATTATTCCTTGTGTGTGGTGTGATCACATGACCACTAAACAAAAAGACGTTCAAGCTGGTCAAAATCAAGACGAGTCGAATGAAGCGACCACTACTGAGAGTAGCTCGCGCAGAAATGAAGAGTGCTCAACAGATACTCAGAAACGGACAATATCTAGTCGACGGTCCATATTAAAAACCGTCGGTATACTTGGAGTGGGTTCATTTGGCTTTTCACGGGTGGGTGTCGCATCTTCTGAGAAAAAATCAGATGAAAAAGAAATCGACTACGCACTTCGTCGAGAAGAGCCAGGAGACCCAACCTCCGCAATCACAAAACGGACTAAGAGAGTTCCTCGAGACTGGTACCGTTCGCTCAAGAGGAGTGAAAAGTCCGTAAGAGAAAAAATTTTGAATCAAAACCATATGTAGGTGAGGTTGATCTGATTCCACCAATACACGGTGGAGCAGGACCACAAATTCAGGTTGGAGTCATTCAGAACCCCGACGGCTCAGCTCATCCTGATCTTCCCTCTACTCAGGAGGCAAAAGACAAGATTCCTACAGAAGTTGAGCGAATTCCAGTTGATGTCCACGAAGTCACTGAGTTTAGAAACGGCTGCTACGAATACGATTACGGCGATAGCGTCCCAGCAGGTGCCGAAATGGAGGTCGGATATGAGACCGGTTATTGTACTATGGGAGCGCAACTGAACAAGGACGGGAACTCATACTTTTCGACATGCCAGCATATATTTTATAATGACGATCCTGAGTCAAGAAAGTTGTACAATCAAGATGATGATGCTGCGATTGGTGACGTTATAGAATCATACTGCACGTACGATTTTGTTGTTGCTGAGCCAATCAATGGCCACACACCGACATATAGGTTGGCAAATCCCAATGGAACCCTTTCGGACCTAACTATCGTTGAGCAGTTTACAAAAAATGCGCTTCATGATAAAGTAGCTAATGATGAAGAATTGACCAAAAGAGGTGTTAAAACCTGTGAAACTACTGGAAAGATCCGATCGGCTAATGGATATATTGGGCCTGTTGACATAGGGTGCGGTTTCCGAAATCATCAAGTGAAATGGGGAAAAGATGATGGTGACTTTGACCCGGGTGATAGCGGATCCATAGTCTATCAGAAGGTGGGAAGTGATCAAGTTGCTGTTGCTGGAACTTGTAACGGGTGGGACCCTGTTAATAAATATATCGTATATGGCCAATCAGCTTACTCTATCAAGAATAACAAAGGGTACACCTATATTTAAAATAATATTAGATATGAGCGTTTATAAAAATACTCTGTAATAAGCTTTGTTTGTGCTAGGTTCCCCGAGAATTAACGTTTTTGATGATTGCTTGGCTTGACGTCTTACTTCACAGAATAATCATTCAACAGCATCGTTGCTCGCGGGCGGTGACCCCCGCACCCCTCTCTGGGGGCACGAAAAACAGGTCGTGAAGTCACGCCAGCGGGAGGTAGACGCTCTGTTCGCCGGCGTGCTTTTTTGAACTAGATTGGTTCCGTTGGAATCCTCAGAAGTAACCGTTTCTATTGCGTTGCGGACAGTACAGGGGACTCACGTATCGGTTAGTACATCGTGTGAACAGAGTGTTCCGATTACCAGAGTACCCACACTAGTAGATTTTTTGTCGGTAAGGTGTTATACCATGTTATGCCCTCTACCCGTCGGAGCATTCTAATTGGAAGTAGCGTAGCTATTGGGGCCATTGCGGGCTGTCAAAGCGTTAATCTCGGGGACCCCCGGGAAATTGATCTGACTCTCCGCAATTATACTGACAAGGAACAACCACTCCGACTTGAACTCCTCCGCGAAGACAAAAACGAGCTGGGTGAAGCGTCCGTACTTGATACCGAATACACTGTTCCAGCTCCGGGAGAAGGTGACGACTCTGCGGGAACCATACGCGAAACAGATGTAGTGCCTGAAAGACGATACATCGTTCGAGTCCTACTTAAAAACGGAAGGCACGAACAGTTCCATTCTCATTATTATCCCGACGACTCAACCGATGCTGGGATAGATATTAGCATCTATCGAGACGAAACAACGGAGAATTTGTTCGTTGACTTCCGCGCGATCTCTTAGTCTGAGGCCGCACTCGTTGAATTCGCAAGCGCGATCCTACGGTTGATTCAGCCGCGTAACCCCGTACGTATTGACTGTAGATCGGGCAGTACAGGTGAAGCACAAGTCGCTCAGTAAGTACCTTTCAGCGACCAGCCGTTTCATGCTGTGTTGTTTCTGAAGAAGAGGATTTCAACAGAAACAAGCGAACAGAAGAACTGACCGGTTCCGAGAGATTTCATCGCAGTGTTGCGTGTCCACGGGTTACCACTCTCCCAATGCGGCTACGTTTCCGGTTTCTGTCCCGATGATTGTTCGTGTTCCATCAACCCCCGATTGCGTAAGGCGGCCAGTGTGAGAGAACGACCACTGTTCAGTTCCCTTTAACGTGTAAGCTCGAATATTCCGCTCCTCATCATCAATACTCCCGATGATGAGTCCTTGCGAATCAGCAGCAACAATTCCTGCAGACCCCGGTAATGACTCTCTCCACTGTCGATCACCAGTCGCCACGTCTACCGCGTGGACACTCCCGTTTACGGTGGTCACGTAGGTGGTCCCGTCAACGATCGCCTCAGACGTTGGCCTTCCGTCCTCAACAGAGTATCGCCACCGTTCGACGCCATCCGCACGGTCAACCCCGAACAGCCAGCCACCGTACTCGGTGACACACACAGTATCGTCTGAAACAGCGACTCCGGTTGGGTCGAACGGGTCATTGACCGGGGCAGAAAACTGCCAGTGTACGGTTCCTTCACTTGCGCTCACCGAGACGACTTGGTAGTCAGATCTGTTGCTTCGAGAGGATATTAGGTATAGTTCGTCATCAAACACGCGAGGGCTATCCGTTGCCGGTGGCATATCCCAATATCGCTGTTCGCTTCCATCGGCGACCGCTCGGGCTGTCGTTCGACTGCGACCCTCCACAACATAAAGCGTATCATCGTAAACGGCAGCATCATCCGTGTCGCTCGCGTCACCCGCCTCAATTGCCCAGCGCTGGTCGCCATTACTCGTCTGGACAGCGTATAATGTCTCATCTTCAACATCCAACGCGTCATCGGAGGTCCCAAGGTAGGCTGTTCCGTCGGAGACAGCCAGCAGACCGAGCTGTTGATCGCGTGGTTCAGTTGTCCATGTTTCTGAACCGTCGTCTATCCGCACAAGTCGCTGGCTTCGGCCGACGCCATCACTCCAGCCAACCACGACGAAAACGCCGTCTTCCACGGTTGGGGGCGTTCTGACACCTGCGGGTGCTTCGTATCGCCATTGTTCAGTTCCATCAGTTGCTCTGAAGGCGTAGACGTTCTCACTCGTTTCCGGAAAGGCGGTGTCGCTGTTAGGGGTTGCTCTATCATTGGTACCACCGCTGACGTAGACTGTTCCGTCCTGAATTACCGGCTGGTGTCGAATGGAACCTTCAATCTGAGTTGTCCAGTGGACAGCATCTCCAGTCGGTTCGCTTCCAGTATCCCTGTTCAAACAACCAGTGACCCCAGTAATTGAGACAGAAGCAGCTGCTAGTAGTTCTCTACGGTTCATATATGATGACTAAAATATACAAATAAATGCCTTCTGGGGGACAAAAGTAATAAATCGAAAATTGTAGATAAATATATGTGATTTAGTAGACCGTAGGAACCTCCATTACGATTCTCTGATTGATTGGCTCTCTAGTGGTCAATCCGCAACTCTCATCGACCGGCTGTTTCAAATGAGAATATGTCTGAAGAGGGGATTTCAACAGATCCTTATATTTCTACTTTTCCTCAGATACGACACCTGATTGGATCGGGCCAAATCGCCGTAACGCAAACGCAACAGTAGATGATATAGTCCCTATTGGGACGCCATACAACATCGCTGTCCCCACGCCGGTTAAAAGTCCATAGTCAGGTTGAGGGTGGTTAAGCGAGATAACACTATACAGTGTAGAGCCGCTGATGACGATCACGGTGACGGCAGCGCTCACTAGTATTCCGTCGTTTCGATATGTATGTATCCCTGCCAGAATAATCGCTGATACCGTAACTCCAAGCGGGCTCATAAGCAAACCAAATGAGCTTCCCATACCGGAATTTCCAACAAGATAGAGTTGACCGAAGAACAAGGCCATGAGAATGACTGAGTACCCGAGATACCGAAGCGATAGGTTCAACGACTTCCCTAGAAGGAACGATTCTAACCGCGAATCCATACATGTCGATGGGTCACTGGTTGTATAAGCTTTTCATCGTGAAGGCTCCCGGAAAATCAGACATATAGATAGTAGAGGCTCTGTTACAATCTACAGCAGTTGATATTTTGACACTCTCGATCGCTCAGTACAGAAGGAATGATTAATGCTTCATAGTCAGGTTTCAGTTCCCAGTCACCGTGATGACATATTCGTAGTCATGTGAGTTCCGATCGCCGATCGTTTCCCTAACGCTGAAACCGTATTCGTAAGTGCCGGTTTCGGCATCAGGATCAACTTGAACTGGCACATCTACCGTCACACGTGTACAGTCATCCCATATCCATATTGGCGGGCACGAGTCAAGTTGAGCATCAATCGCTGGCGAGGTGTCGACATCCCCAAATCTGACTGGCGCATCTGTACCGCATGAATACAACCGTGAGTCGAACGAGAAACCAGTAATTCCGTCCACTTGTATCTCGAAGGATGCCGAGTCGCTCGGTGTGAGTTCCAATTCCTCCACTTGAACATTCAGTGGCCAGTTATCCTCTCCCGAACAAGACGGACCGCTCCCGAGGCATCCGCCCAAAGCTACGGATGTTGTGGGTACGGTTCCGGCGAGGAATTGGCGTCTTTTCATTGGTTCAAA
The DNA here is from genome assembly GCF_000337915.1 of Halorubrum saccharovorum DSM 1137. Classification (GTDB taxonomy): domain Archaea; phylum Halobacteriota; class Halobacteria; order Halobacteriales; family Haloferacaceae; genus Halorubrum; species Halorubrum saccharovorum. Next base: position 11,905 of record NZ_AOJE01000057.1, read on the forward strand.
ATGATTTGACTGAGAATAAGTGCTTTCGGGTGAACTAAAATTCCAAAACGAACAGGTACTCTATGACCGGGTTCAATAAGCAAGTGCGATCTTGGGGCGATTCAGGCGCGCAACCCCGCGAAGTATCGACCGGAGATCGGTCTGTACAGAGAACTCACGAATTGCTCAGTAGAGCAACTTGTTTATACTCTTCTTGTTTACAGAAAAATATGTTGAACAGAGAACCGACTTGGAACGAGAATCTTGGTTTCTTGGTAGTATCGTTCGCAATTGCGAGCGGTGCTGCGACACTTGTCCCCACGGCAGGACTCGGAGGTCTTCCCGGCGCGGTCGGTGTCATCATCGTCTTTGTAATTACCTTTTTAGTTTGTATGCTGGCCATCGACCGGTTATTCCTCCGAGAGGAGTAACTACGTCGAGTACGGCTAATTCACAGGCTTCAGCGAGCGGTTGTTTCGTGCGAGAATATGTCCGAAGCAGAGGATTTCAACAGAGCCAGGCAGTCCTTTCTCATCGATCCGATTCCTCTTGAAATCCGACGAGTCCCTTAGTCGTGGTTATAAGACAATAGCCATTCGCGAGAGTCACCGACTGTGCATGGTCGTTGAGGCTGTGAGTTTCGAGGGGCTCCCCACTTGTACGATCGACGAGACGAAGTTCATCCATTACGGGAAGAAACAGTGTGTCTCCGGCTACTGCTACCGAACCGATGTGCGCATCCTCCTCGGGTTCTGGTTCGAATAGTAACTGTTCGTCTCCTGTCGCCGGATCAATCGCGTACACCTGCTCCGATTTATTTGTCCCATCCGATTCGATAACCAACAGTGAATCGTTAGCGAGGGCAGCTGGTTCAAATCCTGGAGGAGAATACTGTCGCTCGCCTTCAGTGGGTATCTCCGGAGGTGTCTCCGGCGTCACCCAGTCCGTTTCACCAGTCGCAGCATCGAGAGCGATCAACATCCCGCCAATAGTCGAAAAATAGATACGATCGGTCCCGGCGATGACGTGACCGCCAATTCCGTCGTTGAGCACATCCTCGTCAGGATGGAAATAGTCGGAAATGTCGGCTTCCCACTGCTGTTCGCCTGTCGTCGCGTCTAGCGCGACGATCTTTCCATCTGTGATGGTATCCAGTATGATGGTTTCTCTGGCATGAATTGCACTCACGCTAAGACGTGGATGGACGCTTTTTTGCCAGCACTGTTCACCACGGTGAGCATCGACTGCGATAATATCGTTGGAGTCTTCGAAAATGAGCAGCCCTTCGTCAAGTACCGCCGTTACTTGTGTACTTGCTACGTCGCTCGTCCACCGTTCGCTCCCGTCGGCCGTGGCTAATGCCTTCGAAACTGCGTCTCCGTCGTCTCGATCGTGACCGAGAAAAAGAGAATTGCCACCCGCCGTGAGCGGCAGTTGCTGGCCTGTGAAATCGATGTGCTTCATCCATTGCTCTTGACCGGTGGCCAAGTCGTATGCCCTAACAGTTTTTCCCGAAACTACACTTGACACAACAAATACAGAATCGTTGATTATGATGGGTTGAGCGGGGGTTTGGATAGCGGCACTCCATTGTTCGGACAGTCCGCTCTCGGGCGCGTTTTCAGGTGGGACTGTGCGAGTGTTGCTTCCATCGTAGTGGGGGAGGGGCCAGTCTGTGGCTGAGTTATCCATCGGGGTGGGACTACAGTCGTCTTCAAGCAAGAGTCCAGACCCGTATGCGTATCCTCCGAGTGCGCCGGCACCTACGGAAGAACCACAAGCGGCCAGAAGTTGACGTTTCGTGAGGGAGTGACCTTGGTCAGTGGAGGGCATACTCATTATTTTTTATTAAACCAGTAAAACGGTTGTTGCTATGAGATCACGCCGGCTGATCTATCAAACTAACGCGCTCCGAGTGATTTCGAAGTGTCTTTCGTAATACTGGATTCGGGCTCTGTTGAACTCCTCAACAGGCCGCGTATTTTGATCCCCTTGCGGTCAACACAGGGAGCCTATCTAGTAATTCGTCGGACCGCAGTTCCGATGCCAAAGCCGAGCGTCCCCAGGATCGCCGCGGCAACGACACTTCCGACGATGGCGTATCCGATGAGCCACGGTAGTCCCGGTTTGCCCATAGTTAACGCGATACCACCGTAGTTCAGGATGACTCCGGCAACCGCGGCGAACACGAGCAACCAACTCACTCCGATCCCACCGTTAGAGTACGCTTGGACCGCAACGAACACCGTGAGCAGAACGGCGTACCCCTGCCACCACAGCACCGCATCCAGCAGGCGAAAGTCCGCTATTCTTACCACCGCAAAGTAGAGGAGCGACGCAACGAAGAGTATTCCAGCACCGATACTCCACTGTCTCGCTCGTTTTCGATCCGCACCCAGTAGGAGGGTTCGAATGTCAACGGGAACCATACACAATCTGCCTTTCTAGGCCTAGAACAATAAGAAATTATGAGGTGACTGATTCGCTCTCTTCAGTGACCAGACGTTTCATATGATAATGTGTCTGAAGAAGGATATTTCAACAGAACCAAAAATCCGGCAATTTGTTCACTCTTCAAAGGATGCTGAATACACTTTCCCTTGGGAGTGATGCTCTGTCGCAGAAACGTATCGAAACCCACCGCTACGGGTTGCCTCTACACGGTATCCTTGGGATGCTAATGCGTCGTTACAGCCACCGCCGACGCCGTCGTCGACGCCGGCGATAAGCAGATCTAAACGCTCCTGTGATCGTTGATATTCGGCGTGGGCTAATTCGAGGTCGGCGCAATCAGTCGATCCGTATGCGACAGTACCTTCCACGAGTATCGTCTCGCCTTCGACCGTGATCTCCGGTGGTGAATCGGCGTCAATATCCGTTTCTATCTGTTCAAAGTTTATGTCGAAACTTCCTCCCGGTAGCCTATTGAGGCATCCGCCACTGACGGTAGCAAGTGTCATCCCGGTTCCGACAAGGAGGGCTCGCCGTTCCATATGTTACATTTTACCGACACTAAGTATATGCTTTGTCCCCGGTGTTCGGATGCTATTTTGTATCAAACCTGAATCGGTCACTACGCAAGCACGATATTGTGGTTGACTCAGGCGCGCAACCCCGCGGAAGTATCGACGGTAGATCGGTCAGTACAGGTGGTCCAATCACCAACGACGCCCAGCTCAACTGTATTACCGGAACAAGGACAAATAGTCAAAAAGCGGCTCTGTTGAAATCCTATTCTTCAGACATATTCTCGTCTAAAACGACTGGTCGCTGAAGAGTGTAAATCGATCGCGGTGATTAATTTCNGGCTCTGTTGAAATCCTATTCTTCAGACATATTCTCGTCTAAAACGACTGGTCGCTGAAGAGTGTAAATCGATCGCGGTGATTAATTTCACCAGATATATGATTAGTTAGACTCTGTCGACAGTCATGACCAGCCCGTGTTCTAGACGAAGGGTTCTCGCTGGAAGTGGTTCAGTCATTCTTGGGGCTCTGTCGGGATGTAGTCAACTCCCGGTTTCGTCTTCTTCACCCTCCCAACTCGAAATTCAACCCAGCAATGCCACCGCAGAGCCACAGGGGCTTGGAATTGAACTCCTCCGGGCTGACGAGGAAACGAGAGATGAGGCCGTCGTGTTTGACCGATTTTTCGAACTGGAGGCGAGCGATACCGGGGGNCCCGTGGTCGATGAGCAACGCTACCTCATTCGAGCATCGCTCGGCGGCTACCGAGACATCACAGAGCATTATCACTACTTTCCGAACCCCGACGATTCCGTGGAAGGTCCCACACTGCTTGACGTGGTCATATACAAAGAAGAAGATCTTGTCCGACCGTACATTGATTACGAGCAATACAGTGGGCGTATAGAATCACCGACGAACAGCAGCTAAAGAGTTAAGAAATTTTGACATCGAAACGGGAATTAGTGATATATACGTACTCTGTATTGACCGCTCAGAGTGATCGGTCGATGTTGTGACTGAGACAGGCGATGGTGAGTTCACGGAACTGCTTCCACCAGTACCGTGACCGGACAAACGCACCGTACTTCCGCTTGAGCGTTGAGTTGACCGCCTCGGATTGACTCCGCTGGCCGTAGAGATCAGCGTCTAAGCGCGCGTTCCATGCCTTGTGGAGCGATGTAAACTCACGATGCTTTATCAGTGGCCGAACTTCGTGTTGCCGGGCAAGTTGCCTGATATCCTCGTCGTCGTAGCCCTTGTCACCGAGTAGAATGCCAATATCCTCGGGGTTGCGCTTGATCAACGACGGCGCAATCTGGCTATCGTGTTTCCGAGTCGTCGTCACGTGTAAATCGAGAATCGCGTTCACTTTCGTATCGACCAACAACGTCACTTTGAGCTGCTGAATCGTGAGTTCAGCTCGTTTCGTGTAGTGTTTCGAAGCGTGACTGCGGTCAAACCCTGACGCATCAACACCAACGACACCGCTCGTCGGAAGTAGCGTCGCTGAGAGAGTCAATATCGCACGCCATACAGCCATATCAAGTCGATTGAACGCTTTACAGAGCGTTGATGGCGTGGGAAGTTCGGCTAATCCAAGAACTCGACGAATGCGTGGCATCTCGATTAATTCATCAAGTAGACCACGATAGGTCGTGTTTTTCCGAACTTTGAGACACAGCAAAACAACGTGTTGCGGAAGTGTATAGCGGTGTTTAGAGAATTTCGAGGAATACTGGGAGACAGCTCGCCGTGCCAGATGGATCGCCTTCTCAGTAAACCGGAGAATCTGCGACTTCGGGAGGGCCTTCATCTCATCAAATTACGCGGCGAACATGTAACTCTCTGAGGATTTCAACAGAGCCNTAAACCGGAGAATCTGCGACTTCGGGAGGGCCTTCATCTCATCAAATTACGCGGCGAACATGTAACTCTCTGAGGATTTCAACAGAGCCCAAAAAGCCTATTATCACTACTATGTGGTTTCAGGTATGTCCTTGAAGCGGCGAGCCATTCTCTTGGGCGGTGCGGCAACGGTCGGATTTGGGGCTCTTGGTTACTATGGGATAACGAGGTGCGACGAGGTCGCCTGTTTTTCTTTTGAGTTTCAGGGTGCTGATCATGTGGCTAATAGATTAGATGTTCAGCATACGGGTGGCCAGGAGAGCCTACAAGCGGGTGATGTGTACTTCCGCGGGGTTGTTGTTGATTGGGAGTCCCGAGAGACAGACACCATCGCATGGTCTGAGTTAGATGATGAGATGGAGCCAAGCGACACGATTGATGGCGATGAAATACGGCTCCAACTCTTGTGGGAAACGAACGTTGTGGAAATCCTGTGGCGGCAGGAGGGTAAGGAGACACTCATCGGAGCATGGGTTGACGAAGACGACGATGCTAGATAGGCACCCTTTGGCGACCAGATATTTCAGACGAGAATAGTTCTGAAAAATATGGTTTCAGCAGTTCCGATTAAATACTGCTCTTTCATGGTTTACTCAATTATTGGTTGGACTGGCAGCCGCTCGAGACGGCGATGACACGGAATACAGAGTGTCAGTAGGTTACTCGGAACGTTTGACTCCTCGACCGCTCGATCTGGATGATTGTAGAACCGCCGGCGTGGAATTCGATGGTGAACCGGGAGATCACGGCCGAACTGGTCTCGATGTGTTTCGCGGTTCATTCCACAGCGGAGACAGGATTCATTGTCACGGGCAATGATTTCCTCACGGATCTGTGGCCAGTTCGACCCAAACGGAACTGTCTCGGTATTTGACTGACGGTAGTTCTCCAGATAGTCCGGATCGGCCGCCTGTAGGGCTGTTCGCCATGATCCGAATACACGCCAATACGGCTGGGTCGTAAATTCCCCGTGTTCAAGCATTTCACCCGTCGTCGGCGGATGACCCAACTCTTCCGCGAGCTCTCGCAATTCAGTTAATAACTCCTCGCGTGGAATGCGCCATCGGGTATTTGGCTCGAAGCCAGCGGCTGTCAGGGCTTCGTTCCAGGAACCGAACCGCTTTTGATAGATCGATCCGCTCCATCTTCCCTGATCCCGCATCTCACTCTTACGGGGAACGTGTCCCAACTCTTCGTTGAGCCTCCTGAGTTCGGCTATCAGATCTTCCTTGCTCACACCCCACGCAGAGTGGACTCCCAGTCCAGCTTGCTCAAGAGCTCGATTCCACGTTCCGAATACTCGCTTGTATGGAGCCGCTGTGTATGGACCATTCTGGTCCATCTCATCAGATGTCGGTGCTTGACCCAGTTCCTCAGCGAACTCCTGAAGAGCAGTAATAAGCGTCTCTTCGGAGAGGTTGATTTCAACGCTCGGTTCAAAACCAGCCGCCTGTAGCGCCGAATTCCACCCCCCGAACCGCTTGCAGTATGTTTTCACCGAATACTCCCCGTGCTGCCTGTAGGTTCGCTCTGATGGAGCCTCTCCGACAATTTCGGCAACCGCCTTGAGGTCCGCAAGGAGGTCCTCCTTTGGGGTCGGTGGTCGCCCATCCGGTTCGTTTGTGCCCGTCTCTAGGCCAGCTGTCTTGAGTGCTTCATTCCACGACCCGAACCGGGCTGCGTAGGTTGCTGTAGCATGAGGTCCAGAGTCGTTCATCTCATTCTGAGACGGAGGTCGCCCGAGTTCCGCAGCGAACTCTTGGAGACGGTTGAGGAGTTCTTCGTCTGAGTACAGCTTCTTGCCCATAATTAGCGATGTGAATGAATCACTCAGTTTGGTCCCGGCTTGGTATTTGAATGTTAGTCCCGGTGTCTGCTTGCTGTCGATCTATCGCTGGCGTCTGTAACCACTGAACTCGCGAGGCCGCTGCTGGCTGCCCCGCACCCTCTCAGGGGCCGAAAAACCGAGGCACAGCCGATTAACCAACAATAGGGGAACTCACGCGGAGTGTGTTGGTTAAGAATAGAGCCTACTCTTCGTTCTCACGTAGCTCTTCAGCCTTCCACTTGAGCTGGCGCAGAATCTGCGTCCGGTTCTGATGGGCGTTCTCGTAGGCAACACACTCCTGAAGAGTCTCCATATCGGGAATCGTCGCGATACCGGCCTTGATCAGGTGCGTGTTCGATGCTTCAAGCCGCTTCTCTGGCGGGAATTCGTCGCTCTCTTCGTCGTTAGTAGTTCCCATCTCGAAGAGCCTCCACCCCTTTGGGGCCGACACAAACAACTCTCCGGACGATGACGCTCCATCTCTAATAGAGATAAAACCGATACAACAGTTACCGTAATGGTCATCCCCCGCGAGTGTTTACAGCCCCGTATGGAGCGAAAGACGATCTCCGTCACCGGGATGTCGTGCAACGGGTGCGAACAGAACGTGGAGACCGCCCTGCGAAACCTCGACGGTGTGAGTCGGGTCGAGGCCAATCACGACGCTGACACGGTCGACGTGGTCCTCGAGGATGGAGTCTCAGACGACGACGTGAACGCGGCAATCGAACAAGCTGGCTACGACGTAGTGGCTTAATCGGCTGTCAATCGGCCGTCCCCACGCTCACCGTCGGTGCGGTCGTCGAGGGCGAACTCGGTGTTGACACCCTCGCCGGAGAGGAGTTGACCAGCGAAGCTGTTGGCGAGGACGGCCGAGACGGACAGCACCATCGCGAGCATCGCGAACACTGGGTGAACGAGCCCCGTGGTCGCGGCGGCGACACCGAGCCCGTTGAACGCGAAGGCCGTCGCGAGGTTCTGACGGGTCTTCCGGTAGCTCTCGTTCCCGATCTCGTAGGCGTCCATCACGCCACCAAGCCGGTCGCCCATCAGGACGATGTCCGCCGATTCGATGGCGATGTCGGTCCCGGCGCCGATGGCGATCCCGATATCGGCCTGCGTGAGTGCGGGAGCGTCGTTGATGCCGTCGCCGACCATGGCTACGCGGTAACCCTCGTCCTGCAGGCGACCGATCTCTTCGCGTTTCTCGTCGGGCAGCACGTCTGCCATAACGCGGTCGATGCCGACCTCCTCGGCGACCGCGTTCGCGGTGCGCTCGTTGTCCCCGGTGATCATCACGGGCGTAATGCCGACCTCTGTCATCCGCTGGACGGTCGCAGCGGCGTCGCTCTTGACCTCGTCACCGATACCGATCAGGCCGATGAGGTCACCGTCACGAACAACTCCAGCAACGGTGAGGCCGTGGCCCTGAAGTCGCTCGATGTCGTCGTCCCCCTTCGACAGGTCGATCCCCTCGTCGCTGAGCCATCCCGGTTTCCCGACCAGCACGTCGTCGCTGGCCACGGTTGCCCGGACGCCCTTGCCGGTCACGGAGTCGAAATCATCGGGGTCAGCGTACTCGACATCTTGTTCGTCGGCGAACTCGAGGATCGCATCTGCGAGAGGATGCTCGGAGAACGCCTCTGCACTGGCCGCAGTCGTGAGTACATCCACCTCGTCGGCACCGAACGCGACGACCTCACTGAGGGTGGGTTCGCCGACGGTGATGGTGCCGGTCTTGTCCAACACGATGTGGTCGACGTCGGGGAAGATCTGGAAGGCGTCGCCCGACCGCATCAGGATGCCGCGGTTCGCGGCCTTCCCGCCGCCCCGGATCAGGGCCAGCGGTGTCGCCATCCCGAGCGCGCACGGATAACCAAGGACGAGGACGGCCAGCGCTGCGAACGCCCCACGCTGGATGTTGGGGTCTGCACCCCAGGCGAGCGGTGCGACCACCCAGAAGAGGAACGAGAGCGCGGCAATCGCCAATACGCCCGGGACGAAGTACTTGAGGACGCGGTCGGCGAGCTGGATGATGCCGGGCTTCATCGCCCGCGCCTCTTCGATCTCGCGGGCCACCTGATTCAGGAACGCGTCCTCGCCGGTTGCAGTTACCTCAATGAGCAGGGTCCCGGTTTCGTTGACGCTGCCACCGATCACGGCGTCGCCGGCGGCCTTCTCCTCGGGGATGGACTCACCGGTGGCGACCGACTCGTCGACCGTCGATTCGCCCTCGATGACCTCGCCGTCGACGGGGATGTTCTCGCCGGGCTTGACGCGGACGCGATTGCCAACGTCGAGGTCGTCGACGGGGACTTCCTCGACATCGCCGTCATCACTGACGCGGCGTGCCGTGTCGGGCTGGAGGTCGAGCAGGTTCTGGACGGCCTGGGAGGCGCGCGTGCGGACGATGAGGCTGGTGTACTCCGAAAGGATGTGGTAAGTGGTGATGAACACGGAGACGGCGAAGAAGTGGACGGTTGGGAAGCCAGGGAACACGAACAGGCCAAGCAGTCCGCCGACGAGCCCGGCGAACGCGCCCGCTTCCAGGAGGACGTGCTGGTTGAAGATCCCCCGGCGCACGCTCTGGAAGGCTTTCTCTTTGATGTAGCGCCCGGGACCGAACATCGTCCCGAGAGCCAGCCCCAAGGTCACGAGATCCATCGCCGGCGACGCCGACTCGAAACGTCCCATCACGAAAATCATCCACCCCATCAGCGCAGCAACAACGATGGATGCGCCGCCGGCGAGCAGCAGCCGACGCTTTCCATCGGCGAGTTCGGCCTGCTGCTGTTCATATCGCTTCGCTTTGTCCGGATCGCGGATCGTGTAGCCGAGATCTCGAAGCGTGTCCTTCACCTCGACCTCGCTCAGCCGGTCGTCGTCATACTGCACGAGGACCTCCTCGTGGGCGAGACTCACGTCGACATCCTCGACGCCGTCGGTCCGGCTGTAGGCTTTCTCGATGCTCTCGGCACAGAACGAGCAGGACATCCCCCCGACGTTGAATTGTTCGTGTGTCGTTCCCATCGTGGATGGTGGTTATCGTGGTATGCGGATAACCATTACGACAATAGTTATAGCGGTCTTGAATTCCTAATACCACTGTCGGAAGCGTAGCGTTACTCTTACTGTCGTCATGCGCTTACTTCGTCACAAGAATGGCGCTCCTCGAATCTGACGTGCCGATCCGCGAAGTCGTGACGACGGATCTGGAGAAAGCGAAGGCGCTGGAAAACGACGTCCGAGCTAAGATCCTCGATATGCTCGCTGCCGAGGAAATGACGATTGAGGAGATTCACGACGAACTGCATCGTCGTGGCGAGGAAAAGGCGGAGACGACGGTCCGCCACCACGTGAACATCCTGAAAGATGCGGAGATGGTCGAGATCGCCCGTCTCGAAGAAGCTGGCGGCGGGACGCGGAAGTTCTACAAGTCGAACACGCGGATTTTCTCGTATGACCTTCCAGAGGACGCCGAGCAGACGCTCGCTGGGGCGCAGGAAACCGCGACAGCCGAATTAGCAGGACTCGTCGAGACGCTCTATGGGGAGCACGGCGACGAGATCGAGGCAGTGGCACGAGAAATGAAGCCGTGCGAGTACTGTGCAACACAGCATTACGAGGAGTTCGTCCTCCGGAAACTGCTAAATCGCGCGCTTATTGACCTCACTGAGAATGGGACGGTGGAGAGCGTTCGGCGTGATTCAGAAGACGCCGGCGATGAAGCCGAGTCCCATGACGACGAGGACGATCGCTGAGAACAGCGGCAGGTACGGTGTGTACTTCTCCACCGTTTCTTCGTACTCCTGAAAGCCGGCGATGAGGAGCATCGTTAACCCGACGATGCCGACGATGACCGTCAGCGCATACGCAGTCATCAGCTCCAGACAGTACGTCGAACCGGCACAGAGGCCGATAATCTCGAATTCTTCTTCGTGAGCGAACCCGAGGACGAATGCGAACCAGGCGATTCCGAGTAGCCCGCGGTCGGCGTCAGTAGCCGGATCGGTCCTGTGCTCGTGGGAGTGCCCTCTGATTTCTCCAAGCCGAGTTTTCACCCAGGTAAGAACCCCATCCGGGGCGTGTTCGTGCGTGGGTGACGTGCCGTGACTGTGGTGGGTCGACTGCTCCTCCGTATGCCCATCGTGGTCGTCCTCGTGCTGGTGAGAATGGCCGTGTGTGTACTCTCGAATCCCGAGTCCGATGAGTAAGATGCCTGCGACGATGCTGACCGGACCGCCGATGGAAACGCCGCCAAGAATCGAGATCGGCTCGTTCACCTGCGTCAACCGAAAATAGGATTTCGCGTAAAAGAACACGCCGACCATCGCCAGACTGCTAATGAGGTGGCCGATGCCGATTAGCAAGCTGCTGGCGAGTCCGTAGAGCCACTTGTTGGATTGATCGAGCGCATAGCTCGCAGCGACCGGCCATCCGTGTCCGGGCTCGATGCCGTGTACAAATCCGAGAGCAATCGCGCCGACCAATACTGGTAACGCCTCGCCGTGGAGCATTCATCTATCTCTCTATCCCTGCGTTGTATAGCGGTTGTTAAGACTGAAACGGGGGTCCCGTAATAATCGAGGGGTCAAGACAGTAGGGGATCAATTGGGGAGTATGCGCACGAGCTTGAACGTGTCTGAGGACATTCTCGAGGAGTTCGACGAGACGTGGCAGGCTGAGGGGTTGGATTCCCGCTCGCGGGCGATTCGTGAAGCGATGCAGGAATACATCGAGGGGCACTCACAACTCGAAGAGGTTTCGGGTGAGGTCGTCGCTGTACTGGCGTTCGATTACCAGCACCACGAGGTGATTCACGATCTCCATACTGCCCAGCACCAGTTTCAGGACGTCATCGAGACGATGAGCCACACCCACCAGGGCGAGTGGTGTTTAGAGACCGTCTTCTGTCATGGCGATGCGGCGCGGGTGCGGGAACTCGTGTATCGGCTCCGTGATTTCGATGGGGTCGGTCGCGTGAAGACGATGCTCCTCCGCAGTACTGCGCCGGCCGACCCGGAGTGAGATTCATTCGATACAGCAGCTCATTGTCGACGTGTCCCGTCGGAACGCCTGACAGGTGTGTTTGAACGCCTCGCTGAACGTCGGGAACGGGTGGACGGTGTCGATGATGTCGTCGACAGTCAGCCCAAACCTCACAGCCAGCGTGGCTTCCATGATCATGTCGGCGGCACGCGGCCCGACCATGTGGACGCCGACGATCTCGTCGGTCTCGTGGTGTTTGACGACCTGGACGAGGCCATCCGTGTTCTTGACTGCCTTCGCCCGCGGGACATCCGCCATCTGGATGGTCTGGCACGAACAGGTGCCGTGCTCGTCCATATACTCGCGTTCTGTCGTCCCGACGGCTGCGACTTCCGGGCTGGTGAACACGACTGCGGGGACTGTATCGTAGTCGATGCTGACGCCCTCGTTGCCGAAGGCGTTCTTGACGGTGTGATTGCCCTCCTTGGCGGCGACCGTCTCCAGTTCGGGCTCGCCGATCACGTCGCCCGCTGCGTAGACGTCGGGATTGGTCGTCTGGAAATGCTCGTCGACGTGGATCGCGCCATCGGATTCGGTCTCGACGCTGACTGCTTCCAAGCCGATGTCCTCGCTGTTGGGCTGGACGCCTGTCGCGACGAACAACGCCTCGGCGGTGAACGCTCGTTTATCGCCCTCAATGACAGTCTCCACAGCGACGCCCTGCTGACCAGAGTCAGCACTATTGTCGGTAGCCACACCCTGAACCTGCTGGAAGTCGTTACCGGTCATGATGTCGATCCCTTCCTCGCGGAAGGCTCGTTCCATCTCCCGGCCGAGCTGGCCTTCCATACCTGAGAGCACGTGACCGGAGCGCTGGAGAACCCTTACGTCGACGCCGACACGGTGGAGGATCTGGCCCCACTCCAGCGCGATGTACCCGCCGCCGACTATCAGAATACTCTCGGGAAGGTCGCGCTCCTCGAGGATTGTCTCGCTCGTGTAGTAGTCGATGTCGTCGAGGCCGTCGATGGGTGGTGCCCACGGTGAACTCCCGGTCGCGACGAGAGCCTTTTCTCCAGTGATGCGCGCGCCCTCGTCGGAGCCGTCGACGACCTCGATGGTCGTGTCGTCGACGAGCCGGCCATAGCCCTCGTAGATGTCGGTCTCGAAGCGCTCAGCGACGTCGACGTAGTTCTCCTGCCGGAACCGCTCGACGAGTTCGTTGGTGCCGTCGAGGGCGTCGGCCCAGTCGACAGTCGGCTCTTCGGGATATGTGACGGCGTCGAAGGGATTCTCCGACGCTGCAGCGCCACTCTCGGCGACGGCGAGTAGATGCTTACTCGGGACACAGCCGACGTTCACGCACGTCCCGCCGATGGGCAAGCCGGTATTCACCACCGCCGTCGAGAGGTCCCGTCGGCTCGCTTCAGTGATCGCGGCGAAGGCTGCGGCGCCCCCACCGAGAATCACGAGATCATAGTCGGAGGTGTGAGTCATCTATACTGATACTTTACGACGGGAAGTTCTTATACTCCAGAGTCCGAAGCTATGGAGTAGGTTGGAGGCTACGAAGCTATGGCAGATACTACTTCACCGGCGCCAACGTGCGATGTTGAGGGGACGTGCTACTGTCCGCTCACAGGAGTTATCGACACGTTGAGCCGAAAATACGCGATGCAACTCGTCAGCATCATCGGCGCACACGACTCACTGCGGTTCGCGGAGATCGAAGACCACCTTCCGACAGCGAGCACCTCGACAATCTCGAAACGCCTCGACGAGTTCGAGGAAGCAGGACTCGTCTCACGGACGCAGTACAACGAAATTCCGCCACGCGTCGAATACGCGCTAACTGACGAGGGGGATGAGATTCGTTCGAGATTAGAACCCCTTCTTGAGTGGGCGACGGCGAACTCCTGACGTACGGACTCCAGTGAATTACATCCCACATCTGAGGCTCCTCCATTCAGGTGGGGGTGTTAGCCCCAAGACTATCCTGTCTTCGTGTGCTACTATGTCGCATGATAAACGAGGGAGCGTCTGCACCGTCATTTACTCTTCCGGGTCTCCGTGACGGAGAACAAACCGGGTACTGCTTGGATGAGTCAACAGCCAATGATCGGGCTGCGTTGCTGGTATTTTACCCGTTTGATTTCAGTCCTATTTGTACAAACGAACTGTGTGCGATTCGCGATGCAGAGTGGTTTCAGCTAACGCCCGCTCTCGATGTCTGGGCAATTTCTGGTGACAGCGTCTACGCCCACCGAGCATTCGCCGAGGAATACGGCCTCAATTTCCCGTTACTTAGTGATAGTTCCGGGCGGGTTGCCGAGTCGTATGATGTCTGTTATGACGAATGGGAGAACCACGAGCGCGTCCCGCAGCGTGCCGTGTTCCTTATCGATTCCGAGCAAACGATTCGATACGCCTGGGCGACAGAAGATGCACTCGAGAAGCCGGATTTCTTCCCGGTCAAAGACGCTCTTGAGACGCTGGAAGCGGAACGCGATGAACCCGGTCCTGAGGATGTCGAATTAGCAGTCGAATATAACGAGGAACCGGAACCGCTCACGTAAGCTGCTATTTGAGGATCGTTTCAGTGAACGCCGCTCCGACAATCAGCTCATGGCATCCTGGAACCGCTCACGGAGCGCGTCCTCGCGCTCCTCGAACTGGTTGACCTTCTCTTGCAGATCGTCGCTGATGCGCTCGATGCTCGCGAGCGCGCGCTCGCCGGCGAGCGACGCCTGCGACCCGTCATCGCCGTCTGTCTCCAGCTCCTCCTCGTAAGCGCGTTCGACGCGCTCGATGGTGCCCTCCGGGTTGAACAGGATGTCGTTGGCCGTGCGAACGTAGCCGTCCAGCGACGCACCCTCCTTGCCTTGGAAGAAGTGGGTGAGCGCGTACGTGGCGCCGGAATGCAGCGTCCACATATCGATCTCGACGGGGGAGGTCGCGTTGGCCTCCGCATCACTCGCAGCGCGCTCGGCCAGGTAGTCCGGGAAGCCCAGAAGACTGTAAAACTCCGTGACGGTGAACGGGAGCTCCGAGAAGTCGAGGTCGATGTCCTGGGCGTCACGGATGAACTCGAAGAGGTCGTCGGCGACGAGTTCGACCTGTGCGAGGAGTTCTTCCCACTAGGTGCGGAAGTTCCGTACGTCGCCGACGTGCTTGATGACCTCCTTGTCGGTGAGCGACCGCATCGTATTTGAACAGTACCCGTCCTGGGCGAACCCCTCCACGTAGACGGCGTGCTCACCGAAGAAGTCGTAGCCGGAGGTCACGCCCATTGTGATCGGGTCCGACCGGCCAGGAAGGCGCACCTCGAGGCCGTCGAACATGATGTCCATGTGGACCTCGCCGCCGCCCCGGTAGCGCCGGATCTCGCCGAACATCACGTCGCCCAGCGGCGTCCCGTCGATGGTCTCCTCCCGAAGGACCTCCTCTAGCGGCCCGTAGACGTCGACCGGGTTGATGATCGAGTACGAGTCAGTCGGGATGTGAAATAACGACTCGGTCTCGGCGTCCCCATTCGCTTCTGCTTGTAATCGCGACGGCTCGACGAGTGCGTTGAACCGTTCCGTTTCGACCCACTCATCGCTGTACGGGTTACGATATGCGACTGCTGTCTCGATCGCCTGTGGAAGCTCTCGAATCGCCTGACTGAAGCTGACTGGATCGGGGGTAGCGTGTTGCTCCGCGTACCACTCAGGTAGTTCAGTGTCGGTTCGCCCATCGAGGCCTGCGAAGACCGTAGCTGTCTCTGGGTCTTTCATAGCATCCTCCGAAGGCGCGAAGCGTTCTGATCTGCGCCTCCACCCATCGAGGCGCAAAAAACGACCCTACAGTCGTTGACACTCGTGAGCTTGGATCCGCTCTGGAAGCCCGACCTTTCCGCAGAACGGACATTCAACGAGTGGTGTCGGCGGGAGCTTCCGATACTCCACAAGTGCTCCTCGAAGATGGGATTTCGTTTCCGGCGACTCGGCGCATGCGAGGGCACTGGTCAGGTGCCAGTGAAGTCGTTCTCTCTTCGTGAGGTCGTCTGCGTTTGGCGTCGGGATGGACTCGTCTGTCTGTCGCATTTGAATCACGAGGGGGTTACCCCTCATTCCCTCGTAGGGAGAGAGCAACACCGTCCGGTTCACCTCGCTCTGGTGGCCGTGTGGCGTCGACAATTGTATCCAACCGCTGCGGGGCGACGGCTTCCCAGATGAGATGATGCTTCGAACAGACCGTCACGAGATTCGAGACTCGATTCGCCTGTTCGTAGTCAAACTGCCCGTTGGGACCGACGAAGACCTTCCGCGGGACCAAATGATGGACAGAGATGTCCTTCCCAACTTGCTCTTGATGATCCGCTTGGGTAATCCCACACCACGGCGTTTGGCACTGGAAGTCATCACGTTCCAATGCTTGCCGCCGTTGCTCCGGCCAATTTGGCCCGTACGGAATCTCTGAACGTTCTTGATAGGACCGTGGTTGTGAGAAGCCAGCTTCGTTGAGTGCCTCTTCCCACCCCCCAAATCGGTGGTCATACGTCCATCTGTGATACTCCCCAACCCGATCCATCTCCCCGCTCGATGGCGGGCGACCGAACTGCTCCGCAAGGCGTTCTATCTCATCCAACAGGTCCTGATCGGTGAGTCGGAATTTCCGATTCGGAGCGTGGCCAGCCTCACGAAGCGCCTCGTTCCAACTCCCAAATTTGTTCTGACAGACACGCTGAGAATACTCTCCGTGCTCGCTCATCTCCTTTGCTGTCGGCGGTTTTCCTAATTTGTCTGCGACACGCTGAATGTCGTCGAGAATTTTATCCGCGTCCGTTACGATCTGGTCGCGACGATGGACAGCGGTTACGTGGCCACCCAACTCGTTGGAGGTCGCAAACGACTCGCCACAGTAGTCACAGATATGGTCGGTCAAGACTCCGTCACCTCCCTCCGCGGTTCCCCCGTAATGTGTTATAAACTCTCGACCTCGTACTCAGATCTTGCTTCAGGTAGGGTCCGCGGCGGAGCAATTCGTCTCGCAAAGGGTGCTCTGAATCGGTCATAGCTCGCGGGCGGTTCGGTGACCCCCGCACCCCTCTCAGGGGTTCAACAAACAGGACGGCGTAGCGTTCGGCAACGTATTTGGCAGTTGCAACGTACTATCCACATGATTGAGGATGGCTGTACTGGACGATCTCTCGGGGTTCGAGTTCGAGGACGTGATGGAGGACGTGTTCCGGAACCTCGGCTACGAGAACGTCCGCCAGGCCGACCGCACGGCTGACGAGGGGCGCGACGTCATCATGGAAGAGGTCGTCGACGGTACCCGCCGTGCGATCATCGTCGAGTGCAAGCACACCGGGACGGTCGGCCGGCCGGTCGTCCAGAAGCTGCACTCGGCCATCGCGACGTTCGACTTCGACGGCCCGAAACGCGGGATGGTCGCCACCACAGGTCGATTTACGAACCCTGCCGAGGAGTACGCTGACCGGCTCCAGCGGAACGACGATCCCTATCCCATCGAGCTGATCGACGGCGAGGACCTTCGTGAGATCGCCGACGAAATCGGTCTCGATCTCTACAACGGGCGCATCGAGATCCTCTGTGACGAGACGCTCCGACCGTACGATCCGGCGGCGGATGTCGACGCACCTGTCCAGGAGGCGTTCCGCGACATCGAGAACATCGAGGCCGCGGATCTGCCGGTGCCGCACTCGCAAGTGACGTTCCGACCAGTGGTTGCGATCACCGCCGACACGAACGCTGTCTTCGAGACCTCCGTCGGTGTCATCCACCGGATCAACGACCGCACACAGTTCGTTGTCCACGCTGAGCGCGGCCATCCGAAGGTGGCCGACGACGAAGTCGCGACGCTGGTCACCGAGAACTTCCACGCGACGGTTCCCCTCGATACCGGACAGTTTACCGAGGTATTCGACGACGTCGACGAACGACGGTTCGGCCAGACCCAAACGGAGTACAAGGAGTGGGCTGTTGACCGCCTCCAGGATTACCACACGACGACGGTGACCTACACCGGCGACAATAACGTCACGTACAACAAGACGTGTGAGCCGAATCTCTCGGACATCTCAGTGCAATCGATTGAGCCGGTGTATCTACCTGAGGTTCGGCAGACGACAGAGATACTGGAGTACTCGTATCCGTACGAATACTATGCTGCTGGCCCCTCACGGGTCACTCTGGAGGACGGGATTCATCGCTGCGTCCACTGCGAAACGAGCGGCGTCGACGAGACGTACACCTACTGTCCGAACTGCGGGGCGATCGCCTGCGACACCCACATCAAGACCGAACGGCTCGAAGGGGAGCCGGTCTGTACCGGCTGTGCGGTGACCGAACGGTTCGCGCTGAAGACGAAGTACTTCTACGACGAACAGAATCTCGACGCGTTCCGCAAGGAGTACGCCGAGATGCCGATCCACGAGAAGGCGATGGAGAACAGGCTACTGGCTGGCGGGAGCGTGGTTGCGACGCTGCTGCTCGTCGTCGGACTACTCGTGATCGGCGGCATCATCTAACCCGTCGCAATTTTCCGCCAGACTGCAGGGTGGGTGTTACGAGACGCCGTATTGCTCTTTGAGCGCGATATATTCGTCCTTCTTCGGGAGGATGACTGGCAGATCATCTGTCCTGTCGAAGTCGCCCTGAAATGGCCGATACAACGCTTTCACAGTGGGTTCCAGGTCGTACCACCGCGCGGTCTCGACGAGTGTCTCCTGATCGATATCTTTCGTCTCGATCAGCAGCATCGAATAGCTGACTCGTCGGGATCCGCTATCGAGAAGGAGCGTATGGCATACGACTTCAGCAGGCGTTAGCTCCTCGTCTGGAGCATACCAGAACGGAGGCTCGCCGGCGAGGAAAAACTGTAGACCATACGCTGCAAACCGACCCAGTCCGGTCATCTCCCAGTCCGGAGCTGCTTGGAGTGCGTCCGTATCCTCAGCGGTCTGTACGCGGACGAGGGATCGGTTCGGATCGCACCACGCGATCGTGGCGCTGGGGGCGATCTCCCGGACTCGGGCTCGATGTTCGTGCTCTACAGTAGCCCGGGCGAACGCCAACAGCGGCGAGACTTCGTCATGAAGGGCGTACTTCGAATCGGATCTGGAGAGTAGTGCTCGGTGCTTGAGCGGCGATAACGCGCTGTGGACACCTTGTCGAGTGATTCCGAGCCGGTCTGCGATATCAGCAATGTAACGTGGTCTATCGAGATACCAACACACGCGGAGTGTGGCTGGGGAGAGCAGTTCCGTCCAGTCTACGTGGCTGAACTCCGACTGCAGCGTTCGATACGCTTCGGTAACTGGATGTTCCGCGATGCGGACACGACGCTGATTGCTGGACCCACGGGTTTCTGTGAGCAATCCCGCTGCGAGCAATTCGTCGAGTACGTCGTACAGATGTTCCTGTGAATATCCGGTTTCGGCCGCCAGTTCCGCCGGTGTTGCTTTACGGCCGGTGCTCAGCGCGTCAAGCACGGCGAGTCCGGCCTTCAAAATCATCTGTGTCTTTCTAAACCCTAACTATATAAATACGATTTGGGATTTTACTTGACGACTGCTTCGTCCCGGACCAGTTCTGCGAGCGCGTCCTCGAGCGATCCGTGGAACTGCCAGCTCGCTCGCTCGAAGGCCTCGTCGGTCGGGCCGTCCCAGCGGGGGAACGCGGAGTGACCGCTCACTTTGACTGTCCACTCGGTCGGCTCGTCGAACGGGTTCTCCGTCGGGAGTTCCACGACGTAGAGGTACTCCTCGTCGCCGTGGATGCCGTCAGCCGGATTCTCGACGCCGTGGCCCAGCAGGAACAGCGGCTGGTCCAGGTGCTCCATATTGGACGGCTCGAGGAGGTCAGCAGGCTGGGCTGCGTCGATCGTTTGCTCTGGGTCGCCATCCAGATAGAGGTCGACCGTCGAGAGCTTGTCGAGGAACACGAAGGTCGCCGCCGTGTAGCCCGGTCCCCGCTCTGCGCGGGTCGCATCGAGAAGCTCTTTCAGTTGTGCGAGATCCCGGAGGACGCTCCCGGGGTACCCGTCCGAATGCCGGTACACCTGCGCGACGCGGTCGGCGCTGCCATCTGTCTCACCGGTCTGTTCGACTCGTTGGACGAATCGGAGTTGACTCCGTGTCGACATCGGTACTCGCCGGCGCGTGTGCGCCGGCACCCATCGCCGGCGCGAAATAAACGCTACCCAGGACAGTAGAATCGATTTCAAGAACGAGAATACGAAACGTCCAGGCACCATTCACGGAGTGGGTTCCATACGTAGCGGACTGGCTACAAGGGCGAGGCTTCGGGAACGCATCTCCCTGAGCGAGAGCCTCGATCGGGTCACTCTCGGTGGCGACGAACCACCAAGAGCGCGCTGGCGGCCAGCACTGCGACGGCCGCAACGCCGATCCCGAATCCTGGGGTGCCGGCTCCGCTCGCCTCATCACCCGCGTCAGTCGCGGTTCCGCCCGCTGCGGGTGCAAAGACCGTCTCGAACCCCTCGAACTGCGTCGTCGCACTCCATGTCGCGCTGTTCTGCTTCTGGGTGGTCGGCGGCGGGGAGGCTGTGTCCAGCGCGTAGCCGTCGGGGCCGACGACCCTGAACGGCCGATCGATGTCGAAGCCGCTGGCGAAGGGTTCCCGAAGCACGAGTCGGTCGCCTTCCTGAGCGGCGATCCCGCCCCACGTCACCGACAGGCCCACGATACCGGTATCATTCTCGGTCGTGAACGTCATTGCGGGGTTACGAATCGCCATATCGCGACCGGTGTCGTTTTGCGCCCGGGTTGCGATTGCCTGCATTCGGGTCGCAAACCGGTTCGTTCGCTGTTCTCGGGCAGTCTCGTTCGCGCGCAGCGCCTCGAACGCCTCACGTTCGCTATCGGTGGTCAGATCGAAGGTGGTGACCAGCGTCACGCGAGCCGATTCGTCTGTTTCGAGACCGACGACGAACGCTGGCTCCGCAGACAGCGACGCTACCGATTCGGTGGATTGTGCTGTCGCCGCCGTTGCAGCCACCGGCGCGGTCACGAGACAGACGAGGACGACGAGGACGCAGCCGACACGGATGCCCTCCGCTCCCGCGAGACGTGTTGTCGAGTCGGTACGGTCAATCATGGATGAGTATTATGGGTCAGTGGAAACTGTCATTACTGAATAAACACGGTGCGTGATCCAATTGACAACCTGAAATCGCAGGAGCCAGGAGGTTACCTAGCTTTCGTCGTCCTCGTCAGTGTCCTCTTCGGGGGTCTCAGTTTCTTCCTCGTCGGTATCCTCCTCCTCGTCATCATCCTCATCTTCGTCTTCCTCTTCGTCTTCTTCGTCCGCATCATCGTCACCCTCGCTTTCGTCTTCTTCGTCCGCATCATCGTCACCCTCGCTTTCGTCTTCTTCGTCCGCATCATCGTCACCCTCGCTTTCGTCTTCTTCGTCCTCTTCGCGTTCTTCCTCCTCGTCCTCGGCCTTGTCACCGTCGCCTTCGTGTTCTTCTTCGGTCAACACGAGTGCGCCGTCCTGGATCTCGTATTCCAGTTCGGCTTCGAACGCGCCTTTCACGATCTCGAGTTCGAGCTCCTCGGTCGAATTAGCGTCGATGGTGAACGTCACCGTCCCGTCAGCATTGGTCGTCCCGAGCACCTGGTCGTTCGCGTAGACCGTCGCATTCGCGACGCCCGAGCCGTTGTAGGCGACAGACACTGAGACGGTGTCGTCAGCCAGCGACGCGTCCACGTTCAGGTGTTGGAAGACCTCGTCATCTTCGTCGTCCTCCTCGAACCCGAATTCGAGCTCACCCTCGGCATCACCCTTCTGGGCCGTGAGTTCCGCCTCACCGCGCTCGGGCAACGTCACCGTCACCGTGCCGTTGGCGTCGGTCGTCCCGACGGCCTCCTCGTTCAGATAGACGGTGACGTTCTCGGCGGGTGCCCCGTTCGAGAGGACAGTGAGCGTCACGGTCGCGTTCGGACCGGGCGTCCCGTCGGAGACGAGCACCGCGAGTTCGCCGTCTTCCGCATCTTCGTCATTCTCTTCATCTTCTTCCTCACGTTCCTCTTCGTCCTCCTCATCCTCGTCCTCGGCGTCGTTGCGTTCAATCTCCTCTTCGAGCTTGTAGACCTCGCCCGAGGATCCGTCGACGCTGACTTCAGCCTCGCCAGTCTGAGTGGCAGCACCCTGCAGGACGAACGCGAACTCGTAGGCGCCCTCGTCCTGCTTGATTTTTGCCTCGGTGAGCGTCCAGGTGCCGTTCTCCGGCGTCGAAAGCGCCGCCCGTGCCGTGTCGAGGGCGGTCGACTGGTTCACCGTGATGGTTGAATCGGCATCACGGGGGCGTTCGATCTCGCGGGACTGCTCGCCGTCTTCGTTCTGAATCTCGATCGAGAGGCCGTCGGCGGTCTCGAGTTCGATCTCACCCTCGGCTTCGCCGGTGAACTGCTTCAGGAGGGCCGCGGCTCCAGTGCCGCTGACGCTACTCAGGTTTTCGACGGAGGCACGTAGCGCCGACTGGTTCATGCCAGCCGCCCGGAGTTCGAGCGCGGAGACGTTCTGAGCGCGCTTCTGGAGCTGTTCGTAGCTGTTGAGGAGATTCGTCGCCCGCGCGTTCTGCGTGGCGAGCCGCTGAGCGTACTTGGACTTGGTAATCTCTCCTTCTTCGTACGCCTCGGTGGCGTCTTCGTAGTCCTCGCGGATGTCCTCAGATCGGTCGCGCAACCCCTCCGCGCGGTCGGCGATGGCCTCGGCCTGTGCTTCTTCATCAGCGCCCTCAACCGATACCTCGAAGGCGGTGTTCTCGAAGTCGGTCTGGACTTCGTCGCTCGACGCGCTGATGACCGTCGAGAGTTGCTGTCCGACGCTGATGTTCACGCTCGAGTTGTTCTGGGTTTCATTCACCTGGGCAGTCGTAGCGGCCACTGCCGCGTTTTCATCGGTGGCTGTCGCCCCATCGAATGAGACCGCCGCGGCCGGGATCGTCATCCCGACGACGACGAACAGTGCGAGAAGTACGTATCCGAGTGACGTTGCTTTCATCGTGAGCCATTTGTATACGGGATACGGTCATAAACTGTCAAGATAGTCAGAGTCATTCGCGGACGTTTGCACTCATTTGCAACGGGAATGTCCGTTCAAATCGCCTTACTTCGGAGTGATACAGGTCCTATCCGTAATCGAGCGCACCTCGGGCGGGTTGACCCGCAGACGCGTCCGATGAGCAAACAACTTATACGTATTTCGTCGGAATCTGGATGTAACTGAATGACTGATTTTCTGCGGAATCGTTCGATGACTGTCGGTTCGATGTGTGTCATCGGGCTCTTGCTCACTGCGCCCCTTCTGCCGATGGCGGCCGTGAGCGCTGCAGGACAGACGGCACAACCAGAAGCGGACAACACGGTCACCCGTATTCACGTCTCCCCGAACGGATCGGCGCAGTGGACGATCCGGATTCGAACCCGACTGGACACCGACGACCGAGTCACCGAGTACGAAGCGTTCCAAGAGCGCTTCCGCGAGAACAAATCGCGCTATCTTGACTCCTTCCGCCAGCGGATGCAAGGTGTCGTGGCCAACGCAGCGAACGCAACCGGACGCGAGATGCGTGCCGTGAACTTCACCGCCTCGACGAGCATCCAGGAGGTCCCCCGCCGCTGGGGGATCGTCACCTACCAGTTTACCTGGACGGGCTTCGCCGCCCAACAGAATGACTCGCTCGCCGTCGGCGACGTCTTCCAGGGTGGCTTCTTCCTGGCGGCGAACGATACGCTCGAGATGGAGGCACCGACCGGGTACGAAATCAGTCGTGCGGAACCGACGCCTGCCAGCCGGGACGATGGGGTCGTGACGTGGGTCGGTCGCGAGGACTTCGCCAACCGCCACCCGCGCGTTGTGTTCGATACCACCACAGAGTCACAACAGCCCGATCAGCAGTCACCGTCGCCCGATAGGGCGACGTCGTCGCCGTTCGGTGATACGAGACCGGGAGTCGTCCTGGGTGGGGTACTCCTGGTGACCCTCGTCGGTATCGCTGCGTACGTCGGTTGGCGCCGCCGCGACGATTCGAGCGGCAGCGACCAACCAGAGTCGGTAAACGAAGCCGGGGATGCAGATGATCAGACGCAGGCACCGGCAGGTGAGGACGCACCGACGGATGACGTGGCGACAGGCGGGGCGGTCCTGACTGATCCCGAACGTGTCCAGGACCTGCTCGAAGCGAACGGTGGGCGCATGCGCCAGGCCGCCATCGCCGACGAATTTGATTGGTCGGCCTCGAAAACGTCACGCGTCATCGGGAACATGGTCGACGAGGGAACGATCGAGAAACTCCAGCTGGGCCGCGAGAATCTGATCGAATTCGACGACGCTGATGAGTGACTCGGTCAGGAAGCCGTCCTCCGCAACCACTAGGCCAAGTGCGATACTTCCGCAGGTTCCTCGACGTCGTCGAACTCGCCTCGCTCAACCGGCTCCCAATCGTCGTCAGGTTTTGGACTCCACCAGTCGACCTTGTAGGCGCCCGGTGCGCCGAAGATTTTCACGCGGGCCGACCCATCAGGCAGGTCGCGACGTAGCTTCTCGTCGACGTGGAGGTTCCAGGTCGTGGTAGAATCGAAGCAGGCGAGCACGGCCTCCTCGTAGCCGCGCGTCTCTCGGGATTCCTGGAGTTCGACCTGGGTGTTGCAGTTCTTGCAGAACACCCCCTCGAACGGGATGTGAGTGAAGACCTCCTGCCCGCAGACGGGACACCAGAGGAACTCGAACAGTGCCTCGCTGTGTCGGTCAAGTACTTCGAGACTCATTGGTTGACTCACCCGGTCGTACCGGGCCACCACCTCGTGCCCGGCCGAAAAACAGCGGCCAGCGGGGATCCACTCGCTCACCGTTCGGCGCCGTGAACTGTCTCGAGATCGGTCCTCGAGACTTCCCGTGGATTAGTCGGACACTCCCGCGACGCCATCGGTCTGATAGCCTCGAACGGCGTCGTGGGTCACGGTCGGGGCGTCCACAGCCCCCGATGCCTGCCGTCGCACCTTCCGAACAACGGGAAGGCTGTTGAGAGCAGGCACAGTCCACTCTTGATACTCTTCGACACCTTTCACGGCGATATTTACGCTTGCACTCCGGTCGGCGTGGTCTTGATGCGAACAGGACTGGCACTTGAACCGCTTCTTGTGACGGTTCGATCGTTCCGTATGGCCGCACATCGGACAGCATTGACTCGTGTATTCGGGATTGATCCAAGCCGTCGGAATACCCGCGAATGCTGCCTTGTAGGACGTGTAGTGCTGAAGCGCGCGGAACGGGAGGCGGTGCAAGCGTCGGTTCATCCGCGTGCCGTAGTCGAGGCCGTCGCGCATCTCTTTGAGGTCTTCAAAGACGATGCACGGCTTCTCGAACTGACGGCTCCACTCGACGATATGACGACTCACTTTGTGGAGTCGGTCGCGGACAAACCGTTCCTCACGTCCTTCCAACGTGTCGTGGATGCTGTCCTTCCCTGAGTTCTGCACGCGCTTCCGCATCGTGAAATAGCGGTGGCGCTTGAACTTGATGTCCGGAAATTCGATAACGACTGTGTCCTCGACACTGCCCTTGGAGAGTGCAGTCAGCGCCACATTGTCCTCGTTGACATCCACGCCAACGACTGTCCGTGAATTTTCCTTGTCTCGAACGGTCCCCTCGGAGCTAGTTACGTTGACGTGCAGCTCGGCGTTGCCGTTTCGGAACAGGGCTTCCGCCGTCCCAATCGTCCATGCATCGCTTTCGAGGGCGGTCTTGAGAATGTCGAGATGAGCGTCGTCACCATCGAGGACGCCCTTGACGTGCTTGTAGGGCTTCGCGCTGATCCGGAACGCCACGTCGCCGTCGTCGGTGAGTGACAGGTTGTACCCCTCCTCGTAGTTCGTTCGGAGCGGGTACGTTCCGTCTTTGGTGTGGCTGGGTTTGTTGTAGTCATCATACTCGTAGTAGTTCTCCATCGCACCGAGTGCTTTGGCGACGACGCGCTGTATCGTGTTTTTCACGAGGCTGGCGTCCTCGGCCACGCGGTCGGGAATAACGTTCCAATCCACACCTTCCTTGGCGAGTCGGATAGATTGGTTGTATACCGACCTCGCTTCGAGGGTGGCGTCGTACAGCAGGCTCTCATTATCGCTCTGGATGTCGAGCTGGAAGTCCAGCGTCTTGATGAGAGCCTGTGAATTAGTCATTCTTCGTCTTGTTCGGTTGGTTCTGAGGTACGGACGACTTTCACGTTAGCCCCACGCCAGCGTTTGGGGACGGTGACGTGGGCGCTGTTCCCGAACTCCTTGACTTGGCCGTCGAGAACTTCCTCGCCGTCGATTTGAAACCGATTCGCCATATCTGTGTATATCCTTTAGATATACTTAATTTGATCGGTGGATACTCCTCCTATAGGTGAAGCGAACGAACCACGCACACCTGTTCCTTAGCGGAACGTGCGGGCATCACTCTCGAATCTAAGCCCTGAGTCACGGCGTACTCCGCCCGTAGACGATGCGTGAGGGGGCTTCGTACCCACAGTCGGGGCAGTCGTACCATCGCTGGATTTTCGCCCCGTCTGCTGCCTTCTCGCCGACGCGAACGTCGTTGTTCGGACACTCCGGGCAGCTGAGGTCCGGTGCGGGCCGCTCCCGGAGTTCGTCACGGAACGATGTCGTTTCCTTCGTCTCGAAGCCTCGCGACCAGACCGGGTAGCCGTCGACGAGGATCGCCGCGCGCCACTTGTATCGGTACGACGCTGGGGGCCGGTGTAGTATGGCTCGGGCACCGGTCTCGGTGTTCCGATACGCGAGTGTTGGTGTACGACTCTCCCGGGACCAATTGGTGATTCTGCTCATCGTCGGTTAGAAGTGAACGTCTGCGGGGACGATCCAGAGCGTCTGGCTGTCCTCGTCTTCCTCGAGGACTCGGTCGAGCTGATCCCGATGTCGAATCCCCTGTGCGTGCTGGTCGTACATCGGGATCGAGGGCCCTTCGTACGCGCCGACCTGGTGGAACGCGTGGCGGGCGAGGTCCTTGTCGCGCATGATCGCCTCGTCGCTGAGCTCGTCGAGCGCCTCCTTCACCCGGTCGAGATTCCGCTGAAACTCCTCTTTCGTGGCCTTCCAAGCCCGGTCGAGCAGTTCACCACCCTCCTCTGAGTTTATCGGTGCTGCCGTCGGCAGATCTCCCCAGCGAGCCTTCCCGGCGACCGTCGTATCCTCCTCGTCGAAAGTACAGTAGTAATCAAACACGGCGCAGCCGTGGGGATTCGCCCCGACGAGACGGTCGAAGACTGCTTTTCCTTCGATCAGGGCATCATGCCGTGTCGGTGCTTCGACTAAGGCGTAGATGATCATATGCATCTTCGTTCACCTCGGAGCGCCGACTCACCGGGCTCTGCTCCGCTCTGTCTGCTCGGTGCGCCGGCACCCATCGCCGGCGCTCGATAAACCTGCTTCGGGAGATCGCGTTCAGGAGTCGGCCACACGCTCGGCGGTGATGGTCAGATCCCCGGACTCGTAGTCCGCTTCGAAGTCGACGGTGTACGCATCTGAATCGTAGGCGGCGTGGTAGGCGCGGTGACGCTCGAGGGATCTGGTCGCCTTGAAGTGGAAGAACGCGGCCGCGGTGTAGGGTTTGCTCTGGGTCTCGATCTGCGTCTCGACAGAGGCCGGGAGCGCGATTTGTGGTGTGTCCGTATCGATACTCGCAGCGAACGCCTTCGCTTCCTCGACGGTGGCCTGCGAATGTGCGGGCGTCTCGCCGGTCAGCACGTTCACCGGGGTTTCCGTCTCGTCGGTGAACAGGACGCCTTCGAAGGTGTGTGTCCCGAGGATCGCCTCGGGATCCAACTCGCAGTCGTGGAACGGGTCGTCCTCTGAGGTCATCGAATCACGATCCTATGCCGGGGCTCACCCATTCCACCCCACGAAAAACAGCACCTGCATCGAATCAAGTCGGATACGGAAACTTCGATTCGGGGCGGTTTGAATCGGGAATGCTGTTCCTGCTATTCAATTCACGCGTCGGAGAAGTGGTCGGGCTCAATCCGCGACAATCGCATCGCGTTGCCGGTGACGCCGAGGCTCATCCCCATGTCGCCGACGACGACTGCCAGCGCGACGCTTACGAGCCCTAGCGGGACGCCGAGCGCGAGTATCAACTTCGCACCAAGGCTTGCCCAGATGTTCTGCTGGATGACGCCGTTGGCCGTGTGCGACAGTTCGTACAGGTACGGGAGCTTCCCGATGTCGTCGCCCATCAGCGCGATGTCGGCGGTCTCGATTGCGGTGTCCGTTCCGGCGGCGCCCATCGCGATGCCGACCTCAGCGGTCGCCAGCGCGGGCGCGTCGTTGATGCCGTCGCCGACCATCGCCACGTCGCCGTACTCCGCCTGTAACGCCTCCACGGCATCGACCTTCTCGTCGGGCAATAGTTCTGCGCGATACTCGTCGACGCCGACCTGTTCGGCGATCGCACGGGCCGTCCCCTCGTTGTCGCCGGTCAGCATCACGACGTGCGCGACGCCGAGTTCGTGCAGCCGTGCGACCGCCCGTTCGGCGGCCGGCCGCACCTCGTCGGCGATGGCGATCGCACCCAGCAGTTCCGACTCCGTCCCGACGATGACGACCGTCTTGCCCTCCCGCTCCAGCGCGGAGAGTGCATTCTCGGCAAACGCCCCGTCGTCGGACTCTGACGACTCTTCCGCTACGACGCCGCCGTCCGTCTCGCGGCGTGCTCGAGCGAGGTCGAAGCCCAGCTCCTCGAAGAGCGCGGGCTTGCCCGCATAGTACGTCTTGCCGTCGATCTCGCCCCGGATGCCCTTCCCCGTGAGGCTCTCGAAACTCGTCGCATCGGGCAGATTACCCACGCCCGTCTCCTCAGCACGGGCGAGAATGGCCGCAGCGATGGGGTGCTCACTGCGACGCTCCAGTCCGGCGGCGCGACGGAGCAGATCGTCCTCCGTGGTGTCACCGACCGGGACGACATCGGTGACGGCGAGTTCGCCCTTCGTGAGCGTCCCGGTCTTGTCGACGGCGACGGCGTCGACTTCGCCCATCGCCTCGAGGTAGTTGCCGCCCTTGATCAGGACGCCGTTCTTCGCGGCGCTCGTAATTCCCGACACCACCGAGACGGGCGTCGAGATGACGAACGCACAGGGACAGGCGATCACCAGCAGGGTGAGCCCCCGGATGAACCACGTCTGCCAGTCGCTCGCGAAGGTGAACCCGTACCCGGCCAGGTCGACCGAGATGGGGTCGTCGATGACCAGCGGCGGGATTGCGGCGGTCAGGATTGCCAGCACGACGACGAGGGGTGTGTAGTAGCCGGAGAAGCGGTCGACGAACTGCTCAGACTCGGTCTTCTTCGCCTGTGCGCCCTGCACCATCTCGATGATCTGCGAGAGCGTCGAATCCGAGGCGGCCGAAGTGGCCTCGAACTCGAGGTATCCTTCCTCGTTGATGCTGCCCGCGTACACTTCGTCGCCGGCAGCCTTGTCGACGGGGACGCTCTCGCCCGTGATCGGCGACTGGTCGACTGCACTCTCGCCTTCGATGACCGTCCCGTCGAGCGGAATCTTGTCACCGGGGCGAACAACCACGGTCTCGCCCACCTCCACTTCGTCGGCGGGCACCGTGACTTCCTCACCATCGCGAAGGACGGTCGCCTCCTCTGGCGAAAGTTCCATCAACTCACGCAGGGAGTCTCGCGCCCTGTCCATCGCGTAGTCTTCGAGCAGTTCGGCGATACTGAACAAGACAGCCAGCGTCGCGGCCTCGACGAAATAGCCGATGCCGGTCGCTGCGATGATGGCCGTCCCCATTAGCAGGTCGATGTCCAGACTCCGGTTCTTCGCGGAGTAGTACCCGCTACGGACGACCGGGATGCCACTGGCCGCGACGGCGCCGAGGAACAGGACATCTGCGATGTGGAGCGGGTACTCGAGGACACTTGCGATGGCGATATTCTGTCCTGCGAGGAGGAACTCGAAGAGGAGCCCGGCGGTGAGGAACGCCGCGCCGAGCCACGTCTTATTCGCGCGAGGACTCGTCCAGACCTCCGATGGTGGTGCGATGTCGACGCCATCGGCCGCCTGGTTGTCCTCATCATCGCCCTCGGCGTCCGAGCCCCCGACGACCTCGTAGCCGGCGCCTTCAATCGCCTTGATTACGTCGGCTTCGCTAGTCCGATCAGGGTCGTACGTGACGTTGGCCGTGCCGGTGGTCGGCTGGAGCGTGGCGTCAGTAATGCCGTCGACACGCTGGAGGCTCTTGTCCACCTTTTGGGCGCAAGAGGGACAGTCCATCTCGGGAACGGCGAGGCGGGCGGTCAGCTCACGTCGCTGCCCGCCGCCGCTCGTTCCTCCTGCTGCGTCCGGATTCTCTGTCATCACGTCACGGTAGGAGCGGGAGTTCGATATGTCTTTATTGGAATATTCCAACTACGGCCTTCAGTGGGATGCCAGCCGTTCTTCCGCTACCCGCTCGCCGGCGACATGTTGCTTCGCCAAATGTTCTTCCGCCCGACGGAGTCGGTAGGTGAGTGTTGACCGTGGCACGTCGAGATGCTCGGCGAGCTCGCCGACGTCGACCTCACGGGGTGATTCGTAGTAGCCGTGTTCGACCGCGGCCTGAAGCGCGGCCTCCTGGGCTGGCGGGAGGCCGCTCGGTGTCCCGTCGCGTCCCCTAGCTGATGTTGTGTCCGCTGTGCGGAGCATCTCCATCTGGGCGCACTCCCCGACGGCGACTTTGAGAGCGTCGAAGAACGCCGCCATGTCGCCCTCACCGGAGTGGATGAGTCGCCACGTGTAGTGGCGGCCCTCGTGACGAGTCTCGAACAGCACGCCGTCGCCGAGGTGGTCGCGAGCGATGTGGGGGACTGAGGCGCAGGTCGGAGTGCGCTCCCAATCTGAGTAGAGGATGAGCGCGTCGTCCGTGCGGTCGAGGACGCGGGTGGTCTGTGTGGCGCCGCAATCCTCAGTCGCCAGACAGTCGGCGTAGTAGTCGCCGGTGAGAAAGGCGTCCTCGATAGCGTCGAGCGCCTCAGGAGTTCCGGTAGCATGGTCGACCCGCCAGAGACGTTCGGCAGTGGCGTGCAGCGAGAGCGAGCGGACGCGGGCGTCGGAGTGGTCGGCGAGAGCGTCAGCCACCCTGTTACAGCCGGGCTCGTATTCGAGAGCGAAGACGAGTTCGCGCATACCCCGTCTAAGGCCTGCTACGACATAACCCATGGCCTGCAGCGTTGTCGACCAGTAGACCTCAGATTACGTCGTCAGGGTCGTGAACTTCCTGCATTCGCTGTGCTTCGGCCGCGTATTGCTCTTGGAGGTCGGGGTCATCGACCATGCCAAGATTGCCGGGTTCAGCATCGACTGCTGCTGTCGTGTCTCGGACGTCGGTGAAGGACGTGAGTGCGCGTTCCTTCCGATAGTACTGTTCTCCATCGGGCGTCGCGTAGGTGAGGATGATCAGGTTCTGTTCGTCATCGGAGTACGTTCGTTCGACAAGCCAGACACGAAGACCGTCTTCAGATTGATTTGACATACTTGTGTGTTCCCCGGTATCCACTAAGGGATTGGTGTTACGGCTTGCCGAAACTCGCTGTCTCGAAGGGTGATTCTTCGGTCGGAATGAGCAGCTCCTGTCGGTCTCCGACTCGTTCGGCCAGCTTCCGTTTCAGGTACTGTCTCGCCGTCGACGGCGTGAAGACGCCCTTGTCGAGCATATCGCCGACGACGTCTTTGAGGGCCGCAAACTGTCCCTGCAGGTGGCCGTCGCCGACCGGCTCGCCGTCGTACCAGCGCACCGTCGCGAGCGCGCCGTTCCCCACCGTCTCTCCCTGTTCGACTGTCTCTGAATCGTACTGCAGCCCGAACCATAGCGTCCGATAAGCGGTCACCTCGAACGTCGTCGACACCACGTAGAACGCCTCGTGGTGGAGGTAGTCGAGATGGTCAGCGACGATCTCGTCAAGCGAGAGGCCTGTAGCACGGGGTTTTGGCTCGACGACCGTCGGCGGTCGATCCTCACCGGCCAGGTAGCCGTCGACGGCGTCTGCCTCGAGGCCATCGGCCAACTCCGCGAGGAGCTGCTTCGCCCACTTGGAGTCGGTGTCTTCGCCACCGAACGGCGACTCCGCCGAGATTCGATGTTTGAGCTTCAGATTTGCTGCACCCCAGTGGCTGTAGTGGAGCGTGTACTGTCCGTCTGTGCGTTCGTACGCAACAAGTGCGCGGTGACCCATTTGAACACTCACCTCGCAGGGCGACCGCGACTGGATCGCCCCGCACCCCTCTGGGGGGACGAACAACGCTACTCGTCGATCGGGTCGGGGGAACTGAGGTCCGCGTGGAGGACTTCGCCGTCGCGAACGACGTACCGCTTCGCCAGCACTGGGAAGCGACACTTGGTAAATCCCGCCGTCTGGATATCGAACTCTTCGTCGGCTTCGAGATGGTCGGCGAGTTCTCGCAAGAACTCGTGGGTCACGATGCCGCCTTCGTAGTCAGGGAGGCCGTTCTCACGCGCCTCGTACACCTCGAAGTCATCGTTCCCCCAGATGGTGAGCTCTCCGTCTTCGGTCACCTCCCAGTCGAGCGTCCCGAAGCAGTAGCTCTCACAGAGCTCGCGGACTGCCTGTGGATTCGATACGAATGCGCCGGTCGATGTCGTCGCAGCTTGCAGTGTCGCCATATCTGGACTTCACGGGGTTGCCCCCGTACCCCTGTCGGGGGTGATAAACAGACGCAAGAGGTGCCTCCCGACGAGGTGTGGCCGGGGACTCCAGTTAGGTGTCTGCGTGGGCATCCTCCCCGGCTCCGTCGCCCGGCCGCGTGAGAATGCTCACCTCTTCTAGGAGTTCTCTCGCGGTCTCGACTCGCTCTCGATCCGCGTCGTCCAACCGGTCGACATCGAGCCGGTTGAGATTGCTGAGTATACGATGCATCCGGTAGCCTTGTTTGAACTCTTGCTCCATCGGAAGCGCCTCACCGCTCGCCGGCGCGGAAAGACTCCTACGAGACTGGCGTCGGGGTTCGAGGAGGTCACGGCCTTAACCAACAAAACGCGGGGGGAATGCGCAGGCTGTTGGTTAACCGACGCCCAGCGCTGGCGCTACTCGAGACTGGGGCCGTAGCGAGCTGTGCCACATACCCGGCACTCCCAGATCGGTTGGCCCGTCCACGACTCATCAGGAATCGGCTCGTGGGTCTTGAACCGATGGTCGGTCGTCCGTCCACAGTTCTGACAGTCGAGTTGCTCCGTTGTCGGTACCGACGACACCTGGCTGTCAGTTTCATCCTCCCGAGCGGATTCGGTCAACACCATCGCCGGGATTAGCCACATCGCGTCGTCGGTGTCGTCGAGGATCGCGTCGAGACGCGACGCGTCGCGGATGCCGTCCCCACGCTGGTCGTAGAGGCGCGTCGGGGGCTGCTGCTGCTGCTGCGCCGTGGCTCCCTGGCCGTGGCACCCTGTCCGGTCACGGGCGGCACTGAGAAGCTGCTCTCCCTCCGCTGAGGACACCTGTACCGCGTCGGGAAGTGAGGGCCATTGCTCGGCCAGCTGGCGAGCCGGTGCCTCGTCGAGATCGTAGATGAGCGTGTAGTCGTCGACGGCCGGCTCCGCCTCGTTGGCGGAGAGGAGGTTCGCTGCCGCGCCGCCCTTCGCGACGGCGCCGTAGAACGTGGTCGACTCGACGACTAGGTGGACGATACCGAGGACCGTCGTCGACGCTGACTCGCCCGTGCTGGTGGTGTCACTCTCGAGATGGTTGCTGAGACAGAACCGGCATTTCGTCTGTCCGTCTGGAACTGACGCCCCACAGGACCGGCACTCGCCGTCGGTGGCCGTCGGCGCAGCAGGATAGCCGTCAGTGCTCGTCGCGACACGTTGCCGTCTGGGGTTACCTTCGTACCCGTCGTCCAGCCTCGTGTCCGGAACGTGGGACGCCTCGCCGGTCGGCCGCAGTTCCTCAAAGTCTGAATATCTGTTATGCATCGGTTGGCTCATAGCTTCTGTCGGTTTCGTATTTCAATGTCCGGACGCGTATGCCCGTAAGGAACTCTTGATTATGCGAGAAGGTACAACCATATATGAGTATAAGGCACGAACACTATTGCAAGAGGTGCCACGCATGTCCGAATCCTCGCGAGATGGCGTTCAGTCGTGGGATAAGTCGATGAGTGCCCGCGACCGTATTCGAGCAGTCGCCGAGACCCTTCGGGAACCGCGGTCGGTCAACTGGATCAGCGAGCAGGCCGACGCCGCCTGGAGCACGACCAACGAGGAACTTCAGGATCTCGTCGACCAGGGCCAGTTGCGTCGCGTCGAGGCCGGCGAGACGACTCGCTATCAGCCGGACTACACGCGCCTGCTCTTCGAGGAAATCCGTTCGCTCATTGAGGAGAACACGCGCGAGGAGCTGCGCAACGAATTGGCCGCGATCACCGAAGAGATCGAGAAGTGGCAGGCGACCTACGATGTCGAGACGTGGGAAGAGCTCGAACAGTCGCTTGCTGATGGCGATCTCTCAAGTGACGAACTTCACGAACGCCGTGACGTGATTACACGCTGGGAAGAGAACCTGGAGGACCGTCGCCTCATCAAGCACGCGTTGGTGCTCTACTCGGATGTCGAAGCTGCTCGCGAGCAGATGATGGACGTGGCTGACCGCGCCATGCGATAATGTCGCCTTACGGCGGGTTTGAGGCGCTATTCAACTGGTCGACGTTGTTGTCCTCGTACGCTGCACGCCACATTGTGTGGACGGCACGCGTCACGAGTGAGACCTCAGTCACGTCGATACACGACGGTTCGGCGTCCGTCGTCGCGGCCGCGGGCGGGGGATGAAAGTGGATCTCGGGGGAGTGTGTGTTCGGGTGGCGATCGAAGCGCCAATTGACGTCGTCGCTATCGACGTAGTGGAATGAATACATCCCCAGTTCGCTCCACTGGATATCGAGCCGAGCGCTGTCGGCGCCGCCGAGCCCATCGCTAAGAGTGATCTGCAGTTCCGTGGGGGCGACAACATCATCGTACGACGTTGTGTCGACGAGCGGCTCGAGTTCGAGCCAAAGGTCACGAATCCGCTGGAGCGCCGGAAGATAGATCGGCCCGAACTCGCCGGCACGGTCGTTACCGTTCATACGGCGAGCTGGTGGCTGGCCTCGTCGTAGGCGAGTGCGGCTTGCGCGACGGCGAGATTCTGCCGCGTCGTTCGCCATGCGGTAAGGTCGTCCCAGCCATCCGTCTCGTCGGCGTCGAGTTGCTGGGCGAGTTCTTCCGGGGACACCACATCGTACCGGTCCTCGTAGCGCCGGATCTCGGCCTTCATCTCCTGGATACTGTCAAGCAACTCCGGTCGAGTGACTTCCTCACGTAGCTCGCGGATCCGGGACATCAACACCCGATCACTGTTGCGCTTGTACAGCGTCGTTTGGCCCTCCTGTTCCGTCTCGGCGAAGCCCGTGTTCACGAGCGACTTACAGTGGCGACGCGCTGTCGGCTCGCTCACGAGGGCCCGCTCGCCGATCTTGGCTGCCGACTGCCCGTCGTGGGTCTGTTCAACGACTTCGTACACCCGCTCGAATGGCGTGGTGTCGTCTTTCCAGTCCGTTTTGACCTGCTCGTTGACGTCGTCCCACGTCTCGGTCATACTGGGTGCTACGCGGGCTAGAAACAAATAATTTTCTGAGAAAATTATCTACGGGGTTATCTGGGGGCGAGCATTGTCAGGCGACCAGTTCCTCCAACGTATTCCAGTGTGTACGGACAGTCACCATCGAGGCGTTCGCCACGGCCGCGGCCTCGGATTGCGTCAGCCAGCGTCCCTCTTCGCGACGGGCCGTGTAGAGGCAGGCCGCAGTATTGATTTCGATGGATCTGCCACGAGGCAGATCCTCGTTCTGAGCGCTCGGGAGAGTTGGGAGGCTTGATTCCGGAACAGATCTGTGACACCAAGTCCGCTTACGACCCGATAGACTTCGGTCAGTCCATCCGTGAGAGTCTGATCGGTTTTTGATCGGAGCTGTCCACGGATCTACTCTTGACGGATCTGCGTATGCTGTGTGCGCTTCTGTCCAGTTAGCTTAGCTCAGTTTGTAACTACCTAGTGGGTGATTTTGGCTGAGAGCTCACGATTGTGGCGTGCGACAGTAAGTGGGTCTCGCGTCCGAGTGGGTGTCGTCTCACCGTTGAATGATCGCCACTCCGGCCCGTCAGTAACCCACGATTTCAGTTGTGGGCTTGTCAGTGGACTCTCCTTCTACCGTCGAACTGACGGAGGCGTGGAACTCGCCGTTCAGGGTCAGTGTCCCTGACTTGAGCGCACACTGACAGGGTGCGCCTCCATCCGAAGACGTAGGCCCCGAATGGAGTCGTTTCAACAGCTTCCGAGCGATATTCTTACTCGCGTTGTAGTCCGCATTCAGTTCGTACTCGCACTTCTGACACGCGAACGTGTGTTTCGACCGTCGATTCATCTCATCAGTAAATCCGCACTTGGAACACCGCTGGCTCGTGTACGCCGGACTCACTTGCTCGACCCCGATCCTGAGCGCCTCAGCTTTGTACTCGACGTACTGGTACAAGCATCGGAACGCCCACGCGTGGAATCGCTTGACACCAGCCATTCGCTTGCGAATATCTGTGAGGTCCTCAAACACGACGTGCGTACAGCTGTGCTTGCGCGCCTCTGTCAGGATCTCGTTTGAGGCACAATGCAATTCATCCTGTACCCAGCGGCGCTCTCGGTCGTCCATCGATTGAATTGCTAGGTGCGCCGATCGCGTGCCTGCCTGCTGCATCGACCCGCGGGTCTTCTCGAACTCGCGGCGTCGGTGATTCATCTTATCGGCATTTCCGATGAACGCACCTGTTGACGTCACGGCGAGCGAGCCGTCCACGTTTAGGTCAACGCCGAGGACTGTTCTGTGCTCAGCGTCTGAAGAAGCCACCGCGGCCCGCTCGTAGTCGTCTGTGGTCCGGCGCATTCGTGCGTGGAAGTAAAACGTCTCGCTCGAACGATCGTACTGGAGCGTAGACTCCCGGAATTCGTAGTCCTCGTTCAGCAGGTACTCACCGATCGGTGTCTGCTCAGGATCGTCGGGAATCACGTACGGGCACTCGACGCGCCCGTTCACCGTGGAAAGAGACACATGATCGCGGTGGAAGGTCGCGCTGCGCTTGTCGTAGACGACGCTCCACGCGTCGAAGTGTGGTTGACTAGTGGTCTCGCCGTTTTTGAGTCGGGCGACACCGCTTTTTGTAGCCTCGATAGCGCGTCGAATCCCCTTCTGAACGAGGTTTGCGGTCAGATCCGTCTCGTCCCGAAGTCGCTCGTACAGCGCGTTTTCGGCTTGTTGTTTTGAGGTCACACAGTACTCGTCCGGGTGTCTCCACGCCCATTCCGCGGTCGTGTTCGCGCAGTGGAGAAACTGGTCTTTCGTCTGATGGAGATCGTCGCACCGATTGGTGGGCACGTTGAGTTTGACTTTGACGGTGCGAATCACGTCCTCCATCTGTATTTAATAAGTTGATCTATTTGTTTAAATTTTCTACGGACGGTGTTAGGGAGTCCGACTGCTATGGCTCGTGGTCTGTTTCGGATCTTGCTGTATTACTCATAAGGCTGGAGCTATAGACTTCATTTTTATCCATGTATTGATACGCTGGTCGTCGATGACCAGCCCACAGTCCTCGCAGACCGTTTCGACCGCGTTCGTGGTGACCCGTCCGTCACACTCGGGACATTGGTTCGCGCTCGGTTCCGTTCGGACGTCCTCGTCGAATCCGCTCTCGTAGATGTCTCTGGTTGCCATTGAACTCACCGTGTTTCGGGAACCCGCCAGTACAGCGAGCCCCTCACCCATTCAGGGGTAAATAGACTCTACGCGGGACTGCCTCACCTATTGAGGGATTTGGCGGGATTTAAATTACGGCGTCCTAGTCCTCGAAAACGTAATGAAAGGTATGAGCGCCGAGGCCGATCCCCTTCTGTGGGCCTATACGGGCATCAACTTTTCAGATATGTTGCTCAACCGGCTCCAAGGCGTAGGACTCCTCCAGTTTATCCCGGCCGGTCAGGTTTGAATCCGCCATCGCCACAATCAGCTGGTAGCTTTCCAGGATTTCAGGAAGCTCCAACAAAAAGTCTGTAACGTCTGCTGCGTTCTCATCGTCCGGGCCATTCCCGTACGGCGAGTCAATCAGCAGCAATTTAAGCGGAACCGTCTCACGCTCTTCCTCCAACTCTGCTAAAACCGTAGTGTGGAAAAGCAGCATATGTAGAAGGAGCTCTGCATCAGTCTGCCCCAACAGTCCTGGCGATTTCTGCGCGTTGTCTGTCCGGTGGATCGTGTAGCTGTACGAATCGCCTCTGTCGAAGCGGACACCGGTGGCATTGGCAAAGGTGCCGCGTGTGAAAATGTCCAAGAGGGATTCCATCCGTTCTTCCAGCCTGTTCTTCAACCGTCGACGGGCTTTCTTCCGCTCCTCGGATATAATGCTTTGATAGGACTCCAACGCATCCATACGTTGCTCCTTCCTCT
Source organism: Halorubrum saccharovorum DSM 1137 (assembly GCF_000337915.1). GTDB lineage: Archaea > Halobacteriota > Halobacteria > Halobacteriales > Haloferacaceae > Halorubrum > Halorubrum saccharovorum. Next base: position 50,131 of record NZ_AOJE01000057.1, read on the forward strand.
GTCTTTCCTCGTCAATCTGGCTCCACTCCCACACCTGCCGGGCAACACCATGCAACGTGCCTTTCTTCGCGTCGATACTGAGTTCGAGGGAAGTATTCTTGTCCCGCAGATCTTCGATTTCCTGCTCTATCTTCTCCTTTTCACGCTTGTACTCTGCAAAGCCGGATTGCTCTTCCCGCGTTCTTACGGTTTCAAGTTGGTCCCTCTTCTCCTCCAGTTCTTCTTTCAAGAACTCGATCTCTCCCTCCAGTGTCCTCTGCCGGCTCTCCAATTCCTCCAGTTCTTCCTGCCTCTTCTCTCGCTCAATTACCTCGGCTTCCTCGTCAACCTCGGACACCGTTTCGTAACGGTTGTCTGGAACATCCTTTCCGCAGAGCGGGCAGTCGCCGTGGTCGTTGAAACGTTGCTGCTGCTCCGGGTCAACATCGCGGGTGCAGACTGGACACCGGTTCGGCAGCGAGATCAGCTGCTGAATCTCCTGTAAAGCAGGGGCAATCTCGTCGGTGGCGGTCTCATCCTTTAATTTTGATATCTCCTGTTTCACACTTCGGAACTCGTCCTCCTTCTCCTGGATACGAGACTGAATATCCGATATCTCATCCTTCAAATCAATTTTCTCGGAGAGAGCCGAGTCCGCCTCGCTCTTATCAAGAAGTCGACCAAGTTCCTCCCGTCTTTCTACCTTCTCAGAAAGCTGGTTCTCTACCTGTTCCTGCTCCTCCCGCAGTTCCTGGATTTCGTCATTGATCCGTTTAGCCCGCTGCTTGTACTCCAGCAACCTAGTCTTCGCTTCCTGTTCCTCGTCCTCCAACTTACACTCCTCAAGTTCACTGCGTAACGCCCTATCCACCTTGGTGAGTTTGATACCGAACAGCAGATCGATCAGATCCGTCGCCTCGTCCCAACCATAGAAGCTGCGGAGGTCACCGGAGATAACGCTGAACAAGGAGAATATGTTGAACCGGTCGAAACCCTGCTCATACAGCGGTGTAATGCCGATTAGGTCGTCGACTTCTGACTGGGTGCGTTGCTCCGCCTCGCTGTGTTCACTATCCTCCGGATTTTCGATGACGTTGGGCTTATTGTAGCCTTCATAGCTCTGATTCCGCTCCATCTCCCGGTGGACTAGGTAGTTGCGGCGGCCCTTCCGCCAGTACCCGTCGGTTTTCAGCTTCTTGTAGTTCCGGTTAATCGGTCTCGTGATCAATGGATCGTCATTGTCTCTGCCGAAAAGGTTGAACCGGGTGGCCTCAATGAAGCTGCTCTTCCCTTTCGAATTTCGTCCGTGAATGATGGTAGCCCGGTCAGAAATGGAAACGTCCAACTCATCGATGACTTTGAACCCTTCAATATCCATCCGGGTCAAGGAGACCAGCTCATCGTCAAACTCGAGGTCCCGGTACTTAGCGTCGAAAAGGTCGATGAACTCGTCTACGTACTCGTCGTCGATTCCCTCATCTTCCCGTATCGACTGTTGGACTTCTTCCTTAATTCTGGGTTCAGACATGGCCTATCTCTCCTCCAGTAGAAATCGTGATCCAGGGTTCAGAATCATACTTCACTCGTCTCCCTCTTAACAGCAGGTCCCGGTCCTCTGCTTCCTTGACCGGGTCCAAGTCCATGATGTATTCGTGGAGTTCTTCCACGGTCATGTGACCGAACTGGAGGACGACGTGGTCAATTGCATCCTCCCAGTCCGACAAGACCTCTGTCTCCAATGATTCAAGCCGGGAAGCGAAACGGTCCATCACCACTTCACCCGACCGTCCCAGTGTGATCCGGTACCGGCAGTTCTCCTCGTTTATTTCCGGTGTTTCCACCTTCGCCATCACCTCCTCATCAATCAGGTTGGAGGCGTAGAGTCGGCGTTTATCTTCTTCCAATGTCTTGGCGAAAGGCCCGGAGCTCCGCATCCGGTATGTGTAGCGGAATCCGGTTTTCTCCAACTTGCCGTGATCGTATGGCGCAGTGTCACGGTCCATTCGGTTCTGGTCTGCGAGCTCTTGGTTCACCAGGTAGACCAGTTTCTGGAACTTGTACCGGCTGTCAATCCCTTGAGAAAGCGTTTCGGGGTTTTCCGAGCAGGAGTGAACCAGTTTAAGCAGCATCGTTAGATCCAGAATCTCGTTAACCGAGTACCGGATCTCATTCCAGCTCTGGTAGACTTCGTCGAAAGGAATCTCTCCGGAACTGAAGTCCTGGACGACGTCTTCCCCGATGCCAGCCTCCTCTAGATAGCTGAGTACCTCCTCGTGGGTGAAGACATCCTGCTTCAGGTGCTCTAAATACTCTTCATCGTACTGGCTGAACGCGGCTTCCTGCCGAGATGAAATCCTCTGAGCGGTATCAACGAACTCCTGCCGCTCCGTGCGCGAAAGATCCAACCACTGCGACACTCTGAGCAAGGCTTTTTCGTGGCGAGCCATGCTAATTCTCCACCCTGTGGTAGGCGCCTTCGCACCATCTGAAAACCCAGGAACGAGCAGATAGGCCGCTGCACTCCGGACAAATCGTCCTGAAGTAATCCCTGGCCTCATCCATGATTTCTTCCTTCGATGAAGCTCTTTCAATAGGACGCTGAATCATATCGAGTTTTTGTCCCGGGTTCGAGTGCTCTGAATCGTCAATAATGGCTACTATGCGGGAGGATTTAGGAATCGTTGTCCCATTGAGATAGTCCTCCATCTTAGTTCCAATAACTAGGTCACAGTGAACCAGAATCAAGCTGTTAGGGATGATCTCCTTGTCTCTCTCGATACTGGCTTTGGGCAACCGTTGAGTGTCGGCCGAGAGGTCATTATCGATGTGTCGACCTTCGCCGTTTACGTGCTCACAATCTACGACCTCTTCCATGATGCCGCCCATCGGTTCGCCAAAGCAGGTATCTGAGTCTACCAGAAACAGAACCATCTCCGTATGAGGCCAGACAGACTCGACATCTACAGGTTCATCCATGATTGGCTATCTTCTTTATCCGCTTAATTACTGAATTAAGCTCCTGTCTCCGATCTTTTAATTCTTGCTGCTCTGGGGATTGCGAATCTCCGGCGATCAGATGCTTCGATGGCTCTGGTCGACCTCGGAGATCATCCAAACAAGCCTCAACATCCTGAGCTAGCCTTGCTCCGTCCTGAGTTTTCGCCTTCTTTAGCACATCCGCAGTCTCTTGCATCGATTCTTCCAGTGCTTTGTACCTCCCGGTCAAATCGATCGGCGGTAGCTCGGTTTTCTCTAGGAACTTCTTCGCCTTGATTACCTCTTCAGAGGCCTCCTCAAACTGGTAGTAGTCATCTGGGGCGTCGATCTCGTAACGGTCGAAGTAGAACAGAATCAAAAATCCGAAGAGAACACCGATACAAAGACCCACCCAGATCTCTTCGTTGGTCGGGGTTAGCGGCGTCTGGTAAACCCAGATATGGAGCAAAAACCCGATCGCAGTCGCTAATTCACCGAGGAACAGATAACCTACTGCGATAAAAGCAGGGACAAAATCCGTGTGTAGAATGGAGGAGAACGAGTCCTTAGCGGCACTCCGTGATATGAGATATGCGCCGAGACCAGTTACAATGGCGCCAACAGTGAGCACCTCGGTAAACTGAGGCACTACACTAGTATCTAGTAAACCTTCCGAGGTGAAGCTGAAAAGGCCGAGAAGGAATACACCTTCTAGGATAATAGCGTAGAAGATACGACGAGGTGGACCTCCAAACGTAAAGCAGTCCAAATAAAGAGAAAGCCAGTTATCAGACATTTTCCAGCAGTATATGAAGTCTCCGCCTGTGATTAACCCATTGGAAAGACCATCCCGTGATTGACTCTCTCCGCTAGTTTGTTTATACGTCAATTTTCCGTATGTGCTGAAAAGAGGGTACATCGCAACCGTGCTCGGTAAAATACAGTCTGGATTGACTCATCAATATGCCAAAATCTGGGACGAAGTAACCGAGACCAGCGAATACACTGCGGGCGGGGTCTCACGGACAGTGTACTAGTTCCGCAACGACAGCAGGCGGATGGTAGACTACTCTCCGCTCGAAACTCTGCTGATGAACGCACAGGCCAAAAATGAGTTCTCAAAAGACGTCGTTGATTACGTCTTCCTCCACGAAGTCGGACACGAACAAATGAGCTTCATGGGAAGAGCTCTGTTCTGGGCGATCTACCTGAGCTCGGGACTGCTCCTCATCGCAGATGTGATAGCATCACTAACACCCTGTTGGAAGCAGTCAAATGTGTACCGTCCATTGTGATGAGTAGGAGGAGAGTGAGCAAGACTCGGTGTGTCCCCTATCTGTAGGGAATCAGTAGTTCACCAAGTCGAAGAGCAGTGCTTTCACATGCGATTCGAGGTCCCCGTTGACGCTCCCAGCCGGCCGGCGTGCGCGTACGTCCCCGTACCGGTCGATATCGGTTTCAATGCGATACGTTAACGACCGCTCTCCAGCGCCATCTTGGAGATCAATGACGACGGCACGATTCTCGACGATCCGCCGAAGGCGCCCCGTCTTGCGGTCCAGTGTCACCTCGATCCAGCAGTCGCCGAACCCCGATATGGGCGCGAACGGCAGTGGGACGACCTGTGCGTACGCGTCTGCTCCAACGAGGCGGTAGGTGATGGTCTCGTCGTCGGCAGCGGTTCGCGTCCAGTCGGTCTGGTGAGGGCGGACGAGATCACGACGGACTGGCTCGGAGGCCCGCTCGTAGTCACCATCGGGGATGTGTCCACTCCGATTGTCTGAGACGCGTACAGCGCCTCCTGCTGGTGTCGGCGCGTCGTGGTCATAGAGCCAAGCTCCGTCGGTGATGTAGCGGACGTTTGTCAACGGAAGGTCGTAGCCGTCATCCAACACTCGGTTGTAGTGAAGGAGCGCCCATAACGTCTGGTGTGGCGTGACGTACTCCCTGTCGGGGGCGTCCGCGAGACGGTTGCTCTGTGTTAGCGGCGTCTCAAATGTCGTCAGCGTATGGAGATGCCGTCGACGGGAGGGTTGATGCCAGAGTTTGCGGACATCGAGGTCATACGGCGTCTCACCGGTCCAATCGTCCAGCACCCGCACGTTCGTGACCGCTCTGTGGTCGGCAGCATGGCGGTGTTGAGCAGCCGCCGTGATAGACTCACGCGGCGACTCACCCGTCGGGAGCGCTGGGTCGTACGGACGAATGTCCGCAATCCGGAGACCACCGTACCCCGTGACCGTCCCGAGAGTCGTTATGCCTGCCCCGGCGAGAAACCGGCGGCGGTTCATCTACCAGCCTCCGAACGAGTCGTCTCTGGGTGCCACTCAGCGACCGCCAGCGTGTCCTGCTGCTCCGGGCCCTCCCAGACTACATGGGTCGTCTCTGGGGCCGGTATCCTGTGCCGCAGCGTCGCTCCGGGTGTGAGTGGGAACTCAGAGACCGTGTCGGTATCCCCGGGGTCGACCCACACTGTCTCTACGCGTTCGGGGTCTGGTGTCACCACGTGGAGTCGCCCGGTGTTTTCGGCCGTCAGGCGGTTGCCACGGTCGAACGTTACGATGAGTGTAGACCGGTCAGGATCCCAGTCGAAAGCGACGAAGACGTTCGGAGCACTAGATGGATAGGACTCCGTGGAGGGGCCACTCGGTGCGAGCGAGCACCCGGCGAGTGCCGTGGTAAGTATGGCTCCCCCCGTTGTGAGAAGTGCGCGTCTGGAGGGCATACTATCACTCGAACTCGACAGGGTCATAGGCTTTTTGTACACTTTTTTGAGCGAGAAAATCCAGCTTTGTTGGACGTTGCGATGATCGAAGTAGTAGCCTTGGGCCCTTCCTGACAGCCCAAATTCGTGGGGGTCTATTGAAGCGTAGTAGATTTCAATAGAGCCGATGGCGTTTAATTCGGAAAAAGGCGAAACGGGTTCTCTCACCGGTTCAGTCACACCTGTGATGTCGAATCCGTTCTGGAAGTCCGACCTTCCCACAGACGGGACACTCCCGCAGCGGTGTCGGCGGGAGGTCGTTCCAGGCGTCCAGCGCGGCGTCGAGCTGTGCTTCCACGCTTGGGGAGTCGGTTGTGCGGCGGGCTTCGCGGAGGTGAATGCGAAGCCGTTCACGGGCCGTGAGTGTCGTGTCGTCGGTCATTGTGGGACGGGATCGCTGGTGGCCCCGCCACCCATTGCCGGGGGCGAGCAACACCACCGGGTGCGGTTAGCGAATATCGGGCTGAAGCGGGGCGAACTCCTCCCATCGCATATGGTGGCGCTGACAGAGCGTGATCAGGTTCTCCAGCCGGTTTGCCCGCTCGTAGTCGAGGACGCCGTCGGCGTCGATGAATGTGCCAAGCGGCGTAATGTGGTGGACGTTCAGGTCACGGTCCCAGCGCTCGCGATGGGTCTTACGGTCGATGGGACAGCCCGGCATCTGGCACTCGAAGCCGTCCCGTTCTAGGGCACGTTTGCGCTGCTTGTACCAGTTTGGGCCGTATGAGATATCCCCATAACCACCCTTCCAAGTGGGATGCTCTGGGCCACTCGGCTGGCCGCGATATTCCATCCCGGCTGCCTCCACAGCCTGCTTCCATGATCCATACCGTCGGATGTACGGGTAGATCGTGACCTCCCCGTGTTCTCTCATATCCACAGTTGAGGGGACATATCCCAGTTCATCGCGGAGCCGAGTGAGCTCGGTCAGTAACTCTTTGTCCGGAATATTTCGCCGCGTATGTGGGTCAAAACCCGCCTCCTGAAGTGCAGCGTTCCAACTACCGAATCGCCGCTGTGCGACTTTTGTTGCGTACTCTCCTTGTTTATCCATTTCGTAGGCGGTTGGTGGCCGCCCAAGGTCCTCTGCGAGAGCCTGAATTGCCGTGAGTACTTCTTGCGGTGTGACCTTGGTTGATTTCGTCGTCGATAGCTCTGCAGCGTCCAGTCCGGTATTCCACGATCCGAATCGCCGTTTCACCACCGCTGGAGATACTTCCCCATGTGCCTTCATTTCCGATACTGACGGAGAGTGACCGAGCATCTCAGCCACGCGCTGTAACTCGTCGATTACCTCCGTTTCTGAGTAGGAATGATCGAGTGGTTCAAGTCCAGCTTCCCGCAGTCCTTCTTGCCAACTCCCGAACGTTGATTGAACGGCACCAGCTGTGAACTCCGTCTCTTCTTCAACCTCAGGTTGCATCGGCGTTCGGCCTTTTTGTTCGGCGACGCGTCTGAGCTCCTCAATGATGTGATCCGGTGTGATTGACCGCTTGTGGCCTGCCACGTGGCCGGCAATCTCGACGTTCGTTTCGAACGATTCGCCGCAGATGTCGCACGTGTAGTCTCCTTCGACTTTCATGCGTAGCTCCGAGCGTTGGGCACGCCCGCACCCCTCGTGGGGTCGGACAAACACGCCCGGTCGCGCACCGTTTCCCCCGATTTCAGGGATAAATCTCAGACCGGGTCTCAAGGTTGTGGCTGCGCGCGCAGCGAAGCGAGCACGGAGCGGAGGGTGGGGCGGCGGGGTCAGGGTCGGTCCGGCACACAGCAAAAAAGAGGCTGCTCCGATTGGCTATTCGTCCCACCAGCGGCCGCGCTCCGGGAAATGAAGGGTTGACCAGCCAGTGACGGCTAGTGAGACGCGTCCATCGTACCAATTTCTCGCTGCTCCGTGGATACGCACCCGTTCACCTTCTTCGACCCAGGGGGCATTCGATTTCTCCCAGATCGTCACCTTCGTTTGCCCGCTTTCGTCTGCGATGAGGCCAACTTGAGCGATGGCTGGAGAGTCACTATCCCAAAGCACCTCGATTTGACCGTCGACACTCACCTCCTTGCGATCGACGTCCTCGAGTTTCCCGATGGGAACCACGTGTCCCGGCGCCGTCTGTAGCTCCTCGAACACCCGCACGACCGCGCTTGTCAGGTCCCGGCCGTCGACGACCGCGTCGGCCAGGCGTCGACTGATCGCCGCCCGCGACCAGCCAGCCAACCGCGTCGCGAGTCGGTCCGCTTCCGTGTTCACCGTCGCCAGTTCATCCTGGGAGAGTTCCGCTCGGGGATCATCCCGTTCGGGGTCGGCCATCGGGTCTACGCTCGCGGCCCGCTGCTGGAACTCCTGCCGGCGCTGCCTGCTCCCGTGCGCGGCGACTTCTCGCGTGCGCTGCGCCCGACTATCCTGCGTGCCCAACTCGGCCTGGGCACTAATGCGCGCCAGTTCGGCTTCGCGCGCCCGAATGCGCTCTTCCTGTTCGAGAGTGACACCGTGAATCCGGTCCTCGCTGGTGTCTGCGATCCCGTCCGGGTGGTTCGCATCCACCTTCGCCTGCGTCTCCTGCTCGACCGCCGCCTCGAACGCCGGCGTCTCGTCGACGACCGGGAAGCCGTCTTCATCGACCGCCTGCTCGTCCGTGTTCTCGAATGCCTGTTCATCCACCGTAACGACCTTTCCGCTAGCGTTGTTACTAGACATTGGAATCACACCAGATTCCGAAGGCGCTGACGCGCCGCCCCACTGCTCTTACAGTGGGGGTTCTCACGGACCCACACTCACCAGCGACGGCATTGAGTAGTTCGTCACCGACTGACGCCGTCTCCGAGGTGCCCGCGCCGCGCCTTCACGCCGGACGCTGTCCGGCGCGGCGCGGCACCGACGGCTCCCCGCACAGACGAGTGCGGGGGTGAATCTCGAGGTGAGCGCGCGGTCACCGCCGTATACCCAGCCGGTCACCGCGGGTCGGCGCCGCCGTCCGTCGTCAGACGCAACGGGCGGCGCCGAGACGGCACGGCCGGGGGGTATACGGTGGTGAACGGCCTCGCATACGGCCACATCGAGGGACGCAGCGGGCGAGCACCGCCGGACCCGTGCGGGGCCGGACCCGCGCGAGCCTGTCCCGTCCGTCACCAGACGCAACGGAAACGCCTCGCGCGGCACGCCCGCCCCGTGCGGCACGCCCGCGGCAGCACAGCCCGTCGCGACCGAGGTCGAGCGGACGCCCGGCCGGCAGCGCAGCCGGTCCCGAGGAACGCCCGGACCCGGGGCATACCGGGGCGAGCACGGCGAACCCCGGTAGCCGCGGCAGCCCGGCGGGAAATCGGGACGAGGGCGAGTGCCCGAGCGGCGAGCAGCCCGACCCGGACCGCGCAGGCGGCCACGTCTGAACCGCCGGCCGTCGGCGCGACCGCAGCGAGGGAGCGCCGACGCACCGGCCGGTGAAGATGCAGTCGTCCGGCTCCGGTCGAACCCGGTCGCGGGCCGAGTGCTCGCAGACCCGCTTGCGGGTGAGTCCGGTATCGGGCGACTGCACCCGGCCCGACCCGGTCCCGTGACCGTGCCCCGTCCGTCGTTAGACGCAACGGCAGCGCGAAAGCCCGGGCCCGGCAGGAACGGTCTGCCGGCCGGAGCGCGCGCAACCCGAGGAGGTACCCCCGAACGTACGGGAGTCACGCACCGGGCAACCGACCCAGATGCTGCCTGGTATCCCGGATGTCGGAGCAGCGCACCCGCCTAACTCAGACCTATCTCTGGGCCGCGAACAACGCGGGGGGCCAGCGGTGGGCGAGGCAGGTCGCTACGACTCTGTTGAAATCCTCTTCTTCAGATATATTATTATCTGAAACGTCTGGTCGCTAAAGAGTCCGTACGTGTTATATTAAGCAGTACATTTTCACGAGATCCGGCTCATGAATCACAATCCGAGGAGTACAAATCTAATACCAAAGAACACGATAACAACCCCCGCGATCCGGCCGACAGTAATCGATAGTTGAGTCATTTCGACATCAGCCGCAGTCTGTTTTGTTCCCCATGATTGCGCGATACGATAGTATTTATCCATAATAGGGGGATACACTGCGAACAACCCGCCTATAAATATAGATATAATTCCAAATCCGATCACCGGAAGACTGATCATAAGATATTGTGGCAGGTACCCAAGCAAATGTCTTGTCCCTCCTGTTCGGTCATAGGTTCATTTCGATAGGCACTGGTCCTGTACTGAGCGATTCGCGACATCCCTATACTGACTGAACACTCTCTCGTGAACTGGTCTCAGTTTGTATTATAGTCGAACGCTCTACTCCGTCCACCCTGAATATATGGCTGAACTGCCAGAGACCAGGGCATCGACAGCCACCCCAAGCCACTTGGAGCGTCTGCTCGCGCTCGCCTCACGCCGGAGACGACTGCGAGTTTCACACCTCGGCGAATAGGCATACCCAACTCTGTCCGCCTCGCACACGGTTGCGGGGTGGTTGAGACACTGCCGCTATGCGACGACAGTACGGCTGCTCAATTAGATGCCGATAGGGCATCCTAATTCGTTGGGAGGCGCGCTATTCCTCCCTCGCTGCGGTAAGAGACGTATAGCCTGTCAGTGGCCGCTGTCACGCCGATTCGGTAAGACTCCGGGTCGTACTGCCACTGGCGTGTCCCACTGGCGGGGTCGTAGGCGGCGAGTTCAGTTCCACTAGCCACGACGAGCACTGCCCCCACACGCGCCAGCGTGTCGACGGTTCCACCGATCGCGATGTCGGTCGTCGTCTGCCACTGGCGGGTGCCATCACGGGTGAACGCATCCAGTCGGATCAGGATCCCGCCGTCGGGATCGTTGACAGAGCTCGCGACGAACACGCGCTGTGGAGTCGCGGTCACCGTTTCAAGCTCGTAGCCGACGTTTTGACGCCACTGAACGGACCCGTCATCATGGCTGAGAGCAACGAGTTCGTCCGCACGATCGGGACGGCCGGCCCGCACATAGGTGTGCTCACCGAGCCAGAGTGGCGGCCCGTGGTAACTGGTCACCTCGCCAGCGATCGCGGTTCGCCACACCACGTGCCCATCGGCGGCTCGGCGCATCCGGACAGTGGAATCCCGAACGGTGACGATTCGATTATCGGCAGCGACCACGTGGGGATAGCTGTCGCGAGCGGACGACTCCCACAGTAGCTCACCGGATTCCGGCGCGAGCGCCACTAGTTTTGTCTCCCCATCCGGATTCGGCACTGGCAACAGACACGCAGCGGCACTGAGCGTCGGGACCGGATACTGGGGGCCGGATCGCTGGAAGCGGCGTGTCCCATCGTAGGCGTCGTAGCCGACAACCGTCTCATCGACCGGATCAATGCTGACCAGCAGCGATCCCCGCCGCCCGAGCCAGCCGTTGCGAGCCTGCCCCGCTACGTGCCAGCGCTCGCCTCCTTCCAGTCCAACGGTGTAGAGGTCACCGTCGGTGCTGTGGGCGTGAACCGGGCCACCCGATGCCGGGACGGCCGGTTGCGTCTCGATTGGTCCCCCGGTCTCGAAGGTAAACGCTGCCTCCCCGTCAGGCGTGAACGCGTGGAGTCGCTTATCCTGTCCCCCGACGACGACGTGGTCAGCTGTCGCGGCTGGAGGACCTGCTGTCGAGGCCTCGGTGAAGTCACGCTCCCAGCGCGGTTGCACGCCGCCCGTGAGCGACTGTACGTTACACCCTGCGAGACCGGCGACACCAACCGAGGCAATTGAGGCGAGCGCCTGCCGGCGCGACACCGCCCGGCCGGACTGTCGCCTGCCCGTCTGTCGCTCCGGGGCCTGCGTTTCGGTAGGTGGGGTCGAGTCACGCATCGGTGATCGCCTCCGGAGCGATCCGCGTCAGCCCGAATGTCTGCCCGAGATACACGGTCTCACCGGCCGCCTGCGCCCACTCAATGCTGCCACCGTCCTCGAAGGGCCTTCCGCTGAGTTCGACCGTTCGGACGCGTGTTCCATCTAGTTGATGAACGTAGAGCACAGTGGGGGAGAACGGGACGGTGCCACTTGGACCGCGGATATGATGGGATCCACCGACTAGTGTCACGAGGCGGTCGTCGATGCGGAACGGGCCGTGCGTCACGGCGTTTGCGAGGTCATCGCGCCACAACTGCTCGCCTGTGGCCGGATCGAACGCCCGGAGCGTGTAGTCTGCGCCGCCGACATACACCCGGTCCTCGGTTGCCAACGGCCGTGCGAACACCGTGTTCGCCAACGAGCCACGCCAGGCGATACTCCCGTCTGCGATATCCAGCGCCAGCAACTCCTCAGTCGCGGCACCAAAATACGCGTTCCCGTGGGCAACGCCAACCGCTGACAGCGCAGCACCGACGTCACGCGTCCAGCTGACTGTCCCGTCCTGGGTGAGCAAGCACACACGACCGTCGACGAGGGGCGCAACGACACCACCGGCCGTCGCGCCGGGCGCCCCCGACAACGACGCGGACAGCTGGTGTGTGAACAGCGTTTCTCCGTCTGCCCGGGCAACCCCGACCACTCGGTCGGGGACGTCATCTTCGGTGCCAGAGATCGGAACGACGATACGGTCACCGAGCGGGATCGGAGCGAACGCAACGACCCCTGGATCGGCTTCATCGATCGGTGCGAGCGGGCGCTGCCAGACGGTGTCCCCCGTGGTCGCATCGACTGCGACCATGGTTTCGGCCTTTGAGATGGCATACGCCCGCCCGTTACCGAGGCCGACTGGCGATTTTTCGCCTTTGGCGACCGTCACGGTCCAGGTAGTTTCCCCAGTCTGGGTGCGGAGGCCGGCGACGATTGGTCGATCTCGGAACGGACTACGGGAACCGACAATCAGGTGCCTGGCCGCGGTCATGGCGATAGATGACGGCTCACGAGCGTCCGTATACCACGATCGCTGAATCGGACCCGACTCCGTACTGCGAAGTGCGGCACAGCCGGCAACACTACCGACAACGCCGGTCATTACTCCGAGGGCTACCCGACGGGTCAGAGAGGGCATTACTCAACTGTTGCGACGACGGTTGTATCAGTCTTGTTTCTATCGCGAAAATTATCTGTAATCGAGAAGGCGAGATTTCACCGGTACTGAGCGATTCCCGAGTTCTCTGTCGTGACCGCGCAGAGTGATTGGTCTACATGATGAAGGAGACAGGCGGTGGTGAGTTCACGGAACTGTTGCCACCACCACCGTGACCGGACGAACGCCCCGTACTCCCACGTGAGCGTTGAGTTGGCGATCTCTGAGTGACTCCGTTGGCCCCACTCTCTAACTCCTTAGCGATCCCTGACCGGCCTGGGAATTCCAGACACGGTAAAACGGGCGACCGTTCCGCAGCGGGGACACTCGTCGACGAACGCACAGACTCGAAGCGAGAGTTCGACCTCCCGACAGTTCCCGCAGACGGAACACGCAAAGGGGGTCCGATACCGGACTGCCGGCCGGTGCTGCGGCGGTCGTCTCCAAGGGGTCGATGCCGCGGTCGGCGTGTCGCGAGCCGGCGGTGTTGGGGAGTGGGCTTGCGTCGGCGCTGAGTGCTCCTGGGATTCCGTCTGAGCCCACGCACCGAGTGCGACGGCCGCTGCCCCCTCCTCGAGCACGCCGTCGATGGCAGCCGCCAGTTCGGCGAGCGGCTTGGAGATGTCGGCGTCGCCGTGGGTCTCAACCGCGTTCTCGAAGAGCCAGTCGCGGAGCGTCGCTGCGGTTTCTCTCTTGACCGTGTACGATGGATGTGCGTTCATTCGGATCTCACTCCCCCCCTTGTGGGCCCGACAAACCACAACGGCTCTATTGAAATCCGCAACTGATTATATGTTCTCGGAGCCCTGCTGAATACAGAACGCGAATGTGGCACGTCGCAGTGACGAAATTAAGATAGATGGCTCTGTTGAAATCCTATTCTTCAGACATATTCTTGCCTGAAACAGCCGGTCGATGAGAGCTGCGTAATTACCGTTTATCTCTTTGTCAAACGGTGACGACCAATCATCGCCGAAAGTACTTATAGAGTTAGATGGAACTAATTTCTATGCCCGCATTCGGTATTGGAACCCCGATATTCCTCATCGTACAAGCCCTCATCTCGTCGTTTGTCTACTCCGAGGCAAAAGAATATGGATCACGCTCCCCGTTAGTCGTAGGAATATCCGTATTCTTACTGGGAGTGGGGTTTGCACTCATATTCAGTACTGTCGTCGGATTAGTTGCGGTCGAACTTCTTGTTATCTTCATCTACCTTATCGGCGTACACGCTGGTAAAGGGCGTTCCTTCCCCACCTGAACAGTCTGTTACCTGTATCTCTTGTACTGACCACAACCGGGAAGAATCTATCACTTTTTGAGGATTTCAACAGAGCCAGATAGATCGATTCGGTCAGTACAGGAGACTCACAAATCACTCAGTACGGGGGAATCTCGGCACGTTCTGAACAGACAACTTGTGATTTGTCTAACCGTTTATCAGTTGTTTATTTCGACCGGCTCTGTTGAAATCCTTAGGAAGTGATACATTCTGCCCCGGGTGTGGTTAATATAGACGAAGTGGAAATCACCCGTATCTGACGGTTTTAATGCTGCTGTTGAAAATGAAGCAACATGACCCCGAAGAAGGCTATTACACTATACATTACGCTGCCTTGTCTCCTATACGGCGTATTCTTCATCTTAGCAGTCACACGGTATTCCGGCATGATTGAAAGAGAGACGCTGTATACCGCACACACAGTGTTTGCTGGTTACATCGCCCTCATTGTCTACACAAAACGGGACCAACTGACCACAGTATAAGCACTTTTTAGCGACCAGTCGTTTCAGGCGATAATATATCTGAAGAATAGGATTTCAACAGAGCCTTTCGACCCGATTAACCTCCCCGCTCATACGAGAATACCGTCTTTCGGTCGTTCTCCTCATGGACGTGGTTCAACACCAAATCGTTGATAGTGAAGTTCGCCGTGATCTCGCCGGCGTATGCCACCGTTGCCGGGCCGTCACAATCGTCACCAGTCGTCTCTGTGGTGAGTTCAACAATCACATCGCCCTCATTGCTGGCGAACGCCGCAGTCTCAAGCGTGACGCAGTCAATGTCCGCTCTAAAAGCCCCCTCCACAGTAGCGTGGTCGTCGTTCACCGTGACCGTCGCCTTATCCTCCGGATCGTCATTGGCCGTCACTGATTCAATCTCAACAGTAGCCGAGACCTCGGGAGGAGTGTCACCGAGACACCCACTACCGACGGTAGCCAGTGTAATTCCGGTACCGGCGAGAAACCCTCGGCGTCTCATATATGAGACACGGTGAGTGCTAAGTATATGCTTTGTCCCAGTTGTTCAAGTAGGCGGCTGTACTGAGTCGAACAATACGCAGGCACGTTCTATCGGCTAATTCAGGATTCGTTTTGAGAAAATAACGCAGTCCCCGTGCTGACTACATCCTCTGTATCTCGTATGCCAATCCTGTCAGTCCTTAAGGATTTCAACAGAGCCACCACACCCTATCTTCAGCCCTAGTGGTGCGACCACATCCAGGTGGTAACGAGGTTGTGGCTGCGCGCGCAGCGACCGTAGGGAGCGAGCACGGAGCGGTGGGCGGGGCGGCGGGGCGTCCACGGGCGGCGGTCGACAGAAAAATCGGGACCACCCCCGCTCACCGCAGGGTGTCCCGCTCTGCTTCGAGGCCGACACTCGGGTCGTCGGTGCCGTGTTCGTCCGTGTAGGCGTCGACGAGCTCCTGACTGTAGCGGGCGATCCGGTGGCGGGATGTCGCCACGATCGTGCTCGCCGCCGCGACGACCTGCGGTTGGGTGAGGTGTTTCTCCGGGAGCAGGCGATCCGCCGCGTACAGCGCCGCCGCTGCGACGGTGCACCGTGGCGTCCCCGAGCCGACCGGCACCTGGTCGCCGAGTTGCAGCAGGTGCTGCGCCAGCCGCCACGTCCGCACGGCTCGCGCTCCGGGGATGGCGTCGGCATCGAGCGCGTCGACGACCGCCATCACGGCGTTGGGCCTGATGAGCGGCACGTCGAACCCGCACTCGCACCGGATCTTCCGCGCCGCAGCGCACACCCGCTCGTGGGGTGCTTTGGTGTACCTCGCGACCGCGACGTCGATGTCGTCCCGGTCGACCGACGAGGCCCGTACGGCCAAGAGGACGGCGCCGCCGGCGAGGGCTTCCCAGGCCATCCGTCCGCCCGGGAGCCGCGCCTCCGAGGCGCTCCGGAGGTGCTGCGCTGCCTGCCTGATGACGTGGTCCGGCAGGCTCAGGTTGCCGCCGATCATCTCGACATCCCGCAGCCCCTCGTTGAGCCGCTTTGTCCGCTTGCGCGTCCCGCCGAACTGCATCCGCTGGTGCCATTTCCGGAGGCGCTGGACCGTCTCCCACTGCTCGTTGCTGAGGGGATTCCCCTGACCGTCGGTGCTCCGTCCGATCTTCGTGTGGAGGCTCTTGTCCGTCCGCAGCGGGTCTACTGTCTCGATGCTCTGGTCCGCGTCCCCGACCAGTCCGAGGTCGGTCAGCGTCGGGCTCAGGTCGACCCACTCGTCGGCGACGATCAGCCCGCAGTCCGTACAGAACGACTGTTCGTCTTCGGTGATCACCTGGCCCGCACACTCCGGACAGGCGGATCGCCCCGCCGGCTCGTGTGCGACCGTCGACTCGTGACCGCGTTCCTCGGTGGTTGTACGCTGTCCGTCCGAAACCGTCTTTTCGCTCGCGTTGTTACTCGACATTGCGGTCTCCTGAAGGCGCTCACCACAGCGCCCGACACCGCGGCCCTAAACCGCGGTTTCCTCGACGTCACGACCGACAGCACCGGCTGCGCGCTCTCGCTCGCGCCTTCGCGAGCGCCCTCTTGGGCGCGAGCGAGAGCGCGCCTGTATGAGGTGGCCCCAACCAGCACCGCGCGCCGACCCGCCCGGAGCGAGCGGCCAGCGGAGAAAGCGTGGGGGGTGAGCAGCCACGCCGCGCAGCCCCCCGCGCTTTCCCGCTGGCGTCGAGGGCACATGCACTTTAGCCCGGCAGTCCGCCCGCTACTGCAGGCAGACCGCCCGGAATGGTCGGTCGCGAGCGACGCGGAGGGCGGAATGCGGCGAGCGGTGCGAGCCGTAAACGCTTGATACTGGAGAAAATCGAGACGTTAGCGCCTTATCAAAGTCTGTTCAGCAAACCCCGATCCCGATTTCCGTTACTCAGGTTGAAATCGATATCCCGCGTAAGCTACTATCACACCGAACAGTGCTGTGACGACGACTTCAGAAGTGATGATTGGGGGGCATGATTCACCAGCAGTACAGACCTGGAGGCTTGCGACAATCGTGCGTAGAATAATAAACGCACCACCAAGTAGCAGTACCCCTCGGGCAACCCTATCGAAATAGGCAAGCCAGCGAGCTGTCTCGACGGTTTTACTGCTCATAGTCTGTCTGAATCACGGGATAACCAAATGTTTTGAGGTAAAGTCTTCGGGTCGATCAACTGCGTAGTGGTACGAAAAGCGAGCGACCAGCGGATCGACATCCACTCCGAAGTCACGGAGCGTCCGCTCGCTGGTGTCACGGTGACACCACGGCGGCACCTTGCGGGTCTGTGCGCTATTCGTTGGGCCCCACCACGTCCCCCTCGACGGGGAACCACAGGTGGTCGTCCCACTGGAACCGCACGGGCCGTGCCGTCGGCCTGACTTCGGTGTTCGTTGCCTGTTCGAGCAGCGTCCGCGACGCGACGAGATCGGCGTGCCCCTCGAAGCCACACGGACACCGCAGCGTCTCGCGATGCCGGCGCGTTCGTTCGCGCTCCCCGCACTCCGGACACGTCTGGGACGTCCACGCTTCAGAGAGTGAGGCCACCTCGATGCCGAACTCCTCGCAGACGTTCCCGAGTTGATCGAGACACTGCCGATGCGCCCAGAAGGTACGCGCTTTGAGGTTCGCCTCGACGGACCAGTACTCGCCGAGGACGCCGGTGAGGTCGCCGTGATAGATGGTTTCGACGCCGTTGTCGTGGAGTCGCTCGACCAGATCACGAAGGAGCGCGTTTACGGCGTGGTCGCGCCGGCGGGACCGCCTCCGATAGAGCCGTTGGATCCGCGTACTGGTCTGCTGTCCATCCGGCAGCTTCGCTTTGGCGTCGGCGATGCGCTGGGTCGTCTCACGGAACTGTCGGAACGGCTCCTGGCCGCTGTACCAGTACTGGTCGCCGATCGTCGTCGTACACCCCACGAGGACGTTCGCGCCGATATCGAGCGCGGCGACGTCCGTCCCCGTCGGCGTCGCCTGTTCCGCCTCGGAGACTGTTACGGGTTGGTGGGCGCGATACGTCTCGTCGACGTCGTCGTAGGTGAGGTGAAGGCGGCCCTGCTCGCCCTGCCAGTGTGGTTCACCGCGGACGGCAACACGGAGCCGCTCGAACCGACTGAAGCCGTACTCGTCTTTGAGCTGGCTGCCGATGGGCACTTCGAGCCGGGAGCGCTCGCCCCAACTGATCGTGTAGGCGTCGTTGCGGATGTAGGTCCGCAGGTCGCGCCCGTCGGCTTGATTGCCCCAGTAGCCGGGGGGACTGACCTCCTGGTCGGCCTCCTCAACCGTCTCAAAGAACGACCGCCAAGCGGCGTCGTTGACGCGGGTGACCTGCTGGGTCGTCGCCGACCCCAACACGTCGACGTACTCGTCGTAGTAGTTCTCACAGTCCCAGACACTCTCGCCGGCGAAGAACTGCTGCCGGCGCGCATACGTCAGCTGGTTCCAGAGGATCGCTGACGCATCGAGAAGGCGTCGAAGGACGGCCTCGTCTTGTTCCGATTGTGGAACGACTTCGAAGGTGTTGGTCCGTCTCACCGCTCTGACTCACCCCACATTCGGGGCACGTAGCCGAGCTGTTCGATGTCGTCCGCGTAATCCCGGAGGAGCCCGATCAGGACGATTTCCGGAACACCGTTCTCGGCCTGTTCGACTAACCACTCCTCAAGTTCGACTTCAGCCTCCTCGATCTCGTTCAGTTCGACCGCCATCGGTCATCGCGCCTCCGGTTGACGGGACACCTGTCGCTGGTGGTGGTGTTGCATCTCGAATCACCTGTGCTGTGCAGGCACGACCGAACGCGCCTGCACCCTTCGCAGGCGCTCAAAAACACTACCGCACTACACAGTTAGAACGAGGTTACGTAGAACAGTTGTTAGACTTGGATTGAATCGGTAAGTACAGTGTTCTGCGGTTGCAGTCTTATTATCCAGAAGACATTTAAATTGAAGACGAAGCTTCTGAAGTATGAAAAGACGTTCATTACTGGCTGCGGCAGGAACCACTCTTACTGTCTTGACCGCTGGCTGTTCGGATGTTATATCCGACGAGCAGCAGCAAGAGTATGAATTTGGAATCTATAATGGTTCACAGGACTCTCATACGATTACAGTTCGAATTGGAAATTCTTTGGAGGGGCACTTTCAAGAACAAGTGTTCGAAATGGACGCTGAGACAGCCAACGAGAATGTCCCAGTAGGGGATACGCCATCGCGGATCTATCTCGAAATAGATTCGTCTGAAGAGATGTCGTTTCCGTGGCCAGCATCAAACAGCGAGTTGGGAAGAATAGCGTTGAAGGCGGACATCTGGTACGAACCGTCACTCGAACAGGAAATTCTGATTCAAGAGGCATAGCAGTTTAGCCCCACCCGATACGTAAGCATATCTACTTACCAGCGGATTCGCTGGTTTTGGGGCGAAAATAACTATTTCGTACACAGTTCTTTGGCACCTCGATTAGAACCCTCACAGTCAGGGGTGAGCAGCCACGCCGCGCAACCCCTCGCGCTTACCCGCTGGCGCCGAGGGCACATCCATTTTAGCCCGGAACGGGCGCGGGCGGTGCGGAGAGCGCCCGCACGCCCGGAATGGTCGGTCGCGAGCGACGCGGAGGGCGGCAGCGGCGAGCGGGGCGGGCCGCTACGTACACACCTGCTCAGCCGGCTACGTCGCTCGGTGAGGCATCTACCGTCCTGGCGGACTCAGAAAGGGCGAGGCCGCCTCGGCCGTCCCCCGACCCCGCAAGCACCGCAGGGACGAGGCGCGCAGCGGTGGTCGCGGGACGTCGAGCGGCCGAGGGCTTTCAGGAACGATCCCTATCTCGCACCCGCACGTCGTTATTCGCCGACGGACTGGGACTCGTCCTCGACGATGGCGTCCACACCGTCCGGTGATACATCGAGTGGGATCCCCTCGACAGTGAACTGAACGGCGATGTTCTCATCGGCGGAGTCGATCAACTGTTCGAGCGCATCGGGGTCGACGTAATCGTGGAGCTGGTAGGAATCGTCCTCGAGTCCACACGTCTCTAGTGTATCGATAATCTCCACAAGGAGGTCCCTCGAACCATCCGAACTGTCCGATGGAGGGGAGTGCATCTGAACGCTCGGGGCTAAGAGTGGCAGGCTTGTAAAACGTTAGGAGTCAACCACAGGAGCGCAGCGCTTTGCTACTTGACTTAGCGCGTTCGGGATAGCGTCGGCGCAACCACAAGCGATTATGCGCTTTGACGCCGACTGGATGTCTCGCGCCGATGACCGCATTCTAGAGCATCTCTCTGAAGCCGGCCCCGACACCCCGAAGGAGATGGCGGACAGCGATCGGGTCCGATTCTCCCGTCAACACATCAATGCCCGCTGCAAGACGCTGGTCAAATACGGCCTTCTCGTCCACCTCGGCAACGGCGTCTACGACATCACGCGAACGGGAGAACAGTATCTCGCCGGCGACCTCGACGCTCGTGGCCTCGACCCCGAATAGCGTCAGCTGTCGCCATCGACCAGGTCCTCGATAAACCGGAACCCGTTCACGAACGTCACCGAGTCCCCGTAGCCCTCGCTCGCGAGCACGGTTTCGGCTCCCTCGCCGGCCGCGATATCGGTCGTGTAGATATACACGTCAGTCGCCGTCCCCGCACTGAGGTGCTGGGCAGCTAAGGCGGCGAGGGCGGCGTCGGCCCGCTCGACCTCGTCGGCGGGTCGGTCGTCGGCGTTCGCGATGTACCGCTGGACGCCATCCATCACCCGCGAGACGACCGGCTCGGAGAACTCGAGCGGTGACGCAACCGTCGCCCAGCCCTCGTCGATCGCGGCGTCGATAGGTGGCGCCTCGACGTCGGGGTCGTCGATGGTCAGCTCCGCGTACACCCGTTCGGGCAGGACGAAGGTGACGTCGTTCCGGCGAGCGAATCGCCGAACAGCCTTGTACCGGCTGTTCGACGGCTGTCCCATCGCGACGAACAGGCCGGTGTCGGCGATGTGGAGCCGGCTCACGCGTCGTCAGCCGCGTCGCCGACGTCCAACTCGTCGAGTCCTGCCCCTCCCTCCTCGATATCGTAGTGCTCGTGGACGACGGGCCGGAGCGCCTGCAAGATCATCTCCGCAGCCAGCGGCGAGATGTCCAGATCCTCCGCCATCAGCCGGTGGGTCACCTCGCCGCGTTCGCGGGCGACCGCGTAGGTGAGCGCGGTCGCGAGGCCGGCGACGCCGTGGCGGTCGATGTACGTGTCGATGTCGGCGTCCGTCTCGCGGCGGCCGACGGCGTCGATCAGCGCCGGCGTGATCGTGTACTCGCGGTCGCCGGCGGCCGTCGTTACAGTCAGGTCGATCTCCCGGGCGGCGTACCGGCGTGGCTGCTCGGCGTCGGTGACGTCGACGACGCCGGCATCGACGAGCCGGTTGACGTAGCTGTAGGCCGTCCCCTGGGCGAGTTCGAGGTCGTCCATCACGTCCTGGACGGTCGCCTCGCCCTCCCGAGCGAGGTACGCGTACAGCTGGGCGAGCTGCGGCTCCTCGAGGAGGTCCGCGACCGAGAGGAAGTCCTGGACGATGTCGCCGTCGGCGCGATTTGAAGTGCGTGACACGGGTCGTTCTTGATTACAGTTTACAGCGAATCAGTAAAGAGTGTTGGGGTCACTCTGCCGGCGTCGCGACGAGATGCTCCTCGAGATCGCGCGTCCAGTACGTCGCGAGTCCGCCCGGACTACAGCGAGCGCACAGCTGTAACGGGCCTTCCAGATGCCCGAGTTCGACCCGGAATCGCGTGAGTGCTGCGAGCGTGTCGACGACGAGTCCACAGCTGTCACAGGCGACGTCAGCTACCCACCGCTTCAGCGGTGGGCTTGTCAGTGGACTCCCGTTCTGCCGATACGTATTGATCGGACGCCACGGCAGTCGCGTTCACGGTCATTGTCCCTGACTTCAGGGCGTACTGACAGAACGCCCCTCCAGCAGGGGACTTCTGCCCCTGCTGGAGTTTGAGTGCGAGTTTCCGGGCAATGTTCTTCGCCGCATTGTAGTCCGCGTTCGATGTATATCCACAGTCGAGGCACTCGAAGTGCTGGTCGTCGCGGTTCTCCTCCAGCGTACACCCGCACTTCGAGCATTGCTGGCTTGTGTACTGGGGATTCAATGTGTCCACCACGACACCGTACGCTTCCGCCTTGTACGCAACCATCGTTTGCAGCGCGTTGAATGCCCACTGCTGGAACTTCTTGCCGTCGCTGATACGCTCTCGAATCCGTTCCAAGTTCTCGAACGCGATGTGCGTACATTCATGCCGACGAGCCTCCTCCACGATTGCTTTCGAACATCGATGGAGGTAGTCACGGCTCCACCGCCCGAAGCGGTCACCGATGCGCTGGCAAGTCAAGTGGGCGCTGCGCGTCCCGATTTGCTGGAGGCTAGCACGCCGTTTTTCGTACTCGCGGCGCTGGTGGTTGAGGTAGTCAGCACTACCGATGAAACGTCCCGTGCTAGTTGCGGCGATGTGGTCGTCGACATTACAGTCCACGCCAAGGACGCTCGAATCCTCGGCTTTCTCAGGACTGTCCACATCAAGTTCCCGTTCCATCGTCGCGTGGAGGTAGAACTCGTCGGCATCGCTATCGTAGTGGACCGTACTGGTTGAGAAGGAGTAGTCTTCGTTTAGGAGGTACTCGCCGTGCGGTGTTCCCTTGGGATTTTCGGGGAGGTCGTACTCGCACTCGACACGGCCGTTCACCGTGGCGAGACTCACCTTGTTGCGGTAGTAGGTGGCAGCTCGTTTGTCGTAGACGATGCTGAACGTATCGTACTCGGGTTGACTGGTGTTTTCGCTGTTTGCGAGTCTATTGACGGCGTTGTCAATATCTTTGATGGCGCGTTTGATCGCTTTCTGGACGAGGTTCGCGTGGAGTCCATCGGTTTCTTCGCGGAGGTCAGCGTACAACGCGTCTTCGGCGGCGCTTCTGCTGGTCACACAGTCTTCGTCGGGGTAGCGCCACGCCCACTCGCTGGTGCGGTTCGCACAGTGTTGAAAGCGGCCGTTAGTGGCGTGGAGGTCACGCTTGCGGTCGTCGGGCACGTCAAGACGAACGCGCACGGTACGTGTGACATCCCACGTCATCCACGTCACATTGACGTACTTACCTTTATTATTATTTCTCCGTTCGGGAATAGTCTGTGCTATCGTCGGTAGTATGCTTCAGGGAGGGGACACGCTTCCTCCGCCGGCTAAAGCCGTGTAATTCCGCCCTACACCGCTGTGACCCGCTCGTCCTGCCCCCAGGTGTGGGCCGCGCCAGTCTCGGTTCCGGGCGGCGCGTCGCAAAACGCACAGCCGACAAGGGTCTGCTGCATCACTCGCCCTCCGCGTCGGCGTCGCGGCCGGCCGTCCAGCCACGATGGAAGACGGCCAGCTGCGTCGATGAGTCGAACGTGGTGCCGCTCGGCTCGTGAACCAGAACGTGGTCTTCAGGAACCGGAGTGACGATGTCCGCGTCGACGAGGTCGTTGATCAGGTTCTGGGCTGTCCTGTCGTCGACGTCCGCCGTGTCGACGCTGGCGGCATCGCGGTCCTGGGCGAGCTGTTCCTTCTCGAACCGTTCGTAGTCGCGACTCGTGGCGTCGTGAGGATCGGGACCAGGCATGGTGAGTTACAGAGAAACAATAAAAAGTGTCTGGAATACTCCATCGGCATCCTGAGGAGGTGTTCCTCGAAATCGTGCGTTTAGGAGGGTACCTCACCATATACTATCGACAAACCCCCCAAATTCATAACATAAGATATTATATTTGATTGAGGGTGAAGAGAGATTTATTATAATTCGTTTTGTTTCGCCGGTTATGCAAAACCCTCCAAAGGAATCTGAGGGGCCACATAATACTCCCCCAAACGAGCGCAAAAATATAGATGGAGAAATAGAAGATCCAGCAGACTTCATCGAGGAGATCGAAGCCAGTCAGGAGTATATCCAGATCACGCCGGTGCGGGAGGAGGTGAATTCGGAGACAGTGACTCGGGAACTGTACGGCCTCCACCGGTACGGGACTGGGCGGAAACTCCCGCTGGACATGGAACTCCACATCGACAGCATCGAAGGCGTATCGAACTTCGAGTTCATCATCTACAAGCCGGAGGATGCGGCCCAGTTCAAGTTCTTCCTCGGACCGGGTGAACGTGGTGACGCGAACTGTGACCGCCTCGAGAGTACGACACGCTCGCAGTACCCAGAGAACTTCGAGTTCGACCGGAAGCAGTTCGACATCACGGAAGTCTTCGACGACGTCCCGCACATGGTTCGTTATGAGGGCGTCGAGGAATGTCGGAAGGATTGGATGACGGTTCTCACTCGCTTCGACACCGAGACTACCGAGCGTTCCCAACTCTCGAACCTGCTCGAGACAATTATCCAAGCCGAGGGTGCTGTCCTCTTTCAGGTCGTGTTCGAGCCGCGTGCCAACTGGTCGCCGAAAGCCCAACGGCAGAAAGGCCGACTCAAGCGCGGTGTTCACACGACTGCTGGGATGGTTGTTCGAAGTGTCCTCGACGCAGTGCTGGGGGTCTCTGATGAAGAAAAACGCCAGCGGCATCGCGGAAATACGCCTGAGGAAGTCGGTGGGACGATCATGGACTCGCAGGTCGATGGCCAGCGCGCTGGGCAGAGTCGCATGGCCCAAATCGACCTGAAGAACCCGAGCCACACGTACAACGTGTCGCTTCGTGCGGCAGCACAGTCCCAGCGGGTCGCCGAAAACCTACAGGACTCACTTAACCAGATGAGTGGGCAGTTCTACTCCGTCGACGGGAAATACCTCGGGCAGAACGAGAACGAGTACAAGCGAATGCTGAACCACGGCATCACGTACTCGAACGGCTGGGAGATGATGACTCGCCGGAAGCCGATGCTCGTCTGTAACATTGAGGAGCTCGCCAGCTTCATCACGGTTCCATCCATCGACGCGCTCCCGAAGGCCAGCCGTGGCGGGACCGGCGGGAAACCGAAGGCGCAGTCTGCGCTGACCTCGCCGAACGAGGAAGTGTTCCGTGAGTTCTCGGAAGGGATGACCATCGGCCACGCGGTCACAGCCCTACGCGAGGATACTGAGAATACGCAGGAAATCAGTGCGATCGAGAGCGTGAACGAGTGGTGGACGGAACTCAACAAGCGAGATGCGCTTGCACTCTCCGCCGGCGACCTGACGCATCACTACATCCGCGCGGCGACAACTGGGAGTGGGAAGACGGTCGCGACCCTGAACGATATGCTCACAACACACGAGAGTCTGGAAGGGCCGACCATTCTCATCGACTCGAAGGGTGGGGAGATGTGTCGGAACTACCTGCGGTGCCACCGGACACTCTTCGGAGACCTCGAGGACGTCGAGTACCTGAAGGTGCCTGAGGAGGGCGGCAACATCCCCGGTATTCCGTTCTTCGACCTGCGGCCGCTGGTGCGCTCGGCTGGTCGTGAGCGTGAAACAGCCATCCAAGACATCATCGACCACTACTTCCAGCTCCTGCGGTTCGTCCTCGGTCGAGACACGGTCGACCAAGCATTCGTCGCGAACGAAATCCTCACGAACCTCATCAAGGCGCTGTTCGACGAAAAGAACGGCTCCGATTACTTCACGGTCGGCGATCTCTTGGACGCCGCGCAGAACTTCCAGCACTACGGGCGCTCCATCGAAAACCTCGAGGAGACCAGCCAGGAACAAATCGACAAGGCACTGCCACTGGTTGAAGACGAGCAGGTTCGCGGGTTCCTGAAGTCTCATCTGGAGAAGGAAGAGCGGCAGTTCATGAACACGACGGACGCAGTCATGAACCGGATTCGGAAGCTCAAGGAGAGGGACTTCATCTGGGATATGCTGTCGTTCGAGATTCCTGAAGAGCATTGGAACGACGAGAAAGGCTGGTACGAGCGAGCGGATGTTCCCATGCTGGACCTGAAGAACATCCTCAACGGAGACAAGGTTCTCCTGATCGACACCGGGAATCTCCACGGGGAAAGCAGCGAGATATTCGCTGTGCTGTTCCTCTCCCACCTGTGGACGTCCGTGCAGTCGCTGTGGACGCCGAACGATGATGACTACATCGCGAACGTCATCATCGAGGAGTCAGCGAACATCGCGCGGAACGAGATCGTCTACGACTCGCTGTTGCCGAAGGGCCGCGAGTTCAACCTGAGTCTCGGGCTCATCATGCAGTATCCCGAGCAGGTCCTCGGCGAAGACCCACGCGGCAACCGGCGAGCGTACCAGGAAATCCTGAACAACGTCAACACGAAGATCATCGGGAACATCGCGACCGACGATATGCTGGCGGACTCGCTGTTCCACGAAGATCTCGACACGGACGAGATCAAGGACAGAATCGCCGGTCTACGGCGTGGGGAATGGGTGGTGCAACTACCGTCGACGGGCTTCCACAAGCAGAAGCCAGAGATTCTCACGTTGAAACCGCTCCCGATTCCGCCGGGGCACAGCGAGGGGCCGTTCGACGTGTCTGCGATGTCCGAATCGGTCAGGGCAGAGAGCCGCGAGCACCACACGCTCAACCGGGAGTCCGAGTACATCTCCTCGGCGGGGGCGGACTTCAGCGGTAGCAACTCCTCGGCTGACGATGAAGAAGAGGAGGTGGAGGTCGACGGCGAACTGGAGACTGAGCATGAGGCGTTCCTTGAACTCGTCTTCGACGCGCTGACGGACGGGGCGAAGAACTACAGTCTCAGCGAGCCGATGACACAGCTGCCGTTCAGCGATGCGGCGAAAGACCTCGACGATTGGGACTTCCTCGAGAAAGTCAATATCGGCCAAAACAAGGTCTACTACATCCCGACGAAAAAAGCCGAACTGTACGTCGACGGGAACTCACTGTCGCCGGATGAAGGTGGTGAGTTGGGTTATGAAAGTGCGGAACACCGTCTCGGAGCGAGGTTCGCAAGCACCTACTACGAACAGCAGGGTTACGATATTACGCTCTACGGCGACATCAACGACGGAGAAAACAAAACAGACGTCTTCTCGAAACCTACGAAACAGTCCCCAACTGACAGGAACAAGCTCGTCGAAGTCGAGATGACGCCAGAACACATCGGGCACGTCCACGAGGACTACGAAGCCCTCAAAGAGGCCTACGGTGATATGGTCTGGGTCGTGGAGAACCACGACGCGCTCAAGACACTTCTCGAGAAACTCGGAGAGAAGGTCGACGATTTACCCTCCGGTCGAAGCGACAACATCGAGAAGATTAACGAACAACTCAATGACGAAGGCGTCGCGGAAGTCCACACGCTGAACTCGCTTCGGAAGCAGATTGAGTAAGGACTTTTTCTGGTTCTGAGCTACTAACTTTCCCACCAATTCCCAACAGCTTTCTCTCGCCTGACGCCGGAGACTCTTCCAGTAGACCTCGAAACCGCCCCCAAATAGGCTCTTGCACGGGTAGCTCGTAGCCCCTAGTGTACGGGAAAAACATCAGCCAGCCTCCTGCGAAAGAACTTCTGGGAAAATGGCAGAAGACAGAGCGGCAAGTAGCGGTGACGACAGCAATCGACCAGAACAACCAACAGGGGAGTCAGAATCTCCCCCGAGCAACTCCGCTGAGCCCGACAATACTTCCGAGGATTCTGCACAGGGTGACGAGTTCATCGACGAAATCTCGGACTTGCTCAGTGGCGAAAGGTTCGGTGTTTTCCACGGGCGTGAGTTCATATACGCTTTGGGAGAACGGCCAGCTCGCACCAAACTTGACGGTGTCCAAGCAGTACCTCAAGGGGAAAGAGGCCGTCATCCTGGCGTACAACGAAGACGACAACGAAATCGCGATCATTCCGCTAGAGGAAGACTACGACCGAACGGACGTCTACTCGCTCCAGTGGAACGATGACCGCGTCTCCATGTCGGTGAGCGGGTTCCTCAAGCAGAACAACATCAAGCCAGACCAGACGATTCGGTATCCGCCGGAGTGGGACGAAGACATCGGCAGCGAACAGGTTCCAGGTGCGCTCGTCATTGACCTCGACCAAGAGGGTGAGGTCTCTCCGGCAGCGAACGACGGATCGGACGAGGAAGCTGGCGAAGCCGAAGCGTAACCAGAGTCGTTGGACTGGCTCCACAGTTCGGCCGGCATCTGCTCGAACTACGTGGACGCGAAGCTCAGCGACACTCCACAACAGGCATTCTTTTCGGACACGTCAGTATCTCGGGTACCGGTAGCCACCGCACCGCCATAGCCGTCAACCGAGCCTTGGCACGCGACCGCTGGTGCCTCCCACCCCCGGCGTTTTCGCAATCTTCGCAGAATCTACCCGCGATCTACTCGCAGTCTTCGCAGATTTTGTTCGCACCGGTTGGGGAACGTCTCCGCTTCGGCATACACACGACAAACCTCGGGGGCTCGTCGATACCACGTAGTTGGTGGCGCGCTCCTCGCGTGAGCATGAGACTGAACCAGTACCAGCCGTCGATCGAACTCCGAACCTCCCCGGACAACACCACCCATATCAAGATTATTATATTAACGGCAGTCAGAACACGCTCTAATTACCAGACAGCGGCCGAATCATCGAAGTATCTCATTAGATGTGTAATTACCGGACGCACCCCCAGTTTGGATGGTTTCTCATTACACTCGAAGCCCGATCGGTGACTGCCCCGAGCCAAGCCGTAATTACAGGACGGCGTCCGATTTGCGCCCGTTCCTAATCAAATGGCTAATTACACGACGGGATGCGGATTACTGGGGGTTCGTGATTACCGGGATTTTCGGCATCTACCCGCGACGACAACAGCTGTAATTACAGGACGGCGGCAGGATTGGCACACCCACTCATTAGATGGCTAATTACGGGACGGCTGCGGGGTTCGGGGTGGTCGTAACAACCCATCAACCAGCGGCTCAGACCACCCCTAATTACCAGATAGCGGGCGAATCCAGCCCACCCATATTATCTTATGCGTTTGAGCCTACATTACCACTAATTACGGTACGGCGGCAGGATTAACGGGGCCAGGTCATAACCTGAAAGGGTCGAAATCGGGCGTCGATGTTCAGTCACGTCCTCAGATTGATTCATAGAGCCTATACAGCCCTTTCGTCCCATTGTCGATGACCAGCCGAAATTACACAATTAGGGTTCAGGGGAGTTGAAGTTCCAGTGGGTAGTCGCGTGGCGGACGATTCAGGCAGAGCCGAGGGGCCGGCGGCGGAGAGAGGGGGAGGGAGAGAGCGGATAGAGAGAGGACTACCAGATTGTTGATACTGGAGTGGAACCCTGGGGGAGCGCACGGGTGGAGACAGACTTGGAGCGACTCGAGGCGACGGGGGTCGAGGAGCGTTGGCGGCGGAGTGTGTCTTGGCGAGGTCGGCGACGTCGATGGGCGAGGACTTGGACTGGGTCCAGGGCATCGAGAGGCGGCCGGGCGAATTCGGATGGCTGGCGATGGACGTCGTCTGGCGAGGGGGCGGCATCTCGAGGAGATCGTCTGGCGAGCAGCGCGGCGAGGGGAGTCGTCTGGTGAGTCCGATCTCCTCAAGAACGCCGGGCATTCCCGAGAGCAAATTCACGGCGACGCGGTAGGATTTGGCCAGCTCGATGCGGAGTGCATGCACGGTGAGCATCGCCCATTCTGCGAACCCGCCTCCCCCTTCGGGGTCGGCGGGTTCGTCCGGATTAGCGACAACTGATTTAGCCTTAGCCACCGTAACACGCGTGAAGAGACGGATTTCGGATGTCACACCGATCTGTCTCTTCGCTTTCTACGGCAATAACGCAGTCGTAGCCGTTGCGTCTAGCGAAACTACAGAGCCAAAAATTCTATTTTTATTAGTGGTTCAGAACGATTCGGACAGTTCCTTTGTGGTGACTTCTCTGATAGCCGACTACCGTATTGCAGGGTGTTGTTCGGTTATCTGGCGAATTACTGGTCCAGTTGTCACAACTCCGACTGGGCGTACGATATGATTTTCTCGCCAAATCACGAATTGAAATGTCAAACTGATTTTGTGAGTGTGGTTATTATGCTCGTCTCCAAATCGCATGGAGTGTATTGAATTTATATTAAGTATACAGTATCACTAGATAAGAGGCCTGAGTGCGGGTGATTCTATTTCGCAGAGGGTTGGAAATTTTGGCTAAAATTCCGGCCATTAGTGGTCTCTGGAAAGATCTATGGCAGATTACAGCCCAATCTAAATAAATAACTGAAGATACCCTTCAATCAATTGGAATATGAAGAAAATATTATAATAATTCGGCTCTGACTACTAATTAGAACGATAACATGGAACCAGATGACCCACGACAACAGACCCTTCAGATGAATCGTAAAATCTGGGTTTGGGATACAGCCGAAAACCTACGAGAAATGTATTGGGGCAACGGAATGACCCTCAAAGACATCGCAACGAAGGTGGGAGTTTCGATAACAACGGTCCACCGGC
The DNA here is from genome assembly GCF_000337915.1 of Halorubrum saccharovorum DSM 1137. Classification (GTDB taxonomy): domain Archaea; phylum Halobacteriota; class Halobacteria; order Halobacteriales; family Haloferacaceae; genus Halorubrum; species Halorubrum saccharovorum. The sequence continues at coordinate 80,562 of NZ_AOJE01000057.1, forward strand.
GAATGAAAGACCGCAAAGTTCCAACTCGAGGCCCCGGACCATGGACCAGACGCAGTACCTTCCGGACGAATACTGATGGCAACGAGGAAGCGTCCGGATCACACAGATCAGTCGACATCCATCAACTAGTTATGGTCGCTGAGCATGGCACCAAAGCTGTGTACAACCGTGATGTCCATCATCAAACGAAGATTGCGTTCGATAATCGTCCGACTAATCTCGAATTGCTATCGCACAGTGAACACACAACCTTGCATAACAGGTTAGAAACCCATCCTGAAAATCAATCAACGCTCTTCAAATTCGCAGCTAATGGGGAAAACAAACCAGATTATTTGGAATCGGCAAACACATAGTTCTAAAATCAAATTCTACGTTCCCAAGGCTAGAGAGCCGTACTCGTCACGTCCGAGAACGAATCTCCCGTAACCACTATTAGGCACTTGCGGATAAGTCAGCAAGCGCGATTTACGTGCTGATGTTGTCGATGTGGACTTAGCCGACAATCTGTTTCCATACTTCCGGAGCGCATGCGCCTCCCCGGATCACTCGTGTTGTGAGTGGTCTGTTTTTTTCTACCGGTGGGAGTGGAGTGTGATTTACCAAGTGATTAAGCATACGGACTGATTCGAGCTGTAGAAGCGCTCAAAGACCGGAATTCGGCGTGCGAGGTTTGTGGTGCTGATATAAAAGCTACAATCGCTCCTACGCCAGACTAGCACGAGTCCAGCGGAATCCCCCGGCGTCAGGACGCCGGAGGGTTCGTGCTGCCAGACGGATGACAGCAAGCCAGAATACCCGTGTCAGGAGTGATAACTCTGTCTCTCAGAACACCACTCCAGACACCGACCCACAGACACACCGAGTCGTACAACTCGCACATCAACTCCGTGAAGCGACCACGAAGTCACAGATACGCCAGCAGGCCCGCCTTGACGAAGGCGCATTCCAGAGAACGCGACAGCTCCATCGAACGACGTACCGACGAGGGGGGCGAGCTGCATGACCGCGACACCCAGCGATTCGGCGTCACTTGCCATCCCACTGGATCCTGATAGTGTATTCGATGCAATCGGGAATAGTCGCCGTCGTCGCGTCCTGTTGTCCTTGTCACGGGCTCCGGGTGAAGTCACTGCTGACGATCTTGCGGTCGAAATCGCGGCCATCGAAAACGAACTCGATCCCAGCAATGTCGGGAGCGACGACCGGGTCCCAGTCTATATCGCATTGACTCAACGGCATCTTGAGACTCTCAATGAGGCCGGCGCGGTCGACTATGATGACCGTTCGAAGACTGTGACTTCGACGGACGCGACGGAACCGCTCGCCGAATACATTCGTCGACTCCAGACGGCCTGCTACAAGCCCAAGTCGGAGGAATCCACATGACAGACACCCAAGCGCACGCCCTCGCGACGCTTCGAGACATCGATGGCCGTTTCCACCGGCTCTTTGAGGCGGTCGATACTGCGGATGAGACAGCAGCCACGCCAGTCCCAGACCCAATCACCACACTCCGACGTGCACGCTCGCAGATCGACGCTGCGCTCTTAGACCAGCACCGTCGAACAGACGACAACCCACTCCCAGATGGCGGCTCGTGTGTCCTCCAGTGGACTCCAACTACGTCTCCACCGCGGCGGCTCGTTCTTGAGCCCGACGGCGACGGCGATAGCTGGACGCGGCGTGAACTCGAGTGGACAGGCGCCGGGTGGCGCAACTGTCGTCGCGACACCATCCGTGATGTTGCGATCAGCGCCCCCGCGGAACCACGCTACCCAGACCCCGTCGATCCGCCAACACTCGACACGCTTCTCGCCTTGATTCGCGGCACCTGGACGAATCCGGACCCGGATGTTTTCGTCTTCGATACGGCCGGGATGACTGAACAGGGCGTCCTCGTAGCTGTTGACGGCGAACTCCGGTATCGAGACGCTGATAGCCACCAGTGGTACACCGTCACCGACGAAGCGGAACTCTCTCATCATCTGCAGCAACAGGGGCAGCCGGTCGTCCAGTCGCTCTCGGAGACGTCGCTGACGCGCCACCACTTCACCCCCAGCCCACTCACCAATGACGGGGAATGAATCCCCACTCCCGGATGGGTACGCCGACCACCTCCGCTTGCTGACGGAGACAATCGAGGCACTCCGTGGAACGCTCAAAGCCGACCACACACTGTCGACCGACCAGCGACTGTTCGCACGCCGGCTGCTGTACTTGGCGAACGAACCGATCACGGAAGCCGTCCGCCTGCTCCCCGACCCAGCCGAAGAAGATGATTCGGTGGATAGCCAGCCCGCTGGTTCGACGGTGGAGTATCCGGAGGCAATCACGACCATCGAACAGCAACTGTCGTGGCTAATCTGTTCACTCCGAACTGGAGAGCCGGCAGCCCACCACTACGACGAAGCACCCACTGAGAAGTTCACAACAGCCCTCGAGTACGCGACAGCCCTTCGAGACATTCTGTCATCGGTTCCGGAAGATAGTCCGGTTCTCGCCGACAGAGAGGACATCAACCTTGACAACGTTGACCCGCACGTCGGGGGGCGTGGGAATGGTGATGGGCGGTGGCTCGAGTATCAACTTGAGCGTGCACTCGGACGCTGGGGATACCGTGCAGCGACACGCCAACACCTATATAGTATGGAGATTGATGTAGTCGCCAGACGGAGGGAGAAACAGCAGCAGCCCAGCGACTGGATTGTCGCCCAGTGTAAAAACTGGACAGACGACCCAATCACCCCGACGGCTCTCTTCCGGTTGTGTACGGTGGCGTTCGCTTGTCGTGCGATGCCAGTGCTCTGTCACACGACCGAGCTGACGCCTCGAACCGAGAAACTGGCGCGCGAACTCGAAGTGCGCGTGCTTGAGCTACCAGACTTAGAGCGTGCAGAGCTGCCTGCCCCACAGATTGCCAAACCAACGATGGAATTCCGAGAATGGGAGCCACAGTACCGCGCTCGCGAGCATCGTGGCATGTTCCCGTTGATGTTCCGCAGCGAGCCAGGGAAACGCTTCAGCTACGTCCCCGGGTTCAAGCCAGTCGGCAACGACGCCGACTACGAACCGATCGAGAATGATCGGGATGACGATGCGCATCCCGCTGCTGGTCATTAACTCTCTACAGGATTGGACACCGAGTGTCGAATTATACTTCTACTGGCCAGGAGCGAAATTCTCTGAAATATCCTTCGGAGATCTGCGCATATCCATCTGCGAAAATCGTATTATCGTCCGCCGACAGATATTGGTACGGATGCCCGTTCCGGTTGACGAACTCACGAGTGACGATCGGTTCCCGATCAAGCCGGACACGAACGAGTACCACGTTCTCGGCTTCCTTGTCGCACACCGCGAATACGGCTTCACCCGACGCGAAATCGCAAATCGAACAGCCCTCAACAAAACCGCCGTGTCGAACACGATGGATCGTCTCTTCGAGCACGGGCTTATCGAACGAGTAGACAACGTCTATTACGTTGATCCAAGCCGAGCCAGTGAGCTAAAGCGACGGCTCGAATCGCTCGATTCACTCGTTCAATTCTTCGAGTCAGCACCCGACGACAGCTACGCCGAGAAGGGCTGGGAACAGGAACTCCCGACCTTCGATCCAGATGGAAAAGCAGATGCCCCGGAGGGGAACTCCGAAACGGCAGAAGCACAAGCAGAAGCCCTCATCGCTGATATCGAAGATTGTCGTAGAACGGAATAACCTCGCTTCCGTGTGTGAACTACCCCACCCTACCGCTCGCCTGACGGCTCGCGCTTGAGGGTGGGGCTTCCTGTTTCCACGACGCGCTTTGCAGATACGGGTGTATCCACAGGGAGCGCAGTCTCCACAGGCGTTGATTCGGAGTGTCCCACTCCTACATCTTGTAGACCGCGAGAAAGGATGTTCCACGCCGCGTTCGCGTCCCTGTCCGCCTCGAACCCACACGCCGGACACGAGTGTTCGCGCACCCACAGCGGCTTCTCCGTCTTGACGCCGCAGGACGCACACTCCTTCGTCGTATCTTTCGGATCAACTGCGACGAAGTGCGTTCCTTCGCGCTCGCACTTGTATTCGAGCATCCGCAGGAACGTCCCCCACGCCGCTCCTGCCCGGTTGCGCGAGTTGCCCGGCAGCTCGACCAAGCCCTTCGCGTCCAAGTCCTCAACCGCCACGAGGTCGTACTCGCAGGCGTAGTAGTTCGACAACTTGTGAAGGAAGTCCCGACGCTTCCGCTTGAGGTCGGCGTGGCATTCGGCAACAACCCGGCGTTGTTTCCCCCAATTCGCAGACCCGTGTTCCTTCCGCGAGAGGTCGCGTTGGGCGCGTTCGAGTCGCTCACGTTCCTCCCTAAAGTCGGGGCTCTCGATAGCGTACCCGTCGGTGTCGTGAGCGTACGTGAGAATCCCCACGTCGATGCCGACGACCCGCTCGGGATTCTGCGGCTTCTCTGGTGTATCCTCGTCCACGTCGATGCCGAACGTGGCATACCACTCGCCCGTGGGTTCTCGCTTGACCGCGACCTGTTTGATGGTCGCGTTCTCAGGGATGTCGCGGTGGAGGTGAATCGGAATCTCACCGATCTTGCTCAACCACAACGTAGGCCGACCACTCGTATTCTTGAGTTCGAAGCCGGACTGGTTGTAGGTGAGCGACCGATACTCCCGAGGTGGTTTCCACTTGAGCAGTCCCACGGCGCGTCCATTCTCCTTCTGTGCTTTGAGCGTGGAGAGGTTGTCGTAGACGCGCTTGACGACCATCTGGAGAACTTTCGAGTGGACATCTCCGAGGTCGTCCCACCACGATTTGAGGTCGGGGAGCTGCCCCTGCACCTCGTAGCGGGCGGGAATGCCATCTTCCTCGTTGAGCAGGTAGAGGACGTGGTTTTAGAGTTGCCTACAAGTATCGACGTGAGACAGAAGCTCCTCTTCGAGGGGTTCTGGCGGGTCGAGTCGATACTTGTAGTTGTATTGCATGGCCTATTCGTCTGGGTCGGGGTCGGAGACGCGGACGACTTTCACGTCGGCCCCGCGCCAGCGTTTCGGGACGATGACGTGGGCACTATTCCCCGACGGTTTTGCGGTTCCGTCGAGGACTTCTTCGCCTTCGATTTCAAATCTATCCATCACCGATGTATAGACTTTGGATAAACATAAGAATGGCGGTGGGCCTGTGAGCCGGGCGGTGAACGTGTTTGAGAACCGTGCGGCGCTGTATCCCCTCCCTACTGCGCTACTCGGTCGCTTCGCTCCCTACGTTGCTCCTTGAGGAAGGGGACTTAGCGCCTAATTCCAGTTAAATTCCGCGTCCATGTCTCAGTTCCGGCTTTCCAAGACCATACAGGGGAGTTCGTCGTCGCCGCCGGTGAGCGTGAAATAGAGTGCCGTACTGCCTTAGTGGAGGCCAGTGATTTCGCCAATTCAACGGACGCCGTTGAGGGCAGGCGTGTCCTGGACGACCGACGCGATCCGGTCGTTCAGCTGGGACACGCTAAGGACCTCTCTCGCATCGGGTTCGACTGCCTGTCGTTCAGCATCCGGTGCGTCCGCCATCTCCGTTGCCTAACTTCTGAACAGGAACCTCAAAAAGCTACGTTCGAGTGCCGGGGTGGGCTGCGTTACGCAGGCCTACAGGTCGCGGGGCTGGACCGTCTTCCGGTCGTTGGCCTCGGCACGCTCTGCGGCGTCGTCGAGCAGTTCGGCGACCTCTTCGTTGAGGGCGTCGTAGAAATCTGCCGAGACGTTGTGGTCCGAGAGTGCGTCCTTCACGGCTGCTTTGACGATGAGGTCAGACATTCCATCGCGGACTTCTCTTGTCCACCATATAAAGGTTCGAAGTTCTCACGTAGTCTTCCTCGCCAGTCACGCCGAATTCGCCTCTGAGTACCAGAGAGAACATATGCCACCCCTCAAAAATAGGCAACAGGCAGATGCACGATCTGACTGGGTTCCAGCGGGATATCTTGTACGTAACCACCGGGCTCGAGGAACCACATGGCCTCGCAATCAAGGATGAACTCGACGACTATTACGAGCAGGAGATCAATCATGGCCGCCTCTATCCGAATCTCGACGATCTCGTCAACAAAGGACTGCTGGAGAAGGGCGAACTCGACAAGCGGACGAACGTGTACACAGTCACGCAACGCGGATTGCGGGAAATCGAGGCGCGACGTGAGTGGGAAAGTCAGTATTTAGAAGATGTGAACGCACCCACTACGTCGTAGAATCATTATAAAAGCGGGACTGCTTTACCCACTTCCCACGAATCCACAGTAAGATGGCTCGGCTCGTCTTCTATCACCACCCCCAGGCCGAGAATTTCTCCCTCAAATTTAGCTCGGCATCGGTGGCAGAAATCCTGTCTCAGCGAGAGCAATCCGACGAGTCGACAAAGCTCATCGGGTATCCCTTTGAAACACCGGTCTATGTGCTCTATGAAGGCGAGTCAGAGATCGAATCTGCCCAAGACATCGACTTCGATCAGGAATGGCTGAGCGACCGTATTCGTGACCTCCCCCGTGCTGGGCAGGTTGTCGCATTCCGATTAGTAGAGTTGCTCGAAGCCGCGGTCGATGTTCGCGATGAGGATGAGTTCCGGCTCTACAAGGAGTTCGAACCACAAAAGATCCAGCAGGCACTCGATCACGTCTCCTGGGGAGCACCACTTCCGACCGTCGCTGGAGAGGTGATGTCGAATTTGATCCTACGACATTCCCTCCCGAATGCGAATCATCGAACTGGCATCGCGATGCTGCAGTTCTGTATTGAGAGTGTGGAGCCGGATTTTGAGATGCCACGAACGCACGTCGACGACGATACCTGGCGAGAGTGGGTTGATCCTTATATTGTTGATTCTAAGCGGCTCATCACGGTCCGCCGGAACAACCTCCGTTTCAAGCAACTCGAAGAGCTGAACGTCGACCTCGTCGAACGGAAAGACGGAATCCAAATCCGATTAGCCGAGTTCGAGCTGGATATGCACTGGCGAGAAGCCCTCTCAGAGTACGCTGAGCAGCACGAATCCCACTGTACGGACTTTGCACAGTCAGTTCTCGAACGAGCAGAGCGGGACGATCTGCTCGACCGTCAAGGACCAACGAAACAAGAGTTCATCACGTATCTGGAGGACGGACTGGTCGAACGGGACTTCAGAGAAATGTTCTGATCAGTCGCGAAGCTCGGCGACTGACTGACCAACCTCACGGACGTGTTCACTTCGCTCGAGGTCGAGTTCCTCGGCGAGGTAGTCAACCGTCTCTTCGAGGCTCATATTGGAAAGAAGTCCGTCAAGCGGTATAAACCTAGTGCTGACGCAGCAATGTAGCCCATCAGACGAGCGTCTGTGTATACCGAACTATGCACCCTTCGGGAAAACTGTGGAACCGGTGACCACGTAGCGATACCCACCGAAATTACGCAGTGTCGCCATTTGCTGTCCACCAACCGAACTCAATTGAAAGAAGCACCGAAGCGATCGGGAGCGTTTCAGTCTGCAGGTTGTGCGTCAGTCGCTGGTGTCCCGCCCGGAAGCTCGGGAATGGACAAGTCCACGCGGCGGAGCAGCTGAGCGTTGATGGCAACGATGACCGTACTCAGTGACATCAGGAGCGCGCCCACGGCGGGAGACAGCAGAATCCCGACCGGTGCCAACACGCCTGCTGCAAGCGGAATCGCGAACACGTTGTAGCCGGCCGCCCAGACGATGTTCTCCTGCATCTTCCGGTAGCTCGCCTTACTGAGCTTCACCAGCCGGGCGACGTCCATCGGGTTGTTCTGGACGAGGATGACGTCGGCCGACTGGACCGCAACGTCGGTGCCGCTCCCGATCGCAATGCCGACGTCGGCTCGTGTCAGCGCCGGCGCGTCGTTCACACCATCGCCGACCATCCCCACGAGCTTGCTCTGGTCCTGGAGTTCCTGTACTTTCTCGTCTTTGTCTTCGGGGAGGACCTCCGCGAACACCGTGTCGATGCCCAGTTCGTCGGCGACGGCGTTGGCGACGTCTTGGGAGTCCCCAGTCAGCATCGCCACCTCGATGCCCAGATCGTGGAGGGCGTCAACGACGCGGAAACTCTCTTCACGGATTACGTCGGCCATCGCGAACGCGGCGATCAGCTCTCCGTCACGAACGAGATACACCACTGTCTGGGCGTTCTGTCCCGCCTCGTCAGCGAAACGCTGGAGATGGGCGGGGATCTTGCTATCGAGCTGGGTCAACAGGTTCGGCCCGCCGACGTACACCTCGTTTCCGTCGACGGTCGCCCGGACCCCTCGTCCTTTGATCGCCTCGAAGTCGGTCGCGTCAGGCGCGGTGAGGTCCTGATCGTTGGCGGCCTCGCGGATAGCTCGAGCGATCATGTGTTCGGAGTCGCTCTCGACACCCGCCGCCAGCGTGAGTGCGTCGTCCTCGTCGACGCCGTCGACGGTCGCCATATCGACGACGCCGTGTTCGCCTTCGGTGAGCGTCCCCGTCTTGTCGAAAATGATGGCGTCCAGATTTCGTGCCTCTTCCATCGCAATCCGGTCGCGGACGAGCATTCCGTTGCGAGCCGCGAGTGACGTATTGATGGCGACAACCAGCGGGATGGCAAGCCCGAGCGCGTGCGGGCAGGCGATGACGAGTACCGTGACGACACGCTCGATGACAGTCGCGTTGAACGAGACCGCGATGGTCCACGCGATTGCTGTCACGACTGCTGCCCCGAGGGCAACGTAGAACAGCCAGCCAGCCGCTCTGTCGGCCAGCACCTGCGTTTTGGACTTGCTCTGTTGGGCTTCCTCGACGAGTCGCATGATACCTGCGAGTGTCGTCTCCTCGCCCGTTGCACCGACACGTATGCGGAGACTGCCGTCGCCGTTGATCGTCCCGCCGATGACCTCATCCCCGGGTTTCTTAGAAACTGGTTTCGACTCGCCCGTGATCATCGACTCCTCGACGTCCGAATCACCCTCTTCAACGATGCCGTCAGCAGGAACACTCGCGCCCGGTCGAACGAGTACGAGGTCGCCCTCGGAGAGTTCACTCACCGGGACTTCCTCGGTGTCACCGTCGTCGCTGATCCGCTCGGCGGTATCGGGCATCAGCTTCGCCAGCTCGTCGACCGCGCTCGAGGCACGTCGTACGGACCGCATTTCGATCCAGTGGCCCAGCAGCATGATGTCGATCAGCGTCACGAGCTCCCAGAAGAACGCCGACTGTGTCGGGAAGACCACGCTCGCGAGGCTGTAGACAAATGCGACCGTGATCGCCATCGAGATGAGCGTCATCATTCCCGGCGACCGGTCTTTCAGCTCCGGGACCGCCATCTGGAGGAACGGCACCCCACCGTACGCGAAGACGATGACCGCGAAGGCGGGGTTAATCCACTCGCTACCCGGGAACGCGGGAACGGAGAACCCGAGCCACTCCTGTAGCATTTCGCTGTACAGGAGGACCGGAATCGACAGGAGCGTCGAGACGAAGAAGCGCCGCCGGAACATTTGCTCGTGGCCTTCGTGCATCCCACCGTGGTCGTCGTGTCCGTCGTGCCCATCATGCTGACTGTGTGGGCCGTGGTCTGCTTCGTCGGCCTCCCTTTGGGATTTATCGTCCATTACCGAGCAATTGAACCGAGGATGCTTCAACGTGGGGGCTACTGTGAGTTGACACGCCCTCTGAACAGGCTGGCATCTACCGAACATTCGCGAGACTGATGTGGTCGGGGATGATCCTACGTCTCCTTGTGGCGGTCTCTGTAAGTTTTTGCCCCCAGAAAAACGTATACTGCGCCGATAACTCGTACACCTGTCGTGAATTGCTCGTTCCATTCGATAGCATCTGGGCGCTCATAGAGGACCGTGGAAGCAAACTTGCGATACAGGTCGGGAAACATGAGGACAGCTGCACCGAACGCCCCGGTGAGATTCATCATCCACGCATACAATCGGCTACCAAGTAGGGAGATCACGACTATCAGAATTCCTTCTGATCGTATAGCTGGGTTTACCCATTTCCTTAGGGTGCCTTCACTGGGATTAGTGATCGCATGTTTCTCAAAGAGCGCAACTATCTTGTCCGGGAACAATGTAGTAACAGCTCCGAGGACGCCGATAAGTATCCGTATCATACGCTACGGTACGACCTATTCGGATTTAATATTCTCCACAAATCTACACGTCCGAGAACGGAGCCGGAACGCAGTATTCAGAAGTCCAATTATACAGAATAGACGAAGATGCAGAGTTACTACGTGAGTAGCTGTCTAAGGACGTAGTGGAGGATGCCGCCGTGTTCGATATAGGTCACGGCGGCCGGCGTACCGACCTGTGCCGTGACCGGGAACTCGACAGTCGAACCGTCCTCGCGCTCGGCGATAACTGTCAATTCATCTACCACGTCGAGACCGTCATCGAGACCGTGAATTGTGAAGACCTCCGACCCGTCCAGTCCGAGAGATTCCCATGAGTCGCCGTCATCGAACTGTAAGGGGAGAACACCCATCCCGACGAGGTTGTCGCGGTAGATGCGCTCGTAACTCTCGCCGATGGTTGCGCGGACACCGAGTAGGTCCGTTCCTTTCGCTGCCCAGTCACGACTCGACCCGGTTCCGAGCTCCTCGCCCGCCATCACGATGAGTGGGGTGCCCTCCTCGCGGTAGCGCTGGCTGGCTTCGAACACGGTCGTCTGCTCGTCGGTTGGGTGGTGGATCGTATAGCCACCCTCGATATTGTCGAGCATCTCATTCTCGATGCGGACGTTGGCGAACGTCCCTCGCATCATCACCTCGTGGTTGCCCCGGCGCGCGCCGTACGTGTTGAACTCGTGGGGCTCGACGCCGTGATTGAGCAGCCACTGGCCGGCAGGGAGGTCAGATCCGAATGGGCCAGCAGGGCTGATGTGGTCGGTCGTAACGGTATCGCCGAGCGTCAGCAGGCAGCGTGCGTCCTCGATATCGGCGACGCCGGGTTTCTTGAGGGGAAAGTCTTGGAAGAACGGCGGCTCTCGGATGTACGTCGAGTCGTCGTCCCACTCGTAGACGTCACCACTTGGCGCGTCGAGAGCAGCCCACCGCTCGTCACCCTCGTACACGGAGGCATACTTCTCCTCGAACATCTCCGGGGAGACGTTCTCGTGGATTGCTGCCTGCACGTCGGCTGCGTCCGGCCAGATGTCCGCCAGATAGACTGGGTCACCCTCAGCGTCAGTGCCCAGCGGCTCGTTCTCGAGGTCGATGTCCATCCGCCCTGCGAGCCCGTAGGCGACCACAAGCGGTGGGCTCGCGAGGTAGTTCGCTCGGACTTTCGGGTGAATACGCGCCTCGAAATTGCGGTTCCCCGAGAGGACACTCGTCGTCCAGAGGTCGTGGTCGTCGATCGCCTGCTCGATGGAGTCCGGAAGTGGTCCGGCGTTACCGATACAGGTGGTACAACCGTAGCCAACGACGGCATACCCGAGCTCTTCGAGATACGGAAGCAGCCCTGATTCTTCGAGATACTGCGTGACGACGCGGCTGCCCGGTGCGAGGCTCGTCTTGACGTACGGCGGGACGTCCAGGCCTTTTTCGACGGCGTTCTGGGCGAGCAGACCAGCGGCGATCATCACCGACGGGTTTGAGGTGTTCGTACAGCTCGTGATGGCACTAACCAGGACATCACCGTGACCGATTTCGACCGTTTCACCGTCGAGGTCGACCTCAACGCGTTTGGTTAACGGGTGCAGTTCGGACTCGGCCTCGACTTGAGCGCCGCCATCAGTCTCTGCGTCGGCTACACCCCCCTCACCGAGCCACCGCTGCAAGGCCTCTTCATCGACATCGTTGAGGTCGTGCTTGAACTCCCCGTGGAGAAGTCCTCGGAAGCTCTGTTTTACGTCCCCCATCGGGATTCGGTCCTGTGGTCGCTTGTGTCCGGCCAGACTCGGTTCGACAGTTGAGAGATCGAACTCGACGACCTCGGTGTACTCCGGTTCCTGTTTCCCGAACAGGCCTTGGGATTCGAGGTACTCGCGGACGAGGTCGATGTGTTCAGGGTCGCGCCCGGTGAGTTCGAGATACTCGAGCGTCTGATCGTCGACCGGGAACATACTGATCGTCGACCCCTGTTCGGGTGCCATATTAGCGATCGTTGCCCGGTCCGGGACAGTAAGGTTCTGTACACCGGGCCCGAAGAATTCGACGAACCGGTCGACGACGCCGACCTCGCGGAGTTGTTCGGTGATGTGAAGCACGAGATCCGTTGCCGTCGCGCCTTCGGGTAACTCGCCTTCGAGACGAACGCCGACCACCTCGGGGAGTTTCATCGTAATCGGTTGGCCGAGCATCGCTGCTTCCGCTTCGATACCCCCGACGCCCCAGCCGACGACACCGATACCGCCGATCATCGGGGTGTGGCTGTCCGTGCCGACGAGTGTGTCCGGCAGAAGCCAGTTCTCGTCATCTTGTTCGCGGGCGTGAACGACACGGCCGAGATGTTCGAGATTTACCTGATGAACGATCCCGGTTCCCGGCGGGACGACGTTGAAGTCCTCGAAGGCGTTTTGCGCCCACTTGATCGCGCGATACCGCTCGGCGTTGCGCTCGTACTCCAGTTCGACGTTCTTCTCGTAGGCGTCCTCGGAGTCGAAGTAGTCGACTTGGACGCTGTGGTCGATCACGAGATCAATAGGGATCTCCGGTTGGACCAGAGTGGGGTCGCGGTCTTTGCGATCGACTTCGGAGCGGAGGGCTGCTAGGTCGACCACTGCGGGCACGCCGGTAAGGTCCTGTAGGACCACCCGTGACGGAGAGAACGGCACCTCTGCGTCCGGAACGTCCGGCTCCCAGCCAGCAGCATTTCTGACGTCTGACGCGGTGATGGTTTCGCCGTCGACGTTTCGGAGCACCGATTCGAGGAGGATACGGATACTCACCGGGAGCGTGTCGAGTTCACAGAGTCCATGTTCTTCGAGTGCTCGAAGGTCAGCCATCTTGTACGTCGTCCCGTCGACGTCAAGTTCGCGGACGGCATCGAACGGGAGTGTGTCAGTCATAGTATCTGAATATGTGCTCGGGAGCGATATTAATCTCCCTCCGAATTCATTCCGATGGGAATCGGGATCCTGAATACTGTGACGGCGTTTCAGAACTCACCGAATGAAAGACCAGAGGAGGACGGCAAACCCACACGCCAACGCAGCGGATTCGGCAACATGCACCTGCGTGAGCGTTAATGCTGTGAGCTGGTAGAGAAAACCTTCTATGAGGACACCGAGCGTCATGAACCCGAAGCCGATCGTTGCGTCACGTAGGTATCGAGTCCGTTCCTGACGATACGCGCGAAAGCTGATCGCTGTCGTCGCCATACCCAAGAAGAGGAGAAAGACACGGACTCCAATTAGCGTGACTTCCCATCCAGTAGTCACGATTCATCGCCCCCCCTGTGTTGGCTGGGACATTTGTCCGTGTAGCGAATAAAGGATAATGAGCATACCTGCCGCGACAAGTGTAGTCTGGATGGTCCCAGCAACGAAGATGGACAACCCAACCACGTCGAAGAGAATGCCTTCGATTACGGACCCGACGCTGATGAATAGGAATCCGATAGCGACGTACAGCATTGGTTCGCTACCGTAGACCCTGTATCCACGATACGCTTGATACGTTATCGACAGCCCTAGTCCGACTGCGATGAGCTTTGCAATGACGAGTGCGGTGTGCATGGTTAGGTGTCTCGGATGTCGCCCCAGATACGCGAGAACCGCTGCGCGGCGTCCTCACGAACGTCCATCTTGATGTCGATCGTTCCATCTTCGATGTCGACATCGACGTGGTCAACGTTTGCTTCGTACACGCTATGATGGCTCCCGTCAGTCTCAATCTGTGTTTGTTCGACGAGCAGATCATTAGCGACCATATCTTCGACCCGGCGGTAAATCGTTGAGAGGGCAACGTCGCATTCCTCGCTCAGTTCCTTCGCTGAGAGGGGGTCCCGGCTCGTCGCGGCCAGAATCTGACGAACCCGTTCCTCCCCGAGGAGGTCTAATAGCTCGTCAGCGCGATGGTCCGTGGACACAGCTGTTCCTCGCAATACAAGTTAATGCCCTGCCGAAACGTATGTAACGACCAGTTTTGCGTCGCACGCAAAACAGCTCACCCGTCTATTTTCCCACCCCTCGTATTCTCACCTGTGAGGTGACCTACGCTATGACAACCAATTCAGGACTCACCCGGCGGCGAGTGCTCCAGTTAACTGGTGGTACAGCGGTTATTGGACTCGCAGGATGTACTGGATCGGAATCAGACGGCAGTGATAGTGGGGCCGAAAGCACTGCGGGATCTACCGAAGACGGAGGCGGGTCGGGGCATGACGAAGGAGAGAACAGTAGCGAAGGAGAATCGGGGCATGACGACGAGGAAGGTCACGATGAAGCCGTCGAGGAACCGAGCGATACAGCTGAGGTGGCGATGGTCACCGAAGACGGAGGATATCACTTCGAACCGCACGTCGTCCGCGTCAATGTCGGTGGGACGGTAACGTGGACTAACGAGAGCGGCAGTCACTCCGCGACGGCCTACCATCCAGACAACGACCAACCCCAGCTCGTTCCCGATGGTGCTGCAGCATGGGATAGTGGTCTCCGCTCGGAGGAAGGAGCGACGTTCGAGCACACTTTCGAGACCGAGGGCGTCTACCACTACTACTGTACGCCCCACGAGACGGTCGGTATGCTCGGGAGCGTCATCGTCGGCGACCCAGATCCACATGAACAGATCGCGCTCGAAGAGCCACCCGAGGAGAAACCAGATACTGTCCGAGAGAAGCTCACCGAACTGAACGGAATGGTTTCGAGTGCACTTGGCGATGACCACTAATTGCTGACGAACGCTCCCGGCATCTTTTCTATCGCTGCCGGACGCGGTTTAAGGAGTCATACCAGTAGGTTATACATAGCGTGTGCTATTGCGAGGGTAAGATACCCTCCCAAAAGGAAGAGAAGAGTTCTTCGAGGCAGTGATGGCAGGCCAATCGTGTCGGATCCGTGAATACGCTCACCGAGGGCATACACGAACCGACCGGCTACCAATGCGAATGGAAGATACACGAGTAGTATCGGGACAACCATCGCATCGAATCTGGCGGTGGCTTCAAGCCGGGACAAGTATTCGAGTTTGAAGATTAGTTCCAGCCCCCCAACAGTGATCCCGGATGCGGCGGTCGCCAAGATCCCCTCCGTTTTCGAGAGTAGTTGGCTTCGCCAGTAGCTCCAGAAATAGAAGACTACGATCAACGGAAGCAGTCGGACGAACGTTTCCTCGATAAAACCGACAAGAAGTATTCCGGTGCGAGAGGTCGTAGCCGGTAGGAGTACAAGCTCAACCTGATACGCGATCCAGACACCGACACCTGTCACTACAGCACTGATCGCCACAAGTGCGAAGAGAGAGCGGTACCTGGTGGACACGGCTGACTAATTGGGGATGCGTCAAGATAGTCGTGTGGAATCTAACACGGGAATACTCGTTTTTGCGCCGAATTTCTGACCGACACCATTCTTATATATTCACAATCGTTACCAAGTAACATAGTACCATCACTACCCACGAAACACTCCCAGAGTATGCCACCTACCGAACGAGAGACAACGTCCGCATCCACGTCTGACTCAAGTGACGACATCGTCTCTCGCATCGAGCGAGACCTCCTTTCGCGGAGAGAATTTCTTGCCGGACTGGGTCTCGGATCGATAGGCGGTGCCGGTGGAGCAGTCGCTCTCACGCGGTCAGATACCGATTTCCAGTCACTAGCGACACTGGCAGGCGGGGCGGCCTCTCTCCCGGACACACAGTTCCATCTTCCGGCAGTGGATGCAGCTAACTCGGGTCTCATTATCGCGACCAATTTCGAGTTTTCTGATGGCAACGGTGAGCTGTTTGTCAATCTGAACGGTATCGAGATCCGCCACGACCTCCAGCGTGCACTGGATGAGGCGAGACAAACTGCTACCCGTCTTACTGGTCGTTCACTTGGAGATACGGCTACGCACGTATCATTCGTCTCACCTGAGACGGGCACTCTTACACTCCGTGGAAAAAGCTGGGAAGCCGGCCTTACGGTTGCTTTTATTGCCAGTCTTCGCCAGCAGTCGCTGTCGTCTGAAACCCTCATCACTGGAATCGTTGCCGACGATGGCAAGCTGCTCCCGGTTGGCGGAATCAAAGCAAAGGCCCGGAGTGCCCGGGCGTTCGGAGCGACCGAATTGATTGTTCCCAGCGATACCGATTCAGATGTAACTATCGAGGGATTACGCGTGACACCCGTTGAATCGATCTCAGACGCACTTAGCCACTTGGCACAAACTCAACGTTCGGAGCAGTGAAGGCGAGATACGCTACGATGGGGCGTCGCTCGCCTTCTGTCGTGACGTGATAGCTTACGTAGAGGCGTCGTACCCGGCGTCTTCGACCACAGTCACGAGGTCATCTGATTCAGCTGTTCCTTCGACTGTCGCGGATTCCGAGTCCCGATCCGCAGTCGCCGATGTGACTCCGTCGACTTCTTTGAGTGCTTCCTCTACAGTTTGCTCACAGTGTTCACAGGTCATTCCTTCGACCGAGATGGTCTGACTCATATCCATACATGATTAGGGCCCCCTATTCTATGTGCTTTTCTGCTTAGAATCCAAAGTCATTCTGAGTTCAAAATCGCACTCTCAAAGGTTTATTTTGAGAAACAATAATGTATCCTGCGGTGCGACGCTATTGTATGCGCAACCTAGACGAAACAGATCTGGAGATTCTCTCGTTACTAGCCGAAAACGCCCGTCGTCCATTTAGCGCCATCGGCGAAGAAGTTGATTTGTCCGGGCCAGCTGTTTCCGATCGAGTCCAACGATTACAGGAAGCAGATATTATCAACAATTTCACGATCGATGTAAACCGGGCGCACCTTCGGGCCGGTGTTCCAGTATTCATTCAAACAGAAATCGAACCGGAATCACTCGAGGAGGCCCGTACGCGAGTCCGGGAATCGGACGGCATCGAACACGTCTTCACGACCTCAGAAGGCGATCTCTGGTTCTATGCCCGCGTTGAGGCACAGAACGTCCGTCAGTGGGTAGACAGTCTGTTTGATGGGCTTGGGATGTCTGGATATTCAGTCACCTTGATCGACGAAGCTGAATGGACGCCTTCGATCGACGGCGTCGAATTTGCTCTCACCTGCACTGAATGTAACAATACCGTCGACAATGAAGGTGAGACGACGCGCATCGATGGCGAGATCTATCACTTCTGTTGCCCATCTTGTCTCGCACGGTTTGAAGACCGCTATCAGCGGCTCGAAGAGGGTGTATAGTACGCTCTTTGGATTCCAAATTTTCTTGGTGTCAATAACCACCTTCTCGAAACAGTAAACCGCCTAAACATAGACCCCGTATAGTAAGATGAGCATGACAAGCCGAACAACCCATCTCGATATTACGGGGATGTCCTGTGCCAACTGTTCAGGAACGATCCAGGACACCCTTGAATCCCTTGACGGGGTATCGAAGGCGGATGCGAACTTCGCCACCGACGAGGGATCCGTGACCTACGATCCCGATGAGGTATCACTCCAGGAAATCTATGAAGCGATCGATGAGGCGGGCTACGGCATAGTCTCGGAGACGGTGTCTATTGCCATCTCCGATATGACGTGTGCCAATTGCGCCGAGACCAACAAAACTGCTCTCGAGAATACACCGGGTGTCGTCACCGCCGAAGTCAACTACGCGACTGACGAAGCGCAGGTCACCTACAATCCGGCAGAGGTGTCTCTCAATACGCTGTATGATGCTATTGAGGACGCTGGCTACTCGCCCGTCCGCGAAGATGGTGATGACGACGAGTCGGGCCAAGACGCACGAGATGCCGCACGACAGGCTGAGACCCAAAAGCAACTCAGACTGACCCTCTTTGGGGCAGTGTTGTCGGCTCCGTTGCTCTTCTTCCTCATCGACAAATTTCTGCTCGGTGGCGCGATCGTCCCTGATGCCGTCTTCGGCGTTGAAATCGGGTGGCTCGAGTTCCTCCTCGCCACACCGGTGCAGGCGATCCTCGGCTGGCCGTTCTATAAGAACTCGTACAAGGCGATCGTGAAAAACGGCCGCGCCAATATGGACGTGTTAATCGCAATCGGTTCAACAACCGCCTATCTCTACTCCGTGGCAGTCCTGTCTGAACTCATTGCAGGTGGGCTCTACTTCGACACGGCAGCGCTCATCCTCGTGTTCATTACGCTCGGTAACTACCTCGAAGCTCGGTCGAAGGGGCAAGCGGGCGAGGCCCTCCGGAAGCTCCTCGAAATGGAAGCCGAGACGGCGACCATTATCCGCGAGGACGGCAGTGAAGAAGAAGTTCCGCTCGAAGAAGTCACAACGGGTGACCGGATGAAAATCCGTCCGGGTGAAAAGGTTCCCACAGACGGCGTCGTTGTCGACGGTCAGTCCGCCGTCGACGAGTCGATGGTCACTGGTGAATCCGTCCCTGTAGAGAAGGAAGAGGGCGATGAGGTCGTCGGCTCGACGATTAACGAGAACGGCGTCCTTGTCGTGGAGGCGACAAAGGTCGGAGAAGATACGGCTCTTCAACAGATCGTTCAGACTGTCAAGGAGGCGCAGTCGCGCCAGCCCGACATCCAGAACCTCGCGGACCGTATCTCCGCGTACTTCGTGCCTGCGGTCATCGCGAACGCTCTCCTCTGGGGCATTGTTTGGTTCCTGTTCCCGGAGGTACTGGCTGGCTTCGTCGACTGGCTCCCGCTGTGGGGTCAGGTCGCTGGCGGCCCGGCCCCGGTCGGTGGGACCGTTTCCGTCTTCGAGTTCGCGATTATTGTCTTCGCGTCCTCGATCCTCATCGCCTGTCCCTGTGCGCTGGGGCTGGCGACGCCCGCAGCCACGATGGTCGGGACGACGATTGGTGCCCAGAACGGCGTCCTGTTCAAGGGCGGTGACATCCTCGAACGCGCAAAAGACGTCGACACGGTCGTCTTCGACAAGACGGGCACCCTCACGGAGGGTGAAATGGAATTGACCGATGTGGTCGTCTTCGATAGCGATGGAAATGCAGTGACTGACGGTGGCGAGCCGACGCCAGATGGTGGACAGATCAGCACTCGTGAGCGCCTCTCCGAGGACAACGTGCTGCGGCTGGCGGCGATAGCAGAAAGCGGAAGCGAACACCCGCTCGCGCGGGCAATCGTCGACGGGGCTGAAGAACGCGGGCTGGACGTGACTGAGCCCGACGACTTCGAGAACGTTCCTGGTCACGGGATCAAAGCGGTTGTTGGTGACAACGAGGTACTGGTCGGCAACCGCAAGTTGCTGCGAGACAACGACATCGACCCGTCACCCGCCGAGGAGACGATGGAACGCCTCGAAAACGAGGGGAAGACGGCGATGCTTGTCGCTTCCGAGGGCAAACTGGTTGGTGTAGTGGCTGACGCCGACACAATCAAAGAGAGCTCCAAGCAGGCCGTTACAGCCCTCCAAGAGCGGGGCGTCGACGTAATGATGATTACGGGCGACAACGAGCGAACTGCTCGTGCGGTCGCCAAACAGGTGGGTATCGACCCGGAGAATGTCCGAGCAGGGGTCCTTCCCGAAGACAAGTCTAACGCGGTCGACAGTATTCAAGACGAGGGCCGTCAGGCGATGATGGTCGGAGACGGCGTCAACGACGCCCCCGCGCTCGCGGTCGCGCACGTGGGGACAGCCATCGGCTCCGGCACGGACGTGGCCATCGAGGCTGCAGACCTTACGCTGATGCGCGACGACCCGCTCGACGTGGTGAAGGCGATCCGAATCTCGGACGCGACACTCCAGAAGATCAAGCAGAACCTCGTGTGGGCGCTCGGATACAATACCGCGATGATTCCCCTCGCGTCGCTCGGGCTGCTCCAGCCGGTGCTCGCTGCAGCAGCAATGGCGTTCTCGTCGGTGTCGGTGCTGACGAACAGCCTGTTGTTCCGGCGGTACACCCCCGATCACGACTACAAGCTCTTCGGGTTCCTTCGCTAACCGTCGCCTCTATCTCAATGTCGAATATTTCCCGCCAAACGGTTCGGAGGTACCTCGTCGAGACAGCCAGTAGCGAACCGACGTACCTCCGGGCTCACGAGATCGCCGGTGATCTTGACGGCTCTCCGAGGGCTGTCGCGCAATACCTCAGCCAACTTCAGGACGACCTCTCACTCGTCTCACTCGAACAGTGGGGGCGCTCTAAGAGCACGACGTGGCGCTTGGAGGTGAACGAGTCGTGAGTACTGTCACGCGACGCGTCGAAACCGCCCTTCCGGAAACAGGCTCACGCGAGTGGTGGGCGCTGTACCTACTTGCTCCGCCCGTCCTCATCGGTGCGGGAATCCTTGCGTTCCCGGGCCTCGTCTTCGACCAGTTCATTTGGCAGTACCTCTGGGGACCAGTCGTCGCTGACGCTGCCAGTGAGCCAGTCATGCATGAGGGGATTCGTGCTGTTCGGGGCTACAACGCGGTGAACACCGTAACCTACCTCGCGGCGGTCGTGTACAGCCTCCCCGGACTACGAGTGTATCTCGATCAACTCGACGTCACGTTTGACGCACGACTGGCCTACGGGTTCGCCCCGATCATTATCGCCGGCGGAGCGATGCGCGCCCTCGAGGACATCGGCCTACTCGGGGACTACGCGGTGTGGTTCATCACGCCGTCAATCTACTTTGTCGTTACCGCTGTCACCGTCCTCGCGCTCGGCATCGGCGCACTTGCGCGTGATCGGAATACCGGTTCCATTCCGTCAACGGTCGGGCTTATCGGGTCGGTGTGGGCTGTCGGTGCTGTCGGGTGGGTGCTTTGGTACGGCCTCTCGACGTCGACCCCGCTCCGTCTGTGGGTTCCTGTCGCAACGACGGGGATTGCTCTCGGGGCGACCGCGCTCTACTACTGGGGAGCGAGTTTCGTCAATGTCACACACCTTCGACACCCGCTGATTCTGCTGGCCGTCTTTGGCCAGCTGTGGGACGCTGCACAGAACCTCATCGGTGTGACGTTTCTCGGCTACTCCCCCAAGCTGGTCGTCACGAATCTCGTATACCAGGCGACTGGATTTGCCGGATCGACGTTCGTGCTGAAACTCGTCGTGACTGTCGGCATCGTGTGGTATCTCGCTGATGCGAAAGAGGAGATGAACCACACATGGTGGTGGCTTATGACGTTCTTCATCGGAGCGATCGGGCTCCCGATGGGCGTTCGCGGGTCACTTCGGATGCTACTGGGGGCCTAACAACGGCCTCGGCGATGTACCGCGCTTTCTGTTAAGAATCGAAACCGGCCGAACGGTATCTGGGATGGTGGATTGAGGCGTTCACCGCGCGTAGCCTTGCTGGATCACTCCCGTTTCGAAAGAAAACAGAGTGGAGTGTGGGACCGGCGTGTCCTAGAATAGACAATCCTACCGAAGGCGACTGTGATCACATTCCGGGTTATTAGTAACAGGGGTAAAGCGTATGGGAACTACTGTTGTATCGTCTAATAATGCCGCAACCGTGGAATCGTCGTCGGGTGCTTCAACATAGTGGTACAATCGGAATACTAGGTCTTACAGGCTGTCTAGGTGGCTCAAGCACGAACTCATGGGATATTGATGACCCAGTAGCAGTGGCATCAGCACAACAATTTAACTCACCAGGATGTAGCTGTTGCGAGCAGTATGCATCATATCTTCGTGAGAATATCACTGGTGACCTCTCAGAGACCGTACCGGATGATATCCAAGCAGTAAAGCAGGAATATGGGATCCCCGAAGACCTCCAGAGCTGTCACACACTCGTCCTCACAGATTACGTCGTAGAAGGACACGTCCCGGTCGAAGTAATCGCCCGGCTTCTCGATGAAAACCCACCGATAGATGGAGTTGCACTCCCTGGTATGCCATCTGGGACACCGGGGATGGGTGGAGAGAAAGATGGCTCGTTAAGCATATACGCTATTGACGGCGATAAAGCCGGAGCTGAGTACACTGAGGTATAGATTCAGAGATACAGTAGATCTGCAACTGATGTTCAGACGGCTTCTCTATGGGTTCGGATACACCTTCGCGCGTCTCATCTTTTTCAACGCGAAACTTCAACAGCTGTCTTGAAGCGGGTTTGTATCGCGTTCTGGCTTGTTGGTGATCCAATTCAGAAGCTTTCCCGTGTAAACTGTGAAACAGCTTATAGGAGACAGTATTCAGAAAATCAAGAGGTATCTAACACGTTGAGTCCAGCGTCAGCTCTGTATGCAATCTCTGATTATTCACGGGGTTGCTACTGATAGTTTAGATTTGAAACAGTAATCGCAGTAAATGAGGAGCGTGTGTATTCATCTATGGAAGCGCCCACAACCTCCACGACAGAGGCTACCACCAGCGAGGTACTCGTCCGTGCTGATGAGATTGAAAAAACGTACGGGTCAAACCTCCCATTTACACGATCGGTTCCCGTCCTCACCGGTGCCAATCTGGAAATCCGAGCAGGAGAAATCGTCGGAATCGTCGGGGGGAACGGTTCGGGGAAATCCACGCTTATGAACATCCTCGTCGGCGTCCTCAAGCAGGATTCCGGAGCAGTTGAACGAACAGGGACGGTTGGCTGGTGTCCACAAGAACCACTGCTTTACGACCGCCTGACGGTCACAGAGACGTTCCGCCTGTTCGGTTCCGGATACGGAATGACCGCCGAAGAAATCGACGAGGCCAAACGCCGATTCGCATCGAAACTCGATTTCGAGCAGTACCTTGACTATCGAATCGACCAACTCAGCGGTGGAAACCGACAAAAAATCAATCTCAGTATCGCCCTAATGCATGATCCGGACGTCCTCATGCTAGACGAGCCCTACACCGGGTTCGACTGGGAGACATATCTCATCTTCTGGGACCTCGCCGACGAACTTGCTGCCGACGGAACAGCTGTCGTAATGATTTCACACTTGATCGAGGAGCAGAGCCGTCTCGACCGTATCTACGAGGTTCGTGATGGACACGTCTACGACGTGACTGAGCGGGAAAGTGAGACCGAAGCGACGACCGGTGAACGGAGGAGAAAGGCCGATGAATAGAATTCAAACGGGGATCCGGACGAACGTCTCCACCTTCCTCAGGACCCCCCTGAATGTCGTCTTAGCACTCCTCCTTCCGGTTGTCGTTATCGAAGGCTGGGGACAAGCGATGGCGGGGTTGCCAACTCTGCCGACAGTTGAGGCGATTCCGATCGATCTGGGTCGCCTCCTCGGAGCGATATTCGGTGTCGCCATCATCGCCGGCCTGATGGGACTCGCCCAGATGATTAGTGCGCGTGCAGCCGATCGACGACTCGTTCAGACAGGCTATCCACCCCGAACACTGCTTGCGACTCGATTAGCGACGCTCGGAGGGGTCACGGTCGTCGTGGCTGCCGTGAACTACGGCGTGCTCTGGCTGACGATTTCACCGGAAGCCCCTGTCCTGACGTTCGTATTCCTCGTCCTCGCCGGCCTCGTCTATGCGTTTCTCGGTGCGCTCGTCGGTGCACTCCTTCCGCGACTGTTCGAAGGCTCGCTCGTCGTGGTGTTCCTCGCGATGATGGACGCGTTCCTCAGTGGCGACAGCCCGCTGGCTGCTGACATTCCTGAGTTCGTGGAATACTTCCCGCTCTATCATCCGAAGGAACTCCTTCAGGAGGCGATGTTCCAAGGTACATATACGACGGGCGACCTCGGCTTCGTTGCCGGATACCTGCTCGTCTTGCTCGTGCTCGTCACCGTAGTGTTCGGAGTGACGATGCGCACCAGTGGTGGGTGGTCCGCATGAACCGTACGACAACGGCGTTCTCGATCGGCATCAAAGAACAGGCGCGTAACTACGTCCTCGTCGCTCTGCTGGTCGTCTTACCGGTCTCGTTCATCACGTTGGCGTTCGCAGTCACCCAGGATGTCGAGATGCCGGTTCGGACGCTCGTCGACGGTGAGACGGCGACGGTCATGCGGGGGATGCCTGAGGTCCACGGCGTGATTATGACGCCGATTACGAGTGCTCTCATCGCCGGACTCGCCGGGTTGTTCCTGATGCGAGAAGCCAAAGACACGGACGGTCGTCTGGCAGTCGCTGGCTATCGTGCATGGCAGGTAATCGCTGCCCGGTTTGGGGTTCTCGCAGCAATTACTCTCATCGTCACCGGTGTCTCAGTTGGTGTGATGCTCGTCGATTTCCAGCCCGAGTATCTCTGGTGGTTCGTCGCAGCGATGCTCGTCGTCTCGGTCACGTATGGTCTCATCGGGATGCTCGTCGGGGCCGTCTTCAACCGCCTAGCCGGGATGTGGCTGATGCTGATTCTCCCGATGCTCGATATCGGACTGTTTCAGGATCCGCTGTTTATTCAATCTGAACCTGATTGGTGGATGAAACTCTTTCCGGGCTATTGGCCAGTCCGTGTAATGGTCGATACCGGACTCACAACCGACGTAGATACGGCTCTCTCGTTGGTGTGGGCTACTGGATATCTTCTCCTCGTAGCCGTGCTCGCAATTGGTGTTTACTACCGAGCCACACAGGCGAGTTGATCACAAGAGAAATCAGTCATAAATGGAACAAAACAGGTCACGGGATCGTTCTGAAATCAAAGGTATCGGTGAGGGCGGTATTCTCTAATCCCCGAATCACTTGACCCCGGTGAGTTCACCCTCTCACGGTGGCAATCAGTTGGAGATGTCCTCATCAGTAGCATCTAATCGCTCACGGCGACGTCTATACTCCTCCTCGTCAATTTCGCCCCTGGCATAGCGGTTCTGGAGCGTTTTTCTGGCTGAGTCGTCGGTAGCCGATCGAGGAGAATTTTGGTTTCCAAGCCAGTAGAGCCCCCCACCGAGAACGCCCAGCATTCCGAGTACACCACCAACAGCTGGTAGCCCTCCAACTCCTCCGTTGCGGCCACTCATCATTCCAGAACCACCTCGTCCCATCATTCCACCACCAGTATTCCCGCTTCTATCGCTGCTTGAGCCGTAGGCGACTGTACCCTGGTCAACAATCGCCTCACTCGATGGGACCTCACCATCCGGGATTGGCCCCTCCTCTGCCGGTCCGCTAGGACTGCCAACCACTATCCGTCCGACCATCCCAATCGACTTGTGCGGGATACAGTAGTAATCATACGTCCCTGGCGTTTCGAACGTATATTCGAAGCTCCCGTCTGAGATCGTCCCACTATCGAATGTGGAAGCGCCCTCCGGAATACGATCAGAGTACGCCGTAGCGGAATGTGCCCCCGCTGCGAGTTCAACTGAAGCGGTAGCGCGGAGTCCCCTTCCTCAAGGAGCGACCGAAGGGAGCGAGTAGGGAGGGGAGGAGCGCGTTCGTATCTGTCACAAACACCAGCTTATAAATAGCCACTCATACACATTGAAACTGTGGCAGACGACTACGTGCGTCGGACGGCAATCACTCGTCTCTCGGTAGACGCTGAGCAACGCGAGTTGCTTGAGGAAACCATCTCCGAGTGGAAGCGTGGGTGCCAACTCGCCACGGACATGGCGTGGGGGAAGTGTAACGCCAAGAGCGACGTACAACCCCTCGCCTACGACGACGTGCGCGAGGAAACCGACCTCGGTAGTCAGCACGCGATTCTCGCCACCCACCAAGCCGCCCAAGCCATCACTGGCTGTCTCGAACGCCGCTCGAACGGCAAGCAGGTCAGCAAGCCCACGTTCACCGCACCCACGGTAACGTACGACACTCGAACGATGACGCTGTTCGATGACGATACAGTGTCACTCTCCACGACGGAGAGTCGCGTCCGATGTGAACTTGCCCTCCCTGAAGCCGAGGATGGCTACCAACGGCAGTACCTCGACGCCGACCACTGGAGCGTCACGGAAAGCACACTCACCGCTCGTGACGGCGACTACTTTTTGCACATCGGCTTCCGCCGACCCAAGACCGACACTGAGCGAGACACCGCCGAGGACGGAACGGTTCTCGGGGTCGACCTCGGTATTGAAAACCTCGCCGTCACCAGCACAGCACGATTCATCAATGGGCGCGAACTCTCACACAACCTCCGCGAGTTCGAGAAAGTCCGTGCGGGACTCCAACAGACAGGCACGCGAAGCGCCCACAGAACGCTCGAACAATCAAGTGGACGCGAACTACGATACGTTCGTGACGTGGTTCACCAAGCGTCGAACGCGATTGTGGATGAAGCACTTCGATACGAGTGCGACGTGATCGCGTTCGAGGACTTGACTGACATCCGCGACCGAACGGGTGCGTCGTGGGGGCACAAGTGGGCGTTCCGAACGCTGTACGAGCAAGTGGAGTACAAAGCCGAAGCAGTCGGCATCTCTGTGAAGCAAGTGGGGTCGGCGTACACGTCGCAACGGTGCGCCGAGTGTGGATTCACGGCAGACGAGAATCGCCAAACTCGCACGGACTTCCGGTGTGTGAAGTGCGAATCGGAAGCGAATGCGGATTACAATGCGGCGAAGAACATCGGGATGCGGTATGTCCGTCGAGGCCAACAGTCGCCTCGGCGGACGGGCGACAGTCAACTCGCCCTAAAGTCTGGAACGGTGACGCCAAGTGGCGGATTCACCGCCCACCCGGACGGGTTTGAGGCTGAGTTCACGGACAAGCCCCTCCCTCAACGAGCGAACCCGTCAGGGTGAGCGAAGTAGGGTGGGGTTGTTGACATTGAACGGTTGTCCCGGGATCAACACGTAGACCGATTGGGTCGAAATAATTGTTTCCCATCTCCACGATGGGCGTCTCCTGTGCGTTCGCTGACTGAGCAAAGCCGGTGCCGGCGACCGCGCTGGCACCGACAATGCCTAAGAATTGACGTCGGCTGTGATGTGTCATGTGGTCTGTATCATTCGTCAGGGGGTAGCTACGCGCGATACTGGTACGAAGACTTCGGACGTGACTCACTCCGAACTTGTCGCTTGTTCCCATTACTACTCATAACCATATGCTGAATCGAGCACATCATTTCGATGTAACGGAACGATGCTACCGAACGGTTGGTTTCGATACCCTCGAGTCGATCCGCAGGTGTTCAAACGGGTGAAACGCGGTTTGGGTAGTGGTCACTCTGATTGTTCGAGCTTTTCTCGTCGGGCTTCGAACTCTTCGTCCGTGAGATCGCCACGAGCGTACGCCAGACGGAGCTCTTCCATCGCGGGATTATGAGACGTCTGTGTCTCGCTCATCTGCCGAAAGATAAGATATCCACCGCCCAGAAGCGCAAGGAGGAAGATGAGCGGGACGAGCATACCGATGAAGGGCCACCAACCACCTGTGGTACCGTACTGGCCCATCATTCCTCCGTATCCCATCATCCCTCCGAACCCCATACCCATTGTGAGCAAGGGAAGGAGGATGAACGCTCCGAGGACGATGAGCAGTATCGTCGTCGTATCCAGTTGATCCGATGATGCCATCAGAGATCAGGCCTCCGATGCGGATCCGAACTCGTCAGTTACGGCTGCCAGTACGCGGTCGAATCGTTCGCTGACCTCGGTCGCGACGGAGTCAAGCGCGTCGTTATCAGCGATCCCGACTAACTGTTCCGGGTCGACCGCACTCACCACGATGACGCCGTCATCGTTCTCGTAGACGATGACGTTACAGGGCAAGAGCGCACCGAGTTCAGTTTCTACACTCAACCCTTCGTATGCCAGCGGAGGATTGCACGCACCGAGGATGCGATACTGGCGGAACTCCTCACCGAGTTTCTCCTTGAGCGTCGCCTGAATGTCGATGTCACAGAGAACACCGAATCCCTCGTCTTTGAGCGCGGCATTCGTTGCGTCGACGACATCGTCGAACTCTCCATCAATCTTGGTTTGTATTGTGTAACTCATGTAATACTGTATCCTGTTTACGCACTTAAGCGTTCGGTCCCGTCGCCCCAACTGGCAGACGAGAATTTTTTCTCGACGATGCTCCTTCTATTTCGGTCATGGGCACTACTCGAGTTGCTTTCGTCGACGTTCGAACTCTTCATCGGAGAGTTCACCGCGAGCGTAACGCTCACGAAGAACCGAAAGCGGCCGACTATCACTCCTCTCAGAATCTCTGTTGAGGAGTGAGTAGACGAGATAGAGCGGGACGACGATTAGGAGCCCCATCCAAAGGAAGCTCCAGAGGCCCATTCCACCGCTGAAGACCCCCCAACCGCCGCTACCCATCATACCGCCGCCGTAGCCTCCACCACCGTGAGCCGCTGCGGTGCCCGTTGCTACAATCAACAGCGGAACCGCTAGTATTGCGATTCGACGAGTCGTCCGCCCGAGAGTGTTGGTGTAGTGTGTCATTGTGATCGTTGAGTCAGTAAGTCGAATATCTATCGTGTCAGACGAGGATCCGAACAGGGATCGTTAGCAGCCGTACCCCTGTCCGTTCATCCCCGTCGCGGTGTGATTGTCGTCCGCCATATCTTGGGCCATCTCGTCGACGGTCACGCCCATGTGCGCTTCCATCTCGTCAACGGCATTCGGGCCCATGTAGTCGGTCATGTGACCTTCCATCCAGGCCGCCCAGTCTGCTGCACTACCATCGGCTGGCGTCCCTTCAGCTGCCGTCTCGTTCCCCTGGATCGGTTCGTCACCGTGTGCGCTAACTACCGGGGCGGCAAACGCGAGTCCGACAATCGCGAGCACCACGAGCAGCCATCGTCCGAGGTTTCGGTTGGTCATTGTTTTTCGCCTCAAGTAGTCATACGGTGGGTTCGGAGTTATCTTCGTGGGAGTGAACTCAAACAGGAGAGCGTTCAAGAACGTCTATAACGCCATCTAAACGTTTTCTACTGACGGGATCGTTCATACCTGCCGAATTCGAAAGGATCAGAGGAATGGTGAGAGCAAAGGGGATCCGTCGAGACTGTTCACCTCATTGCGGCGATCCAGACAATAACCACGGTTCAGGCGGCGAGGGAGGCTCGGGTATTGCTGACCACGAACGAGATGGATCAGTTCCCTCGGAACTGGTGATACTGCCTCGTGAGTGCCTGACGATGGTAGAGGATTCCAATTGTCATGAGGAACAGAACGGTCGCAATTTCGTAGCCATACGCACCAAGCAATAACATCGTTGAAGAACCACTCAGTCCGCCTGCAAGTAGTACGGCAAACAACGGGCTAACGCAGGCAGGGCACGCCACAATCCCGACTATTCCTCCGACTGCCGACTGCGAGAAATCAAGCAATGCATCATAGACGAGATACGCCAGCGCGAACAGGCCAACCGCTTGGTAAGGAATGAGCGAGACCGTGATCAGGTTACCTGTATAGACGAAGACCGGACTCCATCCCAAAGATCGACCCCACGTTATTCCGAAGCCGCTTGGTCCAGTGAGTTGCCCGAAATGAGAGGTGCTCGGTCCAAGTAATCCTGAAAAATAAAACATCACGATGAGATATAGAGCAACGACAAGTGCGGCACCAATACGATACACTCGACGTTTCGTTACAGGTCGAGTGTGCCAGATCACCCAGACTGAGGCGGTGAACCAAATAAATGGAAGGACGAAATGGGTCCACCGGCTCCCCATATCTCCTGTGAAATATGCGTACACCAACCCGGCGATCAACTGTGCGGCGAGGAGGAGATTGAGCCACGTGCTTGACTTGAGAACCCGGCTAATGCGATCAGTTTCGAGTGTTGCTTGTGACATGATGGGTAGTGTTAGTATGAATTTCTACGTCTGTTAGTTCTGCAGGTCATCACTCGGATACACGCGGTAGGTTCGACCCTGTCGTTCCCGATACAGCAGCCCGCGCTCCTCGAGTGAACTCACGGTCTGGCTCACTTTACTCTTTGAGAACTCAGATCGATCCCGAAGTTCGATCTGCGTGATTCCAGGCGAGTTCAGGACGGGTTCAAGGACGCGTCGTTCATCATCCGGTAAGAGATCGAGAACGCGCGCTTGCGGATCCGATTCAGGATTGATAGGCGTCGCCGGCGAGGCGTCATCGTCTATCGATGTAGGCGTTGCCTCCGATACCTGATCGGGGTCGATGTGATCCGCTGAGTCGGTTGTCGAATCGATGAGATTCCCTCGAACCACGTAATAGATGCCACCGATACTGCCTGCGACCAGAAGGGTTCCAACCACGTACCAGAGAGGATCTGGACCGTGAATCGCCCCCATAGACGAGTCCATCATCGGCCCCATCGACTGCTCGATAGCGCGACGCTGTTGATAGGCCCGCCAACTGAGTAGTCCGCCAGCCAAGAGGACGAACCCAAGGAGCACACCAACGACGGTATCCGCTGGACGTTGGTTCATATGACATCCCCTTGTTTCGATATCTGACTGCTCATACAATCAATTTTGGCGCGACAGGTGTGACAATTGCGGATTGAAGGTGCGATGATGAAGTGCTTCACAGCGGATGAACCACAGTACATCTATCAGTGATCGTGATCGTGGTTTGTTATCTGCGGGCTTTGATCAGCAAATTCCGTGGGCTCTTCCTCGAATGCCCGCTTACAGGTCTTCGAGCAAAAATAGTACGTCGTCCCATCGTGGGACGCACTCGGGCCCTCATCGTCGGTTCGCATCCCGCACACCGGATCTCGATACTGACCTGGTGCGCCGAGTCCCCGCCGGTAGACATACAGAAGGAACCCGGAGAGCGCAAAGGCGATAATATTGAGGTAGAACGTGTAGTTGAGCTCGAAGTACGTCTGTTCAGTCGCCGTCTCGCCGCCCGCCAGATCTGGAACGATACCCAGCGCGTCGAACAGCAGCTCCATGAGGAAGCCGGAGAACGCCATCGTGACGAAGAAGACGCCGAGGATGTACAGCATCACCTTCCAGCCGTAGTACTTCCGGTAGACGTTCAGGACGGGCACGGTGATGAGGTCGGCGTAGACGAACGCGATGATCCCGGCGAAGCTGACGCCACCACCCCAGAGCGCGACGGCGAACGGGACGTTGCCCATACTGCCGACGAAACTGAGGACGGCGATGATGACGCCCATGACGGCGTTCTCGGCGGTCACGAGCAGGCCGTCGCCCTGAATGAACAGCGTGTTCCACACCCACTGCGGGACGAAGACGATGACGAACCCAGAAATAAGGAAGCCGGCGACGATGTCTTTCCAGATCATCGACCACTCCTTGCGGTACTGATTCCCGACCTTGTACCAGCCACCCCACGACAGCAACTCGTCACGCCACCCGCCGCTACTCGACGTCTCCTGGCGATAGGTCTCCATACAGCCCTCCGAGCAGAATTTGAGCGTCTCACCGCCGTCGGTCGTGAGCGTGTACTCGTCTTTCCCCTCCATCCCGCAGGTGGGATCTTCCGTGACGCCCGCCTGGCGGTCGCGCTCGTTGAGCTTCTCGCGGACTTCGTTAAACAGGTTTTCGGGAAGCGTGAGGTGGACGATGGCGGCCATGACGGCGATGAGAATCAGGCCGCCGAGCAGTTCCGCGACGAGGAACTCCCAGCCAAGCAGGATGAGAATCATCAGCCCTAGTTCGACGATGAGGTTCGTCGACGCGAACATGAACGCGAGGAAGTTCACCGCGTGCGCCCCCTTCTTGAACAGGCCCTTCCCGATGGCGACGGCGCCGAAACTACAGCCACTGCTTGCTGCTCCGAACACAGTCGCCTTGGTAAGTCCAGTTAGATCGCCCTCACCCAGCACCTGTGCCATCCGCTCCTTCGAGACGTAGACCTGGACGAGACTCGTAATCGTGAGGCCCATGATGATCGCCCACGCCGCCGTCCAGAGAAATCCGACACCGATACGAAGGGATTCAAGAACTCCGTCGATTATCGTCGCCTGCATAGGTGTATCATTGTAGGGATCATCTATTGCGGTTTTGGTTAGAATATACTGCCTATGAGGGTATCAGTACTATGGCATCGTAACCGTCGGCCATAGATGATCTATCGTGAAGAGGGGAAAACATTGCAAACCTCCACAAGCTCCACGGAATCCGACTTCAGATTCAAAAGGGGAATCTGATTAAATCACGCCGACGTATTAGAGGCTAATGGGACCAGTAGAGACCGATGATATCCCAAATGAGGGGAACACCACCTGGAAGAACAGCCTTCGCCGGCCTGCTCGGTTGTCCAGTACGGTAACTGTCACATCCACTTCCTAATTTACGATGGCTGTCGATCTGGCAATCCATGATGCACTCGTTCTCACAGCCGACGAGCGGAACCGCCTGTACGAGCGCGGCACAGTATGCATCACCGATGGCTGTATCGAAGAAGTCCGACCATCACGTGCAGGAGACGGAGAATTAGAAGCATCCACCGTTATCGACGGGAACGGGAAACTGGTGATGCCGGGGTTGGTGAACGCCCACACGCACCTGGAGATGACACCGCTCATCGGTGCGTTTAGCGAACTCGAGCTGACGGAGATGCTCGGGAGTGGGACGGCCTTGTTTAACAGACTAGGGAACGGCGAATTCGAGTACCTCGTCGAGGCAGGCGTCGAGCTCGCAGCGCTCAATTTCCTCCTGGGCGGTGTCACGACCGTGAACTCCATGGACGCACGGCCTGCCGCAGGTGCGGAGACGTTCGGGGAAGCAGGGCTCCGCGGATTTTTCGGCCCGGCGATCTCGGACCTCTTCTGGGACCAACCAGTCGATCAGCAGTTCGCCCGT
The DNA here is from genome assembly GCF_000337915.1 of Halorubrum saccharovorum DSM 1137. GTDB lineage: Archaea > Halobacteriota > Halobacteria > Halobacteriales > Haloferacaceae > Halorubrum > Halorubrum saccharovorum. The sequence goes on from NZ_AOJE01000057.1 coordinate 113,181, forward strand.
GCTCGCGAGTTCGTCGAAACGTACCACGACACGTACGACGGCCGAATCAGGGCGACGATCTGCCCGCACGACGACTGGTCGTGTACCCGGCAGCTGTGGGAACGGACCGCATCCCTCGCCGCAGAGTATCCGGACCTGCTCGTCCACACGCACTTGCTCGAACTCGAGGAGAGTAACACGATGGCACGAGCGAACGGTGGCGAGGACTCGGTAGGATTGCTCGACGACGTTGGACTCCTGGACGACCGACTGGTCGCTGCTCACTTCCGCCTCGGCGACGAAGAGGACATCCAGCGAACCGCCGAGGCGGACGCGGGTGTTGCGCACTGCCCGTCCGTCTTCTGTTACTGGAATCCGGACGGGGAGACGCAGTGGACGCCCGTTCCCGAGCTTCGAGCCGCCGGCGTCGACGTCGGAGTAGGGATTGACGACCACTACTGGCACGACTCGTACAGCATGTTCGGTGAAGCGCGGCAAGCTCGGCTGGCGGCAAATCTCAAGCGTTCAGCCGGGCAGTTCGACTCGATGGAACTGATACGAATGCTCACTATCGAGGGCGCACGCGCGCTGGGGATGGGCGACGAGATCGGCAGTATCGAAGCGGGAAAGCGCGCGGATATTATCCTCCTCGACGTCGACAAACCGAAGTTCACGCCACTGACCAACGTTCCCGCACACGTCGTGAACAACGCGGTCCCGGCCGACGTCGAGACAGTGATCGTTGACGGCGACGTCGTCCTCCGGAATGGTGTGCCCGAGACAATGGACTCGGACGACGTGCGACAGCGAGTAAATCAGGCTGTCGAACGCTTCATGGACGAGACAGGCTGGGAGTTAGACATTGGTGGTAGTGAACCGCCGACCAGCATCGAGACTGTACGGGACCTCCCAAAGCGTGGCCCTGCGCGACTCCTGACTCGCCTCGCGATGCAATCCGCGCGTGATCGGTTCTCCTTCTAAGACCCTGCCAGCGTAGGGGTGGTTCCCCCTCAGGAATTTCTGTGGGCGCGAACGAACGCACGTCGCAGGACGGTCAGAAGAACGTACGTCTCGTACTTCTGGGTCTGGCAGTGCTCGCAGGGCTGCATATCCTCGACGATCTCCTCAATAGCGTCGTCGTACTCGTCGGTGAGCGTAGTGAGCGCGTCCGTGATCTGGGGCTGGGCAGCGTCGATCATCTCCTCGACGGCGGCGTCGGCCGAATCTGGTAGTGAGTACGAGAGGACGATCGTGTTCGCGTGGTAGTACTTCGTCGTCCCACCACGCCCCTCCTCGAAGCGAACGACGTCGACGAGGCCCGCATCCCGGAGCTCGTTGATGTGATGGCGGACCGTGTTCTCCGTCCGGTCGATGCCGCGATCGTCGAGGCGTTCGTGGACCTCGGTCGCAGTTAGGGCTTCCTCGGACAGAATGTCGAGGACCATCGCCCGCATCGGCTCGTCGATGGCGTCCGAAATCCGAGTGTCTCGCACCGCGATGTCGTCGAGACGGTGGTCGGTATCGGAATCACTCATACGAGGACTGAGCGCGAGCACGCGGGAAAAGGTAGCGGGGCAGGAGTCGGGTAGGTGTCTGTCGAGGTATCCAGTACAGGATGGACCCGCGATAGCGAAAGCCCTAGACGACCCGTTTGACTGTTCCAACGACTCGTATCCGAATTCAAACATATCATCTAAAAAATACTTATTGAGGTACGGGCACTATCTCAAACTGTAATGAGCGACACAACCCAATTCCGCGTCCTCGACTTCGACTGCCCGACCTGCGCGAGTACCGTCGAACGCGCCCTGTCGAACGTCGACGGCGTCCAGCACGTCGAAGTCCACTACGCGACCGGCCGCGTCGAGATCGAGTACGACGACAGCGTCACTGACCCCGACGCCTTCGCAGAGACCATCGAAAACCAGGGGTACACTCCCCAGCCCGCCTAACACTATGAACAAACAATCGATCACGCAGTACTACCGGAACCACCGGAAGGCCATCGTCACGGCGACGAGCGGCCTGCTGTACGGCGGTGGCTGGAGTCTCGGCTACCTCACGAGTTTCGAGATGGCAAGCGCCGCCATCCTCGTCCTCGCGACGGTCGTGGGTGGCTACGACATCGCCAAGACCGCTTACCACGAGGTCACCAACCGGACGCTCGGCATCAAGACGCTGGTGACGCTGGCCGCCATCGGTGCTATCGTCATCGGGGAGTACTGGGAAGCCGCCGCCGTCGTCTTCCTGTTCAGCCTTGGCAGCTACCTCGAAGGCCGGACGATGCGGAAGACCCGGACGGCACTTCAGGAGCTACTGGAGATGACGCCCGACACGGCGACCGTCCGTCGCGACGGGACACTCCAAGAGGTCTCCGCCCGCGATGTCGAAGAGGGCGAAGTCGTCGTCGTAAAGCCGGGCGGGAAGATCCCGGTCGACGGAACCGTCGTCGACGGCGAGAGCGCAGTCAACCAGGCGCCGGTCACCGGCGAGAGCGCGCCCGTCCACAAGGCCGACAGCGACGAGGTGTACGCCGGGACGGTCAACCAGGAGGGTGCGCTAGAAATCCGGACGACGGGAGCGGGATCGGATACGACTCTCGAACGGATCATCCGTCGCGTCGAGGAGGCCCAGGAGGCTCAGTCGCCCACGGAGAGTCTCATCGACCGGTTCGCGAAGTACTACACGCCGGCCGTCATTGCCCTGGCTATCGGCGCGTACGCGGTCACGCAGAACGCGATCCTGTCGCTGACGCTGCTGGTCATCGGCTGTCCGGGCGCGCTGGTCATCGGGCCACCGGTCAGCATCGTCTCGGCCATCGGTAACGCCGCCCGGTCGGGCGTGCTGATGAAGGGCGGCGAACACCTCGAACGCGCCGGCAAGATCGATCTCGTCGCCTTCGACAAGACGGGGACGCTCACGAAGGGCGAGACCACCGTCTCCGACATCGAGGGGTTCGGCGTCGCCGCCGCCGACGTCCTCTCGCTCGCAGCGACCGCCGAGAAGAAGAGCGAACACCACCTCGCGGACGCCATCGTCGACATGGCCCGCGAACGCCAGACGGCTGCGACGGACGGTGGAGCGACGGTCGCCCAAGCGGACGATACGGACGTGGGGCGCAGGTCGGTCCCCGATCCCGACGACTTCGACGTGGTCGCCGGCAAGGGCGTCATCGCCCATGCCGATGGCCAGGAAGTCGTCGTCGGCAACCGCGCGCTGCTGGACGACCGCGACGTCGATGTCCCCGATCGGGTCGCCGACTACGTCCGCGAGCGTGAGGGGCGCGGCGAGACAGTCGTCCACGTCGTTCGGGACGGGGACATCATCGGCGCGATTGCGATGCGGGACGAGCTCCGGGAGGCCGCTCCTGGGGTCGTCGCGGCGCTCCAAGACGCTGGCATCGAGACGGTGATGCTCACCGGCGACAACGAGCGGACGGCCGCTGCCGTTGCCGAGGAGGTCGGTATCGACGAGTACCGTGCCGAACTCCTCCCTGAGGACAAGCAGTCCGTCATCGAGGGCTACCAGGCCGACGGCCACGTCGTCGCGATGGTCGGCGACGGCATCAACGACGCGCCATCGCTGGCGACCGCCGACGTCGGCATCGCGATGGGTGCTGCGGGGACGGACACCGCCATCGAGACGGCTGACATGGCGTTGATGGCCGACGATCTCGAACGGATCCCGTACGCGGTCAAACTCAGCAAGGCGACGCGCTGGAACGTCCTCGAGAACGTCGGGCTCGCGGTGCTGACCGTAACCGTCCTCCTCGCGGGCGTGCTCACCAGCTACGTCACTCTCGCGTCGGGAATGCTGGTCCACGAGGCCAGCGTCCTCCTCGTCATCCTCAACGGGATGCGACTGCTCCGCTACTGACCACGAGACACGATCACAACCACAACTCATGACATCGAATTCGACTGCGACTGACACGACCCAGACGAGAACCAATTGGCAGGTCGACTACGACGTCGACCCGATCGAAATCCGCGACCCCGTCGCGGAGGCCCTCGGCGTCCTCGAACCGGGCGAGCCGTTCGTCGTCACCTATCGGGACGCGGTGAAAGAAGCGGGCCACTCCTGTCCGACAGCCTCGGGCGCCTACCGGATCGCCCAGCTCGGGCTCGACCCCCTGTATCCCGACGGCTATCCAGTCCGGAGCGAAATCGAGGTCCAGACGGCCGGCCCGCAGGACGATGCCGCGTACGGCGTGATGAGCCGCATCATCTCGTACGTGACTGGCGCGACCGGCGATGACGGATTCAGCGGGCTCGCCGGCGGCCATGGCGGCCGCCGCGACCTCCTCGTCTTCGACGCGTTCGACCCGGACACGGCGGACCCGACGTTCCGGTTCCGGCGAACCGACACGGACGAGACCGTCGAAGTGGCCTACCACGTCAGCGACGTTCCTGGCGGTGGACCCGCGATCGGGAACCTCCAGGGGATTCTCGACGGATCGGCAAGCGACCAGCAACGGGAGGCCTTTGCTGACGCCTGGCACCGCCGGGTACAGGTCGTCCTCAGCGACGACTCGCTGTTCACCGTCGACGCGGTGTGAACGCGACGGTCTACCCCTCACACTCGAAATATGTTACTACGGTATACTATCGATCTCCTCGAGCGCCTCAGTAGCGACATCACCGAGTTCTCCGGCCTCGATATGTGAATACCGCTCTCTCACCATCTCCTCCGAATTGTCGAGATACCGGGCGGCAACCGTGTATCCGAATGCTCGAACGAGAACTTCACCCATTCCACGCCGGCCGCCGTGTGGAGCAAGGTAATCGTGTTTCGGATGGTCGATGTCTATCTCTGCAGCTTCTGAGAGCCGTTGGAGAATCGATCGTGTGCCGTCCGTCGTAATCGAGGGCGGTCGAATATCCTCATCGAGCGCCAGGAGGAGGTCGCGAGCGTACTCCCCACGGCGTTCGGCGATTGCCTCCGTATGTTCCCCTCGGTCGGCGAGCTCATCTTGGACGAGCCCTGCGAGCGTCCGCTGGTCAAACGTGGGAAACACCGGCCAGCGCTCCGTCGGTGGGTCCATCAGTTTTCGGTAGCTCCGCAGCGGCGAGATTACCGGATCGGGGAGACTGGCGGCGTCCCACTGCTGTTTCTTCCGGTAGACGTCCATACTCCCATCGTCGAGGGAGAGGTCCTCCCAGCGGACGCCGCGCCGGCGCGGGTCGTTTGGATCTCGGAGGAGTTCGCCAACGCGGACGGCGGTGTACGCGAGGACGAACACCAGAGCCCGGTCACGAGCCGCCTTCAGCGCCGCGTAGCGTGCTCGCTGCTTGTCGAGGGGATCAGTATCCTCCGGGAGTGTCGTGAATGCCTCGACGGCGTCGCGGGCCCGTTCGTCGGCGTGGCGGGTGAGGGCGTGGCGCTGTTCGGACGTCCAGGCCTGCTGGTCACCGGGCTTGCGGCCGTCATCCTCGGGCAGCGGCGCCATCGCACTGGCCCGCTGCGCGTAGTGGGCCTCAAGATATCCCTCGTTGACACACCACCCACACCACGCAGAGATATAGCGGTAATAGGTTTGTACCGTGTTCTGCTTGAGTCCCCGATCTCCCCCGAGATGCCGAGCGTACTCCCGGAACACGCGTTCGTCGAGATCGTCAAAGGTGGGCTCCCGGTCGACGTCGTCGGGGACGATCCCGGTCCAGTCGTCGTCGCCGCGGTCGCCGGCGGCCCACTCGGCGAACCGCTCGAGCTCGCGGGCTGCGTTTCGTCGATAGTTCCCACCGTCGCCACCGCGACCCTTCCCCTTGTCCTGGAGATACCGTTCGAAGGAGCTCGCGAGTGACCGATCGGCGCGTTCTCGGGGTGTCATGGTTCCTCGTTCGCGTACTGGTAGGTCGGACGGACGTCCTCAAGGAGCTCTTCGACGATTTCCCAGAGAATCAGGGAGGGAGTCTCGTGTTCGAAGGTGATCCCCCAGCGGTCCTCCGTATCGGCGACTGAGTACTGGAAATGCGTCCGTCCCAGATCGGGATGGTCTTCGTCCTGGTGCCAGCCGGCGTGAAAGCCCGTGTTCGGATCGGTGTAATTGATACGGAACCAATCATGTGGCTCCTGCCGGTACCACTTGATGGACAGTTCCGGCGACTCAGGCCCTGTCGAAGGGTCGAGACGGGCTGGATCAAACCGTGCCCGCAGCTGTTTGGCCTCGATATCATCAGGAACGAACTCGACTGTCGTGATCTGTGGCACACGGTCGAGGACGTCCCGCTTTAGCTGGGCGTAGAAGTTTGCGTTCGGGTCACCACCGGGATGCGGGACCGACATCCGTCAGCTACTGGCCTCGGCAGGCTCTGTTGTCGGAGCGAGGAAGTCCCATTCTCGGATGGCGAACCCAACGATCTGGATACGCCGCTGAAGATGCTCCCACTCACGGGCAATCTCACGGCGACTATCTTCCTCCTCAGCGTCAAGGGACTCGTCAGCGAGCGTCCCGCGAAGCTGGTTCGGTGACTCAACGCCGAATTCGTCCTCCCAGTCGCGAATCTGCGTCTTCATATCGGCGAGACGGTCCGTGAGCTCCTCGACAGTGTGGCCGCTGTCTCGAAGACGCATCGCCTCCTGCATCGCTTGGCGGCGATAATCAGGGTAATACGTCGTGTGAGTACCGCTTTCGTCACGATGGAGGATGCCATCGTCGACGAGCCGTTCGAGGACGCGTTTGGTCGGCTCGTGTGACCAGCCCGCTTCGGAAGCGATCCAGTTGGCTGTCCGCGGCTCCGACAGCTGCCGAGCAACCATCCGCACGCGGTCTTCACCCGTGGTCTGGCGTTCCATCAGACCCTCGGAGTTCGATTCATCTTCGGTCATACAACATCGTTCGGGCTTTGTCTTAATATAGGTTGAGGCCATTAGTTCTATATCGAATCGACTTCTTCGCCATCGCCCCGATCTCAGCTGTGGGTAGCCAGAGTAAACACGGAGCCCGGTCTTGGCGGCTCTACCCTGGGGGAAGCGCCGTTCTGAGCCGGTTGCAGCATTCGTGCTTCACCGACGGCGGCGGGGTACTTCAAAGTGGTCGTGATTACCAGCGTAATCAGTATCACTTTAGAATTCAGAGGTATCGATAGATTTCGGAGTGTAGGTGCCTCAGATGACCGATTACCGTACAATAGAATGATTATATATCCTATAGCGCTATACAGAAACTTGGCCGGGGGAAGTTGAGACTACAGCGGGTTTAGCGGGTGTGAGATGCGTGATTTCGACTGAATCGGTGCGCAGATATCGGTTGGATGATGCCTCCGAGATCGGTTTCATGTCGGTCATCGAACTATTTCGGGAAATGACCGAAGTTCGCAAGAGCGCTGCCGCTCACGAGTCGGGGCACCCTCTGAGTCTCAGATGGTCGCTACCCGATCCCTGTCTCCTGCCGGAGCAATGTCAGCGTGTTCTGCGCCGTTACAACGGGTTCACGATCGTACACACCACCATTCTCACACTGAAACAGCATATCGATCCCGCGCCAGATCGAATACAGGAGACACGCAAACGCGAAATAAAAGAATCGCAGCACGAAATCTTTCGACGTTGTCGCTGCCATGAACCGCTTGATCGACTTGTAGCCTCGCTCAATGTCCCAGCGTTTCCCATATTCTGTGATGGCGCTGGGGTCGCCGTTGGTCATAAACACGGCGTACTGCCCGTGATCCGTCCGGTCTGAGTTCTTCTTTCGACGGTACTGGAGCGTCGTCTCGTGCCACTCGTTGTTGCCCAGATGGAGTTTGCGGTCGGTGACGTAGCGGTCTTGGTCGCGCTGAAGCAATCGTTTGGCCTGAGCTTTCTCGCTGGTGTGCATCCGCTTTGGCACAACATACGTGACGCCCCGGTCGGCTATCGCTTCGAGAATATGCTGGCTGTCGAACTCCCGGTCCATGAACACGCGGTCAACGTCGACAAGCCCCATTGCCGAATCGAGGAGATCCTCGACGATCTCTAGGCGGGTGTCACCCTTCCGGATGGGACGTGCGTCGAGAACCAGTGGTACGGAATCACCGACGAGCTGGACGGTCGCCCACTGATAGGCGTACTCGGCGGTCTTCTCTTTCGTGCCGATAATCTTGTCTTCGTGGCCCGTCCGGTCACCGGTGAACGGGTCGGCTTCCGTCGTGTCGATAGCGATACAGCTACGCTGGTACAGGCTTCGCATCTGGGCCGTCCGATTGACGAGTCGCTGGGCAGCCTCGCGATACATCTCACGGATGCGCTCGATAGACAGGGATCGTATCTGGTCTCGATGATTATGGCCGAGAGGCGTCCGCTCGCGTGTCGTGTCGTAGCGGAAGCTGCGGGCGCCCTCATTGGCAGCGAGGTTCTCTTGAAGGCCGAGATACGTTTGAAGATTCCAAAACGCGTTCTCGTGGATAGCACAACCACTCGCGCGGTCGAGCGAAAACACCGGATAGACGAGGTGGCTGACGTGAGTTGTGAGCTGTTGTTTGCGCTCGAACGCAGATGGGCCGGTCGTCTCGTCGTCATCGGTCTGGCGACGCGGAATTGTACGCGGCGGGGTGCGTGGAACCGAGACCCCAGCGTCGGACGCCTTGAAGAGGATCGTCCGCGCGGCAGTTTCGATACACTCGCGGAGGTCGGAGGTGAACCGATAGTGCCAACTCCGCCAGAGCGTCGACTGGTCGGGCACAGTCTCGAACCCGAGGCGACGGCGGAGAGAGGGTCGGTCTCCCAGATACGAGCAGAGTGCCGTTTCGTGGTCCCACCCGTAGAGTTCCTTGAGGAGAAACCCCCGGAATAGCGCCTTCATCTCGTAGGTCGTACTCCCAGCGTAGCGATCGTGAGCGTCGAATTCGACGTAGGCTAGTGGCCAGTGAGCGACGAACGCTTCGATAGAGTCGTGGGCGTCGTGGTCAAACCAGACGGTCGCGAGGACCCGGACATCTTCAGCAAGGCCGGTTGTTGAACTCCGGTCGTAGAGGGGCGTCGCACGATAGGCTGGCCAGTCGTAGTAGGACGTCTGGGCGATGCGACGGTACACAGCACGTCGAGAGGATCGTGTCGGTGTCATCGGACAGCGCTACTGTAACCGACGACAAAAGCTACTTTGGTGAAACACCCACTCGACAGTGCTCAATACAGCACCTGCGTGGATTGACGCACAACCCGGCCAGTAAAGTGTAGTGTGAGCGAACGACCACTATGCGACGGTCTATTCGGTACGCCCTCTCGACGGTTGTCGGTCTGGGAGTGATGACGCCGGTGGTAATTGTCGGTGGCAGTAGCCTCAGCGTCCTCGTAGCGATTCCGTTCATATACGGGGCGACAACAGAGCTCATGCTCGACAATCTCACAAAATTTCAACAAACTATGCGTGGCGAGTCACGGAAGATAGGGATGATTGGCGCCGGTATCAGCGCTGGAAGCACAACCGGCCTGCTACAACAGTCAGTCGCAGTAGGAATTGTGGGATTCGGGCTATTCATTTTCGGCATAGCGCTGACCATCGCAGATCCTGTAATCGTTGTAGACCCTGACAGTCAGTAGACCGGTACGGCTCGCGGTAACGAGCTGTATTGAGTGTTAAATACGCACCTTCCAACAACCAGTTGTTTCAGGCAAGAACCTATCTGAAGAAGAGGATTTCGACAGAGCCGAGCGTCATAAATCCAAACCGTTTTGATTGGGTAATTCATCCTCTTATTTAACCGGCTGTTATAATCTCGCTTATGAACCAATTCCAAATTCTTCCGGGAAATTGTGTGGTACATGATAACCATATCGAGATCGAAAGTAACAAAATCACTAGAGCTAAGCGTCTCCTGAAAAATAGCTATACACTACAAATAATTCTGTCAACAACAGCTCTCTATCTGATATTGTCTATTGTTTTTAATTCTAGTATATTTATCCGAGAAGTCGCGGTAAATGGCTTAGTTAGCGGTGTACTTTTAGGAGTCTTATTATTATCAGGAAAATACATTTACAATAGGTATTTTGGAGTCTCTGACAAAACTAAAATTGAGCTTGGAACAATCCAACAGATCATCTTATCCAAATCAAATAAGATCGGTCACCCACACATGATCATACAGTATCAGGAGAATGACTCTGAAAAACTCCGAGTAGTTCAATTGATGCCGACGTGGTCTAAGAGTGAAACAGGTACTCTATCAGATGTTGAAGATATTTTAGTCCAAAATGGGTTGAATGTGAAATATCGTGAGGATCTTGAGTAACTTTTTTTGACTTCAGCCGCGCAACCCCGGAAGTATCGACTGTAAATCGTTCAGTACAGGGAACGTATTTCCTATTGAAGTCAGTAATTGAAGTATGAACGAGGTCCTCCGTTTCGACTTGGAGAATCCGTGGGTATACCTATTCACGAACATTGTTGTCTGGGTCGTAGTCGTTAGTACCATCCAAACGGTTCTCTTCGACGGTGAGTTGACTGGTGCGGTCATCAGGGGAACTGGCGGCGGTTTCGTTTGTGGAATTACGATGCTCTATCTCAGGAAAAAGGACTGGTTCTGACACATTCGGTCAATACGCAGTTCTCATTGACAGGCTGTTTCAGACGATAATGTGTCTGAAGAAGAAGAGTTTAACAAAGCCACAGAGCCTATTCTTCCTCTCTGGATGTCCGGAACGATTCTTTGAGCGCGTTTCGAAGAATGCTGTTATCTAATTCATGTTCTTCAATCCCCTTACTGGTTGCTCGGAATCCGATTCCCTCGTCGTTCAGAAAAGCAACAATGAGTGGGTAAAGTTCCTGACCCCTTTCTGTGTCCTGAATCTCATCTGGCACCTCTATCATATCATACGATACTTCACCGTTCTCGACTTTTTCTGGGTCTAGGCCAATCCACGTGGCTATCGCTTGATCGTCCTCGTTAGTATAGTGGCGGATAACTTGGTAGAAATCGAATGGATCTTCCGGACGTATACCGCGCTGAACGATAGATTCTGTCTCCTCGTATCCTCGTTCGCGTATTTTCTTGTCGAGATCTGCGAATTTTGTGGTATCGTAGACCCTCTCCAAGAGCATATCTCGTTTCTGCCCAACCACCTGCTGCCTCGAATTTCCACGACCGTTTTCGTTATCCTTGCTCATTTTGTATTGCTATTCGGCTCTGTTGAAATCCTCAGAGAGTTACAGGTTCGTCCTGTAATTCGACGAGATGAGCACCCTCCCAAAGTCACAGTTACTCCGATTTACAGAGAAGGCGATCAATCTGGCACGCCGAGCGGTTTCTCGATACTCTTCAAAATTCTCCAAACATCGTTATACACTCCCACAGCACGTTGTTCTGCTGTGCCTCAAAGTTCGGAAGAATACGACCTATCGTGGCCTGCTTGACGAGTTGATCGAGATGCCACGCATCCGTCGTGTTCTTGGCTTAGTCGAACTTCCCACGCCATCAACGCTCTGTAAAGCGTTCAATCGGCTTGATATGGCCGTATGGCGTGTCTTATTGACCCTCTCAGCGACGCTACTTCCGACAAGTGGCGTCGTTGGAGTCGATGCGTCAGGATTCGATCGTAGTCACGCCTCGAAACACTACACGAAACGAGCCGAACTCACGATTCAGCAACTCAAAGTGACTCTACTGGCCGATACGAGGGTGAACGCAATTATCGATTTACACGTGACGACGACACGAAAACACGATAGCCAGATTGCTCCGTCGTTGATCAAGCGCAATCTCGAGCATATTGACGTCCTGCTCGGTGACAAAGGGTACGACGACCAGAAAATCAGACGACTTGCCCGTCAACACGACGTTCGTCCACTGATTAAGCACCGTGAGTTTACATCGCTCCACAAGGCATGGAACGCACGCTTAGAGGCTAATCTCTACGGCCAACGAAGTCAATCCGAAACCGTCAATTCAACACTCAAGCGGAAGTACGGTGCGTTCGTCCGCTCACGACGATGGTGGAAGCAATTCCGTGAGCTCACCATCGCCTGTCTCATTCACAATCTTGACCGATCACTCTGACCGGTCAAGATAGTTTCCACACACTGTTCAGTCCAGACTATTATCGGACAGTCACGAGACCCGCGAGAACGAGTAATGCACTATACGAAATCCCTAACAGCGGGGTGCTGAGACTGGAGGTCGAATCAATTGTGAGCCAGAGCGCAGTACCCAAGCAACTGAGCGCGACGAGTGAGCTGAAGATTTCGATACGACGTGGCTTGGCAGTCCCAGTACGGAATCGGCTATACAGAGCGTGTCCAAGCACAGCGATAGGGAAGACGCCTGCGACCACGACCGCGAAATGAACTGCAACCACGCCTGCCATGTTGAGTGCTGGTATAATGTCTCTCATAAGTGTCCCAAGAGCGTATACTCCGAGCAACCCCACCAAGAGAACCGCAAGGGAACGTTCGACGCTACTGGCCGACGGACGCGGGAAGCGGGAAACCGTCTTACCCATGCTAAACTCTCTCGTCCAAAGCGTCATAAAGTCACCGTCAAGAAGCCGAGATACTCTATTGAATAGTTCGCAGTCCTCATCGGCCAACTGTTTCAGGCAAGAATATACCTAATGAATAGGATTTCAACAGAGCCTGCTATTCTAAAATTACAAGTGGTAGATACTAAATTGGTCCCCGTATCTGCTACGCTCGCAGACCAGTATACAACTCTACCGGATAGACGTGCGGTCGGCACGCAGACATACTGAACGGGTGACTCACCCCCTACTGACGTCGAAGAGAAGGAATGCATCGGTTCCACCTTCTGAAGCTGTGACCATATACATTGAGATAGTTGGTCTCATCTTCAGTTGGCCGAGCGCTGTCGATGGCGAGTCCCGCCCAGTCTGTCGCCATTCCCTAGAGGCAATTGGTATGGCTACTACAGGTGCTTTAGCAACTACGTCCAAGAACACGGAATCACAGACCATACTGCGAACCCCCCAGAGCGTCGACCCCTTCAAGATGACCACTATTGACGCCGCTCGGTCTCGAGATTAAGTAGAACCAGGTGGGGCCCCGTGACATCCAAGAGTCAGTGCAGGCCAGAATTTTTGCCCCTCTTTCAGAGTAGCCATTATCTGTTCCAGACATCTGTAACGTGAATCTGTATCAGTGGACTAGGGAGGCCTTCTGGAGTATAGACCCACCATTCGCTACTTATAGATGTCCAGCACACATCAATTCCAGATAGGAGACTGTAGTATGTGTCTGTAACAGATGTCTGTTCCTGAGATCAACTGAGACTACCTCCTACTGCACCCGTACGAGACTCAGCCTCAAACTTCTGTTATAGAGATCTATAACAAAAACCTGTGTCAAGTATCTGTAACAGATACCTGTAACAGATATATCCCAGTTAGTCGCCCCAGACACACCCTCCAGATCGAACACCCCTTCAGTACAGCCACCGGTTCCAGACAAACAAAACAGATAGGGATTACAGACGACTACTACAGACACTATTTTGGCGCACCACTCTACTCGCTATGATTGCGTCTTTACAGCTGATATCCCTGTATCTTCACTACCACGCCACCAAGTACAGTTGGTTATTACAGATATCCGTTACAGATTATTGCCCCGAGTGTCTGACACAGATATATGTAACAGGCGTTCAAATGAGTGTGTGTATGATAACGACGGTCATCTATGCTGAGTCCGGGGGGACATACAAAACGACCATGACGGCGAATCTCGCGGTCGCGCTCAAGCGGATGGGGCTTGACGTCCTTGTGATGGACTTAGACCCACAGACAGGCAACCTCACCTCACTCTTCGACGTCGGAGAGAACCGTGGGGACCCGGATGCAGACAATCTCGTAAAGCACATTCTGGAAATGCCTGATGGCAACTTCGACGACCTCATCGAAACCTCTGAGGAGGGCGTCGACATCATTCCGAGCCACGATATGCTGGGGGACTTCACCTCCAATCTCGAACAGAAAATCTCCTACGAAACGGGGATGAAGGGGATCTCTCGGGACGAGTACCCCCGCTTCGAGCTCCTATACAATCTCCTCTGGGAGCGAGAGCAGTTGAACGAAAAGTACGACGCGGTCCTCATCGATCCTAACGCGCGCGCTGAAGACCTCCTTTACAATGCTATCTACGCGCTTCGAACACTGGTGGCGCCAGTTAAGCCGGCTGGGAAGGGGAGTCTCAGCCTCGATGGTCTCGAGGAGATGGTCGGAAACATGGAAACTGCGCTGGACATCGAAATCGGGCTTTCGTGCGTGGTTCCATCCGGAGTCGGGCAGACGAACGCCCACAAGCAGTATCGCGATCAGTTCGAAAATACGGACGCCTTCGCAACGCCAGTCTCTATCGGGTCACGAGAGAGTCTGATGGACGCTATGTGGGAAGCCCGTGGCTCTGCGTTCAAAGTAGTCGAAGAGCGGTGGAAGACATACGAGGAGGACGGTGAAATGATCACAGAGAAGGGGCCACGTAGAGTGCCCGACCGTGAGCTCGAGACCCTGAAGAAGCTATGGCAGCTGGCGGGGTTCATTGCGACGGAGACGTTCGACGTCGACATCAACGATGAACTCGTCCTGGACATCGACGACTACGGGACCGAGACGGTGCGGTTCGACCTCACGACTGAACCGGAGGTGGCTGACTAATGGGGGGCGATTCATTCAAATCCGGGTCAGGGAACCTCAACTTCGGAGACAGCGAGGAGGAAAAAGCAGATGACGAAGCAGAGGAAACCGGTGACGTCGCGAACGAAGAAGCAGATGATCAGGAACCCGAGGCAGCCACCTCTGCCGAAGTAGACGAACGCCGGACCTCCCCAGGAGCGAAGGATGCGGACAGTACCGGCGAAGAGAGCACGACGACCACCTCGACGGCCAGCGATACCGGAGCACACCAGACGGGTGGCCATCAGTATCCGTACTTCGTGCGTCGGAGTAACGTCGGGGACGAACGAGACAACCGGCTCGAACTGTTCGCTCGCGATGAAGTCGTCTCCCGAGAAGCGGAGTTTCGCAGCCAACTCGCTTCGGAGCTAGGGACCGATGATATCGCGAAGACGGACGCCCGTGAGTATGCGCTTCTCGCTGCGTTCGACAACGTGGAAGACGTTGCAGAACTCATGAGAGGAGACGGGTACGGCGAACTCGATTAGCGGCTGTTTTCGTTCCCTCACTCTAGAACCGTTGAGGTTTCACTCTCCGTCCCCCAAGGTGGCGCATACTCGATGGGAGACTTCGACGGCGTTTGATATATACAGACGAGTCATTCAGTAGGAGAGTTCTGAGTGGTGGAACTCAGCCAGAGCCGCTCTACCCAGTCCTCTAGTAAGGCTTTTAACGGTTACCGGATTATTGGTAACTGCCAGATGTACGAGGTTCTCGACGACACGGCGGCGCAAATCATCCTCGCTATCGAGAGTGGTGACTCCATCCGTCGTGTCGCCCAACACCTCCACACGCCGTACGAGACGGTGAGACAGGCCGTTAACCGACTCGAAGACGCAGGCTACGTCACCTATGACGACGGCCTCTCAGTCGTCGATGACCACGTGAGAGACGCAGCACGAGAGCTCGTCGCTGCCAGCGCCGGCGTCAGTCCACCATCCATCGAGGAAGCCTACGTCATCCCACAGTTCGGTGACTGGCCGTTCGCATTTACACGGATCGACGCCGTCTACGTGTGGACCCAAGGCGGCTACCAAGTTGGTCGCGAGCCCGACGACTATCCGCTGTTCCTTGCTGTTCGTGAGCAAGACGTCGACGCCTGGGAGACGTTTTTCGAGTCGTTCGGCCTCCCTACCGCATTTGACCGACAGCCCCGAGACGAGTTGGACGGACCGCTACAGATCGTCCTCGAGCCACGCGCGTCCCTCGATATCGAGCACGTCGAAGGGTACCCGGTGATCCCGAGAGCAGAGACAATCGAGTATATGCGCGAGAACTACGCCCAGTTCCAGTCGGGGCTGGCGATGCTCGACCGGATGTACGAAGACCTCGACCTCGGCGTCACGTACCGGGAGACGGAACGGGCCCAAAGGTAGGCTTCAACGGTAGAAGTGACGCGCTCATCGAATCGCTCGAGTAATTCCTTAAGAGGGCCACGAGTCCGTTCTTGTCGGTAGCTATGCTTTCTCAGCGTTCAAGAGTGGAAGGAGTCACGCACGGTATGTTCGGACCATCTCTCTGAGATCGGATTTGCTGAGATGGGTGATCCTGCGTCGGTTACCATCATCGGTGTAGAAAATCGAAGCAGAGACCGACCGATCCGGATATTGGTCGGCAACGACGTGGTAATAAATACTGAGCTGTTTCTCGTATTCGTCTTCGGCGTGGGTGGTGAGGTCAGTTTTGTAGTCGATGATATCGACCTGGTCAGGCGTAATATGGAGCAAGTCGATGATCCCACCGATCGTCACCTCCTTGTCATCGACAGTCAACGGAAGGAACGCATCGATTTCGGCTTTCTTCTCGCCATCGAGTGAATCTAAGAACTTCTTCACATTCTCTTTATCAGTGTTGCCGTCGGTGTCGACAGCCTCCTCGAGCACATACCTCTCTGCGAACTCGTGAACTTCCGACCCAAATTCCATCCCTCGACCACCGGTGTCTCCTTCGAACACGGCATCGTCGATGAACGTATGCGGGGAGTAGCTTGCTGGCCCATCAGGATCCGGAATGTCAACGGTAAACGGTGAAGACTCGTTGTCTACTGCGCTGAAGGACGACAGATCTGGATCGACTGTTTCGATATTAACGGGGAGTTCGTCGAGGAACACATTTGGATTCTCACCGCCGGTTAGAATGACGTGGCTCTCAGCACGCGTAATAGCCACGTAGAGCAGTCGGCGTTCCTCATCGTAGTTCTGGGAGAGACACTTATTGAGAACGTCTGTCTGCCAGTTGTCGTAGACGTGTGGGACATCGTGAGCCTCCTCAGAGTACACCTTTCTCTGTCGGAGTCCGATTGGGTCTGTGTACGCGATATCGCTCCCGCTGCCACTGGTTGATGGGAACTTGTTCGTGTTCATATTCGCGAGGATGACAATCGGATATTCGAGCCCTTTCGTTGCGTGGATGGTCTGAACAGTCACCGCATTCGTCCCCGCACCAGCGTCTACCTCGTGGGTACTACCATCTTCGATCGCCGCTTCGATGAACTGAATCAGTTCTCCACGGGTGAATGTTGTCGTCCCATAGACGGACTGGACCGTGTCAAGGACGACATCCGCAGTTGGGCCACTCCGGTCGTACCGATCGAACACGCGACGGGCGACACCCCCGAATGTCTCCATCTCTCGGAGCTCTTCGCGGAAGGCAACCATCGCGTCAGGGTATGCGTCGCGGTCGATGATCGCTTTCACCTCGTCGATTGTGTACCCGGCCTCCTCTAAGACGAGCGCCCAGCCGCGATCGGCGTTACGTTCGAGGATCCGAAGCCACGCTAACAGTAGCTTTGCGGCGTCCGTTCGGAACACCTCAATGCCACCTTCATACGCCATCGGGAGGTCGTACGCGTTCGCCGTGTCGAGTAGGTCCCGGCCGAAATCGCGAGTCCGGGTCAAAACGGCGATATCGCCGTATTTCGGCGCGCGGTACTCGCCGTCATCACCCTCAACGGCGTAGTCATCATTGTCGACGATGTCGTCGATTTTCGCGAGAATCGCCTCGTGTTCATCCTCACTCGTGAGCGCCTCGATACGGCTCTCGTCATGGTCTGTGTCCGCCTTCAACCGTGTGACCGCCTCGGAGATTGCCTCAACATCGAGTAACTCACTGTTCGTCGCACGAGCCGTCAGCGCCTGTGTCGAGAACCGTAGGATAGATTGGGTCGACCGGTAGTTCCGTGTCAGTTGTTTGCTGGCAGCTGTCGTCGTCGGGAATGTGACGCGATCTGCGTCCCGATTCAGCTCTTCGGCGAACCGGTCGAGTCGCTCGTCGAACTCTCGGATGTTGTCGACGTCGGCGTATTGGAAGCTGTAGATGCTTTGCTTCCAGTCACCGACCACACAGATATTCTCTGTGCCGGCCAGAAGAAGCATGAGTTTGAACTGGATCTCACTAGAGTCCTGGAACTCGTCAACCATCACATACTCGTAGCCCAGTCGATCTCGAAGATCGTGGTCTTCACACAGAAGGACGAACGCAAACAGCTGAAGGAACCCGAAGTTCAGGTAGTTCCGTCGAAGCGCAAACTCAAGGTAGGCGTGATACACATCGTGGACGAACTGCTTGAGTGCTGTTCGATCGTCCTCGAAAACGCGTCCAGCGACATCCGCTGGAATCTGTTTGCCGTTCCCGCGAAGCTCCCATCTCTCAGGTGCCTCTGGGAGGTAGGTCTTCTCTTTCCCATATTTGCTGAGCTTCGACCGGAGCTTCGACTGCTTGCTGCCACCGTTTCGAGGTTGATTTATATCGGCGAACAGCGTCTCGAACGCAGCAAAGTCACCGTCGAGGTGTGACTCACCGTCGCGGTACCAGCCGGTTGCGGTGGGAAACACACCCTTCGCAGATAGCTCTTTGATGAGATTGAGTAGTTCTGTCGTCTCCGAAATCGCTGTGAAGAACTCGTTGTACTCAGGGTGCGAGTCGATGAACTGGCCGATGAACTCTCGAAACAGCGCCTGTTCGATGATGTCGTCTTCGATGATCCGCGTTGAGCCGGTGATCGTCTCCTCCACGCCGAGATATGTCGGAGCATCATGGCCGTGTTCGTCGAGGATATCATGCGCCAACGAGTGGAACGTCTGGATTGGGGCGTTCGAGAGCTCCCGCATTCCGTACTCGCTGTTCCGCACAATCCGGTCGCGCATCTCCTCGGCAGCGTTGTTCGTGAATGTGACCAACAAGACGTCGGACGGAGCAATCCCATCCTGTTCGACGATATTCGCGTATCGGCGGGTGACGGTGAAGGTCTTCCCAGTGCCAGCGCCCGCATCGACGAGGTACAGGCCCTCGATCGCGTTAATGAGTTCGCGCTGTTCCGGATTCGGTTCGATGTCGCTCATTGTTCACCCTCCAAGAGCAAATCACGATTATCCACCCGCCGGTAATTCGGCTCGCCGGCAAGTCCCTCAATGGGAAACGGCTCGTCACCTGTACGACGTCGGTTGAGCTCTGTCAGTCGCTCCTCAACAAACGACTCAAACGCATCCAAGTCAGGTTTAAAGAACGCACCTTTCTGTTGGCGGGCGATTTCCCGCATAACCTGTTTGCTCCCCGTCTTTACGTACTTGTACTCTCCAATCTCTGCCTCGAGTCGTTCAATCATCGTCCGGCCGAACTCTGACTCGATGAGTTCGTCGCTGTCAGTTGTCTCAACGAGTGGTGCGGCATCGAAGAGAGCAGCGTACGTCTGATAGTCGATCTTCGAGAGAATCTTCTGGCACTTGTTCGCCCCCTCCTCACGAAGGTACTCGAAGAACTCCTCTGTTCGGACGTGATCTGTGAGAGATCCGGGATAGTACGTCACCGTCGTCAGCGCGTCGTCGAGATCGATGTCACCGGCGATGGCGTCGTCGACGAGTTCAGTGACGTAGAAGAACGTGAACGAGAGCTGTTGAGCGGGCGTTTGTGAGCGCCAGTAGGTGAGATATAGCAATGCTTGGAAATCCGGTTCGTCGGATGGTTCGTCAATCGCGGCGTCTTGGACAATTGAATTGGCGTCGTTCTCACTCCCGCTTTTGTAATCCAGCAGCTCGGTTTGCGACTGGACAAGGTCGATCATTCCGTTGATACCACGATCCTCATCAACAAACCGGCGTTCAGTTACCGGCGACGCGATATCGTACCCGAAGTAGTCGGCAATCGCGTTCTCAGTACTGCTGGAGGGCGTGAGGAACGCTCCGTCTTTCGGGGGGTTGTCGTCGAGGTACGAGACGATTGTTTCGAGGCTTAGACGGTACTCAGTCCGGCGAGTCTGTTCATCAACGGAGCGGATCAGCGGACGGACTTCATCAAGCATGAGGTCAACGACTTCTGTCAGCGCCGCGTCGTCGACGACCGCAGGATGGGTGACATAGAACTCCGCAAAGTCATGGAACAGGTTGCCTTCGGTGAGATACTCTTTCTCTGGGCCATCGACGATCCGGCTGAAGTAGTAGTCTCGGGGTGAGTTCACGTAGGTGTTGAGACTCGACTTACTGATCGTCTCGACTGGGTCAGGAGACACGTCAACTGACTCTGTGTTGAATACAGCCCCATAATGTGGTTCAGATCGGAGTTGATGGGTGGTAGACGGCAGTTCTGAGAAACGATCGTATTCTCGTTCAAGGAGCTCTTCGAAGTACAGACACGGGGTAACCGGCGATCCGCCGGTTGCATCCTGAACGAGATAGTGTTGTTGGCTCCCGCTCTGTAACAGCAACTGGAAGCTCTTGAGATTCCGCGTGAACTGAGCATCCTGATCAACCCATGGACGACGCGGTGCCGAGTGAGTCCACCGATCATCAAGGCCAAGATAGAAGACAACCTCACGACCGACGTATGATGCCGACTTCGCGTCGGCGAGCAGGACGCCTTCGTTATCCCGATCAACAGGGACCTCATACGTCTGTAGATAGAACGACAGCTCGTCGAGGCGCGCCTCCGTAACAGGCTCGTCGGCGATACCAAGCTCATTTAGCTCCGCTCGAAAGGCATCAAGCGTGTCGTCGGCACGGTGTTCGAACGCCGAGAGCGCGTCCGAAAACGTGTACTCCTGAATCTCGTGACAGAAGTCGATCAGCCACGAAAGGTCACCATCATCGAGTTCGTGGAGCCGCTTGTCCGCCTCACGGTCGGTAACATCGCAGTCAAAAGCTGTCAGTAGCGACCGAATTTCGCTGATCCGGGTGTCAGTTCCTCGGTGGGCAGTCCGGAGGAGATGAAGGAACAAGCGGTGTTCGCTGCGATCAGTAAAGCCTGGTCCGCCGAAAAATGGGATGTCTGCTGCCTCGAATGCGGACTCAATGAGCGGCGAGTACTCGCTTTCCTGATCGAGGACAATCCCGACGTTTTCGGCGTTTGTCTCGGTGACCGCATTCACCACCGTTTCGATGATCGCTGTCGGTGAATCATGGATCCGAAACGGGGGCAGCTCAAACTCTGTGTCGGCAAAGAGACTGACCGTATCGTACTCAGTAGGCAGATACGCTCGTTCGAGTTGCGTGAGCATCTCCGGCTCGACAACGACCACATCGAGATCCGAATCGATAGTGTCGTTCGTGAGCTTCATCGAGGCCGTCTCAAGGTCACCGATTCTCTCAACTGCGCGTTCGGTGGCCTCGTCGATGTAGGCGTCGTACTCGAAAATAGCCTCGTGAGATCCTTGGTGTTCCCAACACTGGAGGATATTCCCGACTGCGTAGGCACATCGTTTCCACGAAATATCTTCATTTGCGATCATGCCGAGAAACGCGAGGCGGTCCTCAGATTCTTGCCGGCGACCGACCGCAAGGCGACGTGGGGGTATAGCAAACGGACCGAGGTGTGACCGATCAAGCTGGCGGTTGAGGGCACTCGCGAGCGGTCCGTCTGGAGTAATCACCCGGTCGTACGATTTGACTTCGTCGTAGAGTTGACGGGATGATTTTGCGCGGGGAAATGGCACAACACGTGGAGTCGGCGGTATCGGTTAAATCTTTGTTACGATCTCATCCACTCTGAGTATCTGTGATTCCCTCGGGTTCTCACATAGAAATCGCTCCTCGAAATGGTAGTGATCGCTAACAATCTGGCTCCTTTGAGAACCGTTGATCGGGTTAATGGGACCGAGTTCTGGATCACTCGAGGTAGTATATAAATAGCAGAGGTTTGAGAAATAATTCGAAAAGGGCTTCCTTCTCAACACAGTTGGGATGAGCTGGCCCGTGCTGAAGAAATCATAAAGGCAATCGTTCTGTTGAAAACCTCTGTAAATGTCACAGATGATGTCTTGGATATAGCGCGCGTATCTCACAAGGAAGCGCTTCGGAAAACCACCTGATCAGTTCGGTCAGTACAGGTGATTCAGTTTCCGTTCGTTTGGGTCCAGTTGATCACCTCAACCTCATCGTGAGACTCTAAACCAGTTTCAACGCCCTGATGGTGACCCTTCCCTATGACAATACAGGCGGAATCTACAGTGTTAGCTTCACTAAGTATCTCATCGACCATTCTCTTTTCTCGCTCCTCGTTAATTTGGTAAAGCATAGCGAACAGCAGGATTACACCAATAAGTAGCAACAATAGCCCCGAAAGAAGTACTCCACCGATAGAAGGGAACAATCGCCAAAATATCGTCGGAATCAAAATGATTGTTCCCCAATTCAGCAGACCATATGATATTGGGTGTTCATCGATTGGAGTTGCTGAATAAAACGTGTCTATCTCTTGGATTGTTGCGCCATGTTGGTCAGCAACTTTTCGCATTATAACTCTGTCTTGGCCAAATTCTCCACGGGTGGCGATAGCCACAATCCTCCCGATGAATCTCATAACGATGAACAAATGAATGAACGCTACAAAGGCAATCAACGGGGCTAATGGGGCAATTCGGATAGTACGTCTGAGTGTTTCTACCGTGTCTGATTCACCCCCTTCACCAAAAACGACTTCGGGAGACTCAACGTGCTGGTTGATCGCATTAACGCGCTTGGTGACGTTGTCGATATGTTTTCCTGACGAGATATACACTTGCATATACGTTGCTGAGTCGGGCTAAGACGAAATAAGATGCTGGGTGGGGGGATATAACTGACCAAGCTGCCGCCCAGCTCCGATCAGCTCCCTATCTAACAGTCACGCTGTGTACTTTCACGCCCGAATCAAACCGCCGCTCTATGGCACATTGACTAGTTGACGATATACAACTCTCATCGCAAGGCTATTTTAGACGGAGATTTGTCTGAATAATATTATTTCAATAGAGCCGATTTTTTGTAATTGGAGTACGGATTAATTGTTAATGTCCGAATCTGGTGAAGATCAGATGTATCTTATTGATAAGCCGATTGATTCTGAAGACGAGGACAGTTTCGGCCATATCGAGTATGTTGATACTCTTTCTGAGGTGATTCGGAATGTTGATCCGCCGTGGCATATCGGAATATTCGGCGAGTGGGGTTCAGGTAAGAGTTCAATAATTAATCTACTCTACAACCGGATCAGAAGTGATCAGCAATTTGATGATGTGGTCTGTGTTGAATTTGACGCTTGGGCCCATGCTGAAGACTCAATTCGTACAGAATTGCTTTTAGAACTAGATCAGAGGATTGGAGAGGAAATCAATGCTGAAGATAACGGAGTATTGGGAGAAGAGGAGATTACAGGTCGTCTGTACGACGTGGAAGAAGATGAGTCGATTACTAAAAGTAGTAACCCGTCGGAAATTATCAGGGATTTCTGGAACGATAGCCCGATACTTTCAATCTCATTCGTTTCACTGGGTATAGTTGCGCTACTGCTGGAATACTTTGGACATTCGGCAGCCGCTTCTCTGGTTGCGACCGGTTTGCTTCTGCCGGTCTTGGGATATGTCTTGAAGCAGCTTGATACCGTCACTCGGACTGTCCAGCGGAAGTTCCTATATCCTCGAAAAGAATGGTCTGGCGCTCACAAGAACATCTTTGACTCAATTATTCAAGAAGTAGATGCTGAGAAAGTAGTAATTAGCGTTGACAACCTAGATCGGTGTGAAAGTAGCACAGTATATGATGTATTGGTATCGCTAAAGACGTTTCTTGAGGATGATCGATGCGTATACTTGATTCCCTGTGATGATGAGGCGTTGGAGAGCCACCTGAAAGCGGTTAACGATGAGGAGTTTTTCGGGGAAACCAGAACCGAAAGAGAATTTCTAAGGAAATTCTTCCAGACTCACATCCGCATTCCTACGTTCCAGAAAGACGACGTAGAGAATTACGCACATAGAAAGAATGGAGAATTAACTGAACCGATAGACCCAGAGGCAATTGATATAATTATCAATGCCTACTTTGAGAATCCCCGAAGAATAAAACACGCGATCAATCGGCTCGTTACCCTCCGCAGTATTGCTCGTGAACGGGAACAAGAAGGAATTCTTGGTAATAATCGAGTCACTCAAAATTTGCCATTCCTTGCTAAGGTCTCGATATTGGAAGAAGATTTCCCAGATTTTTATAGGAAACTTGAGGACGATCCATACCTCCTAAATGATATCAATGACTATCTAAACGGCGAATCAAGGAGTAATAGAGTAGAAGAAATTCTAGAATCAGAGTCTCGTGGAGAGTCGCGGCTAGAAGCGTTTCTTGACTCAACACAGCGTGTGACTGTCGAGAACGTTAGACCGTTCCTAAATCTCTCTGAGCAGTCATATTCCGGAGGGTTAGAAGACTTCGACGATATAATGAGGTTCTTGAAAACTGGGCAGACATCAAAACTCTTGAATCGTATCGAGAGTATCCGAGACAGGGGAGAGTCTTTTACCCAATATACCGATGCGATCGATGAAGAACTTCGTGGCTATCGGTCCACCAATAGGGACCAGCCTATGTACGCAATAACCAATTCTTTAGTTACAATCTTTGAACAACTGAGTGAAGAGGAGCAGCAGAGTATTGCGCCTGTCGTCGGGAGATACGTTGCTAATAGCCCTGATCAGAATTTTCTGAGGTTTCTTGAGCCAGACTTGCTGTTCCCTGTTATGCTTCAGATGTACGAGTACCAGTCTAAGGCTTTGTTTGAAGAATATGCAAAGAAAGTCAAGGACAACGACGGACTTAACGAAGATATTCTTTCTGCCTTCGTGAAACATGCGGAAAGTGTTCCCAACACAGCAGTCAGTGAATTATCTGAGAAGATTAGTAATCTCCGGGACAATGATTTAGTGGAAGCTATTCAGCTATTACGTCAGTCAAAAGGTTCTATTGAGAATTTGGTTACATCTGAAATAATATCAGTTTCAACTACAGTAGTTGAGATAGACTCTGAGAAGCACGAATTTATTCAAACCGCATCATATGGTCAATTTGATAAAGTAGCTGGAGTAGAGGAACGAAGCAAATACGTCAAAAAACTGCTGGAACTCTATGATGGATACAGGAACAACCAACATGAACAAATCAACCGAGATCTGGCCAGAAATCTCACTAACTTGAATCCAGAAGTTACTGAGGCAGCCGCAATTGAGAGTTTTGAGTCGATAAGAGAAATACTCAATTCTTTGAATAATGAGATGGTTGAATTAGTGGAAGTTAATATACATTTTTATGATTCGTTGCCAGAAGAGCGTCAGTCTGACTTCAGAGAATGGATTAGTTCAATATATGGACAATGGAATCCTCAGAATATACAACAAATACTTAAGAAGATGATTGAGCGAGAGGTTCCTACCTTTGAGACTGAGAAAGAGATAGATAAACTGTTCTCTCGGATTCCAAGGCAGATCAACGATCAATCATTCATATCTGAAACGATAATCCCAGAGATCCCGAGCGAGTACGATCAAAAGATAGTGGACAAGACGAGAGAGCTTATCAGATCAAACAACAACAATCAGCAGGAAATTGGTCTGAGGATTATTGAAGAACACATCAATAGATTAAAATTAGATTTGGGTACTATTATTGATGCGTGTGGTCATTCTGCCAGAAATGAGCGAAACTCCAATCGTAAGCGCAATCTGTTAAAGCCAATTGCTGTTCATTTCTCCAAATTGGGCGCCCCCAATCAAGAAAAATACATTGATGAACTCGATAACCTACTAAATGGTGATACAGGAGACTATAAATTGTATAGAGAACTCTGGGAAGAGTTTGAAAGTGATACTGATGAAGACCGTAAAAGTGCGGTGGCGGGTGATATTTTGGAAGATTTAACGAACAGGTTAGATAACAGTAATCCAGACCAGATCAATCCAGTTATCAAGGTTCTACAGTCGATACCGGAGAGCATTGAGAGAAGTCAAGGGCGCAACTTTATTGAAAGGCTGAGTGACCGCTTAACTGATCAGAACCTACGAGATAGTCGGAAGCAGACGGTTGTCGAACAGTTATCTGGCTTCACTACATTTTATGATAAAGAAGAACAAGTTCTTGATCGGCTTGAGGCGATGTTGAATTCAAGTAGTAATGAATCTCTCAAAGAAGAGTCAGAGAAGTTACTAGATCAGATTGAGCAAGTTGGAAATGTTGATGAAGAGAGAATTAACGATTTTATGAAGGCCCATTTGACTAGCTAAGGCGAGAGAGAACGAACGACCTACGAAGCGGTCGGCGCGCCCAGAAGCAGGCCATCGGCCCGCGACCAACCCGTGGAAATGGAGGAGAGTCGAGCAAGTATTTGAAGGAGTTCGCACTAGAACATCGCCATAGCGCCGGCAATAATCCCGTTCTGATCACCTCCATCTTCCACGAAACAACCATCCTACAAGCAGCCAAGTTCTCACTTTTAACCCAGACATAACACTAAACCCTTAGTAAATATTTTATGATGCCCTGGCTCGTACTCCAACCGGGTGATCGGCTGTAGTGCCACGTTTCGGGCTTGCGGCCCCTATCTCGACATGTAGTCCGCCCAAACTCGTGACTGCCCACAATCTGTAGAGTCGCTATCTCATATCGAGACGATGCGTGTCACGCTCCGTCGTTTTCGCTACTGGCGTTCGAGCACTTCAAGCGCCTTGCTGAGTCGCGAGATGTACTCGTCAGGTGGGAACCGCCACCAGACCTGCCCACTCATGTGAGCCAGCGGGAGTACGTGGGTATTGACCGGTTCGGAGATACGGTGGAGTATCCCGTGGATGGCCATGATACTCTCTGGGTCGGCGTCCGTCTCCATGACGGGCTCCGGCGTGGTCGAGCGTCGGAGTGCCGGCCACGCATTTCCGCCGAAGGTGATCACAAGATCCGGATCCAACGCCCGGAGTTCTTGCTTGAGGAGGTGTTGATACGAGGCGCGCTCGGCGGCAACTCCGAAGCCGTCGACGCGGTACTTCACGACGTCGCCGAGGTAGAAGTCTCGATAGAACTGCCCGGATTCGACGTACTGGTGCCAGCCGTTCGGGAGCGAAATGAGATCGTGACGGGCGAGCGTCCCGAAAAAACGCTCTGCGAAATCGGCGTTTCGCCCGGTCAGCCAGCTCTTGGCAAACTCGCGGTAGACGCCGATCTGGTCGCGAGCCGAACATTCGCCGGCGAGTGGGTTCTGCGGACGCAGTTCCGACAAGTGACGTTCATGGAGGTTCCCTGGATCCTGAACGAGGAGGACGATGTCCGGATCGTCAGTCTCCCAGTCGTAGTAGAACGTGTATGAGAGCCGCCGGCTGACCTCCTCTCGGGTAGGAAAGCCTGTATCTGAGAGAACCGTCTCAACGCTACCGATGGCCGTCTGCTGTAGCTCTCGGAGTGTCGGCTCCGTTGGCTCGTCGATCTCCGAGAGGAGCTTGCGAGCGGTCGTTTCGTCCATCGTCTCTGTGTGGTATATAGCGGGCTAATTGATAGTTCAGGTTGTCCAATTAGGATAAATCTGGCTCCGTTGAAATCATTAACATTGGGACATTAGCGGAGGATTCCCATACTTTCATACAAGTAACGGGTGTCCCAATATGTATGTCAGTCCAGCAGATTACTGCGAAGGACATCGCAGGCTGGGATTCCCTCCAAGATATCGCCGATTCCTTCGCGAAACGCGGTCTGAAACCGCGTCCAAACCTCGGGGAAAGCAACGAACTTGTCCTTCAACTCGCCGATGACGAATTCGTCGTACTCGTCAACGCGGGCCCCGGTGAGACGGCGACGGATTTCAAGCCGGACAACCGATCTCGACACACGAATCTCGTCGCCACCAACGACTTCGAGGAGTTCACCTTCCTCACGCGGATGCGAAGCTGGGAAGGCCAGCAGCACGGGCGGATCAAGCACCAGAAGATCTCGTTTACCAAAGAGCAGTTCACGAGTGACAGCGGCGAGAAGAACACAGTTCTGAAGAAGCTCAACTCTATCGAGTACGGCTCTTCTGCTGCGATTTACGATACGCTCTACGACACCCAACAGGTCGTCAAGGAATTCTACGAGGAGTTCGAGGAACTCCGGACGAACCTCGTTCAGGAAGTGTCCGGGATCCCCGACGATCGCGGCGACGCGAAGCAGCGCTACGTCCAGGTCATCCTCGACCGGATGATCTTCCTGTATTTCATTCAGGAGAAGCGCCTGTTGGACCGGAATCCGGATTACCTCCACGAGCAGCCCGGCGACGTCGTCGACGACGGCGAGGACCGGTACGAGAACTTCTACCGGCCGCTGTTCTTCGATTACCTCGCGGAGGACAAGCAGAACCCCGACTTCGGGAGCCTGCCGTACCTGAACGGCGGGCTGTTCGCGAAGAACCCCGTCGAGGAGGAGTTCCCGGACGCGAAGCTTGGAGAGTCCACCGAGGAGACGAACGAGCTCTTCGACGACGTCTTGGATTTCCTGTCGGGGTGGAACTGGAACGTCGACGAGCGGCTCGACATCGTCGACCCGAAGAACCTCTCGCCCGCAATACTGGGTCACATCTTCGAGCAGACGGTCAACCAGAAGGAGATGGGCGCGTACTACACGCCCGAAGAGATTACCGGCTTCATGTCCCGCGGGACAGTCCACCCGTACCTACTTGATCAGCTCAACGACGCTGTTGATACCGAATACGACGAAATTGACGACGTATTCGGATTCCCTGATGTAGAAGCCGGCAGTGGTGAACAGGCGGTTGCGGATGGCGGAACGATGACCCGTCAAGTCCCCACTGAGAACGTGGAGACAAACCATGTCGAAACGCTGTACCACGATATTCTGAAAGAAGCGCATATTCTTGATCCGGCAGTTGGTAGTGGTGCGTTCCTACTCGCTGTACAGGACGTGCTGGTGGACATCTACATACAGTGTATTGAGTACTTCCAGCAACTTGGACAGGAAGGCAAAGGCTGGGAGCTGGACTCTCGCACCCGGGACGAGCTGGAGGAAATCAACGAAGGGCAGGGCGGGGCGTCACTGTACGCGAAGCGCACAGTGATCCTGAACAACCTGTACGGAGTGGATATCGATGGAGGCGCGGTCGAAATCTGTAAGCTCCGCCTCTGGTTGTCGATGGTTGCAGACATCGAAGATGAACCCAACGAAGTCGAACCCCTCCCAAACATCGACTTCAACATCCGCCAAGGGAACTCACTCATCGGGTTTACTGACATCCACGAAATCGCCAACGATCAGGGTGACGCGTCATTGACGAATTACGGGGGTGGCATCGGTGAGAGCGTCGAGGAACTGTATGACGACGTAATCAAGCCAGTCAAACGACACCGCCAGGCGGAATCCTCTTTGGAGGCCGCGAATGCCCGAAAAATCGCGGAATCCCGTATTCAAGAGCACGGTGAGAAACTCGATAATAAAATTCTAACGCAATTCCAGGAGGCTGGTGTTGACGACCTCACCATCGACGGGGTCCGAGAGTACTCTCCGTTCCACTGGGTACTAGAGTTCGCCTCCGTCTATGCTGACGGTGGATTCGATGTGCTAATCGGCAATCCACCATGGGATCAACTCCGGGCCAGCCGTGATGATTTCTTTCCACGGTACGACGAGCGGTTTCGGACACGCCCCCCATCAGAGAAGGACAAAATTGAGGAGGAACTTCTCGAACAGGAGGCAGTTTCTGAGGCTTGGCAGGAGTACCAAGACGATATTGAAACCCAAATGCGGTTCTTCACCGACGGGCCAGAATACCAACTCCAGACCCCAGTAGTGGCCGGGCGGAAGGACCCGAACGAGAACAATCTTGCTGGACTGTTCGTTGAACGAGTCTTTGACCTCGTCAAGGAGGACGGATATGTCGCTCAGGTGTTACCCGGCGTGATCTTCAATGGCTCCTTCTCGAAGGACCTTCGGATGAAGATGTTGGACGAAGCATCCATCGAGTCCCTAGTCGAGTTCGAAAACAAGGGCATCTTCGAGGGGATCGACGACCGATACCAGTTCGGAGTGGTGACCTTCAAAAATAGCGGTCGTACGGAGAGTCTGCGAGGGATTTTCAATCAAAGTGACTTGGCTATTCTACAGAACCTTGAGGAAGTGGCTGTAGACATTCCGAGGACAGTGTTATCTGAGTACTCCCCTGAAGCTCGAATCTTCCCGTTCCTGACGAACCAAGCAGAAACAGATATCCTCCACAAAATTTTCCAACACCCTTCGTTAGGCGAGGACATCGCGGATACGTGGAAAGCGATTCCCTGCCGCGAATTAGACCGCGCCCGTGCATCAGATCGGTTCGTGGAATCCGAAGAAGAGGGCGACTATCCAGTATATGGGGGACGAAATATCTACCAGTTCGTATATGACAGCACTCTCGAGATGGATATCCAACCCCCAGAGCTGTTCAGCGTAGAGGAAGAGAAAAATCCCGACGCTTCAGCTAAACGCAGGGTTCGAGAACGGAACTTCAACAGTGGCAATCTCAAGAAGGCCATTTATGATGAATTTGGGGGAGAGGGGTCCAGTAAGTCTCAGAAAGCGTTCGTGAATGACCTCCTTGATGAGACACGCGGCGAAGAACTCCACATGGGAGACGTGCTGTTGGATTGTACGGAATACCGAATCGGATATCGAGAGATTGCGAATTCCACAAACGAACGGACAATGATAGCGGCGGTGCTTCCCAAAGGCGTTATCTGCCATCACAAGGTCCATACGCTCCACCCGTACGAAATCGCACCAACCAAGGAATCCCTGTCAGATAACCCACTTCACAGCGCATACCAGCGGATATTCACAGATGAAGAGTTGTTCGTCGTTGTCGGGTTATTAAACTCTATTCCGTTCGATTTCTTGATGAGAACGAAGATCGACACAAGCATCGTCCAGTACAAGTTCAAGGAGTCGCAGGTTCCCCGGCTCACCGCTGGAGATGACTGGTTCCAGTACATCTCCGAACGAGCAGCGAAGCTGAACTGCTACGGTGAGGAGTTTGCGGAGATGCGGGAACGGCTGGGTGGCCTCGACCCGGCCGTTGACCAAGATGTACGCAGTGAACTCCAAGCCGAAATTGACGCTGCTGCCTGCCACGTATACGGCCTCGAACGCCGTGAGGTCCAGTTCATCCTCGATGATTTCCATCGGGTGAAGGACCCCCGAGTCATGACGGGCGAGTACTTCGAAGTGGTGTTAGAGAAGTACGATGACTTGGTGGCCAAGGGCCCGCTGAAGTAGACTCACACCTTCGGAAAAAGGCTTGGAGTGATGAACCGCGTCTTATGTCCCAACAACTCCCCAACAGATAAGACGGGCTTGAACCCCGCTCTCCCCTACAAGCTTCGATTGGTACTCTGTCGATTCCTCGATGTTCTCCTCCAAGAACGCTTCTAACTCCTCTAAGAATTCTACCGGCGGCCAATCCGGGAATGAGTCATACTGCTCACTATGCCGGAAGGTCTGCTGAAGGATCCGATCCTCATCGGTGTTGGCTAACTTCACTTCTTGGAGACGCTCGCTCAGGCTCTCTGCCCACTCGTCGAGCGTGTCGTACTCGTCAGTCGGGACCGATTTCTCCCCATGATTCGGTCGTAGGTAGTGTGCGATAAAGTCCAGTATCGTCTCCTGCTCCTTCGAGAACGAATCCCCCTGCTTGAACGCGCTCTCGACCTGGCCTTCCCGAATCGCTTCCAACCGTTCGTCGAGGACCTCCTGAATTTCCTCTCGGTTGGACAGGACGTTGTCGGCGTCGCCCGTGATCGGTTCTCCCCTGACCTCGGGATCGATTTTGAGCGTGCCGACGGGGCGCTCCTTCACCTCGTCCGCGAACGGCTTGTAGTAGAATGCCCGCCGAACGCGACCCAAGGGCGGGTCGCGGTCCTCGTCGTCGAACCAGAGGTGCGCGAGCCCGAACACGCCCGGACGCGGCCCGGACTCGTGGCCGGTGACGTCCGTGTACAGGCGCTCGCGCTCCTCCGGCGACTCCTCGAAGTAGTCCGCGGCGTACTCGAAGTCGTCCTCGGAGAGACCGAACTCCTCGTTCAGCTCCTTCTTGAGCAGGAACCGCTCGTACGCGGCGTGTTCGTTGCTCCCCGCGTTACGGAGAAGTGGGTTCTTGCTCGTGTCGTCGAGCTCGTTGACGTCCTCGACCTCCCGCGACTTCTGTAGCGAGTCCTCGATCTCGTCCACCTGGAGCTCGCCGATCGTCTTCTCCGTCTCCACGCCGGTCTGTTCCAAGATCTGGTCCTCGTTCGGATCGAGGATGTTGTTCTCCTTGCCAACGATGAGCGCGATGTCGTTGATCTTCGCCTGAAGCCGTTTCAGCAGCTTAATCGCCGCCTCGATGTCACCGTCGGGGTAGAAGTTGTGGACGTACTTCTCGTCGGTACTCCCGATCCGGTCGATACGCCCCACACGCTGAACGATCCGCATCGGGTTCCACGGCAGGTCGAAGGAGATCTGGACCGACACGTCCTGAAGGTTGACCCCCTCCGAGAGCGTGTCGGTCGCGATGACGTACTGGAGTTCGTCCTCGCCGGATTCAGCTAGCGTCTGCTGGTACCCCGATGCCTCCGGCGCAAACCGCTGAATGACATCCTGCTTGTTGTCGTCGCCGCCCTTGACGACCGCGCTGTTCGCCTCCGTAAGCGGCGAGTCGGGATCGTCGAGTAGCGTGCGGTGGACGTAGTCCGCGGTGGCGCGGTACTGCGTGAAGACGAGGACCTTCTCGTTGTCGTAGCCGTTGAGAACGTTCGTGAGCCGCTCGACCTTCGGATCGCGGAACTCCCGAAGCGAGAACACCGCCTCGTAGAACTCCCGAGTCGCTCCGTCGACGTCGCTCAGATCGCTCCGCGGGTAGAGGATCGGGTTCAGCTCCTCCTCCGGAACGTCCGGAAGGACGCCGGCGTTGTGCTCGTGAAGCCACTGCCTCGTCGAGACGGCCTGATCGCTCACGTCGCCGGAGTCCTGTGCGATATCACCGATGAACTGCGACAGGAAGTACGCGATCAGCGTCAGGTCCTCTCGGATGTACGTCTTCACCTCACCGATTGTCGCGTCCGCCAATTCGTCCGGCGCGTCAGTCTCCGTGTCTTCGTCCGCACGAACCGCGGTCGTGTCGAACCCGAACTCTTCGAGCGTCTGTTCGAGATCTTCGGTGGCGTCGTCTCCTTCCACGAAGTCGTCGAGCGTCTCCGCCTGCTCCTCGTCTTGGGCCGCCCGCAACAGGTCGATCTCCTTCTCTTCGGGGAGTCCATCGAGAAGCCCGAGAAGCCGCCGCTCGCTCTGGTGTAGCGTCTGGATCGACTGAACGAACGCGTAGGTCGACGACTCCAGCCGCTTGAGCAGGTTCAGCTTGTACAGCGCCTTCAGCGTCCCGCCTGCCTTCGGGTTCTTCACCGTAATGTGCGGGAGATGGAGTGCGTCCATCACATCCGGCAGCATCCGATACACCGGCTGGTACGCCGGAGGAAGCGAATACTGCTCCTTGCTGAGCGTCGGCGGCTTGAAGCTCATCTCGAAGTCCTCCTCGTCTTGGATCTGGTCTTTGACGTGCTTCCGCGTCCGCAGTACCATTACCTCGTTCAGAATCTTCGAGATCTCCTCCGAATGGCGCTGGAGCTGCTCGGTGATACTCTGAAGCTTTTCATCACTCGCCTCCTCTTTCCCGGCAGCAATCTTCTTGCGCGTCTCGGAGAGTTCGATGTACTCTTCGAATGCGCTGAAATCCAGCGACGCCTTGTTTCGCAACTCCTCCGAACTGGTGAACAGACTGATGAGATTCTCTAAGTCGGTCGCAGAGTTGTTGATTGGCGTGGCCGTCAGCATTATCATCGTCTTTCCGCGGAGCTGACGGAGGTTAGCGTGGCGTCGAGTCCCTTTGTAATCGTCATCGTGGTCGGGATTCGGCCGCCACTTCCCGTGATTCCGGAACCGGTGAGCTTCGTCGATAAGTACGACGTCGAACGCGTCTTTGAGGTCTTGAATCTCTCCGTACGCAAGATTCTGGAACTTACTGATGCTCATCACCTCGAGGTGCGTTCCATCGACTTCGAGACCGAAGTACGGATTGCCGTCTTCGTCTGTGTCGTCTTGGAGGAGATCTTCCCACTGCTCGGTGAGGTTTGCGGGTACGATCAGTAAACAGCGATCCCCACGTTGGCGGTAGTCATGGAGGAGCTCACCGCCGATGAACGACTTTCCGAGACCGACCGAGTCAGAGATAATACAACCGTTGAACTGGGAGAGTTTCTCCTTCGCGCTTTCGTATCCGAGCGTCTGGAAGTAGTATAGCGGACTGTCGCGGATGTTGACGTTCCCACTTAATTCGTCGTACGCGAGAAGCTTGTACAGCTCGAACGGTTCGATGTACGTCCCTAAGTCATCGGGTGTCTCATCGTCATCAGACTCGTCTTCTTGCTGGTCCCGCCAGTCTTGATACTTCGTGCTGTTCTCGATGATGCGGATGATCTCCTCGCTAAAGTCCTCAGCATTCGCCCACTGGTTGTCGTACCAACTTTCGAACGCCTCCGCCTCGCGTCTGTCCTGACTTGTGAGATTCAGCTCAATGTTGTTCCGGTGTCCGCTAGCCGTGAAGTTCGACGATCCGACGACAGTCGCACATGGACGTGTGTCTGTATCGTCATCAGTCGCCCAATCATCATCGTCGCGTGGCGCTCTGAACGAGGCTCCTTTAGCGTGGAAGTATCCGTTTTCTGGATTTCGCACGCGGACGCTAACCTGATCTTCTGCTATGAAATCTCGTAGCCGATCCAACCGCCCCAATTGGGCGTTATTCAGCTCCTCAATACTCTCTTCAACCTCATCTTTGAGATTACTGCGAAGATTTTGTCCGTCCCCGATTTCATCTGCTGTACTCCGATTCGTCTGCCGGCCCATCAAGATACGAATGGGAGCGTGACCGAGTTCATCAGGGTCAGCAAGTTGTTCGAGATCCTCGCGGTACAGATTGAAACCGGAAAGATAGAAATAGCCAGTAGCGATACGTGCTTCTTCGGTCTGTGGGATTATTTTTTTGTAGACATCTTCGACCGTCCTATCAGCATTGTCGACGATTGGAGGGAGAGAGATCATTTAGGAAAGAGGATCAGGGGGAGGCAACTTAGTGTTTAGTAGAGAGGGTGTCATAGAACGATTAGCACACCAAAGAGCAGGGTGAATGCTGAGGTGGATGAGCTCAGCGACCCTACAAGATGATCCTTCGGTCGAGTCGTTCTTCAATGCCGTGGAAACCGAGACGTTAGCGCTGCTTGATAGTCACTCGAAGTCATCAAGCGACGTTTGCTCCAATTTCTCCTGAACGTCATCTACGAATCCGTCCACCTTCCGTTGGAGCGCCTGTAAGGACTTCGAGACCACCCTCCATTCGTCTTTTCTCCCTGCCTGGACTTTCTCGATGTGTTCATCCAGTCCCTGTCGCTGGTACTCCGTGAGGATGGTCTTCGTGTGTGCTCGTAGTTCGTTTTTTAGGTTGTTATCGAGGTCAATCCACAGCGGGTGCGCGTCTTCAAGGAGATCGTCGGCGTCAAACGTGTTCTGTTTGAGTGCGACGTGAACAGTGGATTGGAGGATGCTGATGGTGAACTGGCGGTAGTCATCATCACCAGTCCCCACGTCAAATGGGAAGTAGTCCGTTGGCAGACGGCGTGTGTTCGTGAAGATGGGAAATTCGTCTTGGAGATCGACGAGATTGAATTCGTAGTTGTCTAGCGTCCGAATGATGTACTGGTTCGCGTCCTCATCGAAGTGAACGACCGCAAAATCGTTCTCAGGTAGGTGTGGGTTTTCGTCGAGGTCTTCGAAGGATGAGTACGAGAATTCAGCGTCGAAGTCCTCTGTGGCATCGGCGGCAGAGACGATACCGCGAGTCAGCAGGACTTCGGGTGAGTGATGTATTGACTCATACTTCTGGTTCTGTTCCTCCTTAATGAAGTACGACTTACAGTCGATGATGATAGAATGGTTATGGGCGCGGCTGGTGAGAATCAAATCTGGATTCACCGAGTCGCCCTCATGGACGAAGCTCGGATCAATGATGTCGACGGTGTAGCCTAGGTTCCGCAGAGCGTCGGGGAACGTCCTGTCGAGCTGGCACAGCCCAATCCACGCATTAATCTGGAGGGTGTGATCGGAGAGGTTCTCCATCACACTCATTCTTCCACCTCCATCGTAGCGTTCGAGTCATAGTGCCGTTGAAGATTCGAGTAGATGCGGAGAGCGGTGTTCCCACATGCCTCGTCGCCGAGGTAGAGTCGTAGCCACTTGGGGCAAATCTCAATGGTGTATTTGTCGTTATTGTGGAGATCCACGCCTTTTATTTTCCAGTACTGGTCATCGAGTTTGGTCTTCGCACCCCAGAGTCGAAGCGGGTTCTTCGCCGTAATGATATTCTCGATGAACTGCCGGA
Organism: Halorubrum saccharovorum DSM 1137; assembly: GCF_000337915.1. Classification (GTDB taxonomy): domain Archaea; phylum Halobacteriota; class Halobacteria; order Halobacteriales; family Haloferacaceae; genus Halorubrum; species Halorubrum saccharovorum. The sequence goes on from NZ_AOJE01000057.1 coordinate 149,460, forward strand.
CGTCTTCGATCTCGTTGTCCAGTTCGATCACGAGTGGGGTACCGTCCATCCCCGTCCCGTGTTCCTGAGATTCGTAGGAGAGCCGGTGGTTCTCCTCGATCTTCCGCAGAAGCGTTGCGTATCGCTCCTTAATCTCAGCTACGGTGTCAAGATGGAGTTGGATAGAGTCGCCTCCACTAGTGGTAAACCGTCCATTGTGGGTTACTCGCTCTAAAATGAACGAGCCGTTCACGTTCCGTTTGATGCCGACGCTGGAGAGGGAGAGGAAGCTGGATAGTTCGTCATGACTGTCGAGAATGTCGAACAGAGTTCCGGTTCCACGACCGCTGCTGCGCACCGAGAGATCGCCGAAGTCCAGCCTCTCGTCGATGTAGTCCTCGGAGAACACGTCGTCAGCGTCGTAACTGACGCCCACGTCGCGGAACTCGCCCATGTCCATTACCTCACGCTGTTGCTCGATCGGCATCCACGTGTAGTCGAGTCCGTTGCGGACGCCGCTCACCATGTCTTGGACGACTTTCTTTGCGTCCTCAGATTCTTCGAGGGTGTAGAGCGTCCAGAATCGAGAGTCCTTGTGATCGAGGAAGAAGGTGTACTTGGTAGCGTTGCGTTGGATGATGAGTTCTTGTAAGTCGAAGTCTACCTCGCGAGCCTCTGTTATGTCCACTCTCTCGTGGAGTTCCTCCGGAGTGACATTGGACTCAATGAGGAAGGTCTTGAGCATTGTCTGCCCGGGTTGCAATTCTTGTTCTTCCACCAACTCGTCGTACGTACCCTCGATGGTGTGCTGGAAGACGTCGAAGAGGTCTCGTCTGCTCTGGATAGACGAAGTGGACATCAGCGTTCTCGTATTTGATCCTAGTTCACTAGGTGTGTTAGTAATTGGCAATCCACGGTGAAAGTGGATCCATTACGGCGCGTGGGTGTTCTTTTGTTGGTTTGTGGAAGGGCTATTTAAATTCGTGGTGGGTAGGGAGAGACAACGCACAGTAACCCGCTTCTGGTCGTGATTATTGCGCTAATTCCTCCCACTCGATATCATAGCAGGCCCGAAACCGGTGTGTGAGTGGTTATTGTTTGAACGCTTTCGCCACAAGCAGTGGGAAAACAAGTGTGGCCTCTGCTTCCACTTGTGTGTAGTTCGTCTGGTTTTCTTTGATCTTCCCCCAAGAAACCGCCTCGTTCGGCGGTGCACCCGATAATGACCCATCACCCTCCATCCCCGTTGAGATATACACCACGTAATCCGCTCCTCCTCGAAAGAGGTTCGTCATGATTGCATGGTGTTTCGGTACTCCACCCCCCACCGCGATGAGCCCCGTCGAGTCCGCGAGCAGCCCATCTTCAATTAGCGAGTCATAGTCGTCCAAAACCTCAATACCCACTTCTGAATCGTACCCTTGACGGTAATAGTAGAGGAAGTTCCCGACCTCGGAGTCCGTCAACGCTGGACAGTACACCGGTACGTCGTTGTCCGCGGCCTGCTTCAGAACCGAATCCTCATCCTCAAGAGTTTCACCTAACTCGCGTGCGAACGACGTCGGTGTTCTCACTTTCTCCTCTGCGAAAAAGTCCTCAAAGAAATCATACAGATACTCTTCCAACCACACATACCGGTCAGAAGGAACGAAGAGATTCCCGAGCCGATTGATCCCACGCTCACGGAGCGATGCCTCGTCTGCGTCCCATTTTCCCATCTTGAATGGCTTTGCCGTCTTGATCACGTCCTCGGTCAGCGATCCAGACGTCGTAATAACTACGTCCACATACCCCTCTCGAACGAGATACGCGACGGTCTCGCGCAGCCCCGACGAGATGATGTTTGACGTGAACGTGAGGTAGACAGTGGCGTCCGCCTCCTGCATACGTTCGGCGATGTCGATTGCCTCTGCGAGCTGCGTCGCCTGGAACCCTGTTGTCCCATAGGCGTCGAGCATCTCGCCAAAATCAAATTCTCCACGAAAGTCGTAGCCACGAACATCCGGCGTGTCAGGTTCCTCATCACTCCCAGGAACGACGTCGCTGTGAGAGTCATCTTTGTCCATACTACTGGATAATCTGACGCCGGTTTGAAGAACTCGGAATCGGTCTCCAAGCCGTTGATGAAACCCTCAACAATTGAGAGTTGGTGACTAAGAGCCGTCAGAAGCCCTTGAGAACAGAGTCACTCTTTCTCGTACGCGAGGTTCATCAGCCACTGGGAGAAGGCGTCTGACTGCGGATCGACATCTTCCTCACCGATGAATGGCGAGAGCATATCACCCGCCATCAGCAATGAAAAGTCAAGCTCAGATGCTGTTGGTTCGAGATAGTAGGTCCGTTGACCTTCGTACACCGTTTCCTCACGCTCGATCAGCTCGGCACTCTCAAGCGCTTCGACTAGTCGGCTTCCCTTTCGCGAAGAGACATCCAGCTCTTTCCAAAAGTCGCTCTGGTGAATCCCACCCGTCTCGCGGACCAGTTCAAGACCCGCACGCTCGTCCGCTGATAGATCGGCTTCACCCTGTGACGCACTCATATTCCAACAGCTAACGTGTATCCATTATAATCGTTCTTTCTGTCGCTAACACTCGTTATGAGATTGGCCGAGATTATTGTGCTGATTTCCCACTCGGTAGCACGACAAACCCGCAACGGGCGTTTTTCGGGTTTATCCAACCGATATTGTAAATCAATGCCTTATGTAGAAATCCGGTGAATAGGGGGCGGTAAATGTTACATGAGGCGGCAGGCATCGCTGACAAGTGAATGCTGAGCCCACGCCACAGTCGACACCGACCGTGGCCTGTCTGTCCATCTCGTCACGTCGCCAGTTGTAGCGCGGTACGGCTTATCCAGAGCTGAAATCAGCTTAAGAAGCCGTTTCACTCTCTGAGACTTCCGGAGACAAATTTATAACGATCGAATATGTATTTTTTGATAGGTGGTATGTATGGCCACACCAAGCTATGCGGGGGCAGAGTCGCACCACCACCCAGATAGAGACATTGAAACAGGTGAAACTGCAGTCTGGCCACTCGTTGAGTGCCTCGGTGGGAGCGTGGGGGCTGGAATTATCTTCCTCCTCTCTCTCCCAGTGTTAGCCGATCTTATGAGTCCGCTTGGAGCCCTGTCTCCAACTGGGCTCCTCGTCGTGTTTCTGTTCGCGTGGCTGTTCTTGTGGCTACTCATCGCTGTGACTCGCGAACGAGTCACCGACTGAGTAGTCACAATAACAGTGTATACCCTATCTTCAGTCGAACACGTCACTAAAGTCCTGAAGAATATCGTGTGACGACTTTCCATCAGCACGAGATGGAATTGGATCTTCCCAGCATTCAATCTCAAGTGTTTGTGCATCCGATAGCTGATGCGGATCAGTCCTTACATTGAGAATTGCTGTATGGTAGATAGCAAGGAGTCGGTGGTCATGGACACTCACGTGATCGATGCCAGCCCGGTTCAGAACTGCTGGGATATCCGTGCGACCAGAGAGAGATACCGAGACGGTTGGAGAGTCCGGGTCCCCCATAACAGCAATTCTCACATCAGACGGATAAACTACCCTGTCCTGGAGAGCCTCGAGGGACTCGCGTCGACCGTTGAAAAGTACTCAGGTTAAGACTGACGTCGGTCGTAACGTGTCTCTCCCCAGTGCGTGAAGCAGAGATTCACCTATTCGGGCTTTCCCGGATGCCGCGGACGCGGCATCTGGGCTGTAGCGCCCATGGCTCGGCTTCTTTCGCACACGGACCAGTCAACAAAACGTGCTCTGTGGCACGAAATCCAGGTCGGTCTCTTGCGCCCCATATCTTGTTTCACGCTCTCCTAGGGTAGCAGCGTGTCCATCGAGTCAACAGAGTCAATGAAGTTGTAGCCAATTATTTTCCTCCCACCGATGATTTCCACTCAAGCATGACCGGAATCGTGATCCTCCCCGCTGGTCGCGACGACGCGTTTGAGGACTACAAACAGTTCATCCGAGATGGGCACCCAATTGTGGATATTGAGTCATATCTCAATGATGAGGACTTCGAACTATTTCGGACGACATCTAATCCCGCAACCGTCTCTTCACAACCTCCCCAAGTTCTTTCGCAGGAATCTCTTGGAGTCGCTCGTCTTCGCTCAATGTATCTAGAACAGCCCCAACGGGCTCGGTGAACTTGAAAACCAAGTGGACGCCTGATTTGAATCCACCACTGACCCGTTCGCTTTCCAGAACACCGTACGTTCCGGCCTTATTGATGTGGCTGTTGACTGTTTCTTGTGTGTATATCTCCATGTCGCTTCCCTCACAGAGAATTTTGTAGATGTCGTACACCACGGGGCTCGGAGCCGCTCCTTCATTCTCTTTCGCGACAAGTGCGGCAGCGTACAGAGACAGCTTCTTTTGGACAGACATCCCGCCAACGATCTCGAGGACCCGATTCTTCACCACAGAATCGTTTGCCGATCTGACGTGGTCCTGCGTCACCACCGGGTCGCCCGCTCGGTTCGCGATTTCTCCAGCATCACGGAGCAGATCGATCGCGCGACGCGCGTCACCTTCGTTTTGAGCACCGTACGCAGCCACGATCTCGATTACTCCGTCTTCGAGGGCGTCGTCTTTAAACGCATCTCGACGTCGTTCGAGAATTTCGATGAGCTCGTTGGCATCGTAATCCGAGAAATGAATCCCGTTCGGGTTGTAGGAGCTGTCAGTCCGACTGTCCAGGTTCTCGCGAAACTTCGGGTAGTTAGTCACAACCACCGTTGACAGCTGCGTATCAACATGCTGTTCCGACATGACTCGGCTCAAACTATAGAGCAGTCGAGAGTACGCCGGTTCATCTGCGCCCGTACTGCCGGTCAGCGCATCGATCTCGTCGAGGATGAACACGAGTGAGTCGAAGTGATCGTCGACAATCTCGTAGAGCCGGGTGTATTTCATATCGGTCGACACACCCGACCGAGGGACATCCCAAACCACACCCGCTTTCCGTGCCGTCTGATGGCCTAGCTTCCACACAGCACGGTCGAGCGTGTGAGACTCCATCGTTTTGAAATTGACTGCTACAAAGTCGAACTCAATACCGCTCTCCTGGGCTCGTTCTTTGACTTTGTTCGCGACGGCTTTCACCGTCAGGGTCTTGCCTGTTCCACTGGGACCGTATAAAAGCAGATCCGGCGGTCGCTCACCATCGAGAGTATCCCGAAACGCCCGAGCTTCGGCAGCGAGTTGCTCGTCCCGACCGTAGATCCGATCCTGATCGACGATCGTGCTCGAGTCCACAAGATCCTTGTTTTCGAAAACAGTCTGTACGTCGCCATCAAGGATGTTATCCACGACAGATGATCCGGACTCTTGTGACCCACCAGACTCGGTATCTGGCTGCCCCGAGTCGGTCTCGTCGCCTTCCATACTGTTCATTGCGATCTAACCCATAATAACCTTTGTCGAAATGAAGGGGGTAAAGTCGAAATGAGATGGGCGATGTCGATATGAACACCCCTCCGTCGAAATGAATTTCCTGCCTCTTTCATATCATCACACACCAACTTCGAAGTGAAGACCCCTCCATCGATATGAAATCTCAGACGCCAAGACAGACACCCCTTCTTCGAAATGAAATCCCACCTCAGATTCCTAGCCGTAGTAGATCTTCTTCGAAGTGAGCACCCCTCCGCCGATATGAAGTCATTTAGCCCGGAAAATGTCCCCGTCCACACACCCCGTCATCGAAATGAAATACAAAAACACTGTGTGTGATCCCGGCCATGAGATTTCATCGTGAGGAGCAGCAGTAGGTTCTTCGAGATGAAATGCTCGAACAAAACACTAATACTGTGGTATTAGACCGTACAAATACGATTTAGAGCAATTTTCGCTGTGGAAGAACCAATTTCATATCGAAGACGGTGTGTGAGGGTCATCTTACTACTACGTCAATCTCCGATTTCATATCGAATATGGGGTGTGAAAGCTACCGATCTTATTTCCTGTTGTCCGCTCACAGTAGATACTCTGTTTGTTTTCTCATTATACATTCGGCAATCGAACTGCCGACTGTTGTTAAGAGTGAGCGGAGCGGCTTTCCCAGAGCACACGGATCGGTGTGTATGGGCGGAGTATTCCGCATCAACTGCCCAGAGGGTGGAGAGGTGAAGGACCCAATCACGACGCACCCCGGCACCGTCGGCATCCACTGTTCGTGTGGGATCAGCGCGACGGTCGACATCAGCACGCAAGATGCTGAGGAAGTCTACGTCGAAGGTTTCGGCCATTGTGCCGTTCGTCGACCGACCATCGAAAAGTGTTCGAGGTCGTGGTTCTTAACCAACACTACGGGTTCTACTGCGGATCTGTTGGTTAAGACTTGGTGGTGAGCGCGGGATAGTAGTGGGGTAGGCAAATCTACACAGTACTCACATCCGCATACGGGGATGTTAATCTGAAGAGATCGATCTCTCCTCTGAATTGTGCGACAACGTTTCTAATTACTGCATCAAGATCCACATCAGCAGCCACCACCTCATACGTCTCTCCGACAAATTCTCGATACTCAGAGACGATCTCCTCAGCCTTTCCACGAATCTCTCCAACACCCAGATCAGTGAACTCCCAGAGTAACGCGAGCGTCTGTGTCGCCATCGACGTGAGATACGTCACGAACTCTTCCGGAGCCCGAAGTCCGGTTGGCACAATACCCCGAATCACGTAGTGAATTTCACTCAGTACGACCCGATGAAGCCCCTTCATCGCCGTGTCAATCGGGCCTGAGAACCCGCTGTGCCGGAGGGTATACAGAAATCGGGCTCTGTTGAAATCCTCAGAGAGTTACATGTTCACCGTATAATTCGACGAGATGAAGCCCCTCCCGAAGTCGCAGATTCTCCGGTTTANGGCTCTGTTGAAATCCTCAGAGAGTTACATGTTCACCGTATAATTCGACGAGATGAAGCCCCTCCCGAAGTCGCAGATTCTCCGGTTTACTGAGAAGGCGATCCATCTGGCCCGCCGAGCAGTTTCTCGATACTCCTCGAAGTTCTCCAAACACCGCTATACACTCCCGCAGCACGTTGTTCTGCTCTGTCTCAAAGTGCGGAAGAACACGACCTACCGTGGCCTACTTGACGAACTGATCGAGATGCCACGCATCCGTCGTGTTCTCGGGCTAACCGAGCTTCCTACTGCTTCAACGCTGTGTAAGGCGTTCAACCGGCTTGATATGGCTGTGTGGCGGATCATTTTGACTCTCTCAGCGACGTTACTTCCGACAAGCGGAGTTGTTGGTGTTGATGCGTCGGGGTTCGACCGTAGTCACGCTTCGAAACACTACACGAAACGTGCTGAACTCACGATTCAGCAGCTCAAGGTGACGTTGCTGGTCGATGCGAAGGTGAACGCAATTCTCGATCTACACGTGACGACGACTCGAAAACATGATAGCCAGATCGCTCCGTCGTTGATCAAGCGCAACCCCGAGTGTATCGATATTCTCCTTGGAGACAAAGGCTACGACGATCAGAAAATCAGACGGCTCGCCCGGCAACACGAGGTTCGACCACTGATTAAGCATCGTGAGTTCACATCACTCCACAAAGCATGGAACGCACGCTTAGACGCTGATCTCTACGGCCAGCGGAGTCAATCAGAGGCGGTCAACTCAACGCTTAAGCGGAAGTACGGGGCGTTCGTCCGATCACGACGCTGGTGGAAGCAGTTCCGTGAACTCACCATCGCCTGTCTCAGTCACAACATCGACCGATCACTCTGAGCGGTTAATACAGGGTGTCTAAGTGGCATTATCTACAGATGTGGTTGTTATATAATCCCCGGATAGGTGGATGGATCGTCACGCCGGAGATGTCGGTATAGTGCGCCGATACCGTAGGCAGCACTACCAAGGAAGACTCCGGCAAGAACCCCATACAGAATGCCAGCTTCAATACCCCACATAAGTTCTCCTTCTGGCCCAAGGTAAATATCTGCACTTCTGATGGTACGGTACTGGGAAGAATCATCCCACCGAAAGTATCCGATAAGAGGTGGAAACACAGCGCGCCAGAAGATAGCAGAGAAGACGGAAACCTGTGCTATCAACAATCCACCGCACTNCCGAAAGTATCCGATAAGAGGTGGAAACACAGCGCGCCAGAAGATAGCAGAGAAGACGGAAACCTGTGCTATCAACAATCCACCGCACTTGACTCCAGCATACAGCGCGATCGTAGACATACACAGCGTGAGGAGCGTGCCAGACGCGAGCTCAACGCCCGCACTAAACCCAAGAGAAAAGATAGCCAGTAGGAGAGCTGTTGCCATGAGTGTATAGATGGAAAAAGGAAATTCACCAATGAGGAGGGATCGATAACGCATAACAGCAAGTATTCAATACAGCGATATAAATGTCCTCCTCGTGATATAATAACGACAATGGCGGTCAACTATCTAGATGAGTACGGATCTTTGTAACCATCTGTTCCTGCGAAGAATATGTCTGAAGAAGAGGATTTCAACAGAGCCNACAATGGCGGTCAACTATCTAGATGAGTACGGATCTTTGTAACCATCTGTTCCTGCGAAGAATATGTCTGAAGAAGAGGATTTCAACAGAGCCGTTCTATCTCGACTGGCAGACCCACCTCGAGGAAGAAGCCGAATAGACCGTCTCGGCCTCCCGTTATCGATGCATTTAGTTATTGCACGAGTTACCCTCAAATATTGAGTCGATCCATGCCCACCACGACCCCAAGAGACCGTAAGACGCCATGAGCCGCTGGGAGTACTTCGTCAAGCGGCTACTGCTCACCGTCCCGGTGTTGTTCTCCGTGCTGACCTTCCTGTTCATCATGCTCCGGACCGGACCGATCGATCCGGTAGCCGCGCGGCTCGGACCTCAAGCGGGCGCGGCGGACAGGGCACAGCTCCGGGAGCGGCTGGGGCTCAACGACCCCCTCTGGGAGCAGTACGTCGACTTCATCACCGACTTCATCACCTTCAACTTCGGCCAGTCGTGGGTGGTGCAAGCCGAGCGCGACATCCTCGACATCGCCGTCGGCGCCGCGCCGGCGACGCTCTGGCTCGGGTTCTGGGCGATCCTACTGCCGCTGTTCATCGGGATCCCTCTCGGCTTCTACGCCGGGCTCAACCCCAACACCCTCGGCGACTACGCGGCCTCCCTCGGCGGCATCATCTGGCAGGCGCTGCCGAACTTCTGGCTGTGCGTGATCGCGCTGGCGGTGCTCCGACGCACCCGCGAGGGCGGCGAGCTGCTCGGCATCAACTGGTACACCCTCGGTCCGGACTTCGCGGCCCGAGACATCAGCATCACCGGGACCCCGCGACTCGAGTGGTTCTCGACCACCGATATCCTCATGTTCCCGGTGCCGTACATTAGCGACTGGACGGCGCTGGCGATCGACATCAAGCTCATCCTGCCGCCGGCGCTCATTCTCGGGTCGGCGTCGATGGCGGCGGAGCTGCGCATCGGACGGACCGCGATGCTGGAGACGGTCAACTCGAAGTTCGTCGAGACCGCGAAGGCGAAGGGGCTCTCCAGCCGGGTGATCGTCTGGAAGCACATCTTCCGGAACGCCCTGATCCCGCTGCTGCCGGTCATCACGAGCGAGGCGTTCCTGCTCATCGGCGGATCCGTGATCGTTGAACAGATCTTCAACATCAACGGGCTCGGGCGGATCTTCTTCCAGGCGCTCACGCAGGGCGACCTGCCGATGGCCGGGGCCTTGCTGTTCCTCTTTACGGTGATCATCTTGGGACTCAACATCCTCCAGGACTTCCTGTACACCGTCATCGACCCCCGCGTGGGGTACAACCAATGAGTACGAGACAGCGCGATTCCACGGACGAATTCGAGGAACCGGACGACGACACGCTGTCCCGAGACCGAATCCGGGAGAACCCGCGCCCCGCGATGGTGTGGCTCGGCGGGCTCGCGGTGCTGCTCCTGCTCGAGATCGGCCGCGTGTTCGCCGGCGTCGGCCAGCTGTTCGGCATCGTCGGGTTCACCGTCGAGCTCCTCGCGAGCGTCCCGACATCCGTCGGCGGCAACGTGGGTGGGACGCTCGGCTCCGCGGCCGGGTTCGTCGCGACCGCGATCACGGCGATCCTGATGGCGTTCGCTATCACGGTTCCCGTCGCCGGGAGCGTCCCCGACGGCGCCGTCGATGTCCTCGGGCTCGACCTCTCGCGGCGGGGGCACCGCTGGGCGAAGCGCGCCGAGCTGACGTTCGTCCTCGTCGCCCTCGCCGGTCTCATCGCGTACACGCCGTTCGGCGGCGTTTTCTCCGCGCTGATCGGCGCGATCACCGGCGGCGTCGACGCGCTCGCCTCGTCGCTTCCCGCGATCACCAGCCGGGACCTCATCCCGAACACGGGCCACCGACTGCCGGAGGGCGGCTGGGAGGGGACGTTCCTCGGCCTCTCGCCGGCCGTCGCCTGGGCGATCCGAACGGGGCTCGTGTTCGCGTACGCGACCGCGTTCCTCGCCTGGATGTGGCGCGGCTTCGACGTCTACCGGACGCACTATCGGCTCGCCGACTGGACGCCGCGGGACGACACGGTCCGGCGCTTCCGCAACAACTACTGGGGGCTGTTCGGCTTCGCCATCGTCTTCGTGTTCGTCGTGCTGGCCCTGTGGGCGCCGGCGGTGAGCCCGGTCGAGGCCCAGCACAACATCTACGAGCCGAACGCCCACGAGTTCGAGTACCTCTCCGACGACGGCGAGGTCACCTCCACCACCCACGTGTTCGCGAACCTCCAGAGCCGCTCCGACGGCCAGAACACGATCGGGCCGATGAGCTACGACGACTACGGGAGGTGGGCGCCCTTGGGGACGACGAACAGGGGCCAAGACATGATGACGCACCTCTCGCACGGCGCCCGGACCTCGCTCGTCATCGGCGTGACGGCGATCGGGCTCGGGGCGCTCATCGCGGTCGTGCTCTCGCTGCTGTCGTCGTACTACAAGGGGATCACCGATATCGCGACGGTGATGGCGAGCGACACCATTCAGGCCGTCCCGGCCCTGCTCCTCATCATGCTCGTCTCCGTCGTCTTCCAGGAGGCGGACCATCCGATCGCCCAACCGCTCGACGGCGGGCTGCTGTTGGCGTTGATCTTCGCGTTCGCCTACTGGCCGGGGATGTGGCGTTCGATACGTGGTCCATCGCTGCAGGTGTCCGAACAGGAGTGGGTCGACGCCGCGAAGAGCTACGGTCAGACGCCCCTACAGACGATGCGCAAACACATGGCACCTTACATCGCCGGCTACATCCTGATCTACGGATCGCTTCTGATCGGCGGCGTGATCATCTCGACCGCCGCGCTGACCTTCCTCGGGCTCGGGATCAATCCGCCGACCCCCGAGTGGGGACGGCTCATCGACGGCGGGCAGTCGTACGTCTCGACCGACTCCTGGCACGTCGCGACCATCCCCGGCGTCGCGATCGTCTTGGTCGTCATCGCGTTCAACGCGCTCGGTGACGCGATCCGCGACGCGATCGATCCGGAGGCCGACGTGGACGAGAGCGAGGCCGCCGCCACCGGAGGTGGTGCCTGATGGCCGCCGAAGAGCGGTCCACGTCCGCGGCCGCGTCGACCGAGGGGGGTCGAGACGACGACCCGCTCATCGACGTTCGGAACCTCCAGACCGCCTTCTTCACCGACAAGGAGACGATCCGAGCGGTCGACGGGATCGACTTCCAGATCGACTCCGGCCAGACGGTCGGCATCGTCGGCGAGAGCGGGAGCGGGAAGAGCGTCACCGCCCGGTCGCTGATGGGACTGATCGAGTCGCCCGGGCGCGTGCTCCGCGGGAGCAGCGTCCGCTACCGGGACCTCGACGCGGTCCGCGAGTTCGCCCGGACGTTCTCGAAGCGGACGGTCGCGGTCGAGGCGCTCGACGCGCGGTACGACCCCGCAGAGCTGTTCGGGCAGACCGACGCCACCCCGCAGGAGTTCGGCTACGACGACCCCGCCGACGTGCCCGTGACCGACGTGGCCGCGGCCGGCTACACCGACGAGGTCGGGATCACCGACGGCGACGAGTGCGTCTTCGTCCTCGACGGTGACGCCGGTTCGCCCGAGTCGATCCGCGACGGCTTCATCGAGGTCACTCGCCTCTCCGGCGAGGCGCAGCGCAAGATGCGCGGCGGTCGGATCGCGATGGTGTTCCAGGACCCGCTGACCAGCCTCAACCCCGTCTACACGGTCGGGAACCAGATCGAAGAGGCGCTGGAGCTCCATCAGGGCCTCTCCGGACGGGAGGCGACACAGGAGGCCGCGGAGCTGCTCGAAGCGGTCGGGATCCCGGACGCCCGCCGCCGGGTCAACGAGTACCCGCACCAGTTCTCGGGTGGGATGCGCCAGCGGGCCGTCATCGCGATGGCGCTGGCGTGCGATCCCGACATGCTGATCTGCGACGAGCCGACGACCGCGCTCGACGTGACGATCCAGGCGCAGATCCTGGACCTGATCGCGGAGATCCAGGAGTCCCAAGACGTGGCCGTGATGTTCATCACCCACGACATGGGCGTGATCGCCGACGTCTCCGACCGCGTCAACGTGATGTACGCCGGCGAGATCGTCGAGTCCGCGGACGTGAAGCCGCTGTTCGCGGACCCGAAACACCCGTACACGAACGGCCTCCTCAACTCGATCCCGGGCGGGCAGGTCGGCGACAAGCTCTCGACGATCGACGGGAGCGTCCCGACGCCGAACGAGCCGGCCACGTACTGCCGGTTCGCGCCCCGCTGTCCGAAGGCGTTCGACGAGTGCGAGTCGGTCCACCCGGTCCCGACCCCGGTCGACGAGGAGACTGACGACCACACGGCCGCGTGTCTGCTGTACCCGGACGACGTTCCGACCGAGGAGGCCGTCGCGCGCCATCGGGGGCGGGACCGACGAGGTGATCGAGAATGAGTCAGAACACAGTTTCGACGACGCCCGACCGCGACGCCGCGGAGACCGCGCCCGACACGATGGTGAAGGTGCGGAACCTGAAGACGTACTACGACAGCGGCGGCCTGTTCGACGACCGGCCCGTCAAGGCCGTCGACGGCGTCAGCTTCGACATCCAGCGAGGCGAGACGCTCGGGCTCGTCGGCGAGTCCGGCTGCGGGAAGACCACCCTCGGCCGGACGCTCATCCAGCTCGAAGAGGCGACCGACGGCGAGGTCCTGTTCGACGGCACCGACATCACGTCGCTTCGCGGCGACCAGCTCTACGAGTGGCGACAGAACGCCCAGATGGTGTTCCAGGACCCCGACTCGAGCCTCAACGACCGGATGACGATCGGCGAGATCATCCGGGAGCCGCTCGACGTCCACGAGTGGAAGACGTCCGCCGACCGCCGGAAGCGCGTCAAGTCCCTCCTGGACGAGGTCGGGCTCTCGCCCGAGCACTACTACCGGTATCCGCACCAGTTCTCGGGCGGACAGCGCCAGCGGATCGGCATCGCGCGGACGCTCGCGTTGAACCCCGAGTTCATCGTGCTCGACGAGCCGGTCTCCGCGCTCGACGTGAGCGTGCAGGCCGAGATCATCAACCTCCTCGAAGACCTCCAGGAGGAGTTCGACCTCACCTACCTGTTCATCGCCCACGACCTCTCGGTCGTCCGGCACATCTGCGACCGGGTCGCGGTGATGTACCTCGGCAACATCATGGAGATCGGTCCGACCGAGGAGCTGTTCACGGACCCCGCGAACCCGTACACCCACGCGCTCCTCTCGGCGATCCCGAAGCCGGATCCCACCGCGAGCCGCGACCGGATCACGCTCCACGGAACGCCACCAAACCCGCGGTATCCGCCGGCCGGCTGTCCGTTCAGCACTCGGTGTCCTACCCGTATTCGCCCCGACGAGCACGAGGAGCTCGACGACGAGGTCTGGGAGGGGATCAACGGGTTCCGCGAGATCATCCGCGAGCGCATGCGCGCCGACCGCTCGATCCGAGAGCGCCTCCGAGAGCGAATCGGCTGGGAGACCCGCTTCGCCACGATCGACGAGACGTACGACGAGCTGTTCGGCGACCTCACGGTGCCGGACGACGTCGAGGCCGTCCTCACCGAGGTGGCCGAGGCCGCGGGGAACCACGAGGAACGAGAGGCGCTCGACCGGCTCAACACCGAGTTCGGGAGCGTCTGTGACGGCGTCGACCCCGACGGCGGCGACGACCCCGTCGAGCCCGAGTACTACGAGGTGAGCGACAGCGGCCGTCTGAGCTACTGTCACCGTCACGACGACGAGCACCGGGAGACGGCGACCGTGCTCGACAACCGCAGCTAGCCATGCCCGTTTCCCGGCGGCTCTCGAAGCGCGCTCGCGCGTGGCTCGACGCGTTCGCGTACGCGGTCGCGGTCGCGGTCGCCGTGACCTCCGGTGCGCTGGCGCTCGGGCTCGCGACGGGCGGGGGGTTCGTCCGGGGGAAGGTTCTGGCGTTCGCTGCCGGCTGGCTCCTCGTCGGCTACGCCACGGTGCGGCTGTGGCCGACCTCCGTCGACGACCTCGACGGCCCGTCGGTGAGCTCGCGCGGGACGCGCCTCGAAGGGCTCGTTCGCGCGGTTCCGCCGCTCCGGTGGATCCGTCTCCCGGCGCCGCCGGAGCGGGTCCGCGTCGCCGGGAAGGTGTTCCTCGCCGGCGTCGTCACGCTCGCGGGATCGCTCGTGATGGAAACGGCGTTCGGCGTCGTCTGAGCGGGCTCGAAAAGAGTTATCTTCCTCCCGCGACCAGTCGCACACAGCAATGGACCCCGAGGAGGACGCCTTCGTCCGTCAGCGAGAGCGGTTCGGCGAGGAGCATATCACCGCGTGGGAGCGGACCCTCGAAGAGACCGACATGCTCGCCGAGGAGCGCCGCGCAGACGGCTGGGAGACGACCGTCGTCATGGTCCCGCACACCGACACGGTCAGCAGGGACATGAAGGATCACGACCGGTTCGGGCTGATGCACGTCGTCCCCGACAACTACGCCGACGCGTTCGTCGAGGCGTACGACGAGGAGGCGTACGCCGAGTACCTCGTGTACGGGGACGCCATCGACGGGGTGATGTACGTCGCCATCGAGCTGATCGACCCGGAGGAAGAGCGGTCGATCCTCGTCCCGTGTAAGTACGACATGACGATGGCGGAGGGGATGACGAAGTCTGCCCTCGACGAGGGCGCGCTGTACAGCCACTTCAAGACCATCTCCGGAGAGACCCTCGGTCGCTTCCGCTACGAGGAGTTCGAGCCGCTCGTCGCGCCCCCGAACGAGGAGAGCGTCACGAGCGTGGCCACCGTCGGCGACGCGACCGACGACGGCGACGCCTGATCGACAACGACGACGCGACCGACGGCGTCACTCCGCGGCACTCACTCCTCGCGGTCGTCGACGTCTTCCTCGTCGCCTCCCCCGCCCTCGATCGACTGAACGGTCCCGACGCCCTTGCTCGACCCCTCTCGGAAGACGAACCGCTGTCCCTCCTCGATCAGGTACGGTCGGAACTTGAATCGGACCGTGGTTCGCCCGGTGTCGCCGGGGAGGAGCCGCCCGCCCTCGGGGGCGAAGACGACCGCCTCCGAGACGGTCTCGACGTGGACGACCGGCTCGTACCCCTCCTGTATCCGCGTCGGGTGGTTCAACACCATCACCTCCGCCTCGAACTCGCGGACCGGATCGGGATCGCTCCCCCGGGGAACCAGGGCCATCCCGCGCTCGATCTCCTCCTCGTCGACGCCCTTCAGCGCGATGCCGACGATCCGGCCGGCGGTGGCCTTGTCGACCCGGTGGTAGTGCATCTCGATCGAGCGCACCTCCACCTCGCGGAAGGAGCCGTCGGCCATCGGTCCCAAGAGGAGGTCGTCGCCGGCCTCCACGGTGCCGGAGTTGACCGTTCCGGACGCCACCGCGCCGACGCCGGTCACCTTGTAGCTCCGGTCGACGTACATCCGGAACTCCGCGCGCTCCGGGGTCGCCCGCTTCGGGAGCGCCTCGAACAGCCGGTCGAGGGTTCCGATCCCCTCCTTCGTCACCGCGCTGGTCCGGAGCAGGGGGACGACGCCGTCGCCCACCTCCGTGACCGCCGCGTCGATCCCGTGGCGGTCGACGAGGAGCGGAGTCTGGCCGGCGTCCCGCAGCATCGACTCGGTCTCGCGCTCCACCTCCGCGAGCCGCTCGTCGCTCACGGCGTCCGCCTTCGTGATCGCGACGATCGTCGGCAGTTCGGTCGCCAGCAGGATCCCGAGGTGCTCGCGGGTCGTCTTCGTCGGCCCGTCGTCCGCGGCGACGACTAAGAGCCCGTAGTCGAGCTTCTGGCCGACGAGCCCGCGGATCGTCGTCCGGAGCCACGGCTCGTGGCCGACGGTGTCGACGAACGAGACCAGCCGGTCCGCCTCCTCGACGATCCGCGCGCGGTCGGACTTGCGGTGCGGGTTGTCCATCCGGATCGGCTCGTCGCCGTCGTCGTCGAAGCCGTAGACGGCGTACGACAGGTCGGCTGAGAGCCCCCGTTCGACCTCGTGGGGCTGCACGTCGAGGAAGCCGCGCGTGCCGCCCTGCCCGTCGTCGGCCCGACCGGTGACGAGGGTGCCGACGAGCGTCGACTTGCCGTGGTCGACGTGGCCGGCCGTTCCGATCACGAGGTGATCGTCGTCGGTCTCGAACATCCCGCCGTCGCGGAGGGTGGCGAGGCCGACGAGCCCCTCCGAACTGCCGTTTCCGGCGGGGCCGGCGCTCCACGTCTCAACGTCGGCGATGTGGGCGTCGGCCTCGTCGGCCAGAAGCGAGAGCACGTCCATCGTCTCGGAGAAGGCGGCGGGCGAGATCCCGGCCAGCCCGCCGTCGTCGGTGACGCCGAGGACGTAGGTGGCCTCGCCGTCCCCGGAGAGCACGCGATGGCGGAGCTGGGCCACGAGTGACTCCATCCGGCCCTCGGCCAGGTGGACCTCGCGTGTCAGCCGCTCCTTGAACTCGATCTCTCCGCCGTCCCGTTCGCCGCGCTCGATGGCCCGCCGGAGGGCGGACCGGTCAGCGCTCATGTCCGCTCGTAGGCGACAGTCGGGCTTAACGGTTTTCGTGGTATGGCTCCCCACATCACTCGGGTGGGGCCGAGGGCTCGGGGTCGGCTGGGGGCCGTTCGGACCGCTCCCGAGCACCGATGGGCTCTCCGGACCGCTCCCGAGCACCGATGGGCTCTCCGGACCCCTCCCGAGCACCGACGGGCTCTCCGGACCGCTCCCGAGTGCCGCCGATCGTTGGTCCGCGACGCACCCTTTAAGCGACCGCCGGAGGGAACGGGTGTATGGACACATCGGTCCCCAGCGTCGCCGAACGGCGCGTTCACGTCGCGCCGCTCGGCCACGAGCGCGACCGGATCGTCGAGCCCCTCCGTCGCCACGGCGCGGACGTGGTGTACCTGCTCGCGGACGCCCCCGACCGCGAGGCCCCGCGCGGCGCCGTCGACTTCGAGGCGGCCGGGGCCGCGGACCCGGTGGACACCCGCGTCGACCTCGACCGGCTCACCGACTATCAGCGGGACGCGTGGACCGCGGCCGCGGAGTTCGCGTCGGTCCGCGCGCTCCCGGTCGAGCTCGCCGACGTGTACGACGTGCTCGGCGTGACGACGACGGTCGCCGCCCGCCACGGCGCCGGCGAGGAGGACGGCGACCGGCTGTTCGCCAACGTCTCGACCGGGCCGCGGATCGCCGCGGTCGGCGTCGCGATGGCGTGTATGATCGTCGGCGCCCGCCCCTACAGCGTCGAGCCCGAGCGCCACCGCCACGACGTGCGCTCAGAGCCGCTCACCGAGGGCGTCGACCGCACCGTCGACCTCCCCCTCTACCCCATGGACGCGCCGACGACCGATCAGGTCGCGGTGCTCGGCCGACTCCACGAGCGAGCCGACGACAACGTGACGACCGACAAGTGGAATCTGATCGAGTGGGCGCGCGAGCGCGACCTCTCGTTCCTGCGCGAGGCGGGCGCGAGCCGGACGGCGAAGTACCGCGCGTTGGAGACGCACGTGCTCTCGCCGCTCCGCGACCGCGGCTACGTCGAGTTGGAAGACGTGGGGCGTTCCGACACCGTCCGACTGACGGAAACCGGTCGCCGCGTCTTCTTCGCGTTCAAGCACAAACTCGGCGAGGAGTGAGCGAGGGACCGGTGACGCGCTTCCTCCGATCGCCCCGGATTGTACGCTCGATCCGGACTATACACGGCTAACGTAGAATGGGGTTCCACTCCTCGATTCGGATGCGTGACGCCCGCCGGGCGGTCGCGGTGCCCTCCCGCCCTCCACCGCGTTCGCCCGCCGGCGGTTGTCGGCCGTCACCGCCTCTCTCTCGGTGGCGGCCGACCGCCCCCGGCACCCCGTCGCAGGGTTTCGACCGGCGACGGTCCCGCTGACGCCGCCGCGGTCGCCCCGCGGACCGTCACGAAACGACGGCCTCGCCGTCGCTTTTCCTTCCCGAACGCGCTGATCGACGCGAATCCACAGCCTTAGCACGCCGCCGACGTAGGACGGAGACGATGGATCTCGTCGAGAAGTACCAGTCGGCGCTCGTCCTCGCCGCCATCGCCGTCGGCCTCGCAGTCGGGCAGATCGACGGCGTCCCTCCGGTCGCCGACCGGCTCATCGTCCCGTTCCTGATGGTCATTCTGTTCGCCGCGTTCGTCGGGATCCCTCTCTCCCGGCTTCGGGAGGCGTTCGGGAACCGCCGAGTCGCGGGATCCAGCCTGTTGGTCAACTTCGTCTGGAGCCCGCTTCTGGCGGTCGGGCTGGGCGCCCTCTTCCTCCGCGACCAACCCGCGCTCTGGGTCGGGCTCGTCATGCTCCTCGTGACGCCGTGTACGGACTGGTACCTCGTGTTCACCGACGTCGCCGACGGCGACGTGCCGCTGGCGACCTCGGTGTTACCGTACAACCTCGTCCTCCAACTGGTGTTGCTCCCGGTGTACCTCTATGCGTTCGCGGGGACGCTCGTCGACCTGCCGCTCGCGCTGCTGGCCGAGAGCGTCCTGCTCGTCCTCGTCGTCCCGCTGCTGTTCGGCGGCGTCGTTCGGTGGTGGCTCACCCGGACGAAGGGGGCGGCGTGGTTCAGAGAGCGGTTCCTCCCGCGGCTGAGCCCGGTCCAGATCGTCTTCCTCGCGCTGGCCATCGGGGCGATGTTCGCGTCGCAGGGCGCGGTGATCGTCGCGAACCCTCGCCTGCTGGCGTTGATGGCGGTCCCCGTGGCGCTGTTCTACGCCATCAACCTCGCCGTCGGGTTCGCCGCCGGCCGCGCGCTCTCCTTCTCGTACGGCGAGCTGGTGTGTTTCAACAACACAATCCTCTCGCGGAACTCTCCCACCGCGCTCGCCATCGCCGTCGTCGCGTTCCCCGACGAGCCGCTGATCCCGCTGGCGCTCGTGATCGGCCCCCTGCTTGAACTCCCGCTCTTAGGGCTCATCTCGCAGATTCACCTCGCGGTCAGAGAGCGGTGGACGGCCGGGTTCGACGCCTCGCGGAGCGACCGATAGACCGACGGCTCGCGCTGGTACGCACACTCCGTTCGGCTCGCGCTCACGCGCTCGGCGGATTTCGACCCCCGGCGCAGAAGATGACGATCGCTCCGATCACTCCACGGCCGCACCTCTCCTCCGACTCACTCCTCGGTCAGATCGACGTACGTCCGACGGACCGTCACGGGCGTCACGTCGGCGGCGTCGGCGGCCTCCCGTTGCGTGCACTCGGCGTCCAGTTCGCGGGCCGCGGTGTACAGGCAGGCGGCGGCGACGCCGACCGGGTTGCGGCCGTTCGCGATCCCCTCCTCGACGGCGCGCTCGGCCAGCTCGCCGGCGCGGCGCTCGACGGCGGCGTCGCAGTCGAGGTCGCTCGCGAACCGCGGGAGGTACTCGGCGGGGCCGGTCGGCGCGATCGGCAGCCCGAGCTCGCGGTTCATCGCGTCGAAGGCGGCCCGGTGCTCGGCCTCCGTCGCCTTCGCCTCGGCGCAGATCTCGCCGACGGTGCGGGCCACGTCCGCGGTGCGGCAGGCGACGTACAGGCAGGCGGCCGCGAACCCCTCCAGCGACCGGCCGCGGAGCAGGCTCTCGTCCTGCGCGGAGTCGAACAGCGTGCAGGCCGTGTCGCGGACGCTGTCGGGGAGCTCCAAGGCCCCGGTCAGCCGCCGGATCTCGGTGTACGCGTACACCTTGTTGCGGTCGCGCTTCGTCGAGATCTGTGCGCGGTTGTGCTGGGTCCGCATCCGAGCGAGCCGGCGGCGCTTGCGCCCCTTCACCTTCGTCGAGCGGCCGATCTCCGTCGAGAGCCCGCGGTCGTGGCGCGAGCGCGTCAGCGGCGCCCCGGTGCGCTTGGGGTTCGTGTCGTCGTCGTCGAACGACCGCCACTCGGGGCCGTGGTCGATCCGGTCGGCCTCGACGACGAGCCCGCAGTCGGCGCAGACGCGTTCCGCGGCGTCGACGCGCGTCCGACCGCCGCACTCGGGACAGGTCTCGCGGGCGGCGGTCTCGTCCGTGTCGGTGACCTCGCTGGTGTCGATCGCCGCGGCGCGGTCCGCGGTCGCGGCGTCGTCGGTCTCGGTGCGGGGCGAACGAGTCTGGGTCGAGCGTGCCTCACTCATCACACGTCGAACTCGGGCCCGATACCTTACTTAAACCCGGGAGAATTCGGGGTCGATCGGCCGGATCGGCGCGCTCGAACCGACCGGTAACCGATCGGTGATCTCCCGATCACTCCGCCGCAGTACGGTGGTTTTAACCACCCGAGCGAGCCAGTGGTTCGCATGACGCTGTCGGAGATCGCGGACGGCCTCGAAGTGACCGCGAGCCAGCGCGACCGGGGCGTCGCCGTCGCGGACGACACGGAGACCCCGCTCGTCGACCGGCTCGCGGAGCACGCGGACGCCCTCCCGTGTACCCCGGAGGCGACGGCGACCCTCGTCGACGCCTACACCGCTGGGCGGAGCGTCGGCGACGCCGCCCGCGAGGCGGGCGTGACGCCGATGACGGGCGCGAAGGCCCTCCACCGCTGCGGCGTCGAGGGCATCTGCCCGCTCGCGCCGACCCGCCGAGAGGTGGTCCGCGACTGGTTGGACGGTCGGATCGCGCGCAGCGAGGCGGTCGCGCTCGCCGGCGGCGACGAGGCGGACTTCGCGCTGGCGACGTACGTCGAGACCCACGACCCGCCGTCGGAAATCGTCGAGGCGGTCGACGCCCACGTCGCCGGGTCCGCCCCGATCGGCGGCGGTTCCGCCGGGTCTTCCGGGTCCGCCGGAAGCGACGACGACGCGCTCGGCGGCGCGCTCGGGTCGCCCGACGGGCTCCGCTGAGCGCCGCGCTCACCCGGTCGCTTTCCCTCGCCTCACCCTCCTGTTCCTCGCTTCCGCCCGCTTCGCTCAGGGCGTCAGCCGATCGACCAGTCCGGGCTCCTCGAACTCGAGCCCGACCGTCGCGTCGAAGGCGTCCTCGAACGCCGCCGCGACGGCGCGCACGTATTCCCTGTCCCCCGTCGCCGCCGTCGGCGCGCTCGCCACCGCGGGATCGGTGGGCGGGAGGCGAACGTCCGCGTCGCTCTCGGCTCCTCCGTCGGCGTTCTCCCCGTCGTCACCGCGTGCCACCGCGATCGACCGGTCCACCCCGGCGCCCACGTCGGCGACGCGGCCGCGGAGCCGCTGGAGGGCGTCGCGTCCATGCGTCGTCGCCGGGTACACCGCCGCCGTCCGGTCCGCCGCGGTGACTCCCGCGACCGCCTCGTTCGAGCCGACGGGCGCGGCGTCGACGATCACGGCGTCGTAGCTCGTCGCGGCCTCGTCGATCCGGCGCTCGAGCTTCCGGGCCGCCTCCGCGGTCTTCGCCCGCGCGACGCGCTCGAAGGGAGCGCGGGCCGGGATCGCGTCGGCGCGGCCCGGAAGGTCCGGGGCGTCGCCGTCGCCGCCGGCGTCCCCCGCGGTCCCCGTGTGCCCGCCTCCCGCGGCGATCGGGTACGCCGCCGCCGACAGCGACGCGCCGGTCTCGTCCGTGATCAGCGTCGTGAGGTCGGTCCCGATCCGGCCGGACACGTACTCCGAGAGCCCCTGCGTCGTGAACGCGGCGTCGACGACGGCCACGTCGCGACCGTCGCGCGCGCCGAGCGCCGCCAGTTCGACCGCGGTTCGCGTCGTCCCCGCCCCGCCGGTCGCACCGACGAGCGCGAGCGTCGTCGCCTGCATGCGCTCGGCTACTCGCGGTTCGGCTGTTAACTCTGTTGCACGCCGGTCGCCGGCCGACCGCTCACCGGTCGCGGCGCGGCCGGCTCACTCGGCGATCGCTTCGGCGACCGCGTCCAGCTCGTCGTCGGAGAGGTCGGGTCGCTCGCCGCCGACGGCGTGCAGGGGTGCGCCGCCGTCGCCCTCGAACCGCGGGATGATGTGGACGTGGACGTGCGGGACCTCCTGTCCGGCCGCCTCGCCGTCGTTGATCCCGACGTTCGCCCCGTCGGCGCCGACGGTCGACTGGACGCGCGGCGTGAGTTCCGTCACGGCCGCGAAGAGGTCGCTCGCGAGGTCGTCGTCGAGGTCCCCGACGTGTTTGGCGTGCGACTTCGGGATCACGAGCGTGTGGCCGCGCGCGAGCGGGGTGGCGTCGAGGAACGCCAGCACGTCGTCGGTCTCGTAGACGGTGCGTGCCGGGATGTCGCCGTCGACGATCGAACAGAAGATGCAGTCTGCGGACATACGCGAGAGGTCGTCGTCGTGACCCATCAAGGTTTCCCGGCGGTAACGGGGACGGCCGCGGGACGCGGTACTCCTCCTACCCGTCCGCGTCTGGGAACGGGACCTCGAACAGGTCACCGTCGTCGGGGAGGAGGCATTCGCCACTGAACGCCTCGCGCGCGTCTCGGCGGATCGGCGAGGCGTCGGCGGCGTACCGCGAGGAGATGTGCACCAGCGCGAGCCGCTTCGCGTCGGCGCGCTCGGCGATCGAACCGGCCTCCCGGCCGGTCGAGTGCGCAGTGTCGCGGGCGCGGTCCGCCATGTCGTCGGCGAAGGTGGCGTCGTGGACGAGCAGATCGGCGTCCGCCGCGGCCTCGACCGTGTTCTCTCGCGGGCGGGTGTCGGCGGTGTAAACGAACTTCCGGCCGGGCCGCGGCGGCCCCACCACCTGATCGGGCTCGACGGTCGAGCCGTCCTCGGCCTCGACCGGCTCGCCCGCGTGGAGCCGCCCGAACTTCGGGCCGACGGGGACGCCCAGCTCCTCGGCCTTCGGGCGGTCGAACCGACCGGGTCTGTCGTCCTCCTCCAGCACGTACCCCTGCGAGACGGTCCGGTGGACCGTCTCGAACGCCCTGACCTCGTAGCCGTCGGCGTCGAGCGCGACCCCGCCGGGCGACACCTCGTCGATCCGAATCCGGAACGCGGGGTCGTGGCCGACCGCGTGCACGAGGTCGTGAAGGTCGTCTCCGGTTCCCGGCGGACAGTGGATCGTCAGGGGGTCTTCGCGGTCGTTGAACCCGAGCGTTTGGACCAGTCCCGGGATCCCGAGGACGTGGTCGCCGTGGAGGTGCGAGACGAACAGGTGGTCGATCCCGAACCCGGTGCCGTGCCGCATCATGCCGCGCTGGGTCCCCTCGCCGCAGTCGAAGAGGAGGCGGTCGCCCTCGCGGTTGACGAACAGTGCGCTCGGCGCGCGCTCGGTGGTGGGGACGGCGCCGCCCGTCCCGAGGAAGGTGACGCGAAGGGACATACCCCTCCTGCGGCCGGCGGCGATAAACTCCTTTCGAGGTAGCCGTCGGCTGCCGCGGGGAACGGCGCAATCCGTCCGAGCGCCGACGATCGGTCGAAGCCGACATGTGTCCGCCGCCCCGAGCGTGACCGTGCACGACTCGATCGCCGCGCTGGTCGGACAGAAGGGATGGCGCGCCGAGGGCGACGCGGCGCGCGTCCACTACGACGGCGGGGGCGACCGGTTCGCGGTGGAGTTCTACGCCGACGCCGAGCGCGTCCTCTACTGGACGGTTCCCGCCGCCGACTCCGACTCGGCCGCCGACTCGGCCGCCGACTCCGACGCGGCCGCCGCCACGGCCGCTCCCGTCCCCCGCGACCGGATCCCGGATCCCCTCAGGCGGCGCATCCGCGAGGACCTCGACGCCGCCGGCGTCGCTCCCGACGTGGAGCGCCGCGAGATCTGATCTCGCGTCCGGTCTCGAGGCCCGTCTCGTCACCTCCCGTTCCGTCCGATCTTGTCCGTTCCGATCCGCCGATCGCCCGTTTTGGCGCCCAGTACCGGCGATTTCCGCCGGTGCATCTCGGTTCGAAGGAAACCCCTTTGCCGCCCGATACGATATGAACCGGTAATGAGTAGCGCCGAATGGGAGGACGACGACCCCTTCGAGGAACAGCGGGACAAGATCGAGAACCCGATGAAACGGCTGTTCCTCGCGTACGGTCGCGACTACCTCCCGCAGGTGTCCGTCGGCATCTTCGCCAGCGTCTTCGCTCGGCTCCTCGACCTCCTCCCGCCGCTCATGCTCGGGATCGCGATCGACGCCGTGTTCTACGAGGACGCCCTGTTCAGCGAGCAGATCCCGCTCGTCGTTCTCCCCGACGCGTGGCTCCCGACGGGACAGGAGGCGCAGTTCTGGTTCACCATCGGCGTCATCGGGGCCGCGTTCGCGATCGGGGCCGCGTTCCACTGGATCCGCAACTGGGGGTTCAACGCCTTCGCGCAGAACATCCAGCACGACGTGCGGACCGACACCTACGACAAGATGCAGCGGCTCAACATGGAGTTCTTCTCCGACAAGCAGACCGGGGAGATGATGTCCATCCTCTCGAACGACGTGAACCGGCTCGAACGGTTCTTAAACGACGGGATGAACTCCCTGTTCCGCCTCTCCGTGATGGTCGTCGGCATCGGCGGCCTCCTCTTCTGGATCAACTGGCAGCTCGCCTTAGTCGCGCTCCTGCCGGTCCCGATCATCGGCGGGTTCACCTACGTCTTCATCAAGACGATCCAGCCGAAGTACGCCGAGGTGCGCTCGTCGGTCGGGAAGATGAACTCCCGGCTGGAGAACAACCTCGGCGGCATCCAGGTTATTAAGTCGTCGAACACCGAGCCGTACGAGTCGGACCGCGTCGACGACGTGTCGATGGACTACTTCGACGCCAACTGGGACGCGATCACGACCCGGATCAAGTTCTTCCCGGCGCTCCGCGTGCTCGCCGGCATAGGCTTCGTGGTCACGTTCGTCATCGGCGGGCTCTGGGTGTTTCAAGACACGCCGCCCGGCCCGTTCACCGGCGAGCTCTCGGTCGGGATGTTCGTCGTCTTCATCCTCTACACCCAGCGGTTCATCTGGCCGATGGCGCAGTTCGGGCAGATCATCAACATGTACCAGCGCGCCCGCGCCTCCTCCGCACGGATCTTCGGGCTGATGGACGAGCCCTCGCGGCTCGCCGAGGACCCGGACGCCGAGGAGCTGACCGTCGGCGACGGCGACGTGGCCTACGACGACGTGAGCTTCGGCTACGACGAGGAGACCATCGTCTCCGACATCGACTTCGAGGTCGAAGGCGGCGAGACGCTCGCACTCGTCGGGCCGACCGGCGCCGGGAAGTCAACGGTGCTCAAACTGTTGCTCCGGATGTACGACGTCGACGAGGGCGCTATCCGGATCGACGGCCAGGACGTGCGCGACGTGACGCTCAAGTCGCTCCGCCGGTCGATCGGCTACGTCGGCCAGTCGTCGTACCTGTTCTACGGCACCGTCCGCGAGAACATCACCTACGGCACCTTCGAGGCGACCGACGAGGAGGTCCGCGAGGCCGCGAGGGCCGCCGAGGCCCACGAGTTCATCGAGAACCTTCCCGACGGCTACGACACGATGGTCGGCGAACGCGGGGTGAAACTTTCCGGCGGCCAGCGCCAGCGCGTCACCATCGCGCGAGCGGTGCTGAAAGACCCCGACCTCCTCATCCTCGACGAGGCGACCTCGGACGTGGACACCGAGACGGAGATGCTGATCCAGCGCTCGCTCGACCGGCTCACCGCCGACCGCACCACGTTCGCGATCGCGCACCGCCTCTCGACGATCAAGGACGCGGACACCATCCTCGTGTTGGAGGGCGGCGAGATCGTCGAGCGCGGCACCCACGACGAGCTGTTGGACAACGGCGGGCTGTACGCCCACCTCTGGGGCGTGCAGGCCGGCGAGATCGACGAGCTGCCACAGGAGTTCATCGACCGCGCGCAGGAGCGCACCGCGCGCCTGATCGAGGACGCCGAGAGCGACGACGACTGACGCCGAGAGCGACGACGACTGACGCCGGGAGGACGGGCTACTCCGACAGCCGGCTCCAGTCGCCCGCTCGGTCGACCTCCGGCGAATCCCGGTCGTCGCTCTCCGCGGCTTCGCTTTCTCCCGACTTCCCGTGATACCCGACCACCGCGTCGTCGTCGAGCCCGCCGAGGATCGCGTCCCGGACCTCCCACGGCTCGGCGAACGTCGTCGCCTCGCACTCCTGCAGCGCCGACTCCAGCCGCCGGTCGCCCGCCGCGGTCGCCAGCTCGAACCCACCGTACTGCTCGATCAGCTCCCCGGCCGTCACCGGATATCGGTGCTCGCGGAGCGCCCGTTTCAACGGCCCGAACGTCACCCCGTACGCCTGCGCTTGGTTCTCGTTGTCGTTGCTCATACTCGATCCCTCATCGCCCGTCGGATTAATACTCCCGCCGGATCGAGCCGTTCGAGTCGTCCCCCGCCTCGGCTCAACCGCGGACCGTCGCCTATACGGCGCGGCCCGACGACGACCCGGTATGCGACTCGCGGACGCCACCTGGACCGACGTGCGCGACGCCGATGTCGACGTCGCGCTCGTCCCCGTCGGCAGCACCGAACAGCACGGCCCTCACGCCCCGCTCGGGACCGACACGCTCGACGCGGTCGCGGTCGCGGAGGCGGGCGCGGCGGCCTACGAGACGGCGGCGAACGGTGACGGAGCGCCCGCCGAAGCCGCCGAAGCCGCCGTCACCCCGCCGATCCCCGTCGGCGTCGCCGAGGAACACCGCGCGTTCGACGGGACGATGTGGGTCTCGCCCGAGACCTTCCGCGCGTACGCTCGCGAGGCGGCCGAATCGCTGCCGCACCACGGGATCGACCGGGTCGTGTTCGTCAACGGGCACGGCGGCAACGTGGAGGCGCTCGCGGAGGTCGCCCGTCGGTTCTCGCGCGACTCCGCCCACGACGGGTACGCCGTCGCGTTCACCTGGTTCGAGGCGGTCGGCGAGCACGCGAGCGACATGGGACACGCCGGCCCGCTGGAGACGGCGCTGCTGCGCGCGACGAACCCCGATCTCGTCCGCGAGGACCGGATCGAGGAGTCCCACGAGGGCGCCGCGGACCGCTGGGGCGAGTGGGTCTCGGGCGTGAACCTCGCGCACGACTCCGACGAGTTCACCGAGAACGGGGTGGTGGGCGACCCGAGCGCGGGCGACGTGGCGCGCGGCGAGGCCCTGCTCGACCTCGCGAGCGACGCGCTCGCGGATCTGACGGCGGCGGTCGTCGATCGCGAAACGCGATAGCTGCGGGCGGCGCCTACTCCTCGTCTTCCTCGCTCTCCTCTCCGTCCGCCTCCGCCGCGTCCTGCAGCGCGCCGCGGATCGCGGGGACGGTGCCGGTGAGCGAGCCGACCTCCTCGGCGGCGGCCTCGATGTCGCCGACGAGCGACTCCAACTCCTCGATCTCCGCTTTTAAATCGTCGGCGTCGTCGAAGGCGTCGGCGCGCTCGCCGAGCACGTACGCCTTCTTCGCCGAGCGGACGCTGTCGACGGCGTCGCCGACGTCGAGCGACGACTTCAGGCCGTTGAGCGCACCGAGCACGTTGTCCGCGTCCGTCTCCCACACCGCGTCGGCGTCGGGAAGCTCCGCGCGGGCGGCCCGCAGATGCTCTCGGACCTCGGCACGCGTCTCCTCGGCGGCCTCGCCGAACAGGTCGTCGTCGTCGAACGTGGACTGGCTCATACCCGAGTCGTCGTGCCGACGCCTTTTAAAAACGCGCCCGAAAGCGGAAGTGAAACCCGACTCGACGCGGCGTCTGCGGTCCGGTTCGGTGCGACCGGGCGTTCAGTTTCGCTCCGGACGCCGACGCGCTCGTCGGGGGACCGGTCGCCGATCACGCCTGATTCCACGGTGCCTCCTCGAAGTCGACGATCCGCTCGCCGCGGTCGAGCGCGTCGATCCGGGCGATCTCGCCGTCGGTCAGGTCGATCTCGCGGGCCGCCCAGTTGGCCTCGACGTGGCCGAAGTCGGCGGCCTTCGGGATCGGGGCGACCCGGTCCTTCGAGAGCAGCCACGCGAGGCTCACCTGCGCCGGGCTCGCGTCGTGGTTCGCGGCGATCTCTCGGAGCACGTCCACGTCGGCGACGCGGTTGCGCGCGATCGGCGAGTAGGCGACGAGCCAGTGGTCGTGCTCGGCCGCGCGCTCGCGCAACTCCTCCTGTTGAAGCAGCGGGTGGCACTCCACCTGATGCGCGAACACGTCGTGATCCAGTCGGTCGATCGCCTCGTCGAGCTGATCCGGACGGAAGTTCGAGAGCCCGATCCGGTCGACGACTCCCTCGTCGACGAGGTCGTCGAGCGCGGGTAGCGTCTCCTCGGGATCGTAGGTGTCGATCGGCCAGTGGACGTACAGCAGGTCGATCGAGTCGACCCCGAGCCGGTCGCGACTCACACGCGCGGTCGCGGTCGCGTCGTCGTACGAGAGGGTGTCCGTCGAGAGCTTCGTCGCGACGAACAGCTCCTCGCGATCCACGTCCGTGCGGTCGATCCCCGCCGACACCGACGCCTCGTTGTCGTACCCCTGCGCGGTGTCGACGTGCCGGTATCCCGTCTCGATCGCGTGGGCGACGCCGGAGACGCACTCCTCGCCGTCCGCCAGCTTGTACGTCCCGTATCCGAGCCTGTCGAAGGCGTTCGTCATGGTCTCCCACGCGGGCGGCGGCGCCCTCAACGTACCGGTCCAGAGCGGATCGGAGCATCGGTCGGACGGATCGCACCGCCCGAGAATCCGGCCCCATTTTTAAGCCATCTCCGAGAGTCGGGGACGTATGTCAACGAAAGAAGTTGCGCTGCGAAGTACGATCGGCGGCGTTTCGGTGGAGGGGAAGCTCCACACGCTGAGCGTGTGGTTCATTCTGGCGCTGCGGCTGATGATCGGGCTCGCGTTCTTCCAGAGCGGTCTCGACAAGGTCCTCNGCGAACGGGAGCCCGGCGGCCGGGCTGTTCGCCGCGATGGGCGAGAACGCGCTGTTCGTCGACTTCGTGAACGTCGCGGTGCCGTGGGGTGAGGTCTTCATCGGGCTCGGCGTGATCGTCGGCCTGCTCACGCGGCTCGCCGCCTTCTGGGGCGCGTTCATGATGCTCCTCTTTTACCTCGGCAACTGGGACATCTCGCACGGCTACATCAACGGCGACTTCGCGTACATGCTCGTGTTCCTCTCGGTCGCCGCCTTCGGCGCCGGTCGGATCCTCGGGCTGGACTCGATCGTCGAGCAGTACGTGGTCGGCGGGCAGCCCCTCGTCGAGCGGTACCCGTGGACCCGATACCTCCTCGGGTGAAGGCCATCGGGTGAGAGACCGCCGGGGCTCGATGAGAGACCCTCCGATCCCCCGCTAACGACGGGCTCGGAGGCGGGCTGAGTTATCACTCGTAATATTCGGGTGGCAGTTATTATGCCGACACGATCCCTGCCAACCAGTACACTATGCACGAGGGATCGTCCTCCGGCGTCCGGTCGAGTTACGGCGCGAAGCTCGCGCTGTCTTTGATCGGGGTCATGGGGGTCTCAGTTTCTTACGGGGTCATCGTTTACCTCCGCGCGGAGGGGGCCGGAGGCGCGGGCGCAGAGGTGCGCTCCGGGCTCGTCGGGATGACGCTGTTGACGGTGATCGGGCTCGCGCTCATCGGCGTCACCGTTGGATCGAACACGGTCATCTCCCTGCGACAGCTCACGGCCAAGGCCGAGCGGATGGCCGAGGGGGACCTCGACGTGCGGTTGGAGACGGGACGAACCGACGAGATCGGGCGGCTGTTCCGGGCGTTCGACTCCATGCGCGGCTCGCTCCGGTCCGAGATCGACGACGCCGAGACGGCCCGCGAGGAGGCCGAGCGGGCGCGACGCGAGGCGACAGAGCGCGCCGAGACGGTCGAGCGAAAGGCGACCGAGTACGAGTCGGCGATGCGCGCGCTCGCCGACGGAGACCTGACTCGGCGGGTCGACCCCGACAGCGACAACGAGGCGATGGCGCGGGTCGGCACCGCGTTCAACGAGATGGCGGACGAGCTGGAGGGGACGGTCGCCTCCGTCGCGACCGTCGCCGAGGACACCGCCGACGTGGCCGGCACCGTCGACGACCGCACGGAGGACCTGCGGGCGACGACCGGGACCGTGAGCGAGGCGGTCGAGGAGATCGCCGAGGGGGCGCGCACCCAGCGCGACGACCTGCAGGCGGCGACCGACGAGGCCGAGAACCTCGCGTCGTCGGCCGAGGAGGTCGCCTCCACCGTCACCGACGTGGCGGAGACCGCGGAGCACGCCGCCGCGGTCGGCGAGGAGGGCCGCGAGGCCGCCGAGGAGGCGCTCGCGGAGATGGACGCGGTCGAGGAGACGACCGCGGAGACCGCCGCGGAGGTCGAGGCGCTCGCCGAGGAGGTCGAGGAGATCGGCGAGGTCGTCGACGCCATCTCGGAGATCGCGGAGCAGACGAACCTGCTCGCGCTCAACGCCTCGATCGAGGCGGCCCGGTCCGGCGCCGACGGCGCCGGCTTCGCGGTCGTCGCCGAGGAAGTGAAAGCGCTGGCCGAGGAGACGCAGGAGTCGGCGAGCGAGATCGAGGCCCGGATCCACTCCGTCCAGGAACGCGCGGAGACGGGCGTCGACGCGATGGCGCGCACCGAGCAGCGGATCTCCGCCGGCGTCGACACGGTCGAGACGTCGATCGACGCCTTGGAACGCCTCGCGGAGGCCTCCGAGCGGACCGACACGAGCATGACCGAGATCACCCGAGCGACCGAGACGCAGGCCGACTCCGTCGACGCGGTGGTCGGTCACGTCGAGGACGTCTCCGCGATCAGCGCACAGACCGCGAGCGCGGCCGGCGACGTGACCGGCGCGGTCGACGAACAGGAACGGACCCTCGGCGCGGTCGAGACCGCGGCCGGGTCGCTCTCGGACCGCGCGCTCGCGCTGCGCGATGCGGTCGAGGACTTCGAGTTCGAGGCTCACGACGGCCTCGGCGCCGCGTCCGACGCCGCGGTCGGCGGTGACGGCGACGCCACCGGTGCCGACGGCGACGCTACCCCCACCGCGGTCTCCGACGGCGGAACGGACGGGGAGCTCGACGACGGGACCGCGGGGGGCTCCTTCGACTTCCCACACGGTGACGGAGCGGGTGACCCCGCCGACGCCGACGGGGAGGGGGTGAACTGAGATGCTCGTCGACACCGCCGTCTGGGCCTGGATCGGCGTGCTCGCGATGGGCGCCGGCACGATTCCCCCGCTGTGGGCGTGGTACTCCCGCTCGTCGGAAACGGGCGAGTCGCACGCCGTCTACTACGCCACCCTCGCCGGCGTCACCGGCGTCGCGGCGCTCGCGTACCTCGCGATGGCGCTCGGCGTCGGCACGGTGTCGACGTCGGCCGGGGAGCTCGAAGTCGTCAGGTACGTCGACTGGCTCGTGACCACGCCGCTTCTGCTCCTCTATCTCGGACTGCTCGCTCGGCCGTCCCGGCGCGTGCTCGCCGGCCTGATCGGGATCGACGTGGTGATAATCGCCGGCGGCATCGCCGCCGCCGCGACCAGCGGGCCGGTCTCGTGGGTCGCCTTCGGCGTCGCCGGGGTCGCGTACCTCGGGCTCGTCTACGGGCTCCTCGTCGCGCTCCCGCGGTCGGCCTCGGCGGAGGGCGACCGGGTCCGCGCCGTCTTCGGCACGCTCCGGAACATCACGGTGGTGCTGTGGACGCTGTACCCGGTGGTGTGGCTGCTCGCCCCCACCGGATTCGGTCTGCTGACGCCGGCGACGGAGATGCTCGTGTTCGTCTACCTCGACATCGTCTCGAAGGTCGGCTTCGTCGTCGTCGCGGTCGCGGGCGCCGACGCGCTCGACCGCCTCGGCGCCGAACGCGGGCTCGACGCCGAACGCGAGTTCGTCGCGGCCGACCCCGACGCCGCCGATCAGACGACCGTCCTCGGCGACGACTGAGCCGCGGTTCCTCCCTCGGTTTCTTCCTCACTCCCCGTCCGCGACGAGGTCCTCGTACCGCGCGCCCGTCTGTTTCAGCGTCTCCGTCGAGTAGAGCCGCTCGTGGGTGAAGGGGAGGTGGTCGGCCGCCAGCTCGTCGATCTTCTCATCGACCGCCTCGGCCTCGCGGCCGTGGATCATGGTGAACAGGTTGTACTCCCAGTCCTGCTCCGTTCGGCGCGGGCGGTGGTAACACAGCGTGACGTACGGGAGGCTCCCGACCGCCTCGCCGCGCTCGTCGAGCTCGTCGTCGGGCACGTCCCAGACTACCATGCAGTTGTTCGTGAACCCGGTGACGACGTGGTTGACGACGCAGCCGATCCGCTTGATGCAGCCGCCGGCGAGCAGGCGATCGACCGCCGAGAGCACGTCGTCGACGGTCGGATCGACGCCGGAGCCGGTCGCGCCGATCTCGTCCGCCACGTCGGCGTAGGGGGTCGCCGACAGCGGGAAGCCGTCCTGGATCGCCAAGAGGAGGTCGGCGTCGAGCGGGGTGAGGTCGCCGCGGGCGTCCTCGGAGATGCGAGTGGCGGAGACCTCGGTCTGATCCAGCGATTCCCGCGCGAACCGGTCCCCGTTCACGACGGGGAACTCCAGGTCGATGTAGTAGTCCGTGAGCATCGGGAGCGCCAGCACCTCGCAGCCGGTCCGCTCCTCGATCTCCGCGAGGATCGCGTCGCGCGTCTCCCGCGAGCCTGCGGTGACGACGAACCACTGGTTCCACTCGTGATCCCGGCGGTAGTTGTGGTTCACCTGCCGGTAGCCGTTGATCACCTCGGCGATCTCGTCGAACCGGCCCTCGGGCGCGCGCACCGCCGCCAGCGTCGAGGAACCGATCACCGGGGGGTTGAGGACCGCCCCGAACCGCCGGAAGACGCCGTGCTCCCGGAGGTCGCGAACGCGTTCGAGGATCGCGTCGGCGTCGACGTCGGCTCCCGTCTCGGCCGCGATCTCGCGCGCGACCCGCTCGAACGGGCGCGACTCGACGGGGAAGCCGCTCTGGTACTCGTCGATGAGGGCCGCGTCGACGGCGTCGACGTCGGCCCGCCAGTCGGCGTCCAGACTCATTACGCCGGATTGGGGTCGCGAGTACGTACGGGTTTCGGAGAACGCGGGAGCGGCCGCCCGATACGGCGCTCGGTCGTCAGCGGGAACGCGAGGGTCGATCGTCGATGTCGGCGTCAGTCGTCAGCGGAGGCCTCGCCCGGCGTCGGCGCGAACGCCCGGGCGCTCTCTTCGAGTTGGATCGTCGAGCAGCCGCCGACGGTCGCGGCCTGTTCGAGCGTCAGTGTGCGGGCGCGATACAGCGTGAGTGCGGTGGCCACGGATTTGGACGTCATCGGGTACGATACTCAACTAGATGGACGTACATATAACTCTAACGCCTTTTGCAGTGTGTTACAGAACACAAGCGCTACAGAATTATCTTTTTGTATCTTTTTGTGCTCCTGAAGGCAACGTACGTTCTTTTCTAATGTGTGAACGTGTACCACAGAACGGCCGCGAACGGTCTCAGCGACCGGAGTCGGCGCTCGCGCGCGCCGCGACCGAGCGAGACGGCAGCTCGGATCGGTGCCCCGCTGACGCGCCGGTTCGCCCCCTTCTCAGCGTTCGGGAGCCGAGCGAGGGACTTTTCGCCCGAGGTCCCGAACGAGGCGTATGGCTCAGGCGACCCAGGAGTTCGGCGACTGGCCCCTCAAACGGCTGATGACCGAGGTGTGCGGCTCCGGCCACAAGTCGGCCGACGACCTCACGCGCGCGCAGGCGACCGAGGCGTTCGAGCGCATCCTCGCGGACGAGCCCGACCCGACCACGCTCGGTGCGTTCTGGCTCGCGAACCGCTGGAAGCGGAACACGCCCGAGGAGCTGGGCGCGTACGTCGACGTGATGTGCGAGCGCGTCGAGTACGCCGAACCGGACGCCGACCCCGTCGACTGCGGCGCCAACTACGACGGGAAGGGGCGCTCCGCGATCCTCGGCGTCGCGGCGGGCGTCGTCGCGGCCGCAGCGGGCACCCCCGTCGTCGTCCACTCGGGCGATCGCGTCCCCACGCAGAAGCAGGACGCGTACAAGCACGTCTTAGAGGAGCTGGGCGTCCACACGGAGCTGACGCCCTCCGACTCCGCCGACATGGTCGACGAGACCGGCTTCGGCTTCTACTACCAGCCGGCGTTCAACCCCGCGGTCGACGACCTGTTCGAGCGCCGCGACCAGATGGGGGTCCGGACGTTCGTCAACACGATCGAGACCCTGGCGAACCCCGCCGGGGCGTCGGTCCACCTCGGCTCCTTCTACCACCTCGCGTTCGCGAAGAAGGTGGTCGACACGTTCGTGGAAAGCGAGTTCCACGACCTCGACCGCGTCCTGATGTTCCAGGGGATGGAGGGGTACGACGACGTGCGCCCCGGCTACACGAAGGTCGCCGAGTGGGACGCCGCGGGCGACGAGGAAGGCGGAACCGACGGCGACGCCGAGGCGGCCGGCAGCGAGGGCGCCTCCTTCACCGACTTCGAGATCGAGACCGCGGAGTACGGGATGGACCTCGAAGAGGCGGACCTCGCGGTCGACGACGTCGCCGTCGAGTCGGCCGAGATCACCGAGGATGTGCTCACCGGCGAGCGCGACGGCCCCTTCGCCGACGCGGTCGCGGTCAACGCCGCGCTCCGGATCTACGCCCGCGAGGACGTCGACTCGATCGAGGCTGGCCTCGACGCGGCCCGCGAGGTCATCGACGACGGCTCCGCACACGACGTCCTCGAAGCGCTCCGCGAGTTCTGACCGGACCGACGCGTCTCGTCTCTCACAGTTTCTCGTTCTCCGTTCGGTCGCCTCCTGTGGCTACTTCTCCCCACGATCACCCTCCAAAACAGACCGATCTGGGTCGAATTTGGGACAGAATTCGGAAAGGCGTCTTGAGGCCGTAGCCCCAAGTGGAAGCGTACCGAACATGATCCACGATACCGCTTCCCACTATGCCGACGTGTGAACACTGCGAGGCACACGTCTCCGACCGGTTCGCCCGGGTGTTTGCGGACGCCCGCGGCCGGATACACGCGTGCCCGAACTGCTCGGCGAACGCCGGAATCGCGGAGGTCGCGAAAGAACGAGCGCAGAACGCCTGACTCCCCCCCTGACCGACACTTTTCGGCCCTTTCGCCCTGCTTCTCCGTTTCACCGCCCGTCGACGCCTAGCGCTCGGGCGCGGGCGGCATCGAGCGCTTGTGAGCGCTGCGCTCGACGAGCTCGACGACGCGGTCGACGGCCTCCTCCGGCACGTCGAGTTCGCGGACCGTCGCCGCCCGCGAGAGCCCGCCGTCGACGTGGACCGCCAAGATCGCGTCGACGGTGTCGTAGTCCAGCCCCATCTCCGCGGCGTCGGTCTGGCCCTCCCACATGCCCGCGGTCGGCTCCTGCATCACGAGGTCGTGCGGGACGCCGACGTGCGCGGCCAGCTGGCGCACCTGCTGTTTGTACAGGTTCCCGATGGGGTTGCAGTCGACCGCCTGGTCGCCGTACTTCGTGAAATAGCCCGTCATCGCCTCCGCGCGGTTCCCGGTCCCCAGCACGATCCGGTTCTCCGCGTTGGCGACGAAGTAGTTCAACACCGCGCGCGTCCGGACGTAGACGTTGCCCGCCGCCATGCGGTCGTCGGCGGCCTCGGGGACGGCGTCGAAGACGGACTCCGCGATCGGCTGGATCTCGATCACGTCGTACTCGATCCCGAGCTCGTGGGCGACGCGCTCGGCGTCGCTCATCACGTCCGGGTCGTTCACCTCGGCGGGCATCGTGATCCCGTGCAGTCCGTCCTCGCCGAGCGCCTCGACGGCGAGGTAGGCGGTCAGCGTCGAGTCGATCCCGCCCGAGAGGCCGAGAACGGCGCCGTCGGCGCCGGCGTCGTCGACGAGATCGGCGATGAACGAGACGATGCGCTCGCGGGCGTTCTCCAGCTCCTCCTCCGAGAGGCGGAGGTCGAGCGGGGGGTCGTCCGACAGCAACACCGACTGGTCCGAGGTCCGGCTCATGGGGTGAGTCTGGGACCGCGGCGACTAATACCTCCCCGTCGGCGCGGGGAACTGGACGCGCGTCGGGTTCTACGGGAGCCCCTCCTCTTCGGCCAACAGCAACTCCTCCTCTTCGACCAACAGCAACTCCTCCTCTTCGACCAACAGCAACTCCTCCTCTTCGGCCAACAGCAACTCCTCCTCTTCGGCCTACAGGAGCCCTCTCTTCGGCCTACAGGAGCCCCTCCTCTTCGGCCAACAGCAACCCCTCCAGCGTCGCGTCGTTCGTCGGCGGCTCCCGGGCGACCGCCAGCGCCTCGTCGATCGGGACCGTCCGCGGGACGAGGAACTCGTTGCTGTCGTGGTCGACGTCGACGGGCTCTAACCCCTCGGCGAACACGTAGCCGCGCGTGTGGCGCAACACGCCCGTCGAACACCACACCTCCTGGAGCAACGAGGTGGAGTCCGGCTCGAAGCCGGTCTCCTCGGCGAGCTCGCGCGCCCCGGCGGCGGTGTACGACTCACCGGGCTCGACGATCCCCGCGGGGAGCTCCAGTTGGGTGTTCCGCACGGTTGGGCGGTACTGCTCGACGAACAGCACGTGGTCGTCGGCGACCGCGACGATCACCGTCGCGGGCGACAGCTCCGCCCAGTAGTACTTCTTCTCCGTCCCGTCGGGCTGCTCGACGCGGTCGTAGCCGCCGACGAACCACCCCTCGTCGTACTCGACGACGACCTCTCGGACCGGCCACTCCGGTTCGCCGGGGAGCGAGTGGTTCCGTCCGTCGTCGAACGCCGGCAGGTCGCCGAGGCCGTCGCTCACGGCTGTACCACCTCCACGTAATACGCCTGTCCGCCGCGTCGGACGCGAACGCCGTCGCCGCTCGCCGCCCCCGGCACCTGTTGGGTGAGGGCGTCAACCTCGTCGAACGGCGTGTGGGTGAACCATTCTTTCACCCCGTACGGACCGGTCTGGTACCCCTCGGAGCGCCCGTCGTCGCTCGCGATCGCGCTCGTGAGGAACGGGTACCGCCGGTCCGAGACGTTGTTCACGTCGGCCGCGGTCTCGTTCGTCTCGATCGGCTCGGCGGTGAGGTAGTAGGGGTCGCCGCTCCCGAGGTAGCTCGGAAGCGCCCCCAGCGCGAGCAGGGCGACGACGACCAGGGCGATGGCGATGAGGAGGTTCCGGGTGACCCGGCGCATGGATCACCGTTGGCGTCGGCCGGGAATACCGGTTTCGACCGCGGTGAAACGCCGCCGATTCGCGAGCCGCATCCGTCGACGCCGCACTCGACGGCGCCGTACCCGACTGTGCCCGCCCCGCCGCCGACGCGCTTTACTCGCCCGCGCCCCTCCCTCCCCCATGGAGTTCCGGTTCGAGCTGGCGCTGTGTGCCGCGCTCGAATCCCCTGACCGCGTCGTCGCTCGCCAGCTCGGCGCCGGGATCGAGAACCCCGGCGGCCGGATCGTCGACGTCTGCGTGCTGACGCCCGGTCCGGAGTTCGATCGGCGCGCGGCGATCGCGCCCGACCGGATCCCGGACCCCGCGATCGAAGCGGCGGTCGGTCCCGGCGAGGCAGTCCCCCTCACCGAGGCGTTCGACCTCCGGCCGGACCGCGCCGAGGCCGTCGCCGAGCGCGCGGCCGAGATCGGCTACCTCGAACGCGAGCGCCGCGACGGGCGGCCGGTCGTGCGCTCGACCGCCCGGTACCCCGACGACTGGGTCGGTTCGCTGACCGCAATCGAGAACAAGCCGGACCTGGGTACGCCCGGCAATCTGGCGGCCCAACTGCGGTACGACGCCGCGCTCGAACTGTTCGACGAGGTCGTGCTCGCGACCGCCTCCTACGTCACCCGCGCGCACCTCAACCGGATCCCCGAGGCGGTCGGCGTCTGGCGGTTCGACCCGGACACGGGCGAGCGCGAGGTCGTCCGGGAGCCGACGCCGCTCGATCCCGACGCGCCCGGCGTCGAGATCCGCGAGGAGCGCGGGCTCCGGACCGACGTGGCGCTCGTCGACCCCGCCGCGAAGGCGCGGAAGCGCCGACGGGTCGCCGAGCGCGCCTACGGGAAGGGGTGGCGCCCCGATCCCCCGGCCTGCGCGCACGCGACCACGACCCCCGACGGGCACCCGTACTGCGAGCGGTTCGACCGGCCCGTCGACCCCGGGCGTGACTGCGGCGCGGCCTGTGACGCGCACGACCCCGCGGATCCGCCCGATCCCCGCCGTGACCGTCTCCGCGACGAGCGGACCGCGTGGGTGGCCGACCCCGCTAGCGACGGTCCGCGCCGCCAGTCCGGGCTCTCGCGGTTCCTGTGACGCCCCCGGATCTCCGCCTCCGCTCCCCGCGACTCGCCGCTACTCCGTCGCTCGTGAGAACGCTTATACTCCGAGGGACGGACTCTCACGTATGGACGACATCGAAGACGTGTTCGTCGCGCGGTTGATGACCAGCGACCTCCACACGGTGACGCCGGACACGCTGGTCGAGGACGCGGCGGCCGTGCTGCTCGACAACGACATCAGCTCGACGCTGGTCGTCGACGACGAGGGCGCCTTGATCGGTATCCTCACCACGACCGACTTCGTCGACATCGTCGCGAAGAGCCAGCCGAAGGCCGAAACGACCGTCGAGCGGTACCTGACACGCGATCCGATCACGGCGAGCGCACAGGACTCCGTCTCGGCGGTGGCCAAGATGATGGTCGAGCACGGGATCCACCACGTTCCGGTCGTCGACGGCGACAAGCCGATCGGCATCATCACCACGTCCGACTTCGCGGCGTACGTCTCCTCGCCGGAGACGGTGTCGCCGTAGCCCGACTCTTCTTCTCGCCTCTCGATACCGCGTCCCCGACGCCGACAAGTCCCGCCTCTTTCTGTGGGGTATTACCCGCGGATCGCCTACCGCGGTCTATGTCCGACCACCTGCATCTCAACCTCTTCACCATGGCCTCCGTCGAGCACGTCTCGCCCGGGTCGTGGACCTACCCCGGCGACCGGTCGCCGGAGTACACCGACCGCGAGTACTGGACCGAGGTCGCGCGCACCGCCGAGCGCGGCGGCTTCGACGCGGTGTTCTTCGCCGACGTGCGCGGGATCTACGACGTGTACGGGGACGACCGCGAGACGGCCGTCGAGAAGGCGGTCCAGACGCCCGCGAGCGACCCGCAGCTCGTCGTGCCCGCGATGGCGGAGGTCACCGACGACCTCGGCTTCGCCGTGACGCGCTCGACGACCTACACGCACCCCTACCAGCTCGCGCGGGAGTTCTCCACGCTCGACCACCTCACCGACGGGCGAGTCGCGCTCAACGTCGTCACCTCGTACCTCCAGTCCGCCGCCGAGAACCTCGGGCTCGACGAGCGGATGGACAAGGAGACGCGCTACGACCGCGCCGACGAGTTCCTCGACGTCTGTTACGAGCTCTGGGAGGAGTCGTGGGACGACGACGCCGTCGAGATCGACCGCGAGGCGGGCCGGTACACCGACCCGGAGAAGGTCTCGGCGATCGACCACGAGGGTGAGCACTTCTCGGTGCCCGGCCCCCACGGCTGCGAGCCCTCGCCGCAGCGTACGCCCGTGATCTATCAGGCGGGCTCGTCGGACCGCGGGCGGGAGTTCGCGGCCGCGAACGCGGAGGGCGTCTTCGCCAGCCAGCCGACCGAGGAGGGCGTCCGCGAGTACATGACGGACGTGAAGTCGCGCGCGGCGGACCACGGGCGCGACCCCGAGAGCCTCAACTTCTTCATCGGCGTCGTGCCGATCGTCGGCGAGACGGAGGCCGCCGCCGAGGCGAAACACGAGGCGTACAAAGCGCACGTCGACGTCGAGGCGACGCTCGCGCTCCTCTCGGGGTTCCTCGACATGGACCTCTCCGAGCTCGACCCCGACCAGAAGGTCGAACACATCGAGACCGACGCGATCCAGGGGACGATGAACGCGTTCACCAAGGCCCAGCCCGACCGCGAGTGGACCGTCCGCGAGGTCGCCGAGTTCTGCGGGCTCGGTACCACCTCTCCGAAGATCGTCGGCACCCCGGAACAGGTCGTCGACGAGCTGGAGTACTGGCACGAGGAGGTCGGCGTCCACGGGTTCAACGTGAAGGAGGTCGTCCGCCCCGACTCGCTGACCGACTTCGTCGACCTCGTCGTCCCCGAACTGCGCGAGCGGGGGCTGGTCCCCGACCCGGACGACGCCGGGGACGCGCCGCGCGGCGACGGGACCCTCCGCGAGCGACTCCTCGGTCCGGGCCAGTCGGGGCTCCGCGAGGACCACCCGGCGAAGCAGTGACGGCGCGCGCCCCCGCCCGGCGTCGCGACGCTCTCGGCGATCGCTAATACGACAACTCTGCCGCCCCCGGCACGCTTAAGTGGATTCCACCGCTTGTTTCAGGTGACGCTTCGCTTGGAGGGCCGAAGCGTCAGCGGGGACCTACTGAACGGCACGCCCGTGCCACTTTTTCCTGGCACGGGCGTGCCGTTCGTTCCTTTGACTATCCGAGAGCGACCGGTACCCGGCGGCACGGCTCGACTGACGCGGCTTCGTTCCATGCGCGCCCGTCTCGCCGACGCGTCCAGGAGCCTCGGCGCTGACGGCGGTCGTCGTGATCCCACGGAGCCGCGGATCTCGGCAGGAACTGCCGCGATCGCGGTCGCCGAGCCGATCAGAGTCGCTCGCCCTGATACGACCCCTCGTAGGTCCCGTCGTGATCGGCGGTCGCGAGCACCAACTGGGCGATCCGCGCGCCGGGCTCGATCTCGATCGCGTGGCCCACGTCGAGGCGACCCTCACCGACGCCCTCGTAGCCCGCGTCCCAGACCGCGGTGTCGAGGGTACAGGAGTTGCGCAGCAGCGTCGACCGCGGGAGCACGAACCCGATCCGATCGTCGGGAATCCGCACCGGCTCGCCGTATCGGACGACGTACGTGCCGGCCTCCAGCCGGTACGTCCCGTCCTCCGGCTCCAGTTCCTCGCGCTCGCCGACCCGCTTGCCGTCGCGCCGGATCGCGCCCGTCTCGGTCTGCTCGAAGACGGCACCGACCGTGAGGTCGACGCCGTTCGGCTGTCGCTGCTCGTCGTCGAGGTCGGCGCCGCCCGCGTCGAGCGCCGCCGCGACCGTCGCTCCCGAGTCGAACATGTCCAACCGAATCCGCGGGCGAGACTAAACGGTGTCGTCCGCTATCGCGGCGCCGATCGCTCCGATCGGACGAGTCGCTCAAACCCCCGATTTCGGAGGGTATAGCCCTTTATCGGCCTTATACACTCGTTACGCCTATTCCTTACATGGGTAGTGGTACCACACTTGGTCTCCCGCAATATTCAGTACCAGAACCGATCTAACACGGTCGATCTTGCAAAAAACTCGCGGGTTTTATATCCACGGGAGGGCCAACTTCGGATGATATGGGACAGACGATTACGGAGAAAATCCTCGATGACCATCTCGTCGAGGGCGAGCTGACGCCCGGCGAGGAGATCGGCATCGAGATCGACCAGGTGCTGACCCAGGACACCACTGGGACGATGGTGTGGCTCCAGTTCGAGGCGCTGGATCTGGACGAGGTCCAGACGGAGCTCGCCGCGCAGTACTGCGACCACCAGACGTACCAGTTCGACTTCAAGAACACCGACGACCACCGCTTCCTCCGCTCCGCGGCCGGCACGTTCGGCGCGTACTTCTCCCGGCCCGGTAACGGGATCTGCCACCAGGTCCACAAGGAGAACTTCGCGGCGCCCGGCAAGACGCTGCTCGGCTCCGACTCGCACACGCCGACCCCCGGCGGGCTCGGCCAGCTCGCGATCGGCGCCGGCGGCCTCGACATCGCCGTCGCGATGGGCGGCGGCCCCTACTACGTCGAGATGCCGGAGGTCGTCAACGTCCACCTCGAAGGCGAGCTCCCCGAGTGGGCGACCGCCAAGGACGTGGCGCTCCACCTGCTCGGCGAGCTGACCGTCAAGGGCGGCGTCGGCAAGATCTTCGAGTACACCGGCCCCGGCGCCGAGAAGCTCACGATCCCCGAGCGCACCACGATCACGAACCTCGGCACCGAGCTCGGCGCCACCTCCTCGATCTTCGCGACCGACGAGAAGACGAAAGACTGGCTCGCGCGCCAGGACCGCGAGGAGGAGTACGTCGACCTCCAGCCCGACGACGACGCCGAATACGCGGAGACGATCGAGGTCGATCTCGACGAGCTCGAACCGCTCGTGGCCGCGCCGTCGATGCCCGACAACGTCGCCCCCGTCAGCGAGTACGAGGGCACCGACGTCGAGCAGGTCATCGTCGGCTCCTGTACCAACGGCGCCTACGAGGACATCCTCCCCAGCGCGAAGATGCTGGAGGGCCGCGAGGTCGCCAAGCAGACCGAGATGATCGTCGCGCCCGGCTCGAAGCAGGCCTCCGAGATGCTGGCCCGCGAGGGCTGGACCGCGGAGATGATGGCGGCCGGCGTCAACTTCTCCGAGGCGACGTGTGGCGCGTGTATCGGTATCGGTCACGTGCCCGCCTCCGACTCCGTCTCGCTGCGCACCTTCAACCGCAACTTCGAGGGTCGCTCCGGCATCGAAGACGACTCCGTCTTCCTCTGTTCGCCCGAGGTCGCCACCGCGGCGGCCATCACCGGCAAAATCGTCGACCCCCGCGACCTCGCCGACGACCTCGGCGATCTCGAGGCGCCCGGCCTGGAGATGGGGACGAAGTACGGCCCCGGCATGGGACAGGACGACTCCGACATCATCTCGCCCGACGAGGCGATCGACGACGGCCTCGTCAAGGGCCCGAACATCGGCGACGTGCCGCTCAAAGACGGGATCGACGTGGACGGCGGCGAGGCCCTCCTCAAGATGGAGGACAACATCACCACCGACCACATCATCCCGGCGACGGCAGATATCCTGAAGTTCCGCTCGAACATCGAGAAGCTCTCCGAGTTCACGCTCTCGCGCGTCGACGACACCTTCGCGCAGCGCGCCCTCGACGCCGACGGCGGCGTCCTCGTGGCCGGCGAGAACTACGGACAGGGCTCCTCGCGTGAGCACGCGGCCCTCTGTCCGATGTACCTCGGCATCGAGGCTGTCTTCGCCCAGAGCTTCGCCCGCATCCACAAGGCGAACCTGTTCAACTTCGGTATCGTCCCGCTGGCGATCGACGCGGAGACGTACGAGAAGATCGACCAGGGCGACGACCTCGAAATCGTCGACGACGTGCCCGCGGGCGTCTCCTCCGGACAGGAGGAGTTCACCGTGAGCGTCAACGGCGAGTGGGAGTTCACCGCCGACCTGGACGCCTCCGAACGCGAGCGCGACATCCTCGCGGCCGGCGGCAAGCTCTCGTGGGTCAAACAGCAGCACGCCGACGACGGCTCCGGTGCGGCGCCGGCCGACGACTGAGGCGGCCGCCGACGCCGACCGCTCGGTCCGACCCCGATTCCTCCGTTTTTTCAGTCGTCGCCAGCGGCGACGCCGGTGTCCCCGCTTTCCCCGACCCACGCGCCCCGCGTGAAGTCGATCGCGTCGTTCCACTTCGCGACGACGGTGGTGACCGCGAGGTCGCCGCTGATGTTGGTCATCGTCCGCAACCGGTCTAAGATCGGATCGACGCCCGCGACGAACCCGACGACCTCCAACGGAAGCCCGAGCTGCGTCAACACGAGCGTCAACATGATGAGGCCGGTCCCCGGCACGCCCGCCGCGCCGACGCTCGCCAGCACCGCCACGAGCACGACGGTCACCTGTTCGGCGATGGACAGTTGGACGCCGACGAGGTTCGCGGCGAAGATCGCGGCCACCCCCTGGTACAGGGCGGTCCCGTCCATGTTGATCGTCGCGCCCAGCGGCAGCGAGAAGCTGTAGACCCCTTCGTCGATGTGGAAGTTGTCGTCGGCGTTCGCCATCGTCACCGGGAGCGTCCCGCTCGACGAGCGGATCGACAGCGCAGTGATCAGCGCGTCCCGCCCGCCGGTGAGGAACCCGATCGGCGACTGGCCGGCGAGCAGCCGCACGAAGATCCCGAGGTGGACGACCGCGATGTGTGCGAGGACGGCGATCAGCAGAGTCGCGATAAGCAGCGCGAACGGCACGATCGCGT
The DNA here is from genome assembly GCF_000337915.1 of Halorubrum saccharovorum DSM 1137. Classification (GTDB taxonomy): domain Archaea; phylum Halobacteriota; class Halobacteria; order Halobacteriales; family Haloferacaceae; genus Halorubrum; species Halorubrum saccharovorum. The sequence goes on from NZ_AOJE01000057.1 coordinate 193,781, forward strand.
CCACGCCGGCCTCGCCGAACACCGCCGCCATCAGCGCGAACACGCCGATCACGCCGTACTCCATCACCCCCCAGACGACCTTGAACATCGCCTCCGCGCCCGCCTCGGCCAAGTTGTAGAACGACTCGACTCCGTCCCGGATGTCCGGCGAGTCGGCCGACTGTTCGACGAGCGCTAACGCGAGTCCGAACACGATGACGAAGAAGATGGTCGGGAGGATGTCTCCGGACGCCATCGCCCCGATCGGATTTTGGGGCACGATCCCCAGTATCACCTCGACGATGTCGGGCGCTTCGGCGGTCTGCGGCTCCGCGTCCCCCAGTTCGAGGTTGGCCCCCGGATCGATGAGGTTCGCGACCAGCAGTCCGAAGCCGACCGCCGCGGCCGAGGTGAGGGCGTACAACGCGACAACCTGCCCGCCGATCTTGCCGAGATTGCTCGGCGAGAGCCGACGCGCCCCCATCAGCAGCGTGAACACGACAATCGGGACGATCAGCATGCTCAGCAGGTTCACGAAAATGTCCCCGAGCGGCTGGAGCGCCGTCGCCGGCTGACCGACGACGAGTCCGAACACCGAACCGAGCACGAACGCCACCCCGATTCGATAGACGATCGGTACTGACCGATACCGCTGCCACGATCGCATGGTTGTGCTTGCCATCCACTCGATGTGGTTAGGCAATCGTCAAGTAGGTACCGGCGCTACCGTGCATTCGCTGCGATCGGTGACGTTCGGATTTTGATTCGAACAGATCTGCCGGTCACGACACGGAACGAAGGAAAACCGAGCGGTAGCGGCGGCGGCGCGACGTTAGCGGGCCGCGGCGGCGACGCGCTCGCGCTCCTCCTTCTGCGAGATGGAGTAGGAGCGCTCGGGGTCGTAGTCCGCGGCCGTGACGAGCTCGTTGGCGAGCGCCTCGGCGGCGGAGGTCGTCGACTTGTACGTCGCGTTGGCGACGCCGTCGGAGATGAACAGCAGCGCTTGGTCGACGCGGCGCTGGGGCGCGACGTCGACCGCCTTCGGGACGGAGATCCCGCCGTACTTCAGGCGGACGGTCTCCTCGCGGGGCGCGGCGTTCTCGACGGCCGTCACGAGGATCTGGACCGGGTTCTCCTCGGTCCGCTCGTGGATGATGTCGAAGGCGTCGCGGACGATCCGCGTCGCCTGCTGCTTCTTGCCCGTGTTCTCGTCGGTCTGCATCAGCCGGTTGATCATCCGCTCGACCAGCGAGATCTCGGACTTCTTGAACTGCTTGGACGCGTGGCGGCCCATCGTGTGCGCGATGGGCGTCACGGTCATGTAGCGCTTCGTCGAGGGGTCCTCGTAGGCGATCTCGGTCACGTCCCAGACGCCGAACAGCTTGGCGTTCTCGTTGGCGGCCTCGCTGGACGCGGGCGCGTCCGGATCCGGCTCGTCGGCGGCGACGTCCTCGTCGGACGGCGCCTCGGTCTCCTCACCGCTCATCTGACGGGCTTCTCCGCGTTTCCGCGAACCAGTTCGATCATGGAGACGCCGTTGACCTTCTCGACTTTGTAGTTGACGCCGGAGAGGTCGCCCATCGCGCGACCCTTCGCGCCGCCGATCCCGGCGATCGTGACCTCGTCGTGCTCGTCGATGAACGAGATTGCGCCGTCACCGGGACAGAACGCGGTGACCTGCTTCCCGTTCTTGATGAGCTGAACGCGGACGCACTTTCGGATCGCCGAGTTCGGCTGCTTTGCCTCGATCCCGACCTTCTCCAGCACGATCCCGCGGGCCTGCGGGGCGCCCTCGAGGGGGTCGGACTTCTTCTTGAGCCCGCGCTCTCGCCGAGCGTACTCGGAGTCGGACCAGCGTCGCTTCTGCCGGTCCTGTTTGAGCTTACGGGCCGCGTATTTGCCGTTCGCCATCGTACATCCACTTCCGAACGGAGCTACTTAAGCGTCGTCTTTCGCCTCGAAGAAACGCCCTCAGATCGCTCGAACGGTACCTCTCGTCCGTTCTGAGAGTGTTTTGCGCCTTCGAGCGGTCGGAAACGACGGGTGCTCGCTCCCGTTGAGACGGTAAGCCGTCGAGAGCGCCCGTCGTTTCGTCTGGAACCGATCCGGGAACGCGCCCGAAACGCGTCCGAGCGTCAGGCGCTCGTCTCCTCGCGCGCCGCCGCGACCCACTCCGGTTCCGACACCGTCGCGCCGAGGTCGCGGTAGTCGATGTCGACGTCGACGGTCGCCTCCTGCCCGTCGTGGTCGCCCGCCCACGACTGCTCGAGCCGCGGCACCACGCCGGACTCGTACACGTGAACCGTCGCCGCCGCCGTCTCGACGGTCTCCGGGACGTTCCGGTCGCCCTCGAAGGAGTCGGCGGTGAACCGCGCCGTCGGCTCGCCGCGCACCTCGCCCTCGCCGTCGCTCGTCGGGTTCCACAGATTCAGCCCCTCATACTCCGTCTCGCCGCCCGCGGTCTCCCCCTCGACGCGGATCCCCGTCACGACCTCCGAGCGCATCGCCGATTCGAGGTCGTCGCCCGACCGGTCGACCGGCTGCCGGCCGTACTGCGTCTCGTCCCCGCTCTGCTGGCGAATCAGCGCCACGTCGTCGGCGACGTACAGCTCCGACACGTCGGTTTCCTCGCTTTCGGTCACCGTCTGCCGCACGTACTGACGCCCGTTCTCTAGGTCGTACGCGGACTCGTACTCCTGTGAGGGGAGCCACGGGCTCGGCTCCGTCTCCCCGTCGTGGGTCGTCTCCGCCGTCGAGAACAGCGTCGCGCCTCCGGCGTCGACGAGCGCCTCGACGTGGCGCTCCGAGAGGGCGGCCACGTCGAGGCCGTCCTTGTTCCGCCACTCCGCGTCGGGGAATGGGCGGTCCGATCCGCCGCCGAGACAGCCCGCGGTCCCGATAGCGACTCCGGTCCCGACGCCGACGAGGAAGCGTCTCCGGTCCATGCCGCGAGACACGAGCGCGTCGACAAAAGGGCGTGGGTTCCGTCCTCAGGTGAGTTGGATGTCGTCGATGTCGTAGTGCCGCTTCGCCAGCGTCCGCGCCGTCTCGATGTTGGCGCCGTCGGCGCCGATGGCCACGCCGCGGTCCGGCTCCGGCACTTCGACGTACGCGACTCGATCGTTCTGCTCGGAGATCGTCACGGCGTTGACCGCCGCGGGCGAGAGCGCGCTCGCGACGAACGCCTCCGCCGTGTCCGCGTCCTCGACCAGTTCGACGGACTTGCCGAGCCGCCGCTCCGCCTCCTCGACGGTCTCGCCAGCCTGTCCGATCGCGGCGGCCATCTCGCCGGCCGGCACGAGGAACACGAGCCGGTCGCTCTCCACGAGGCAGTCCTTCGGCGCGACCCCGGTCAGCTCGTCGAAGCGACCGATGTATCGCCGGGCCTCGTCGGAGAGCTCGACGCGCATTAGTCGTCGCCCACGACGCGCGACCCCATCCGGAGGTCGACGTCGCCGGTGCCGAGCGAGATCGGCTTACCGGCGATGACGTTCTCGATGACGCCGTCGAGCTCGTCGTACTCGCCGTGGATCGCGGCGTCGAGCAGGTGGTTGACCGTCACCTCGAACGCCGCGCGTGCGAGCACGGAGTCCTTCGAGCCCGAGATGCCGTGGCGGCCGATCGACTCGATCTCGCCGTTGTTCGTCATGATGTCCGCGACGAGCATGAGGTGGCGGACGTTCACGTCGTCGAGCCCCTGCTCTTCGAGCGTGTTCTTCGTCTCGTCGATGATCGTCTCGCGGGCCGCCTCGACCCCGAGGTTGCGGTAGATCTCGTGGATGTTGTTACACGTCGTTCGCGAGGCGTCGACGCCCTCGATGTCGAGGGCGTCGCCGAACGCCGACCCCTCGGTGTAGAGGACGAACTCCTCGTCGCCGTCGATCTCCTCTTTCCGGATGACGACGCGTTCGATCTCCTCGATCCCCTTGAACACGATCTCCCGAAGCCGCTCGACGAGCTGGAGCAGCTCGCGGTAGCTCGGCTCGTTCGGCCCGAACTCCACGACGGTCCCCGACTGTCGGGTGTCGACGCCGAGCGAGTCCTCGATCGTCTCGGCGATGATCGCGGCGACCTCGGACGGGTCCGAATGCGTCGGCCACCGTTCGAGGAGGGTGTCGTCGTTCAGGTCGATCCGCACCAGCATGTCCGCGACGTTCGTCGACACGTCGCCGAGCGCGAGGATGCGCGTCGCCTCGATGGACCAGACGACCTCGTGGGCCTTCTCGCGGTCCGTGGCGTGCTCGCCTTCGAGGTGGACCGTCATCATCGGCGTGTCCGGCGTCTTCCGGGCGTCTACCAGCTCGATGAGCCGGGGGAGCCCCTGCGTGACGTCGATCTCCGCGACGCCGGCGTAGTGGAACGTGTTCATCGTCATCTGCGTCCCGGGCTCGCCGATCGATTGCGCGGAGACGGTACCGACCGGGTCGAGCGGGTCGACCCGCGTCTCGATGTAGCGGTTCTCGACGCCGGTCGCGATGTCGGTGGCCTGCTCGACGGTGACCTCGCCGGTCTCCTCGGCCTTCCGGTCGATCGCCTCGTACACCTCGTCTTTGAGGCGGGAGGGAAGCTCAGTGGCCTCCACGACCGCCTCGATGTCGTCGGTGACGTGGTCGTACTCAGTCATCCGACTCCACCCCCGAGGCCTTGTTGAGGCCCGGTCCGGAGTGTTCCGAGAGGTTCGTCGGCGGCGCGCGCTCGCCGAGGAACCGCTCCTTCTCGTCGTCGGAGTCGAACTCCGAGTCGACGACGCGGTCGACGATGTCGTCGACGTCGATGCCGTCTCCCTCGCCCGAGGACACCTTCACCGGCGAGGTGCCGTCCTCGCCGAACTCGAACTGGACGATCCGGCCCGAGGTGTCCCGGACCGTCCCGTCGTACTGCGCCTCCAGTTCGGAGAGCGCGTTGATGAGCCGGCGCTGGAGGTAGCCGGACTTGGAGGTCCGGACCGCCGTGTCGACCAGCCCCTCGCGGCCGCCCATCGCGTGGAAGAAGAACTCCTGAGGCGTGAGCCCGCCGCGGTAGGAGTTCTCCACGAAGCCGTGCGCCTCCGACGAGAGGTCGTTCTCCTTGTAGTGGGAGAGCGTCCGGTCTTCGTAGCCGCGGTTGATCCGCTCGCCGCGGACCGCCTGCTGACCGACGGATCCGGCCATCTGCGTGAGGTTCAGCATCGACCCACGCGCGCCGGAGCGGGCCATCACGACCGCCGGGTTGTCGTCGCCGAAGTGCTGGTCGGCGATCTCACCGGCCGAGTCGCGCGCCTTCCCGAGCGTCTGCATGATCTTCATCTCCAGCGTCTCGTCGACGCCGCGGCCCGGGAGCGACTCAAGCTCGCCGGCCTCGTACGTTGCGATTAGCTCCTGCACGCGGTCGTAGGCGCTCTGGATCGCGTCGTCGACCTGCTCTTCGGCCTCCGGCGGGATCGACTCGTCGTCGATCCCGATCGAGAACCCGAAGTGCATGATCGCGCGCATCGCCAGCGACGCGATCTCGTTGATGAACACGCGCGAGCGCGTCTCGCCGTACTCCTTGGTGAGGGTGTCGACGACCTCGCCGCCGAACGCGCCGACGGCGTCCTCGTCGATCGTCCCCTCGACCAGCTGGCCGTTCTCGATGAGCACCCTGTCGCCCGTCGAGGAGGTGAAGTCCAGCGAGAGGTCGTCGGGGAGCAGCTCCGAGAACAGCGTCCGACCGGTCCAGTACTCGCGTCCCTCGTCGTCGACGCCGTCCGCCTCGGGCAGCTCGTCGACGCGGGTCGCGCGCAGCAGGTCCAGCGCCTGCGTCTCCGTGAACTCGGGGTTCGAGTGGGTGAGCAGGTACGTCCCCGAGATGTGGTCCTGAATGGCGCCGATGATGTTCCCGCCGAACCGGGGCGAGAGGATCTGCTCTTGGACGCGCATGAGGACGCGCGCCTCGGCGCGGGCCTCCTCGTTTTGAAGCGCGTGCATGTTCATCTCGTCGCCGTCGAAGTCGGCGTTGTACGGCGGACAGACGACGGTGTTGAGCCGGAACGTCTTGTACGGCATCACCACGACCTCGTGGGCCATGATGGACATCCGGTGCAGCGAGGGCTGCCGGTTGAAGATCACGATGTCGCCGTCGACGAGGTGCCGATTGACTTCCCAGTCGGCCTCGACCTTCTCGGCGAGCTCCTCGCAGTTCTTCTCGGTCACCTTCAGCCGGCGACCGTCGGGGCGGCGCACGTAGTTGGCGCCGGGGTGGGCCTCCGGCCCGTTCCGGACGTACTGCCGCGCCTCGTCGACGTTGCGTTCGGTGACGTTGAGCGTCTGGGTCATCTCCTTGGCGACCCGGTCCGGGACGCCGACCTCGTTCAGCGAGAGCGTCGGGTCCGGCGAGATGACGGTCCGGGCGGAGAAGTTGACGCGCTTCCCGGACAGCGAGCCGCGGAAGCGGCCCTCCTTCCCTTTCAGTCGCTGGCTGAGGGTCTTGAGGGGGCGGCCGGAGCGGTGTCGCGCCGGCGGCGTCCCGCTGATCTCGTTGTCGACGAACGTGGTGACGTGGTACTGGAGCAGCTCCCAGAGGTCCTCGATGATCAGCTGCGGGGCGCCCGCCTCGCGGTTCTCCATGAACCGCTGGTTGATCCGGATGATGTCGACCAGCTTGTGCGTGAGGTCGTCCTCGGAGCGCTGGCCGTTATCCAGCGTGATCGAGGGACGCGTGGTGACCGGCGGCACCGGCAGCACCGTCAGGATCATCCACTCCGGCCGAGAGTGCTCGGAGTCGATGCCGAGGACCTCCAGGTCCTCGTCCGGGATGTCCTCGAACCAGTCGCGGATGTCCGAGGGCATCAGCTTGTTCATGTCCTCTTCGGTGAGATCGATGTCGAGCGCCTTCTCGATGGCGCGGCGGTCCTCCTTGCGCGGCCGGAACTCGCCGGCCATGATCTCGTTGATCCGGTCTAAGGCGATGTCGGTCTTCTCGGCGAGCTCCTGCGGCGAGGTGCCCGGGTCGTCCTCCTCCTCGTCGGGCTGCATCGCGGCCGCGATCCGCTCGGAGTAGTCGCCCGAGAGCACGTCCTGGACCTCGTAGTAGGTGGTCGGCTTCTCGTGTTTGATGTCCGCCTGCGGCTCGCCGCAGAACGGGCAGGTGGACGCCTTCCGGGCCTGCCGGACGGCGGCCTTCAGCACGTCGTGCTCGTCGTCGCCGAGCTCCTGCGCCCGCTCATAGCGGTCGCGGAACTCGTCGCGCTGCGCCTCGTCTAAGGCCAGCCGGCCGCACTCCCGGCACGTCGAGCGGAGCAGCCGCCGGATGAGCTTCGTGAAGCCGACGTGAATGACCGGGGCCGCGAGCTCGATGTGGCCGAAGTGGCCGTTACAGGAGCCGGAGTGGGAGCCGCAGGTCCGACACTCCAGGCCGGGGTCGATGACGCCCAGCCGCGGGTCCATCAGCCCCATGTCGATCGGGTAGCCGTCGTCGTCGTACGTGTCGGCCGTGATAACCTTCGTCGCCGACATGTCCCGGTACGTCTCCGGGTCCATGAGGCCGAAGTCGATGCCGCCGAGCACTTTCGGTGTTTGCATTGACATTTAAATTGCGTCCTCCAGTTCGAGTTTCGGTCGGATGCCTAAGGCGATCATCTCGTCGAGCAGGAGCTTGAACGCGTAGCTCACCTCGAGCTCGTGGATGTCGTCCTCGTCGCCCGTGACCGGATCGTACACCCGGCGCTGTTCGCGGTCCTCGACGGCGACGAGCCCGGTCTCCGCAGAGACGTGTACCGTCTCGGCGTCCGACGACTCCAGCAGCCGCTCGTTGAGCACCATCGACGCGCCGTGGCCGATGATCGTGTCGCGCTCCATCTCCCCGACGCGCAGGCCGCCCTCGCGGGCGCGCCCCTCGGTCGGCTGGCGCGTGAGCACCTGCACCGGGCCGCGCGAGCGGGCGTGGAGCTTGTTCGACACCATGTGGTACAGCTTGTGGTAGAAGATCGTCCCGACGAAGATCTCCGCCTCGATCTTCTCGCCGGTGACGCCGGAGTACATGACCTCCTTGCCGGAGGACTTGAAACCGTGGTCCTCCAGCCCGCCGCGGAGCTCCTCCTCGTCTTCGCCCTGGAACGGCGTGCCGTCGACCCGCGAGCCGCGCAGCGAGCCGACCTTTCCGCCGAGCATCTCCAGCACGTGGCCCACCGTCATCCGGGACGGCAGCGCGTGCGGGTTCATCACGAGGTCGGGGACGACCCCCTCCTCGGTGAACGGCATGTCCTCCTGGGGTGCGAGGTGGCCCACGACGCCCTTCTGACCGTGTCGGGACGCGAACTTGTCGCCCAGCTCGGGGACGCGCTGGTCGCGCACCTTCACCTTCGAGAGCTTGGAGCCGTCCTCGCCCTCCATCAGCGTCACCGTGTCGACGACGCCCGATTCGCCCGAGCGCATCGTCACGCTCGTCTCCCGGCGCTTCTGCGGGGAGAGCCCGCCCATGTCGTCGGGCTCCTCTAAGAAGCGCGGCGGGCTGGTCTTGCCGAGCAGGACCGAGGACTCGTCCACCTTCGTCTCCGGGTTGACGAGGCCGTCCTCGTCGAGGTGGGTGTACGCGTCCTCACCGCGCGCGCCGCGGACGTCCTGATCGGGGATCTCGAAGCGGTCCTCCTGACCGCCGGGGTACCGGCGCTCCTCGCCCTCGTAGGTCCGGAAGAAGTGCGAGCGGGTGAGCGCGCGGTCGACGGAGCCCTGGTTCATCACCAGCGCGTCCTCGATGTTGAAGCCCTCGTAGGACATCACGGCGACGACGAAGTTCTGCGCCGCCGGCCGCTTGTCGAAGCTGATCTGGTCGGACGTCTGCGTCTTCACCATCGCCAGCTGCGGGTAGTGCAGCAGGTGCTGACGCGTGTCCGGCCGGATGCGGTAGTTAGCCGAGGGGAGTCCGAGCGACTGCTTCATCATCCCCGCGCCCATCGTAATCCGGGGGCTCGCGTTGTGCTCGGGGTACGGGATCATCCCCGCGCCGATACCGAACACGAGCTGCGGGTCGATCTCGAGGTGCGTGTGGTCCTCGGTCACGTCCTCCTCGTCGACGGCGACCAGGATGTCCTCCTCCTCCTCGGCGTCGATGAACTCGACGTATCCGCGCTCGATGAGGTCCTCGAACTCGACCTCGCCGCGTTCGAGCGCCTCGACCTCCTCGTCGCCCAGCAGGGGCTCGCCGTTCTCGACGACGATCAGCGGGCGGCGGGCGCGCCCCGCGTCCGCGTTGACGATCACTTCCTGGGTCCGGTCCTTGACCGAGACGTTCACCATATCCGAGACGTCGCCGCGTCGGCGGGCCTCGCGGATCTGTTCGGCGAGGGCCTCGGGGTCCGGATGGGTCCCGACGAGGCTCCCGTTGACGTACACCTTCGCTTCGCGTTCTGCCTGAGCCATATTAGTCGTCCGCCGTCTGTCGTTCGACGCCTTCGATGCCGGGGATCCCCTCGACACCCATCGACGCCAGTTCTCGTTTCAGCCCCTGTTCGTCCTCGACGGTCTGTGAGAGCTCCATCGACTGCGCGAAGTTCTTCACGAGTCCGCAGTTCGGCCCCTCCGGCGTCTCGGAGGGACAGATGCGACCCCACTGAGTCGCGTGGAGGTCCCGCGCCTTGAAGTGCGGCTGCGAGCGCGACAGCGGCGAGCGCAGGCGCCGGAGGTGCGAGAGCACGCCCATGTAGTCGGTCCGATCGACGAGCTGGGAGACGCCGGAGCGTCCGCCCACCCAGTTGCCCGTCGCGATCGGGTGTTCGAGCCGCTCGGTCAGCACGTCGGAGCGGACGACCGTGTTGACGGTGAGATCGCGGTTGCGCATGTTCGCGCGCTCGAGCTGGTACTTCACGTCGCGAGCCAGCTTGTTCAGCGCGGTCCGGAACAGGTCGCGCATCAGGTCGCCGGAGACCTTCAGGCGCTTGTTCGCGTAGTGGTCCTTGTCGTCGGCCTCGCGGCGGTCCAAGGCGAGCTCGAAGCACGCCTCGGCCATCCGGCAGAGGTAGTACGCCTTGTTGATCCGCACGTCCTCCTCCTCGACGCCCTCCTCGTGGAGGTGCGGGAGCAGGTAGCGGTCGATGACGTAGTTCGCCCGCTTGAGCTGGTAGTTCTTCCCCTGGCCGGAGGCGACGCGCTCGCCGAGGGTCTCGATGGCCTCCTCGGTCGTCTGCACGTCGGCCTCCTCCAGATTCTCCAGCATGAACTTCACGATCTCGGGGTCGTCCGAGACGCGGTGGACGATCTCCTCGTCGGATTCGAGCCCGAGTGCGCGGACGAGGGTGACGAAGTCGATCGAGCCCGAGACGGACGGGAACGACACTTCGAGGAGCCCCTCGCGGTTGCGCTCGCACAGCACCAGGGCGCGGTACCCGCGGCGCTGGGAGAACGTCTTCGCGACTTGGATCTCGTCGCCGTACTTCGAGTCGTACTCGGCGAGAATCTTGTTCGGTGCGAGGTCCTCCGAGGTCATCAGCACGCGCTCGGAGCCGTTGACGATGAAGTAGCCGCCGGGGTCGACGGGGTCCTCACCGATGTCGATGAGCTCCTCGTCGGAGAAACCGGCCATGTTACACTTGTCCGAGCCGACCATGATCGGCATCCGGCCGACCTTGGTCTCGGTCGTGTCGACGACCTGCTCGGGCTCGTCCTCGCCGCCGCGCACGATGGACATCTCCATGAACACGGGCGCCGAGTAGGTGATGTTTCGGAGGCGGGCCTCCTGGGGGTACAGCAGTTCCTCGGAACCGTCTGCCTCGCGGACGCGCGGAGTGACCATCCGAACGTCGCCGAGTTCGACGTAGACGGGCTCTTGGCCCTCCTTGTCGCCGATGTCGGTCTCGATGGTCTCCTTCTCGTCGACGACCTCCTGCATGCCGCGGTCCAGGAAATTGTTGAACGATCGGAAGTGGTGTTCGGCGAGCCGTTCGTCCGAGAAATACTCGCGTGACACCACGCGTCGGTCTTGCCTGTTCATGAGACGACTAATCGGTACACGACCGCTTCCTCGGTCGTGCGGGAGTTTCGAACGATCTTCACCACGTCGCCGACCTCAGCCTCGTCGGGGAGCGCGGGATCAGTGCGTTTGATCTTCGGTAGGTTCGTCCGTTTCACGTCGTACTCCGCCAGAACCTCGTCGACCTCTTCGGGTTCGAGGAGGACGTGGTCCGGGACGAGTTCGTGTTGGCTTACGTCTACCATGGGTGGTGGTTATTGAAAGAAGCTATCACGAGATACTACAGATCGCTATATGGGCCAGCGGCATAAGACTTGCCAACCGCTTCCGCCATGCACGGCTCACGGCGACGGGGGCGTGCGATACTCCTACTCATGCGGGTATCACACAAAAGGGTACCGCCGCGGTCGATCGCGTCGCCGATTCCGTCGGTCGGCCTTGCCGATTCACCTCCCCGATCGACTGCGTACGTCCGGAACCGCGGCGTCGTCCCGGTTCGCCGGGAACCGTGGTCCCTCCGCGTCGACGCCGGCTCTCCCTGTCACCGGTCACCACCGTCGCCGGGGATGACAAGCCTTATTTGCCAGACAGGGGTACGAATGGATGCGACAAGCCCGGATGGTGTAGTGGCCCATCATACGACCCTGTCACGGTCGTGACGCGGGTTCAAATCCCGCTCCGGGCGTCCCCACGCTTCGGGGTCTGTCGCTGTTTGCCCGGATGGTGTAGTGGCCCATCATACGACCCTGTCACGGTCGTGACGCGGGTTCAAATCCCGCTCCGGGCGTTTTCAACGACCAACACGGCGAGCGTAGCGAGCCGTTCGTCGAAAACGGTCGCAAGAGGGTTTGAATCAAGGAGTGAAGCGAGCGGAACGACTGAGGTTCAAATCCCGCTCCGGGCGTATTCTGCCGACGGAAACTACGAGTGAGGAGCGGTGCGAGCCTTCTGGACGCTGACGGGCTCTCGGAAAAGGCAGCTCCGAAAAACGATCGAACGCGACCGTCCGCCTTTATAGGTCGATCAGCGACCGCAGATCGGCCACCAGTGTCTCCGTCTTCCCATCGGGCTCGTCGTCGTCACTGACGGGCGTCCGCCCGTCGAACGTCTCGTGGACCATCGAGACGCCTTCGGCCAGCGTGTCGAGGCCGTAGCCGCCTTCGAGGACGTAGGCGTTCGCGGCCCCGATCTCATCGGTGACCGAGCGAATCCGGTCGGTCATCAGCGCGTACCCCTCCGAGGAGACGCGCATCCGGGAGATGGGGTCGTGCCGGTGGGCGTCGAACCCGGCCGAGACGATCACGAGGTCCGGGTCGAAGCGTTCGAGCGCCGGGGCGACCGCCTCGTCGATGGCGTAGAGGTAGTCGGCGTCGCCCGCGCCGGCCGCGAGCGGGAGGTTCACCGTCGTCCCCTCGCCCTCGTCGCGACCGGTCTCGTCGAGCGCGCCGGTGTCCGGGTAGAGCCCCTCCTCGTGGATCGACGCGTAGAACACGTCTCCGCGATCGTAGAACACATCTTGAGTACCGTTCCCGTGGTGCACGTCCCAGTCGAAGATCGCGACCCGATCGGCGGCCCCGTCGTCGAGGACGGTCTGCGCCGCGACGGCGGCGTTGTTGAAGAAGCAGAATCCCATTGCGTCGTCGGGCACCGCGTGGTGACCCGGCGGGCGTCCGAGCGCGAACGGGGTGTCCCGGCCGTCGTCGCCGTCGAGCGCCGACCGGGCCGCCCACTGGGAGAGGCCGGCCGAGGTGAGCGCGGCGTCCCACGTCCCCTCGCTCGCGACGGTGTCGGGGTCCCAGCTCCCGCCGCCGTCGGCGACGAACGCCTCAAGCTCGTCGACGTACTCCGCGTCGTGGACCGCGACGACCTCTTCGCGCGTCGCCGGGTCCGCTTCCGCGTATTCGACGCCGTGCCGCTTCGCCAGCCCGCGGCGGATCGCGCGCAGCCGGTCCGGGTTTTCCGGATGCCGTTCGCCGGTGTCGTGTTCGAGACACCGCTCGCTGTAGCCGAAGCGCATCTACTCGAACAACGCGAAGTACGTCTCGATATCCTCGGCCTGTACGGTCCGTCTGTCGGCGTGCCGCGCGAGCGTCGCGGCCGCGCTCGCGACGTTGTCGGCGTAGTCCTCCAGGATGTCGGCCAACGCGATCCGCGCGTCGACGCCCACTCGGTATCGGTCGTCGATCCGGAGCCGCGCGATGCGGTCGATGGGGGCGACGGGAAGAGTGAGATCCTCTCGGCTGATCACCTGTTCGACGCCGAAATCCGACGCCATCAGCGTCTTCCGCCCGTCCTCGGTTGCCCGTTCGGCCGCGTCGATCGCCAGCTCCGAGCCGTGCGCTTGGATCCGGCGAGCCAACTCCTCGGCGGCGTCCGCGCTCACGCGGAGGTCCCCGGCGTTCCGCCGGATGATCCCGTCGACCGGCGCGAACGGCAACTCGACACTCATACACACAGTCGCGTCCGTGGTCCGTATAACGCTTTCCGTTACCGCCGTCTCCGAGGCTGAGCGCTGGCGTCGCGGCTACTCGACGCTTCGCTGTAGCGCTCGCCGTCTCGTAACGTCACGGCGTCTCCTCCTCGGCCGAAACGAACTCGGGGCGGCTAGAACACGTCGACGGCGTCGATCGTGCCGTCGCGCTCCGTCCCGCGTACCGTGACCTCCTCGCCGAGCCGCAGGCTCGCGTCGGTCTCGACGCTCTTCGTTCGCTGGCCGTCGTCCAACACGACGGGATCGCCGGTCTGAACGACCGTTCCGGTGAACTCGACCTCCGCTTCCGACCGCTCCGCCGTCGCGGCCGCGGCGCTCCCGGCACCGCCGCCCCCGCCGCCGGCCTCGCCGCTGTCGTCGTCGGTGGCCTCGCCCGCGACGGCCTCGGCGGCCGCCTTCTGTCCGTCCTCGGCGAAGGCGCCGAGTCCGGTGTCGTTCGCGTCGCGGTCGCTCTCGGCGTCTGCGCTGGCACCTGCCGCCCCGCTCGACGCGTCGCTCCCCGCTTCGAGGACGGTGACCGTCGAACGCCAGTTCGCGGAGGCCTCGAGGTCGTCCTGCCAGCCGTCCTGAATCTCCACGTCGGTGAAGACGACGCGGTCCGCAAGGTCGATCTCGCGGTCCGCCTTGTCGCCCCACAGCGCGACGCGGATCTCGCCGGTGTCGTCCTTGATGCGGACGTTCCGGACCTGCCCCTCCGAGCCGTCGTCGCGGTCGAACGTGCGCTTCGGATCGGTCTCGATGACGCCGCCGCCGATGTCGACGACTTCGCCGATCTCCACGTCGGCGACGTCTGTCGTCTCCGGGACGTACTCCACGTCCTCGTCGACGCGTTCGACTGTGCCGCGGTCGCCCACGTGGAGCTCCAAGTCGCCGTCGCGCTCGCGCACGTAGCCGTCGCCGACCTCGACGACCTCGCCCGGCCCGAACTCGTCGGCGAGACCGGCCTTGTCGTCCCACAGCGTGACGCGCACGCGGCCCGTCTCGTCGCCGACGGTGAGGTTGGCGACCCGACCTTCGGAGCCGTCGTCGCGGTCGAACGTCCGGACCGAGTCGGTGTCGAGCACCTGTCCGACGAGGTCCACGTCGGAGGCACCGAGCGAGAGGTCGGCCACTTGGTAGGTGTCGAGCACCTGCACGTCGACCTCGGCGTCCTCGTCCGGTTCGACCTTGTCCGCGCTCACTTCGAGCCCGCTGTATCCCTCCTTCGGACGGCCCATGACGCGAAGGACCTGTCCGACCTCCAACTGCTCCTCGGCGGCGGCGGCCATCTCGTCCCACAGCGCGACCCGCACGGAGCCGGAGGCGTCCGCCACGTCGACGTTGCAGACGCGGCCCTCCTCCGCCTCGTCGTCGTCGCGCTCGAACGTGCGGACGTCGCCGATGGAGGTCACCTTCCCCAGGAACTTCACGTCGTTCATGCCCGGTTCGATGTCGGCGATCGTGTCGGCCTCCTCGTCGCGCAGCTCGTGGGCGATGAGCATCGCCGCGGTCTCCTCGTCGGCGAGTCCGCCCATCTGCTCGACCTTGTCCTCGACGGCCGCCTCGAACTCCTCGAACTCGACGTCGGTGTCGAGATCATCGTAGACGTCCTCTATCACTCCCATACGCGTACCTCCTCGGTTGTCGAGTCCGCGGATAAGCGTTGTCCTTGCGGGGGTCTCGCGGTCGAATCGGGGCGATCGTTCCGGGGTCGCCGCGGGGTCGCCCTCGCGGGTCGGTGCTTCGTCATACCCGTCCATCGGTCCCGTCGATACAAAAGGTGTGCAATCGGGGCCGGCCCGGACGGGCCGCCCCGCCCGCTCCCAGCTACGTCCGGCCCGCCCGTCGGTCGCGATCGTCTCGCGACCCCGTGCGCCGTCGCGGACCACCGCCGCGGCCTCGGGGCCTCACCGTCGAACCCCGCTTCCGGCTCGTGGCCGACCGTGGTCACCGACTGGTGCACACAGCCGGTCCGGTTCGGAGCGGTCGACCGCGCCGTGTGCGACCGTTCGCCACGCGCTCTGCGGACCGTAACCGTCTTAAGTAACAGCGCGGTACGTTCATTTGAGTCCTGGTAGGGTAGTGGACTATCCTCTTGGCTTGCGGAGCCAGGGACCGGAGTTCAAATCTCCGTCAGGACGCTCACTTTGCGGCTGCCTCACTTCGTTCGGCAGCCGCTGCGTTCGGTCCTGACGTGCCTCGCGCTCACTTCGTTCGCGCGAGACTCCGTCAGGACGTTTTTGGACCCACCAAACGGCAAGCATCGCGAGCCGTGCGTGAGTCCGAAAAACTCCGCGGAGATTTGAGCAGGAAAGTCGCAGCGGCCGAGCGAAGCGAGGCCGACCGTCTTTCCGAGTTCAAATCTCCGTCAGGACGCTCACTTTGCGGCTGCCGAACGAAGTGAGGCAGCCGCTGCGTTCGGTCCTGACGTGCCCCACGCTCGTTTCACCCGCGTGGGACTCCGTCAGGACGTTTTCGGACGCACCAAACGGCGAGCACCGCGAGCCGTGCATGCGTTCGAAACCCGTCGCTCGGTCGTCACGACCCAACTTTGAAGAAACCGGACGAGGTGCAACGCGACATGGAGCGCACGCGGCGAGCGATTCTCGGGACGCTCGGAACGGGTGCGATCGGGGCACTCGGCGGCTGTTCTCTCAGAGAGAGGTTCGGAGACCCACAGACGGTGACCATCGAGGTCGGCGGCGACTTCGACACCGAACAACCGATCGAACTCGAAGTGCTCCCGGCCACGGTGGAGTCGGGACTCTCGGAGAACGTGGTGTTCCAGCAGACCATCACCGTCGGCCCGTCCGGTCTGGAGAAGGCCCTGTCGGAGATCGGAGGCGCTTTCGAGTCCGAACGGGCGCTGATTCGCGTGCACGTCTTGGGACTCGGCCTCATCGGTGAGTACACGTTTGTCCCGGACTGTCCGACGGGCGCCACCTACGACGAGGTGCTCTACGTCACTCTGCAGTCGGTCTTCGACGTGACGTTCCGGCAGAACCGGTGTCAGTGAACCGAGAGGCTGCGCACGCGATCGAGTCGAACGGGGTCCCGTGCCGCTGATTAGTCGTGCGGATGGAACCGCTCCATCGCGCGCTTGACGGCGCCCGTGTCGCCGATGAAGGTGACGTGGTCGCCGTACTCCAGCACGCTGTCCGCCGACGGCACGTGATTCTCGCCGTCGCGGCTGACGACGGCGACGAAGGCCCCGTCGGGGATCTGCGCGTTGAGGTCGCGAATCGTCTTCCCGGCGAGGTTCTCCGCGGTCACCTCCACCTCCTGAACGTCGTGGCTGTCGCCCAGTTCGTTCATCCAGTGGGTGATCGCCGGGCGCTCGATCTCGTCGTCGATGGCGACCGCGGTGGCCGTCGGCGAGTCGATCGCCTCCACGCCGATGCTCTCGAAGGCGTCGATGTTGTCCGACTGGTTCACCCGGGAGTACACCGATTCGACGTCGAACTTCGTGAGCGCGAGCTGGCACGCGAGGAGGTTGATGTCGTCGTCGCCGGTCACCGTGATCACGCGCTTCGCGTCCCCGATGCCCGCGCCGCGCAGCGCTTCCGTGTCGCTGCCGTCGCCCTCGTAGACGGTGAACCCCTTCGAGCGCGCTCGTTCGATCTCTTCGTCGTCGATCTCGACGATGACGACGTACTCACCCCGTCGCTCCAGTCGTGTGGCGAGCGCCCGGCCGACTCGGCCGCCGCCGATGATTATCGTGCGCATTGGTGACACTCCGAGAACGTCGCCGATCTGCCGGGCTAATCCGGCCTCGATCGCGACCGTCGCGAAGATGACGGCGAACACCGTCCCGACCAGCAGTTCGCCCGCCTCCACGCTCCCCGCCAGCTCCAGTTCGATCGCGAACAAGGTGGCCACGCTCGCCGGGATGATCCCGCGGGGGCCGACGCCAGCGATGAACAGCCGCTCCGGCCACGTGAACCGCTCGACGCCGGCGGTGGCGATGATCGCCCCCAGCGGCCGGAGCACGAGCATGATCACCAACACGAGCCCGACGGCGCCGACGCCGAGCGCCGCGATCGCCTGGACGTCGATCAGCGCGGCCAGCGAGATGAACACGAACGAGAGGACGACGAGCGTCGTGTTCTCCGCGAACCGCTCGATCTCCTCTCTGTGGTCGATATCGAGGTTACCGAGGAGGATCCCGCTCGTCGCCGCCGCCGCGATACCCGCCTCGGCGGCGACGGCCTCCGCGGCCGCGAACGCTCCGACCGCCGCCGCCAACACGAGGAACTGGGACGCCTGCACGTCGCGCTCGGGGACGAACTCGCTGTCCAAGAGGTAGTAGATGATCACCGTCGCGAGCACGCCGGCGGCGACGCCGACGCCGAGCCGCCGGAGGAACGACAGGAGGGTCGCGGGGACTCCGAGGTCGTCGAGCAGCAGCGTCTCGAAGATCACCACGGCGACGATCGCGGCCGTCACGTCGTTGACGATCCCCTCGGTCTCCAGCGCGGTCGCGACGTGGTCCCTGACGCGGACGACGTTGAGTATCGGCGTGATCACGGTCGGCCCCGTCGCCACGAGCAGCGCCCCGATGAGCAGCGCGATCTCCCAGTCGGCTCCCTCGAAGAACCGGACCGCGACCGCCGTCCCGAGGAACATCACGAGGGCGCTGACCGTCACCAGCCGAAGGGAGACGGTCGACGCGCTCCGGATCCGTTCGATCCGCAGGGCGAACGCCCCCTCGAAGACGATGATCGCGACGCTGAGTCCGACGATGATCTCGAGCCCGTCTCCGAACGTCTCGAGGGTCACGAGGCCCAGCACCTCCGGTCCCAACACGACGCCGATCAGGAGGTAGAAGATGACGCTCGGCACCTTCAGGCGGTGCGCGACCAGTTGGACGACGAGTCCCGACACGAGGATCGCCGCGATGACCGGCAACAGGCTGGACACGTCTACGGGTCGTACAACCGCCGCCCTTCTTAGTGTACTGGTAGCCGGGGTCGGAGTCGCCCCCCGCGACGCCCTGCGCGGAATAACTGAAAGGAATACCGACGCGGGGACAAATCACGCTATTGATTCGCACACACGAGCAACTATTAACTCGGTTCCTCCTGTCAACGAGAATACGCCCGGACGGACTCCCCCGCTGGGCGACCTCACCATGACCGTTCGCAACTCCATCCCGATGTTCGCCCCCCTCCGGAGCGTCGGGAAGCCGGGTTGCGGAACGGTCGTCACTCGCTTCGACACCGTCGCCGCGTAACCCCCACGCGGGGCGGTCGGCTTCGCCCGTCGGAGCGAGCGCCACCTTCTGCCCCTTCCCGTCTTTCCGACACTTAGACCCGGTAGCTCAAGCGGCAGAGCCTCGGGGTGAGGAATCGACTCCCTCCCGGGTCCGTATGGCAGTCCAACCCTGCCACCGCGCGACCGACGTCGCGCTCCGACTGGCGGTCCCCCGCGACGCCGCGGGCGACCTCCACGCCGGGGTTCGCGACAGGCTCGCCGGGCGCGACGGCGTCGAAGTCGCCGACCTCGACGTCGTCGCCCTCCGGCCGCGTCTCAACGACCTCACGGTCGAGGTCGACGCCTCGCTCCGGCTCGCGCCGGACACCGAGGTCGACGACCTCACCGACATCGTCGGGGTCCACGAGGCGCGTCCCCGGTGACGGACACCGCCGGGCGCTCCCGGTCCACGCGGTCCCCGACCGACGCACCGACTCCGACCGCGGCGCGAGGCCTCGCGCCACCCACTCCACGACACGACACCACGATGAAACGAGATTCCCCCTCCAGACGCACGAGACACCCCGACCTCCACACCGGCCTGGTGCCCGCCGACCGCGTGCCCTCGTGGCGCGCGACGGCGGCGCTCGCCGCGCTGCCGGTCCTGGTGCTGGCGATCGCGGCGTTCCCGACCGCGGCCGCGTTCGTCGCGGCCGCCCTCGCCGGTGCGGTCGCCGGTGCGGCCCTCCAGCGCCGGTTCCCGGACGCGCTCGATCGGATCGTCGACCGCGCTCGTCCGGCGCCCGGCGACGACCAGGCCGGCGCCGCCGACGGCTGATCGCGTCGGGTCATCGACCCCTCGCTGACGCTTGCCCCTCCCCTTTCGCTCCCCGCTGACGCTTGCCCCTCCCCTTTCGCTCCCCGCTGACGCTTGCCCCTCCCCTTTCGCTCCCGGCGGTCACCGCGGGCGTCCTCACCGCTTATCCCTCGGGGCCCCCGACGGTCCGGTATGACGGACTGCGATCGCGGCTCTGCCCCCGACAGCGCCGCCGAAGGCACCTCCGACGCCGCTCCACCCGTTTCGTCCGCGCTCCGCGCCGGCGCCGCCCTCTTCAACGAGGGGCACGTCCTCGCGGCGCACGACCCGTGGGAGGCGGCGTGGCTCCCCCTCGCGGAGGGACCGGACGAGCGCCTGCTCCACGGGCTGATCGCGACCGCGGCGGCGACCCATCACGCCGACGCCCGCAACTGGTCCGGAGCGGTCGGCTGCGCGAGCAACGCGGTCGAGTACCTCGACGGGACCGGGTCGGCGCCGCGGGGGGTCGACGTCAACCCCGTCCGCGACTGGTGTCGCCGGCTCGCGGCCGATCCGGAGACGATCGAGCGCGCGCCCTCGCCGACGCTCCGGATCGAGGGTGCGGCGCCCCGCTTCGGCGACCTCGACCTGCAGGCGGCGCTGCTCGCGGCGCCCGGGCTGGCCGGCGCGGTCGCTCCCGGCGACGAGGAGACCTTCGAGACCGCGGCGGCGCTCGCGCGCGAGGAGCGCGGCACCGGCCGGACGACCTTCGCGGAACTGCTGTTCGCGTTCCTCCGCACGCCCGACGCCCGCCCGCAGGTGGCCGCGCGGCTCGCGGACCACGTGGAACTGGCGGAGCGGAGGCGACGGGACGTCGACGACCTGTTTTAACCCCCTCTCGGTCAGGCGCCGTCGGTGGGCGTGTCCGGGTCCGTCGGGAAGTTGGGATCGGCCGGGGGACCGCCGTCGCCGTCGCCTCCGTTCTGCTCCTCTTTCGGCTCCCCCTCGAACGTGTAGTCGCCGGAGTTGTCGGCGGGGTCGTAGCCGAGGGCCTCGCGGGCGCGCTCGATCGAGTAATAGCGTCGATCGTTGTTCGAGATGCCGTAGACGATCTCGTAGCCGTAGTTGGCCTGCAGACACCGGTCGAACAGGTGCGCGCAGTCGCGGTGTGAGAGCCACATCGCCTGCCCGCGCTCGTACTCCCGCGGCGGGTGGTCCTTCGTGAGGTTCCCGATGCGGACGCAGACGACGCTCATTCCGTGTTCGTCGTGGAAGAACCGTCCGAGCGACTCCCCGGCCGCCTTCGAGACGCCGTAGAGGTTCCCCGGCCGCGGGAGTTCGGTGCCGTCGAGTCGATATTCGTCGCCGGGGCGATACAGGTCCGGCGTGCGCTCCTCGGTCTCGTAGCCGCCGACGGCGTGGTTCGAGGAGGCGAACACGAACTTCTCGACGCCGGCGTCGGCGGCGGCGCGCATCACGGTCTGCGTTCCGTCGATGTTGTTCCGGAGCACGGAGTCCCACGGCGCCGTCTTCCGCGGGTCGCCCGCGAGGTGGATCACCGCGTTGACGCCGTCCATCGCCCCACGAACCGCCCGATCGTCGGTGATGTCGGCGACGTACCGGTCGGCGTCGGTTACTCTGTCGGGCACCTTCGTCGCCGGCAGCGGCTCCCTGTCGAGGAGTCGCCACTCGTAGTCGTCGCCGATGCCGCGGAGGATGGCCTGCCCCACCCGTCCGCCGGCGCCCGTCAGCAGGACCGGCTCGTCCATTCGGTCGTACGTGGGCGCGAGACGGGCATATATGATACGGTTCGGCCGCGACGTGCGGATCGGTGGTCGTCCGGGTCCTACAGCTTCTCGCGCGAGATGCTCACGCCGGTCGGAGTGACGACGATCTGATCGTCGCCCTTCTGGACGATGTCGCCGTCGACCTCCTGCGCGACCTGACGCAGTTCGTCGATGATGTGTTCGATCGTCCGGTCCGACGTGGAGTGGCGAGTGATGTCCGCGATGACGAAGTCGCCGTCGTAGACGGCGTCTTTGATCGGGATCACGTCGCCCTGGTCGCCGATCTCCGCGATGTGTACCTGCATGCCCGTGTCCGCGTGCGCCTCGGCGAAGTCGTCGAGGTCGAGCTCGACGTAGTCGTCGACGGAGCGGTTTCCGCCGCCGCCGAGGATCTTGCTCATAATACCCATACACACCACACGTCGAGGTCGGACATTAGTTCTTACGTCAGACGCTCTCGTCGCGTCGCCCGTCAGCTCTCGTCGAGTCGCTCCTGCCACTCCTGAACCCGCGACAGCAGCTCAACCGGCGCGGTCTCGGCGATGTCGATGTCGCTCAGCTCCTCGATCACGGCGCGAGTCTCGGGATCGAGTCGGTCGGTCTCCGGGGTCTCCGCAGTCTCCGGGGTCTCCGCGGTCTCCGCGCTCCCGCTGGCACCGTCCGATGCCGACCTCGGAGCGGTCCCGTTCCGACCCGCGCCGGAGTTGGGGGCGCCGGACGCTGTCGCTCCGGCGTCGCCGCTTTCCGAGAACGACCCGGACGAGAGGTCGAAGACGACCTGTTTCGTGTCGCCGTCGAGGTCTTCTCCTCCGGTGCCTCCGCCTCGACCCCCGCCCTTCGCCTCGATCGCCTTCTCCTCGCGGAGGCGGTCGAGAACCGTGTCGGCGCGGGAGACGACCGGCTCCGGCACGCCGGCGAGGTCGGCGACGTGGACCCCGTACGACCGGTTCGTCGGCCCGTCGCGGACGGTCCGGAGGAACGTCACCTCCCCGTCGCGCTCGTCGACCGCGACGTGGACGTTCTCGACGCGCGGGAGGTGATCCGCCAGCGTCGTCAGTTCGTGGTAGTGCGTGGCGAAGAGGGTGCGCGCGCGCACCTCGTTGTGGAGGTACTCGGTCGCGGCCCACGCGATCGAGATCCCGTCGTAGGTGGCGGTGCCCCGGCCCACCTCGTCGAGGATGACGAGCGAGTCCGCGGTCGCCGAGTGGAGGATGTTCGACAGCTCCTGCATCTCCACCATGAACGTCGACCGGCCCTGCGCGAGTTCGTCGAGCGCGCCCACGCGGGTGTAGATCCCGTCGACGAGCCCGACGGTGGCCGCCCGCGCGGGGACGAACGACCCCGCCTGCGCGAGCAGCTGAATGAGGGCTGCCTGCCGCATGTACGTCGACTTCCCGCTCATGTTCGGGCCGGTGACGATGAGGAACCCGCGCTCCCCGTCGAGCCGGAGGTCGTTCGGCACGAAGTCGGTCGTCCGCTCGACGACCGGGTGCCGTCCGGCCTCCACGTCGAGCCGGCGCTCGTCGGAGAGCTCGGGCCGCGTCCAGTCGTTGCCGGCGGCGTGGGTCGAAAGCGACGCGAGCGCGTCGATCTCGGCGACCGCGCGCCCCGCGTCCTGCAGCAGTTCGGCGTCGGCGGCGACCCGCTCGCGGAGCTCCTCGAACAGCTCGTACTCCAGGTCGCCGCGAGCCTCCTCCAAGCGGAGCACCTCGCGCTCCCGCTCCTCTAGCTCGTCGGTGACGAACCGCTTCGAGTTCTTCAGCGTCTTGATCTCGCGGTAGTGCTCGGGGACCCCGTCGGCCGCGGACTTCCCGACCTGGATGTAGTAGCCGTCGGTCTTGTTGCGGTCGACGGTGACGTGGCTCAGCCCGTACTGGCGCTTCTCGCGCTCCGCGAGCGTGTCGAGCCACTCGTTGACCTCCTCGTGGCGCGCGATCAGCTCGTCGAGCTCGTCGTCGTACCCCTCCCGGAGCAGCCCGCCCTGCGTCTTCGTCTTCGGCGGGTCCTCCGCGAGCGCGTCCGCGAGCTCGTCGTGGAGGCTCGCGGCCCGCTCGCGGTCGATCCGCTCCAGCACCCCGGCGAGCGGGGAGTCGGCGAGCGCGGTCCCGGACACGGCGTCGGCGAGCGCGGGCACCAGCGCCAGCGAGTCGCGCACCGAGAGGAGCTCTCTCGCGCCCGCGCTCCCGCTCGTCGCCCGCGCTGCGAGCCGTTCGAGGTCGTACGCGTCGCCGAGCGTCTCGCGCAGGCGGTCGCGCGCGAGCGCCGCCGACGCGAGCGCCTCGACCGCGTCGAGCCGGCGGTCCAGCTCCGCGCGGTCCCGCCGCGGTCGGGTGATCCACTCTCGGAGGAGGCGACCCCCGGCGGCGGTGACGGTGTGGTCGATCGTCTCGAACAGCGAGCCCTCGCCGTCTCCCCGCATCGTCTCGGTGAGTTCGAGGTTGCGCTGGGTCGTGGCGTCGACGGCGACGTGGTCGTCGTCGCCGTAGGCGGTGAGCCGGGTGATCGACGCCAGCACGCCCGCGCCGGTCTCCTCGACGTAGCCGAGGACCGCGCCCGCCGCGCGCAGCGCCAGATCGGAGTCGATCCCGACGCTGTCGGCGGTCTCCCGGCCGAACTGATCGCGGACCGCGTGGTTCGCGCGACCCGGCGCGAACGCCTCCGCGTCGAAGACCGAGACGGACCCCGACAGGTCCTCCCGGACCGCCCCGAGCAGCTCGTCGTCGTTGCGGACGCGCGGCCCGGGGAGCACCTCAGCGGGGTCGAACCGGTACAGCTCCGCGCGGAGGTCCCCCGCGCTCTCGACCTCGGTGACGAGGAACCGCCCGGTGGTCACGTCGGCGAGCGCGAGCCCGTAGGGCCCCTCCGCGTCGTCGCTCGTCTCCGCGGAGCCCGACGCCCTCCCGCCGTCGTCCTCGCGGACGACCGCCGCGAGGTACCGCGCGTCGTCGTCCGCGGTCTCGAGGAGGGTACCGGGCGTGACGACGCGGGTGATCTCGCGGGCGTGGCCGTCGTCCGTCTCGTACTGGTCGGCGACGGCGACGCGGTAGCCCCGCTCGACGAGCGCCTTCACGTAGGGGGTCAGCTCGGAGAGCGGCACGCCCGCCATCGGGTACGACGAGCCGTGCGAGGACTTCTGCGAGACGGTGAGATCCAGTTCGTCGGCGACGAGCTCGGCGTCGTCCGCGAAGAACTCGTAGAAGTCGCCGCACTGCATGGCGAGAACGTCAGCGTCGGTCTCCGCCTTGAGATCGAGGAACTCCCCGACGATCCCCGTTGGCATATACCCGTACTCCCGCCGTCGGCGGGTAAAACCCTACGGGTGTGCGGCGGCCGGCTACGTCCCGGTCGCCCGCGGCGCCCGCGTCACCCCAACCGGTTCCGCCGCGTCGACATCCGATGTACGATCCCGGAGACGCCGAAAAGCGCCGCGAACAGGACCGCGTAGGCGTATCCGGACACCGACGCGAACGGGACCGTTCCCACCCACGCTGCGCTACCGAGCAGTCCACAGACGACGGCGAGGCCGACGTAGTACTCCCCCCAGAGGATCTCGTTTTCGGAGACGACTTCGAGGTATATCTCGAGTTGCCGGCTCTGTTCGGTCAGCGAGACGATCCCGCGGTCCGGCTCGTAGTCGATGAATCCCCCGTCGGCCAACTTCGGCAGGTGCGACTGGTGGAGCGCGGTGTACACCCGCTTGCGCTGTTTGTACGTCACCTCGGGGATATCGAGGTCGTTCTCCCACGCCGCCAGCTGTTCGGCGATGTCCCTGACGCGCGCGCCGTCGCCGTGCTGTTTCAGATAGGTGATCACGTTCCGCCGCCGCCGGTTGCTGAGCGCCGTGAACACCTCGTCTCGCGAGGGCTCGTCGTCGCCGGTCGTCGATTTTCCCTCCCCTATGAGTTGCGGTGTCATGGAAAAATCATGCCATCAATTACTGTACCTACCGTTACCGCCCTACATATCACTAACTGTTATCATTTCACGGCGAGATCATGGAAACTATATCGGTTGAAAAATGTCGTATCAGGTCGTATGGCGTGCGGATGTGAACTGATCGCCTCGCGAGCCGCTAAGAACCATCACAGGGTTGAATTTTCACCCTCCGCGATTCCGTCTTGGGCCCGCGCCGATCCGCCGTCCGCCGTTTCCGTCCGATCCGGCCCGTCGTCTGGTTTTCCGCCCTCCCTCGAGCCCGGTCCTCGGCGGTAGGCCGCGCATACATACGCCCTCTCCCCCCCAACGACGGGCATGACGGCATCACATGACACCCGTCTCGATCGGCTTCGGCGCCCGGAGCACACCGGCGAGAACCGCTGTTTACCGTGTACGGTCGTTAACGTCGCGATCGCCGCGGTCGGCGCGGTCGCCGTCGGCGCGCTGGTCGCCGTCGAACTCGGCGCGGCGGTCCTGGTCGCCGCGCTCGCGGCGATCTGGCTGCGCGGCTACCTCGTGCCCGGCACGCCCGCGCTCACGAAGCGGTACCTCCCCGAGCGCGTGCTGGGGTGGTTCGGAAAGGGTCGCGACCCCGGACCGCCGGCGGAGTTCGACGCGGAGTCGTACCTCCTGTCGGCCGGCGCGTTGGTCGAGACGCCGGACGGGAGCGACCTCGGGTTCGCGCCGTGGTTCGAGTCGGCGTGGCGGACGCACCTCGCCGCGCTGCGCGACGCCGCCGACACCGAGTTCGGCGAGCCGTCGTCGACGGACGAGACGGTTGGCGCGTCGATCGCGACCGCCGAGACCGTCGAAACCGCCGAGCTCGCCCCCGACGGCACGCGCCCCGCCGCGCCGGCCGACGTCGCCGCCCTCGCGGGCCTCACCGGCGTCGACGAGGACGGGCTCTCCCTCCGGTGGCGCGGCGACGCGGCGTTCGCGCACGCCGGCGACGAGCGCATCGGTCACTGGGAGTCGCGCTCGGCCTTCCTCGCCGACGTCGCCGCCGACCGCGCGCTGACGGCGCGGCTCGACGACTGGGAGTCGCTCCCCCTCGCCTCGCGAAGCGGCGCACTCGGCGCGCTCCGGCTGTTCGTCGAGCGCTGCCCGACCTGCGAGGGGCCG
Source organism: Halorubrum saccharovorum DSM 1137 (assembly GCF_000337915.1). Classification (GTDB taxonomy): domain Archaea; phylum Halobacteriota; class Halobacteria; order Halobacteriales; family Haloferacaceae; genus Halorubrum; species Halorubrum saccharovorum. The sequence goes on from NZ_AOJE01000057.1 coordinate 219,984, forward strand.
GTGCAGCTGGAAGAGCGGGTCGTCGAGTCCTGCTGTTCGAGCTACGAGGTCGTCGCCGGCCGCTGTACCGCCTGTAACGCGCGGCTGTTCGAGATCGACCTCCCGGCGTCGCTGGCGGACGCGCGGTCGTAAATCCCTGGGAGGGCGGAGTTTTTCGGTCGCCGATCGGTCGCTGCCGCTGGCAAGTGTTCACCAGATGCCTGCGGCGTCGCCGTCTGTTTCTGATCGTCTGGTGGTTCTGGTGACTCTGGTGGTTCTGGTGGCTCTGGTGGGTCTGGTGGCTCTGGTGACTCTGGTGGGTCTGGTGACTCTGGTGGCTCTGGTGACTCTGGTGGGTCTGGTGACTCTGGTGGCTCTGGTGACTCTGGTGGCTCTGGTGACTCTGGTGGCTCTGGTGACTCTGGTGACTCTGGTGGCTCTGGTGACTCTGGTGGCTCCGGCGACGCCCTCCAAGGCCCCAGTCGGGAGGTGGGCGCACACTCGTTGCGCGCTTCGGTCGCTCGCGTTGCTCGGCCCCCGGAGTGCTTTCGTCGTCTGCGCCCACCTCTCGACTGCCTCTTTGAGTCCCGCCACAAACGCACAGCGACCGCACAGCGACCGCGCCTCACGCCTCCCCAGCCTCGTCGAACCGGCGCGGTCGCGCCGGTTCGACTCCCTCGCGCACGCTGCTCGCGCCCGGCGGGCGCTCGCAGGCGCGCGCCACCGTAACCACGATCTCTCCGATCTCTCTGTCAGTGTCGAACTCCGGTTTCCCTGTCAGCACCAGACCCGGGTTTCTCTGTCAGCGGCGGCGGTCGCGAAAAACCGTAGTTTGCCTCACCGCCGTCGCAGACCGGCGATCCCGCTTCGACCGCCTCGGAGCTGCCGGAGCACGGAGAAACGGTTGATCCACAGCTGGTAGGCGCTCGCGGCGGCGAACAGCGCGAGCCCGAGGCTCGTAAGGAGGACGGGATCGACCGCGGAGACGAGGGGGACGCCGAGCAGCGCCGCGAGCAGGACCGTCAGCGAGGCGACGCCGAGCGCGCGGTACAGCTCCGACCAGGTGACGCCGACGCTCGCGACGACCTCGGTGTACAGCGCCACGTCTCGCGCGTGGCGGGACATCTCGATCGTCTGGCTCTCCCGGTCGTATTCGATCACGCCGAGCTCCTCCAGCTTCGGGAGGTGCGTCTGCACGAGCGAGGTGTACACGCTCTCGCGACAGCGCTTCGGCGGCGGGCTCTCGCCGGTCTCGCGGCCCGCGACCAGCGCCGACAGCTCGTGGACCGTCACGACGCCGCCGACGCTCCCGAGATGTTCGAGGGCGTGCCGACGGCGCTCGTTCGCGAGGATCGTGTACACCTGTTCGGCCGGAAGGACGTCTGTTCGGAGCTTCATGGATGGGAGTCCGACGCTCCGCGCGACGCGGAGAATCGTTCGTTGACCCTACATCTTCTCTCGGGGGCATATGTATGCGCTCGCTACCTCCGCTCGGTCCGTGTTTCATGGTACCGCGAGTCTGGATCCGCTCCCGCGAAACCGCTAGCCTGCACCCCGGTAGGCGGCGCCGTCCCCTGCTTACCGGCGCCGAGGCCGCTGCCGGCGTGGCACGGAGTCCGTACCGCCCGCCGCCTTCGAAGTATGGGGTTCGTGCCGGTATTTCGGGCCCGGGTAGGCCCTCCGGACCGCCGATCGAACGCGGGGTTCGACGGCGCGAACCGTCCGTTCCACCGGATCGAAGCGTCCGTTCGACGGTGACGTGGCAGCGCGTAACTACGTGGGTATCCCTCGGAGGGGAGAGTAACCGATTCGGCTAACCGGCGCGGACGGGGGCGAGTCGGGGGAGCAACCATGAGCAAAGACACAAACGACACAATCGGACTCTCGCGGCGCAAGCTGCTCGCCGGCCTCGGCGCCGTCGGCGTGGCCTCCGCGGGTGCGGGACTAGGAACCACGGCGTACTTCAACGACACGGAGGCGTTCGAGGGCAACACGCTCACCGCGGGCGAACTCGACCTCAAGCTCGACTACCGCGCAACGTACGCGGGCGGCCTCGGCCGCGTCGACGAGATCAACGGCTGGTACAGCGACGAGGGTCCCGGAGAGCCCTTCAATGTCGTCGAGGAGGAGGACGGCGTCTACCTCATCGGCGAGGTCCCGAACATCGACGAGGGCGAGTGGCCCGACGTCGTGCAGGAACGCGACTTCTGTGCGCCCGACGTGGGCCTGATCAACGGCGACCAGATCCCGGTCTTCGCGCTCGATGACGTGAAGCCCGGCGACTGCGGCGAGGTGACGATCAGCCTCCACATCTGTGACAACCCCTCGTGGGTGTGGATGAACGGCGAGGTGACCGCGGACGACGAGAACACCGTCTCCGAGCCCGAGGCGGGCGCGGACGGCGAGGGCAACGCGCTCGGCGACGACGCCGACGGCCCCATCTCCGGCGAGGGCGAGCTCGCCGATGCCATCGACGTGACGATGTGGTACGACGAGGACTGCGACAACGTCTACGAGCCCGGAAGCGAGAGCGGCGGCCCGCTCTGCGTCCAGATCGTGCTCGACGCCTCGGGGTCGATGACGAATGGCGGACGCAACCAACAGGCCATCGACGGCGCGAAGACGCTCGCGGAGAGCATCCTGAACGACGGTCCCGCCGGCAGCAGAGTCGGTGTGACGTTCTTCAGCGCCGACGGCTACGACGAGAGCGCGCAGGTCATCCAGACGCTGACCGACGACCTCTCCCTCGTCGTCGGTGCGATCGACACGCTCCCCGCCGACGGCGATTCGACCGCCATCGGTGAGGGCATCTTGGCCGCCCAGGGTGACCTCGAAGACTGCGAGGAAGGGGAATCGCCCACGATGGTCGTGTTGACCGACGGTGGGAACAACGCGGGGACGGACCCCACCACGGCCGCCACCACGGCCAAGGGCGAGGGGACCACCATCTACGCGCTCGGTGTGGGTGGTGCGCAGGTCTCGACGCTCAACGCCATCTCCAGCAACCCCGACGAGGACTACGTCTTCTTCGCCAGCGACGACGGCGCGCTCGAACAGGCGTTCGGCCTGATCGGCGAGACGCTCCTCGGCGAGACCATCATCTTCGAGGGATCCCTCGCGGGCGCGATGGCTGAGCTTGAGGGCGGCCTCCTGCTCGACGGCAACCGCGCCACGGAGATGACGGATCCCTTCGAGGGCGGCCTGACCCAGTGTATCGGCTTCGAGTGGTGCCTGCCGGCAGAGGTCGGTAACGAGGTCCAGACGGACTCCGTCGCCTTCGACCTCGGCTTCTACGCCGAGCAGTTCCGGCACAACGAGCAGGTCGGCGCGCCGAACGGGACCGCACCTAACGGCACGGCGCCCAACGGCACGGCTCCCAACGGCACGGCGCCCAGCGAGCCTGGGCAGTAATCGACGTCTGACGGTCTCGGAAGCCACGCGCTTCCCCCGGGCGAGTCTCGCCCGGTTCCCGGTTCGGCGCCCATCGCGGGCGGCCGACGCGGCGGTTCGCGACCGCCGCCGGGAGTTCCCTTCGGGGATGACACACAATGAACGACGACACAATCGGACTATCGCGGCGCAAGATGCTGGTCGGACTCGGGGCCGTCGGCGTGGCCTCCGCGGGCGCGGGACTCGGAACCACGGCGTACTTCAACGACACCGAGTCGTTCGACGACAACACCCTGACAGCCGGCGAGCTGGACCTGTTTGTCCACGTCGACTACTCGGAGGACCAGGGCAGCTACGCGCAGTGGTCGACTCCCGACGGCACCTTCATCGACGGTAACGTCGTGGGCGGCGACCAAGAGGAGGGCGAACCCCTCAGTATCGAGGTCTCCGACCTCAAGCCCGGCGACTCGGGCGAGGGCGAGTTCTGTTTCTCGATCGTCAACAACCCGGCGTATCTGTGGATGTGCGGCGCGCTGACGGAGAACAACGAGAACGGGCAGAACGAGCCCGAGGCGGCCGTCGACACAACCGGCGGCGATCCCGGCGAGGGCATGGGCGAGCTCGCCGACGCGATGCAGGTGTCGGTCTCGTACTGTACCGACGACGGTGAGGGAGAAAACATCGTCGGCGAGGAGATCGTCTCCGGTTCGCTCGCGGACGTGATGGTCGCGCTTCGCGCGGGCGTGCCCCTGTACGGCGACGGGATGCCCGACGCGCCGATCGAGAACCGCGTCCCCTTCGAGGGCGTCGACGCGCCCTTCGATGACGACGAACCGGTCATCGCCGAGCAGTGCGTCTGCTTCGAGTGGTGGCTCCCGACGAGCGTCGAAAACGAGGTTCAGACCGACTCCGTCGCCTTCGACTTCGAGTTCTACGCGGAACAGGCCCGCCACAACGACGGGACGACCAACCCCTGCGTCGACGAGGAGTACGCGGCCGACTACGTCAACCCCGACGGGATCGACCAGCCCATCCCCGACGGCGTCGCCCGCGTGGGCGTCTCCTACGGCGATGACGACGTCGTCTACGCGGTCACGTTCGACGAGCCCGCCGGCAGCCAGTACAGCCTCGCCGACCCGTCCTTCGCGAGCACGAACTTCTCGCTGCCGTTCGACGCTGACAACGACGGGACCTACGACTTCCAGGTCGCCTGGAACGCGCAGGGCAACGACGAGTTCCTGTACTCCGGGGTCGAGACCGGTCCGAACTGGGAGAAGGACACGTCGACCGGATGGTCGGCGCTCCCGGCGGGCATCACCGCGGTCAAGTCCGGCTCGCAGGCGCTCATCAGCGTCCCGCGCTCGACGCTCGAGGCCAACGACGACAACTACGTCTTCGGCTTCAACGCCGGCGCCGGCGGCGAACAGCCGTCCGTGAGCGTCCCGACCGGCGGGCCCTACTCCCCCGTTAACAACTTCACGTCCAGCCAGAACGGCCAGTCGACGACGCTCCAGTAGGACGCGAAATCGGCGCGACACCGAGCAGACACGGTCACCGGGACCGACCGCGGCTCCGTCGGCCTTCGGGCCGCGAGGTCGCGGGTTCCCACAGCGGCTGACGGCGGTTCGACTCCGCCGGTGGGCCTCCCCTCGGGGAACGACCGACTAACGAATTCGGGGTTCGTCCCCGTACACTCATACACACACCAATGACAGACGACAAACTCACCGCACTCACCCGACGCAAGCTGCTCTCGGGCCTCGGAGCTGTCGGCGTCGCGAGCGCCGGCGCGGGCCTCGGCACCACCGCGTTCTTCAACGACCGGGAGGGGTTCGAGGGCAACACGCTGAGCGCCGGCGCCTTCGAGCTCCGGATGGACTGGCAGCAGAGCTACTACACCGGCCTCCCCGGACAGGACCCCGACGACCACACGACGTGGGCGCCGGTGAACGCGTACCCGGACCTGGACGGCGACGACCGACAGGACCCGATCTACGCGCGCTATCAGCTGACTGAGGATCCGACGCTCCTCGGGCTCCCGGCGAACGCCGACCCCGAGGCGATCGAGGCGGCCTACCGCGGGCAGTTCGCGAGCTTCGAGGGCACCGACGGCAGCGGGAACCACGAGTTCGTCGGCCCCGTCATCGACCTCGACGACGTCAAGCCGGGTGACCGCGGCGAGATCACGATCAGCAAACACGTCTTCGACAACCCGGGCTACCTCTGGCTCAACGCCGGCGGCGTCGAGGCTCAGATCGGCGCGCTCAACGATCCCAAACGCGAGGCGCTCAAAGAGATCCACGGGGATCTCCCCGACGCGGACCTCGTCGCCGCGGCGGAGGCGGAAGAGCAGCTCGCGAAGGAGATCGAGGCGACGCTGTGGTACGACGACGACTGCGACAACTTCCTCGACGAGGGAAGCGACACCTGCATCCAGTTCGTCGTGGACAACACCGACTCGATGGGGAGCACGGCGCCGTTCTCCGGCGATCTGAAGGACGACCTTCTGATCGACGCGATCGAAACGTACATCGGTCGGTTAGACACCGCTGACGGCGCGGAGTCCGCCGACGGCGACACTGCTCCCTTCAGCGTCGGACTGACGAACTGGACGACGGTCGCGGACACCGTCCTTCTGCCGACGAGCGACGTGTCGGACATCGTCGGCGTCGACGGCGGGAACTACGCGGATTCGACGGGACTGCAGACGATCGATTACCAGTCGCTCGACGCTGGGACCGACATCCCGGTGGCGATCGAAGCCGGCGCGGACGCGCTCGCCGAGTGCCCCGAAGCGGACAGCCGGATAATGGTCCTGATCACGAACGGGATCAACGTTGAGACGAGTGATTTCCTCGCGGCGGCCAGCGATAACCTTCGACAGAACGGCGGCGAAATCGATCGGTTCCTCATCGTCGGCTTCGGTCCCGAGGAGGATGACGCCGACACGCTCGCTCAGATCGCCACCCTCCCGGGCGATCACAAGTTCATGCACGTGACCGACGCCGATATCGATCAGGCGATCAACGGCCCCGCGGATCCGAGTACCGATCCCGTCACGAGCGTCGCCGAGGAGATCGGTTTCACCGCGGACGGCGAACAGGTGATATTCGAGGGGTCGCTGTACGACCTGCTCGGCCCCCAAGACGGGATCGCCGGCGGCTACCCGCTCGACGCGGACCGCAACCGCGAGGGGCGGCAGTGCTACCCCAACTCGGACACGCGCTGTATCGCGCTGGAGTGGCACCTCCCCTACGAGGTCGGCAACGAGATCCAGGGGGACTCGATCGTCTTCGACCTGGAGTTCTACGCCGAGCAGTGCCGCCACAACGACGGGTCGGACAACCCGTTCGAGCTCGACGGCGACGCCGATCCCCAGACGCCCGCGTAGTCCCGCGCCCGCTGCGGGTGACCGCGCGACGCTCGGCGCGGCGTCCCCGACGGGCCGCTACCTCACCGGTAGGGGATTCCTGTCGCGGGGTTCGACCGACCGATCGCTCGGGTAGGTGACCCATACATACGTGCACGGGCAGCGAGGAGAGATACCGACGACCGGCCGTTCGGAGCCGCAACGACACACAATGACACAGAAAGAATCAGGACTCACGCGGCGGGAGGCGCTCGCGGGCGCCGGAGCCATCGGCTTCGCGACCCTCGGGGCCGCCTCCGGACGGTCGACGGGAACGGACCGCTGGGACGAGTACTCGGCGTACACGTACGCCCAGTCGGACACGTCCCCGAATCTGCTCGTCGGGTGGCGGCGCACGGAGAACGGGACGCTCGTCGATTCGAGCCCGGTCGGCGCGGTCGACGACGTCGAAACGGCCGGGATCCGGCTCTTCGACGTCGACAACGCGCTGCCGCACGATCACGGCACGGCCAGCGTCGGCCTCCGGCTCGAGGACCCCGAGGACACCGCCCGCGTGTGGCTGCGGATCGACCCGCACCTCGACGGTGTCGACGCCGCGGGCGCCGCGCTCGCGGAGCGTCTCAGGCTCACGGTCCGACACGACACCGGGATATTCGGGATCGGCAGCTGCGGCGGCGCCGAGGGCGAGTTCGCGGCCGCCGGGGGGATGATCGCCGACGAGACGACGCTTGCGGACATCGACGGGTCCGCGCTCGCAGACGGGGTCGAACTGCGTCCGGGGATCCTCGGTGACGGCTGCCTCGGTCCCGGCGAGCAGCGCTGCCTGACCTTCGCGTGGGAGTTCGACGGCGAGGGCGGCAACGCCGGGCAGGGCGGTGCGGTCGATTTCCTCGTGGAGTTCGCCGTGGTCGACTGCGACGACGATGGGAACCCCTTCCCGCGGAGCGACTCGACCGACACCGAGGTGTCCGAATGACCCGCGGAGGGGACGGAGCGGGGCGTCCGAGCGGCCTGAGCCGGCGCCAACTGCTCGCCGGGATCGGCGGCGTCGGCGCCGTCGGGATGGCGAGCGGGCTCGGCACGGGGGCGTACCTCTCGGACCGCGAGACGTTCCCGGACAACGTCTTCGGCGCCGGCGAGGTCGGGCTGACGGTTGACGGCGACCTCACGACCGGGACCGTCACCGTCGGTCCGTTCGCGGTCGATCGGACGACGTTCGACGATCGCCCCGACCCCGAGACGTTCGAGGTGGGCGCGTCGGCGAACCCCGTCCGGGTGTGGCTCGCGACGGAGTGCCCGGACGGCGACCGGCTGGGGAACGCCCTCGAAGTCGAGGTCGTCGTCGACGGCGAGTCGCTGACGGACGGCTACCTCCCCCTGGCCCAGGCCGAGCGCCGCCTCGCGACCGGGCGGCGGATCGACGCCGACTGTCTCGAGGCCGGCCCCGACGGCGACCCGATCGTCGTCGAGGTCTCCCCGTACCTCCCGGCCGACTCGCCCGACGTGGGCGGGGAGACGACCGACCTGACGTTCCGGCTGTACGCCGAGCAGTGTCGGCACGTCTCGGAGGCGGAGGCGGACGCGCCGGGGGCGAATCCCTTCGCGGAGGTCGCCTGCGAGCAGACGTGCGTCCCCTGCGAGGACGAGAACGACGTCAGGGTCGGATCGCTCACGCTCCGGTACCTCGGCGACGACCCGGCGACCGTGGTCGTCGTCGCCACCGGCGGCGGTGCCGGCGGAAAGGGCACCGGCGGTACCGTCGTCTTCGACGACGAGGTGGCCCCCGACGGGACCTTCGTGGTCGACGGAGCCGCGTCGCCAACCGGCGATCCGGAGTGGATCGGTCCGAACATCTACGTCGACGACGGATCCGGGGGAGCCGGAGGCAACGGAAACGGAAATAACGGGAACGGAAACGCCGGAAACAGTCCCGCGGGCGTCAACATCCACACGAGCTGTTCGGTGTCGCTCGCGCCCGGCGACATCTACGGTGACTTCGAGATCGTCTCGATGGCGACTACGGACGGCGACCCGATCTGCGGCTCGGAGGAACTCTGATGAACAACCCACTCACATCACCACGGACCAGGAAGGCGGCGAACGTACTCGGGATCGTCCTGCTGATCGCCGTCGTCGCCCCGTTCGCGGTGTACGCGGCACCGGAGATCGTCGGCGCGGACGAGAGCTTCGTCGTGCTCACGCCGAGCATGACGCCGGCCATCGCGCCGGGGGACGTGGTTGTCGTCGCCGAGCGCGATCCGGCGGCAGTCGCCGAGGGAGACGTGATCACGTTCGCTCGCGGCACGGGCGACGTACCGGTGACGCACCGCGTGATCGACGTCGTCGACGAGGGCGGGACCCTCGCGTTCGAGACGATGGGCGACGCCAACGAGGGGCCGGACCCCGGGCTCGTCCCCGCGGGGAACCTCGTCGGCGTGGTGACGCTCACGATCCCGTACATCGGGTACGTGATCCAGTTCGCGGGCACGCAGGTCGGGTTCGTCGCGCTGGTGTTGCTCCCCTTCGGCCTGCTCGCGGTCACGGAGGTCTGGTCGATCGTCCGGGGCCGCGACGACTCGGAGTCGCCGGCCTCGCCGACCGCGGAGGCGGCGGCCGCGGGCGAACCGGACGCGACGCCCGGCGCGGCCGCCGCGGTCAGCGCGTCCAACGCGTCCGATGCGTCCGACGCGTCCACTGCGACCGGATCCGGGGGCGTCTCCGTCGACGCGGTCGGCGGGGCGGCCGCGGTGCTCGCGGCGTTCGCCCCCTACGCCGTCTACGTCGCGTTCGAGGTTCGCACCGCCGTCGCGATCGCGATCGCGGTGGGCGCGTCGACGCTCCTGCTCGGCGCGCTCGCGGTGTGGGTCCCGGCCAGCGGCGTCCTCGACCGCGGGGGATCGGCCGCCGACCGGCCCGGGGACGGGGACGCCCCCAGTCCGGACCGGGGCGCGACCGCCACCGAGGAACCCGCGTCCGGGGCCGACTGGGAGTCGCCCGACGTGGTCGAGGGGCCCGAGGGTGCTCGGGAGGGCACCGACGACCAGCCGGCCATCGCCGACGGAGCGTCCGAGACGGGCGACGCTCCCGCCCCGGCCGCGGCGGTCGACGCGCCGGCACCGGCTCCGCCGACCGCGCCGCCGCCGACGCGGCCGGACGGCGCCGGGGAGGGAGACTGATGCCCGTGAACCGCGGGCTCGTCGGCGTCCTCGCCCTCGCCGTGTTGGTGTGGGGCGTCGCCTTCGGCGGGGGGCTCACCGTCGCCGTCCTCACGTCGAGCGCTAACGTGACGACGACGTTCGAGACGGTCGACGAACTCGCCTCGATCGACCAGCCGAGCGGCGACGATCTCACCGCCGCGACCGGCTCCGACGGAAACGGGACGAACGGTACCGCGCCGTCCGGGAACGGTACCGCACCGTCCGGGAACGGTACCGCACCGTCCGGGAACGGTACCGCACCGTCCGGGAACGGTACCGCACCGTCCGGGAACGGNGTACCGCACCGTCCGGGAACGGTACCGCACCGTCCGGGAACGGTACCGCACCGTCCGGGAACGGTACCGCACCGTCCGGGAACGGTACCGAGCCGTCAGCGACCCCGCCGCCGAGCGAGCCGGTCACGAATGGTTCGTCGCCGCCGCAGAACGAGACGGAACCGTCGGCGTCGAGCGGGAACGAATCGTCGGAACCGTCGGACGCGGTCGCTCCCGAAACGAACGAGTCGGCGTCGACGGGAAACACGACCGCCGGGAGCACCCCGGCGCTCAGGGCCGGCCCCTCGTGGCGCGCGACGGGTGAGGCGTGAGCGTGAACTCGCCGCTCCGACCGCGGGGGCCGGCGGAGAGGGGGGCCTCGCGCTCGCGGGCTCGCTGCTTCCCGCTCGGAACGAAGCTTGCGGTGTTGCTGCTGTTGGCGGTGCTGTTCCTGCTCGTTCTGCTCTTCGGGCTCGTTCGCGGACTTGCGTAGTCCGTTCACGATCGTTAAGTGACGGCCGATCGAACCACCGCACGATATGGTCGCGTTCGACGCGTTCGCGTTCGTCTTCGTCGCGGGACTCGTCACAGCGCTGGCGACCGGCGTCGGCGCGCTCCCCTTCTTCTTCTTCGATACGATCAGCGACCGCGGCAACGTGGCGCTGTGGGGGTTCGCCTCCGGGATCATGCTGGCGGCGTCGCTGTTCGGGCTCGTCGGCGAGGGGCTCGCCGAGGGGACGCCCGTGGAGATCGGAATCGGCATGCTCGCCGGCGTGACCCTCGTGGTCCTTGCCCACGAGGTGCTGATGGACGCCGAGATCGACCCGAGGCAGTACGAGGAGGCCGACTTCAAGAAGCTCGTCCTGATCCTCGGCGTGTTAACTGTCCACAGCTTTCCGGAGGGAGTCGCGGTCGGCGTCTCGTTCGCCGACCTCGGGCTGGAGGGCGGGACCCAGCTGTTCGGGTTCACCGTCCCGCTTCTGGCGGTGTTCATGACCCTCGCGATCTCGATCCACAACGTTCCCGAGGGGACCGCCATCTCCATCCCGCTGCGGGCGATGGGCGTCTCCAAGTGGAAGATGGTGTGGTGGGCGGTGTTCTCCAGCCTGCCGCAGCCGATCGGCGCGGTCGCAGCGTTCGCGTTCGTCCGCTACGCCCGCGAGTTTCTCCCGTACGGCTTCGGCTTCGCGGCGGGCGCGATGATCTACCTCGTGCTCTCCGAGTTCATCCCCGAGGCGCTCGAAACCGGGAGGGATCTGCCGAGCGGCGGCAAGCCCGTGCTCGCCGGCGGCATCGCGCTCGGCGCCCTGCTGATGGCGCCGCTCAACTTCATCTGACCCCGGGCAACACCACTACGCCCCGCCGTCGAACGCGGTCGGGTTCACCGCGCCGGGGCCCTCGCCCACGTCGTAGCCCCGCCGGATCGCGGCCCCCATCCCGTCGACCGCGGCGGCGACCGCCTCGCGGAGTTGCTCGCCGCGCGCCAGCCGGGCGGCGATCGCGCTCGACAGCGCGCAGCCGGAGCCGTGGGTCGCCTCGGTCTCGACGCGGGGGTTCTCGAAGCGGAGCGCGATCGAGTCGGCGTCGTCTCCCTCCTTGCTCCCGACCACGAGCGTGTCGGTCACGCGCTCCCCGTCGCCGACGTGGCCGCCCTTCACGAGCGCGGCGTCGGCACCCGCTCCGACCAGGTCCCGCCCCGCGCGCTCGGCGTCGGCCGGCGTCTCGACCGGCTCGCCGACCAGCACCTCCGCCTCGTCGGCGTTCGGCGTGACGAGCGTCGCCGCCCCGATCAGCCCGTCGTAGGCGGCCTCCGCCTCTTGCGACAGCAGCCGGTCGCCGCTCGCGGCAACCATCACCGGATCGACGACGACGGGGGCCTCGACGGTCGCGACCAGCCCGGTCACCGTCTCGACCGTCTCGGCCGTTGCGAGCATCCCGGTCTTGACCGCGCCCACGTCGAAGTCGTCGAAGACGGCGTCGCACTGGCTCGCGACGTGCGCCGGCGGCACCGCGTGCACGTCGCGGACGCCGCGGGTGTTCTGGGCGGTCGTCGCCGTCACGACCGACGTGCCGAAGGCGCCGTGTGCGGTCATCGCCTTCAGGTCGGCCTGTACCCCCGCTCCGCCGCCGGCGTCGCTGCCGGCGATCGCGAGCGCGACGGGCGGAGAAACGGGGTCGCGTGCGGGTGTCATACACTAGTGGTACTACTCGGTTGTCTAAAATCGTGACGATCGCCGCCGCCGAACGGCCTTTGCCCCTCGCGGCCGAATCGGCGGTATGTCGAACACCGACCCCGCGGACTCAGCGGACGAGCCGGCTCCCGCCGCGACCGAGTCGATCACGGTTTACTCCGACTACGTCTGCCCGTTCTGCTACCTCGGCCGGCAGTCGCTCGCGCGGTATCAGGCGACGCGCGATGAGCCACTCGAGATCGACTGGCACCCCTTCGACCTCCGGGCGGGCCAGCGCGGCCCGGATGGCGAGATCGACCACGACGCGGACAACGGGAAAGACGAGGAGTACTACGAGCAGGCCCGCGAGAACGTCCGACGCCTTCAGGAGAAGTACGACGCGGAGATGGCCCAGGAGCTCAGGACTGACGTCGACTCGCTCCCGGCGCAGATCGTCTCGGTACACGTCAGGGAGACCACGCCGGAGCTGTGGCTCGCGTTCGACGGTGAGGTGTTCGCGGCGCTGTGGCAGGACGGCCGCGACATCGGCGACCGCGAGGTGCTCGTCGACATCGCGGAGCGCGTGGACGGGATCGATCCCACCGTCGTCGACGAGGCGCTCGAAGACGACGACCTCCGCGACCGCGTCACCGACCTGTTCGCCGCGGCGCGGGAGCGCGGCGTCACCGGCGTCCCGACGTTCGCGTACGAGGGACACGCCGCGCGCGGCGCGGTGCCGCCGGAGCAGCTCGAACGCCTCGTCGAGGGGTAGCTACTCCTCGTCGACGAGCCGATACGACAGGGACACGGCGCCGAGCGCGAGCGCGGTCCCGCCGATCACGTCGGTGAGCCAGTGGATCCCGAGGTACATCGTCGCGATCACCACGCTCGCCGCGAGCCACGCGGCGAGCGGCGTCCACAGCGGGTACTCCCGCCGCGTCAGGACCGCGAACGTCCCCACGGTCACCGACAGCGACGTGTGCAGCGACGGGAAGACGTTCGTGGGCTCGTTCACCTCTCCCGTCAGCGCCATGAACTCCGGGTTGTGGGTGAACAGCAGCGAGGTCACCATATCGGGCATGACGTTGCGCGGGCCGTACGCAAACACGACCGTGTACAGCACGAGCCCGATCGCGTAGTTGAGCGCGTACGCGACGAGGAGCCGCTTCACCGTCGTCGTCCGCGGCAGCGCCAGGTACGCGAGGAACGGGAACGCGAGCAGGAACACGTACCCGTACACGTACACCGACGAGAAGTACATCGTCAGCTGGGGCGAGCCGAACGTCGCCTGGAGCCACGCGACGAAGTTCCCCTCCAACGCGTAGATGGCCCACGTCAGCTGGAGCCCGAACAGCTCGGAGACCGTCTGGAGGGAGCTCCGACCGATCGCGCTCGCTATCAGTACCACCACCAGCGCGGCGAGGGGCTTCCGGATCTCCCACAGCCGATCGCGGAGGTCGTTCCAGAGCCCGTACAGCCGCCGCGGGCGGATGATCGCGACGCTCGCGACGAGCAGGGCGGACCCCACCCACAGCGCGAGCGAACTCACCACCGACAGGAGCGGACTCATGCGCCCGGCGCGATCAGCCGGCCTTCCTCGTCGAACCGATACCCGGCCTCGCGGAGCCGATCGCGAGCCGTCTCGGCGTCGAGCGATCCGGGCTCGCCGACGAACGGGTGGACGGGATCCGTCTCGCCGTCCCCCCACTGGAGGTCCGAGGGCACCCACTCCGGAGCGGCGGCGAGCGGCGAGGCGGCGGCCTCGGCGTACCCGTCGAACGCGATGTCGACGAGGCTCCGCTTGTCGATCAGCGACGCGAGCACCCCGCGGAACCGGGGGTTCGACAGCGGTGCCCGCCGGGTGTTGTACCCGACGTGATAGAACCCGCCGGACCGCCCCGTGACGAGCCGCGCGTCGGCCTCGCGCCCGATCCGCGGGACGGCGTCCGGCCCGAGGTTCGAGACGGTCGCGTCCGCGAATCCGTCGCCGACCGCCTGCACCGCGGCGATGTCCGACCCCATCACCTCGATCTCCAGCCGGTCGAACGCCGGCTTCCCGCGGAACCGCTCGGGGATCCCGGCGAGGGGGTCCATCGCGTCACCGGTCGAGTCGTCTCCGTCGTCCGCGCGCACGAGGAAGTGGTCCGGGTTGCGCTCGAAGGCGACCGACTCCTCCGGGGACGCCTCGACGAAGCGCACCGGGCCGCTCCCGATCGGGTCCTCGTTGTTCGTCACCACGGCCTCGGTCGTCTCCGCGTCGACCTCGAAGCCGGCGATCGTCGCCACGTCGGTCCGCTCCTCCCAGATGTGCTTCGGGAGGATCGGAACCTGGAGGGCGCGCACGCCGACCGCGTCGTTGACGCCGTCGAGCGTCAGTCGGACCGTGATCTCGTCGACGGCGGTCGCCTCGTCCACGGCCGACACCCGACCGCGGAACGTCGGCGTCGGCACCGGCGACTCGGTGGTTCCCATCGAGGTGTCCTGGAGGAATTCGTAGGTGAACGCGACGTCTTCGGCCGTCACCGGCTTCCCGTCGTGCCAGTCGACATCCCGAAGCGATACCTCGATGCCCGAATCCCCGACCCGCTCCCAGCCGGCGGCGAGCCACGGGATAATCTCTCCGTCCTCGACCAGCGCGAGCCGGTCGTACAGCAGGGACGTGAACGTGCCGTAGCGCCGGTACTCGGCGGCGATCGGGTTCCAGTTCTGCGTGATGCGCTCGTCGGTCGTCACGAGACGGAGTGTCGCGGAGTCGCCCTCCTCGTCGCCGCTGTCCGTGAACGGGTTGTCGCCGATCAGTCCGTTAGCGGTGGTCTCGTTGTCACCGGCGGTGGTTTCGTCGTCGCCGGCGGTGGTTTCGTTGTCACCGGCGGTGGTTTCGTCGTCGCCGGCGGTGGTCTCGCCGGCGGCAGTCCCGTCCCCGGATTCGGTCCCGGTTCCGTCGGCGTCCCCGTCTCCCGCGTCGACGCGCTCTACGCCGAGCAGCCCACCGACCGACAGCGGCTGACGGTTCGTCCAGTTCTCGAAGCGGTCCTCACGGACCGCCGTGAGCGGGTCGGGGAACGCGACGACGGTGAACGGCTGTAGCTCACAGAGGGTCCGCTGGAGGTCCTCCACGGCCTCGCGTCGCTCGTCGCCCCCCGTCCGGCGCTGGCTCGCGAGCAGCTCGTCGGTGCCGTTGATGTCGGTGAATCCGAACGGGTTCTGCCACCCTGACTCGGCGACGAACTGCGAGTGAGTGAACGCGTACATCGCGTCCGGGTCGAACGGCTCCGCCTCCCGGAACTGCCCGACGTACACGTCGAAGTTGTGGTTGATGAGCACCTTCCGGCGGAGGTCGGTGAGCCCGAGGGTGTTGATCCGGGCATCGATGCCCACCGCGTTCAGATTCTCCGCGAGGTGTCTCGCGATCCGGATCGCGTTGGGGTCCCGGTCGGCGGGCGGGGCGTTGATCTCCAAGGTCAGCTGCGAGGACCGGTCGCGTCCCGCGATGTTCCGCGTGCGGTCGAGACAGCCGGCGCTCAGGGCCGCGATCCCGACCCCCGCGAGCGTCTCTCGCCGGCTCACGTGCCGCGCCATGTGTTCGTCGCTGTTTCGCGCCTCGCGTATATCTCTTCTGTGGTGTCGCCGTCGGATCGAACCCCCGGTACGTCCGCCATACCGACTCTCTCGACGGGTGAGACCCTCAGATCACGTCCGCGAGCGGGAGGGCCAGCCCGACGACCCACGCCGCTAGCCCCGCGGCGAGCACCGGGCGGTCGGCGGCGGCGCGCCCCACCGCGACGACGCCGAGCGCCGCGAGCAGGGCGACGCGGTGGACGAGGAGGCCGGGCGGCACCGCCACGCCGAGCGCGGCGAAGTCGATCACGAACCCCGCGCCGAGGCCGACGACGACGCCGAGGAGCGCCGCGCTCGGCTCTGATTCGGGCGAGTGAGCGACGACGAGCGCCGGGATCCCGACGGCGATGACGAGGTACAGCGGGGCCGCGATGAGCTTCGGCCCGACTCCGGGGTACGCGGTCTCCAGCGCGACTCCGGCCGCCCGGACGCCGACGATGACGGCGGCGAGCGCGACGCCGAGCACCGCCGCGTCCGCGTGGCGACCCGCCTCCCGCCGGGCTCGATGCGCGAGTTCGAGGGCCGCGGCTCGGGTCCGGCGCCGGAGCAGCGCCCCCGAGAGCGTCGCCAGCGACGCCAGTTCGATCACCGAGACCCAGCCGTCGCTCCACCCGCCGTCGATGCCGCGGTACTCGCGGCTGACCTCGGCGTCGACCGCTCCGTGGATGAACTCGTCTTCGAGCCGGACCGCCGGGTCGTCGATGCCCGGCACCGTGTGGCGGAGCCGGAACCAGTCGTAGTACTCCTCGTGGGCCTGTACCGCGGTGTAGGCGCCGTCGGGCGACTCGTACGCCCGGAGGTGGTCGCGCACGCCGAGGTACGCGCCGTCGTGGAGCTCGAACGTCTCCTCCAGCCAGACGCCGCCGTCCGGTCCCTCCACGTAGCTGTAGCGGTCGGAGCTGTGCGCGTCCGCCCAGTCGCGCTCGACGATCGCCTGTACCTGCTCGGCGTCGGCGGTCGCCGCCGCCTCCGCCGGCTCGGTCTCCTCCCAGTCGGTGCCCGACCGGCCCTCGATCGCCCGTCGCGTCGCCTCCGCGTCGGCGTGAAAGAGGACGTTGATCGCGAGCGTCCGCCCCTCGACCGAGGTGCTCCGGCTCGTGTACGGCCAGAGCCGGTAGTCGCCCGCGACCGCGATGAGCGACGCCTCATCGACCCCTGAGGGCTCGGGCTCCTCGACGGTCGGCGGGGGCGCCTCGTCGCCCGCGCCGGCGAAGAACCCGGAGGCCGCGAGGCCGACGCCGACCGCCACGAGGAGCGCGACGACGACCGTCGCCCGTTTCATGGCTCGTGTGAAGCCGCCGGGGAAGAAACGCCTTTGGGTGGGATCCCGCGATCCCAGGCGGTTCACCCGGCCCCTGCGCTTCCCCCGCTCACCAGGTCTCGACGAACCCCTCCCGCACGTCCTCCGCGCACCCCTCGCAGTCGGGGTGGCCGCCCTCGAAACACGCCGGCCGCCCCTCGCCGTCGACGGCGACGGTCCGGCGCTCGGCGTGGCGGCGACAGACGATCCGGGCGCGCCCGTCGTCGTCGGTCGGGAGGTCGTATCGCTTCGCCCCCGCGCCGTCGTCCGCGGAGTCGTCCTTCGCCTCGGAGTACGCCCGCTTGGCCTCCTCGAACTGCTTGCCCGCCCTGCGGAGCTGCTGGCGGATGACGCGTTCGAGCCGGTCGTCCATGGAGGCCGTACCGGCGCGTCGGATATAGGTCCGTTGCCGGGCGCGGCTTCCGGGCCTCGATCCACTGCCGCGACAGCCCGGAACATGGTAGCGTTCCACTTGAAACGGCGCCCGCGCGTGGCTGACGCGCGTCAGACGCCTGCGCGATTCCATCTTCGACGACAGCCGACTCGATCCGGAGAAACCGCGGTACGGGCCGTGAGAACCCTCGATGCGTTCACTTTCACCGCGGTCACGCACGTTTTAATACCGTGAGGAACCAACCGCCGTACGCCTCCCATTGAAACACGACCGGAGGCGGAGACACCCCATGAGCGAACTGCGACAGGAAGCGGAAGCGATAGCGGAACAGTTCTCGGACCACCTCGACGTGGACGCCGACGAGATCGAGGAGCGACTGGAGAACCTCGTCAACGAGTACCGCGTCCCCCTCGACGAGGCGCGCCGGAGCGTCACCAACAGCTACCTCGAAGACGCCGGGATGGAGCGCGACGAGCTCGGCCGCGGCGGCAGCGAGTCCGTCTTGGCCGACGAGATCGACGAGGACGAGCAGTGGGTCGACTTACGCGTGGAGCTCGTCGACCTCTGGGAGCCCCGCAGCGACTCGATCTCGCAGGTCGGCCTCCTCGGCGACGAGTCGGGCACGATCAAGTTCGTCGCCTTCGAGACCTCGGACCTCCCCGAGCTGACGGAGGGGCAGGCGTACGAGCTCTCCAACGTCGTCACCGACGAGTACGAGGGGAGCTACTCGGTGAAGCTCAATCGGACGACTGGTATCACCGAGATCGACGAGGAGATCGAGGTCGGCGACAACGCCGACACGGTTGAGGGCGCCCTCGTCGACATCCAGTCCGGCTCCGGGCTGATCAAGCGCTGCCCCGAGGACGACTGCACGCGCGTCCTCCAGAACGGGCGGTGCTCCGAGCACGGGCAGGTCGAGGGCGAGTTCGACCTCCGGATCAAGGGCGTCCTCGACGACGGCGAGACCGTCACCGAGGTCATCTTCGACCGCGAGGCCACCGAGGAGCTCACCGGCATGGGCCTCGAAGCGGCCAAAGACATGGCGATGGACGCGCTCGACACCACCGTCGTCGCCGAGGAGATGGGCGACGACGTGCTCGGGCGGTACTACCGCGTCACCGGCCCCACCTTCGGTCGGTACGTCCTGGTCGACGAGATGGAGGATCCCGGCGCCGTCGACGTCGAAAGCGCGCTGATCGAAGCGAGGTCGATTTGAAATGAGTCAATCCGCACCCACCCGAGAGGTCGCCCGGCGCGTGTTCGCGAGCGAGTTCAACGACGCCGGCTACACGTTCACCGAGTCCGACGACGAGCGCGCTCCCGTCTACGCGCTGCTGCCGACGGGCGAGTCCTCGAACCGCGTGTTCTTCGTCGGCACCCTCACGGAGAAGGAGGACGTCGGCGAGGACGCCGAGTACTGGCGCGGCCGCATCGTCGACCCGACGGGCACGTTCTTCGTGTACGCCGGCCAGTACCAGCCGGAAGCCGCTTCCAAACTCCGGGACTTGGAGCCCCCGGCGTACGTCGCAGTCGTGGGGAAGCCCCGGACGTACGAGACCGACGACGGCACCGTCCGAGTCTCGGTCCGCCCCGAGTCGATCACCGAGGTCGACGCCGACACCCGCGACCGCTGGGTCGCCGAGACGGCCACGCGAACGATCGAACGCGTCGCCGCGTTCGACGACGAGGGCAACGAGTACGCCCGGATGGCCCGCGAGGAGTACGACCTCGACCCCGAGACGTACAGGGCCGCCGCGCTGTCGGCCCTCGAGGACCTCGACGAGGGCGACGAGCTCGCGGGCGACGACGTCGCCTCCGACGAGTCCGTGTCCGGCGACGCCGCGAGCGACGAGACCGTCTCCGACGGGACGGATTCGGCCGGTACGCCGGAACCCTGACGCTCTCGGCGCGCCTCGATCCGCGGCTCGACTCCGGAACCAATTTTCAATCTTGCGATCGTCTGACAAACGCTTAAGTATATTGCGCGACGATCGGTCCGATAATGGGCAACAAGAACAAGACGATCTCGTTCCGCGTCAACGAGGACGCATTCGAGACCCTCCGCGACATCGCTGAGGAGCGAGACATCTCGCTGTCGGCCGTCTTCCGGGACTACGTGGATACGCTCGTTGCCCACGACGGACAGGTCCGCGTCGTCCCGGAGGCGGAGCTCGACAGCATGGGCGAGAGCGGGGAGTCGTTCCCCCCGAAGATCGAGGTCCCGAAGAGCTTCGTGCGGGAGCACGAGCGGCTCGAACTCGAGGCGGATCACCTCCGCGAGCAGCTGGAGGAGCACAAACGCTACGTCAACTACCTCCGCGAGCAGTTGGAGGACGGCGACGAAGAAGTGATCCAGCTCGAAGACCTCGACGGCGAGCCCGACGAGCCCTCCTTCCGACTCGGGTAGCCGACGCGACGGCGGGCAGTTTCCGATTTTCCGAGCCGTCGATCTCGTTCGGCCACGTTTCGATCCCCCGCGGCCGTGACTCCGATCCGCGGAGAAACCTTCCCGATCGTTCGGTACTGTTCGGCGAAACGACGATATTGGCGAAAATATTGCCGAGAGGACTGTCGTTTGTTCAAAGACGTTTGATTCTCTCCGAATCTGATGGACACTCTCTCATCCCTCTCACCGATTTCTGACTATAATAAACTATGTACGAAAACAATAATACCCGGGCGGCGAACCCTTCGTGTATGAAGAGGTGGGTCCAACCGTGAGCGTGTTCGACAGGGCGTACGACGATCCGGTCCGCGTGCTCGACGAGGACGGCGAGGTCGTCGGCGACGTGCCGGACCTCGACGACGAGGAGCTCGTCGGGATCTACCGACACATGCGGCTGGCGCGGCACTTCGACGGGCGCGCCGTGAGCCTTCAGCGACAGGGGCGGATGGGGACGTACCCGCCGCTGTCGGGACAGGAGGGCGCGCAGATCGGCTCCGCGACCGCGCTCGCCGAGGACGACTGGATCGTCCCCTCGTACCGCGAGCACGGCGCCGCCCTGGTCCGCGGGCTTCCCCTGAAACAGACCCTGCTCTACTGGATGGGCCACGAGGCGGGCAACGCCACGCCGGAGGGCGTGAACGTGTTCCCCGTCGCGGTTCCCATCGCCTCGCAGGTCCCGCACGCCACCGGCGCGTCGTGGGCCTCGAAGCTCCGGGGCACCGACGAGGTGTTCCTCTGTTACTTCGGGGACGGCGCGACCAGCGAGGGCGACTTCCACGAGGGGGTCAACTTCGCCGGCGTGTTCGACACGCCGACCGTCTTCTTCTGTAACAACAACCAGTGGGCTATCTCCGTCCCCCGGGAGCGGCAGACCCGGAGCGCGACGCTGGCCCAGAAGGCGGAGGCGTACGGGATCGACGGGGTACAGGTCGACGGGATGGACCCGCTGGCGGTGTACCGCGTCACGGAGGCGGCCGTCGAGAAGGCGCGCGACCCCGAGACTGACCGGCCGCGGCCGACGCTGATCGAGGCGGTCCAGTACCGGTTCGGCGCGCACACCACCGCCGACGACCCGACCGTCTACCGCGACGAGGACGAAGTCGACCGCTGGAAGGCGAAGGACCCGATCCCGCGGCTTGAGCGCTACCTCCGGTCCGAGGGCGTGCTCGACGACGAGCGCGTCGCGGAGATCGAGACCCTCGTCGAGACGCGGGTGGCCGAGGCCATCGAGGCGGCCGAGTCGGAGGCGCGGCCGAAGCCGGAGGAGATGTTCGAGCACGCGTACGCGGAGCTCCCGCCGGAACTGGAGCGGCAGTACGAGGAGTTCGCGGCGTTCCGCGAGGCGCACGGCGACGAGGCGTTCCTGGAGGAGTAAATGAGCGAGACACAGAACCTCACCGTGGTACAGGCGGTCCGAGACGGATTGTACACCGAGATGCGCGAGGACGACGAGGTCCTCGTGTTGGGCCAGGACGTGGGGAAGAACGGCGGCGTCTTCCGCGCGACCGAGGGCCTGTTCGACGAGTTCGGCGGCGACCGCGTCGTCGACACCCCGCTCGCGGAGTCGGGCATCGTCGGCGCCGCGGTCGGCATGGCCGCGATGGGGCTCCGACCCGTCCCAGAGATCCAGTTTTCGGGGTTCATGTACCCCGGCTTCGACCAGATCGTCTCCCACATGGCCCGCTTCCGGGCCCGAAGCCGGGGGCGGTTCACGCTCCCGATGACCCTCCGCGCGCCCTACGGCGGGGGAATTCGGGCCCCCGAGCACCACTCCGAGTCGAAGGAGGCGTTCTACGCCCACGAGGCCGGGCTGAAAGTCGTCATCCCCTCGACACCGTACGACGCGAAGGGGCTGTTGGCGGCGTCGATCCGCGACCCCGACCCGGTGATCTTCCTCGAACCGAAGCTCATCTACCGGGCGTTCCGCGACGAGGTGCCCGAGGAGCCGTACACCGTCCCCATCGGCGAGGCGGTCACCCGCCGCGAGGGCGGCGACGTGGCGGTGTTCACCTACGGCGCCATGACGCGCCCGACGCTGGAGGCCGCCAAGAGCCTCGCCGAGGAGGGGATCGAGTGCGAGGTCGTCGACCTCCGGACCGTCTCCCCGCTCGACCGCGAGGCGATCGTCGAGGCGTTCGAGGCCACCGGGCGCGCCGTCGTCGTCCACGAGGCCCCGAAGACCGGCGGGCTCGCGGCCGAGATCACGGCGATCGTCCAGGAGGAGGCGCTGCTGTATCAGGAGGCGCCCGTGAAGCGGGTCACCGGGTTCGACGTGCCGTACCCGCTGTACGCGCTGGAGGACTACTACCTCCCGTCCGCGGCGCGCATCGAGGAGGGTATCAAAGAGGCGGTGGAGTTCTGAGTATGCCTGTCAAAGAGTTCAAACTGCCCGACGTGGGCGAAGGCGTCGCCGAGGGCGAGCTGGTCACCTGGCTGGTCGCGCCCGGCGACCGCGTCGAGGAGGACCAGCCGGTCGCGGAGGTCGAGACCGACAAGGCGCTCGTCGAGGTCCCGTCGAGCTACGACGGGACCGTCGAGGAGCTGTTCGTCGAGGAGGGCGACATCGTCCCCGTCGGCGACGTGATCATCTCGTTCCGCGTCGGCGAGGACGGGGAGGGCGGCGAGGCGACCGCGGAAGCCGACGCCGACTCGGCGGAAGCCGACGCCGACGCGACCGAATCGGCGGCTGACGCCGACACCGAGTCGGCGTCGGAGCCGGGCACCGAGCCGGAGCCTGAGACCCCGTCCGGCCGGACCTTCGCGCCGCCGTCGGCCCGCCGGCTCGCCCGCGAACTGGGCGTCGACATCGCGGCGGTCGACGGGAGCGGCCCCGGCGACCGGATCAGCGAGGCAGACGTGCGGGCGCACGCGGAGGGCGGCGACGGAGGTTCCGATACCGCCGATTCCGGCTCCGACGAGGCGCCGGCGCCGACCCCGACCGACGTGGGATCCGGCGGCCGCAAGTCGGCCGTGAAAAAGCGCGGCGACGACGGGGCCACCGGATCCGCGGCGACGACCGCGCCCGCGCCCGACGCCCCCGAGCCGGCCGGCCGCGAGACGACTCTCGCGACGCCGGCGACCCGGAAGGTCGCCCGCGAGCTGGGTGTCGAGGTCGACGACGTGCCGACCGACGAGACCCGGGACGGCGAGGCGTTCGTCACCGGCGAGGCGGTTCGGGCGTACGCGGAGGCGCTGGAGTCGGGGGAATCGCCCGAACCGGAAGCGACGGAAGCGACGGAAGCGCCAGAAGCGCCAGAAGCGCCAGAAGCGCCAGAAGCGGCGGTCGTCGACGCCGACGCGTCTGCGCCCGAACCGGGGTCCGTCGACGCCTCATCGAGCGCCGGCTCGACCGACGAGACCGTCCCCTACCGCGGCGTGCGCCGCACCATCGGGAAGCAGATGGAGCGCTCGAAGTTCACCGCCCCGCACGTCACCCACCACGACACCGCCGAGGTCGACGCGCTCGTGGAGGCGCGCGAGGAGCTGAAACCGAGAGCGGAAGAGGAGGGTGTGAAGCTCACCTACATGCCGTTCGTGATGAAGGCGATCGTCGCGGGGCTGAAGGAGTACCCGTCCCTCAACAGCGAGCTCCGCGAGGACGACGAGGAGATCGTGTTGAAGGGCGACTACAATCTCGGGGTCGCCGTCGCGACCGACGCCGGGCTGATGGTGCCGGTCGTCGAGAGCGTCGACGAGAAGGGGCTCTTCGAGCTGGCCGCGGAGGTCAGGGACCTCGCTTCGCGCGCCCGCGAACGGAAGCTCAAGCCGGCAGAGATGAAGGGCGGCACGTTCTCGATCACTAACTTCGGCGCCATCGGCGGGGAGTACGCCACGCCGATCATCAACTACCCCGAGACCGCGATCTTAGGGCTGGGCGCCATCGAGGAACGCCCGGTCGCTCGCGACGGCGAGGTCGTCGCGGCCCCGACCCTGCCGCTGTCGCTGTCGATCGACCACCGCGTGATCGACGGCGCGGTCGCGGCCGAGTTCGCGAACACCGTGATTGAACACCTTGAACACCCGTTGCTACTGTTGTCACACTAATGGTTGTCGGAGACATCGCAACCGGAACGGAGGTACTGGTGATCGGCGCGGGACCGGGCGGCTACGTCGCCGCCATCCGCGCCGCGCAGGAGGGACTCGACACGACCTTGGTCGAGAAGGACGCCTACGGCGGCGCCTGCCTCAACCGCGGCTGTATCCCCTCGAAGGCGCTGATCACGGGCTCGGGGCTCGCCCACGAGGCCGGCAACGCCGAGTCGATGGGGATCCACGCGGACCCCGCCGTCGACATGGGGAAGATGGTCGAGTGGAAGGACGGGGTCGTCGACCGGCTCACCGGCGGCGTCGAGAAGCTCTGTAAGGCCAACGGCGTCAACCTGATCGAGGGGACCGCCTCGTTCGTCGACGAGCACACCGCTCGCGTCGCCCACGGCGGCGAGGGACAGGGCTCCGAGTCGATCGAGTTCGAGCACGCGGTCGTCGCGACCGGCTCGCGTCCGATCCAGATCCCCGGCTTCGACTTCGCCGAGGACCACGTCTGGAGCTCCGCCGAGGCGCTCGACGCCGACACGGTCCCGGACCGGCTCGGGATCGTCGGCGGCGGGTACATCGGCATGGAGCTGGCGACGACGTACGCCAAGCTCGGCGCCGACGTGACGGTCGTCGAGATGCTCGACGACATCCTCGACCCCTACGAGGACGACGTGAAGCGGATCGTCCGCACGCGCGCCGAGGAGCTCGGCGTCGAGTTCCACTTCGGCGAGGGCGCGAGCGAGTGGTCGGAGGCCGCCGACGGCGGCTACCTCCTCCACACCGAGACGGAGGAAGGCGAGGAGTCGACGTACGGCGTCGACAAAGTCCTCGTCGCGGTCGGACGTCGGCCGGTCACGGACGGGCTCGACCTCGGCGAGGCCGGGATCGAGACCGACGACCGCGGCTTCATCGAGACGGACGACCGCACCCGCACCGCGGTCGACCACATACACGCCGTCGGCGACGTTTCGGGCGAGCCGATGCTCGCGCACGCGGCCTCGAAGGAGGGGATCGTCGCCGCCGAGGTGATCGCGGGCGAGCCGGCCGCGATGGACCAGCAGGCGATCCCCGCGGCCGTCTTCACCGACCCCGAGATCGGGACGGTCGGACTGACCGAGGCGGAGGCCGAGGCGGAGGGGTTCGATCCCGTCGTCGGCGAGATGCCGTTCAACGCCTCCGGGCGCGCGATGACGACCGGCCACACCGAGGGGTTCGTCCGGATCGTCGCCGACGACGAGACCGGCTTCGTGCTCGGCGCGCAGATCGTCGGCCCGGAGGCCTCGGAGCTTATCGCCGAGGTCGCGCTCGCGATCGAGATGGGCGCGACGCTGGAGGACGTGGCGGCGACGGTCCACACCCACCCGACGCTCGCGGAGGCGGTGATGGAGGCCGCGGAGAACGCCCGCGGCCAGGCGATTCACACGCTGAATCGGTAGTCGAGAGCCGATCCGACTCTGGCTCTTCTCTTACGCCGACGCGTCGTAGCCCGCCTCGCTCACCGCGCTCACCAAGGCGTCCGGGTCGGCGTCGCCCTCGACGGTCGCGGACTCGCGCTCGCGGTCCGCGGTCGCGCTTTCGACGCCGTCGACGCCTTCGAGCGCCTCCGTCACGCTTTGCTCGCAGTGCTCACACGACATCCCCTCGACGGTGATCGTCTGACTCATGACGGGTTCCGGTAGGGTCGGAAGCGGTTTGTCGCTTTCTCCTTCGCGATCGGGGTTCGAACGCCGTCTCGACTTTGGAATCCGAACCCGATCGCCCAACCGTCTTATATATCGGAGCCGTACCGGGAGACATGCGCGACCTCGACGAGACGGACTTGGAGATCCTGTCGCTGCTGGCAGAGAACGCCCGGCGTCCCTTCAGCGAGATCGGCGAGCGGGTGGGGCTGTCGGGGCCGGCGGTCTCCGACCGCGTCACGCGGCTGGAGGAGACCGGCGTCATCGAGGGGTTCACGGTCGACGTCGACCGCACGAAGCTCCAGGCGGGCGTTCCGGTGTTGGTGGACGTAGAGCTGCCGCCGAACCGCCCCGAGGCGCTCGACGCGGCGCGGGATCGGGTCCGAGCGGCCGACCCGGTCGAACACGTCTTCGTCACGGCCGAGGGCGACCTCCGGGTGTACGCTCGCGTCGAGGGTCGGAACGCCCGGGAGTGGGTGGCCGGGCTGTTCGAGGGGGTCGCCGTCGACGACTACGCGGTCACGCTGGTCGACGTGTTCGAGTGGACGCCCTCGGTCGAGGGCGTGGAGTTCGCGTTGACGTGTGCGGAATGCTCGAATACTGTTGATAGTGAAGGCGAGACGGCGCGGATCGACGGCGAGGTGTACCACTTCTGCTGTCCGTCCTGCCTGTCGCGTTTTAGGGAGCGGTACCAGCGACTGGAGGAGGGGGCGTGATACGGTGAATACGCAGTTGACCCCGGATCGTCTGTGAACTCCGCCAACGTCTCGGCCGATCGCTTATCAACGTCTCGGCCGATCGCTTATAACTGATTGCTGTCGGTAGCGCGACGGTGAACTCCGCCAAAGCCCCAGTCGCGAGGGCTCGCGCGCCTTGCTGCGCTCCTCTCTCGGTCGCTTCGCTCCCTCGTTGCGGTGCTTACTGCGGCGTGCTTCGCCCTCGCGACTGCCCCTTTGAGTCCCGCCCGAACTGCAACCGCACAGCACCTCACACCTCCCCAGCCTCGTCAGTCGCCCTCCGCGTTGCCTTCGGGCGACTGACTCCCTCGCGCGTGCTGACTCGCGGCCTGTCGGCCGCTCGCAGGCACGCGCCACCGCCTTCTTTAGATCGACGCCCTCGCTCGTCCCGTTTCCTTGTCTCTCCGATCGACTGATCACAACGGCCACTTTGGAATCGAAGGTTTCGACCCACTCGGAGGCGAACTCTCGAAGCAGAAAACCGCCTAAGGGTGGAACACGTAGTAGTACACATGCCAACGAGAACAGCTCACCTGAACGTCACGGGCATGTCCTGCGCCAACTGCTCGGCGACGATCGAGGACGCCCTCGACGACCTCGACGGGGTGGCGTCGGCGAACGCCAACTACGCCACCGACGAGGGATCGGTCGAGTACGACCCCGAGGAGGTGTCGCTCGGCGAGATATTCGACGCGATCGAGTCGGCGGGGTACGGCGCAGTCACCGAGACGGTTTCGGTCGCGATCACGGACATGTCCTGCGCGAACTGCGCGGAGGCCAACACGGAGGCCCTCGAATCGACGCCGGGCGTGATCGAGGCCGACGTGAACTACGCGACCGACGAGGCGCAGGTCCGGTATAACCCCGCCGACGCCTCGCTCGGCGACCTCTACGACGCGATCGAGTCGGCGGGGTACTCGCCGGTCCGGGAGGGCGGCGAGGGCGGTGGAGACGGCGACGACAGCGCCGACGGCGCCGACGGCGCCGGCACGGGCGACGCCGAACAGGACGCCCGCGACGCCGCCCGCGAGGAGGAGATCCGCAAGCAACTCCGACTGACCCTCTTCGGTGCGGTCCTCGCGACTCCCCTGCTGGCGTTCATGGCCGATCACCTGCTGTTCGCCGGCGAGATATTCCCGGACCGCGTCTTCGGCGTGCGTCTCGGCTGGGTCCAGTTCCTGCTCGCGACCCCCGTGCAGATCGTCTTGGGGCGCCCGTTCTACAGGAACTCGTACAAGGCGCTCGTGACGAACGGGCGCGCCAACATGGACGTGCTGATCGCGCTCGGCTCCACGACCGCGTACGTCTACTCGGTCGCGGCGCTCTCGGGCGCGATCGCCGGGAGCCTCTACTTCGATACGGCCGCGCTCATCCTCGTGTTCATCACGCTCGGCAACTACCTGGAGGCCCGCTCGAAGGGCCGCGCCGGCGAGGCGCTCCGGAAGTTACTGGAGATGGAGGCCGATCAGGCAACCCTCGTCGACGATGACGGAACCGAGCGGGAGGTCCCCGTCGACGAGGTCGAGGTCGGGGACCGGATGAAGGTGCGCCCGGGCGAGAAAATCCCGACCGACGGGGTCGTCGTCGACGGCCAGAGCGCGGTCGACGAGTCGATGGTGACCGGCGAGTCGGTCCCGGTCGAGAAGGGGGAAGGCGACGAGGTCGTCGGGTCGACGGTGAACGAGAACGGGCTGCTCGTGGTCGAGGCGACGAAGGTCGGCGCCGACACCGCGCTCCAGCAGATCGTCCGCACGGTCAAGGAGGCGCAGTCGCGCCAGCCCGACATCCAGAACCTCGCCGACCGCATCTCGGCGTACTTCGTCCCCGCGGTCATCGTCAACGCCCTCCTGTGGGGAACCGTCTGGTTCCTCTTCCCGGAGGCGCTTGCCGGGTTCGTCGACGCCCTGCCGCTGTGGGGGCTCGTCGCCGGCGGCCCGAGCGCCGCGGGCGGTGCCGTCACAGTCTCCGAGTTCGCGATCGTCGTGTTCGCCTCCGCGGTGCTCATCGCCTGCCCCTGCGCGCTCGGGCTGGCGACGCCCGCCGCGACGATGGTCGGCACGACGATCGGCGCCGGACACGGCGTCCTGTTCAAGGGCGGCGACGTGCTCGAACGCGCCAAGGACGTCGACACCGTCGTCTTCGACAAGACGGGGACGCTCACCGAGGGCGAGATGGAGCTGACCGACGTGGTCGCGTTCGACCGCGACGGCGAGCCCCTCCCGGACGGCGGCGCGGCGCAGCGGTGGGAGGGCGACGACGACCTCCCGTCCCCCGGCTCCGATCCCGACACCGATCGCAACCCGGAAGACGAGGTACTCCGACTCGCCGCGACCGCCGAGCGCGGCAGCGAACACCCGCTCGCCCGCGCCATCGTCGAGGGCGCCGAGTCGCACCGGATCGACGTGGGATCCCCGGACGAGTTCGAGAACGTCCCCGGGCAGGGGGTCCGCGCGACGGTCGCCTCGGACGGGTCCGGCGAGGCCACCGAGGTGCTGGTCGGCAACCGGAAGCTGCTGCGTGACAACGGGATCGACCCCTCGCCCGCCGCGGAGACGATGGAGCGCTTGGAGAGCGAGGGGAAGACGGCGATGCTCGTCGCCCGCGTGTCCGCTGACACGAACGAGGGCCGGCTCCTCGGCGTCGTCGCCGACGCGGACACCGTGAAGCCGAGCGCGGCCGACGCCGTCTCGGCCCTCCGCGACCGCGGTATCGACGTGATGATGATCACGGGCGACAACGAGCGCACCGCCCGCGCGGTCGCCGAGCAGGTCGGGATCGACCCCGAAAACGTCCGGGCGGAGGTCCTCCCGGAGGACAAGTCCGACGCGATCGAGGCGATCCAAGCCGACGGTCGGCAGGCGATGATGGTCGGCGACGGCGTCAACGACGCCCCCGCGCTCGCGGTCGCGTACGTCGGGACCGCCATCGGGAGCGGCACGGACGTGGCCATCGAGGCCGCGGACGTGACCCTGATGCGCGACGACCCGCTCGACGTGGCGAAGGCGATCCGGATCTCGGACGCGACGCTCCAGAAGATCAAACAGAACCTCGTGTGGGCGCTCGGCTACAACACGCTGATGATCCCGCTCGCGTCGCTCGGCCTGCTCCAGCCCGCGCTGGCCGCCGGGGCGATGGCGCTGTCCAGCGTGAGCGTGCTCACCAACAGCCTGCTGTTCCGCCGGTACGACCCCGACCGCGATTACCGGCTGCTCGGCCGACTGCGGTGAGCGAGGCCGACCGCTCCGATCACGGCTCGCCCCTCGTCACGCGGTACGCCTGATCGGCGTACCAGAATCGGACCGTCTCGTCGTCGTCGACGACCCGGTCGGCTGTTCGCCTGTTTGTCCGAAGGACCATCTGCTCGACATCTTCGACTGTGAACGCGAGCAGATTTCGGTAGCCGCGATTCCGCCACCGCATCATCTGCTCGGCGATGATCGTGCGGTCGGCCGTCTGCGCTCGCTCCAGCGTGAGGGTGGCCCGATCCCCGTCGTCGCCGTCCGACGCCGCCCGCCACCCGTCTGTCGTGACGGTTACCGTGGTCCCGTCCGACTCGCTCGTCGCGTCGTCGGTCGGCACGACGGAGACCGGCGGCGCGTCGAACTCGACGATGGCGGCGCTCTCCGATGTCGCGTGCCCGTATCCCACCACGGCCGCGTAGTGGCCTCCACCGAGATATGGATACTGCACGTCATCGTTGGTGTCTATTTCACCTGCCGCTGCCTCTATCGTCCACGTTTCACTCTCGCCTGCCGAGAGATTGTAACAGATGCCGTCGTGGGCGCCCGGACCGATGTGAAACCACCGTTCGTCCCGCAGCTTGTAGAGGTTCCAGTGGCCGCAGCCGGTCGATTCCTGTGACCGATTGTGATACGTGAAGTCGATCTGAGCAGGCAGTTCCGTCCTTTCGGTGCTCGGACGGACGAATCCCTGAGTCGTTTCGTCGGATTCGTGGTACCAAGTGACTTCGTTCTCGCCCGGAAGGTCCGGCACCGACATCCCGGCGAACTCCGAGTCGGTTGTCGGTCCCGGTGTGTCTGCCGGGTCGGTCGACTCGCTTCTCGTCGTCGGTTCGTCTGCCGATTCGTTCGATCCTTCTTCCGGCGTGTTGCAGCCGGCAAACGCCCCGAGGGCGACCGACAGGCCGGCGAGGAGGGCGCGTCGGCGCATACCCTCCCTGTTCGCCAGCGTGTGAAGGCTCTTGTGGGGGGTCTCGATGAGACACAGCTAGCCCACGAATCCACATTTAGTATAGCGATATACAATTTAAACACCTGATCGAGCCCCAATCCCCGATCGACAGCTACGACCGCCTCGCACGTCGGTTCCGGTCCACTGAGAGACGATCGACCGGCTTTTTCCCCGCCGTACCGTCGGATCGGGTATGGCCGACGAGTTCGACCCCGAGAAGTTCGAGGACAAGTACGCGAACTACTTCAACGAGCTCCAGCGGGCGTACAAGAACGCGTTCAACCAGATGAACGACCGGTACGACTCGGAGCTGATCCACGGGATCGACCAGACGGTGCTCAACGAGTCCGAGCCGTTCTACGAGGACGGCGAGTTCCGCGTCGAACTCCCCGAGAACCCCCGCGACCGCATTCAGGGTGCCGTCCCCGTTGACGACGAGACGTTCGAGGAGACGCTCGACGAGTACGTCGACCGGATCGAGACGGAGCTGTACCGGACGCTGGGTGTCGACCGCCCGGAGTGAGATAGCCGCGTTCCGACCGCTTCACCCCCAGAGACGACGGTTCTCGCACCCTGCGTTCCGTCGAACCAAAGGCATAAGCCGCCCGGACGCCAACTCGCGTACATGAGCACGGACACGACTGACGCGGACAACGACCTCCGCGAGCGGATCACGAACTTCCTGCGACGCAACTTCCCGCAGATCCAGATGCACGGCGGGAGCGCCGCCATCAGCCACCTCGACCGCGAGAGCGGCGAGGTCACGATCCAGCTCGGCGGCGCCTGCTCCGGCTGCGGTATCTCCCCCATGACGATCCAGGCGATCAAGTCCCGGATGGTCAAGGAGATCCCGGAAATCGAGACGGTCCACGCCGACACCGGTATGGACTCCGGCGCGGACGGCGACCTCGGCGGCACCAGCAGCGGCGGCATGTCCCCCTCTTTCCCCGGCGAGACGACCGACGACGGCGGCGACGACGAAGGCCCGCAGGCCCCGTTCTGAGCGGTTCTCCCGATCTCGCGGCTCCGTTCTCTTCGGTTTTTCGCGTTCGATAGCCGTTCTCTCGGTGTTCAAGGCGTCTCTCGACGATTCCTTGTCGACATAGCTGTGCCTCTTCCGGACGAATTAAATCAAATGTCGCTATATCAATTCGGGTTCGCGGTGCGACTGAAGGGTTTTTGCCCCCGGCGGTCGTGGACGATTTCTATGCACCATCGGGAGGTCGAGACGACGGCGGAGTACGTCGCGCGGTTCGAGACGGGCGCCGACTGGCGCGAGGAGATCGAGGACCTCGCCCGGGCGGAGGATGTCGAAGCGGGCTGGTTCACGGCGCTCGGAGCCGTACAGGACGCGGAGGTGTGGTTCTACGACCAGGACGACACCGAGTACAAATCCGTGAGCTTCGACGAGCCGCTGGAGGTCGCGGCCTGCGTCGGCAACGTCTCGCTGCTCGACGGCGACGTGTTCGCGCACACGCACGTCGTGCTGTCGCGGCCGAGCGGGCAGGCGCTCGCGGGCCACCTCGACTCCGCGACCGTCTGGGCCGGGGAGTGCCACCTGCGGGCGTTCGCGGAGCCGCTGGAGCGCTCCCACGACGAGGCCACCGACCTCGACCTATGGCTCTGAGGCGGAGCGCGCGGCGATGAGGCCGGACGACGAGCGCTATTTCGCTCGGATCGAGGACCGCCTCGACGAGGCGTGGGACGTGGCCGAAGCCGCCAAAGAGCAGGGTCACGACCCGAAACCGGAGATCGAGATCCCGATCGCTCGCGACATGGCCGACCGCGTCGAGAACATCCTCGGGATCGACGGGGTGGCGGAGCGCGTCCGCGAGCTGGAGGGCGAGATGTCCCGCGAGGAGGCGGCGCTGGAGCTCGTCACCGACTTCGTCGAGGGGACCGTCGGCGACTACGACTCCCGCGCCGGCAAGGTCGAGGGCGCGGTCCGGACCGCGGTCGCGCTGCTCACCGAGGGGGTCGTCGCCGCGCCGATCGAGGGGATCGACCGGGTGGAGCTGCTGGAGAACGACGACGGCACGGAGTTCGTCAACGTCTACTACGCCGGCCCGATCCGGTCGGCGGGCGGGACCGCACAGGCGCTGTCCGTGCTCGTCGCTGACTACGCCCGGTCGCTGCTCGACATCGACGAGTACAAGCCCCGCGACGTGGAGGTCGAGCGATACGCCGAGGAGATCGCCCTCTACGACAAGGAGACGGGGCTCCAGTACACGCCGAAGGACAAGGAGTCGAAGTTCATCGCCCAGCACATGCCCGTCATGCTCGACGGGGAGGCGACGGGCGACGAGGAGGTCTCGGGGTTCCGCGACCTGGAGCGCGTCGACACCAACTCCGCGCGCGGCGGGATGTGTCTCGTCGCCGCCGAGGGGATCGCGCTGAAGGCCCCGAAGATCCAGCGGTACACCCGCGACCTCGACGAGGTCGACTGGCCGTGGCTCCAGGACCTGATCGACGGGACGATCGGGAAGGACGGCGGCGGCGCGAGCGACGAGGCCGCCGAGGACGCCGACGCAGAAACGGACGACGGCGAGGACGCCGGTACGGATCCGAACGAGGCTGACGACGCGGCCGACGACCCGGAGAGCGACGACTCGGAGGCGGCCGAGCCCGACGGACCCCTCCGCGCGAACTCTTCCCAGAAGTTCCTCCGCGACCTGATCGCGGGCCGGCCCGTCTTCACCCATCCGAGCGAGGCGGGCGGGTTCCGGCTCCGATACGGTCGCGCGCGCAACCACGGGTTCGCGACCGGTGGGGTCCACCCGGCGACGATGCACCTCGTCGACGACTTCCTCGCGGCGGGCACCCAGATCAAGACGGAGCGGCCGGGGAAGGCCCACGGGGTTGTCCCCGTCGACTCCATCGAGGGCCCGACGGTGCGCCTCGCGAACGGCGAGGTCCGGCGGATCGACGACCCCGAGGAGGCGAAGGAGATCCGGAACGGCGTCGAGAAGGTGCTCGATCTCGGCGAGTACCTCGTCAACTACGGCGAGTTCGTCGAGAACAACCACCCGCTCGCGCCCGCGTCGTACGTCTACGAGTGGTGGGTCCAGGAGTTCGAGGCCGCCGGCGCCGACGTGCAGGCCATGGAGGACGACCCGCACGTCGACCTCGAACACCCCGACGTCGACGAAGCGCTCGCGTGGGCGCGCGAGTACGACTGCCCGCTCCACCCGGAGTACACCTACCTCTGGCACGACGTGTCCGTCGACGCGTTCGAGGCGCTCGCCGACGCGGTCGCCGCCGGCGACGTGGTCGAGGGCGTCCTCGCGATCGAGCGCACGGACGCGACCCAGACCGCGCTGGAGTCGCTGTTGGTCGAACACGTCGCGACGCCGGACGCGCTCCGGATCCCCACGTGGCGCCCGCTGGCGCGCTCGCTCGGGGTCGACGACGGGCTCCGAAAGACGTGGGACGCGAGCGACCTCTCGACCGCGGCCCGCGAGTGGGACGACGGCGAGAACGCGGTGAAGGCCGTCAACGAGGTCGCCCCCTTCGAGGTGCGAGAGCGGGCGCCGACCCGGATCGGGAACCGGATGGGACGCCCGGAGAAGTCGGAGAGCCGCGACCTCTCGCCCGCGGTCCACACGCTGTTCCCGATCAACGAGGCCGGCGGTCCCCAGCGCGACGTGACGGAGGCCGCGAGCGTCATGGACGACTCGGGCCATCGAGGCCGGCTGGAGCTGGAGGTCTCCGACCGGGTGTGTCCCGAGTGCGGCGAGCACACGTACCGGGCGCAGTGCCCGGACTGCGAGGTCCACACCGACCTCCACTACGAGTGCGGCGGCTGCGGAACCGTCTGCGAGCCCGACGAGGCCGGGCGCGTCGAGTGCCCGCGCTGCGAGTGGGAGGTGACGGCGGCGACCGACCAGGAGGTCGACCTCAACGACGCGTACCGCTCGGCGCTTGAGAACGTCGGCGAGCGGGAGTCCGCCTTCGAGATCCTCAAAGGGGTCCAGGGGCTCACCTCGCGGAACAAGACCCCCGAGCCGATCGAGAAGGGGATCCTCCGCGCGAAGAACGGCGTCACCTCGTTCAAGGACGGGACGGTCCGCTACGACATGACCGACCTCCCCGTCACGTCGGTCCGGCCCGAGGAGCTCGACGTCACCGCCGACCACCTCCGGGAGATCGGCTACGAGACGGACATCGACGGCGAGCCGTTGCGCCACGACGACCAGCTCGTGGAGCTCCGCGTGCAGGACATCGTCCTCTCCGACGGCGCCGCCGAGCACATGCTCAAGACCGCGGACTTCGTCGACGACCTCTTAGAGCAGTACTACGACCTCCCCCGCTTCTACGAGGTCAACGAGCGCGACGACCTCGTCGGCGAGCTCGTCTTCGGGATGGCCCCCCACACGAGCGCCGCGACTGTCGGGAGAGTGGTCGGTTTCACCTCGGCCGCCGTCGGATACGCTCATCCGTACTTTCACGCCGCGAAACGGCGGAACTGCTTCCACCCGGAGACGGAGATCGAGTACCGAGACGGCGCGGGTTGGCACCGCGAGACCATCGAGGAATTCGTCGAGGATCGGTTGGACGATCCCGAGACTGATGACTTCGGAACGCTCGTTGACGAACTTGACGCGGACGTTTATGTCCGCTCGATCGACGAACACGGTGAACCCACCGTACAGCCCGTAACAGCTGTCTCGAAACACCGAAGCCAGGACCACCTCGTCGAGGTTCGAACGACCGGTGGTAGATCGCTCCGCGTGACTCCTGATCACACAATGCTCCGAGTCGATTCCGATGGACTCCGGGATGTCAGGGCAAGTGAACTGTCTGCTGGAGACGATATCCCGTGTCCTGCCGGTGCCGATCCGTCATCTGTTACGGGCGAGACGACTGCTCTCGCTGACGGTGGGGTCGTGACTGACGAGATCAGTACCGTCGAACCCGTTGCTAGCGATGTTGACCACACGTACTGTGTGACTGTCGCCGAGACCCATTCACTTGTCACAAATAATCTGTATTCTAAGCAATGTGACGGAGACGAGGACTGCGTGATGCTTCTCATGGACGGTCTTCTCAACTTCTCGAAAACTTTCTTGCCGGACCAGCGCGGCGGTCGCATGGACGCGCCCCTCGTGATGTCCTCGCGGATCGATCCCTCGGAGATCGACGACGAGGCGCACAACGTCGACATCGCGCGGGAGTACCCGCGCGAGTTCTACGACGCGACGCTGGAGATGGCCGATCCGGAGTCGGTCGAGGACCTGATCCAGATCGGCGAGGACACGCTCGGGACCGACGAGGAGTACCACGGGTTCGGCCACACTCACGACACCACCGACATCGCGATGGGGCCGGATCTGTCGGCGTACAAGACGCTCGGCGACATGATGGAGAAGATGGACGCGCAGCTGGAGCTGGCCCGGAAGCTCCGCGCGGTCGACGAGACCGACGTGGCCGAGCGCGTGATCGAGTACCACTTCCTGCCGGACATCATCGGGAACCTCCGGGCGTTCTCGCGGCAGGAGACGCGGTGTCTCGACTGCGGCGAGAAGTACCGGCGGATGCCCCTCTCGGGCGACTGCCGCGAGTGCGGGGGGCGGGTGAACCTCACCGTCCACGAGGGGTCGGTGAACAAGTACGTCGACACCGCGATCGAGGTCGCCGACCGGTTCGGCTGCCGCCCGTACACGAAACAGCGACTGAAGGTGTTAGACCAGTCGCTGGAGTCGATCTTCGAGGACGACACGAACAAGCAGTCCGGCATCGCGGACTTCATGTGACCGTCCGCGGCGGTCACCGATCGGGATCGCGGCGGTCACCGAGCGCGCCCCGCGGCTCACCAGCCGTGACCGCCGATCCGGACGACCGCGCCACAGCCGGGACACTCGAACACCTGTAGCGGGTCGTCGACCGGGTTGACGACGACGAGCCGGCTCGGTCGAGTGGACTCACCGCAGCGGACGCAGACGTCGCTCCCGGCGCTCATCGGATCGTGCTCATGATTCCCATACGCCGGCGGACGGGATAACCACATACTCACGTTCCGCTGTCACGTCCGCGGTCGGGTCATCGCGGCGTCTATTCGCCCGCGCGCGCTTCCTCGACCACTTGCACGAACTCCCGGGCGGTCTCGGTGATCGCCTCGTAGTCGCCGCGCTCGGCGGCGTCGTAGTCGACGAGGGCGCCGCCCGCGCCGACCGCGAACGCGCCGGCGGCGATGTAGTCCGCGGCGTTGTCGGGGCCGACGCCGCCGGTCGGCATCATCGGGATCTGGCCGAGCGGCCCCTTCATGGCTCCGAGGTGGTCCGGGCCGACCGTCTTGGCGGGGAACACCTTCACGAAGTCGGCGCCGGCCTCGTAGCCGCGGATCGCCTCGGTCGGGGTCATCACGCCGGGCGCGCTGACGGCGCCGTAGCGGTTGCACGTCTCGATCACGTCCTCGTGGAGGCTCGGCGAGACGACGAACTCGGCGCCGGCCATCAGCGTGGTCCGGGCCGTCTCGCTGTCGAGGACCGTCCCGGTGCCCACGACGACCTCGTCGTCGAAGGAGCCGGCGACCTCGCCGATCTTCTCGGCCACGTCGGGCGTGTCGGCGGTGATCTCGACGGCGGTGACGCCGCCCTCGCGGAGCGCCTCCGTGATCTCGATGAGCTGGTCGGCCTCGACTCCGCGCAGTA
The DNA here is from genome assembly GCF_000337915.1 of Halorubrum saccharovorum DSM 1137. GTDB lineage: Archaea > Halobacteriota > Halobacteria > Halobacteriales > Haloferacaceae > Halorubrum > Halorubrum saccharovorum. The sequence goes on from NZ_AOJE01000057.1 coordinate 257,416, forward strand.
CCGCGACGACACCGCTGTCGACGATCCGTGAGAGCGTTTCGTTCATGCGCTCCCGTTTCCGAGCGATCACCTAAATAGACGCGGATGCGCACGAGACGTTTCGATCGGACGCCCCGGATCGTGCCGACCGGACGCCCCGGATCGTGCGACCGATCGACACGAAACCGGCGCGATCGCGGGTCGATCCGGTCGAAACGGCCGAGACGAAACACTACCCTTTTGACCCTCCTTTCGGTAACAAGCGGTATAATGGGCCGACGCAAGAAGATCGTTCAAGAGTGCGAGCGGCTGATGGACACGCCGGAGAACATCCGGAACATCGCCATCGCCGCCCACGTCGACCACGGGAAGACGACGCTCTCCGACAACCTGCTGGCCGGTGCCGGCATGATCTCCCAGGACACCGCGGGCGAGCAGCTCGCGATGGACACGAAGGAGGACGAACAGGAGCGCGGCATCACCATCGACGCGGCGAACGTCTCGATGACTCACGAGTACGGGGACACCAACCACCTCATCAACCTCATCGACACGCCGGGCCACGTCGACTTCGGTGGCGACGTCACCCGCGCGATGCGCGCGGTCGACGGCGCGCTGGTGGTCGTCGACGCCGTCGAGGGCGCGATGCCCCAGACCGAGACGGTGCTCCGGCAGGCGCTCCGCGAGGGCGTGAAGCCGGCGCTGTTCATCAACAAGGTCGACCGCCTCATCTCCGAGCTCCAGGAGGGGCCCCAGGAAATGCAGGAGCGGCTGATGTCGGTCATCGCCGACGTCAACGAGCTCATCCGCGGGATGGCCGAGAACATGGACGACATCCCCGAAGACTGGACCGTCTCCGTCGAGGACGGAACGGTCGGCTTCGGCTCCGCGCTGTACAAGTGGGGCGTCTCGATGCCGTCGATGCAGCGGACCGGCATGGACTTCGGCGACATCATGGAGCTCGAACAGAACGACAAGCGCGACGAGCTCCACGAGCGGACGCCGCTCTCGGACGTCGTGCTCGACATGGTCTGCGAGCACTTCCCGAACCCGGTCGACGCCCAGCCCCGTCGTGTCCCGCGCATCTGGCGCGGCGACGCCGACTCGGATCTGGCCGACACGATGCGGATGGTCAACGAGGACGGCGAGGTCGTCTTCATGGTCACCGACATCTCCATGGACCCGCACGCGGGCGAGATCGCGACGGGCCGCGTCTTCTCCGGCACGCTGGAGAAGGGCCAGGAGCTGTACGTCTCCGGGACCGCCGGCAAAAACCGGATCCAGAGCGTCGGCCTGTTCATGGGGTCCGAGCGCGAGGAGGTGGACCGCGTCCCGGCGGGGAACATCGCGTCCGTCACCGGACTGCGTGACGCCATCGCCGGCTCCACGGTCTCCTCCGTGGAGATGACGCCGTTCGAGTCGATCGAGCACATCTCCGAGCCGGTCATCACCAAGTCCGTCGAGGCGCAGAACATGGACGACCTGCCGAAGCTCATCGAGACGCTCCAGCAGGTCGCCAAGGAGGACCCGACGATCCAGATCGAGATCAACGAGGACACCGGCGAGCACCTCATCAGCGGGCAGGGCGAGCTCCACCTCGAAGTGATCACCCAGCGGATCCGCGACAACCAGGGCATCCCGGTCATCACCGGCGAGCCGATCGTGGTCTTCCGCGAGCAGCCGCAGGAGGCGTCCCGCGAGGTCGAGGGGCAGTCGCCGAACCGCCACAACAAGTTCTACATCACCGTCGAGCCGATGGACCAGGAGATCGTCGACGCCATCCAGCTCGGCGAGGTCTCGATGGACATGCCCGAACTGGAGCGCCGCGAGGCGCTACAGGAGGCCGGCATGGACAAGGACACCTCCCAGAACGTCGAGCACATCCACCGGACCAACATCCTCATCGATGACACGAAGGGGATCCAGCACCTCAACGAGACGATGGAGCTCGTGCTTGAGGGGCTTCAGGAAGCGCTCGACGATGGGCCGCTCGCCGCCGAGCCGGTCCAGGGGTCGCTGTTCCGCCTCCACGACGCGAAGCTCCACGAGGACACCATCCACCGCGGTCCCGCGCAGGTCATCCCCGCGGTCCGCGACGCGGTCCACCGCTCGCTGATCGACGGCGAGGTCCGCCTGCTGGAGCCGATCCAGGACGTCCGGATCGACGTGCCCTCGGAGCACATGGGCGCGGCGTCCGGCGAGATCCAGGGTCGCCGCGGCCGTGTCGACGACATGTACCAGGAGGGCGACCTCATGGTCGTCGAGGGCATCGCGCCCGTCGAGGAGATGATCGGCTTCTCCTCCGACATCCGCTCGGCCACCGAGGGCCGCGCCTCGTGGAACACCGAGAACGCGGGCTTCCGCGTGCTCGTCGACAACCTCCAGCGCGAGAAGATCATGGAGATCCGCGAGCGGAAGGGCATGAAGCTGGAACTGCCGCAGTCGATCGACTACTTCTAAGTCGACGACGCGGCTCGCGGTTTTCTGCGATCTCTTTCGCGGTTCTCTCGACGCTCCGACCCGTCAGCGGCGGAACTGCTTGACCGCTGACGCGCCGCCGACGAGGACGAAGAACGAGCCGAACACGGCCGCGACGACCGGCGCGTTCGAGGTCTGTGCCTTCAGGAACCCGCCGTCCGGGTCCGACGGGTCGACGTAGGCGGTGGCCGACTCGTCGACGGCGTATCCCTCGACGACCTCGCGCGCCGCCGACTCGGTGTCGTAGTTCGACGTGATCGCCGACGGGAAGACGTTCGTGCTCGCGTACTCGGTTCCCTCGTACTCGTACGTGAACCGGACGGCCGGTCGGTAGTCGACGCCGGCCTCGCCTCCCGTCGACGTCGACTCGACATCGAGGTCGGTGATCGTGGCGTCGACCGCGACCGCGTCGTCGACCGCGCTCGACTGTTGGGTGTAGTCGTACGCGCCGTACCCGGTCACCGCGAGCCCGATCACCAACACGATGACCGCACCGCGGAGCGTCTTCGGGCCGTCGATCGAGAGCCCGCCGTCGCTCATTCGGTCGTCTCACCCCCGTTCGGCGCGCGACGGCTCGGCACGGAGGGCTGTGTCACGATCGGTCGCTGACTGGGTGGGCGGTGTCGCACGCCGTGTCGTCGATCCTCATCGCCCGTAAGTGTGGATGGTGGCGTCCGTCCGACTGTGCGGTACGTTGACAGCCGTGGCGGCGAGGCAACGCCTGCCATCGCCGAAGGCTTATACCGGATCCCCCGACTCGTTTCGGATATGCAGACGGGCACGACTCCCGCTCGGCGCATCGCGACGGAGCCAGCAAGCGACCGCTCCGCGCCGCCGACAGGACCGTGCCGGATCGGACCGCGGACGGGGACCTCCGGAACGTCGCTCGCCGCGATGACCGCTTCAGGCGCGGAGGTGGCGGCGTGAGCGACGCCCGTGACGGCGTCCCCGAAGAGGCGGTTGACGACGAGGACGCGACTCCCGACGGCGGCCACGCCTCGACGACGCCGTCGACGCATACGGTGCGGCTCGAACTCGTCGACGAGCCGGGGCAGCTGCTCGCCGCGCTCCACCCGATCGCCGACAACGGCGGGAACCTCCTCTCGATCTACCACGAACGCGGGAACAAGACGCCCCGCGGTCGGATCCCCGTCGAGGTCGACTTTGAGGCGACGCAGGAGCGGTTCGAGGGGATCGTCGAGGCGCTCCGGAGTGAGGGCGTGAACGTGATGCAGGCGGGGACGGAGCGGTACGCGGAGGAGGTTACCATCCTGCTCTTCGGCCACCTCATCGACACTGACCTGTCGGACACGCTCTCGCAGATCGAGGCCTGCGAGTCGGCGTCCGTCGCCGACGTGTCGCTGGCGGCGCCGCAGGGGACCGAGGAGGCGTCGAGCGCCCGGCTCCGCCTGGAGGCCCGCGCCGGCGAGACGGAGGCGGCGCTCGCGGCGGTCCGGGAGCTGGCCGCCGAGAAGGACCTGCGTCTGGTCGAGCCGCTCACGGGGGTGGAGGCGTGAGACTCGCCGTCGTCGGAGCCGGCGCGGTCGGGCGCTCGGTCGTCGACCTCGCGAGCGAGTACGGTCACGAGGTCGTCGCGGTGGCGGACTCGTCGAGCGCGGTCGTCGCGGACAGGACCGGGGGTCGGGGCACCGGTGTCGACTCCGACGCGGTGGTGGCCCGCAAGGCCGAGCGGGGGATCGTCGGCGACGGGGATCCGGAGGACGCGCTGGCGGCCGACTACGACGTGTTGGTGGAGGCGACGCCGACGACGCTGGGCGACGCCGAGCCCGGATTTTCGCACGTTCGGACCGCGCTGGAGCGGGACCGCCACGCCGTGCTCGCGAACAAGGGCCCGGTCGCGGAGCGGTTCGGCGACCTCCGGTCGCTCGTGAACGACAGCGACGGCGACATCCGCTTCGAGGCCACCGTCGGCGGCGCGATCCCCGCCGTGTCGACCGTCGAGGACATCGAGCCGGGTCACGTCACCGCGGTCCGCGGCGTGCTCAACGGGACGGCGAACTTCATCCTCACGCGGATGGCCGCGGAGGGGCTCGACTACGAGCACGTGCTCGCGGAGGCGCAGGACCTCGGCGTCGCGGAGGCCGACCCCTCCTTCGATGTGGACGGCACCGACGCGGCGCTGAAGTGCGTCATCCTCGCGAACGTGCTCTCGTTCGGCGCGGCCGACGACCCGGTCGACGCCCGGGAGTTCACGCTCGACGACGCCGACGTGGAGGGGATCCGCGACGTGCCCGGCTCCACGCTCCGGCTCGCGACCGAAGACGGTCGCACGGTCCGGCTCATCGGCGAGGCGACGGGCGAGACGGTCCGGGTCGCGCCGCGGCTCGTCCCCGAGAACGGGACGCTCGCGGTCTCCGGGACGCAGAACATCGTCCAGATCGAGACCACCCACGCCGGTCGGCTCAACATCTCCGGACGGGGCGCGGGCGGTCCGGAGACGGCGAGCGCGGTGCTCGGTGACGTGGGTCGCCTGGAGTAGCGTCGCGGGCGTCGGAACGGCCCCTCGGCGCTCCCGAACCTCGCGGTCGCGAACCGGGCGGGAAACCGAGACGCGAATCCGGCCGTGTGTCGATCCCCCGTGCCCCGCGTTGTCGAGAATCGCCCGACCGCGTTGCGATAGTCTGTGGTCCGTATCGAAACCGTTTTAGTGGAATCTACCGAAACTTACTCACAGAGCGCCTTAGCGCGTGATTACCCCATGAGTGACAAACCGCATCAGAACCTGGCCATTATCGGCCACGTCGACCACGGCAAGAGTACGCTCGTGGGTCGCCTCCTCTTCGAGACGGGGAGCGTCCCCGAGCACGTAATCGAGCAGCACCGCGAGGAAGCCGAAGAGAAGGGCAAGGGCGGCTTCGAGTTCGCCTACGTGATGGACAACCTCGCCGAGGAGCGCGAGCGCGGCGTCACGATCGACATCGCCCACCAGGAGTTCGACACGGACAACTACTACTTCACCATCGTCGACTGCCCGGGCCACCGTGACTTCGTGAAGAACATGATCACGGGCGCCTCGCAGGCCGACAACGCGGTGCTCGTCGTCGCGGCCGACGACGGCGTCGCGCCCCAGACCCGAGAGCACGTGTTCCTGGCCCGCACGCTGGGCATCAACGAGCTCATCATCGGCGTCAACAAGATGGACCTGGTCGACTACCAGGAGTCCACGTACAAGGAGGTCATCGGCGAGGTCGAGGACCTGCTCAACCAGGTTCGCTTCGCGACCGACGACACGACGTTCGTGCCGATCTCGGCCTTCGAGGGCGACAACATCTCCGAGGAGTCCGAGAACACGCCGTGGTACGACGGCGACACCCTGCTGGAGTCGCTCAACGACCTGCCGGAGTCCGAGCCGCCGACGGACGCGCCGCTCCGACTCCCCATCCAGGACGTCTACACCATCTCCGGCATCGGGACCGTCCCCGTGGGACGCGTCGAGACCGGGATCCTCAACACCGGCGACAACGTCTCCTTCCAGCCGTCCGACGTGGGCGGCGAAGTGAAGACGGTCGAAATGCACCACGAGGAAGTCCCCAAGGCCGAGCCCGGTGACAACGTCGGGTTCAACGTCCGCGGCATCGGCAAGGACGACATCCGTCGCGGCGACGTCTGTGGTCCCGCCGACGACCCGCCGAGCGTCGCAGAGACGTTCAAGGCGCAGGTCGTCGTCATGCAGCACCCCAGCGTCATTACGGCCGGGTACACGCCCGTCTTCCACGCCCACACGGCGCAGGTCGCCTGTACGATCGAGTCCATCGATCAGAAGATCGACCCGTCCTCGGGCGAGGTCGCCGAGGAGAACCCGGACTTCATCAAGTCCGGCGACGCCGCGGTCGTCACCGTGCGCCCGCAAAAGCCGCTCAGCATCGAGCCGTCCGGCGAGATCCCGGAACTCGGCAGCTTCGCCATCCGCGACATGGGTCAGACCATCGCGGCCGGCAAGGTGCTCGAAGTCAACGAGCGATAATCGATGCAGCAGGCACGCGTCCGCCTCGCCGGCACGAGCCCCGAGGACCTCGACGACATCTGCGACGACGTCCGCGAGATCGCGGACTCGACGGGGGTCGCCCTGTCGGGCCCGATCCCGCTGCCGACGAAGACGCTCGAGATCCCGTCGCGAAAGTCCCCGGACGGTGAGGGGACGGCGACGTGGGAGCACTGGGAGATGCGCGTCCACAAGCGTCTGATCGACATCGACGCCGACGAACGCGCGCTCCGCCAGCTCATGCGCGTCCAAGTGCCGAACGACGTCAGCATCGAGATCGTTCTCGAAGACTAAGCGCTAGGGCGTCCGTTCACGCTCTCTTCGTTTTCTTTCACGCTCGCTAGCGTCGCCGCCGTCGGTCGGCCTTCGACCCGATCGAGGGCCGCCACGCTCGTCACGAGGTTATCGCACGTCGAGTAGCCCCGTGCGCCCGGCGACGAGCCCGCAGAACGCGCCGGTCGCGTGAGCGATCAGCGCGACGCCGGGGGCCGCGGTCGTCGCGGTGAGGACGACGGCGGCCAGTCCGAACAGCGCGAACTGCGCCCGGGCGGAGAGCCGCAGCCGGTCGAACAGCGTCGCGCTCACGACGTTGCCCGCGAGGAGGTACCCCCCGAGCGCGAAGACGGCGCCGCTGAGTCCCAACACGGCCGCCGAGGGACCGAGCAGTCCGCCGAGCGTTACCTGCGAGATTCCGGCGAGCGCGCCGGTCCCGACCACGAACGCGTGGAATCGGAGGCGGGTGGTCCGGCGCTCGACGAGCGGGCCGACGAGGAGCAGCGCGAGCCCGTTCGCCAGCAGGTGGCCGATCGACCCGTGCGCGTACACGCTGGTGACGACGGTCCACGGCGCGACGGCGAGCGGCGTCGACAGCGCGAAGAGCCCCGCGAGATTGACGACGCTCAGCGCGAGCTGTGCGATTCCGACGAGGAGGGCGATCGCGAGCGTCTCGAACGTGGCGCGCATCGTGCTGTCGTTCGCACCGGAACGGGTTAAACGCGATCGGGGAGGTCAGATCGCGTCGTCCGGATCGTGTACTCGGGTCATCCGCTCGGCCTCGGCGGCGTACCGGTCGCGGTCGGCAGGTCGCCGACAGTGCCGACGTTGTCGGGCGGCGTCGACGGCGGCCGTCGTGTCGCGCACGTCGGTGAAGGGGGTGAGCGCTCGCTCCTTGCGGAAGTTACGCTCGTCGCTTTTCGGTTTCGAAGGAGCTACGCGGCCGCATGTCCGGGCGCTGTAAGCGCGTTGTGTCGATGGTGGCGGGTCGAAGACGGCCGGGTGCGGACGAGAGGCGGCACCGTTCCGAGGCTTCCCCTCCGAGCCGCTTCGGAAGGGCCTTTTAGGGCGACCCACGAACGGACGGTATGTTCCGGCAGTTCCGGTCGGAGGTGGCCGACGCGCTCGGCGACGCGCTCGCCTCGCTCGACCTCCCGACCGACGATCTCGGCATCGAACGCCCGCCCGACGACATGGACGCGACGCTCGCCTCCAGCGTCGCCTTCCGCCTCGCGGGCGAGGTCGGCGACGCGCCCCCGAACGTGGCCGCGACGGTCGCGGACGCGGTTGACGCCGACGGGTACGACTACCTCGCCGCGGTCGACACCGCGGGTCCGTACGTCAACTTCCACGCCGGCGAGCGCTACCTCGCCGACACGCTCGACGCGGCCGCCCCCGACGCCGGCTACGGCGCGCTCCCGGATCGGGATACCTCTGTCGTCGTCGAACACACGAGCGCGAACCCGACCGGCCCGGTCCACGTCGGCCGCGCGCGAAACCCCATCGTCGGCGACGCGGTCGCGAACCTCCTGGAATACGCGGGCTACGACGTCGATCGCCACTACTACGTCAACGACGCGGGTCGGCAGATGGCCGTGTTCACGTGGGCGTACGAGCGGTTCGACGAGTCGGACTTAGACGAGGAGCCCGCACGCGACCGCGCCGAGTACGACCTCGTGCGCTACTACCGGAAGGGGAACGCGTACCTGGAGGAGGCCGACCCCGAGGCCGTCGAGGCCGCGGAAAACGAAATCTCCGCGATCCTGCAGGGGCTCGAAGCCGGCGACGAGGAGACGTACGAGCGCGTCGGCGAGGTCGTCGACGCCGTCCTCGGCGGGATGAAGGAGTGTCTCGCCCGCCTGCCCGCCGAGTTCGACGAGTTCGTCAAGGAGACGCGGTTCATGCGCGACGGCTCCACCGACGAGATCGCGGCGCGGCTCAAGGAGACCGACCACGCCGTCTACGAGGAGGACGCGTGGCAGCTGGAGCTCAACGACTGGGGGATCGACAAGAACCTCGTCTTCCTGCGCTCCGACGACACCAGCCTCTACACCACCCGCGATCTGGCTCACCACGAGTGGAAGTTCGACAACTACGACCGCGCCGTCACCGTGCTCGGCGAGGACCACAAGCTGCAGGCCGACCAGCTCGACGCGGCTCTCGAACTGCTCGGCAACGACACCGATCGGCTCGGTCACGTCATCTACTCGTACGTGAACCTCCCGGAGGGGAAGATGTCCACCCGGAAGGGCACCGGCGTGATGCTCGACGACTTACTCGACGAGGCGATCGATCGCGCTCGCGAGGCGGTCGAGAGCCGAATGGACGACCGGATCCGCGACGACGACCTCACCGAGGCGGACGTGGAGCGCATCGCCCACGAGGTCGGGATCGGGGCGGTCCGATACGACATCATCTCGAAGCAGCCCGCGAAGGCGATCACCTTCGAGTGGGAGGACGCGCTCGACTTCGAGGGGCAGTCCGCCCCGTTCGTCCAGTACGTCCACGCGCGCTGTTGCGGAATCTTAGACGAGGCGGCCGACGCCGGGATCGAGGTACCGGGCGTGACGGCGGACGCGGGCGGGGCCGTCGACTACGGCGCCCTCGACGTCGACGCCGCGGTCTTCGAGACCGAGGAGGCCCGCGACCTCCTCCGCGAGGTCGCCCGCTTCCCGGCCGCCATCGAGGAGGCGGCGAACGACTTAGAGCCGCACACGATCGCCACATTCACCCGCGAGTTCGCCGACGCGTACAACGCGTTCTACCGGGAGTGCCCGGTCGTCACGGCCGAGGACGAGGAGCTCCGGGCCGCCCGCGTTGCGCTCGTCGCGGCCGCGAAGCACACCATGGCGAACGCGCTTGACGTGCTCGGGGTCGAGGCGCCCGAGTCGATGTAGGAACGAGGCGATTAGGGTCGTCGTTCGGTTTTCTTCGATCGGGATGTTGCTGTCGACGCTGCTGCGAACACTTCCAAAGGGCCAGCCCGACCGTACCGCTCGGCCTCACGCCTCCCCAGCCTCGTCGGTGGTCCTTCGCTTCGCTTGGACCACCGACTCCAGCGAGGGACCTCCGGTCCCTCTGGCAGCCGGCGGCGAAGCCGCCGGCGACGCCACCGCAGTTGATGTATGAACAATCACGCGCTTGGCCACCCGTGTGACACGGTGTCGTCGCGCTGGCGGGGAGGTCAAAGCTTACTTACACACACGACGCCGTATTTAGGGTAATGAGTAGCGACGCCCAAGAGGCGAGCGAGGACCGGCGGAAGTACGAGTTCCGCAAGGTCATCGAGGAACTCCGCGACTTCGAGGGTTCCGGCACGCAGCTCGTCACCATCTACATCCCCGAGGATCGGCAGATCTCCGACGTGGTCGCCCACGTCACGCAGGAACACAGCGAGGCGTCCAACATCAAGTCCAAGCAGACGCGGACGGCCGTACAGGACGCGCTCACCTCGATCAAAGACCGCCTCCGCTACTACGACACCTTCCCGCCCGAGAACGGGATCGTGATCTTCTCCGGAGCGATCGACGCCGGCGGCGGCCAGACCGACATGGTCACCAAGACGCTGGAGTCGCCCCCCCAGCCCGTCCAGTCGTTCCGCTACCACTGCGACTCCGAGTTCCTCACCGAGCCGCTCGAACACATGCTGGAGGACACCGGCCTGTTCGGGCTCATCGTCCTCGACCGGCGCGAGGCCAACGTCGGCTGGCTGAAGGGCAAGCGGGTCGAGGCCGTCAAGTCGGCCTCCTCGCTCGTCCCCGGCAAACAGCGGAAAGGGGGTCAGTCCGCACAGCGGTTCGCCCGCCTCCGGCTGGAAGCGATCGACAACTTCTACCAGGAGGTCGCGGGGATGGCCAACGACCTGTTCGTCGACAAGCGCCACGAGCTCGACGGCATCCTCGTCGGCGGTCCCTCACCGACGAAAGACGAGTTCCTCGACGGCGATTACCTCCACCACGAGCTGCAGGACAAGGTGCTCGGCAAGTTCGACGTGGCGTACACCGACGAGTCCGGGCTGAAGGACCTCGTCGACAACGCCAGCGAGGCGCTCTCCGATCAGGAGATCGTCGAGGACAAACGCCACATGGAGGAGTTCTTCGAGAACCTCAACACCGGCGAGGAGGCCACGTACGGCTTCGAGCAGACCCGTCGGAACCTGATCATGGGCTCGGTCGACCGCCTGCTCATCTCCGAGGACCTCCGGTCCGACGTGGTCGTCTACGAGTGCCCGAACGGTCACGAGGAGTACGAGGTGGTCGACGCGCGACACTCAACCCCGTCCCACGAGTGCTCGGAGTGCGGCGAGGAGGCCGACGTCGACGAGCGCGAGGACGTGATCGAACACCTGATGGCGATCGCCGAACAGCGCGGGACCGACACCAAGTTCATCTCCACCGACTTCGAGAAGGGCGAACAGCTGCTCGACGCGTTCGGGGGAATCGCGGGTATCCTGCGCTATTCGACCGGCGTCTAAGCGGACGCGTCGAAAGCTCCTCTCCTCCTGCGCCGCTCCTCCCGTCTACTGCTCCGGCTCGACCGGCGCCGCCGCGATATCCAAGCACTTGCAGGCGTCCGTTTCGGGGTCGAAACAGTCCGGACACTCCGGCTGCCGGTCGATGATCGTGTCGAGCCGCTCGGCGACGGTGTCGTCGATGACCGCCTCCAGTTCGCGGGCCTCGTCGCGGAACTCCTCGACCGCGAGCACGTTCGCGAGGAAGCGCTCGATGATGCAGTAGGTCTGGAGCGCGTCGCGCGCTCGCACGATTCCGTCGTCGGTGAGGCGGACCCCCTTGTACTTCTCGTGTTCGGCGAGCCCGCGCTCTTCGAGTTTCCCGATCATCTCGTTGGCGCTCGCCGGGCTGACACCGAGCGAATCGGCGATCGACCCGGTCGAGGCGGGGCCGTCCTCCTGCTTCTGTACGACGTATATCGTCTTGAGGTACTGGTCTGCGGTGTTCACGGCTTCCCTCCGTCGGCACTCGTCGTCGGTTCGGTCCCCTGGTTCATCGTCGCTCCATGACCTCCGTTACCTCGCTGACCCCCTCGGCCTCGTCCTCGCGGATCGCCCGCAGTTCGTCCAGAAGCTCCGCGCGATCGATCGTGAACTCGGCGTTCGACTCCTCTATCGCCTCGATGAGGTCGTCGTAGAACTTGTAGGCGGTCTCCTCGTTACACAGCTGGTCGTAGAGGATCCCGTCGAAGTCCTCCGGCTGGGTCCGCCCGTACCGCGCGTCGACGAGCGATTCGATCTCGTCGAACGGGACGCTGTCGACGCCGAGCCCCTCGATGAGCGACTCCAACCGTTGACGGTGTTCGGCCGACTCCTCGGCGGCGTCCGCGAGCAGCGTCTCGATCTCCTCGTCGAGTTCGGCGTCGAGGCTCTGGTAGTGGTGGTGCGCTCGCGCCTCCACGACCTCCTCCAGGACGATCCCGATCTGTAACAGCCGGGCGAGCTGGTCGTCCGAGGCGATCCGCTGGCTTACGCTCACGGCGACCACCCGTCACCGTTCGATACGACCGTTCGCATACACGCCAACTCAGACGTAGTCCGACTTAAGGAGTTCCCCTTCGATCGGCGCTCGCCCGCGATACCCGGGGCTCGCCGTCGTTGCGCACGGAAATAACGACAACCGGGAACCGCGATGTCCCGTGATCGCCCGCGACCTACTGCAGGCGCTCGAAGACGAGGTCCTCGACGTCGTCGCGGAACTCGTCGACGGCGATCTCCTCTAACACGGGGACGAAGAAGCCCTCGACGAGCATGTTCCGCGCCGTGTGCGAGTCGATCGATCGGCTCTGCAAGTAGAACAGGTCCTCGGCGTCGACCTGTCCGACGGTCGCGGAGTGAGACGCCTCGGTGTCGTGGTTGTGGATGATCAGCTTCGGCGACGCGTCGGCCTCGGCGTCGTCCGACAGCATCAGCGTGTTCTCGCGCTGGTAGCTGGAGGTGTTCCACGCGTCGTTGCCCACGTCCTGGACCCCCTCGTAGACGGAACGGGCCACGTCGTCGAGCACGCCGCGCGTGACCAGGTCGGCCGTCGTGTGCTCGGCCTGGTGCCAGACGCGGGCGTTGATGTCGAAGTGCTGGTCGTCGGTGCCGAAGAACGTCCCGACGATCTGGCTCTCGGAGCCGTCGCCGTTCAGCTCCGACTCGACGTCCGAGCGCGTCAGCTTCGACCCGAAGTTGCTCTCGATCCAGTCGACGGTGCCGTACGTGCCCACGTCGGCGCGCTTCAGCGAGTAGGTGTACGTGTCGTCGTCGAGGTTCTGGAGCGATCCGAACTGGACGCTCGCGTTCTCGCCCGCGGCGATCTCGACGAGGTTCGAGAAGTACCGGTCATCGTCGACGCTTCCCGAGGCGGCGGCCTCGCCGTCGCCGGATTCGATCGATTCGAGGATCGTCACCGACGACGACTCCTCGGCGACGACGAGCGTCTGGCTGAACAGCGAGCGGGAGTTCATCTCCGCGCGCACCGTCACGTCCTCGACGTCGACGCCCTCGGGGACGTAGACGAACGTCCCGGTCGTGAAGAGCGCGACCGACAGCGCGGTGAGGTAGTTGTGTTCGGGGTCGAGCACCGATCCGAAGTTCGCCTCGATGACGTCGCTGTACTCGTCGAACGCCTCGGTGAACGGGAGGACGACGACCTCGTCGTCGCCGACCGTCCGCTCCGTGGTGTCAGACTGGTTCAGCGGGTCGACCAGCGACTCGAAGTCGAGGGCCTCCAGGTCGGTCCAGCGTCGCCCGGGGGTCTGGATAACGTCGGGGAGGTCGGCCGTCTCTAACGCGTCCAGCGCGTTCAGACGGGTCTCCAAGAGCCACTCGGGCTCGTCGCGTTCGTCGGCGATGCGTCGTACCGTGTCCTCTGAGAGGCTCTCGATTGCTTGCGTGCTCATGTTATCCGAGCGAGCCCTCCATCTCGAGCTCGACGAGCCGGTTGAGCTCGACGGCGTACTCGATGGGCAGCTCCTCCGTGATGGGCTCGATGAAGCCCGAAACGATCATCTGCTTGGCGTCGTCGTCGTCGAGGCCGCGCGACTGCAGGTAGAAGATGTCCTCGTCGCCGATCTTCCCGACGGTCGCCTCGTGGGCGACGTCGACCTTCGACTCGTTGATCTCCATGTACGGCATGGTGTCGGAGGTCGACTCGTTGTCGAACATCAGCGCGTCGCACTCCACGGCGGTCGAGGAGTTCTCGGCGCCGTCGGCGATGTGGACGAGCCCGCGGTAGTTCGTGCGGCCGCCGTCCTTCGAGATCGACTTCGACTCGATGGTCGACTTGGTGTCGGGCGCGTTGTGGTACACCTTCGCGCCGGTGTCGATGTCCTGCCCCTCGCCCGCGAAGGCGATGGTGATGTGGTTGTCGGAGGCGCCGCGGCCCTTCAGGATCGTCGACGGGTACAGCATCGTCGCCTTCGACCCCATCGACCCGGAGATCCACTCCATGCGCCCGCCCTTCTCGGCGATGGCGCGCTTCGTGTTCAGGTTGTAGGTGTTCTTCGACCAGTTCTGCACCGTGGAGTACTGGACGTGGGCGTCCTCCCCGACGAACACTTCCACGCCGCCGGAGTGGAGGTTGAACGCCGAGTACTTCGGGGCGGAACAGCCCTCGATGTAGTGGACCTCGGAGCTCTCCTCGGCGATGATGAGCGTGTGCTCGAACTGGCCCATCCCCTCGGAGTTCATCCGGAAGTACGCCTGTACCGGCATGTCGACGGTGGTGTTCTCCGGCACGTAGACGAACGAGCCGCCGGACCAGATCGCGCCGTGAAGCGCGGCGAACTTGTTGTCGCTCGGGGGGACGCACTTCGTCATGAAGTGCTCGCGGACGATCTCCTCGTGCTCCTGGACGGCCTCGTCCATGTTACAGAAGATGACGCCCTTCTCCTCCCACCGCTCCTGCATGTTCTGGTAGACGACCTCCGACTCGTACTGGGCGCCGACGCCGGAGAGTGCGTTCTTCTCGGCCTCCGGGATACCCAGCTTGTCGAAGGTGTCTTTGATCTCGTCCGGGAGCTCGGTCCAGTCGTCGACGCCGGCGCGGACGTCCACGTCTGGCCGAATGTACGGGATGATCTCGTCGATGTCGACCTCGCTGAGGTCCGGCTGCCCGGGCCAGTCGGTCGGCATCGGCATCTCCTGGAACTGCTCGAGCGCGCGCAGGCGCCGCTCCAGCATCCACTCCGGTTCGTCCTTGTCCTCCGAGATGACGCGGACCGTCTCCTCGGTGAGACCCTTCTCGGTCTGGAAGGCGGATTTCTCCTCCTTCTTGAACTCGAAGCGGGCCTCGGTGTCTGTCTCCTTCAGTTCGTCCTGTTGTGAGCTCATAGTATGATGTTACGTTGTTCCGGACTTACGTGTATCGCGTGACTGGATTCGGTTACGCGGCTTCGAACGCGTCCTCGCGGACCCAGTCGTACCCCTTGTCCTCGAGCTTCTCGGCGAGCTCCGCGCCGCCGCTTTTGACGACCTCGCCGTCGAGCATTACGTGGACGTGGTCGGGCTCGACGTAGTCGAGAATCCGCTGGTAGTGAGTGATCTGGAGGACGCCCGTGCCCTGCTCGTCGCGGAGCGCGTTGATCCCCTTCGAGACGTCCTGCAGGCGATCGATGTCGAGCCCGGAGTCGATCTCGTCGAGCACCGCGACCGCGGGCTCCAGCATCGCGGCCTGCAGCACTTCGTTCTGCTTCTTCTCGCCGCCGGAGAAGCCGGCGTTGAGGTATCGCTGCATGAACTTCTCGTCCATGTCGAGCAGCTCCATCTTCTCCGAGAGGATCTCCTGGAACTCGGCGACGCCGATCTCGCCGTCGTCCGAGGGGCCCTCCATCGGGGAGGTGTCGTACCCTTCCTCCTCGTCGTCTTCGTCGGCCGACTCCTCGTCCTCGTCTTCGAACAGCTCCTCACGCTCGTCCGCCTTGGCGTTGAGCGCCTGTCGGAGGAAGTTCGTCATCGTAACACCCTCGATCTCCGCCGGGTACTGGAATCCGAGGAAGATACCGAGCGCGGCGCGCTCGTTGGGTTCGAGCTCCAGCAGCTCCCAGTGGTAGTCCTCGTCGTCGAGCTCGGCGTCGATGTCGTCGAGATCCTCCTCGTCGAGATGCAGGAGGATCTCGCCGCCTGTGACCTCGTACGCGGGGTGGCCGGCGATGACCTTCGCGAGCGTCGACTTCCCGGAGCCGTTCGGGCCCATCAGCGCGTGGATGTCCCCGGACTCGACGGTCAGGTCGACCCCCCGAAGAATGCGTTCGCCGTCCTCTTCCGCCACTCGCGCGTGAAGATCGTTGATTTCGAGAGTTGCCATATGTATTCTCGTGCCTCGTGTCCGAACAGTGGTGTCTTGGCGGGTTAATGGTTACGCATCTGCCCGTAGAATTTCCCGAAATCGATAAGAATTGTTCTCGCCGATCGAAAAGCGGTTTTCAGAAGGCGTTTTCAGCGTCCGGTCCGGATCACATGAAGGAGCCGAGTCCGGTCTGTTCCTGTCCCGTCTTGACCTCCTCCCACGACATCCCGAGCGCCTCGATGACGCGCTCGATCGGTCCCTGGAGCGTCTTGTCCAGCATCTTCTCCCAGTCGACGTCGAACTCCTCGGGGACCTGGTCGGCGTACTCGAAGCAGATCACGTCCGGATCGCGTTTGAACTCCCCGTAGAGGTGATCGCGCTGCGGATCGAGTCCCTTCTCCTCCTCCATCCGCGTCCAGAAGTCCGGGTGGACCTTCTCGATGTAGAGCCGCTTCGGCTTCGACCCGCTGCCGAAGTTGGTCCCGAGCATGAGGTTGGCGTACTTCGCCCCGCGCACCTGCGCGGTCGGCGTCTCGTAGGCGTCGAGCTTCTTCCCGATCCCGCCGGGGATCCCGATCTCGTCGAGATCCATCTCGCCGTCGAGCACGCGGGCGATGACGTCAACGAGGTACGCCTTCACCTCCTCTAAGTCCTCGTCGATGTCGTCGCCCGTGACGATCGTCTCGATGACGTTCTGCTGGACCTCCTTCGTGATCTGTGCGATGTCCGAGCGCTTGTACTCGAACCCGGTGATGTCGATGTCGTCGACGTCTTTCCCCTCCTTCCAGATGATGTGGCCGGCGTACCGCTTCTTCTTGCCCGCCTGGAAGAACCGCCGGTAGAGCTTCTCGAACTCGATCTGGAAGCGGTGGAAATCCGCGTTTAACTCCTCGCGCGCGAAGTCGTCGTAGCGCTCGTTGATGTGGTCCTCTATCTCGAAGGAGGTATCGATCGCCTCCTCCTTCGACATGTCAGATAACGATAACATGACGCTGTCGGTGTCTCCATACGCAACTTGATAATTTAGTTCTTCGGCGGCTTCCTCTGTAAAGTCGATGACCTCCCGCCCGGTCGCCGTGACGGCCGCAGCGCCCTCTTTGTCGTAGAGGCGGAACCGATCCCATCCCGTCACGCCGTATAGCGACTGTCCGACGAACTGGAACTTTCCGTTCCGCCCCGCGAGGAGCGTGTGGTTATCTTCGACGGTCACGCAGTAGACCCCGTCTTCCGCCTCGCTCCGAGCTCCGCCCCGATGCATCCGGAGCGTGTTCTTCGCGTCTTCCGTGACGTATATCCGCCAGCTCCCGTTGTCGCGGTTGTAGCTCGCGGTGAGCCCGAGGTGGGCACACAGCCGGAGCACGTCGTCACGGAGCCGGTCGCTGGAGGTCGTGTACCGCCACGATCCCGACTGTCGATCCCCATCGCCGTCGATCAGCGTTTCCAAGAAGCGGCGCTTCTGTGTCCGGGTCGCATCGAACACGATGTCCGGAATCCGTTTCTCGAAACTGTCGCCGCCGCAGATCTCTCGGAGCAGATCTCCGAGAAGCCCCGACGTGAACTGATACGCGCGGTCGTCGACGTAGCAGTCGAACCCCATCCCGTTGAGCAGCTCGCCGATGCTCGCGTGATGGCCGCCTCCGTCGACGATGGCGTTCTGTGCGATCTTTACCGTCGTCGCGGAGCTCCGGTGATTCTCACCGAACGTCTTCTCCTCTGAGGTGTACACGCTTCCTTCGGTGACGTACCACGCGAGCAGATCGAGGAAGTCGTCGCCGTCGAACGTCCGCGGGATCCACTTTCGACCGGACTCGCGGTGAACGAAGCTCGTCTCACACACCGATTCGACGTACTCGCGGTGCTCCTCGAACTCCGAGGCCGTGAAGACGTATCCGGTCTGACCGACATCCGCCTTCGGAACGCGTCGCGGCGTCCAGCCGAGTTCGGCGGTGAACGTGTGGTCGTGGACGCTCGGTCGGACCCACACCTCGTACTCCCCGTCGACGAGTTCGGTCAGATCGACCTCGTCGATCCGTTCGCCGTCCGGTCCATCCCAATCGTGGGGCAGTTCGTAGTTCGTCGCCCGGTCCAGGTCGCCCGCCTCCACGAAACTGTACCCGTCTTCGGTGATCCCGTTCGTCTCGTTCTTCCGGACGAGCATCCGGTGGTTCGGCGTCACCCGGAAGTCGATCTTCGACGTTTCGATGTCGACGAGTTCGTCCCGGTAGTCCGGGTACGCGTGGGTCTCTTCGACGGTCTTCACCTCCATCTCCTCCGTATCGGGATCGAGCGAATACACGGCGTCGCCGACCTCCAAGTCCGTAATCGACCGAACGCCGTCCGGGGTTACGACCTCGGTATCGGGCGTGAAGCAGTTCATAATAACCTTGACAGCTCCCTGCTGTCGGTCGTACTGCTCGTAGGGTTCGGTGCCGGGATCGTGATCGTTCCGGAGCGCCTTCTTCTCCTCGCGCTCGGTGAGGAGCTCGTCGACCATCTCGCGCATGATCCCGTCCGGCTCCTTCCGGAAGTGCGTCCCGTTGGGCGCGACGTACGTCTCGCCGTCGTACTCCGCGGGGTCGACCTTCGTCTCCGGGCCGGCGTTGATCGTCACCATGCACATCGGGTAGAGGCTCTTCAGGTCCTGGACCGTCACCATCTCTTTGACGCCGGTGATCGGGTCGAAGACGGCGCCGCCCTCGAACTCTTCCGATTCCTGTTGGCCCTTCGTCGGGAGCGCGAACTTCCCGAACGCCTTGTGGAGGACGTACATGTCGACGGTGTCGCCGGGTGTCGGCGCGTCCTCGATCTTGCAGCCGACGAAGGTGCGCACCTCGTCCCAGAAGGCGATCACGTCCTGCTTCCGGTCGATCTCGACGCACAGCTCCACGTCGCGGATGCTGTACTCCAGCAGGCGTTCGGGGTCCTGCTCCCAGAGGTCGCCGATGTCGCCCGTGTAGCGCTCCTTGCCGACGCCGAGTTCGCGCTCGCCGACGGCGTCGAGCCGGTACGACTCCAGCTCCGTGAACATCGTGCGCTTGTAGGCGTACAGCAGGTCGAAGACGACCCGGCCCTTGATGTCGGGGCCGCCCCAGCCGGAGCGCCACACCTCGCCGATCCGGGAGAGCCGATCGATCGAGAGGTCGTACTGGCTCCCGTCGTCGAGCACCTCCATCCTGTCCAGAAGGTACGGTGCGTCGAAATCTTCGAAATTCCACCCCGTCATAAGATCTACGTCGGTTTCCGCGATGTACTCCACGAACGCGTCGAGCATCGCGGCCTCCTCGTCGAAGGTGCGGACTCGGAAGTCGAGCTCCTCGCCCTCGTCGACGATCCCCTCGTAGTCGGGGAGATCCTCGGGCGGCGGGATCTCGGCCTCCGGCGCGTCGTACAGCCAGACGACGTACTCGTCGTCGTAGGAGTCGTGGCTGGTGAGACAGATGATCGGCTCCTCGCCGTCCTCGGGGAAGCCGCGCCGGTCGTCCACCTCGATGTCGAACGTGTTCACCCGCATCTCGGCGTCGACATCCGCGGGTTCGAGCATTCCCTCGTGGACCTGGATCGTCCCCTCTCCGTCGTCGAGGCGGCGCTCTTCAACGCGGATGCCGCCGTTGATCCCGTTGTCGATCAGAAAGCGGTTCGGGAAGAGGATGTCCGCCTCGAACGTCGTCGCGAAGTCGTCGCGGATGCTCCCCACGTCGCGGGGCGTCCGGGTGACGATCCGGGTGAGCGGCTCGCCGCGGATGCTCTCGAAGGGCTCGCCGTCGGGGGTCTCCTCTCTGGTCCCGATCACCACGTCGTACTCCTCGACGGGGTTGCGGTCGAGGTCGGACGTGGGAACGTAGAAGTACGGCTCGACGCCGAGCACGCGGAGGTGTTCGACGGCGTCGTCCTCGCCGTCGACGTGTTCCGCCGGTCGCCGGCCGAACACGTGGACGACCGGGTACTCGTCGCTGCCGTACCCCTCCACGGCGTAGTCTATCTGGGTGATCATCAGGTCGACGGTCCCGGTCGACTCCGGGAACTTCGCCTCGTCGACGTCGACCACGTCGCTGACGTGTCCGCGTCCGCCGCCGGCGACGACGGCCGCCTCCTGTGCGGCCAGCTCCTCCCGTTCGGCCTCCGTGCTGTCTCCCGACTCGTCGCCCGCCTCTCCGGACGACGAGAAGTCCGACAGCCCCGACTGAGTCATACCCGTGCTTCGGCGCACCCGGCTAAAAAACTCGGCTTTCGGGTGCGGCGAGCACTCCCGCCACGGAAAGGCATATATTGTGTGACGGCATACCACGCTCTATGTCTTCGGACCCGCGTTCCGAACCCGAGGCGGCTCGCCCGGCCGATCGCGACGAGG
Source organism: Halorubrum saccharovorum DSM 1137 (assembly GCF_000337915.1). GTDB lineage: Archaea > Halobacteriota > Halobacteria > Halobacteriales > Haloferacaceae > Halorubrum > Halorubrum saccharovorum. The sequence continues at coordinate 277,781 of NZ_AOJE01000057.1, forward strand.
TCGACGCCGAGGTGGAGGTGTACGAGGACGACGGGAACGTGGTGCTTTTCGACGCCGCGAACCCCCTCGCGTGGGTCGAGGCGAGCCGAACGGTTCGGCTGGCCGACGCGCTCTGACGGCGGCCACCCCTTTCGCCCCTTTCGCCCCTTTCGCTCCGATCCCAGCCCTTCGCAGCCGCGACTCGCGGACGAACCCTGGCGGAACCCCTTTGCCCCGTCCCCGCGTACGTTCGGTGTGTTCAGCCTCGACGAGGACGACGAGGGCGAGGTCTCCTTCGGAGAGAGCTCCGACGCCGAGCGGGAGATGACGCCCGACATCCCGAAGGCGCCTTCGGTGAAGACGTTCGACGACGGCGGGGACTTCGAGGGCGCGAGCGATGTCGACTCGGGGACTCTCCGCGCGTTCGTCGTCGCCGTCATCTACGCCAACGCCGCCGTGCTCCTCGTCGCGCTCGGCCCGATGCTGTGGTTCTTCGAGGGGTGGTCGCGGATCGGTCCGGCCCTGTTCGTCGCGGGACTCCTCGCGGGCGTCCGGACCTACCAGACGTACCGGTCGTGGGAGCGATCGCGGGACGCGGCGGAGCCGGAGCCCGGCGGCGACGCGGATGACGCGGATGACGCGGACGACGCAGATGACGCGGACGACGGGTCCGCCCCCGATTCTTCCGCCACCTCCGACTCCCCCACCGGTCCCGCCGGCCCCGACGACTCCGGTACCGACGCCGAGCCCCCGGAAGCGTAATGCCCGCGCGACCGCTGTTTCCGATCCATGCAGACGGTTCGTGACGCGACCGGCGCGACGTACCTCCTCGTGAAACGCTCCGCCGACTCGAGTCGAGTGCGGGATCCGGCCACCGGTGAGGAGCGGTACGTCGACAACGACGAGCTTCGCGTCGTCGACGGCGAGTCGCCGCTCGCGACCGCGGCCTCGGGCGTTCCGGCCCCGGTCCGCCAGGCGATCGGAGCGGTCCGCGACGATCGGTCACTCGGCCTCCTCGCGGTGGTCGTCGACGAGGGGCCGATCGCCGCGATCGACCTCCTCGACGCGGCCGACATGTGCGAGTCCGACCTCCACGGGACGATTTCGGAGTTCCGCGCGGCCGGCCTGATCGACGAGGTCGACGTCGCGGGGCGGCGCGGCTACGAGGCGACTTCGGTCGCAGTTGAAGCGATGGGGCTGTTGCGGGGCGGGTCGGAGAGCGTCGAGTGATTCGCTTATAAGCGTAATACGGTGGCGTTCGCGCCGGTTCGCGTCCGTACCCTCGCTCGGCCGAGCGTGTGCCTCACGCCTCCCCAGCCTCGTCGGTGGTCCTCCGCGTCGCTCCGGACCACCGACTCCCTCGCGGACCGCTCG